>CAWFBR010000009.1:0-205327 GCA_963814125.1 uncultured Chloroflexia bacterium
GCCGGCTTCGCGCAGCCGGGCGACTGCCGGCGCGTCGGCCGAGGCGATCTGCCCGGCGAGCGCGGCAACGCCCCAGGTCGTGGCCGAACCGGCCACATCGATGTTCTCCTTGACGCTGAATGGGACGCCGGCAAGCGGTCCGAGCGGCCGGCCGGAGGCGACGGCGCGATAGACGTTGGCGGCAGCCGCCCGGGCCTCGTCGGTGAGTGTCACGGTGATGGCGTTGACTGTGGGGTTGACCTCCGCAATTCGTGCGATGTGGGCCTCGACCACTTCGGTTGAGGTGACCTCGCCGGAGGCGATCATCCTGGCCAACTCGCCGGCACCCTGGCTAAGCAACTCGTTCATTGGGACGCTCCTTGTGATGGTTGTTCGCGCCTGTATCTTTGTGGTGTGGGTACCGCGTGACATCGGGAGGACTCCCCATTTCGGTTCCATCGCTCCGGCTCGGAGAACTAGTCGCGACGCTCGCCCTGGCGCAGGACAACGCCTTCGGCCAGCCGTTCGACTCGCAGCTGCGGTCCTGCCTCCTGGCGATGGCGTTGTGCGACGCGGCCGAATTCGACGAGGAGTTGCACCGGACCACGTACTGGGTCGCACTGCTGCGCTACGTGGGTTGCACGGGTCACGCCCACGAGGTCTCGTCCGTGTTCGGGGACGACATAGCGATCCTCGCCCGGACCCTCGTGATGGATGCCGCCGATCCGGCCGATGTCGGGCGGACCATGGTGGAATCCGCGACCGCCGGCCATCCGCCCGAAGAGCACGCCGAAATCGCGCGGGCGCTCCAGGCCGGCGCGCACGACTGGGCAGTCAACAACTTCGCGACCGGCTGCGAGGTGGGGGACAAGCTGATCCAACGGCTCGAGCTTGGGCCCGAGGTCCGAAAGGCATTCGGCTTCACTTACGAGCGCTGGAACGGCAACGGCTTCCCAACGGCGGCGAAAGGCACCCAGATTCCGCTGGCGATGCGGATCGTGCATCTCACCCACGACATGGAGGCGATCAGCCGTCGCACCTCACCGGCCGAGGCGATCGACGCCGCCCGCCAGCGGCGCGACCGAACCTACGACCCGGACCTCGCAGACCTGTTCGTCGCCCATGGAAGCGACTGGTTCGATCAGGTGGCCGCCGTCGACCCGTGGGAGGCGGTCCTGGACCTCGAGCCGCAACCCCGTCGCACGCTCGAGGGCCCCGTTCTGGATGCGGCTCTGACGGTGGCGGCCGATTTCATCGATCTGAAGTCGCCGTTCCGGAACGGCCACAGCCGGCGCTGCGCCCAGCTGGCCGCCGCCGCCGCGGCGATGCACGGGGCCAGCGAGCAGGAGATCACGACAGTTCGCAGGGCCGCGCTCCTGCACGAATTCGGCACAACCGCGATCCCGAATTCGATCATGGACAAGCGCAGTTCGCTGACACGGGCGGAGCTCGATCGCGTGAAGCTCCACACGGTGCTGACGGAGCAGATGCTCGCTCGCTCGTCCGCCCTCGCGGCCCTGAACCCGACCGCGGCCGCCCATCACGAGAAATGCGACGGGTCCGGCTATCACAAGGGACTGCGGGCGGACTCGACCGATCGCGCCGGCCGTCTGCTGGCGGCCGTGGACGTCTACGTCGGGCTCACGACCGACCGAGGCGACCGCCCCGCGCTCTCGGCCGATGCCGCCGCAACAAGGCTGCGTGAACTGGTTTCACGCGGCGAGCTCGAGCCGGCCGTCGTCGAGGCGGTGTTGACCGCGGCCGGCCACCAGCGTGCCGCGATCTCGGCGCCACGGAGCCAGGGCCCCGGCGGCCTCTCGCGCCGTGAGCTCGAAGTGCTCCGTCTCGCAGCCAGGGGCCTCACGACCCGTCAGATCGCCGACCAGCTGTTCATCTCCGCCAAGACAGCCGACCATCACGTTCAGCACGTCTACACGAAGATCAACGTGTCCACGCGAGCCGCCGCCGCGTTGTGGGCCATGGAGCACGATCTCATCCATTGACTGACGCCGCCTCTGGCCTTCGCTGCGGCGAAATCGATCTCGACCTTCGTGCCGATGGCTCGGGGAGGGGAAGGGAGTCCGAAATCGGACGAGTATCGACTCGGTTCCCTATCGCCAGGCTCAGATTCAGTGACCGCGTCCGTCTGGACGCCTATGGCGAGAACATGGGCAAACGCTTCGCCGCCCTGGTCCCGGCGATGGCGGACTTCGGCGCCGCCGTACCGCCTGCAGTCGTCGAATGGGGGCCCTGACGGCCCACCTACTTGAATGGTCGGGGCGCGAGGATTAGAGCCGACACACCGTCGCATTGCTTGCTGATCCCAGTCACCGAGCTACGTTGGACGGGTCTCGAAGACAGCCTAAGGGCGCTCCTTCCGAACGGCCCGTACAAGGGACGAGAAGGTGGCGACGCTCCAAATCGGTCAGCCGCACCGACCGACCTGAGTGTCCCATTTACGCTCGATCCGGCTTAGAGTTGGGCAATGTCAAGACCCAAGCGAATGGTGAAGCACTACGGCCGGGGCAGCTTGCTCGGGGTGCTCAGCTTGCCTGTCGCCTGGATGATGGCCTCGCGAGGCGCGACCGGCTGGCAGGAGAAGGCCCAGCGCGACATGGAGAAGGAGGCTCCGGAGCTGATCCGGCAGGGCTACCGGATCGTTGCGACCGAGGAGAAACAGGTCCCGGCCTTCGGGATGTACTGGCTCGACGTGACCTACGAGCTGATCGACTGACCCAGAGACCACCGAACTCGCCGTATTCTGGGTGCTCCCATGCTCCGGACGGGCTGTGTCAGATTCGCGGCATGGCGATCAGCGACGACGAGCGACGGGAAGTTGCTCGCTGGGCGGCTGCCTCGGCAGAAAGGGGACTCCCGCTCTACGAGGCCCTCGCCCCCGGCGACACTCGCCCCCGGGAGGCGATCCAGATCGCCCGCGCGTTCTCCAATGGCGCGACAGGCCGCTCCCGAGTGCTCTCGCGGATCGCACTGGCGGTGCACAGGGCCGGGGGCGAGATCGGCGACCCCGTAGGCCTGGCCGTGGCACGGTCGGCCAGCCTGGCGGCGGCGGCGGCGAACATCCACGGCGAGGCAACCATCGGCACTCTGGGGCACATCCTCGGAGCCGCGTCCTACATTGCGCTCGCCCGCGAACTGGCTGGAGGCGGCCAGAGCGCGGCCGACGAGGAGATCCGATGGGCGACCCAGCAGGCGACTCCGACTCTGTGGGGCCTGATCGAACGGGTGCCGCCAGCTACGCCGCGACGGGGCCGCCTCTCCGAGATCGAGAACCAGCTCGACATCGCTCTCCGCAACCAGGTTCCACGTCGCGTGGCCGAGGCGCTCGAGATCGTTCGACGGGAGCGAGCCGAAGCGTGGCATCGGTATGCCTCATCCGCACCGAAGGCGGATGAAGATGCGCTGGCGGAGGCCATCCTCGGGGACCCGGGATCGCACGAGTGGCGTCTCGTCGATGCGGCCCTGGAGCGCCTGCGATGCGCTGACTGTGGCCGCGAGCTTGGAGCCGGCCCGCGTGGTTGTGCCCGCTGCGACATGGCCGATGGCTTTCGGTTCGCCGCCCGCGAGCCGGATCGCCCAGGCGTCCCTCCGGGAAACGAGCACGCAATCCGCGTATCGTCCGCGATCCTCCGGATGCCCCATCGGTATCGAGGCTACGTCGTGCGAGGGAACGAGTTGTTCCTTCCGCTCTTCATGGCCGGCCAGATGCCTCGACGAGACCAGGAGCCACGCCTGGATCGGGCCCTCAGACACGCGCCTTCCGCGACTTCCCGGCTCGAAACTGTGGCCACGTTCGACGAATTACTGGCAGTCGCCGGGGCAATCGCCGCGGGCTCCGCGCGCTGAGGACGCTTGTGTCGCGATTCAAGAGCGCTGTCCACCCGCGGTCCGATGTCGGCTGAAGCCCGTCAGGTCGGGAACCGCCAAGCGATCGGCCGGGCGACGTACACGAGGTGGGCGCCAAGGAATCAGGTCACGATCCCGCAGGACGCCCTCACTCGGGCTGGCTCCAAAGTGGGCAAATCGCCTGCGGGCCGAGGAACTAGGTGCCGCCCTCCCGCCGACGACAGACGCCGGGTGGCGATCCTTGCTGGTGCACGTCGCCGTCGTAGCCGGATCGGTCATTCCTTGACTCAGGGATGCCAGCCGCTGACGCACGGGTAGCTCGAAGGTCGCCGCGGATCGAGTTGCTGCTAGTCAGCGATGGAGCCACCAAGTAATCCCGTCCCCGATCCGCGAGAAGCCGACGGTCGAATAAAGCCGCTCGCCCTCCGGGGTGGCATTCAGGACGGCGTGAGTGGCACCTGCCGAGGCGGCCGCCGAGCAGAGAGCTCGCACGATCCCGGTGCCGAGCCCTCGGCGCCGGAACGCCGGCCAGACGGCCATGTCGAAGACGCCCGCTAGATCGCCGTCGAGAAAGGACCACCCGTGTCCGGCCAGGTGCCGGCCGACCCGGGCGACCGCGTGCCACGTGTCTTGAGGCCGAGCCCGGCTGAGCGCGAGTGCGGCCAGCACCTCCTGGTCGGTGTATTCGGGCGCGTCCTCCTCCAAGCGGACGCGTGAGTCGACGGCCGATCCGATCGCGGCCATGGGAGCCGCCATCCACCATGGCGACCAACCCCGCTCGAAGCCGGCCGCGGCGAGGGGTGCAGGGTCGACGTCCAGCCCGAGCCACGCCCCGACGGTTCGCGCGCGGAGTTCGTCGACGCGCACGAGGGCGCGTCCGAGAGAATCAAGGGGAATCTCGCGCGGGAAGAGGAGCATGGCGTGGCCGTTGTAGGGGTGCCAGGTCCAGTCTAGGGGGCCTTCCCGCCATACTTCGCCGCCGCTGTGACGAGCGCCGGCCACAAACCAGTGGGCCTGGATTCGCTCGCAGTCATCGACGGTGATGGGGCCGCGGCGGCGGTGCAGCTGTTGACGCTCGCTATTCACGATCGGATCGTAGCCGTGAGGGTCAGGCGGGCATCTAGGGCAGTCGGATCGCGTGGGCATGTTGTAGCTCCCGAGACGACCGAGAGCCGGAGCCAAGCGTGACGGCTGGAGCCGTATCCAAGAGCCCTCATGAACACGGAGCTCTTCTCGCGGGACTCTCTGGAGAAGACGACCGAAGTGACCAGGGGATCTCGCGAGGGCAGCCGCGAGATCGTATGGAATTAGTAGTGGATGGTCGGGGCGAGAGGATTTGAACCTCCGACCTCATCGTCCCGAACGATGCGCGCTACCAAGCTGCGCCACGCCCCGACCGAAATGCCCGCTGAGGGCCACGGAATGATATCAGGGGACCACCCGCCGCGGTAGCGGGGTGCCAGGCCCGCGCCGAGTTCCGGGCGTCCAACCGGCCGGGCCCAGGCCCGCGAGTGGGTCCGGCCGGCCGCGCCGTTCCGATTCGTATCCGATTCGCTACCTTCGGTGCACGGCGCCGTTCTCAACATCCGCGAGTACGTATGAGAACATCACGTCTCAAGAAATTCTCACCGGGGACTGTGCCCTGGGATGCCTGTGGCCCAGTCTCTCGACTCTCCTGCCCCTTTGGATGGGCTTCTGTCGGCGGCCGGCAATGGCGGAACCTCGGGGCTAGGGCACACAACGTTCAGCAGTCGATAGGAGTCCGAATGACCGCCCGCCAACGCGCCATCGAGGCGATCGCGAAACACAAGGTCGCCTCAACCGAGAACTACCTCGAGCACGCCGGCGAAGACATCTACGGCGACTATGTCTTCGGAGAGGACGCTCAGCGCCAGTACCTGGCCAAGCCGGTCTTCAAGAAGCTACGCCGAACCATCGAGGGCCTCGAGCCCTTCGATCCGGCCATCGCCGACGCCGTTGCCCAGGGCGTGAAGGAGTGGGCGCTGGCGCACGGCGCGACCCACTACACCCACTGGTTCGTCCCGATGACGGGCGGCAGCGCGGAGAAGCACGACTCGTTCCTCAGCCCAACCGGCGACGGCCATACCATCTCGGAGTTCTCGGGCAAGGGCCTGGTTCAGGGTGAGCCGGACGCCAGCTCGTTCCCGTCGGGCGGCATCCGCTCCACCTTCGAGGCCCGCGGCTACACCGCCTGGGATGTCACAAGCCCGATCTTCCTGCAGGTCGAGCCGAACGGCGTGACCCTGACCATCCCCACCGGCTTCGTCTCGTACACGGGCGAGGCCCTGGACCACAAGATCCCGATGCTGCGCTCGCAGGAGGCTCTGGGCAAGCAGGCCCTGCGCGTTCTGCGCTGGTTCGGCAACACGACCGCCAGCCGCGTCTTCACGAACATCGGGCCCGAGCAGGAGTACTTCCTGGTCGACCGGCGTCTGGCCGAGCAGCGCCCGGACCTCATCCTCACCGGCCGGACCCTCTTCGGCGCTCCCTCGCCAAAGGGCCAGGAGTTGGAGGACCAGTATTTCGGCTCCATCCGCGAGCGCATGCTGGCGTTCATGATGGATCTGGACCGCGAGCTGTGGCGCCTGGGCATCCCGTCCAAGACGCGCCACAACGAGGTGGCGCCGGCCCAGTTCGAGATGGCTCCCGTATATGAGGCCACCTCTGTCGGCTCGGACCACAACATGATCGTTCTGAGCACGATGAAGCGTCTCGCGGCCAGGCACGACCTGATGTTCCTGCCTCACGAGAAGCCCTTCACGGGCATCAACGGCTCGGGCAAGCACAACAACTGGTCGATGGGGACTGACGACGGCGAGAACCTTCTGGATCCCGGCCACACGCCGCACGACAACGCCCAGTTTCTGGCCTTTCTGACGGCGATCATCCGCGCGGTGAACGTCCACGCGGACCTGCTCCGCGCCGGCGTTGCCGATGCGGGCAACGACCATCGGCTTGGCGCGAACGAGGCCCCTCCGGCCATCGTCTCCATCTTCCTGGGCGCTCAGCTCGAGGACGTGGTCGATCAACTGGAGAAGGGCGCAGCCTCCAGGTCCAAGACTGGCGGCTCGATGGAGCTGGGCGTGACCACGCTGCCCGTGCTACCCAGGGACGCGACAGACCGCAACCGGACATCGCCGTTCGCCTTCACCGGCAACAAGTTCGAGTTCCGGGCGGTGGGCTCCTCGGCGCCGATCTACTGGCCGCAGACCGTCCTCAACACCGCCGTCGCCGATTCGCTCGAGAAGCTGGCCGACGAGCTGGACAAGCTCGAAGAGTGCGACTTCGAAGGCCTGACCAAGATCCTCTCGGTGATCGTCAAGGAGAACAAGCAAGTCCTGTTCGAGGGCAACAACTACGCCGACGAGTGGCACGCCGAGGCCGCTAAGCGTGGACTGCCCAACAACCGGAGCACGGTGGACGCTCTCCCGGCATTGACGACCGCGAGGGCGAAGAAGGTGTTCTCGCACTTCGGAGTTCTCTCCGAACGGGAACTGGCCGCCCGTGTCGAGATCATGTGGGAGCGCTACGTCAAGGTCTCGAACATCGAGGCCAACTGCGCGCTGGACATGGCCAAGACCATGATCCTTCCCGCGGCGGTCCAGTACCTGGGCCAGCTCGTGGCCGCCGGTCCCTCGAAGGGCGTGGTCCATGTCACGGACACGATCGCGGCCCTGACCGACAAGCTCGTGGACGCGATCCATGGCCTGGAGCACGCACAGCACGCCGCCCACGAAGCGGGCTCGGTGCACGCCGAGGCCAAGGCGTTCAAGGACAAGGTCATTCCGGCGCAGCAAGCCCTGCGCGAAGTGGCCGACGAGCTGGAGACGCTGGTGGCCGACGAGCTTTGGCCGCTTCCGAAGTATCGCGAGCTGCTGTTCCAGTACTAGGCAACGAATTCGAAGCCCCTTCGGCCGCTCGGCCGGAGGGGCTTCTTCTTGCCTGGCGCGCTACCCCTTCGCCGCGCCGGCTGCACCGGCTGCACCGGCAGCCGCCAGGCCCAGCGCGAAGTCCTCCCGCAGATCGTCCACGTCCTCCAAGCCTACCGAGCATCGCAGCAGACCCGGCGCGATGCCGCTCGCGCGCAGGGCGGCCGCGTCCAGCTGCCGGTGGGTCGTAGACGCCGGGTGCGAAGTGATCGTTCGGAAAGCACCCAGGGAAGCCGTCCGTTCGGAGACCCGCATGGCGTCGAGGAAGGCCTGGCCCGCCGCTCGACCGCCGGTCAACTCGAAGGCGAACATGCCGCCGCAGACGTCCAGCTGCCGGGATGCCACCTCATGCCCCGGATCGTCCGGAAGGCCGGGGTAGTAGACGCGCTCGACCTGGTCCTGGCCCTGAACCCAGGCCGCCAGGTCCAGGGCGGTCTCGCTGTGGCGATCCATTCGCAGGGCGAGGGTCGGCAGGCCGCGCAGTACCAGGAACGCCGCGAGCGGCGCCAGTGCGCCGCCCACGTCCACAAGGATCGGACGCACGGCGTCGATACGCTCGCGGTTCCCGACGACGACACCCGCCAGCACGTCGGCGTGGCCGGAGAGGTATTTCGTTGCCGAATGCATGACGAGGTCCGCGCCGCGCTCGATGGGCCGGCACGCGTATGGCGTGGCGAAGGTGTTGTCGACCAGCAGCTTGGCGCCGTGACGATGAGCGATCTCGGCCAGGGCGGAGATGTCGGAGACGATGATCGTCGGGTTGGAGACCGTCTCTACATACAGTGCCGGCGAGCCGGTACTGGCCAGGGCCGCGTCGACGGCGGCGAGGTCGGTCGGGTCGACGAATTCGGTTATCACTCCCAGGCCGCCCAGTACGCGGACGAGAAGGTCGCGCGTTGTGCCGTAGACCGCCTGGGTGGCCACGATCGTCTGGCCGGCCCTGACCACCGAGACGATTGCGGCGTGGATGGCGGCCATGCCGGTGGCGAAGGCGAGCCCGGTTTCGGCGCCCTCCAGCTCGGCCACCGCGTCGGCAAGCGCGGAGGTCGTGGGATTGTCGATCCGGCTGTACGCATAGCCGGGGATGGCGCCGGTGAGGACGTCGCCCAGCTCGGCCGCGGTTGCGCTCGAGAAGGCTGCCGACTGGTAGATCGGGACCGCAGACGGAACCTGATCGACCTGGACCGAGCGAGTGGAGGCGAGGATCGCGCGGGTCGTGAATCTGGGCATGTGGAAGATGCTAGCTCATCGACCAGAAGACGGCCGCGGTAACGCCCGCACGTAACGCGGGCCACGGCCTGGAGACGGCCCCGGGCGATCGCGGCGCGATCCCGACGTGACGCGGACCCGGCTCCGGTGCGCCCCGGGCATGCCCTCCGCGTCCCACGGGACGAGCCCGAACGACCGTCCCATCGGGTGGCATCCGATCGGGTGTTGCAGCTGCGTCGGGTCAGGAGTACGGTGTATGGGTCTCATCCGCCAGGAGTTTCCGGAGGCATGATGCAGGCAGCGATGGCGGCCAAAGGTACGCGACTTGTTCGCGGTGGCGGGTCTATCTCGCTCACGGCCGATCCTGATCGCGGCGCGTCCAACCTCCAGTCGAGACCCCGAGCGGGAAACGTCAGCGGTGACACTCGCGCTGGCAAGTCCGTGCGGTAGGGGCCGACGCCCCGGCCGCAGCAAGCACATGCCAGACCGGCGCAATGTCGCGCCGGTCTTGTGTTATCCGGGGCCGTGAAGGGCGCGCCCGGCCCGGCGTCCGCGGCGGGGCGTCCAGGAGTCCGGGTCCTGACGCCTACGAGTCGGGCAGAGCCAGCGTATTGGTGCGCGCGATCCTGCCCAGGAAACGCCCCGAGGGCTTCACCGTGCGCTCCTGCGTGGCCCGATCCACCGCGATCAGCCCGAACTGCATGGCGTAACCGTGCGCCCATTCGAAGTTGTCGAAGGCGCTCCAGTGGATGTAACCGAGCAGCGGAATGCCCTCGGCGATGAGGGGGTGAAGGGCCTTGAGCCCATCCGTGATGAACTCGATTCGTTCCGCGTCGTCGGCGGTGGCCACGCCATGTTCGGTGACCACGATCGGCTTGCCGGGCAGGATTTGGGCGACCCGCCGGACCGTGGCGGCCACGGCCTGAGGGCGCCATTCCCAGCCTATCTGCGTGCGGCGGATCCCGTCGTCCGAGGCGATCGCGGGATCGCTGCCGGACTGATGCCCGACCATCTGCGAGACCATGAGCTTCTCGATGGCATCGACCGAAAGGGCCGCCTTCGTCAGCCAGCCGACCGCGCGGGGCATGTCGATTCGGGTGCGCGTATATGTCTGGACGCCGACGAAGTCATCGTCCGCCGCCGCCTCCAGGTAGACATCTTCCATCAGGCCGCGCGCGTAGTTCATGGCCGGAGTGCCGCCGATGTTGGCCTCCCACTCATGCATTGCGTTGGTCAGCCCCACCCTGGCGTCGGGGCGCAATTCCTTGATAGCGGCCCGGGAAGCCTTGTGGGCTGCGATGAGATTGGCGGTCGCGGCCTTCCAGTTCGCCAAGCCCTTGAGACCCGGAGGGAACGGAAAGCCGCCACCGTAGCCGCCAAACGCCACCATGCCGGGCTCGTTGATCGTGCAGTACCACTCGACCGTGTCGCCGAGCGCCTGAACGACCTTGCGGGTGTATCGCTCGAACAGGCGCACGATGTCGGGCGACAGCCAGCCGCCCTGATCGGCCAGCCATTGCGGCAGAGTGAAGTGGATGAGGGTCACCATCGGCACGAGCTTGCTTTTGCGGCAGAGCTCGACCATCTTCCGGTAGTGGTCCAGTCGTTCCTGGTCGAATTGGTTTTCGACCGGCTCGATCCGCGCCCATTCCACCGAGAACCGATACGTGTTGAAGCGCAGCCCGGCCAGGAGCGCCATGTCGCGCGCATAACGCTGGTAGTGCTCGATGGAGTTGCCGCTCGGTTCCTTGCACGGAGTGCCCGGCACACGCTCGAACGCCCACCAGTCGCTGCTGGTGTTGTCGCCTTCGACCTGGTGTGCGGCGGTGGCGGTGCCCCACAGAAAGCCCGCTGGAAAGACGATTTCGCTCACGCCCCGAGAATAGCGGCTTGACCGGCCGCTCGCTCGGGTCGCACCGGCGGTCCATAGCCGACTGCGGCCGGCCCATCTCCGGCCCGTGGCGGCGCGACTCAGGGCCTGAGGCGGTCTCGGCCGGGCCGGCCCATCGAACATTCGGTCGAAAACTCCGGATGTGGTATGGTGGTAGCCTCGTGAACGAATGGGCGCTCCGGTCTGCGCCCCGGTTACTCAGCCGTCCGATCCCGATCCACTTCTCGCCCTGACCGGTCCCCGCTGTACATACCGAGCGGGTGGGCCATCTCAGGAGCTTTCTCCCAATGTCCTTTGAACAACTCGGGCTGACGCCCGAGCTCCTCCGTGCCGTCTCGGCGCAGGGCTACACAGTGCCCACGCCGGTCCAGGCCGAATCCATCCCTCACGTGCTCGCCGGCCGCGATCTGCTGGCTGGCGCCCAGACGGGCACCGGCAAGACGGCTGCCTTCGTGCTGCCGATCCTGCAGATCCTCAATGCCAGCCGCCCCGAACCGCGCCGCTCGCCGGCCGGCCAAACGCGAGGTCGTGGCACGACCGGCCTGCCTATCCGCTGCCTCGTCCTGACCCCGACTCGCGAGCTTGCCCTCCAGATCGAGGAGAACGTCCGCACATACGGTGCCGAACGCCCCATCCGCTCGACGACCATCTACGGCGGCGTCGGCTTCGATCCGCAGGTCCGCGCTCTGCGTGCCGGACCGGAGATCGTCGTCGCCACTCCCGGCCGGCTGCTCGACCATGCCGGACAGGGCACGATCGACCTTCGTTCGGTCGAGATCCTCGTCCTCGACGAGGCCGACCGGATGCTCGACATGGGTTTCATCCGCGACATCCGCCGCATCCTCGCCCTGATCCCCGCGCGTCGGCAGAACCTGCTGTTCTCGGCGACCTTCTCGGACGAGATCCGCGAGCTGTCGGCTGAGTTCCTGAGAGATCCGGCGCAGGTCCAGATCGCGCGCCGCAATGCCCCGATCGAGCTGGTTCGCCAGGTCGTCTACCCGGTCGACCGGGAACGAAAGCGCGAGCTGCTCAGCCACCTGATCCGCGGCGGTCGGATCGACAAGGCCCTCGTATTCACCCGGACCAAGCATGCCGCCAACCGGCTGGCAGACCAGCTGGCCCAGGACGGTATCGCCGCCGCCGCGATCCACGGCAACAAGAGCCAGGGCCAGCGAGTCCGGGCCCTGGACGACTTCAAGTCCGGGCGCGTCGCCATCCTCGTCGCCACGGAAGTCGCGGCCCGAGGCCTGGATATCGAGGCGCTGCCGCACGTCGTCAACTTCGAGCTGCCGATGGTGGCCAACGACTACGTGCACCGCATCGGCCGGACGGGCCGAGCCGGGATGGAAGGCGACGCCGTGTCCCTGGTCTGCGTCGACGAGATGAGCCTCCTGCGCGAGATCGAGACGGTCCTCCGCGGGCCAATTCCGCGCGAGACGATCACAGGTTTCGAGGTCGACCGATCGATCCGACCGGAAGCGATCCGCCAGCGTTCGATGGGCGGACGGCCTATGGGTGCCCGACCGAATAGCGGGAGACCCAATGGACGGCCCGTGAGCGGTCGACCGATGACCGCGCGACCCGCCGGCCCGGCCGAGCCGAGACGCAGCTACGCCCCAGGCCAGAGGCAGGCTCCTCAGGCGCCGTCCTACTCCCAGGCCGACGGTCGTGACGGACGAAGCGCCGACAGCCGGCGACCCGACAACCGGCGACCCGACAATCGGCGGCCCGCGCAGGCCGGCCGGGCGGGAGCCGGCAGCCGAAACGCTGCCCGGCCCGCCTCAGGTCGCGCCACCGGCACCGGCATAGGCGCCGGGTTCAACACCTGGGTCCCGGCCCCTCGCCGGAACGCGGCCCGCCCAGAAGCCGCTCGGAACGGCTATCCGGCCGCGATGCCGGGCGAACGACTCGCCCGCGTGGCGAATCGCCACTCCTGATCCGCCGGCTACTTCGCTGAGAACGAGTCGAGGAATCGGCCGATGTCGGGCGGCGACGTGGACTCCGCCGGGGTGGCGTGGGCTCGGCTGCGCGCGGTCCGGCCCGGAACATCGGCCGCGATGTGGTGGACTCGCGAGCGCATGGGGTGGATGGTCGGGGCGGTGGGACTCGAACCCACGATCTCATGCTCCCAAAGCATGTGCCTTGCCACTAGGCCACACCCCGACGGTGTCAACGTGAGTATCGCAGAATAACCGGCCGTGGAACCTGCCGGCCTCGGCCCACACCGCTCAAGTCAACCGAGAACGGGCCTCAGCCAAGCCCCGCGGGGCCATCTTGTCGCGGCGCCGCCCCGGGGGCACCGCGGCGCACTCATCGCTCAATCTGGCGTGGCGGCCCCGATCTCCCGGTCGGCGTCCGGGCCGTCGCGGTCGGGACGGCCATCAACCTGAGCTTGCTCGATCGTCGACCTTACCGCCAGGACAAGCTTCTGAGCGCGTGGATCGAGGCTTCCGGACTGGTAGAGTCGAAGCAATTCCGAAGCGGCCTCGGTTCGCCCCGTCCGATCGGAGGCGAACAACCTGGTGATGAGTGAAGCCAGCTCCGCCGGGTAGCCGATCCGGCCAAGGGCACCCGCGACGGTTTCTCGCACGTATTCCACCATCGCAGCCGTATCCCCCCGGGCGACGGAGTCGGCCAGAGTGGAGATCAGTGGCTCGGCCGCAGGTTCGCCGATCTTGACCAGGCAATCGAGGGCACGCTGCCGCTCCGGCCCTCTGAGTTCCGCCATCAGGGTCGGGACCGCGTGGGCGTCGCCCATCTCGCCCAGGGCCAGAGCCACGGTCTTGCGAACGGACGGATCGGAGTCGCCGAGCGCTGCAACGAGCGGGCCGGCGACGCGTCCGTCCGCGAAGGTGCCGAGCGACCTGGCCGCGGCCTGGCGAAGCCCGGAATGATCGTCTTTCAGGGCTCTGATGAGAGGCTCGACCGCGCGCGGGTCGCCGATGTCGCCGAGCACTTTGGCGGCTCGCACCTGCCTCCCGGTGGCCTGATCGTGCAGGGCTTCGATCAACGGTCCGACGGCTTCGTCGCCGATCGCCGCGAGCACCTGGGCGGCGAGCTCCCGAGTCTCCAGGTCGGCGTCGGCCAGCAGGGCGACCAGAGGCTGGACGGCCGGCCGGCCGATCATCCCCAGGGCTTCGGCGGCACCGATTCGGACCACCTGGGAGTGATACCCGAACAAGGAGATCAAGGTTGCGACGGCCGGTTCTCCCAGCCGGCCCAGGGCGTCGACCGCGGCCGAGCTGTCACGCCAGTCGTGCTCCCAGTCCGGGTTCCTCAGGGCCGCGCCGAGAGGCTCCGCGGCGCGGCCATCGCCAAGGTCACCGAGTGCGGCGGCCGCGTCTCGGCGGACGTTGGGATCGGCGTTATACCCCAGCGCCTTGATGAGCCCCGGAACATCACCCTTCGCCTTGAGTTTGGCGACGTCGGGCGGTCCGAAGAGCGCCATGGTGTGAACTCCCTGGAGTGAGGACGGCTCAACTGATCATACAAGGCTACGGGCCTGGAATCGACCAACCAGCGACCAGCCAGGCAACTTGTCCAGCCCAAGAAAGGGCCCAAGGGCCCGGCCGGCACGAGCCGTCCTTGCACGCCTGGCCATTCTCATCTGGTACCTGCTCACTCCGAGATCACGCTAAAGTACCCCCCCGGACGGCCGGCGGGACGAGCCAGGAGCTACCGCGTTTGGAACGCGGACCACGACTCGTCGCGCCGAAACCGCCACGGCATGATCGGACGAAGGCTAGATCCGACCCAGGACCGCCATCGCGAGGGTCTTCTCGGCAGCCTGCAATTGGCTGTCCGATGCGCTCGACTGCAGAACCGAGACCGTGAAAGTGGTCTGACCCTTGCGCACGTTAAGCACCTGGTAGCCGGTGCCGATGCTCACGTAGTAGGCAGCGTCGCCCACGCCGGAGACCGGTGTGATGGTCAGGCCGGAGATGGACTTCTGGTTGGGATTGAAGTCGCTGCCGCTCGTGATGGAGATCTCGACGCCGTCGAGGCTGATGCCGCTGGCGGGATTGCCGGAGAAGAGGCAGCTGTGGGCTCCTTGTTCCGGGACGACTCCCGCGTCGACTGGCTCGCCGCCGAGGGCGGCCGCTGCCTCATCCGCGGTGATGAGTTGGCATGCGTCCAGAGTTGTCGGAGCGCCCGCCGCCAGCGTATCCGTGGCGCCCGCAGGAGTCTGGGCCGCGCTATCCGGGGTCGGGACCGCTTGCGTCGCGGCGGCCGGCGTTCCCGGGGCCTGAGGGGCATTGGTGGCAGCGGAACCACCGCAAGCCGCGATGACTCCCGCCACAACAGCGAGCAGGATCAGAGTTCTGCGCATATCTGGAGGCTCCATGGGCCCGGACGAAGGTGCCTCCGTTGCCGCAACCTGCGGCGACTGCCCAGAACAACGCCTGGCAGCCCAGTACCGGACGACGACCTCGCGGGGCTTTCTCGCCGAACCCTACGGTGGAATCAGAAACACGCTCCGGACGGGTGGGTACTGTTGCGCCGGGTGAGTAGGGCGGGGCCCGGGCCGGTGGAGTCCCCGCCCTGTAAGCTGGGCGAGCTCAGAATCGCTCGAAGGGGACTCGATGCGCGTCAAGGCGCGATTGGTGGCCGGGCTCCTGGCAGTTGCGCTGGCCGGCCTGACGGGCTGCGTCGCTGCCCCCGGGTCGTCCCAGGCTTCCGCGTCGCCTTCGCTCGCGCTCTTCGATCCGTGCGCGGTCCCGTCAGACGACTACCCGCCCGCCAAGCTCGAGGCGATGAAGCAGATCTGCCACCAGACTCTGCCGCCCGCGATCGGAACGACGGTCCCGTGGCTGGACGCCCCATACACCGGACCGCGGGCGACGCCCACGCCCACGGTCAATCTCGAGGCGGCCTATTCGCGCTGCTCCGCGTCGGATACAGACGTCACGTTCGCGGGTTGGAGGTCGTTCGAGGACGGATCTGCCGTCGGTTGGGTGGTCGCCCGAACGAAAGGCGCGGCATGCGTGCTCAAAGGCCCGCTCCAGGTGACACTCGTCGATTCGTCCGGGCACGCCATCGCGGTCGGTGTTGAGGGCGACGGCTCGAACGCAGCGGCTTTGCTCCGACCCGGCCTCGGGCCGCATCCGTCCGGGCCGCTCCCCGACGGGCCGCTCGGACCGGAGCTGATACCCGGCTACGCCTATGGCGAAATGAGAGTCACAGGGTTCTGCAATTCCGCCGAGACACCGGCGGCGGTCGACGCCAGGCTCCCGAATGGCGCCCTCGTCAGGTTGGCAGTCCCTCCCCTGCCTTCATCGATTTGCACAACGGGGCAAGACACGTTCGTCACGGAGTGGTGGTTCTGGAGCGTGGACCAGCCTCAGCCCAAGGTTCTCCCGCCGTCCTGGCTCCAGCCTATCGTGTCGCTACCGGATGAGGCCGTCGTGGGGCAGACGATGCATTTCACGGTCGCCCTCCAGAACGACTTTGCCGTGCCGGTTGCGCTCGAGCCCTGCCCCGCCTACACGATCGGCGTTTCGACCCTCACGCCTTACGGCAAGGGTGGCCCGCAGGTGGTCCGCGAGTACATCCTCAACTGCTCGGACGTCAAGACGATTCCGCCGAACAGCGCCGTCTCCTACGACATGCAGTTCGACGTGCCGGCCGATACGCCGCTTACGGACCAGCTCTGGTTCAACTGGTCGATCGGTCCTGAGGAGCAGATCAACGTGGGCGTGCTGACGCATCCGGTCCGTCTCGTCGCGGCGGCGAAATAGCCGAGCCGCCGGGCTCCGGGCGAGAGTCGAAACGTCAGCCGCCGGCCAGGTCCGCGAGAGCAGTGGCGAAGGCCACGTACGTGTCGTCGGAGTAGAGCACGAACGTGGCTCGCTCCAGATGACTGGCCTCCGCCAGCCCGTCGCGAACGGCCCGCAACGCCACGGCGGAACCCTCCTGGAGTGGGTATCCGTAGACGCCGCAGCTGATCGCCGGAAGAGCCACCGTCGTCGCGCCGGCCTCGTCGGCCAGGCTCAGTGCCGTCAGGTACGCGGACCGGAGGCGGTCCCTTTCGTGCCTGCGCCCGTCCGACCAGACCGGGCCGACGGCGTGGACAACCCACTTGACCCCGCGCTGATCGAGGCGGCCGGACCCGGTGATGACGGCGCTCCCCGTTGGGCAGCCGTTGTAGCGCGAGCTCAGTTCCACGGCCAGCTCGGGGCCGGCAGCTCGATGGATGGCGCCGTCCACGCCGCCGCCTCCGGCCAGCGCAGCGTTCGCCGCGTTCACGATCGCGTCCGCTCGAATGGTCGTGATGTCACCCAGCTCGAGCCCAATCACGGCGGGCCTTCGGCCCGGGCGGTCGACGCGGAGTTCCGTCGATAGGTTCACGCGATCAGGATGCCGTAACTGTCGTGCGCGTGACTTGCCATCGCCCAGCGGTTCCGTCCGTGAGGTCTAGAGCCCGAGACCGGCCAGGATGCCGTGCATCCGGCGCGCCGCTCGGCCGCGATGGGAGATGCGGTTCTTGGCCTCGGCGGTCCATTCGCCCAGGGTCCGGCCTCCCGGCGGCTCGACGGCCGGCTCGAAGATAGGGTCGTAGCCGAAGCCGCCACTGCCGCGAGGCGAGATCGCGATCCGACCCGGGCACGTTCCACGGGCCAGCCGGACAGTCATCCCACGGCGCGGCCCGCGTGCATCCGGCAGGGCCAGGGCCAGCACGCAGCGATATCGGGCGCCTCGCCTGGCCGGCTCCAGGCCGGCCAGCGCTCCGAGCAGCTTCACGTTGTTGTCTTCATCCGTGGCCAGCTCGCCGGCGTAGCGCCTTGTCCGCACGCCCGGCCCGCCGCGGAGGGCGTCCACCTCGAGGCCGGAATCGTCGGCAAGGGTCGGCAGCCCTGAGAGCGTGGCGAAGAAGCGCGCCTTCTTGGCCGCGTTGGCTTCGAACGTATTGCCGTCCTCGATCGCCTCCTCGGCGATGCCGACATCGTCCAGGTCTACGAGTTCGGCCCGCAACGGCCCCAGTAACTCCCGAAGCTCGCGCAGCTTGTGGACCGATCGCGTCGCCACGAGAAGGCGAGAGCGGCCTGTCTCGGCGGGCACCCGCGTGGGCGTCACCTGCTCGAACGCCTGCTAACGCGCGACCGAGGCCAGGGCCTCGGCCTGAGCGGCAAAGAGACGCTCGAGCCCGCCGGCCGCGAGATCGAGCAGGCTCTCGACGTCCGCCCGGGCGAATGGTTTGCCTTCTGCCGTGGCTTGCAACTCAACGTATTTGCCCGCGTCGGTGGACACGACGTTGAAGTCGACCTCTGCATGCGAGTCCTCGGAATAGTCGAGGTCCAGGCAGGCAATTCCGTCCACGATGCCGACGCTGACCGCGGCGACGCGCCCTAGCAGGCAGCGCTCCATGCCGTACGTGCGCAGCGCGGCTGCCAGCGCAACCCACCCGCCGGTGATCGAGGCGGTGCGTGTTCCGCCGTCGGCGTTGATCACGTCGCAGTCGATGGTGATCGTCCGCTCGCCGAGCTTCGCCATGTCGACCACGCCCCGAAGCGACCGGCCGACCAAACGCTGGATCTCGTACGTCCGGCCGCCCAGCTTCCCCTTGGCGGCCTCGCGGATGTTCCGCTCGCTGGTCGCCCGCGGCAGCATGCTGTACTCGGCCGTGACCCAGCCCGTGCCCTTGCCGCGGAGGTGGGGCGGCACCTTGTCCTCGATCGTGGCCGCGCACAGGACCTCGGTCCCACCGAGCTTGATGACACAGGAGCCCTCGGCCCACTTCTGAACGCCCAGCTTGAGCGAGATGGCCCGAAGATCGACGGGCAGGCGCCCGTCCGCTCGCTGTCGCGACTCAGCTCCGATGGTCATGGTGCGGCCTCCTGTTCCGCCGGGGGCGGCTGAGACGCAGAACGCTCCTCGGTCTTGGCAGCATCCCACAGTTCGTCCAGTTCCGCGAAGCTCATGTCCCGCAGTTGGACGCCGCGCTCCCCGGCCATGCGCTCGACCAGCCGGAACCGCCGCCGGAACTTGTCCGCGGCGGCCCGCAGGGCAGCCTCGGCCTCGACGCCGTGGCGCCGGGCCAGATTCGCCACGACGAGCAGCAGGTCGCCGACTTCCTCGCGCCGCTCCGCATCCGTGGTGGCCGCCGCGAGCTCGGCGAGCTCCTCGTCCACTTTGTCGAGGATGCCGACGATCTCGGGCCAGTCGTAGCCCAGGTGCGCGGCCCGCTCCTGCATCTCCTGGGCCGCCGCCAGGGCAGGCATGGACGAGGAGATGCCGTCGAGGGCACTGCCGACCTCGCCCGCCGATTCGCCCTCGCCTCCGGCATCGGCCGCGGCTGCCTCGCGCTCCGCTCGCTTGATCTGCTCCCACTGGCGGTTGACGTCTCCGGCAGTGGCGACGCTGGTATCGCCGAACACGTGCGGATGGCGACGGACGATCTTCCGGCCGATCCCTTCCTGAACGTCGGTGAGGTCGAAGACGCCCGCCTCCGCAGCGAGTTGGGCGTGGAGCACGATCTGGAGGTAGAGGTCGCCCAGCTCTCCTGCGAGGTCCGGCGTGGCGCCACCGTCAAGGGCGTCGTAGACCTCGTAAGCCTCCTCGAGCAGGTGTTTCTTCAGCGAGGCGTGAGTTTGCTCGCGGTCCCACGGGCAGCCGTCCGGCGCGCGCAACCGATGAGCTATCCAGGGCATGGCCCAGGGACTGGCAAGGGCGCGTTCCGGCGACACGGGTCCCAGGTACAGGGGCCCGGCGAGCGCTCCGGCATCCAGCTCTCCGACGGTCGTGGTCTCCGCCAGGCCGATGCGGCCGACGGGGTGCTCGGCTGGGTAGAGGCGCCGCATAAGACTCAGAGCGTCGTCATCGGGGCGTGCGTGCCTGCCCGGGAGCTGCTCCGGGGCCGCGTCCTGGGACGAGCCGGTCCGCAGAATGCCGAGCGGCACAAGGAGCAGTGGCCTGGATGGTTCGATGGGCGTTCCCGCCAGGCGTTCCGGCGCCGCGATCTGAAGTCCGGCCGCTGGGTCCAGCCCCCAGCGGATCCGAGCTTCGGCGACTAGAGCATCGAGCACCGGTACCGCGTCACTACGGAGTCGGGGAGGCTGGGGAGATGGCGGTCAGAGCCGCCTGATCCGTCCAGACATTCGTGTTCGACTCGAGGTCGGCCGCCCATCTCTGGAAGACGACCCCCGTCAACCTGGCCGCTGTGGCGGCGTCGGGAAGCCTGGTCTGCTCCTCGAGAACCTTGTAGACCGTGTAACCGTTGTCGTCGACCATCTGGCTCACGCCCCCAATCGGCGTGGAGAAGACGGCGTTCTCCTGATCCGTGGCGAGCTGGTAGCGACTGACCCAGCCCATGTCACCGCCGTCCGCGGCGTCCGCAGCACCGGACTCTTGCCCGGCGAGGGTCGCGAAGTCGGCGCCTGTGGCCAGCTTGAGCTGCACGTCCGCGATGCGCTGGTCGGGTGCCGGGCGGCGCCCTTCGAACTTGACCACGACCCACCCCTGGGACGTCTCCTGGATCGGATCGAGAATCGTATTGGGCGTCAGTCCGAGCGCGAAGACGGCCGGCGCTACGTTCGTCAATCCGAGGCCCGTCTGGCCGGACGCCGTCTGGGCGTTGAAGAGATCGGCCGGGATCCAGGGCAGTGAGCCACCGCTGGAACTGAAATAGGTGTCGTCGTTGATGGCGGAGTCCTTGGCCATAGTGGCGAACTGCGACGGGTCGGCCCTCAGCGTCGCCACCGCCGCGTCCGCCCGGCTCTTGGCCTCGGCCCAGGACGGGTCGGTGGTCGGGACGTTGGGAGCGTTTGTCGTGTCGTGGGAGGGGGCAAAGACCATGAAGCTGATCTTGACCTCGTCCCCGTTGCCCGGCTGCCCGTAACCGGGCGAGATGTATATCTCCTGAACGTGGCGCTGGACGGTCGGAGTTTCGATGTACTTCTTGTCGATCGAATCCTTGATGGCCTTCTGAGTCGCCTCTGCCCGAGCGTAGCCCTGATAGTCGCCGCTTATCGACTGCGCCCAGCCCGAGTCAACGTAGGGCGGAACGATGCTCGTGATCGTCGCGATCCTGTAGACGCCGTCCAGGCCCTTGAAGGGTGCGGTCACGTCGTCGGCCTTGACCAGATTGAAGATGGCGTCTACCAGGTCCGGCTCGAGCGTCTGGATCAAGTTGTCCTTGGTGGTCAAACCGATGTCTTTTGTCGCCGATGAGCTGGAGGTTTCGGTGGCTACGTCGGCCCATTTCTTGGCTCCGGACTTGATGGCGTCGACATAGCCCTGGGCCTTCTGAAGGGCATCCAACTCGTCCTGCGCGGTGGCCGAGTCGGCCGGCGGCGTGGGAATCGGCGCGACGCCTATGACCATGACGTGGCGCATCTCCGGGATCGTGGAGTCGGTCTTGATCTGGTCCTGGACCTGCTGATCGCTGACGGTGATGCCGTTATTCGCCGCGTACTGCCTGAGGGTGGAGTCGACCGTCAGCTGCTGCAGGGCGTCGCTGTACTGCGTGGTGGAAACCAGGTCGTTGTTGGGCGCCGCCGCGATGGCCCCGTACTCGTCGGGAGTGATCTTGCCCTGGTTTCGCAGGACGGCGTAGTTCTGGACGATGCGCTTGTCGCGGGAGATGTTGAGGGCGACGCGATCCCTGACCGCGTCCTTGCTGATGGCCTCGCCGTTGACCGAGGCGATGGGCGCGCCGTGATCCGAGTAGTAGTTCGCAATCAGCAAGCCGCCGACGAGGGACAGTGAAACCGCGATGGCCGCCACGAAAGTGATCGTGATGAGGATCGATCGTCGAGTGTCGTCGCGGCGAGTGCGTCGGCGCGTGGGCTTAGAGGCGTATCGGGTGCGAACGGTCATCTGGGCGTCCTGGTTCGAGAGGAGCCCGGCAAGGCACGCCGGGGTAACGGAGCCGTATGCTACCGCATTCCGTATCCTGAAACGGGAGCGACCGTCCGACGACGCCGTGACGAGCGTGCGATGGTCATCCCTATTGTCGGGCGCCCGGGCCGGATCGCCCGACCCCGGGACCGGCCACCATGCGGTCGACGACGCCCAGGTAGGCCTCCGCCTGACGTGTCCAGCTGAGTTCTTCGACGCGCCGGCCGGTCCGCCGGACGCGGGCTCGCCGCTCCGCCGGGCCGTCGACGAGACTCAGGATCATCGAGGCGAGCGAGTCGGCGTCGCCCGGCTCGTAGACCGCGAGAGTGCCGGCGTCGAAGTAGCGCTCCACCGTCGGCAGCCGCGACGCCACGATGGGCTTGGCCATGGCCGCGTATTCGAGGATCTTCGTTGACAGGCTCATTTCCGTGAACGGATCCATCCGCGTTGGCGCCACCCCGATGTCGGCGGCGGCCACGACTCCCGGGACCTCCTCGATCGGGATGCGGCCCGGGAAGCTGACGTTACCGGCGATGCCGAGCTCCGCGGCCAGCGCCTCCAGGGGCTCCTGGGCGTCGCCACGGCCGTAGAAGGTGGCTTCGACGTGCAGGTCCGGCCGCGTCCGCGCGAGCGACGCCACTGCCTGCAGGACGATATCCAGCTCGTAGGTTGGGGTCAGCGCGCCGGTGTAGACGATGCGCAACTTTCCGTCCGCCATGAACCTGCGTCGAGGGTGCGCCGCCGGGTCGAAGAGCCGCAAATCGGGGCTGTTGAGGATGACGGTCAGACGCTCCGGCCGGGTGCCGAGTCTCCTCAGTCGTTCCGCGAGCGGCTCGTTCACCGTCAGCACTTCGTTGGCCAGGGCGATGGACAGCTTTTCCTGCAGCCGCAGAAGCCGGTAGCTGAGCGGGTTTGCCGCCCTGGGAAAGCGGCTCCGGAAGAACTCGGGCATGGCCTCGTGGAGGTCGAGCAGAATGGGTACCCGGGCCAGCTTCAGCGGCAGGGCCGAGAAGACCAGGTAGTCCGGCAGCGAATGGACCTCTACAAGCCCGTAGCGGCGCCGGCGATGGGCCCGGGTGGCGGCCCACATCGCGCGCACCAGGAAGGCACCGTATTCGACGAGATACACCGAAAGGCCGGCGCCCTGGTGGCGCCGGACCGGCAGTCGCCGCAGGTTCACGCCTTCGACCACCGCCGAGGCCGTTTCGCCCGGGCGCCGCAGGCCGAAGACGTCCACCTCCCAGCCGGCCGCGACGAGCGTCTCCGCTTCGCGACGAACCCGAGGGTCCTCCTCGTAGTAGGCGTGGACGATCATGCAGACCGGGCGACGCGACCCCGAGCCCGTCACGGCCGATCTCCGGCGGCGGAGTCGGTGACCAGGACGGCCGAGATCCGCTCAGCCGCTCCGGGCCCCGCAAGACGAAGAGACGAGGCGCGTTCCGCCGCCAGCTCCGTGGATCGCGCCGCCGGCGCCCGAAGCGCGAGCTCGCGGACGGCGGCGCCGCCGTCCAGGCCCACCAGCACGGCCGAACTGCCGGGTCCGCCGACCGTCTCGACCCATTCGGTCGTGGACCGCAGGACCAGGCACGGGACTCCGAGCCAGGCCGACTCTCGCTGGACGCCACCGGAATCCGTGAGAACGGCGGCGGCGTGGAGTTGCAGCGCCAGTGCCGTGGCGTAGCCCTGCGGTTCGACCAGGACCACGCTCGCGGGCAGGACGATGCCTTCCGCGTCCAGCGCTGCTCGCGTGCCCGGGTGGAGCGGGAGGATGACGGGGCGATCGGCCGAGGCCACGGCGCCGAGTAGACGAGTCCAGGCGGCCATAGCCTCCGGAGTGCGATTCTCGGCCCGATGGACGGTCGCGAGAAGGTAGCCTCCGGGACGCAGGCCGAGGCCCAGCCGGGCGCCGATATCGGCCAGCACTGCCGGGTCCCGAACCTCGGCGGAGACCCGGGCGGCAAGGTCCAGCATCGGGTCGCCGACCTGGACGACACCCGCCGTGATCCCTTCCGCGGCCAGGTTGGCGACCGCGGCTTCGGTCGGCGCGAAGAGCCAGCGCGACAGGTGGTCGGCCACGACTCGGTTGGTCTCCTCGGGCATTCGCCGGTCGAACGAGCGCAGTCCGGCTTCGACGTGGGCGACCGGGATGCCGAGCTTTGCCGCGGCCAGGGCCCCGGCCAGAGTGGAGTTGGTATCCCCGTAGACCAGTACCGTGTCCGGCGCCACCTGTTCGAGCAGTGGCTCGAGGGCGATCAGCATCCGGCCGGTCTGGTCGCCGTGGCCGCCCCCGCCGATCCCGAGCGAGTGGTCCGGCCGGGCCAGACTCAGCTCACCGAAGAAGTTGCCGGCCATCGTCTCGTCGTAGTGCTGTCCTGTATCGACGAAGATCTCGACATGATCGCGGCGCAGGACCGGTTGCAGCGCGGCGGCCTTGATCAGCTGCGGGCGCGTGCCGACGACGCTGAGAATCCGCATCGCCGGCCGTCCCCTACGAGGAGGCGACGCCGCTGGGCGCCGCGTCCGATTTGCGGCGCCGAGTGGCGGCCTGGACGCCGATGCCGACGTAGTGGACGCCAGCCGGCAACTCGACCTCTCGCAGGCTGTTGCGCCCGTCGAGGACGACTTCGAGCTGTGGGAAGAGCCGGTAGTCCAGGCCCTCCCACAGTTTGTCGCCGGTCTGGGTGACGATGGCTCGGAACGGTGCCGCTTCGCCCCATTGATAGGGCAGGGCACAGCAGCGCACGATGTCCTCGGTCGAAAGGAGAGGGTCGTAGGCCGAGACCGCGGCCCCGTGGAAAGACAGCCGCTCGATCAGCGGGAGGGCCCGCGAATAGGCCAGCTCCTTGACTCCGGCGCGATAGGTGAGTCCCAGGACGAGGATCGGGACGTCGTCGAGACCACCCAGGAGCCCCTCGAGCGTCTTGATGGCCAGCCCAACTTGCGAGTCGTTCGTGCGGCGCGCGACGGCCACCACCTCGAGGTCGGGGGCGCGGCTCAAGAGGAGATGCGGGTAGACGGGGATGCAGTGGCCGCCCACGCCGAGACCCGGCTGGTGGATGTGCGAGTACGGCTGGCTGTTTGCCCCGTCGATGACCTCCTGGATGTCCACCCCAACCCGGTCGGCGTAGCGGGCGAAGTCGTTGGCCAGGGCGATGTTGACGTCGCGGTAGGTGGTCTCGGCGATCTTGGTGAACTCGGCCGCCTCAGCGCCGCTCATTGCCACGATCTCGGCGTCGAGCACGGAGTCGTAAAAGACGGCCGCCCGTCGGCCCGACTCGGCGCCGATCCCGCCGACGAGCTTCGGATAGGTCGCCAGGTTCGCGAACACGGCACCCGAGTAGAGTCGCTCCGGCGAGAAAGCGACGAAGAAGTCGGTATCGGCCCGGAGGCCGGTGGCCGCCTCGAGACGAGGTGCGAACCGGCCGCGCGTGTCACCGACCGGAAGAGTGGTCTCGAAGATGACGGTCAGCCCACCGTGGACGCCGCCGGCGATCGAATCCACGGCCGAGTCCATGTAGCGGTAGTCCGGTCGCTTGGCGTCGTCCAGCATCACCGGCACGATCAGGACGGCGACGTCCGCGTCACGGACGGCGGCCGCGGCGTCGACGGTTGCGACGAGCAGGCCCGCGGCATGGGCCTCCGCCACTCCCTCGGCGAGACCCGGTTCCTCAGCGACGCGGGAACGGCCCTCGTTGATGGCCGCCACCACGTCGCGGTTCACGTCCACGGCGGTCACGTGCCACCCGTGACGGGCGAACTGGACGGCCAGCGGCAGGCCCATCTTGCCCGCGCCAACGACGACCGCTCGCCCTACCGTGCCCGGTTCCCCGGTCCAGGGGGTCACCGCGCGCGGCGTGGCGTGCGCGCAAGGGTTTGCAGGTGGAGCGATAGTGCCGCCCAGCAGACTGACGACACGCGAAGGGCGGGTGACGATGGTCATACGGTAGCCAGCCTCGAGGGAAGGTCCGAGAGGTCGATCGGCCGCCGCTCGGCCGCTGCGGTGAGAAGTGCGTTGGCGAGCGCCACGGCCCAGAGGCCGTCCTCCGCATCCACGTACGGCCGCTCGCCTGTTCGCAGCACTCGAACGAACTCGTCGAGCTGAGCGCGGAGCGGCTCGACGCTGGCGACCGGGATCTCCGCCACGTCGCCGGTGAAGGTCGTGGCGTAGCCCGCGATCATCTGGGGCCGCTCGACGTTAGAGCGGGTAAAGGTCAGCTTCTGGGTCAGGTAATCCAGCTCGAACATCCCCTCTTCCCCGACCGCCACGAGACTGCGGCGCTTGGCCGGAGTGAGCCAGTCCACGTCAAGGAAGCCCGTCGCTCCCGATGGGAAGTGCATCAGGCCGAACGTCAGGTCCTCGTGGGTAGCGTGCAACCGCTGTGCCGTCTCGGCATAGACGCGGACCGGCCGTTCGCCGGCGATCCAGCAGAGGATGTCCACGTCGTGCGTCCCGAGGTCCACGGTCACGCCGACGTCGCGGATGCGGGCCGGGAACGGGCCGGCCCGGCGGCTGGTGATGGCGTAGATCGTGGACAGCCAGCCGGCCCGCATGAGGCGGCCCATCTCCAGGACCGCCGGGTTGTATCGCTCGACGTGGCCGATCTGGACGCGGACGTTCCGCTTGCGCGCCGCGGCGACGATCGCGAGGGCGTCGTCGACGGTCGCGGCGAGGGGCTTCTCCACCAGGACGCAGATGCCGCGGTCGATGGCGGCCAGGGCAAGCGGCATGTGCGCCGTCGTCGGGGCGGCTATGACCAGGCCGTCCAGCTGCGTCTGCCGGATCATCTCCAACGGGTCGGCGAAGCCTGTCGCGCCGGTCTGGCCCACGGCCGCTGCCAGAGCGTCGGGGTCGGTGTCGGCGACGGCAGCGAGACTCGTGTCGGGGTGATTCGCGATGACGCGAAGGTGGTTCCGGCCCATGGAGCCCAGCCCGGCCAGGCCGAGCCGGAGGGGCGAGGTCATGCGTTGTTGCCGCTGGCGCCGACGGCGTGGCGCAGAACCGAGGCGCGCAAGGCTTCGATGACCTGGGCCTGCTCGGCCTCCGTGAGGCCGGGGTACATCGGCAGGGACATGCTGCCGGCGGCCGCCGCGTCCGTGTTCGGTAGATCCGCTTCGATGCCGAGCTCCATGACGTAGGCCTGGCGGTGGCACGGGATGGGGTAGTAGATGCCGCACACGACGCCGGTTTCTTTCATCTCGGCCACGATCTGGTCGCGCACCGAGCCGACCCCCACGGTGTACTGGTGGAAGACGTGAGTCCGGCCCTCAGGCCATGTCGGCAGCTGGATGGGAAGGTCGGCCAGGGCCTCGTCGTACCGGCGCGCGATCGCCTGGCGACGGGCCGTGTTCCGCTCGAGCTTGTCAAGCTGGGCCAGGCCGATGGCGGCGGCGATGTCGGTCATCCGGAAGTTGTAACCGAGGATCTCGTGGTGGTAGCGCTCCCGCATGCCCTGGTTGCGGTAGAGCCTGATCCAGTCGGCCAGCCGGTCGTCGTTGGTGGTGACGAAGCCGCCCTCGGCGGTCGTGAGGTTCTTCGTGGCGTAGAGGCTGAAGGCCGCGTAGCCGAAGCTGCCGGCGCGCCGGCCTCGATACATCGCGCCATGCGCCTGGCAAGCGTCCTCGACGACAGTCAGGCCGTGGCGGTCGGCGATGGCCTGGATGGCGTCCATGTCCGCGACGATGCCGAACAGGCTGACCGGGCAGATGGCCCGCGTTCTCGGCGTGATGGCGGCCTCGAGCCGCCCCGCGTCCATGAGGTACGTGTCCGCCTCGATGTCCACGAAGACGGGCGTCGCTCCGGTGTACAGGATCGAGCTGACGGTGGCGTTGAAGGTGTGCGAGACGGTGATCACATCGTCGCCCGGGCCCAGCCCCAGGCCGGCGAAGATGGACATGAGGGCGACCGTCCCGTTCGAGACGGCGATCGCGTGCTTGACGCCGCAGAATGCGGCCCACCGCTCCTCCAGCTCGGCGACCTTCTTGCCTTGGGCGATCATGCCGCTCTGGAGGACTTCGGTTACGGCGGCGATCTCCTCGAGACCGAGGTCGGGGCGTGCGGGAGGGATCATGCTCGACTCCTGTGCTCTACGCCGGTCGCTCTGTCAGCGAGCCGTTTGCGGGGTTGAAATCGTACCCCCGTCCGCATTTGGGGCAGTTGAGGGGCGCGTCGGCCGAAGGTCTGGCGGCGGCGCTTGCGCCGGTCGTATCGGCGAGGCGCGATCCGCAGGCGCAGACCCAGCCGAGTCGCCGGGCGGGATTGCCGGCCACGAGGGCGAAATCGGGGACGTCGCGCGTGACGACGGCGCCGGCTCCGACGGTGGCGAAACGGCCGATCGTCGCACCGGCGACGACGACCGCCCCTGCGCCGATCGAGCAGCCGTCACGCAACTCGATCGGGCTGACTGTCCAGTCGTCGCCTCGAGCCAGCTCGCCGGTCGCGGTGATCGCGCGCGGGTATCGGTCGTTCGTCAGGATTGCGCCGGGGCCGATGAAGACGCCGTTCCCGACCGTCACGCCGTGGTAGACGAGGGCCCCGTTCTGGACTTTGACCCTGTCGCCGAGGTGGACGCCCTCGTCGATGAACGCGTCCCTGCCGATGATGCAGTCCGCCCCGACACTCGCCCCGGTGCGCAGCACGGCCCGGTTCCAGACGCTGGCCCGCGGTCCGATCGAGACGTCGGACTCGAGGTCTGCCGACGCGTGAACCCGCGCCGTGGGGTCGATCACGAGAGACTCCTGTGACGGATCGGAGGTGGCGAAGGGATCCCGGAGACCCCGCTCAGTCGGCTCCTGAGTATACCCAACGGGCCCTCGGCCGGCCTGGCGGGAGGCTTCTTGCGGAATGCCCAGGCGTCCCGCGGAAGCAGTCTCCGCCGGCCTCCAGCCTAGCTGCGCTTCCGTCTGGCAAGCAACCCGATCCCAACGGCCATGGCAGCCCCCAGAGCCAGCGCGCCCCGCCAGTCCAGCAGGGGGCGAACGTTACCCTCGACCTTCCTGGCCAGGATCACCAACGCACCACTCTGGCGCTCCATGGTCACGTGGCCGGCCAACACCGTTTGAGCCCCTCCCCGGCTGATACGCACGTCGCGGGCTAGGACGGTCCGGGCGGCGCTTTGATTCATGGAAACACTTCCGCCGATGGCCAGGCCGACACCGCTGAGTTCCACAGAAACCCGTTCCGCCCGAGCGGCGCCGATGGCGCCCATCCGAACGGCGATGTCGTCCGCCTGGGCCCGGCCGATTCCGCCCACGGAGACGGTGATGTCCTCGGCGGAAGCTGCGCCGATGCCGCCCTGGGTGACGCTTACCGTTACGGCCTCGACCTCACCGATACCGCCTTGCGCAACATTGACGTTGGGCGTGGGGGCGCGGTTTACCTGCGGCTCGGTGCGAGCCGGCGAGGGGCGAGCGGCTGGCCGGGTGGCCGGCTTCGAGGGAGTGGGATTCTTCGGCTGTTCTGCTGACGCGATCGCCGACTTGGCCGGGGCTGCCGGTTTGGCCGGGGCTGCCGACTTGGCCGGGGCTGCCGGTTTGGCCGGGGCCGCCGACTTGGCCGGGGCTGCCGGTTTGGCCGGGATGGCCGGTGGCGTTGTCGGCGGCGCGGGGACTCGCCGGTTGGTCGTCGATGTCGAACTCTCGGCCGCCGGTTTCACGGTCTTGCGGGCCGGGCGCGCATGCGACCCGCTGCCCGATTTCTCGATCGACTTGCCGCCAGGCTGGTCGCTCATGTCTGTCTTCTCCCTCGCCTCAGATGCCCGACTCAGGCCGGCGCGAGGCGGCTGCTCCGGCCAGCCTACAGCGAGTGGCCTCTTCTCGCGAGGCCATGAGGGCGGAATCCGGTCTCGCCTGCCCGACCGAGCCCCCACCATTCATTTGTCGGCGGAGACGATCACGAACCTGCCGTACCACTCGGCCCGGCCGATCTGGCCGTCCAATTTGTCGCGCAGCGTGGAGTCGGGCTGCCAGTATCGGTTGAACTGAACCGCCAGATCACCAGAGCGCCAGGCCTCGACACCGACCAACGAGTCGCGCCCGATGGGTGTGATGTGGTGGATTGTGCCGCCCACGAGAAGTGTGGTCTTCGGGTCAGATTCAGGGTCGGTCAGGTAGACACCGGCGATCCGGAAGTTGTCGCCTATGGAAGGGTCCTCGCCGGTAACGTTGTACCCGGTGACGAGCTGGGCGTGGCTGCCGTACCAGGGGAAGATCACGGCGGGCTTGTGAGTGCGGGCGATTGAGACAACGACAGCCTTGGCGGCGGCGCTGAAGCTGTCGTATGACTTGTCGCTGTACACCGCCGCCTCGGTGCCCCCCCAGCCGTAGTAGTTGAGGGCGTTGCGAACCCCGTGGGGATCAGAACCGACCGCCAACGGCAACGTGTCGTTGGCCTGTTCGAAGGCGAGGATGGACTCCTGGTCGGCGTAGTCCGTCGTGGCCGACCACGCGAAGCTCGATTCAGCATGCCCGCCCAGGGCGATCATGTTCAGCGCCATGAGGGCGACGGTCGCGGTACACGCGGTGAGATCGGGGTCCTGGTCGCGAGCCCCCGCTTCCTTGTACGTGTTGATCGACCAGTCAGTTTGAGCGGGCTCGGCCTCCGCCACAGGAGTCGAGGTTGGGGCTGCAGGAATCACCCGAACAGCCGGGCCCGACTGGCCGAGAGAAAGCAGCATGGTCAGCAAGACCACGAGGATGCTGATGGGGTTCACGCGGCCCCCCGTTCACGAAATGCAGATGTCGGCGACGACGGTCTCTCGCGGCAATGGGTCGCAGACCCGAGGAACCGAAGGCTCCCGCACTCGTCCCGAAGTCCTTGCGGTTGAGGCGGACCCGGCGTCCTCCTGCTCGCCCTGGCTCGTGGAACTCGACGCCGTGGAACCCAGCCAGGCTAGCGCGTACTCGGCTCGGGACGGAAGGGTGACCTACGGGTGACATTATGCTGGGACTCTGACCCGACCGTTCTAGCGCGAGGCGCTCGTTCGGGCCCTCACCGGCGGCACTTGTGCGGAATCGCTTGAGCCGTCGCCGGAGTCCAGGTCAGCCGTCCCGAAGGCTTCGAACCAATTCGGCCAGAGTCGGGTTCGTCCGGTCGCGGTCCGAGAGAATCGGCCGTCCGTCCGGGGTCCGGGGAACGGCCGGCCACGGGATCCCAACGGCGGGGTCGTCCCAGGCGAAGCCCAACTCGTCGCTGCCGTCGTACTCGTTGGTAACGAGGTACAGGAGCTGGAGCCGCTCGAGGGCCAGGAACCCATGAGCCACGCCGTTCGGGATGGTCACCGTCTGCCCGACGGCAAGCTCACGCATCTCGACGATGGCATGGGCCTCGATGTCGGCCGCCACGGGCCGCACGTCCACAAGGGCGACCAGCGCCCTGCCACTGACCACGGTCCAGTAGTCGAGCTGGCGCCGATGGTAGTGGAGACCGCGCAGCACGCCCGGCGCGGAGGTGGACAGATTGGCCTGGACGAAGCGGGCGTCCGGGAGGCCGGTGGCTTCCACGCTCAGGTCCCCGAAGACCGAGGCGCGCCAGACTTCCATGAACGACCCACGTGAGTCGGCCAGCAGGTTCAGGCGGCCGTAGCTCACGCCGGGCAGCCGCGATTCGGACACGTCCTCGTTCATGGTCGTTCCTCCACGTTCCAACTCCTATGCTCCATGTAGTCCGCCAGGGCGTCCCGCCAATCGCGCAGCGGCCCTCCGGGGAGTGGCGTGGTTTCCAGCACTCCCCAGGCCGGGGGTGTGGAGGGGCGCGTCCACGTACTCAACGGTACGTCGTTCGTGGCGACGTCCATGCCGGCCAGGCGCAGGACCTCGCGAGCCCAGGCGGCCCGGGACGCCTGCCCGCCGTTCACGACGTGGTGGATTCCGCCGAAGCAACGGCCCCCCGGTCGCGCCGCCTCATCGAGCAAGCGGGCGACGGCCGACGCGAGGTCTGACGCGTAGGTTGGGGTTCCGATCTCGTCCGAGACGAGGGCGAGACTTCGATGCTCGGCACGGGCCCGTTTGGCTGCGGCGAGGATCTTGTGAGGGAAGTCGCTGCCGGGTCCTCCGAAAAGCCAGGCCGTCCGAACGATCGCCAGAGGGGCGACCTGTTCGTTGTCGTCTTCGGTGGACGCGGCCTTGTTGAACTCATAGCCTGTGGCCCCGAAAGCGGTGCGGGCCGCGGTTTCACCGGCCAGCTTCGAAGCACCGTAGGGATTGGCCGGATGAGGCCGTTCGGTCGAGCCGTAGGGCGCGCCGTTGGTCCGGCTCCCGTCGAAGACCTCATTCGTTGAGATCAGGATCAGGCCCGCTCCAACGCTCACGCAGGTCCGGGCGATCTCGTCTACCGCGATCCCGTTGCGGCGCATGGCCAGATCCGGGTCGCGGGCGCAGCCATCTACGTCGGTCCAGGCGGCGCAGTGGACGACCGTGTCGGGCCGGTGCGTACCGACCAAACGCTGGGCGGAGGTCGGGTCGTCCAGGTCGTGTTCGGGCAGATCCCAGGCCAGCACTTCGTCGACGAACGCGGAACCGTTGAGGATCTTCACGAGGGAGCTGCCGAGCCGTCCGCCCGCTCCGGTGACGGCTATGCGCATCGGCGCGCCGCCCCCGGCAGCGTGCACAGGTGCACTGATGCCATCACGTGGCCTCTCGGGAGCCGGCCAGCCTGGCGCCGTACTGGCGCCGATAGTAGTCCTCCCACTCGCCTGACTTGATCGCCCGCCACCAGTCCTGGTTGTCACGGAACCATTCGACGGTGGCGGCCAGGCCGTTCTCGAACGTCACCTTGTTGGCCCAACCGAGAGCGGACAGCTTGGACCCATCCATCGCGTAGCGGCGGTCGTGGCCGGGCCGGTCCTCCACGGTCCGGACCAGCGACCACGGCTTGTCCAGCCGCTCCAGCAGGGCCGCGACCACTTCCCGGTTGGTACGCTCGTTACCGCCCGAGACGTTGTAGGTCTCGCCGGGGAGGCCGTGCTCCAGGACGTGACCGATGGCGCCGGCGTGATCCGCGACATACAGCCAATCGCGGCGCTGCAGACCGTCGCCGTAGAGCGGCAGCGGCTGGTCGTCCAGGGCGTTGGTGATGAAGAGCGGGATCAGCTTCTCGGGGTGGTGGTATGGGCCGTACGTGTTCGAGCCCCGCGTCACGACCGCGTCCAGACCGTAAGTGACGAAGTAGGAATGGACCAGCAGCTCGCCCGCCGCCTTCGCCGAGGAGTAGGGGGAACGCGGGTCGAGCCGGTCGTCCTCTCGGCTGGCTCCCGTCTCCACGGAGCCGTAGACCTCGTCGGTCGAGACCTGGAGGAAGCGGGGGGCTGCGGCTCGATCGCCGGATCGGGCGCGCTCCTGTTCGACCCGGCATGCCTCGAGCAGGACGTGCACGCCCAGGACGTCGGTCCGGAGGAAGGCCTCGGGATCGAGAATCGAACGATCGACGTGCGACTCGGCGGCGAAGTTGACGACGGCGTCGGCGCCGGCCACGAGCTGTGCCACGCCGGTCGGATCGGCGATATCGCCCGTGACGAACCGGAACCGGGAAGCCTGTTCGGGGTCGGCTTCGACGGGCGCCAGGTTGACCTTGTTGCCGGCGTAGGTCAGCTTGTCGAGGACGGTGATCTGGCTCCCGTCGCGGCGCGCCAGCAGGTCGCGGACGAAGGACGATCCGATGAAGCCCGCCCCTCCGGTCACAAGCAGGCGCTTGAACCGCGGTTGTCGGGGCTCGGTCACGGCGTCGGCCTCGCTGGCGGATCGGTCAGGCTCCCGGAGTGAGATTCCTTCTCGGCGAGTTCCGCGGCGCGAATCAATGAGGTCACCGTTCCCGCGTCGGTCCACTCGCCCTCGAAGCGGCGGGCGAAAAGTCCTCCCGGCAGGTAGTGGTTCAGCAGGTCGGTGATCTCCAGTTCACCTCGGCGCGACGGCACGAGGTGATCGATCACGGCGAAGGCGTCGGGCCTCAGGAAGTAAACGCCGATGGGGATGAGGTTGCTCTTGGGGACTGCCGGCTTCTCCTCGAACCCGACGACGTTGCCGGCGGCATCGAGCTCGGCGACGCCGAAGCGCTCGGGATCGGCGACCTCGTAAAGCAGGGCGCCGGCGCCCCATGGTCCCCCTTCGAACTCGCGCGCGATGCCGGCCAGCGGCGGTCCGAGAAGGATGTTGTCACCGAGCACGCAGCAGAAGGCATCGTCGCCGACGAAGTCGCGCGCCAACCCGATGGCGTGAGCTATGCCTTGGGCGCCATGCTGGTAGCGGTACGTCAGGTTGAGCCCGAAGTGCTCTCCATCGGCCAGCAGTTCTACGACCTCACCGACGCTCTTGCCGCCCACGATCACCATCACCTCGCGGATACCCATACCCGCGAGGGTGGCGATGGGGTAGTAGATCATCGGCCGGTCGTAGATCGGCAGGAGGTGTTTGTTGGTGACGATCGTGAGCGGGAACAGGCGGGTGGCCGTACCGCCCGCAAGCACGAGACCCTTCACGGTGGCTCCATCGGCGACTGCGGCGATTGCGGCGAGAGCGTATCAGGTTCGATAGGAACGCCGCCCGGTCGCTCCATGCCAATGCGAGGGCACAGGTTGGGGTGTGGGCCTACGGGTTGGCCGCGGGTTTGCCCGATGGGTTCGCGGGGGAGCCGGACGGCGACACCGACCCGCTCGGGTTGGCGCTCGGGACTGGCGGCCCGAATCCGCCCTGGTAATCCATGATGATCAGCACGAAGGTGGCGTCGGAGAGGTGTGCGGCTGCCTCTATCTCGGCGGTTTGGACCACTGCGTTGGGGTCGGTCGAGACGTCCAGGATCTCGCCGATGAGCAGTCCCGGCGGATAGGGCGAGCGGTCGTTCGTGCCCGGCAGAGTCTCGCCCGCCGTGACCACCGAGTCTCCCTTCTGGAGCTTGGCCGAAACGTCCACGTACTGCATTTGGAGCTGGCCGCTGATCTCGCCGCGGATCGTTCCGACAGCCCCGGTCTTGGCCTCCTTGCCGACCACGACGGCGGACGGGTCGCTGATCAGCAGGACTGTCGAGACGGTTGCGTCCAGGGACACGATTCGGCCGACGAGCGCGCCACCGGCATCGATGACGACTTCGCCCTCCGACAAGCCGTCGTTGCTTCCCTTGTCCAGAACCACAGTCCGGGGATTGACGTCGGAGATGTCCCGAACGATGACGCGAGCCGGCGTCGTCTGGTACGGCACCGACTGCTGGGCCTCGGTGATCTTGGTCCAATCGTCGCTGAGCTTGGATATGGACGGCATCCGACCCAGCTGTTCTCTAAGGGTCAGGTTCTCCTCGAGGAGTTTCTGGTTCTCCGTGCGCAGCTTGTCGATCTGGGTGATCGCCGAGAAGTAGGACTCGGCAGTATCGGTTGCGTTGTTGATGACCGTCTCGATCGGGCTCAACGCGAAGTTCACCGACGACTCGACGTCCTTGGCGGTGCGCGTGCCCGAGACGCCCATGAGACCGACGCTGAGCATGAGCAGGACGCCGAAGATGGTCCACTCTCGCCGGATGGCGCGCCGCGTTACGGTGATCTGGCTCATCGGCTAGAGCCCCTGCGACTCTGCGTCAGCGTGGCGTGCGCGCGTAGGTGTCCGCGACGAGGACTTCTTCCATCAGGTCAAGCTCCTCGAGCACGACGCCGCAGCCGCGTACCACGCAGGTCAAAGGATCGTTAGCCACGTGCACGGGCATCTGGGTCGCCTCGGCAATGCGGCGATCGAAGCCGGCCAGCAGAGCCCCGCCACCGGCCAGAACGATGCCCTGGTCCATGATGTCCGCCACCAGTTCCGGTGGGGTTTCCTCGATCGTGTCCTTGATCGTATCGACGATGAGCGCGAGGGACGGATCGATGGCTTCACGGATCTGCTCTCCGCCGACTTCGACGGCGCGGGGCAGGCCGGTGAGCAGGTCTCGACCCCGGAGCGTCACCCGCTGGGCGTCCCACTCACCCGGAGCGGCCGATCCGATGGCGATTTTGATGTCCTCGGCGCTCCGCTCGCCCAGGAAGAGGTTGTACTCCCGGCGGGCGTAGGCAACGATGTCCGCGTCCATCTCGTCGCCGCCGATTCGGATGCTACGGCTGACGACGATGCCCCCGAGGCTGATCACGGCTACTTCCGTCGTGCCGCCGCCGATGTCGATGATCATGCTGCCGGTCGGCTCGTTGATCGGCAGTCCAGCTCCGATGGCCGCAGCCATCGGCTCCTCGATCAGGCCGGCCCATCGGGCGCCCGCGTTCATGGCCGCGTCGCGGACGGCCCGCTTCTCGACCTCAGTCACGCCGGACGGGATGCCGAGCAGAATGCGCGGCCGCGGAACCATGCCGATCCGGTCGTGAACCTTGCGGACGAAGTAGGCGATCATCTGCTGGGTGACGTCGAAGTCGCTGATCACGCCATCTCGCAACGGACGGACCGCGATGATGCTCGCCGGAGTGCGTCCAACCATGCGCTTGGCCTCGGCGCCGACGGCCAGGACCTTCCGGGTCTTGGCCTCAAGGGCGACCACGCTCGGTTCGCTGATTACGATGCCGCGGTCGCGTACGTGGACGAGAGTGTTGGCCGTCCCGAGGTCGATGCCGATGTCCCGCGAGAACAGGCCGAGCAGAGCGTGCAGGCCGAACATGATGCGAGGCTGGTCCTTCTAGAACTGGCGCTGGCGCCCTCACGACGGGAAGACGGGTCGCCAACCTTGGTGCTCCGTGCGATCGTGTGGCTTCGTGAGCCTGGCATCGAGACGATCTGCCCCGATCTCCTCCGCGGGACCCCGAGTCGGCCCGCTCCGATCCTGGAAAGCCTGAGCAGTATACCCGCCACCGACTCCCAGGCTCCTGCGCGGGTAGGTCCGTGCGCGGCGGGCTGCGGCAGTTTACCGCTCCAGCGCAAGCGCCGGCCTGGTCCGTGTCTTCCGGCCGTCCTTCCTGTGGTGGAGGCGGAGGCGGAGGCGGGTCTGCCGGCATCAGGGCGCCCGGTCTCGCGCGGGTCGGCTCTATGTGGGACGATCGAAGGCGACGCCTCGATCTCGGAGCGATACGAAGCCGTCGCCCGCGACGATGAGGTGGTCCAGCAGCTGGACGTCCAGGAGCCGGCCCGCCGCGAGGGCCTCGGCCGTGAGACGCAGGTCGTCCGGACTGGGGGTGGGATCGCCGGACGGGTGGTTGTGGACGAGGATCAAGCCTGCGGCGTTGAGGCGGACGGCGTCCCGGAACAACTCGCCGATCCGGACCAGGCTCGATGAAACGTTGCCCTGGTAGACAGTGACGAGACGCAGCACGGCGTTGCGAGCGTTCAGCAGGACGACGCGCAGCTCCTCCCTCTCCAGGTATCCCATCTGGGGCACCAGCCTCTCACCCACGTCTCGCGGGGCGCGGACGGTCCAACGGCCCTGGGGCCAGTCCGTGACGACTCGGCGGCCCAGCTCGAATGCGGCCGCGAGTTGAGCGGCCCGAACGGGCCCGACTCCCGGCACGGCTTCCAGCTCCACGTCCGTGGCCCTGGCCAGACCGACCAGCCCATCGTGGCGTCGAAGGGCGTCCGCAGCCGCTCCGACGGCGCTCAGGCCGTGCGTTCCGGTGCCCCACAGCAGCCCGATGAGTTCCGCGGCGCTCAGGGCCGCGGCGCCGTGAACGGCCAACCGTTCGCGGGGGCGTTCGCACGGCGCCGGAAACTGAATGGCGCCGACGGCGCGCTCCGCCGTGCGATTGGTTGCGCCTGCCTCGCCGGCGCGGCTCGACGCGATAGAACGGCACCCGCTGCCCATGCGCGCTCCTCATGCCCGGCGAATCAGCGATCCGAATCGCTCCCGGGGCCGAACGACGGGAGCCCGCCGATTCCCCCCGCCATCTGGCTCCGGGAGCGAGCCGAGCCTATACGGAGCCACTTTGCTGCCGACCAACTGCGGCTTACCAGTGGCTTCTCACACACGCGGATCACCTTCTCCGAGGAGTGCCGCCGGTCTGGCCGCTCTCAGGTCACTAGCGAAAGCAGCTGAATCAGGCCGTTGTAAGAGGCGTGCAGCGTTCCTGACGCGAGGATCGAGCGACGCCGGAAGTAGAGCCAGGTGAGCGCGATCGCGACCGGGACGCGCGCTCCGAAGTTGAAGGCGGCCATCCGCAGAGCCACTCCCGGGTCGGTGCTGTTCACATTGAGGACGTGGACGAATGCGAAGAAGAGCGCCGCCCGAAGAATGGCCGAGTTCCGTCCGAGCGATCGGCCCCAGGCGTTTGTCGCGAAGCCGCGGAAGAAGACCTCCTCTCCGACCGGTACGACCACGGCGACGGTGAGCATCACGATCCACGGGTCGAGACCTGTCGACGAGGTCGGTACGGGCGAAGAGAGCTCACTAGTCTTGAGGCCCAGTACCGCCAGCAACGCCTGATTCACGATGCCCGACACGAACAAGACCGGGAGGAGCATCGCCAGCGCCAGAAGAATGTCGCCGATAGGACCGCGAGCGCGAGACTGCCCGCCCGCCGTCGGCAGGGCGACCGGGCCACCGAATGCCGTCACGGGCGTTGCTGATGACCAGTCGTCCGGATCCGGAGCGAGTCGTCTCGGCCGCACGACATCTCGCCACGTGAGAGCCCCCTGTCTGACGGCCAGGAAATGGACCAGTCCGAGGTAAGCGCCGAGGTAGACGAGGAGCTGCAGGAAGGTTCCCATGGCGGAATCCGTGTCCACGCCGGCCGTCGTGAGCAAGCGCGCAAGAGGCAGGCCCAGCCCCGTGACCAGGGCCAACAAGGCCGCCACGGCCAGGAACGGCGAAGGACCCGAGTAGTCCTGCCATCCGTCCGCTCGCCGCTGGCGTGACTGCGCGATTGCCGAAGCGATCAGGCCGATCGCCGCGACCGTGCAGATAGTTTCGACGAGTATCCAGGCCGGGGCCGAGGCAAGCCCGAGCTTCCAGCCCGTACGAGGCGCGACTTCCAGGAACAGGAGGGCCAGCAGGCCCGGCAGGCCCAGGGCCAGACCCGCCGAGTAGAGCGTCGGCGAGACACGACCTCGGAGTGAGAAGAGGGTCCGCGGAGGCGTCGGCGGATGGAACCTGCTCGGTGGTTCCAGCACCGGCGGCACGGCAGGAGGGTTGGAGTACCCCCAGGGGACATACCCGACGGGCCAGGTTGCCGGCGATGACACGAATGGATTGGGATACTGCGTCGGCCATGCGACCGGTGCGTGCGCTGGCGACCATGCGACCGGTGCGGGCGCCGGCGGCCATGCGACCCACGGCCCAGGTTGCCACCGTGTTGCCGGGGGCCATTGGCCGGGTCGCCATTGGTCGCTCCCGGGTTGCCATGGCGTGGCCTGCGGCGGCGCCGCCCGATACCAGCGGCCGGGGCTCGGCGGTTGAGGACCCGGATGGCTCGACGATGGCGGAGGTTCGTTGCGGATGGCGTGCGCGGCCAGCCGCCCACGGGCTGTCCCAGCCGTGGACGTGGCTGGTACCTCCTGCGCGGCTGGGCCTGCAAAGCGCGTCGGGGCCGGTGCCGAGTCGCCGGATCGTGCCCCTCCGGCCGCCTCGGGCTCGACTTTCCCGCCCTCGCGGTCCGCGTCCGGGTCAGGTACCGGGCGCTGCTGGTCTTGCTCCCGCCGGTCTTCGGCCATGAGGCGAGGTCAGGCCTCCGAGGATCGTTGCCTCAGCCGCCAACGGCGGGCTTTCTCTCGGTGATCCTACCGCCCGCGGGTTGACTGGGCGCAGCGGCCGCGACCCGGGCAGGGACGCGGCTTGTCGGGACCGGGACCCGCTCGGCTACCACGGCGCGCTCGAAGTCCTTGCCACACCAGGCGCATATCGTCCAGTCCAGGCCTACCAGCTTGCTGCAGTTGGGGCAGACGCGGTTCAGTCTGGTCCGGCACCAGGGGCAGATGATCCAATCGGCGTTGACGCGTCGATCGCAGTTGCGGCAGGTCTTGATGGCCTCGACTTCGGCCAGCAGGGCCTCTTCGGCGAGGTTCCTCTCGTACACCTCGCCCAGCCTCTCCGACGGCCGGATGACCCGGTAGACCACCACGCCAAGCACGAACAAGAAGGGCGTGCACAGGATGATCATGCCCGCCGCGAGGTACGGCAGGACCGGATTCTCGCTGCGCTCATGCATGTCCCTGAAGGCCCAGAAGGCGGCGGCGAGCCAGACGACGAATAGATAGAGGATGACCGACGACAGGAACAACTGGACTATGGCGCTGTCAAAGAACGTGCCAAAGGCGTTTCCTGCAAGGCCGGTCAGATCGCTAGGCATCGGCTGGTTCTCTCTCGGTTGTCCTCGCTGGGTGTCGGCTGCGCGTCGAGAGGCTCTCAGGAAGTCTACCAGGGCCCGAATTGGCTCCAGCCGACTCGGTGGCTGTGACGCCGCTGGCCCCGTGAGGGTGACGCGCTCGGCTACAGGCGATCCAGGGGATCAGGCCTGAACCGAGTCATCCCCCGGCGGGAAGAAGAGGGCGACGATCGAACCGGCAAGGAGCAGACAGGCCGCACCGATCAGTACCAATATGCCCGTCCCGAACCCGAACTGGGAGGGCAGGGTCACGTAGAGCAGGCCGACGCCGAAATACAGGCCCGCCAGCACCATCGGCAGAATCACATCGGTCACGCGCCCTATGACCGACGCGAGGGCCGGAAGTCGCTGCTGGGCGCGATCGCTGCCGGCTGCGGCACCGAGGACCAGACCGGTCAACAGGAGAAGCGGGATCGCGGCGGGCATTCCCCAGGCCCACTGATTGGATTGCGGCGGCGCGCCGGCGCTGGCAACAGTTCCGATGCCAATCCCCGCCGAACCGGCCCAGGGCAGGAAGAGACTCGCAAACCCCACCACTCCGCCGGCGGCCACGAGGCCGAACGCCACGAGCTCCGGGACGGACTCCTTACGGTCGGCCTCCGCCGCCGTGGGGCCCGCCGGACGCGGCGGGTCGGAGGGCGCGGCGCTGGGTCGTGGGGACGGAGTGATGACGCTCGTCGGGATGGGTGGTGCGAGTATCGCCGGCGCCGGCGGGAGTACCTGCGGGACCGCCCCGGACGGCGAGCCGATTTCGACCTGTGGAATCGAGACCGCTCCGATAGACGCGCCCAGGTTGGGCCCGGTGGACTGGTCGCCTGGAACTGCCGGGTCGCGGCGTGGCGGCGTTGCTCCGGAAGCTCGATAGGTTGCAGACGGTGCGAGATAGCCACCTGGGACATGGCCGGCGGTCTCGCCAGCCGCTTGTGGCTCCGCCATCATTGGGGCCGCCGGCTCCTCGGCCATCGCTCGCAGGTCGATCTGCCAGTTGCCGGGCATGTGCACCGGCGGAGCGGACGGGTCGTGGGGCCGGGACTCGCCGGACGCGTCTGAGGGCTCGGGGGCAGTCGCGCCCAACGCAAGCGCCGCAAGCCGCGGATCCGCGGTCGCGGTACCGGGAAGATCTGACGGCGGGGTGTCCGGACCGGTCCCTGGCCGGTCGACCGCCCCGGTCGAGGCCTGCTCAGGCGCCGCCGGCTGGGCGGTCACACCAGACAGAGGCGCGCCGCAGTTGGGGCATAACGGCTCGCCCGCCACGACCGGCGAGGAGCATCTCGGGCAAAGCGCTGAGTCGACCACGCGGGTCCTCCGCTGAAGACGGCCGGAACGGTCGGCCGCGCACGCCGAGGTTTCCCGCTATGGGCCCTCGGAGTCAATCCCCCGATCTCTCCCCCGGCACGCCCGATAGTCCCAACGCGTCCGTGGCAGGGCTTGCTTTGACGTCGGACATGGTTGCCAGAACCTCCCCAGTCCAGGCGGCGCTTCTGCATGCCGAGGCGATCCCGGACAGGGCAGCCGCAACCACCCAGGCAGTGGCGAGAGCCAGGGCGGCCAGGAGGAATACGACCGGCCTGAAGTCGCGGGTAGTGCTGAGTGCGCCGAAGCCGAGCGATATGGCCATGGGTTGCTCGTTCCTTGCCGCAATTCGGCACCAGTCGAAGGCCGTCGACGTTGCGGCGAGGGCAATGACCGTGGCGAGCGCGCTGGCTCCAGTAGACGCAAGGACAGTTGAGGCGGTCGACAGCGGCATCCGGACGATCTGGACGAGCGCACCGAGGATCGAACGCTCTACTCCACCACCGGAGAGCACCAGCCTCCGAACGGCCACGGCGGCGACGGTCTCCATTGCGAGCCAGACGAGGAGAACCACGATCACGGCGTCCGCGCTGTTCTCCATGACCCTGACGGGCAGCGGCGTGGCCAGGTTGGTCGGCGAGGTCAGTTCCGCGTATGCGGTCGTGAAGATCCGAGTGCTGGCCCACGCCACGGCCGCGGCGACGGGCAAAAGGCAGATTCCACGCACGGCGACCATGTCGAGGAGAAGCCCCCTTTCCGGCCACGGTCGCCCTCGACGGACCGGCCTGGCGGTCGCGTCGACAGTAGCCTCGATCAGCCACACGTCGATGAGCGAGCCGACGAAGCTGGCCAGCGCCAGCCACAAGATCGCTGCACCCACGGCGATTGCCACGATCTCGTAGAGCCACGGGGTGGGGCGACCGTCGATACCGAACGCGTCGATGCCGGTGACGCCGGCTATGCCGATCACGGACGGCAGGACCACGCTGGGCAGCGCCAGCAGGACTATCCCGCCCCGAAGCAGAAATCCAGCGAGCGCCACGACAACGGTGTCCAGTCCGCCGATACCGAAAGCCAGGGCCACAGCCATGCGTTCAGGCCAGCCCCGCCGTCTCCAGGCATCGGTCCGCTCGTCGGCGAGCCGCTCCGCTCGCTCGACCACAGGCTAGGACCCCGAAGGAGCGGGAGTGCCCAGGACGTTCTGCAGTTGGGTCAGCAGCTGCCCAACGGTGTTCATCTCCTGCTGGTACGTCGCCAGGTCGCCGTTACGAAGCGCCTGCTGGGCGGCCTCGTAGTGAGCGCTTGCCTGGGCTATCAACTGCTGCGCGTCGCCACTCAGCGAGACGCTGGGTAGCGGGGTAGGCGAGCCAGCTGCCGTGGCCGTTGCGCCTGGGCTGGGTGTGACCGCCGGGGGCGACGATGCCCCGGGCGATTCCCCTGGCGACGGCGAACTGCCGGGTCCGGTCGCGCCCTGACCCGCGTAGATCTGGGTGAGGGCGTCGTTGAGCGTGTCGCCCCAGACGATCTGCGTGGGCGTGCCCACGATGACCTTCTGGAAGACCGGCAGGCCGTTGGATGACGCCTGGAGGTAGACCGGCTCGACATACATGAGCGAGTCTTGAAGTGGAATCACGAGCAGATTCCCGAGAATGACTTTGCTTCCAACCTGGCCCCACAACGTGATCTGCTGGCTGATGGCCGGGTTCTGGGCAATCAGAGCCTGGATCTGCTCCGGGCCGAAGACGTTGGAATCGCGCGGGAAGTCGAAGACGCTGACTTGCCCGTAGGAGCTGGGATAGTCGTTGTGGGCCGCAACCCAGGCGATCATGTTCTTTCGGCCCTGCAAGACCATCGGCTGGAGGAGCATGAACTCGGGCGTCTCCTTGCCGGGCACCCGCATCTCCACGTAGAAGGCCTCGAGGGCGAGTTGCTGGGGGCCGGCACCATTCGAGTCGGTCGAGTGGGGGACCTGCCACACGTCGTTGCCCTGATAGAAGACGCCCGGGTCGGTCACGTGGTACCTGGCGAACTGCGTGGTCTGGGCGTTGAAGAGATCCTCCGGATACCGGACGTGCGCCTGCACGTCCTTGGGCATGTCGGAGATCGGGGTGAAGAGAGTCGGGAATACGCCCTGCCACGCCTGGACGATCGGGTCGGTGGGATCGGCCACGTAGAACTTCATGGTGCCGTCGTAGGCATCCATGACGACCTTCACGCTGTTGCGAACGTAGTTGAAGGAGTCACCGGCGAGGCCGTTCAGATTGGGATCGCTTCCCGGGTCATACGAGTTGGCATCGGGGAACGCGGAGCTGGTCGTGTAGGCATCCAACACGTAGTCGAGTCGCCCGCTTCCGGTCACGACTAGATAGGGGTCCTTGTCGTAGCGGAGGAACGGCGCGATCGCCTGAACCCGATCCTGGATTGAGCGGTTCATCAGCAGGCGACTGCTGCCGGTGATCTGGTTGCTGATCAGAAGGTTCAGATCGCCGAAGCGGGCGGCGAAAAGCAGGCGCGAGAGCGGCGTATCCAGCTTGATGCCGGTCGTGCCGGCCCAGTTGTTGTAGGCGTCTCCGCCCGTGCCGGTCGCCGAAGGGTAGTCGAACTCCGGGCTTTGAGCTCCCACGATCACGTAGTTGGACTGCTGCGTGCCGAAGTAGATGCGTGGCTCGGTGATGGTAGGAGCGCCGCCTGACGACACCGGCGGGAAGTTGCGGATCAGCAGGTTGGGCTGTCCGCCGCCGGCCACCTCGTTGACCGGGACCATGACCAGGCCGTAGCCGTGGGTGTAGGTGATGTGCTGGTTGACCCAGCTCTGGTCCCCGCTTGTGAGCTGGGCAAGCTGGACCTCATCGAGCTCGCGGCCGGAGAGCATAACCTGCCGGACGCATGGAGCGGGCTGCGGCGCGCAGCTGGCGGCGTCGTTGAAGGTGTACCGGTCCGTGTCGACATCCGCGAAGCTGTAGTACTGACGGATCACTTGCAGCCCGTCGAGGGTCTGTCCGAGAGGCCGGTAGTCCCACAGGCGGACGTTCTGTATGGTCGCCGTTTCGCTCGTAACGGCCGCTTGAGTGATGGTTGGCCCAGGAGTGTAGGTTTTGCCCGACCAGTCGGTCAGATTGAAGGCCAGCCGCGTCATGTCGATGTTGTTCTTGATGTAGGGCGATTCCTGCGCCTGCTGGTTGGGCACCACCGAGAAGCGCTGGACGACCTGGGGATAGCCCACGTCGAGAATCGCGTAGGCACCGAGCCAGACCGCGAGGGTCAGGATGAGCGGGATCCGCAAGCGCGTGTATGCGAACCCGAGGACGAAGGCGCCGGCGAAGGCCGCGAGCACGGTCATTACGCTCAGTGCCACGACCTTCGCGGCAACGTCGGTGTAGCTGGCGCCCTGGAAGATCCCGCTCGTGCTGCTGTAGACGAGCTCGTATCGGTCGAGTTGGTATCCAAGCGCGACCGACCACAGGTAGAGCATCGCCAGCAGTCCGAGCTGCACGCGGGCCGGTGTGGGCATCGAAGCGCCGGAGACCACGGCCACCAGGTAGCGGATGCCAACGAGGGCGATCGCGACGAGGAGCAGCGCGTTCGCATATGACTGTGCGAGCCGGTACAGCGGCAATTCGAAGAGGTAGAAGCTGATGTCCTTGCCGAAGGTGGGGTCCACCTGGCCGAAGGGGACCCGATTCAGGAAGAGTTGAATCGTCGTCCAGCCGCTGGCCACGAGACCGCCCAACGTGAGGGCGACAAGCAGTCCGACCGCGAGCAGGCCCCAGAAGACAGGCCGGCCGATGTCGGGGACCTGGACCGAGTCGACCGATCTGGGGGTCGTCCGAGCGGGAGGGTTACCGAAAGGCCCACCGCCGACCGTCCCGGCGCCCAGGTAGCGGTCGACGTTGAAGCGATCGAGCAGTTCGTCCATGGAGAAGCGACGAAGCTGGCCCTTCGGGATGAGGCGTCCGGCGAGCCAGATGTTGACCCACAGGAAGAGGAAGGCGACCAGGAATCCGCCGACGAAACAGAGGACCTGCGTGGCAAGTCGAGTCCAGAAGACGTCGGCGAAGCCGACGCTGCCGAACCAGATCGAGTCGGTGGCAAGGCCGACCGTCATGGCGAAGAGCGAGAGCAGCACCAGGAGGAGGACGCCGGCCACGCCGAGGATGATCCAGCCCCGGCTAACGTGAAACTCCGGTACGTCGCCCGATGGTCCCTGGAATCTCACCCGCCTTGGACCGCCGCCCCAGCCGCCGCGTCCGAAGACTGGACGGGGGGCCTCGTCGCCGTCGCGATCCGTTTCGTCCGGATCGGATCCTTGTGAACGCACCTGATCATCCTCCCGTGGTCCCTCGGTGGGCGACGTACTCTCGGCGCCCTCGTCTCGATCCGCCGCCTGTTTGCGACTCGCGGCCTGCTGCTCGGCCTGGCGGCGCCGCAGTTCCTCCGTGAAGTCGTGGAACATGTTTCGCATGCGGCGAGTCTAACGACCCGAACCAATTCGAGGTACTGCGCCCCGTTTGTGGCGACGCCCGCCGTCGATTGGCGCCGGCGAGCCTGCGCTCGCAAGCCCTAGTAGGAGAGACGGAGCAGGGCGTCCCGGAAGGCCCGGAGGACCGTCTGAGCCAGCTCGTTGTCGCGCATCGCCAGGATCCGTGCCGGCTCGAAGCGGAAGCCCGCAAGCACGACGAGCGGAGCCTCCCAGGGGGCTTCGTCGTCGAGAGGCGGCTGGCCCAGCCGAAGGCGGAGTTGCTGACGACCGCCTTCTTCGAGGATCAGGCCGGACATGGTTCCCGACAGCCCGGGACCGAGGCGCATCAGCGGCGACCCGGGCGGAACGCCGTATTCGGGGGCGAGATCGCTGAAGATCGCGAGGGTGCCTTCCCGCTCACACCACATCAGGCAGACCCACCAGCCGTCGGCAAGCGTCTGAGGCTGTGACATCCCGACGCGGTGGGAGCCGCCGGGGCGAAGCTCGAGTTCGCGCAGGTAGGACGGACCGGGTACCGGGAGCCGACCGGTTGGCTCGGTCACGCCCGCGGCGGGCGGCGCCGACTCTTAGCCGGCGGGGTCGTGGCATCCGGCTCGGGCTCGCCGCCGGACCCGGGAGAAGCCGGTTTCGGAGCATCTCCCGGCGAGACCGCGCCGTCGGGAAGCTCGACGGGGTCGGTGCCCGGCAAGACGGCCCTGGAGGCGATCTCCGCATCCAGGCGCGCCATCTCCGCACGGACGGCCTCGTTCGGCGGAAGCAGTGCGTACCGTTCGCTCGGGTCCGGCACGACTTCGACGACAGGGCCGCTGGGGATGCTGAGCAGATTGGAGAGCGATCTGCGTTTCCGTTTGCCCGCCCGAACCTGCTCGGCGTAGGCGCGCAGACTGGGCGATACCTCGGTCACACCCGGGAGCTGGATCGCGTCCGCGGCGTCGTCGGCAGCGACAGTCGCCCGGCACGAAGGGCAGGTCGTTGAGCCGGCGGGTACGCGAGCCGAGCACCACGGGCATTCGCGATCCAATGCGGGCGGCTTCCGGGCCGCGGCCCGAGGTCCGGCGGACGGGACAGGCTCCGCGACCTGCGGCCCCTGGCCGGCCGTGGGCGGCTCGCCGGCCGTGGCAACGGCACCGGCCGTCGCCCCGTCGACGTCGGAGCCCAGGGCCGCGGCGTCGCTGTATAGCAGGTTGCCGCCGAGGGCGACCAGCACGGCGCCCGGCAGGAGCGGCAGTCCGAACGCGCGGCCCAGCTCGTCGGGGAACAGCAGCACTGCGATGACGACCATGATCGCCGCACCGACCAGGCTCCCGGGCCGCGGATCGGGCGCCAGCATGGCCATTCCCACCGGCAGAGCCGCGATCAGGGCCGCAGCCACGAACGACCACAAGACCACGGCGGCGGAGAATCCGTACACGGTCACGAGCGGAGCAGGGCCGGCCGTGTTGCTCATGCCCAGGAACTCCGATCGCTCCAGTCCCAGGAACACGCCCAGCCAGATGCATACCCATCCGCCAAGAATGGCGGCGGCTCCGAGCGCTCTGGCCAGTCGCGCGTCGCTGGGGCGCAGCCGGCGCGCCGTTCCCGCCTGTGCAGTCGGCGGCCGCGCGTGCCCGGTTCCGGGCCCCTGGTCTTGCGTCATATCACTCCCACTCGATCGTGGCAGGTGGCTTGGAGCTGATGTCGTATACGACCCGGTTCACACCCGGTACTTCGTTGACGATCCGAGAGCTGATCTTGCCGAGCAGCTCATAGGGGAGCTTCGCCCAGTCGGCCGTCATGGCGTCCTCCGATGTGACGGCGCGAATTGCCACCACGTTCGCGTAGGTCCGGCCGTCGCCCATGACGCCGACGGAGCGGAGTGGCGTCAGAATCGCGAAGGATTGCCAGATGCTGCGGTACAGCCCGGCGGCCTTTATCTCGTCGATCACGATCCAATCGGCCTCGCGCAGGGTGTCGAGTCGCTCGGCCGTGACCTCGCCGATGATCCGGATGGCCAGCCCGGGCCCCGGGAAGGGTTGACGCTGGACCATCGAGTCCGGCAGTCCGAGTTCCGTCCCGACCGCCCGAACCTCGTCCTTGAAGAGGTAGCGCAACGGTTCGATCAACTGGAACGTGAGGTCGTCCGGCAGGCCGCCCACGTTGTGGTGGGTCTTGATCTTGGCGGCCGACTTCTCCATGTCCGACGTGGCGGACTCGATCACGTCCGGATATAGCGTGCCCTGGGTGAGGAAGTCGATCCGGCCGAGCTTGGCCGCCTCTTCCTCGAAGACCCGGATGAACTCGGCGCCGATGATTCGGCGCTTCTGTTCAGGATCGATGACTCCCGCCAGCTTGCTCAGGAACCGAGCGCGGGCGTTGACGACGGTGAATCGAACGCCAAGCTGTTCGAAAGCCGTCTGGAGCAGCTCGGTCTCGTTCTTGCGCATCATTCCGTGGTCCACGTGGACGCAGGTCAGCCGATCGCCGACGGCGCGGTGGACGAGGGTCGCGGCCACGGCCGAATCCACTCCCCCGGAGAGGGCGCACATCACCTTGCCGTCCGTCCCGGCCTTGCGGCTGTGCTCGTCTACGCGGCGCCGGATCTCCTCGACGGTCGAAGCTATGAAGTTGGCCGGGGTCCACGTAGGCCGGGCGGCGGCGATCTCAAGCACGAAGTTGCGCAGGATCTCGCGGCCCTTGGCCGTATGGACGACCTCGGGATGGAACTGGATGCCGTAGAGGTTGCGGGTCGGGTCGGACACGGCGGCGTACGGGGTCGAATCCGTGCGGGCTGTGGGCCGAAAGCCGTCGGGCAGCCGGGCGATCGAATCGCCGTGGCTCATCCAGACCGCCTGTTCAGGCTCGAGGCCGCCAAAGAGCCGGTCGGTTTCCGTAACCGAGACGACGGCAGGCCCGAATTCCTTGCGGCTGAACGAAACGACCTCGCCGCCCAAAGCCTGGGCCATGAGGTGCATGCCGTAGCAGATACCCAGGATCGGGACTCCGCCGGTCCAGATGGACGGGTCGGGGTGCGGCGAGCCCTCTTCGTAGACGCTGGACGGCCCGCCGGAGAGGATCACGCCCTTCGGCCCGCGGGCGGCGATCTCGCTCCACGGAGTGTCGAACGGGAGCAGTTCAGAGTAGACGTCCAGCTCGCGGACGCGCCTGGCGATCAGCTGGCTGTACTGGCTCCCGAAGTCGAGCACCACGACCGAGTCGACGTTCGCCTCGACGGCAACCTCGCCGCCGGTACTAGCCGGATCAGCCACCCGTCCCTCGCTCAACGCAGACCTCCGCTCATGCCTGCGTCAAGTCTACCCGTCTCTGGTCGCGGGCTGGCTGCTACGAGCGCTCGGTGGGGTAGCCCTGGCTCTTCCAGACCTGCAGGCCGCCGTGCAGCTCCTTGACCTTGAAGCCGAGTGACTCGAGCCGCTTGGCTGCCTTGGTGGATGCGCGGCAACTGGCGTTCCAACAGTAGACGACGTATTCGGCGTCGCGCGACAGGTGGGCCGTAGTTCTCTCGTCGACCTCACGCCAGGGCAGGTTCATCGCGCCCGGGAGGTGCTCGAGGCCGAAGGTCTCGCGGTACCGGGCGTCGACGATCACGAGGTTGGGGACGCCGGCGACCATGTCCGCGAAGAGGTCCTCCGGGTGGCGGCAGTCCACGAAGGGTCCGATCCAGTGGATCCGGGCCGTCGGCTCGGCCGGCGTGGTGACCTGCGCGACCGCGACGGGAGCGGCTCGCCGCCCCAAGTCGCCCTTCGACGGCACGACGTGGAGATCGGGCGGCTCCGAGGTGGTCGCGGGCTCCGTGGCGTCGATGACCGGCGCGGTCAGCATCGGCAGGCTCTCCAGTCGCATGGCGTCGTCCGGGAATAGTAGCGACTCACGTCAATACCCGGCGTGGAATCGGTGCAGTGCTGCACGCAAGTCGCGCCTGGGAGCCACCGCGCTGGAGCTGGCCGGCCCGTCAGTCTCGCCGCCGGCGTGTGGTCCTTGCTGGCCGAGCTCCGCCGAGGCCCATTTCCAGGCCGGTTTCCGCCAGATACCAATGGCGGGTGTGCTGGACGCAGATTGTTGGGCCCGAGTACGTCCGGGGCGTCGAGAGAGCTGGCCGGAGCGGGCCATTCGAGCGTGTACTCGACGGAGTCAAGAGTCCGGCACGTGAAGTCGTGTTCTGGATCTCATCCAGTACGCCTGGCTTTGGTAGGCGACGGAAACGGGCCGGTCGTCCGCCGCGTGCGACTCGCTCGCATCGCCCCGGGCCGGTCGTCCGCCGCGGGCCACTCGCTCGCATCGCCCCGGGCCGGTCGTCCGCCGCGTGCGACTCGCTCGGATCGCCCCGAGGCCGGTCGTCCGCCGCGTGCGACTCGCTCGGATCGCCCCGAGGCCGGTCGTCCGCCGCGTGCCACTCGCTCGGATCGCCCCGGGCCGGGCCTGCCTGTGGCCCCTACTCGTCGTCGAGGTTGGGGCCGAGCCAGCGGGTCGCCTCTTCGAGCGACCAGCCCTTCCGGCGCGCGTAGTCCTCGAGTTGGTCGCGCCCGATGCGGCCAATGCCGAAGTAGTGCGCTTCGGGTCTCCAGAAGTAGTAGCCGGAGACGGACGCGGGCGGGAGCATCGCGTACGACTCGGTCAGAGAGATACCGGCGCGTGCTTCGGCGTCGAGCAGCTCGAACAGGGCCCCCTTCTCCGTGTGGTCCGGGCAAGCCGGGTATCCCGGCGCCGGCCTGATGCCCTGATACGCCTCGGCGATCAACGCGGCGTTGTCCAGGGCTTCGTTCGGGGCGTAACCCCACAACTCGCGGCGGACTGATTCGTGCAGCCGCTCCGCGAGCGCCTCGGCCAGCCGATCGGCGAGGGCCTTGACCATGATCGCGGAGTAGTCGTCGTGGGCGGCTTCGAAGCTGGCCACCAGCTCAGCCGAACCCACGCCTGCGGTGACCGCGAAACCGCCAAGGTAGTCCTCGACGCCGGTCGAGCGAGGCGCGACGAAGTCGGCCAGGGAGACGTTCGGACGGCCGGGCGGCTTCTCCATCTGCTGTCGGAGGGCATGGATCACGGCCAGCGAGTTCTCGCGACCGGCGTCGGCGTAGATCTCGATGTCGTCGCCCGCGGAGTTGGCCGGCCAGAATCCAACCACCGCCCGCGCCCGCAGCAGCCGTTCGGCGACGATCCGATCGAGCAGGTGCCGTCCGTCGTCGTATAGCGATCTGGCCGACGCGCCCACGCCTGGAGCATCCAGGATCGCCGGGAAAGCGCCCTTCAGCTCCCAGGCCTGGAAGAAGGGCGTCCAGTCGATGCGATCGACCAATTCGGCCAGGGGATAGTCGTCGAAGGCGCGAACGCCCAGGAAACTCGGTCTGGGCACCTCCAGGCCGAAGTCCACCGGCGTCCGATTGGACCGTGCGGTCTCCACGGAGACACGGGTAACGCGCTCCCGCCGCCCGGCCCGCTCCACGCGTGTCCGTTCCTGATCGTCGAGTACGGCCGCGGCGAAGGCGGCGGCGCCGTCGCCGAGCAGATCGGACACCACGCCCACCGCCCGCGAGGCATCCGCGACGTGGACTACCGGCGCCGAGTAACGCGGCGCGATTTTGACGGCGGTGTGGGCGCGAGAGGTGGTGGCGCCGCCGATGAGCAGCGGTATCCGGAACCCTTCCCGTTCCAACTCGCCCGCGACGTGGGCCATCTCCTCCAGGGATGGCGTGATCAGGCCCGAGAGACCGACCACGTTCACGTTCCGGGCTCGCGCCTCCTCCAGGATCCGGGTCGCCGGAACCATCACGCCCAGGTCCACCACCTCATAGTTGTTGCAGCCCAGGACGACGCCCACGATGTTCTTGCCGATGTCGTGGACGTCCCCCTTGACGGTCGCCATGAGGATGCGACCGCGCGGCCGTGTGTCGCCGAGAGCGGCTTTTTCGGCCTCGAGGTACGGGACCAGGTGCGCCACCGCCTTCTTCATGACGCGGGCGCTCTTGACCACCTGGGGCAGGAACATCTTGCCGGCAGCGAACAGGTCGCCGACCGTATTCATGCCGGCCATGAGCGGGCCTTCGATAACCTCGATCGGGCGGCTCGCGGCGAGGCGGGCCGCCTCGGTGTCCTCGACTACCCACGTGTCGATTCCCTCGACCAGCGCGTGTCGCAACCGCTCATCCACCGGAAGTTCCCGCCAGCGCAAGTCCGCCTCCGGCCTGGCCGCTCCCTTGCCGGCGTATCGGTCCGCGACCTCGAGGAGTCGCTCGGTGGCATCGGTCCGTCGGTTCAGGACGAGATCCTCGACGCGCTCCAGCAGGTCCGGCGGTATCTCCGAGTAGACCGCCAGCTGCCCGGGGTTGACGATGCCCATGTCCATCCCCGCGGCGATGGCGTGGTACAGAAAGACGGCGTGGATCGCCTCGCGCACGGGGTCGTTGCCGCGGAAGGCGAACGAGACGTTGCTGACGCCGCCACTGACCCGAACTCCCGGCAGCTCCGCCTTGATCCGGCGAGTCGCCTCCAGGTAGGCGACGGCGTAGTTGGCGTGCTCTTCGATGCCCGTGCCGATGGCGAAGACGTTCGGGTCGAAGACGATTTCGTCCGCCGGGAAGCCGACCTGACCGGTGAGAAGCCGGTACGCGCGCCGGCAGATCTCGACTTTGCGTTCCGCCGTGTCGGCCTGACCTTCTTCGTCGAAGGCCATGACGATGACGGCGGCGCCGTATCGGCGGGCCAGGCGGGCCTGGCGCAGGAACTGCTCCTCGCCTTCCTTGAGGGAGATCGAGTTGACGACCGGCTTGCCGCCGATGCAGCGCAGCCCGGCCTCGATTACGGACCATTTAGACGAGTCGACGACGACCGGGACGCGGGCTATCGCCGGCTCGGAGGCCACAAGATTGAGGAAGCGAGCCATCGCCGCCTCCGAGTCGAGGAGAGCTTCGTCCATGTTGACGTCGATAGCCTGGGCACCGTCCTCCACCTGGCGGCGGGCGATCTCGAGAGCGGCGTCGAATTCCCCCGCGACGATCCTTCGGGCAAAGGCGCGCGAGCCGGCGACGTTCGTCCGCTCGCCGATATTCATGAATAAGCTGCTCTCTCCGATGTTGAGCGCCTCCAGGCCGGCCAGGCGAAGCGCCGACGGACGGTCCGGCACCCGACGCGGGGCGAGGCCGAGGGCCGCTTCAGCAATGGCGGCGACGTGGGCCGGTCCGGTCCCGCAGCAACCGCCGATCACGTTGACCAGACCCGCGTCTGCGAATTCGCGCAGAACGGCGGCCATTGCTTCCGGCGACTCGTCGTAGGCGCCGAACTCGTTGGGCAGCCCGGCGTTCGGATGAACGGCGACGAATGTGTCGGCCAGGGTGGACAGTTCCTCGATGTGAGCCCGCAGCTGACGAGCCCCCAGGGCGCAGTTGAGCCCGACGATCAGCGGTTCGGCGTGGCGGATCGCGTTCCAGAACGCCTCCACGGTGTGGCCGGAGAGCGTTCGGCCGCTCGCGTCGGTGATCGTGCCGGAGATCCACAACGGCACGCGGACGCCCAGCTCATCGAAGACGCCTTGGATCGCGTAGATAGCGGCCTTGGCGTTCAGGACGTCGAAGATGGTCTCGACCATGAGCAGGTCGGCTCCGCCGAGCAGCAGGCCGCGAGCAGCCTCCGCGTACGCCTCGGCTAGTTGCTCGAACGTGACCGATCGGGCGGCCGGATCGGCCACGTCCGGTGAGATGGATGCCGTCTTGTTGGTGGGCCCGAGCGATCCGGCGACGAAACGCGGCCGACCGGGCTCCAGAGCCTCGGCGGCGTCTGCGGCGGCGCGCGCGATCCGGGCGGCCTCCACATGCATCTCATACGCGACGCTCTCCAATCCGTAGTCGGCCTGGGCGATCCGAGTTGCGGTGAACGTGTCCGTCGAGATGATGTCCGCGCCAGCGGCGAGGTAGGCGTCGTGGACCGCTCGGACGATGTCCGGCCGGGTGAGGGTCAGAAGGTCGTTGTCGCCACGAAGGTCGCGGGCGTGGTCGCGAAAGCGCTCGCCGCGGAAGTCGGCTTCGGACAGGCGGTATCGCTGGACGAGCGTTCCGGTCGCGCCGTCGAGCACAAGAATCCGCTGCTGCAGCAGCGGGCGGAGCAGAAGCAGGCGCTCCTCGCGCGTCCGGATGGGGCCTGCCGGCGGCTGATCGGTTGTTGTCGCGGGCATCGTCGTGGCGACCTGTTCGGACGGGCGCGAGTGGATCTCAGTCGGTGGCGCCGCCTCCTTCTCCGCGCAGTGTACCCGCGGGCCGATCCGGAGGGGTCAGATGCCGGGTCGGAGTCGTCCGCCGGTCCGTAGCGCGAGCACGAAGACAGACGGCCCTGGGGTGATCGCGCCCAGCGGCTCCTGCAGCACCGACTCGGCCCCGGCCAGAAGTCCGGCCGGAAGCCGGCGGCACAGGCCGGGCACCCTGAAGAGCGATGTGGCTCGCATTCGGCGGACGGAGAAGCCGGCCGCCCGCAGGGAGCGGCGGACGCTCACCGGGGAGTGGTCGAAGTGGTATGGCCGGTACGCGACGGACCCGAGATCGAAGGGAGACCAACTCTGACGGCCGAGCAGACGGCGCGCGATGGCTTTCAGGTTGCGCTTGTTGGCGAACTCCAGGACGAGCACACCGCCCGGGCGCAGGACGCGGCCAATCTCGGCCAGCACCGGCCCCGGGTCTTCGAAATGGTGGAGCATCCGGACACAGACCGCGGCGTCGAAGTGGTGAGCGTCGTAGGGGAGGGCCAGGGCATCGCCGAGCGCGACCGCGTAGCGCGGGTCGGAGCCCAGCACATCGCGGGCCGCCGCGACGTGGACTTCGGAAGAGTCGAGCAGGACGACCTGCCCGTAGCCGGCGTACTCGCCGGCGAGCCGGCCGTAGCCGGCCCCGACCTCGATCAGTCGCCCGCCGGTCGGCGGCAGGAGCGCTCTCAGGGCTATCCGGTCGCAGGCGTCTTCGTAGGCGCGGGCGGCCCAGAACACGTCCCTGTAGCCGAGGTCCTCGTACGTAGCCAGCGGCCCGACGTGAACCTCAGGGTTCGACTCATGGAGTGCGGAGTCCGAACCTCCGCTCGGTCGGCCGATCAGGATGGGCTTGCGGCGCCGACTGCCCGACGGTGGACGGCAAAATCGTCGGCATTGCCCGACCAGCCGCAATCGCAGCGGACGACGTTCGTCCGGGCGTTGTACTCCTCGATGAGGTGCGACTTAGCCGGACGGAGAGGGTTCGGAGCGACCGCAGTGCGGACAGGCCGAGCCATTGTTCCTCCTCCCTCCCAACCCAGGCGTCGCCGTCACGGACCATCTGGTTCCACGATCGCCGCCAGTCGGATCCGGGGCGCTCAGATACGGCCACACCATTCTTGGGGAGCGACCAATATTCTACCAGAGGCCGGTCCCGAACCCTTCTCCCCGGACACCGAGTGACGGCGGGCGGGATTGGCGGCGTCGCCGAGAGCGACCTCGACAAGGGGTGGGACTGCGGTTCCGCCTGCCGAAACGGGCAGGTCGACTTGCCGGACCCCGGCGCAACGGGACTGACTCCGGCGCGCCGAATGGATTCCGAGCGGATATGGCCGAAATGTGAACGCGGACGACGGTTCGTTGCCTCTGCCGGACTGCGTTCTTCTCATGTGCGCGAGCGTGAGCCGGCGGCGTATCGCCTCGCATTCGTCCCTTCGTGCAATTCCATCTGTTCAGGGCTTATACCGGGGTGTAGGCTGCGCTCGTTCTCATCGGCCTCGAGACCCGTCATGAGGTCGAATAGGAGCGAGGCCGACGGCGACCCGCAATGGGTGCGTCCCGGATAAGCAGGAGAAGGAGGCTGTACTCGTGCTAAATGAACTGTGGGCGAAGGTATCCGCTCGTGAGAAGCTGGTCGTCTATGGAGCTGCGCTGGCGGTGGTTGGCGTACTGGTCGGCCTGATCCTCGGCACGAAGTCGTATGGGATCGCCTCCGTCTACTCCATCAGCGTGAACTACTTCACGGCCGACACGGCCGGCATCTTCGTGTGGCTCACCCTCCTCGCCGCCATCGCGACGCTGGTGGTCGTGTATCTCCACGTTGCCCCCAACATGAAGGTCACGTGGCCGATGCCGTACCCGCAGATCCTCCTGGGCGCGGCCGGCGCGACGGGCCTCATGGCGATCCTGATCGTCTTGGGCCAGCTCATCCGCCCCGGCGGCTTCGGCCCCGAGCCCCCGATCTTCATGTACGTCGCGGACGTCATGGTCGTAGCTGGCGGCGTGCTTGCCGCCTACGCCGCCTACATGGACTGGACCGCCAGCAAGGCCGCGTAACTTTCCCATCTCGCACGCGAAGCGGCGGTCGCCGGAAGGTGGCCGCCGCTTATTGATTCTGCGAAGCGGATTGCGCGTCGCCCTGCTCGGCGTGAACCACGCGGAAGCAATCGGAGCAGTAGACGGGCCGGTCCATATGCGGCTTGAACGGAACCTGAGCCTGGTTGCCGCAGCGGGAGCACACGACGGCGAAGTACTCGCGCGGGCCCCCGTTGCCACCCCGGTCGCGGCCCGGACCCTCCCCGACATCGCGCATGGTGCGCCGGGCAGCTCGGCAGCTCGGACATCGTTTGGGGTCCGATACGAACCCTTTCTGCGCGTAGAACTCTTGATCCTCGGCCGAGTGGACGAACTCGGCGCCACAGTCAACACAGGTCAGGGTTCGATCGACGTAGGTCACCGTTCTCCTCCCGGAGGCGCAGGTTCCGAGCCGCTCGTCCCCGGAGAGGTCGAACCGAAGCTGAACTCGGCCGCCAGGCGACGCCATTGGGAGGCTGGACGGATCCGGTCGAATGTCTGCGGTTCTGACTGCCTGTCTGGGACGCACCGGCAGGGCGGCAGGATACCATGCAAGGTGCTCGAGGCAGAATGGGCGGTCCCAATCGTTGGACAGGGCGAGACGGGGGCCAGTGCCGGCTCTCAACCTCGCTGCGTCGGGCATCGTGGAACCTGGCACAATCGCCGCGTCGGATCGGGCATGGCCACACCGGTGGCCGCTGGGCCCGAGCGGCGTGATCTTGCTGCGAGCCGCGCGAGCATCCGCGGGTCGAGCGCGGACCTCCGGGTGCCCGGGCTCTTATGAGGAACAACTGGCCCGATGCTTCGGTTGCTGCACACCGCTGACGTACACCTGGGGGCCAGGCACACCGACCTGGGCGAGCGCGCCGCCGTCTTGCGCGAGCGCCAGTTCGCCGCGTTCCGTGCGACGGTGGATCTGGCCATCGTGGAGAAGGTGGACCTCTTCCTGATCGCCGGGGACCTGTTCGACTCGAACACGCAGCCCCGGCGTTCGGTGGAGCGCGTTGCCGCGGAACTGGGGCGGCTGGCCAGAGCAAGCATCCGGACGGTGATAATCCCCGGCACGCACGATGTCTACGACGGCGCATCGATCTACCGCTCGTACGATCTGACGAACATGGCCCGCGCCGCCAGCGACTGGGTGGCGGTACTGACGCCCTACCTGCCCGAGATCGTCTTCCCGGCGCTGGACGCCATCGTCTACGGCCGCGTGTTCGATACCAAGCGCTCGCCCCGAAGCCCCCTCGCCGGTCTGGACGCGAAAGCGGAGACGAGGGCGACCTGGAAGATCGGCATGGTCCATGGCGCATTGGCCATTCCGGGGAAGACCGATGCGGATGCCGTGGTCTTCACTGAGGATGAGATCGCCGCCACGGGCCTGGACTACCTGGCCCTGGGCCACTGGCACTCTGCCGTCGAGGGTCGGGCCGGGAACGTGTCGTACGCGTATTCGGGCGCGCCGGAGCCGGTCGCCGTGGATCAGGATGGCGCGGGTCAGGTTCTTCTGGTGACCCTCGACGACCGCGCAGGGCGCCACGTGGTCACCATCGAACCCAGGCGCGTCGGCCAGACACGCGCCGAGAAGCTGGATCTGGACGTGAGCGGCGTACACAGCCAGCCGGAGCTGATCGAGATCCTCGGCCGCAAGTCGGACGCGAATCTCGTCTTCAACGTACGCCTGACGGGGTTGTTCCCAGACGACCTGGATCTCGATCTGGAAGAGGTCGACAGGGCCCTAGCTCCCTCGTTTCTGAAGTTCCGCATACGAGACATGTCTGTCCCGGCCACCCCGCCGGGGCTGCCGGCGCCTCCGGACACCGTTCTGGGAGCCTTCGTCGCGACGGTCGAGGCCCGGATCGCGGAGCTCGAGCAGGGCACGGGCGCAACGCCCGCCGTAGTTGCGGCGCCGCTGGAGACTGCCGAACAGGACGTTCCGGTGCGCTCCGGCCACGGCCGTGTCTCGATCGCGTCACCGGAGATGGACCCCGCCGATGAACTGTCCGACCTGCGAGAAGTCCTTCGGTTGGGTCGTCATCTCCTCGAAGGTCGCCAGGTGACGCTGTGATAGGCGCCGTGCCATGAGGATCACCCGCGTGCAACTGCGCCACCTTGGGCGGCACCGCGACCTCGACATCGAGCTGGCGCCGGGCTTCACGATCATTCGCGGTCCCAACGAGGCCGGCAAGTCGACCATCCAGCGCGGTCTGGAGCTGGCTCTCTTCCGCAAGCCGACGGCGGCCACGGCCGAGCTCGAGGCGCTCCGCTCCTGGGGTGGCCCGGAGGACGATCGTTCGTTCGCGCGGCTCGAGTTCGTCGTGGACGACGACAACGGGGGGAGCGAAGACGCTGGCCCGCGTCGGGGCCAGCTGGAGAAGGAGTTCCGCGGCCAGCGGGGACGAGTCCTGCTCGAGTACGACGGCGAGACCTACTCCGATCCGGCCAGAGCCGAAGAGGTCATCGCCGGTCTGACCGGCATCCCGAACGAAGCCTTCTTCCGTTCCACGGCCTCGATCCGCCACCAGGAACTCGAGGATCTCGACCGCGACGAGGGCGCGTTGCGCGATCGCCTGCAGGCGAGCATTGGCGGCGGCGACAAGGGCTCGTCCCGAGCAAAGGCCCGAATTGAGGATGCCATTCGCGCCCTCAAGTCCCGAGGCGACAAGAACCCGGGCCGACTCAAGATCGCCGAGGAAGCCGTGGCCCGGGCCGAGGTTGCCCTCAAGAACGGCGAGACGTCGCTGCAGAAGCTGGAGGCCGACCGGGACGCCCTGGCGCAAGCCCGGGATGCTCGTCTCCGGGCGGAGACGGCGCTGTCGGAGAGCCGCAACATGCTCGAAGGCGCGCGACAGGCCGAGAGGCTCCGGACCGACAGGGCCGTGATCGCCGAGCGCTTCGAGCGCCTGCGGCAGGCATCCGAGGCGCAGCAGCGCCTCACCGACCTCGAGGCCTCCCCGGACCGCTCCATGGCGACGCTCCGCGACCAGCTCGACCGGATGCGAACGTTGCAGAGCCGGGTGATGGTGCTCCAGGAATCGTTGCACGACGAGGCCGGCCCGGAGGTTGAGCCTGACGAGCCGGAACCCAGCTTCGCGAGAGAGGGCATCATCACTGCCGCGGTCGGCGCCGTGGCGCTGGTCGCGATCGTCATCGGGTCCGCAAGGTCGCTGCTGTTTGCCATCCTGCTGGGCGTCGGCGCCATGGGCCTGGCCGCGATCGAGGGGATGCGTTTTTGGGAACGCAGGTCGGTGGCCATGAACGTGCGGCGCATCAACGAGGTTCGCGAGCGCGACCGCACGGTCCGGCGCCAGAGTCGCGTCGGAACGGAGGAGGGACTCCGTGTTGCCCAGTCCGGAGTGCAGAACATCCTGCGCGAGCTTGGGGCTGCCGATGTCGCGGCGGCCGAGCGTTTGCTCACCGCAGAGCAGGCTCGTCGCCAGGAGGTCGCGACCCTCCAGGTCCAGGCGTCGGCGCTACTCGCGGGCCAGAGCCCGGGCATGGCCGCGGAGCTCCGCGACAAGGCCGCGCTCGAGCTCGAGCAGAAGACCGCGGCGCTGAACGCCCTCGGCCCCCTGGCTACGGACGCGCGGGCAAGGGAGCGGCTCGAGGCCGAGGTTCGCGATCGGCATGCCGCGCTGGAGCGGGCTCGGGATGCGGAGGCCGGGGCAATCGCCCGCCTCGACGCCAATCCCGTGGACTCGGAGCAGGTCGCCGGTGAGGCCGAGCGGCTTGTGACCTGGCGCGACCAGCTCACCGCCCTCAAGCGGAGAGTCCGAGTGTATGAGACCACTCTGGCCGCGATTCAGGCGGCCGAGAGCATGACGATGAAGAAGGCTACGCGCTTCCTGGAGCACCAGGTAGGCCGCGACATCGCCCGATTGACCGGCGGCCGGTACCGGCGAGTAAGCATCGACGACCAGACCCTCGACATCCACGTTTGGGCTCCTGAGCGAGGTGATTGGGTGCAGGCGGGCCAGCTGAGCAAAGGCACGGTCGACCAGGTCTTCCTGGCAGCCCGGATCGGCCTCGTGCGACTCGTTACTCAGGATCGCCGCCCGCCGCTAATCCTCGACGATCCGTTCGTGACCTTCGACGACACGCGCGCCGCTCGCGCCGCATTGCTGCTGCGGGAGCTCTCCTCGGACTTCCAGGTGATCTACCTTGCCTGCTCGAATCGGTACGACGGTTTGGCCGACGCGGTCGTCGAGCTGCCCGGACCTACGGAAGCCGAGTCCGCTGCCGGCGCTCAAGCAGCGGCGGCCGCGCGGAAGATCGCCGCGGACGCCGTGACCTCTGCAGCCGCGGGCACGGCAGAGTCTTCGCCGACGGACGCTTCGGCCGCGGACGCTTCGGCCACGGACGCTTCGGCCGCGGAAACGACTTCGGACAACCCCGATCAGCCGGGCCCTTCGCCGCGCCGCGCCCGTCGAGCTACCGAAGATGCTTCCTCCGAAGCCGAGGCCGTCACCATCGCTCAGACAGACCTGGGCAGCGGGGAGTCCGATGCGGATGCGGGGACGCCGGCTGAAGCGGAGGAATCACCGGCCGCGGAGGATCAAGAGGACGAGGGGGCGCTCATCCAGCTGCAGGCCGGGATTCCAACCGATGAGGAGCCCGCCGCCGAAGCGGACGCGGATGCGTCGGTCAGCGGAGGCGAAACCCAGCCGGAGCCGGGCTCATTGACCGCGCCACGGTCCGAGGTTCCCGGCGAGCCGACCCAGGACTGAGGGGTCCGGCCGGAGGAGCGCCCGGGACCGCCTGAGGTTACGGGAACGAGATCTGGACGGTGAGATCGAGGTGCTTGCTCGACGCCAGGTTGCGCAGCTTGAGCAAGTACGTCTTGGTGGAGTCCACGTTGTACGTGTACGGCGGGTTGACGTATGTGACGGCCTGGTACTGCCGCTCGTCAACCTTGACGGACGGCGGAGTGGTCACGTCCGCCAGCGTCATATCCACGTCCGCCGTGCTGTCGCTCCACGAAGACTGGACGTTCAAGGAGCCCTCGGAACGGGGCTTGAACGTCGCGGTGAAACCATTGAGCCCCTCAGTGCTCGAGCTGCCCAGCAGCCTGCCGTGGCTCATCGTGACCTTGGGCGCGGCCGTCGGCCAGGTGATCGAGAAGTCGACGGTCGGCTTGGAGTTGCCGTAACCGACCAGGGTCACCTTCCAGTTGTTCTGGGCGCCGGCGTCGCCCCGTGCCTTCGTGTTGCTGGGCAGGTTGCCAACGGTGCACTTGGCCGCGCTGCCGTCGACGCTGACGCACATCCGGGTGGAGGCGCTGGGGGAGGTCTTGGTAACGGTGAAAGCGAGTGGATCGCTGCCGTAGCTGGTGAAGGTGAACGTCCGGGCCGTCGCCGACTTGTCGTTTTCGGCGTCGAGCGTCAGGCCGTTGAAGACGATGGTTGCGGCTGTGGCGTCCTGAACGGGGACGGCGCTCTGGGTCACCGTCGAGGAGAAGGACGACGACGGTCCAACCGTGGCGACCGGCGGCGTCGCGCTGACGTCGACAATCTGGCTGGAATCCGGCGCCTGAGAGGTTGCCGGGCCGCCTCGATGGCCCACGATCAGCAAAGCGCCCGCGACTCCGATCAGCAGTGCGCAGATCACGCCCAGACCGATCGACACGTTTCTCCAGATTCTGTCGTCCACCCGGCTCCTCCATTGTCCGATCCATCAACCGGTTGGCAATGAACCAGGGGAAAGATACCGCCTGCGGGCCATCGGGGGCCAATCGGGGCGCCCCGAGAGGTCCCGGGCTGCCTTTCCGGGCGTCGGTTAGTCTGGCCGCGTGAAGGCCCGGTCGTATCCAGACTGGCACTCGTTGCTCGCCCTGTACTGGATCACGTCGTTCGTAGAAGGTCTGGGTGTAGCCCAGATTTACGCTTTCTTGCCGAACCGCCTGATCGAAGTCGGAGTGCCCGACGCGGACATCAGCCGCCTGGTCGGCGTCGGCGGGGCGCTCTTCTTCCTCTCCGGTCTGCCGTTGATCCCGCTGTGGGGAGTTTGGGCCGACAAGTACAGCCGCAAGGCGGTGATCATCCGCAGCGCCCTTGTGGAAGCGTTGGTGTTCGGTGTGATCGCGGCCAGCCAGGTTCCCTGGCAGCTCTTCGTGGGCCTGCTGCTGGTCGGATTCCAGCTCGGCAACAGCGGCGTGATGATGGCCGCGATCCGCGACGTCACGCCTCGTCATCGATTGGGGCTGGCCATGGGTATCTTCGCCGCGAGCAGTCCGCTCGGGTTCGGGGCGGGGCCGACGCTCGGTTCCGTGATGATCGATCAGCTTCACTTCGCCAGCAGCGCCGTCTTCGCCCTTTCCGCGGCGCTGTCTCTCGTCGTTGCGCTGATGCTCGCGGTGGGATCGCGCGAGGTTCGGCCGGAGGTCGTGCCAACCGGCAGCACCGTCCGGCTCGCGTTTGGTGCGGTACGCGGGGTGGTCGCCGACCCAACGGTGCGCTGGCTCTTCATCGTGTACGGGCTCGTATTCGTGGGGAGAAACATGTCCGGGCAGTACATGTCCGTGCTCATACACCAGGTGGAAGGCAAGTCATTCCATGCCGCCGGCTCGGTGGGGCTGGTTCTCGGTCTGGCCGTAATCGTCGGCGCGGTGCTGTCGCCGGTCGGCGGCTGGATCTCGGACCGGGCCGGATTCCGGCGCGTCCTGGTTGGGGCGGTCGCGGGTCTGGTCGTGGCTTTCGCCGCGCTTGGGTTGGCCCCGAGCGTGGCCGGCCTGGCCATCGCATACAGCCTGGCAATCGCGTTCGTGGCGGTCGTCGGAGCGATGGTCTCGAGTCTGCTGGCCAGCGAGGTTCCGGCCGAGCGGCGTTCGGCGACCCTCAACCTGATCTATCTGCCGCTCTACATCGGCGGTGTCATCGGGCCCGCGATCGGCGCAGGCGTCGCCACCTCCGACGTTCGGCCGGTCTTCTTCGTCGCGGCCGGGTTCCTGGCGGTCGCGCTGGTCCTCGCTGTCGCCTTTGCCAGCCGGACTGTTCCGCCGGCGGTGGGCGACGTTGCGGATTCGCTCCAACTCCCGCCCGTCGATCCGACCGGCTGAACCGGCCCGCCTCTGGGCCCAGGCCGACGGCTAGCGTCCGCCCAGCGTGGGGACGTCCATCTCGGCCGGGCCGACGTAGCGAGCATCCGGCCGAATGAGCTTGTCGGCCGAGGCCTGCTCGATGGCGTGGGCGCTCCAGCCTGCCATTCGAGCCAGGGCGAAGGTCGGCGGGAAGAGATCCGGCGGCAGCCCGACTCCCTGCAGGACCGCGGCGGCGTAGTACTCGACGTTCGTCTTGATCACTCGATCGGGCTTGAGTTCGCCGAAGACGCGAAGGACGACGTCCTCGACCTTGACCGCCACGTCCAACCAACCGGCCATGTCCGACATCCCCTCGGCGACCTTGCGCAGGGCGGCCGCGCGCGGGTCGTAGGCGCGATAGACGCGGTGGCCGAAGCCCATGATCCTGTCGCCGCGCTCGATCGCCTCGCGGACCCACTTCTCCGCACGATCGGGTGAACCGATCTCGTGAAGCTGGCTCACCACCTCCGCCGGGGCGCCGCCATGGAGGGGGCCCTTGAGAGCGCCGATGGCGCCGCAGATCGCGCTGGCCAGGTCGGATCGGGTTGAGATGATTACCCGGCACGTGAAAGTGGAGGCGTTGAGGCTATGCTCCGCGCCGACGATGAAGTAGGCGTCCAGCGCGCGGGCCGCGGCGGGATCCGGGTCCTTGCCGTTGAGCTGCTGGAGGAACCCGCCCGCGAGCGAGAGCTTGGGGTTCGGCTTGACGGGTTCCAGGCCCTGGCGAATGCGGATGAAAGCGGCCAGAGCCGACGGCGCGAAAGCCGAGAGTTCCCTGGCCTGATCGACGGTCGGCGGCCAGTGAGGTCGTCGCCACGCGCCCCAGACGGAGACTGCGGTCCGTAGCGCGTCCATGGGGTGGGTGTGGCTCGGCAACTCGTGCAGCGCGCACATGACCGGCTCGGGGACTTCGGCCGGCACGAGCTTCGCGCTCTTGCGCCACTCACCGGTCCAAAGCAGCTCGGCCACCCGGCCGTAGGTGCCTTTCTCGACCAGCTGGCCGATCGGGTAGCCTCGATATAGGAGCCGTCCGTTCGCTCCGTCCACGAAGCTGATCGCCGTCTCGGCGGCGATGATGCCCGCAAGTCCTGGTGAGTACGGCCGTTCAGGGGCCGGGACCTTCGCCGCGGCGGTGGCCCCAGCAGCTTTGGCCTGTGCCGACGGAGCCGCCGCGGGCGCTTCCTGGCGCGAGGTCTCGGTTGGGTCGATATTGCTGGTCGTCATCGTCGCCTTCCTTCGGGGCTGGGTGCGCGAGCGGCTGTCCTGCCGCCGGAGCTTGCAGCTGGTCCCGGTCGACCGGACCTGTGGCGGAGGCATCCTACCGCGATCGCGGGTTCAAGCTATGGTCGCGTCGAAATCGGTCTAGCCTGGCGAAACGGGTAGGCTCGCAGCGGGTCCGGCCCCGCGGCTAGCGACGACCACCCCGCCGGCTTCGACCGCCCCCCTCCATCGCGTTCAGGATCAGGCGGAGCACGACGGCACCGAAGAAGGCGACGACAAGGGCCCCCAGAAAGCCGCTCGTGGAACCCCAGTGGAGTTCCTCGGTGGCGAACCAGCCGCCCAGGAGGCCGCCGAGGATTCCGACGACGGTGTTGCCGATGCACCCCTCAGGGCCGCCTCGCTTGACCGCCGCGCTGGAAAGGGCACCGGCCAGAAATCCGACCACGATCCAGCCGATCCAGTCCATGTTCGGCACGGCCCGCTCCTCCAGTCAGAATCGATTTGGGCGACAGGGGCGCGCCCTCGGTCGATGATACCGATGGCGGTTGGAGTGTGCCGCGAGGCGTCGCGAAGAAGGCGCGGTAGGGGTCTTGCGGACCGACGTGCGACTCCGGCCCTCGTCGGCGAGCGAGAACCGTACTGAATTACTGCATTTGCAGTAGACGCCCGGTCAACACCGCGGCCGATACCACAAGTGAGGTGAACCGTGCCCGCAGGTTCGTCTTGACACGAGCGGGGCCGGACAGCCCGACAGAAAGCACCGGAGCCATGCACCGAGACTCGGGAACCAGGATCGAGACACTGGACCGAAACGGAACCGTGCCGTCGGCTGCTGCCGGCCACGCCGGCGCCGTGACGGCAAAGGTCGTCCAGGGCTTCAAGCCGACCAATCCGCGCAACTGGTCGATCCGGACCAGGTTGCTCGCAACGGCGGTCCTGCCCGTTGTCGCCGTCGCCGGACTCGATCTTGCCGCCGGGCACTTGAGCCAATTGACCATTGTGGTGCTCGCGGTTGCTGTGCTTGTGGCTCTGGACGTGTCTCGCTCGATGACCCGACCGATCGAAGTGCTGATCCAGCAGGCCTCACACGTTGCGGTGGGTGACCTTGGCCAGCAAGGCGAACACGATCTCTCCTCCCACGCGGAGCTGGGAAGACTGACGGACGCTTTCGACGGAATACACGAGTACATGGAGGAGCTTGCGGCGTTGGCCGATCGAGTTGCGGCCGGCGATCTGACCCGCGAGGTCACGCCCAGATCAGATCAGGACGGTCTGGCCCAGGCCTTCAGATCCATGATTACGCGCCTGCGGAAGATGGTCACCGAGCTGAGCGCCGCCGCGTCCAGCGTGGCCGACTCCGCGGACATGGTCAAAGACGCGGCCGCCGAATCGGAGTTGAACTCGAGCCAGATTTCCCAAACGATCCGTCAGGTTGCCGCGGGCGCGGCCGACCAGGCTCACGCCTCGACCGACACGAGCGCGGCCATGACCGAACTGGGCCAGGTCATCGAGCAGGTCGGGTCGGGTGCGGCGATGACAGCCGCCAGCGCGGAAGCGCAGGCGGACGCGATCAGCCAGATGGCCGAGGCGATCCGGGAGGCGTCCACCGCTTCCGACGAGGTCAACTCCGCCGGCACCGCAGCCGGGAAGGCCGCCGACAACGGGGCGGAAACGGTCCGCGAATCGGCCGCCGGCATGGCCCGGATCAAGAAGGCCGTCGACACGGGCGCGAGCGTTGTTACCAGCCTCGGCGCGAAGGGCAGCCGGATCGGGGCGATGGTGCAGACGATCGACGAGATCGCCGATCAGACGAACTTGCTCGCCTTGAACGCGGCCATCGAAGCGGCCCGGGCCGGCGAGCAAGGCAGGGGCTTCGCGGTAGTCGCCGACGAAGTGCGCAAGCTGGCCGAGCACTCGCGCTCCGCGACAAAGGAGATCGCCACACTCATTGCGGAGGTCCAGAGGGGCACCGTCGAGGCCGTAGCCGCAATGCAAGTTGGGGCCCGAGAAGTCGAAGCCGGCTCGGAGCTGGCGGAGCGCTCGTTGCTCGCGCTCGAGGAGATAGCCCAGGCCGTGGCCGCGTCCAATGCCGCCGTCGCCCGGATCACCGGCGCCGTCGAGGCCATGGATGCCGCCTCATCCAACGTAGTCTCGGCCTCCGATACGATCGCCGCCATCGCCCAGTCCACGAACGCGGCCGCGAGCTCGATGAGCGCCAGCGCTCTCCGCGTCAACGACGCCATCGAGTCGATCGCCGCCATCAGCGAGGAGAACTCCGCCTCGGCGGAGGAGGTCTCCTCGGCCACGCTCCAGTTGAGCGAGAACGCTCGGGGTGTTGTCGCCTCGGCCAGCAGCCTGACCGACATGTCGGACAAGCTCCGCCGCCTCGTGGCTCGCTGGCGCTTGCCCGAAGGTGAGGTCGCGCCGGCCGACTCGCGGCGCGACGCCGCCTAGCCTTGGCGCAGACTCATCGACGAACCGGGCGCCGGCCGGCCCAAGGCCGCCCAGGCCACGCGTCCGCCTACGAGACGCAGGGTTCCGGGACCACCCCGTCCCTGTTGAAGTACAGGCTCTCGCGCCCGAACAGGTAGACCGAGAGCCCGGCCACGCGGTCGATATCCAGCCGGCTCGTCCACGACCCGCCGGTCGTCGACGAATCGGGGTGGTAGCTGTACGGCGGCCCCAGGACGCACTGGGTCGGCGTGCCCACCCGCCTGAACGCGCTGACGAAGTTACGGGCGTTCTTCATCGGAAAGTCGGTGGCGAGGGTGCTGCCGGCCAGCGACAACAGCTCCGGCAGCTGGGGTACGACCTCGGGGGTCACCACCTTGCGGGCCAGGGCGATCAGAACGTCCTGCTGGCGACTCGATCGCGCGTAGTCGCTGCTGCTCATCCGGGATCGAGCGTACTTGAGGGCGAGATGGCCATCCATGTGAATCAGCCCCGTTGGCACGAATGTACCCGTGAACGGGTCGTTGACCGCGGTCCTGACGTCCACGTCGACACCGCCGATCGCCTCGACGATCTTCACGAATCCTTCGAGGTCCGCCGCGGCGTAGTAGTCGACGGGCAGCCCCACCAGATATCCGATCTCCTTCTTCAGGGTCTCGACGCCCGAATCGGGAGAGCCGAAGTCTGCGGAGGAGGCCGACGTCATGAGCCCGTTCAGCTTGAAGGTGTCACCGGCCCAACCGCCGTAGTAGAGCGGGAAGTGAGAGGTGTCACGGGGCACGCTGATGATCGTGGCTTTGTTCGTGTGAACGTCCAACGTGGCCAGGATCATGGTGTCGGTCGAGGAATGGTGGCGCCCCGTCATGAAGTCCACGCCAATCAGCAGGAAGGTGATCCGATCCGGGTTGGACCAGTACGTCGGCACCGGCGTCGGAGTTGGCCGCCACGCGATGGCGGGCGGTGTCTGACTCGAGGCGCCCCACGGCGTGTACGTGGGCACGGCCGCGGGCATTGGCTTTGGCGACGGCGACGGAACCAGTGTCGCCGGAGAAGCTGAAGGCGCCGGGCCTGCCAGAGAACTGTCGCTGAGCATGTCGTTGTTGTTGATCGCGGCGCCGGTCTCATAGACGGCCCAGGCGCCGCCGATTGCGGCGACGTGGGTGGCCACGATTGCCAGAACCAGCGCCGCCGCCAGAGCGCCCTCGAGCTTGCGCCGGTGGCTCCGGTGCCGTGAGGTAACGAGCGCCTGACAGACCGCAAGGATGCGCAAGACGCCCAGGAAGGCCAGGATCGCGATCAGCGTGATGACAAACGTCTCGTCGAACAGGCTCAGGCCGAACCAGGCCACACCCTCGCCTAACTGGACCACGATCCAGCCCAGGCCGATCAGCGAGGGCACCAGGAAGAGAACGGCCCAGCGCCGGCGGCCCATGGCGAGCTGGCCGAGTCCGGGCAGCAAGAACGACAGCAGTGCGGCGGCGACGGGTGACTCCAGAGGTCGGACACGGCTGAGCAGCCAAGCGCGGCCCGCGGGGCGGTTCGGCTCGCCGGCATCCCGAGGGATCGGTACCAGTTCAGTGTCTGTGGCAGTCACAAGGCCAGTGATCGAGTGTGGGTCCCATACCGGGCGTCATACCGGCCCGGCTCCAGCCCAATCACATAGTGGCAGACTCTCCGGCAGATTTATCCGACCAAATTCCCTAACTCGCGGGAGTCCAACTGGAGCCGGATTGCCGAGGCCCGCACCTGCCCTTCGCCGGCCACCGACCCGTGCCGCCCTTCGGAACACGCTCCGCCGGGCACGGCAGCCCAGCCGTGGCCGGCGCATAGTGCCGCCCGAACGAGTGGGCCTCAACCGATCCGGATGAGGTTGGGCCTCGCCGTCGCGCTCGGAGACTCGGATGTATCGCCGTAGTCGCTGGCTTATCGTCGCCGCCGCGTTGCTCTTCATTGCAGTCGTGGAACTGCTCAGTGACTCGGTCCTGGACGCCGCTCTCCACTTCCCCCTCGACGCCGTTCTGGTCGTTGCCGTTGTGGCGGTCGTGGCCGTGACCGCGGCCTGGCGCGCCTTCGGCCAGATCGACCGACTCGTCAGCGACATCGGGGAGCGGAATGCCGAGCTCGAGGCGCGCAACGCGGCCCTGCGGGCGGTCTACGACGTCAGCCTGGCGGTCGCCGGGCAGAGCGACCCGCAGCAGACGATCGCCGGCATCCTGGACCGCGCCCGCGACCTGCTGAAGATGGACGCCGCCCTCCTGGCCGTGGACGGTCCGGTGGGCGAGATCCGACTGGTCGGCGCCAGCGCCGCCCCCGGAGTCATGCGGGGGGACCAGCCGGCCGAGGCCGGCGCGGCGCGATCGGACCTCCCTGATCTCGATGGCTACCTGCAGCCGAGCTACCGGATACGTGTTTCGGCTCCGGTGGTGCTGGGGGACAAGAGCGTAGGGACGCTTGGCTTGGCCTCCCGCGTCGCCCGCGGCTTCTCCTCGACGGAGGTGGCGACCGTGTCGGCCCTGGCCACGCAGGTCGGTCTCGCCCTTGAGGCCGCGCGGCTCCACGATGAACTGCAGACCCTGGCAGTGCAGGGGGAGCGAGAGCGGATCGCCCGCGAAATGCACGACGGTCTCGCCCAGGTCCTCGGATATGTGAACACGAAGTCCCAGGCAGTGGACGAGATGCTCGCGGACGGCCACGTGGCGGAGGCTCGGCGGCAGCTGGGGGAGCTGGCGGAGGCGGCGCGGTCGTTGTACGTAGACGTCCGCGAGGCCATCCTGACGCTGTCGTCGCCGGAGGCGCCGCGCGGCCTGGCGGCGGCCCTGGAGGAGTACGCGGCGCTCTACGCGGAATCGTCCAAGCTGGCCGTCCACTTCGAGGCGTCGCCCGAAGCGGCAGGCGCACCCGTCTCCGCCGCGGTTCAGGCTGAAGTCTTCGGGATCGCACGGGAAGCGCTGACCAACATCCGAAAGCACGCTCGGGCACAGCGGGTGGGCATTTCGATGGAGCGCGAGGGTCGTGAGGTCGTTCTCCGGATCGAAGACGACGGCGTCGGTTTCGATGCCGAGCTGCTGACCCGGGGGCCGGAACGCTGGCCCCATTTCGGCCTGGCCGGCATGCGGGAGCGCGCCGAGTCGGTCGGCGGCAGTATCGCCTGGCGCAGCAGCCCTGGCGCTGGGGCAGCCGTCGAGCTGCGCGTTCCGACGGGTGGGGCGGTATCCGGGGCCCTCCCCTTTGGTGTCGGCTCGCCCCACGAGACGGGGCGTCCCTCAACGCAGCACCAGGCGGTCCGATCACCCACTGAAACGGTATCCGAGGCAGACTGAGATTATGAGAACCGTGCTTGTCGACGACCACACGCTGTTCCGCGATGGCGTGGCATCGCTACTGCTGGCATGGGGCCACGAGGTCGTCGGACAGGCGTCCGATGGAAGCGAGGCCATCGACCTCGTGGAGGAAACGTCGCCGGACGTCGTGCTCATGGACGTTCGGATGCCCAACGTCTCCGGACTGGAGGCGACCGCAGCGATCAAGGCCCGTCACCCCGAGGTCGCGATCGTCATGCTGACGGTGAGTGAAGACGAGGCTGATCTCTTCCGGGCGATCAAGGCCGGAGCCCAGGGCTATCTGCTCAAGAATCTCGAGGCGCCTCAGCTGCGCACGATGCTCGAGGGTGTGGCGAGAGGCGAGCCTGCCATCACGCCGGCCACGGCCGCCCGCATCATCGACGAGTTCCTGCGCACGCCGGGAGGCAGCAAGCAGGCCACGCAGCGGCTGACCGAGCGTGAAGTGGAAGTGCTTCAGCTAGTCACGGCCGGCCAGCGTAACCGCGAGATCGCCGCGGAGCTCGGCATCAGCGAGAACACGGTCAAGTTCCACCTGAAGAACATCGTCGAGAAGCTGCACGCGCAGAACCGCGCCGAGCTTGCCGCGAGGGCCGTGCGCGAAGGCCTTGTGCCCGACCTGCCGCGCGACCAGGCTCTCAACGAGAGGTTCCGCCGCGAGCCGCAGACCCGCCCCCGCTGATCCTGCTCCTCCAGCGTCGGTCGGGTAGCCCGCTGCGTCCAGCAAGCCGGGCGTTGCGCAAGGCCACAGGCAGCCAGAGAGCTTCGCGAGCGGCTCCGGCCCGCTCCGGGCGGCCTTCGTATCGAGTGGCAGACGGGCCCACCCGAGCGGGTAGTGCAAGTTCGGACCTCCGGCAGATGCACGTGACGCAGCCGGACGCCATCGTGTGGACGAGCAAACCACACGGCCGAGGCGTCCCATGGGCTATCGGATCCAGATAGAGAACGGCAACTGCTTGAACTGCGGCGTCTGCATGGACGTCTGCCCGGTGCAGGCGCTGGACATGAGCCGGCCGCAACGGCCCGGGGTCGAGGGCTCCGGTGTGTTCGGAAAGCCCTTCGACTGGATGATGGAGTACCCGGTCCAGGTCGGCGAATGCATCGGCTGCGGCATCTGCGTCCGCGAGTGCCCGACCCACGTCGTGTTGCTCGACGCGGTGGCCGGCCCCACGCCGCTTGCTCCCCGCCAGGGTCCCGTCACTCGTCCCGTGGATCCGCCCCCGGCCTGGCAGGCCCTGGGCGACGTCACTCGCGAATCGCTGAAGCCCGTCCGCGTTTCGCCCTGGGGCGATCTGTTCACGTGGCGGACAAGCGAGCGCCCGAACGACTGGCAGGTGTGGCGGTCCATGGTGACCGATGCCCGCCAGGATCCGATTGCGCCCTGCCAGGAGGCCTGTCCCGCCGGCACCGATGCCGGGCGATACGTGGCGCTCGTGGGCCAGGGCAAGTACGACGAGGCCTACGCCGTCGCCGCCGAGGTCAACCCTTTCCCGTCGGTCTGCGGATGGATCTGCACTGCGCCCTGCGAGACCGCATGCCGTCGCGGAACTCTGGACGAGCCGATCGCTATCCGGCGCCTCAAGCGCTTCGCGACCGAAGCCGGCAAGCTGCCGCCAGTCGCGCCTCCGAAAAACCGGCGTAAGGAGAACGTCGCCATCGTCGGCGGCGGGCCGGCCGGAATGTCGGCCGCGTACTACCTGGCCCGCCTCGGCTACAACGTGACCGTCTTCGAGGCGATGCCCGTTCCGGGCGGAATGATGGCCATCGGCATCCCCGAGTACCGCCTCCCAAGGACTGTCCTGCGCGAAGAGATCGACCGAATCGTGGGCCTGGGCGTGGAGCTGAAACTCGACTCCGCGATGGGCCGCGACTTTACCCTGGCCGATCTCGAGGCCAAGTATCAGGCCGTCTTCCTGGCCACGGGCGCCTCGCGCAGCCGCAAGCTCGGAGTTCCGGGCGACGATCTGCCGGGCGTGATGCCGGCCACGCTCTTCCTCAAGCGGGTCAACCTTGGTGAGAAGCCGGTTCTGCGCGGAGCGGTCGTGGTGGTCGGCGGTGGCAGCACGGCGATGGACGCGGCCCGGTCCGCGCTCCGTTCGGGTGCCTCTTCGGTCACCGTCCTGTACCGGCGCGGCAAGGCCGAGATGCCGGCCCAGGCGGAGGAAGTCGAGGCCGCCGAGCACGAGGGCGTCCACGTTCAGTACGAAGCCGCGGTCACCGAAGTGGAAGGCTCGAAGAAGGGCGTCACCTGCGTCAAGTACGTCAGTCAGCGACCGAGTGGCCGGTTCGAGGGCGGACGGGCCGTCTACGAGCCGATCCCCGGGAGCGATCGCGAAATCGACGCGGCCACGGTGCTCGTGGCGGTGGGCGAGGAGCCCGATCCTTCGATCCTGCCTGCCGGCGCCGGTATCGAGACGAGCGGTTTCTCCGGCATCGTCGCGGACTCGGGTCAGGCCACCGGCCGCAAGGGCGTTTTCGCCGGCGGCGACGTCGTATCGGGCGCCAAGACGATCATCCATGCGGTCGGCGCCGGCCGTCGCGCCGCCGGCTCGATCCACGAGTACCTGTCCGGCAGCCGCAACGGCGAAGCCGAGATCATGGCCACGGTCCGCGTTCCCAAGAAGCCCGAGCCGGTGCTGACCGTCGATCTGGCCACGCGCCCACGAGTCGGCATGGCATTGCCGGATTACCAGCCCGGGTCGTTCGCGGCCACTCAGCCCGCCCTCGAGCCGGCCGCGGCCACGATCGAGGCGACACGCTGTCTTCGCTGCGATGCCGTCTACCGCTGTGAACAGGTCTACGTCCAGTCGGGTCGCGGACCGAGAGACGCGGCGCCGCCACCCGGCGGGCCTCCGCGCGGCGGGCCGCCCGTCAATTCGCCTCATTCGCCAAGCGTTTCGCCGCAGTCCGCCACTCCGGCGGGCAACACCGGCGCCACCTCAGGAGGTCGTGACTGATGGATTCTGCAGCGTTCGGTGCGGCCGAGCAGTTCGTCGAAGGGACGATCGCCGCGGCGCTCGTAGCCCTGTGGCTTCTGGCCGTCGCCCTGCACCTGGCCCGGCCCTACATGCTGGCCCTCACGCGCAAGTTCACCCTGCGTTTGGGTGCGGACCTGTGGTGGACGATCTATGTCGGGATGCGGGACGTCTTCCTGCTCCAGGTCTTCCTGGGCAGCTTCATCTTCTTCTACCCGGATGTCGTTGGTGGAAACGACCTGCCCATCACCGGTGGACTGGCCGCCGCCTGTGCCTTCGCGGTTCTGCTGCTCAAGCTTATGACTCGTGCCGACGCCGACGCTCGAAGCTTTCAGCTGCAGACGTTTCTGCTTGCCCTGGGCGCGAGCCTCTACCTGGTGCCCTACTTCCTGGGGGTGCAGATGACCACCGTGGGCAGCAGCATCTCGAACCAGTTCGCCTCGGTGCTCGTCAGTTCACAGAACCCGACGATCGCGCTGGTCCTGGTGTTCGTCTCGCAGGTACTCGTCGGCGCGATGGGCCTGGTGGCCGTCGTCTACAACCTTCGGATGGCTTCGCCCGCCCCGGCCAGGGCCGACGCGAGCGCGGCTAGCCAGCCCGCGGCGCAGAGCTAGGAGAGAGCCACAATGAACGACCAGCAAGCTCTCGTCCAGGGATCGCAGTACTGGATGCTCCTGTCGATCGCGGCGGTGCTCCCGATCCTGTGGTCCTTCACCCTGGCCCTGCATTTCGCCCGGCCGTACATCCTCCGCTACCTGCAGGGGTTGACCCTCCGGTTCGGCGGCGACGTATGGTGGCTGAGCTACATCCTCATCCGCGACGGGCTACTCGTCGTGACCTTCGCACTGAGCGTGATCTTCGTCTTTCCCAACGTGTACATGAGCGCCGACCTGGGCGTCCCGATCACCGCTCCCCTCGCGGCGCTCGTGCTCTTCTGGGCCCTCCTGGCCAAGCTCACCGGCGACGCCGATGACGACGCGAGGACCTTCCGGATCGTCTCGGTGCTGCTCGTGATCGCCTCGATGCTGTACATCATTCCGCAGGTCTATGGCGTCGAATCCGGCGACCAGGTGGATGCCTGGAACAGCATCGCCGGCCTCGGCGGCATCCCCGCCGCGCTCGTTAGCGGCGCCAACCCGGATGTCTCGTACCCGATCCTGAACCTCAGCCTGCTCGGCTTCGCGGCCACGGGCGCGGTCATCTTCGTGTGGTTCATGCGCAAGACGAAGTTCGAGCCGGCCGAGATCGCCTGACGTCCCACTCGGGCGTGGGCCCGCGTGCTGCCCGCACCCGACACCGTCACCGGAAGGACCGTCGCCCTCGAGCGGCGGTCCTTCCGCGTCCGGGACTGGACCGCCAGGCGGTGCTGAGGCAGTTGACGGCGCCGTTCCGGGGCATGCGAGCCATTATCGACCGGTCGAGCAGATCGAAGCGCTCGTCCCATCTCAACCGGACAAGGACCCCCGAATGCCCGCCCTGACCGTCCCCGACATCACCGTCCTGCCTCGCATCCCTGCGCCAGACCCAACGATCGCTCGCGAGCGCCGCCTCCGCAGCCTTACCACCGCGCCACACGGTCTCGAGGGCGAGGGATTCCCGGTGCGCCGCGCCTTTGCCGGCGTCGATCTCGCGGACCTCGATCCGTTCGTCCACCTCGATCAGATGGGCGAGGTGGAATACGCCCCCGGCGAGCCGAAGGGAACGCCATGGCACCCGCACCGGGGCTTCGAGACGGTCACCTACATGATCGACGGCACTTTCGAACACCAGGACTCGAACGGAGGCGGGGGAGTCATCACCAACGGCGACACGCAGTGGATGACCGCCGGCGCCGGCATCCTGCACATCGAGAAGCCGCCCGAGTGGCTTGTCACCAGCGGCGGTCTGTTCCACGGCTTCCAGCTCTGGGTCAACCTGCCGCGGGCGGAGAAATGGGCTCAGCCGCGATACCAGGACCTGCGAGCCGCCGAGGTGGCGCTGGTTTCCTCACCTGACGGCGGCACGCTGGTGCGGATCATCGCCGGCGAGATCGCCGGATACAAAGGGCCCGGCTCGACCTACTCGCCGATCACGCTCGCCCATGCGACCCTGAGCCCCGGGGCGCGCCTGACGCTCCCCTGGCGGGCCGACTACAACGCCCTCGTCTACGCCATGGCGGGAGGCGGCTCCGTGGGTGCGGAGGCGCGGCCGATCCAGACCGGACAGCTCGCCGTCTTCGGGCCGGGCAACGCGCTCACCGTTGCCGCTTCACAGGCTCAGGAAAGCCGGAGCCCCAACCTCGACGTTCTCATCCTCGGTGGTCGTCCGATCGGGGAGCCCGTGGCCTGGATGGGGCCGTTCGTGATGAATACCCGCGAGGAGGTCATGCAGGCAATCGCCGACTACCAGGCCGGCCGGCTCGGCACGATCCCCGCGGTTACCGCGGTCCACAACACGCCGACGACGGTCGTGGAGTCGGGCCGGCGCCAGGACGGCGGTTCTGCCGGGCCTGGTGGCGGGTCGGCTACCTGAAGTCCTTCATCTTGCTTCCGAGCTTGACCGCCAGCGCGAGCATGTCGACGTCCGAGAGGGCGGACGTGGACGTGCGGCCCAGGCGCAGGAACTTCTCTGGGCCAAAGACGAAGTAGATGTCGTTGATGACGCCGTTCTCCTGAGTCGCGACGAAGTTGTCCATCGGGATGCTGGCGTTCGTCGTCACGGTGCGGCCGAGTGTCTGCTGGCCGGCCTTCTGGTTTGCCACGCTCAGAAAGTCGAGTACGAGCAGGATGTAGGCGTCCTTGCCGTCATCGGCCGTCGTCGCCGTGTAGTAGACGCAGCCGTTGACGGTGGAGACGGCCGAAGGCTCGATCTTCTTGAACTTCTTCCCGCTCAGCCCCTCCATGAACGCTTGCGTGAACTGGTCGCAGATCTCCCCGACCACGTAGTAGTGCGCTTGATCCGGGCGGGTGGGTTCGCCCGGGAGTCGAACGAATCCGTCGGCGTCCATGACGCTGCCGTCCGGGTTTGTTTGCACCATGGCGGACGGGGTTGGGGTCGCCCCGACCATCGCAGACGGTGTCGGGGTTGACTGAGTGCCTGCCGTCGGGCCGGCACTCGTGCCGGTGGCACCCGACTGACCACAGCCGCCCAGGGCAATGGATGCCATGGCGACAAGCGAGATGACAACCCTTCTCTTTGCCATCGTGCATCTCCCAGGTGAAGGTGGTTGAGCCATCAACCTCCACGATTATGAGACTCCCGGGCGGTGGGCGGTGCAAGATTCTCGGCTCTACCGGCGCTCTTTGGGAATGTGCGCAGCCGCGGCCTGGTCCACCAGCCAGACGGCGCCGGAGCGCCGCGTCCGCTGAACCGGCCAGCGGCGGTCGTCGCGAAGGTCGCCGAAGACGTGGCCCAGGGCCTCTGCCTTGCTGGCGCCCCAGCTGACGACCAGAACCGGTGCCGCCTCCAGGAGCCGCGGATTCACGGTCATGCGAGGCAGATGTGGCCCGATATGCGACGGCGCGGGCACTGCCAGCGTCCAGGCGAAGCTGTCCAGGGCGGGGCTGTTGGGGAAGCAGGACAGGACGTGGCCGTCCGTCCCGGCTCCGACCATGATGAGGTCGAAGACCGGCCAGTTGCTCTCCGTCAGGGGCAAGCCGGCCGCCATCTCTTCGGCGTATCGGGCGGCGCACCAGGCGTTGTCCCGCATCTCCGCGATGGCCCGATCCGTCGGGAATGGATGGACGTTGGCTGCCGGCAGGGGCGCGCCGTCTCTCCCGTCCGTGCTGCCGCCGAGCAGTACCTCGTCCAGGGCGGTCACGTTGGAATCGGGGTGGTCGCGCGGGACGAACCGATCGTCACCCCACCAGACGTGGACCTGCGGCCAGGGGATGCGGTCGCGCATCGGCGACTGCGCCAGGAGCCGGTATATCGGGATCGGGGCGCTGCCACCGGTGGTGCAGAAGTCGGCCCGGCCGCGAAGCTCGACGGCGGCGACCAGCGCGTCGGCGATTCGATGAGCGGCCTCGCGCGCCGCGGCCTCAGGGTCGACCAGCACGACCAGCTCCGGCTCGCCGCCGTTGGGTATGGTCAGGCCTGCGACGCCGTTCCCGACCAACCGGTCCGGTGCCGCGGAAGGATCCAGCCGGTGCTCAGCCACGGTCTCCGTCCTCGCCCCCCTCAAGAGTTCCATGTGCGGCCGGCTCCGTTCCGATCAACCTGCCCGCCATCGTCAGGGCCGCCACAGCCACGGGATCGGCAGCGCTTTCCTCCACCGCCCCCTCCAGCAGGTCCACGTCCTGGAGCCTGGGAGCCAAGTACGTGCGCCGGACTCGCTCTCGGCCCTTGTCGCGGACGACTACCTCGACCGTCCGATCACCTGCCATGACGTCGCCGACCAGCTCCGCCCCCCGCAGACGGGAGGCTATCTGTACCCTCACGGTCGACCCCGCGCCGAGGTGGGAATTGGCCGGACGGAGCTCGACTTCGACCTTGTGCGCGAACTGGCGGAGCGTAGCCACGCGCCTGCCCCCGGCCGCGGGCCGGAGTGGCGAGGCGATCCCCATCCCAAGTCGCGACGCCAGCCAGGCAACGTGGTAGACGGGGCGCACGACGTTCGTCGATCCGGCCGGGTCGCCGTCCTGATCGGCTGCGTACTCGACCGTGATGGAGCGAACGGCTCGAAGGTGCCGGCGAAGGTCCGGCAGGTCGTAGACGGAGGCGAGCGCCTCACGCCAGCGAGCCTGCCGGAGCAGCGCGAAGTCGGCGACGACCAATCCTCGGGTCTGCGCCAGGTGCGCCAGGGCCGCGAGGCGGTCCAGGCCGTCCCCGGACCAGGAAGACCCGTTGACGATCAGCCGGTCGGCCATGGGCACGAGCCGATCAGCGCGATGCGAGGCGAACTCGGGGTCGTCCGGCCACCACAGCGCCACCGGCAGATCGCGGACCAGGAGAGGCTCGATGATCGAGGCGAGATGCATACCCGTATCACCTCGAGCCGTTACGTCGATCGTCTCGGCGCCAGTTTCGGCAGGGCCCGTCGCCGTGGTCAGCGCCAGGGCCTCGACTCGAGCATCCAGGCCCGGCGAGCCGTCCGGGTCTATGGCCGAGAGGATCAGCGAGCGCGACGGGCGGCGTCCGGCGATGCCGGCGATCGTGGCAGCACAATGCTCGGCCGTCCCGCGACTGCCCGCCACCACGATCAGGTTCAGCACGCTGGATCGGGCCACAACATGCCTCTCTCCCGCGCCACCCGGCTCGCGGGCGGCCAGCGCCGCGATCGCCTGGGCCGCCGCCTGCGCCTGGGATTTCGCCAGGGCCGCCTCGGCCCGCGCCGCCTCGGCCTGTACTGCATCGGCTCTGGCCCAGAGTGACTCCAGCTGACGTTCGATCTCCAGCACCGAGTGGGCCGTTGGCAATGCGGCCGCCGCCGAGCCCACCCCGGCCATCTTCAGATTCTTCGCCACCGTCTGCCGTCCCGTTCCATCAGTTCGTCCGCAGCATCCGGGCCCCACGTTCCGGCGGCGTAGTTGGGGAAATGCGGCGCCGGCATGGAGGCCCAGGCCTCATCTATTGGCGTCACGACCGACCAGGCCGCCTCGACCTCGTCGGCCCGGGTGAAGAGCGAAGCGTCGCCCAGGAGAGCGTCGAGGATCAGAGTCTCGTACGCGTCCGGCGAGTCGACCGTGAACGACGTGTCGTAGGCGAAGTCCATGTTCACCGTACGGACGTCGAGACCGAGACCAGGCACCTTGGCCGCGAAGCGAAGCATGATTCCTTCGTCGGGCTGGATGCGCATCGCCAGTACGTTCGGGGCCGGGTCGCCGCTGGACTCGCGGAAGAGCCGGAGCGGTACTTCCTTGAACTGGACAGCGATCTCGGTGGCGCGTTTGGGTAGCCGCTTGCCGGCCCGCAGGTAGAACGGGACGCCGCTCCAGCGCCAGTCGTCGATCTGGAATTGGCCGGCCACGTAGGTTTCTGTCTCGGACTCGGGATCGACCTCGTGCTCCTCACGGTAACCGGCCGCCGCCTCGCCCGAGACCCAGCCGGATCCGTACTGGCCGCGTACGACGTTGCGGCGGACGTTCTCCGGATCCGGGATCGCGATGGCCCGCAAGACCTGGAGCTTCTGGTCGCGCAGAGCGTCGGCCTGGAACGACGAGGGCGGCTCCATGGCGACCAGGGTCATGAGCTGGAGGAGGTGGTTCTGGAGGATGTCCCGGCTGGCGCCGGTCTCCTCGTAGAAGGAGCCGCGGTTCTCGACGCCGATCGACTCGGCCACGGTGATCTGCACGTGGTCGACGTAACTGCGGTTCCAGACAGGCTCGAAGATCCCGTTGCCGAAACGGAATACCAGCAGGTTGCGGACCGTTTCCTTGCCCAGGTAGTGGTCGATGCGATAGACCTGCGACTCGCGGAGAACCTTGGAGAGTTCGTGATTCAGGTGGCGGGCCAATTCGTAGTCGTGGCCGAATGGCTTCTCGATGACGACTCGCCGCCAGCCTCCGCCGCGCAGTTCGTGGTCCAGCCCGACCCGGCCCAGTTGCTGGACGATCTCCGTAACCTGCGAGGGGTGCGTGGCCATGTAGTAGAGCCGGTTGCCGGCCGAACCTCGCTCCGTGTCCAGCTCGTCGAGGCGCTCGCTCAGCCGATCGAAGCCGGCGTCGTCGCTGAAGTCCAGCTGCTGGTATGTGATGCGCTTGGCCAGCTCGGCCCAGGCCGCTTCGTCTACCGGCTGCACTCGCGAGTACTTCTCCACCGCGTCTCGAACCTCGGCGGCGTAGGTCTCGTCGGAGTACGGCCGTCGGGCCACCGCGACGAGGCTGAACTCGGCCGGCAGCAGGTTGGTGCGCCAAAGCTGGTAGATCGCCGGGATGACCTTGCGGTGGGCCAGGTCGCCCGTGGCGCCGAACAGAACGAAGGCGCAGGGGTCCGGCACGCGCTCGAGGCGGAGACCCTTGCGGAGCGGATTGAGATCCCTTTCGCCGCGCCGGCGGCGCTCGGCGGCCTCGGCCGCTTCGCGGAGCTGCCGCGCCGTTCGGGCCGGCGGAGCCGGGCTCGGGGTACGTGCGGGGCTCATCGGTCGTAGCTCGAAGGGCGGCCGCGATGCCTGTCCGGGAACGGCAATCGGATCATGCCGGCACCCATCCGCCCGAGTCCGACGAGGCCGAGTTCCATTTCCTCATCTCTCCTTGAGGGCGGCGACGAGGGCCCGCTCGAGGGCCGCCAGGCCGGCGTCTGGGTCGCCTCCCAGGTTGATCCGCAGAACGGGCAGGTGGTGGTCCTCGAGGGTCCGGGCGTCGCCGATGGCCTGAGCGTGGATGAGCTGGCCGAACGTGTACGCCTCTCCCGGTATCGCGAGGTCATTCGGATGCTCGCAAACGAGCTGAAGGAACCAGCCGATCGGTGCGCCGCCCTTGTGCAGCTGGCCCGTTGAGTGCAGGAAGCGCGGTCCATAGCCAACGGTTGTGGCGCGGCGTGTGACGTCCCGGAGGCGCGTCCGCACCCGGCTCAGGGCCGCATCCCGCCCCGGTGTCTGGGCCACGTAAGCCTGTATCGACGCGTAACCGTTCGGGGCGAGCCTGCCGAGATGCGTTTTCAGGGCGGCCGTGAGCGCCGCCTCGTCGGCGACCGGGATGGCGGCCGTCCCGGAATCCTCGCCGGTGCCGGCCTCGAAGGAGGCGATGACGGCGCGGGTATTGACTTTGGCTTCCTCGACGTTGGGCTGGTCGAACGGGTCGATGTTGAGCACGGCGCCGGCGAGCGCGGTCGCGACCTCCCAGCGGACGAACTCCGCCCCGATCTCTATCTTGCTGCCGACGTCGATGCGAATTACCGGGTGGCCGGCGGCGGCAAGCTCCGCGAGGCGGGCCTCGACGTTGGTCCCGATAGCCGGGTCCGGACCGGCGGATCCGGCGAGCGCAATGCGGACGAATACGCGGTCGCTTCCATACGCCGCCGGGGCGCCGAGTGGCTCCCCGTCCACGGGCACCACGCCGACGCCTCGCCCGTCCGCGGAGCGGATCGGCGCCTTGCCTGTACTCTCGGCGATCAGTTGCTCCACCCACGGCCCGAAGGCGGCCAGCTCGCGGTCGATGACGAAGGTCAGCTTGTCGCGACCTGCCGATGCGAACGCGCCCATGGCCACGCCCAACGCCAGGCCCGGGTTCTTGGCCGGGTCGGGCTGGCCGCAGCTGATGATCATCGCCCGCGCCTTCTCCAGGAGCGCTTCGAGGTCGATCCCGAGCAGCGCGCCAGGTACGAGGCCGACGTAGGTCAGCGCCGAGTAGCGGCCGCCGACATCGGGCGGGTTGAGGAAAACCTCGCGCAGCTCGTCGTGGTGAGGGATCGAGCGGAGGCTGGCGGGGTCCGTGATGGCGGCCATGAAGTCGCCCGACTGAGTCGGACGACCAATGCCGGCACCCTCGAGGGCATCGTCGATCCGGGCCCACTGATATGCCTGGAACGAGAGCGACTCGGCCGTGGTGCCGGACTTGGTGGAGACGATGAACAGAGTCGCCGTGGGGTCCAGGTCATCAAGCGCGGCCGACACGGCGGCCGGATCTGTGGAATCGAGGACGCGGACCGGTGTGCCGTCGTTCGACGTCCCGAAGAGGTGAGCCAGGAGAGCGGGGGCGAGGCTGCTGCCGCCCATCCCTCCCAGCACGGCGGCGGTGAAGCCCTGCTCACGGAGCGAGGCCGCGAAAGCCTTCAGCTCGCCGGTTTCGTCGGCGAAGTGGAACGGGGCCTCGAGCCAGCCGAGACGCGTAGCGATGGCCCGCTGCACCAGGTCCTCGCTCGACCACACCGCAGGGTCGCGGCGGCCGATCGCTCGATCCGCCCAGCCTTCATTCACGGCGCGATCACGGGCCGCGGCCAGGGCCGCTTCCAGCTCGGCATCGTTGAGCTTCAGATCCAGGGCCAGAGAGCTTGCGGGCTTCGGTTCGGTCATCGCGGCGGCCTCGTGACTGGCGGGGGCTTGGGTCGGAAACGGCGTGAGTCGAGCGCCGGAGGTTGGGCTCAGGGAGTCCTATTGGTTGGGTGCGCGGCTTGGATGTCGGCGGCTTCTTCCTCGATCGCGCGGATCTTGCCGACTCGGCGGACGTGGCGCGGTGCGCCGCTGAACGTCGCGGCGAGGAACGATTGAGCGCAGGAAACCGCGGTCTCGACGCCGATTACCCGAGCGCCGAGGGCGAGGACGTTCATGTCGTCGTGCTCCACGCCCTGGCCGGCGGAGTAGGTGTCGTGGCATAGGCCGGCCCGGACCCCCGGTATCTTGGAGGCCGCGATGGAAGCTCCGACGCCGCTGCCGCAGACCAGGATGCCCCGGTCCGCCCGGCCCTCCAGGATGGCCAGCCCCAGGGCGCGGCTGTAGTCGGGGTAGTCGTCCTCCGGGTTGGAGCCGTCTCCGCCAAGATCGACCAGTTCGACGCCGAGTGGAGCGAGCCGGGTCAGCAGTTCGCTCTTCAGTTCCGCTCCGGCATGGTCGGCCGCCAGCGCGACGCGCATTCCTTGCCTCCTTTCAGCGGGCTTCCGGGCCGGCGGCAGTCGGCAGGCGGCCGCGTAAGCCTTCGCGAACGACTTTCCGGCCCATCTCGGTGACCCGTTCGACCGTGAAGCCGAAGTGACTCATGATCTCGCCCACTGGGGCCGACGCGCCGTAGCGGTCGATGCCGGCGATAGCGCCTTCGTCGCCGGCGTAGCGCTCCCAGCCGAAGGGGCTGAGGGCCTCGACCGCGAGGCGCTTGCGGGCGACCCGCGGCAGGACAGACTCGCGGTAGGCGGCATCCTGAGCCTCGAACCGCTCCCAGCAGGGAAGGCTGACGACGCGCGTTCGGATGCCCTCGCTCTCCAGGGCCTCCGCGGCGCCGACCGCCAGCTGCAGCTCGGACCCGGTCCCGATCACGATCAGGTCCGGCCGCGCCGCGTCTCCGGAGGCGTCACGGAGGACGTACCCTCCGCGAGCCACGCCGGCGCTAGCCTTCTCGGCCGTGCCCGTCAGGACGAGCAGCTTCTGGCGCGACATGATCAGGGCTGTCGGGCCGTCGCCGCGTTCCAGCGCGCAGGCCCAAGCCGCTGCGGCCTCGTTGGCATCGCCGGGCCTGATGACATCGAGGTTGGGCATCGCGCGTAGCGCTGCCACCTGTTCGACCGGCTCGTGCGTGGGCCCGTCCTCTCCGACTCCGATCGAGTCGTGAGTCCAGGCGTACACGACCTTGAGGCCCGTCAACGCAGCCAGCCGAACGGAGCCGCGCATGTAGTCGCTGAAAACGAGGAACGTGGCGGCGTATGGGATGAACCCGCCGTACAGGGCGATGCCGTTGCAGATTCCGCCCATGGCGTGCTCGCGGACGCCGAATCGGATGTTTCGGCCGCCGGGGTTCTCGAGCTCGAAGAGCCCTCCGCCGGCAACGTCGGTGAGGTTGGACTCGGAGAGGTCCGCGGACCCGCCGAACAGCTCGGGAACGGCTCCGGCGAGCCCGTTGATCGCTTCCTGGCCGGCCTTGCGGGTGGGGACTTCGTCGCCGGCCGCGTACGCCTTGAGCCCGCTCGCCCAGCCGTCGGCGAGGCGGCCGTTCCAGCGGCGATCCAGCTCGGCGGCCTCGGCCGGGAAGTCGCGCCCGTAGCCGGCTAGCTTCTCCTGCCACTCGGCCACGAGCTGCCGGCCGGTGGGGATCGCCTCGCGATACCTGGCCAGAGCAGCGTCCGGGACGTAGAAATGCTTGTCCGGGTCCCAGCCGTAGAACTCCTTGGCGCCGCGGACTTCTTCCTCGCCCAGAGCGGAACCATGAGACTTCTGCGAGTCGTGCTTCGTCGGAGCCCCGTAGCCGATGTGAGTTCGAACCGCGATCAGGCTCGGGCGGTCGTCCGCCCGCGCGGCCACGATAGCCGCGTCGATCGCCCCGACGTCGTTCCCGTCCTCGACTCGTTGGGTCTGCCACCCGTAAGCATCGAAACGCTCCAGTACGTTCTCCGTGAACGCCATCGCGGTGGGTCCATCGAGCTGGATGTGGTTGTCGTCGTACAGGACGACCAGTCTGCCGAGGCGGAGGTGCCCAGCCAGGGAAGCGGCTTCGGCCGAGATCCCTTCCTGCAGATCGCCGTCGGAGCAGATTGCGTAGACGTAGTGGTCGATGAGGCCGTGGCCCGGCCGGTTGAACTCCGTCGCCAGACGCCGCTGAGCGATCGCCATTCCCACGGCGTTCGCGAAGCCCTGGCCGAGGGGGCCGGTGGTGGCCTCGACTCCGGCCGTGAGGCCATGTTCCGGGTGGCCGGGAGTCTTGGAGCCCCACCGGCGGAAGGACTGGAGGTCCTCGATCGTCAGCCCGTAACCCGTCAGGTACAGCAGCGAGTAGAGGAGCATGCTGGCGTGCCCGGCCGACAGCACGAACCGGTCGCGGTTCGGCCAGTCTGGATCGGTCGGGGAGTGGCGCAGGAAGCGGGTCCACAGCGTGTACGCCATCGGCGCCATGCCCATGGGCGCCCCTGGATGCCCCGAATTGGCCTTCTGGACGGCATCCATCGAAAGCGTCCGGATGGTGTCGATTGCCAGCTGGTCGATGTTCTGGCCCGCAGCGGTCATTCGCTCTCCAGCTCCCCTTGCCGGGCCGGTTCCTCGGTCCACCGTCGCGGGTCCCGAGGCCGGCGCCGCCTGACCCGGCAGGCGCGCTCTGCCAGGCCGGTCGATGCCTAGATAGAACGTCTCGAGTGAGAGTCCGGCAGCGCGACCCGACTGCACCATCGAGATGGGCGCGAGAATGCCAACCCGCTTGGGGCGGCACCCGCGCCCGGATGCCATCCATTCTACGGCCAGGGGGCCGTCGCGGCGATGGAGCGACGCCCGCGCCCGGTGGGCGCGCTCCCCAGACCCGTTGCGAGTGCGTGACGGGCTGCTACACTCGGCCATCAGGCAGCGCGCGCGAACGAGGATCGGGCAATGCCTGCCGGGAGAGACCCGGTCGGCGGTCCCGATCCAGGGTCGGCGGAGCGCGAGGAAACGACATGCGGATCTACGAAGGCAGTCCGCGCCAGAACTACGAGGAAGTCCTGCGCTCGATCGGCGCGTTCCTCGACCAGCGCGGCATGCGCGAAATGTTGGTCGTCGAAGCCCCCGACGGTTTTGTCGTTCAGGGATTGGTCGTCGAGACATCCGCAGCCGGCACCTGGTCAGACAATCTGGGCTCGCAGACCAAGGAGACGTTCACTTTCCTCGATGACGACATCGCGCGGTTCATGGAGGAAGGTCACGCCAGACGTGAGACCCACCAGCCTGCGGTGACCTGGGGCCAGCCGGGCTACTATGAGCAAGCGTTTCGCGTGGTCGGTCGATACGTCGACGAACAGAAACCGCGCGACATCTTCTTCTTCGAACAGGAAGGCGCATTCGTGTTGCGGCTGCTCATGGGGACCCAGACCGGCAGCAGGCACGTTATCGCCGAGTTCACCAGAGACGAGGTCGAGGCGTTGATTGCCCAGGCCCCGGACATGCGAGGCGAAAAGGTCGCCAAGCCCCAGCAGGAAGCCTGAGCGGCTCGGTTGGTGCGAAGGCGGGTAGCGGAGGTAGGCCATGAAAGCGCTCTTTAAGTACCTGGTGGTCGGGCTCCTGCTGATCGTTGCCGCGCTCATCATCATCCCGCTCCTCGTTCTGGCCGGCCTCTTCGTCTGGCTCAAGCTGACCGAGGAAGGGGACGAGGAATCTCTTGAACTCGACCAGGAGAGCATCTAGCACGTCCGGCCGCCGCCCCGGCTGAGCTGTCGCCCCCGGCCGCCGCTGCCCGGGCGATCGCGTATCCAGTTCGGTACTCTGCTGGCATGACCTCCCAGCCCGGCGGCTCGGCCTCGACGCCCGCTCCTCCCCTTCGCCCCGGCCAGCCGCCGATTGCGCTGCTCGTCGACTACGACGGAACGATTGCCACCACGGATGTCGCCGACACCATCCTCTACCGGTTCATCGGCGAGCGATATCGCGCTCACGACGAGTCCTACGACGCCGGCACCGTGGGCTCGAGGACGCTCTTCACCAGCCAGGTCAAGCTGCTGCCCGGCGACCCGGCCCCGGTAGTGGCGCTGGCCGAGGCGCAACCTCACGATCCGACGTTCGCGTCATTCGCCCGCCGAGCGCTCGAACTGGAGATCCCGGTCGAGGTCGTGAGCGACGGCTTCGGTTTCTATATCGAACCCGCCCTGCGGCGCCTGGGCACGCCGCCGATCCCGGTCATCAGCGCCCGAACCGTCTTCGATGGCCGGCGCGCTTCGATGACGTTCCCGAACGGCCACCCGGACTGCCTCGTTTGCGGGACGTGCAAGCGGCAGCGCGTACTCGCCCACCAGGCGGCCGGCCGGATCGTCGTCTTCATCGGCGACGGCGAGAGCGACAGGTACGCCGCCGCCTACTCGGACGTGATCTTCGCCAAACGCCATCTGGTCGAATTGTGCCGTCGGGAAGGCTGGCCCTTCGAGCTCTGGCATGACTTCGCCCAGCTCGAGGGCTGGCTCGATGAGACCGTCACCGGGTGGCGGTCGGAGCCGGCGACTCTCCCCGTTCACCGTCCACGGCCTTTCATCTGCGGCCCGGAGCTGTGGGGTTCGGGCCGGACCGATCCTCCGGGACCCGGGAGGCGCGCGCCGTAGAATCGGCCGCCGGATCTGCCGGGACGACGGTCAGTCGGCCACCGTCATTGCCCTGTCCGGCCGGAGCAGGAATGGGGGCAGGTAGGCCGGGATGTTCGAGAACGGCAGGACGTCCGGGTGCAGGGCGATTCCCAGGGCCTCGCTCATGAACCGCCGCCTGGCCTGGATCCGTTGCCACGCCCCGGGGTAGCCAGCCGCGAGTCTCTCGCGCAACGATCCGTCGGCGAGCGCCACACCGTCCTCGATGTTCGTGGTGAAGAAGTCGGTCCCGGTCGCCGGAATGATGTCCACCTGGAGGGCCATGCCCGAGCGGAGTTCGATGCGCGACCCAGGGGCAATCGGCGAGTTGACCCACTCGTCGTTGTGGATCTGGTGCCCGGGATTGAGGGAGACGCCGAAGAACGGATCGCCCAGGTGGCGGCGAATGATCTCGTGGAGGACGCCCCCTGTCTGGCCGATGCGCAGGGCTCCGTACCACTCCGCGATGGCCTCGAAATACGGCCCCACCAGGCGCTCGACGTAGTCCGCGATCCCGGAGGGCAGCTCGTCGGATCCGCCGACCACGAACCCTGCCCGGCAGTTCAGCGCACCCCACACGCCGAAGGCGACCGTGAAGGGGTCGCCGCGCTGGATCGGACGGTCGCCCGGACTGAGGAGCCCGAGCGAAGCCTTCGGCCCGGCGGAAAGCATCAGGTGGCAGGACAGCGGCATGCCGTTCCAGCGCAAGAGCCGGACCGCCTCGCTCTCGGTCATCCCGGGTGCAAGCCCGAAAAGCAAGCGCCGGAGGCCGTCGGACGTCTGGCAGGCCGCATACTCGAACGCCGCAAGCTGATCCGGCTCGTTCACCACGCGGAGGCCGTCGGCGGCGTGGATCAGAATGCTGGTCGCGTTCTCGACGGTCCCGGTCGGCCCGGCCAGCTGCCGCAGCTCGTCCACGAGGTATGAGGGGGCATCCGTCGCTTCGGCGCGGGCGTACGTCTTCCAGCCGACCACGCCCACCCGTGTCCCCGGCCCGATGCCCAGGCTGCGAAGGATCTCGGCCAGCGGTGCGGATCGATCGCGCGGTTGCCCCGGCAGGCTGAAATCCTGGAACAGGATCGTCCGCATCTCGAGAGGTGCCTGGGCTGCCATCCCCCGGCACTCATTGCCGACCATGATCGCCGGCTCGCCCGTCGGCCCGAGCACGAGGAGGGCCTCCTCGAAGCGGGGGTCGAAGCCGGTCAGATAGGCAAGGCTGGCACTGTGTTCGCGGTCGGCATAGACGACCAGCCGGTCGTAGCCGCCTTCTTCGGCGCGTTCGCGCAGCGCCGCTACTCGGGCCGCGTAGACAGCGTCGGGGATCTCCGGCCGCCCTTCCGGCATGCCGAAGTCCGGCAATGGGATATCGGCGAGTCGGGCACTGCTCATACGTTCGGACCAGGCCGTCCGCGGCCAGTGCGATTGCCGCGAACAGGAGCCACCGCGACCAGGCGCGCCCGGCTCCGGGGACGCTCAATCACCATTTCAGCGTTCCTCCGACCGGGGTCCGGTCGTTTCCCGGCCCCGACTGATCCAAGGTCGGTTTGCATCCGAATCCAGTAGTGTGCAAGGCTCGCCGGAAGTCCGATTGCCCGACTCTTGCGAGACCTGCCCGCCCCCGGACCTTCACAAACGATCCCTGGGCTCGCTTACTCAGATACCGACGAGCCTACTTACAACGACCTTGACTGACGAAGCATGCGTATGCTACATAGGTGTGCGCCCGGTCGCAGGCTCGCGGCACCGAGCGGCATGGAGTTGACCAGATCGCGCCAAGAAGCTATCAAGGCTTCCGCGATATCATGTTTGAGCGAGTTGCCCACCGTCGGCGGGGATTTCTCCTTCGTCATGCGGAGGCTGTCTGGCGAATCCGCTGCTAGGATTGCGACCCAGGCAATGCCGCTGTCGTCGGAGATCGCCAGGCATCCGCACCAGCACTGGCTGCGCCAAGGGCATGGGCGAATCATTAGACCAGTCACCGTGATCGAACACCGATAGATGACGGAGAGGAGGTCCGGCAGCCCAAATCGGACGACAGTCTCTATTGGCGGATGGTAGTCCGCACCCATTCCACAAGGAGGAAGGGAACTTATGTTCAGTAGTCGCAAAGCGGCAGCCCTAATCGCGGTTGTCGCGCTCGTTGCCTCAGCTTGCTCGAGCTCGGCAGCATCTCCCACCCCGGCCCCGACCGAGGCTATGCAGGCCACTCCGACGCCTGAGGCTATGGCCACCCCGACACCGGAAGCCAAGCCCTGCACCGTCGGCGTCTCCTGGAACAACTACCAGGAAGAGCGCTGGGCCAAGTGGGACGAGCCGGCCATCAAGGCCGCTCTCGACAAGGCCGGCTGCAAGTACATCTCCAACGACGCGAAGTCTTCGACTGACACCCAGGCGTCGAACGTCGATGCGCTGATCAACCAGGGCGCCACTGCCCTGATCATCCTGGCCCAGGATGGAACGGCCATCAAGCCGGCCGTCAAGAAGGCCCTCGATGCCGGCGTGCCCGTCGTCGCCTATGACCGCCTGATCGAAGATCCGGGCGCGTTCTACATCACCTTCGACAACGTCCTGGTCGGCAAGCTGCAGGCCGAGGCGCTGCTCAAGGTCAAGTCTTCCGGCAACTTCGTTGTCATCAAGGGCAACAAGGCCGACGCCAACGCTGACTTCCTGCGCGACGGAATGGTCCAGGCCGGTGTCCCGGCCGTTGGTGCGACCGACCCGGCCGGCAAGCTGATCAACGTGGGCGAGACCTACACCGACAACTGGGATCCGGCCAACGCCCAGACCGAGATGGAGCAGTTCCTCACCAAGAACAGCAACAAGATCGACATCGCCTTCACTGAGAACGACGGCATGGCCGGTGGCGTCATCGCCGCTCTTCAGTCTCAGGGTCTTGCCGGCACTGTTCCGGTCTCCGGCCAGGACGGCGATGCCGCCGCTCTGAACCGCGTTGCCCTCGGCACGCAGACCGTGGACGTCTGGAAGGACGCTCGGCTGCTCGGCCAGTCCGCCGGCGAAGCCGCAGCGGCTCTCTCGAACGGCACGACGATGGACAAGATCACGACGACCAACGGTGCGTCCGCGATCTTCAAGTCGCCGGGCGGAAACAGCTTGAACTCGATCCTCCTCACTCCTCAGGCCATCACGAAGGACAACCTGAGCGTGGTCCTGGACGCGGGCTGGATCGACAAGGCGTCGCTCTGCAAGGGCGTGACCGCCGGCGCGGTCGCGGGCTGCTAGAGATCGCAAACAACTAGGGCTCAAATTGCGCGCCCTGCACCCGGAAATCCGCGGTGCAGGGCGCGTAAAATGTAGGCCCAGGCTTTTCCGGTCTCAGGCCAATTGAGAGGCTGACGATGACTCAGGTTACGCGGGAAGTGAAGGCAGCAGACGGACCCCAGGGCGCGTTCGGACGCTTCGGCCAGGGGATAGGCTCGGGGTTCCGGGCAGCCCAGGCCGGGGCTCGCACGATGGAAGTGGACCTGCGGCTGGCCGGCATGATCGTGGCCTTGATTTGCATCTGGCTCGGCTTCGGCTTCGCCTCCGACGGACTCTTCCTCACACCGCGCAACTTCTATGACGTTTCGGTCCAGAGCGTGCCGGTGGCGATCATGGCCACAGGCATGGTCCTGATCATCGTCTCTCGAAACATCGATCTCTCCGTCGGCTCCGTCATGGGTTTGACCGGCTACATGATGGCCATGACGCAGGCCGTCTGGATCCCGCAGGACCTGGGCGCCGGCTACGGCCACTGGTACATCTGGATCGTCGCGCTCCTGGTCGGAATCGCGCTCGGAGTCCTGATCGGAGCGATCCAGGGCGGCTTGATCGCGTACCTGGGGATCCCGTCGTTCGTCGTGACACTGGGCGGACTCCTCATCTGGCGCGGCCTCATCTTCAAGGTCCAGCAAGGCCAGACGATCGCCCCGATGGACAACACCTTCTCCGTCCTGGGTGGCGGCCTCCCCCAGGGCTCGATCGGAGAATGGCCGACATGGATCCTGGGCGCCTTGCTCTGTGCGGGCATCGTCTACGCCCTGCTTACGGGCCGGCGGAAGCGCCGGGAATACGGCTTCCCAGTCCGGCCACGGTGGGCGCTGGCGGTCCTGATGATCGGGGGATGCGCAACCGTCATGGGCGCGATGTGGGTGTACAACAACTATGCCCTGCCCCCCCTGCTGGCGACGAAGTACGCGACTGAGCACGGCATTACTGAGCCTGCGGGGGGCCTGATCATCCCGGTGGGGCTGGCCATGCCCGTTCTGCTCCTGGGCGGCGTGACGCTCGCCATGATGTTCCTGACCACTCGCCGCCAGTTCGGGCGCTACGTCTTCGCCATAGGCGGCAACCCTGAGGCGGCCGAGCTCGCCGGCATCAACACTCGCCGGACGATCCTGATGACGTTCGTGCTGATCGGCGTCCTGTGCGCCATTGCTGGCGGAATCCAGACAGCTCGCCTCAGCGCGGGCGTTACGAGCACAGGCACCAACTACGAGCTACTCGTCATCGCCGCGGCCGTCATCGGCGGCACTTCGTTCGCGGGTGGCATCGGAACTATCCCGGGCGCGGTTCTGGGCGCGGTCGTCATGCAATCGCTCAAATCGGGCATGGTTACGATCGGCGTCGACTCGCCCATGCAGGATGTTGCGGTCGGATCTGTACTCATTCTGGCGGTCGGCATCGACGCCCTCCTCCAGCGGCGTGTGAAATAGGCCAGGAGCGGAAAGATGAGCATGGCAACGACTGACCAGCTGCCCGCCAGCGCGGCGCCCCTCGTGGAGATGCGCGATATGTGCGTCTCCTTCGGCGGCGTGCATGCGGTGCAGGATGTCACCGTGGATCTCCGCGCCGGCGAAGTGGTAGGACTGGTCGGCGGCAACGGGGCCGGGAAGACCACCCTCATTAGGGCCCTCTCAGGCGCCCATCCTGCCGACTCGGGCGAGATCCTGATCGGCGGGCGGCCGGTATCGATCCCGGACCCCCGCGCGGCGAAGGCACTCGGCATCGAGACCATCTACCAGACACTGGCTCTGGCCGAAAACGTCGACGCGAGTGCCAACCTGTTCCTCGGCCGCGAGCTGAAGACCAGGCTTGGCTCGCTCGACGACGCGGCGATGGAGTCCGCCACGCGCAAGGTCATCGGGCGTCTGAACCCCAACTTCAAGAACTTCAAGACGGCGGTGCTGTCGCTCTCCGGCGGCCAACGGCAGTCGGTGGCCATCGGACGAGCCATCCACTTCAACGCCCGGATCCTGATCATGGACGAGCCTACTGCGGCGCTGGGGCCAGCCGAAACGTCCCAGGTGCGAGATCTGATCACGCAGCTGAAGTCCGAGGGCATCGGCATCTTCCTGATCAGCCACGACATCCACGATGTCTTCAACCTGGCTGATAGGATCAGCGTGATGCTCCACGGCAAGCTCGTTGGCACGGTCAACAAGGCCGACGTCACGACCGACGAGGTCCTCGGAATGATCATCATGGGCAAGCTTCCCAGCGAGGTGTCGCAGGGCGAGCTGGCCCAGCTGCACGGCTAATCCAGGCCGATCTCAGGCCCGCCCGACGGCCTCTCGCTAGAGTCCCGCCGGGCGGCTCTGCACCGCAGCGAACGCGAGTTGCCGCACGGTTCGGTGGTGCGCGATGACTTCACCGTCTCGGGCAACCGGCTCGAGCAGCGTGCCGCGGTCCGCCTTCCAGCGTGTGGCGACATCGAGGGGCGTTGATCCTTGCAGGGTCGCCGCCGCTTGCACCCCCGCCCCGATGGCCACAAGCTCCGTCGCCTCCGGTATGGAGACCGCCCGTCCGGATAGGCGCTGAACTACGCGCTGCCAGGTTTCGCCTCTCGCTCCGCCGCCGATGAGGATTAGGGGCGCGTCTTTGTCGATCCCCGACGAGCACGCGTCGATGGTGTCGAGGGCATCGAGGAGGCTGACGATCGCGCCCTCGTAGGTGGCCATGAGAATCGATCGTGGGTCTGTATCGTGTCGCAGGCCGAAGACCGCCGCCGCCGCATCGGGCGCGTTGGGGGTGCGCTCGCCGTCGAAGTAGGGCAGGGCCACGACGTTCTTGCTCGGGGCGACGTCGTTTCGGTCCAGGCCCAGCCAGGCCGCAACCCTGTCGACCGCGAGCGTGCAGTTGAGGGTCGCCGCCAACGGCAGGAATCGCCCCGTCGCGTCGGCGAAACCCGCGACGTTCCCGGTCGAATCCGCGGTTCGCGTCGAGGAAACCATGTATGCCGTGCCGGACGTGCCGAGGCTTATTACCGGCACTCCTGGCCGCAGCCCTAAGCCCAGCGCCGCGCCCATGTTGTCGCCAGTTCCGGGTCCCACGAGTGCCGCGACTGGGAGCCCGGTCGCTGCGGCCGCCGCGGCGGTCACGGCGCCCGCGCGTTCGGTCGGCTGGAGGACGCGGGGAAGCATCGCGGGAGACAGATCCAACTCGGGAAGGCCCAGTACGTCGGGAGCGTACTTCTCCGTCTCGGTGGACCACCAGGCAGTGCCCGAAGCATCGCCCCTGTCGGTCACTCCCTCCCCCGCGAGCCGCTCGGTGAGGTAATCGTGAGGCAGGCGGATCGCCGTGGTCTGCGCGGCCAGCCTGGGCTCGACCCGTCTCATCCAGGCCCACTTGGTGGCCGTGAACGAGGCGACGGGAACCACCCCGATTCGCGTCGCCCACGCGGTGGCGCCGCCGAACACGTCGAGGAGTCTGGCTGCGTCTGGAGCCGACCGCGTGTCGTTCCAGAGCATGGACGGGCGAAGCGGCGCCCCGGACGCGTCCAGGCAGACCAGGCCGTGCTGCTGTCCGGCTACGGATATCGCCGTTATCTCTCCGGCGAGGCCGGTTTGTCGCAGCGCGGTGCGAAGCGCTTCCCACCACACGTCCGGATGGGTCTCACGGGCACCGCCCGCACCGTCGACTTGGTGCGGCGCCTGTCCACGCCCGACGATCTGGCCGGTCTCCGCGTCTATCACCACCACCTTGGTCGACTGAGTCGAGCAGTCGACGCCGGCAACCAGCGTTCTCATCGTAGCCCTCGGTATCGCGGTCCGGTCCCGGCTGGGGTCAGGCCTCGTTACCGGGTGCCCAAAAGCAGATCCATGACGAGCTGATCCAGGCGCTCGTTGTAATAGCCGCGGCTGGCCAGAGCGGCTGGGTCGCCGGGGGCCGCCGCGAGTTCGGCCGCCGTCGCCGCCGAGTACTTCCCGACGGAAGGCTTGGCGAGCTCGTCCACCGACGCGTCGGCCATGGCCGCGACGATCTCCGGGTCGACTGCGAACCGGGCGGCCTTCTCTTTGAGGATCAGGTAGGTGCGCATGCAACCCGCCGCAAAGTCCCAGACTCCGTCTGCGTTCTCTCCGCGGTAGGCATGGGCGTCGAAGTGACGGGGACCGTCGTAGCCGGACTCTTCGAGGAGCTTGACGAGGAAGAAGGCGTCTTTGATGCCTTCAGACCCGAAGCGCAGGTCCTGGTCGTAGCGGCCGATCTTCTGACCGTTCAGGTCGATATGGAAAAGCTTGCCGGCCCAGATCGCCTGCGCGACCGCGTGATAGAAGGAGAGGCCCGACATCGTCTCGTGGGCGGTCTCGGGGTTCACGCCGACCATCTCCGGATGATCGAGCGACTCGATGAACGCGAGTGCGTGGCCGACCGTGGGCAGGAAGGTGTCGCCGCGAGGCTCGTTCGGCTTCGGCTCCATCGCGAAACGCATCCCGTACTTGTGGTCGATCGCGTAGTCGCAGAAGAAGTTCATCGCCTCGCGATACCGCTCGAGCGCGTCGCCGGGCCGCTTGGCCGCCATGGCCTCTACGCCCTCACGCCCGCCCCAGAAGACGTAAATCGGCGCGCCAAGCTCGGCGCCCAGGTCGAGGGCCTTCAGGGTCTTGGCGATGGCGTACCGGCGGACGCCGCGATCGTTGGAGGTGAAGGCGCCGTCCTTGAAGACCGGGTGGTGGAAGAGGTCTGTGGTCGCCATCGAGACGACCATGCCGGTCTCCTTGAGAGCGGCCTGGAATCGGGAGACGATCCTGTCGCGCTCGGCCGCCGACGAGCCCGGGGGGACCAGGTTGTCGTCGTGAAGGCACACACCATACGCGCCCAGTTCTGCCAGCTTGCGAACGCTGTCGACAGGGTCGATCGCCGCGCGTGTGGGATCTCCGAACTGGTCGCCGCCGGGATTGCCGACGGTCCACAGCCCAAAGGTGAACTTGTCGGCGCTGGTCGGCCGGTAGGCCTCGCGCGTTGCCCGGCTCGTCGTCAGGACCATCTTTACGTCCTCCACAATGCTTGCAGCACTGGCCCCGGCCCCGTCTTGGGGCTTACCGTGCGTCTTTCAGCAACCTTGACATATCCACTATCGAGCGCCGGACCGGCCCATGCCGTGTCGCGGCCTGCGATCGACCGACCCGCTGAGCTAGCAGATACTCAGACCGGATCGGCGGCGGTCGCCGAAACGCGCCCCGCCGAGTACCTGCAAATCGTATGCTGGACATCCTGCGGCAGCAAGTCCTTGGCGGCCCTTGACTCTGTGAGCATGCGTATGCTACATAGGTATGCACGCGCTGCTCCGCCGTCACGGGAGGGCGGGTTCTGCTACGCGGCTAGCGAGACAGTTACGCGGTTTCGCGGCAATGGAGGAGGCGCCGATCGGAGTACTTGGGTTTGGAAGGGAGGGCCGAAGAGCGTCGATCGCCCGGGTCGATCGCCCGGCCGGAGCGTCTCGTGACATGAAGGAGAATCCCAGGTGAAATTGATCCCGACGCGGTTCCTGGCTGGAGCCGCCATCCTCGCGCTGGTTGCCGGCGCATGTTCGTCAACCGCGGCGTCGCCCACGCCGGAGCCGACCCAGGCCCCGACACAGGCGCCCAACGCGACGCCAGCGCCCACGCCCACGCCAGGGCCCGTGACGATCGAGTGGTGGCACATCACCACCGGCGAGCCCGGCAAGTCGATCTTCCAGGGAATCGCTGACGCCTATATGGCGGCGCATCCGAACGTAAAGATCAACATCACGGTCCTCGAGAACGAAGCCTTCAAGACCAAGCTCACGACGACTATGCAGTCGGGCACCTCGCCTGACCTGTTCCAGTCGTGGGGCGGCGGCATCATGGCCGCTCAGGCCGATGCCGGCGCGCTTCAGGACATCACTGCCGCCGTTGCGCCCTGGAAGGACACCATCAACCCAGGCGCCATGAGCATCTACTCCTACAAGGGCGTGCAGTACGGCATCCCGTGGGACATGGGCATGATCGGCGTCTGGTACAACAAGGCCCTGTTCACCAAGGCGGGCATCTCGGCACCGCCGGCGACGTGGACTGAGTTCCTGGCCGACGTCTCCAAGCTCAAGGCTGCTGGCATCGTCCCGCTCGCGATCGCGGGCAAGGACATGTGGCCCTCGATGCACCTCTGGACGTACCTCGTCCTCCGCATCGGCGGCAGCGATGCCCTTCAGCAGATGATCTCCTCGGGCAACTGGAACACCGACGCCTGCACGGCGGCCGGCGCCGAAGTTGTCAAGCTCAACGCCCTCGATCCCTACCAGCCCGGCTACAAGAGCGCCACCTATGACAACGAGGCGGCGGCTGTTGGCAATGCCCAGGCAGCCATGGAAGTCATGGGCCAGTGGGCTCCTGGCGTCGAGGCCAATGACAGCACCAGCGGCAAGGGCCTCGGCACCGACCTCGGTTGGTTCCCGTTCCCGGCTGTTGATGGTGGCAAGGGCGCCGCGACCGACGGTGTCGGCGGCGGCAACGGCATCGCGGTCGGCAAGAACGCGCCGCCCGAGGCTGTCGACTTCCTCAAGTTCTTCAGCAGCGTCTACAACGCTGACAAGCTGAACTCCTCCACTCCGGCCACGGCCCTCTCGCCGGTGATCGGCACCGAGGACACCGTGACGGACGCGAACCTCCAGCTCGTTCTTGCGGGCCGGGGCAAGGCTACCTTCATGCAGCTCTACCTCGACCAGGCCACTTCGCCCGCGATGGGCACGGCCATCAACGAGGCGACCGTCGCTCTGTTCGTCGGCGCTTCGGATCCGGCCAAGGTCTGCAAGGCGATCACAGACGCGGCCGCCGCCCAGTAGGCGATCCGCGAACCTAGTCCACCGTTAGGAAAGCTAGGAAACAACTGGAGAGCGGGCCGGCAACACGCCGGCCCGCTCGATTCCCCCGAGGGTAGTGAGAGGACGGCAATGAGCGCAACGAGCGCCGGGCCACGGGTCGGATCTAGGCTACCGACCAAATGGGTGACCATCACCCTGTTCTTGTTGCCGGCCCTGGTCCTGTACCTTCTGTTCGTTCTGGTGCCGGTCATTCAGGCCGCGCACTACAGCCTCTACAAGTGGAACGGCCTGCAGCCGCTCGACAACTTCGTCGGCCTGAGAAATTACGCGACGGCGTTCGCCAGCGACACGTTCAAGACGGCGGTATCCAACAACGTCCTGATCATCGTGCTGTCGCTGGCAATCCAGATCCCGTTCTCGCTGTCACTCGCGGTTCTGTTGAATCGACGATTCAGAGGCCGGACGGTATTCAGGGTGATCTTCTTTCTGCCCTACGTCCTGTCGGAAGCCATCACCGGCGTCGTCTTCTCGCTGCTGTTGCGGCCAGGAGCGCTCGTGGATTCCGGGTTGACTCGCGCGGGCTTGGGCGGCCTCATACAGGATTGGCTGGGCGACCCGGGATTTGTGATGATCACGTTGTTCATCATCATCTCCTGGAAGTACTTCGGCTTTCACATGATCCTGTTGTTGGCCGGCCTGCAGGGCATCCCTCGAGAGATCGAGGAGGCGGCTCTGATCGATGGCGCAGGTCGCTGGCAGGCGTTCCGCCACATCACGCTGCCCCTGCTTGGTCCAACCTTGCGGGTCTCCGTGTTTCTCTCGATGATCGGAGCGCTGCAGCTGTTCGATATGATCTGGGTCATGACCAAGGGCGGTCCTCTGGGAGCCTCCAATACGATGGCCATAGCCATGTTCAAGGCTGGCTTCACTAATCAAGACATGGGCTACGGAAGCGCCCTCGCGGTGACCCTCTTCCTCTTCGCTCTCGTTCTTGCTCTCGCGTACCAGCGCCTGGTGCTGCGGCGGGACGTCGAGGGCGCAGTCACAGCATTCAACGGGTAGTGCGATGACAACGACCGTCTCAGCAGGAACGAACACATCAATCCGCGCTATTGGGCGCAAGAGGATCGCGGGGGTCCGCCGGAACTTCCTAAGTATCGTCCGCTACGTGATCCTGATCGTTGTTGCCGGCTTCATCCTCATGCCGATCGTGTACGCGGTTCTGGGTGGCTTCAAGCAGAACGGCCAGCTCCTCGGCGACCCTCTCGCCTTGATTCCGGCACCGTTTGTCATATCTAACTACACGGACGTTCTGTTCGGGAAAGACGCCGGACTCTTCTGGCGGGAGGCCGCGAACAGCACGTTCATCGCCGTGGTCGCCGTCGGCTTGACGGTTGGCCTGGGGTCGCTCGCGGCCTTCGTGTTTGCGCGAATGGTGTTCCGCGGCCGCGAGGCCATGTACACACTGTTCACGCTCGGGTTGCTCTTTCCCTCGGCAGTGGCGATCCTGCCGCTGTTCATCCTGGTCCGCGAGATCGGTCTGAGCGAGAACCTTCTCGGCGTGGCGCTGCCGCAGGCCGCCTTCGGGCTGCCGTTGACGATCATCATTCTCCGGCCGTTCTTCAGGAGCATCCCGGTCGAGCTCGAGGATGCGGCGAAGATAGATGGCTGCAGCACATTCGGATTCTTCTGGCGCGTCTTGCTGCCCCTGGCACGGCCCGCCCTCGCGACGGTGAGCGTCCTGGCCATCGTCGGTACGTGGAATGCGTTCATGCTGCCGCTGATTCTTCTGGGCGGCCAGGATCAATGGACCCTGCCGCTCGGCGTGATGAACTTCTCGGGTTTGTACGTCTCCGACCAGGCCCGCATTCTCGCCTTCACGGTCATGGCGATCAGCCCCGCGGTCTTGTTCTACGCGCTCGCGGAACGCCAGATCGTGGGTGGCCTCACCGCCGGATCCGTCAAAGGTTGATTTCTTGGTCCCAGATGCGCCCTACGGGGACGCCACTGCGGACACAAGTGAGCGAGTAGCTGATCTCCTCGGGCGGATGACGCCCGAGGAGAAGCTCGCCCAGTTGGGTTCGTATTGGACTCACGAGATCCTCGAGCACGAGGCGTTCGACGAGGGCAAGGCCCGCGAGCGCCTCGGCCTTGGCATCGGTCACATCACCCGAGTGGCCGGAGTCACGAACCTTCGCCAGCGCGGAGTGGCGGAGCTGGCCAACCAGATCCAACGATTCCTTGTCGAGAAGACTCGACTGGGCATTCCGGCGATCATCCACGAGGAATGCCTGCACGGGTTGCTCGCCCGTGAGTCGGTCTGCTTCCCGCAATCGATCGGCCAGGCGGCGACATGGGATCCGGAGCTGATCCGGGCCATGACCGAACGGCTCGGCCTTGAACTCCGCGCGGCCGGTGCCCACCAGGCCCTTGCCCCGATTCTCGACATCACGCGCGACCCACGTTGGGGTCGTGTCGAGGAAACGTTCGGCGAAGACCCGTATCTTGTCGCCTCGCTCGGAGCGGCGTATGTGCGCGGTCTCCAGGAAACAGGCGGAACCAACCGCGGGGTCATTGCAACCGGCAAGCACATGGTCGGCCACGGCCTCCCCGAGGGCGGGCTGAACCACGCCCCGTCGCACATCGGTTCCCGCGAGCTTGCAGATTCGTTCCTCTTCCCGTTCGAGGCCGCCGTCCGCGATGCCGGTCTGAACTCGATGATGCATGCCTATGACGACGTCGACGGCGTACCGTGCGTCGCTTCGCGCTTCCTCTTCACGGAGGTGCTGCGGGATCGTTGGGGCTTCGAGGGCACGGTAGTCTCGGACTATTGGGGCATCGACGAGATCATCACCGCCCACGGAATGACGCACGATCGAGCGACCGCTGCCGCTCTTGCGCTCGAGGCGGGTGTGGACGTCGAGTTGCCGACCGTCAGCTATTACTCAGGGCCTCTGGCCGAAGCCCTCGCCTCAGGCCTCGTTTCAGAGGCGGCCGTCGATACGGCGACGGCGCGCGTTCTCCGGGCCAAGTTCGAGTTGGGGCTGTTCGAGGATCCCTATGTGGATCCGGAGAAGGCCGGTCTGCCGCTCGCGGACGACCGCGCCCTCGCGCGCGAGGTGGCCCGTCAATCGATGGTTCTGCTCTCCAACAACGGGGTGCTCCCGCTGCGTCCCGGCCTGGGCTCAGTGGCCGTCATCGGGCCCAATGCCGACAGTGCCCGGAACCTTCTGGGCGACTACGCGCACGTCGTTCACATGGAGGCCCTCGTCGAGATGGGCGGCTTCGGCACGAAGCTACCGGAAGGGTTCACGGTCGAGAACGAGCTGGAGGGTCAGCCGACTATCCTGGACGCAATTCGGAGCCGGCTGGGCGCCTCCACGGTGGTCCGGTTTGCTGCCGGTTGCGGGATAATCGATGGCGACGACAAAGGCATCGACGAGGCGGTCGCCGCGGCCTCCGGAGCCGACGTCGCGATCGTCGTGGTGGGCGAGAAGTCCGGACTGACCGTGGACTGCACGTGCGGGGAGTCTCGCGATCGCATGGAGATCGGCCTTCCCGGCCGGCAGGGAGATCTCGTCGCCGCCGTGGCCGCCACCGGCACACCGATTGTCCTGGTCCTCGTCGCGGGGCGACCGCTGGCGGTCGAGTCAGAGGCCGCATCCGCGGCCGCCGTGATCCATGCCTGGGTCCCCGGAGAAGAGGGCCCTGAAGCACTGGCAGACGTGCTCTTCGGGACGACCAACCCCGGTGGCAAGCTCCCGATCACGGTTCCACGTCGGGCCGGCCAGGTTCCCATCTACTACGGCCACAAACCCTCTGGCGGCCGCTCCAACTGGAGAGGTCCCTACGTGGACGGATCCAACGAGCCTCTCTGGCCCTTCGGCTTCGGGCTGTCCTACACGCAATTCGAGGTCCGCGAATTGCGGCTGGATCCACAGTCCGTGCCGATCGATGGCGTCTTCGAGGCCAGCGTCGAGGTCGCCAACGTCGGCGATAGAGCCGGCGACGAGGTCGTGCAGTTGTACGTTCGCGACGAGGATGCGAGCGTCACCCGACCGACCAAGGAGCTGCGGGGGTTCAAGAGGGTCCGGTTGGCGGCGGGCGAGGCCCGAAGAGTCCGCTTCAGGTTGGCCGTCGAACAGCTTGCGTTCACAGGCGTGGACGGCCGACCGCGACTCGAACCCGGCCGCGTCACCGTCATGGCAGGCAGCTCTTCGCGGGACCTTCCATGCAGAGCGGACCTCGAGATCGTGGGCGAGGTCGTCAGCCTGGATCGGCGGACCAACTACTTCACCGAGGTCACGCTCGACTAGCCGGACTTCCGACCGGTATCGAACGTTGGCGCCGGCATGCCCCCTCGCCTCCGTTGACGCCTCACCGTCGCACTGTCGCTCCGGCGGCCACGAGCAAGCGCTCTGTGCCCGGCGCCCTGAGGCCGCTGTCCGACGGCAGGCGGTCGGTCAAGGAGAGGAGTGTGCTTCGTGCAGTCGCCGAGCGACGTCCTCCAGCGTTCCCATGAACGGTCCGGGAGTTTCCATCTTGATGGAGACGAGTGCGGCCGCGAACTTGAGGGATTCCGCGGGGTCGTGTTCCAATCGGTAGGAAAGGTAGGCGGCGAACGTTGTATCGCCGCGTCCGGTCCGGCCCACCGTGCTCTTGTTTGAAAACCTCTCGTAGAGGGTCTTGCCGCTCACCCGCGCCAGCACGCCGGCCGAGTGGGTGATCACGATCTCCGGGCAGCCCCAGCCTTCGATGATGACGGCGGCTTTCTCCAGGTCGTCGGTTCCCGTCAGGATGCGGGCCTCGACGACATCCAGCTTCACCTTATCCATCATCGCCACTACGTCGCGCTTGTCGGCTACGTCGCTGAACTCGATCTCGCGGCTGGCGGTCACGTGGCGGACGAAGCTCTGCATGTCGACCGAAAGGCTGTAGCCCCTGGACTTCAGTCCCTGCATGAGGGCCATGTCGAATTCCGTATCCGAGATGCCCGCCAGGTGGGCGCATCGGGTATGGAGGGGCGGAACGTCGGAGATGGAGATCAGCCCCGCCGACCTGGCCAGGATCAGCCGGCGTTCGTCCACGTTCTCCGACTCGTGCACCACTCGGGAGTAGGTTGTCTCGGCGCTCGGAATGAGATAAGTGTCGACACCCACCTCCTTCATCGGCAGAAGGATGTGCTCGTCCTTCCGGGCCATCTTGACTACGGCTGCGACTTGCTTTCCCACCCTCGCCGCGACCATGGCGCCGCACAAAACGGCACTTCCCGGAGCGATGTGGGGCTCCCCTCCGAAGGGCGTGATCTCGTCGTAGCACATGTGCCCGACGAACGTGATGTCGTAGGTCTTGGGCATCTCAGTCGATCTCCGGCGCTGAATATGATCCACGGTTCAGTGTTTCCCCGGACCTTTCAGCAGCTCGGAGAAGAAGTCCATCAGGTCGGGCGACTCGACGGTCCTGGCTTGGCTCTCGGCATGCAGACCCTTGACGTGGTTCATGACCAGATGCGTCCAGGCGGCGCCCGGTCGAGGATATGCGGCGACGATGTAATGAGCCCTGGGAGCGGACTCTCCCGCTTCCTGTTCAAGCTCGGCCCGAAGGTTGTCGGGGGTCGTCATCGAGTTGCCGTATCCGAAAACGACCCGGTCCATGTGCTTGTAGACCTCTTTGCTCTCCCGCGTCATGCCGTAGTAGTCCAGCAGCTGTGCGAAGACATAGTTGGAGGTCGTGTAAACGTCTTTCCCCTGGTCCGACTCCACCGGGTTCCCGTCCTCGGTCTTGCACATTGCCCAGCCCATGAAGGAACGGTTGTTCCGGTAGATCGTCTTGAGAATCTTCCTGGCGCGTTCGTCCGGGATGAAGGGCTCCTCGCCGATGGAGATCAGATACCACAGGGCGTCGAGCTGGTTGGTCCAGACATCGGTGTTGGCGCTCTCAGTTTCGGGGTCGTAGCAGGTGATGTAGTACTGGAGCCTTTCGCCTTTGGCGTTCTTCCCATCCCGCCACAGCTTCTCGAGACTGTTCCAGCCCTTGTCGAACACCCTCCTGATGTGCGCCTCGCCCTCCGCGTCCCCGAGCAGTTGAGCCATCTTGATCATGGCCTGGCAACCGCCGAGAAACTGCGTGGCATCATACGCATCGGCGCCAAAAAGGACCAGGTTGTCGAAGGTGTTCTTGACCTCGTCGGGGTAGCCTTCTGGCAGGCCATCGTCGTCGAAGTCGAGCTGGAGCAGGGACTCCAGTCCGAACTTGAGGGTCTCCCAGTTCTGCCTCAGGAAATCGAGATCACCCGTGAACTTGACATTGCGCAGGACACGCATCGCCAGCTTGGGAAACAGGTCCACCCAGTAGTTGTTGTTGAACCAGGCGTACTCACTCACGTTGCGCAAGGGATGGCCCTTGGGCATCGCGCCGAGATCGTGCGCGACGCTGCCCCTGGTCTTGAAGGCGTCTCGGATCTGGGTCATCGACTCGCCTTCGTACTCTTCCGGGTGCTCCTGGAAATGCGCCCTCGCCTCCACGAACGAAGCGTGGAAGTGGTACCAGCGCGGCGTGGGGTCCTCGGCCCGGATCGAATCGATGAAGCTCTGACAGAGATCCTTCTCCACGCGCGGGGAAAGCATCAGGAGCACCATCGAATACCAGTCCACATCCGAGGGGTCGATGTAGGCGTAGTCGAAACACTCCAGGAAACGGGCGCGTTCCCTGCCCTGCTCGTCCTCGACCCAGACGATAGCGTTGGAGAGCGGGAAGTGAAGCTCGTTCAGCATGAGGCGGGTCACGCGCAGGGCGCCGGTCCGGTCGCCCCGGTAGGAAGGGCTGGAGTAGACGGCATCGAAGACTCGTTTCTGGATCGCCACAGTTCGGTCCCACCAGAGCGGATAGCTATCGAGGGCGAGTCTGGCCATGTCAACCGGCCGGGCCTCGTCACCCTCGAAGCTCTTGAGGTACTTGCGCTCGAACTTCGTGCCGTCGATGTAGACCTGCTCGGGGAAATCGAGCACCACAGCCACCGGGATCTTCCTGGACCCTTTGCGCTCAACGGTGAAGGTCAGGCTGATGGCGGATCCATAGTCGCTTCGGAGGACCGGCTCCCGCTTCTCGAAAAAGCTCCCTTCCGCCTCCAGGAGGAGGTCCTCCTTATACCGGTTCAGGCAGAAGTACGGTTGGATGTCCACCGCGACGCCGGGCAGTTCGGGAACGGCCAGGGCCATGCGGTTGGGGGTCTCAGTGCTTCCCATGATCACGCCCCGGAGACCCGCGGTCCGGAACTCCTCATGCCTCTGGCCGTGGACCGCCGCGGTGGATACGTAGACGCTGTCCTGGTCGGTCGGTTTTAGCTCCTTCTCCTGGAGGTTGACCAGGGAAGGCCGAGGCACCACGAGCGTGATCTCTTGAGCCTCATCCGACGTGTTCTCGACCTCGAATTCCTCGACGCCCAGAGGCATCAGCATCTGCTCGTTACCCGAAAGCAGCGGCGATATGAGCCTCCGGGTGACCCTCACCTTCCCGAGCTTGAAGGCGATCTCCAGGGAGGGCGTCGCGATTGCGAGGGAGACGTTCCTTTCGGCGATCGAAGGATGGTAGTACCGCCCGACCGCCGGGATGTCGTCGGGTAATTCAGGTACTCCCGGCTGCTTCTGAGTCAGTAGGGTGCACTTGTCGCCGAGGCGGACATAAGGTGCGGAGGCGAACTGGACTGCCGTCTGATTCAGCATGATGAGGCGGCCCGCGTCGTTCAGGCGGTTGTACAGACCGTAAGGGGAAATGCCTATCGAGCACGTGGGCGCTCCCTGCAAGGCCACCGTCTCCGGGAACTGGAGGGTCTTGGACATCCCCTGGAAGTGGACCGTCATCCTGTTCTGCTCGTAGATGGCGGCGATCTTGGGCCCGGTGATGGTGTAGATCTCGCGCACGTCGAAGGCGGCGGGTTGGGGCATCTTGCTCTCGCTCATCGGTCGTTCATGGCCCGGCTGTTGGGCCGCCTCTCCGTCGGAGGGTGCGTCACCTAGCACTTGCCTCCCCACGGGTTTCCTTTGCCCGCCGACTTCCTCGCGGGCTTCTTCGGGGCAGCCAGTGGTTCCTGGGCCGGAAGGTTCTTCTCCGCGCTCAGGTCGATGGGCATCTTCGTCGTCGGATACGGCTTTACCGCCCCGAACAGGAGGTCCGCGGCAAGCCGGATCGAATCGGGAGAGCCTGAGAAGTTGCAGACCACGGCGTCGGCTTCCTTGGTCGTGCCTCTCAGGTACGGGAAGTTGGTGACGACGACGACGGTATGGCCCGCGTCCTTCAACGCCTTGACCAGGTACTGGTTGTTGCCGCGCTTCTCGATGCGTGCGTAGTAGTTGGTCATGACGACCAGGTCGGCCTCCTTGGCCAGACGCAGCGCTTCCTCAACGTCCTCGTCAGTGGAATGGAAGGCGGTGTCATCGAGGATGAGGTTTGTGGAGTGCTTGGCCATCTGCTCGCAGAACATGTGCGGATGGCTGTAAAGGTCCTTCCCGAGGAAGGAGTAGGGAATGCACTGCTCGATGACCAGGATCCTCTTGTCCTTGCTCAGCGGCAGCAGCTTCTTGTCGTCGCGGACCACCAGAAGGGCCTTGTGAGCCACTTCCCTGGAGAAACCCTGGACCTCCGTGCTCCAGACATTTGCCCTGGTTTTCGCCGGGTCCACTTTCCCGGCTGTCTCGAAGAGGCCCTGGTCGTACTTCATGGACAGGAGCCGCCGGCACGCGTCCGTGAGCCGCTCTTCGGAGAGCTCTCCGCGCTCGACGGCGCTCTTGATACCGAAGAAGCACTGGGAGCGGGATTCGTCGTCGGCCTTGAGGAGGATCGTGTCCACGCCCGCCTTGATGGCCATCGCACAGGCCTGGGGAAGTGGCCACTTCTTGAGGATGGCGGCCATACCGATGGCGTCCGAGACGATGACGCCCTGGAATCCCATCTCACCCCTCAGCAGATCGGTGAGGATCTTCGAGGAGAGGGTGGCCGGGAACTCCTTGTCGAAGGCCGGGAAGATGGTATGCGCCGTCATCAGGGCCTTGGCGCCGGCATTGATGCCTGCCTGGAAGGTGACCAGCTCGACCTCGCGCATCCGCTTCAGGTCCGCGCGGCAGACATCCAGAACCTCGTGCGCGTCGGTCGCCGAGTCGCCGCGGCCGGCGAAATGCTTGACAGTGGCGACGATGCCCGCGTCCTGATAGCCGCGCACGGTCGCTTCGACGAACTTCGAGACTGCCTTTGGGTCGTCGCCGAAGGAGCGCACGCCGATCTCGGGGTTCAACGGATTGATGTTGACGTCGCAGACCGGGTGATAGAACTGAGTTACCCCTATTGCGGCCATCTGCGTGCCGAGCGTGAAGGCCACCTTGTAGGCGAGATCGAGGTCGCCGATGGCGGTGATTCCCATGGGCGGCGGGAACTGGAGAACGTGACCGGAAGTGAAGTCGTTCTTGAAGTCGCCTTCCATGTCGATCGTGACGTGCAGGGGTATGCCCGACGGCCGCTTCAGAGCGATCTCCTGCAGCCGGTTGAGCGCGGCGGTGAGCTCGTCCGGGGCCACGCTCACGCCGAAGCTGCGATCGTCGAAGTAGGTGCGCGCGATGTCGAAATAGTCCTTGGGCTTCTTGAAGTTGGGGTCGACCTGCGAACGCCCCCAATAGAGGTTCTTGCTGGTTTCCAGCGCGTAGGGTTCCAGGCAAATGCCGCCCGCGTGCAGTCGGGTGATCTGTTCGATCCCCGAGGGCGTTAGGTATGCCCCGCGCCAGGTGAAGGTGAGAACTTGACCGCATTTCTCGGCCAGGCTCATCTTCGCCAACTTCGTTGAGACGAAGTCGTCTCTTTCCTTCGACATCGAGTGTCTCCTCAAGAACGGTTCGTGCAGTCTTCTGGTCTATGCCTATGGCCCGCCCGTCAGGATCTCGCGAGCCCCTCGACGGCAGGAGTCTGGATCGCGACGAGGCGTTCGCGGGGCGCCGGCGCCGGCCCCGAAGATTCGCGGATGACCAAAGTCGGCTCGAGACATTCGAAGATCGCGGAAGTGCGTCCCGAAATACCGTCCGAGGTCGCTCCGACGGCCGCCCCGACGGCGACGGCTGCCATCCTGGACATCGGTTGGCGTACCGTCGTGAGCGGCGGCGTAGTGTGCTCGGCGAGCGGCAAATCGTCGAAGCCCACGATAGACACTTCTCCCGGCACTCGGAGGCCCAGCAGGTTAGCGGCGCGCAACGCTCCGATGGCCAGCATGTCCGTTGACGCCAGGACGGCGGTTGGGGGGTCGGGTAGCGACATCAAGGCCTCGAACGCGCTGGCGCCGCCGGCGTAGTTGTTGTGGACGTCTCGGACGTACTCAGGCGGGACCCCGACGCCGCGATCTGCCATACCCTCGGAGAAGGCTATCTGGCGTTCTCGGATGTCGCCCAGCGCGCGTCCGCCGGCGAAAGAGAACGAGCCGCCGATGAACCCAAACGATCGATGGCCCAGCCCGAAGAGGTGGTCGATCAGGCTGACAACGCCCATCCGGTTGTCGACGTTGACTGTGGCGACACCGGGCAGCGAGGCTGACCCTTGCCACATGCCGACGACGGTGACGTTGGCCTCGTTCAGATCTTCCAGCAGCCGTGGCTGATCGCTCGTGTCACCGACGAGAAGAATCGCGTCGCAGTGCCGGGTCTCCAGGACGGCTCGGAGGGCGATCGCCTCGTCCGTGCGGCCATGGGCGTGACCCAGGACGACGTTGTAGCCGCGCTTGCTCGCTTCGACCGAGATCGCGTCGATGGCTCCGGCGAAGAACGGGTCCGTGATCTCGCGGACGATGACTCCAAGGAGCATCGTCCTGGCGCCCCGCAGCCCTCGGGCCAGCGGGTTTGGCCGGTAGCGCATCTGCCGGGCCATGTCCAGCACGCGTTGGCGGGTGGCTGGGCTGATCGGTACGGGCATCGGCGCGCCTGTGAGGACTCTGGACACTGTGCTCTGGGAGACCCCGACCGCGTCGGCGATGTCCTGCATCGTGGCCACTCGCGCGAGCCGGACCGGTCGCCCGACGGTGCTCCCGTTCTCGGCGCCCACGGCCTTGGGCACCTCGCCGCTGCCATCTCCCGCCTCGCTCCGGACACGGTGGCGGCGACCGGGCGAAGCGTTGCCCGCCTTCCCTGTGTCTCGCTTCGATTCATTGCCGTGCATCTGACACCCCGGATTTCATGCCTCTGCCTGCGAGAACCTGGATGTGATCGCGTCCCGGCGCGTCATGAGTCGCCGAGGGTCGTGCGGAACTCGATCGTGGCCATCGAGTGGGCCGGGAGGGTGAACCTGAATTGACCCTCCGAGATTCGGGTGACCTCGAGCGGTCGCGGGGACGCGCGGTCGGGCTGCTCTGGGCTGTTGACCGCGTTGGCCGCGTCTGCGGCAAGGACTCGCGCCCGTCGAAGCTCCAGGCCGGCGGCGCGCACGTCCGTGGCGATCGCTCGGTCGAAGTGGCGGTTGACCAGGGTGATCGCGGCGCCCCCCTTCGCCCTGGAGGCCGTGGCGCTAAGGGCGCGCTGGCCGGTCGGTACAGCTATGTCGGTGCTGACTTCCGCCCCGAAGGCCTGGGCGCCGACGTGCGGGCTGTGGAGGGAGAAGGCGTGGTACGTGGGCGTCTTCACACAGGTGCTGCCGTCCGTAAGCAGGAACGCCTGGAGAACATTGACGACCTGGGCCATGTTGGCCAGCGAGAGCACGGAGCACTGCCGGTGGAAGCCCTCCAGCGCTACCGCCGCCGCGAGAGCGTCCCTGAGCGTGCATGCTTGCTCGAAGGTCGCCGGGGTGCGGCGAGGCAAGTCCCCAGGCCCCCAGTCTCGCGCCTCCGGATGCCACACGCCCCACTCGTCAAGCGCGATGCCGATTCGATGGGATTGCGGCACGAGTGCCGCAATCGTGCGGGCAGTGCGCTCGATCAGCGCCTCGGTGGAGTCGGCCTCGCCCAGGAGCGCGTAGTAGTCGGCCTCGTCGAAATCGACCTCCGGGCCGCCGCGGATCCAGTATTTGTGAATCGAAAGGTGGTCGATCAGGCCCGCATTGGGCCCGAGCGCCGTGAGGAGCTTGGCGTTCCAGTCAGGCTCGAGGTGCAATTCGGGAAGCGTCTCGTCTTCCAGGCCGACCGCGACAAGCTCGGCCTTCGGATCGATGTGCCGGAGCATGGTCGCGTAGCGGCGGTACTCGTGGGCGTAGGAGACGGAGTCGAAGCGGCCGCCGCAGTCCCAGCTCTCGTTTCCGATCCCCCACAAGCGGACGCCCCATGGTTCCGAACGGCCGTTGGCAGCCCGCAGGCGTGTCAGTGACGACTCGACATCGGAATTGACGTAGCTTACCCAGTCGCACAGCTCCTGTACCGAACCCGTGCCGACGTTTCCGGCGAGGTACGGCTCGGCTCCGGTCAACTCGCAGAACCGCATGAACTCGTGAGTACCAAGGGCATTGTCGTCGGAGACGCTCAGACCGCAGGAGGTACCGATTGTTCCGGGCCGCTCGGGCGGGCCGCCGACGCCGTCCCGCCAGTGATAGTGGTCCGCGTAGCATCCTCCCGGCCACCTGATCAGCGGTGTCGGCAGGTCGCGGAGGGCCTCCACCACGTCCACGCGGAACCCCTCGATATTGGGGATAGCGGACGCCGGTCCGACCCACAGCCCCCCGTAGCAGCACCGGCCAAGGTGTTCCGCGAAGGTCCCGTACAGGCGCGCCGAGATTCGCCCGATCGGATCGGTGCCGATCTGCACTGACGCCCCAGTCACGCAGCCTTCTCCTAAAGCGCGCCTCGGCGGGCGAGGCGTTTACTGCCTGCAATCGAATGTAGCATAACCATTGCCGGTGTCCGGCGGCGCCTCTTTGTGCAGTCGTGGCCGCATACGGGTGAAGTCCCGGTTCGAGGGCGGCGGACGGCCGGGCGAAGCCAGGGTGGTCTGGCGAGACGGTCACCACGTGGGCGTGGTTTGCGGGGAATGCGGCTCCTACGTAGAATTGGAAAAACCCCGGAGGAGATGCGCGCGATGGCGAAGTATGTCTTTGTGACCGGAGGCGTCACCTCCTCTCTCGGGAAGGGCATCACCGCCGCCAGCATCGGCCGGCTCCTGAAAGCCCGTGGCCTCGCAGTCTCCGTCCTGAAACTCGACCCGTATATCAACGTCGACCCGGGGACCATGTCGCCCTACCAGCACGGAGAAGTCTTCGTAACCGACGATGGCGCGGAGACGGACCTCGATCTGGGCCACTACGAGCGGTTCATCGACGAGAACCTCACTCAGCTCTCAAATGTCACGACCGGTCGCATCTACCAGGCCGTGATCGGCAAGGAGCGCCGCGGCGATTACCTGGGCGGCACCGTCCAGGTCATTCCCCACATAACCAACGAGATCAAGGAGCGAATCCAGCAGGTGGCGCGCGACGGCCGCGCCGACGTGATCATCGTCGAGGTGGGCGGGACCGTCGGGGACATCGAGTCGCTGCCCTTCCTGGAGGCGATCCGCCAAATGCGCAAGGACGTAGGTCGTGGGAACGTAGCCTACGTCCACGTAACGCTCCTGCCGGCGCTCATGGCCACGGGCGAGCTCAAGACCAAGCCTACCCAGCACTCGGTCAAGGAATTGCGCGGCATCGGCATCCAGCCGGATGTGATCGTCCTTCGCTCGGATCACCCGGTCAGCCAGGAGATCCGCGACAAGATCGCCCTGTTCACCGATGTCGCCAGCGAAGCGGTCATACCGGCGGAGACGGCTCAGACGATCTACGAGGTCCCGCTCCTGTTCGAGGAGGCAGGCCTGGGATTCCTGCTGGTGCGCGAGTTGGGCCTCGATGAGGTCGCGAGGCCGCCGGACCTCGAGTCCTGGACCGAGCTGGTCGACCTCATCAAGCGGCCCAAGCCCACGCTCGACATCGCTCTCGTTGGCAAGTACATCGAGTTGCCGGATGCCTACCTGTCGGTCACCGAGTCCCTCAAGCACGCCGGTTGGGCCCACGAGGTGGACGTCAAGATCCGCTGGATAGACTCGGAGTTGCTGACCCGGGAGAGCGTCGAAGCGGCCCTGGCCGGGATGGGTGGCATTGTCGTCCCAGGTGGCTTCGGTCATCGCGGAATCGAGGGCAAGGTCCTGGCCGCCCGGTTCGCTCGCGAGCGGCGCGTGCCCTATCTGGGCCTGTGCCTGGGGCTCCAATGCGCCGTGATCGAGTTTGCTCGGGACGTGCTCGGCACCGAGGATGCCAACTCGACTGAGTTCGACATGTTCACCGAAAACCCGGTCATCGACTTCATGCCGGACCAGCGCACGATGCAGGAAAAGGGCGGCACTATGCGCCTGGGCCTGTACCCGGCTCGCCTTACGCCCGGCTCGAAGGCGAACGCGGTCTACGGCACGGAGTTGATTTACGAGCGGCACCGCCACCGCTTCGAAGTCAATAACAGCTATCGGCCGCTTCTGGAGGCGGCCGGGATGATCCTGTCAGGGCAGTCACCGGACGGCCGGCTGGTCGAAATCATTGAGTTGAAGGACCACCCCTGGTTCGTGGCCAGCCAGTTCCATCCGGAGTTCCGCAGCCGGCCCGACCGGCCGCATCCGCTCTTCGACGGGTTCATCGGCGCGGCAGCCGCGATCTCGCAGGGCCGCGAGCCGGACTTTAGACCAGCCGCGCGTCAGCCGATTGAGCCGACCGGGCTGCTCCCGACCGGGGCGCCCGAGAGCTGACCCTCGGCATCGCGATGGCTCGGGGCGCCAACGAGTCCGCTGGAGTCTCACTCGAAGCGAACCATTTGCCAAGTTCGTTCGTCTTGTCTATGAGCAGAGTTAGCAGGTCAGACGATCGCGGGTGAGGTCGATCGGCGCGGGGTACAGGCGCCGGTTGAGGCGGCGACCTCACCGCACCGAACGGGAGATCCGGGCGGAGCCGAGGGCCGGCAAGCACCTGCGCGTTGCCTGTTCCGCCCAGGATGCGGTATCGGCCGGCAGAGCCGGATCTAGATCGGCTCCGATGGTACGATCCAGCGACGGACGGGGAGCGCGGGCTCCATCCAGCGGCGCGGGCCCGTCCCCGCGAACAGGAGCTGCCCGGTGAAGATTTTCCTCGATACCGCCGACATAGATGAGATCCGCGTCGCCGCCCGATGGGGCGTCCTCGACGGGGTCACCACCAACCCGAGTCTCTACGCCAAGGTCGGCGGTTCGTACAATTCCATCCTGCAGGAGATCTGCAAGCTCACCTCCGGTCCCGTATCGGCGGAGGTCGTCGCCGACGACGTCGAGGGGATGCTCGAGGAGGGCCGTCACTTCGCCAAGCTCGCCCCGAACATCGTGGTCAAGGTCGCCATGAGCGAGAACGGCCTGGAGGCAATCTCCCGCTTTGCCGAAGAGGGGATCAAGACCAACTGCACGCTGGTCTTCAGCACCAATCAGGGTCTCCTGGCCGCAAAGGCCGGCGCGAGCCTCATTTCGCCGTTCGTAGGCCGTCTCGACGACATCAACCAGGACGGCATGACGGTCATCCGCGAGCTTGCCGAGATCTTCTCCCTGTATGACATCGAGAGCGAGATCCTCGCCGCCTCGATCCGCAACCCGCTGCACGTGACCCAGGCGGCGCTGGCCGGTGCCCACATAGCCACGCTGCCCTTCAAGATTCTTCAGCAGATGGTCCACCACCCGCTGACTGACAAGGGAATCGTCCAGTTCAAGAAGGATTGGGTCGCTGCGCGCCAGGCCGCTGCCGGGAAGGGCGCCTAGCCAGCGGGCCGGCCCCTCCCGGGGCCGGCGATGGCCACCTCCTGATGGCCGACCCACTTGTGCCGATGACGACTTCGAGCGCGCCGCCCGGAGGTCGCTTGGACGCGCTCCCGCCCGAGGCGCTGATCCTCACGGCGGCTTTGTCCGTTCAGTGCGGTGCTGGCCTGGCGACCTCGCTCCTGCGCGAGTACGGGCCGCTCCCGGTCGTCGCGATGCGGATCGTCTTCGGGGCGGTTCTGCTGCTCGCCTTTCAGCCGGTCAGGCTCCGTGGTGCGACGCGTGTGGCCCTGCTGAGTTGCGTCGGTCTGGGGGTGATCCTGGCGGTCATGAACTCGGTCTTCTACGTGGCCTTGTCGCGCATTCCCCTGGGCGTGGCCGTGACGATCGAATTCTGGGGCCCTCTCGCGGTTGCCGTCCTGGGCTCTCGTCGCTGGCTAGATCTCGTGTGGGTGGCCCTGGCAGCCGCGGGCATTTACACCCTGGCCGGTGGTCGGCTGGAGGCGGATGACGCGCTCGGGGTGGTTGCGGTATTCATCGCCGGGTTCTGCTGGGCCCTCTACATCGTGGTCGGCAGGCGCGTGGCGCACTATTGGCCTGACGGGCGCGGTCTCACCCTGGCGATGGTCGTGGCCGGGATTCTCGTCCTGCCCGTCACCCTGACGCTCGCGGACGTGCAGCCTCTTCTGGCGGCGCCCATCGCCTTGTTCGGTGGCCTGGTGGTGGCCCTCTTCAGCAGCGCGATCCCGTACACGGCCGAGATCGCCGCGTTGCGACGCCTGCCCGCGGCAACGTTCGGAGTCCTGATGAGCCTCGAGCCCGCGATCGCGGCACTGGTCGGTTTCGTCATCCTGGGGCAGGTACTCCACGCCTTGGACCTGGTGGCGATCGGCTGTGTCGCCCTCGCAAGCGCGGGCGCGAGCCTCACGGCGCGGCGGCTGCGGGTGGCAGCCGGGGAACTCGAGTCCGAGTGAGCTAGCGCCGGTAAGTCGGCCGGGGGCGATAGCTCGTGTGCAGCAGTTGTTCGGCTTTCTCGCCCAGTGGCTCGCCGAGGAAGTCCTCGTACAGCTTCTGGATGTAAGGGTTGTCGTGCGAGCAGCGCCACAACCCGCCCTGGTCTTCCTGGTACAGGCCGGCGGCGCGCTTGCTCCGCAGCCGGTCGGTGACTCCGTAGGGCTGGCCGCCGCCGCCGACGCAGCCGCCCGGGCAAGCCATGACCTCGATGAAGTGATAGGGCGGCTCGGTTCCGGCGTCTCGTGCTTCACGGACGCGGGTGAGCACCGTCTCTACGTTGCCCAGGCCGTGGGCGACAGCGAAGCGGACCTCGTTGCCGGCAATGTCGACGGTGCCTTCCTTGACGCCCTCGAGGCCGCGCGTGTCCTTGAACTCCACCCGGCCCGGGTTGTGGCCGGCGACCAGGTAGAAGGCAGTCCGTAGCGCAGCCTCCATCACGCCGCCCGTTGCGCCGAAGATGGTGCCCGCGCCCGTGTAGGCGCCCAGGAGGTGATCCGGCTGCTGCTCCTTGATGTGGTGGAAGTCGATGCCCGACTGCTTGATCATTCGGGCAAGCTCGCGAGTCGTCAGCGAGACGTCCACGTCCTGGTAGCCGGAAGACCTCATTTCCTTGCTGCGAATGATCTCGAACTTCTTGGCCGTGCACGGCATGACCGAAACGACGAAGACCTTCGCCGGGTCGAGGCCCTGCTTCTCGGCATAGTAGGTCTTGGCCAGAGCCCCAACCATCGCCTGGGGGGACTTGCAGGACGAGAAGTTGGGGATCATGTCCTCGTGGAACTTCTCCATGAAGTCCACCCACGAAGGACAGCAGGTCGTGATGAGTGGCAGCACGGATCCTTCGGTCGTGAAGCGCCGCACGAACTCGTGGGCCTCCTCCATGATCGTCAGGTCGGCGCCGAAGTTCGTGTCGAAGACGGCGTTGAATCCCATTCGGCGCAGGGCGGCGTATGACTGGCCGGTCAGGTTCGTGCCGATGGGGAAGCCGAACGCCTCGCCGATCGCGACTCGAACCGCAGGTGCGAGCTGGGCGACGCAGTAGACGTCCGGGTCCAGCAGCTTGTCCCAGACTTCCTGCGTGTTGTCGTACTCGACGATGGCGCCGGTGGGGCAATGAGCGGAGCACTGCCCGCAGCGCACGCAAGGCGAGTCGGCCAGGTTGATGTCGCCGGCCGCGGCGATGCGCGTCTCGAAGCCGCGCTGCAGGAAGCTCAGGGCCCAGACGTCCTGGATCCCCTGGCAGACCTGGATGCAGCGGCCGCAGGTGATGCACTTGCGCGGATCGAGAACTATGGCCCGGGTGGTGGCGTCGATCGGCAGGTCCGGAACGACGCTGTCGAGGCATATCTCGCGCAGGCCGAAATCGGCGGCGATCGTCTGAAGTTCGCAGTTCTGGTTGCGGCCGCAGGTCAAACACTCGTTGGGATGCCGCGACAGGATCATCTCGATCACGGAGCGGCGGACCTGGATGATCTCCGGGTCTTCGGTCGTGATCTCCATGTCGGCTTCGACCGGCGTGCAGCAGGCCCGGAGCATCTTGTTGGAACCGGCGACGCGAACGATGCAGACGCCGCAGGCTGCCGTGGCGTCCAGGTCGGGGTGCTTGCACAGCGTGGGGATGTGGACCGAGACCTGGCGCGCCGCGTCGAGGATGGAGGACCCGGGATCGACCTCCACCACGAGGCCGTTGATCATGGCTTGGATCTTGTCGCTCATCTCAGGCACGCTCGGTCTCTGCGGGCTGGCTGAGCCGAGCCCGGAATTCAGGTTCGAAGTAACGCAGGGCCGATAGCACGGGATTCGGCGCTCCTTGCCCGAGGCCGCATAGCGACGCCTTCTGCATGGCGTGAGCCAGCCGCCGGATCGTGGCGATGTCTGCCTCGTCGCCCGAGCCCCTGGCGATCTTGTCCAGGACGCGCAGCATCTGCGTCCCTCCGATTCGGCACGGCGCGCACTTGCCGCACGACTCGTCGACGCAGAAGCGGAGGTAGAACCGGGACAGCTCGACCAGATCGTCGCTCTCGTCCATGACGATCATGCCGCCCGATCCCATATACGACCCGAGCCGCTGTAGATGCTCGTACGTGATAGGAGTGTCGAGCTCGCTGGCGGGGATCAATCCGCCCGACGGACCGCCTGTCTGGACGGCTTTGATGGGCGAGCCGGACGCCGAGCCGCCACAGATCCCTTCAACGACCTGCCGAAGGGTGACTCCCATGGGAATCTCGACCAGGCCGGCGTTCTTGACCTTGCCCGTGACTGCGAAGACCTTGGTCCCGGTGGACTTGCCCATGCCTATCGAGGCGAACCACTCGCCGCCGCGCAGGATGATCTGCGCCATGTTGGCGAGCGACTCGACGTTGTTGATCATCGTCGGCTGGCCCCACAGGCCCTTCACCGATGGATACGGCGGCCGGGGAGAAGGCGTGCCGCGCTTGCCCTCGAGGGATGCGATCAAGGCGGTCTCTTCGCCGCACACGAACGCGCCGGCGCCGAGCCGAACCTCGACGTTGAAGGTGAAGTCCGAGCCCAGGATGTTGCTGCCGAGAAGTCCGGCCGCCTTTGCCTGCCGGATAGCCTTCTCGATGCGCTGGATGGCGAGCGGGTACTCGGCTCTGATGTAGAAGAAGCCCTGTTTGGCTCCGATCACGTAGCCGCCGAGGATCATGCCCTCGAGTACCGCGTGAGGGTCGCCCTCCAGGACGCTGCGGTCCATGTAGGCGCCGGGGTCGCCCTCGTCGCCGTTGCAGACGATGATGTGCTCGTCGCCGACCGACTCCCTGGTCAGCTTCCACTTGAGCCACGCCGGGAACCCGGCGCCGCCGCGACCACGTACGCCGGCGACCTTCAGCTCCTCGATGACATCCTCCGGCGACATCGACGAGACGGCTTTGGCGAGGGCCCGGTAGCCGTCTCGGTCCAGGTACTGGTCGATGTTCTCGGGGTCGATCACGCCGCAGTTGCGCATCACGATCCTGTACTGCGTCGGTTCGCCGTCCGTGCCGACGGGCTCGCCCGCGACGCGCGCAAGCTCGGCTATGGCCGGGACGCGGTTATCGTTCGGAAGGGGTTTCCCGGCCTCGCAATCTGCGATGAGCTGCCGGGCGAATTCGGGGGTGACCCCGCCGAACATCACGGCAGGCTGGCCAGGCACGGCCACCTCGACGAGAGGCTCCATGCTGCACATCCCCGCGCAGCCGGTTCGGCTCACGCGCCACGCGATCGAGCGACCCTTGATCTCGTCGGAGAGCGCCGCGAAGACTGGATCGGCCCCGGCCGCGAGCCCGCAAGTGCTCATCCCGACCTTGATGGTCGGCACCACCTCGGGCGGTGCCTGGACGTGGCGGGCCTCCAGATCGGCAGCTGTCAGTCGAGCCATGACTACGCGTCCCCGTCATGGCGGGCCGCGACCGGCTGGCCCAGTTGGGCGACCAGAGAATCGGGCTCCACTTTGGCCAGCAGCTTCTCGTTGATCGTGACGACGGGGGCCAGGCCGCAACAGCCCACGCAGCGCACGACCTGGAGGTGGTACTCCTCGTCCGGCGTGGTTTCTCCAGGCGCCAGGCCGAGCACATCTGAGGCCCGCTCCAGCAGCTGCGGCGCGCCCTTGAGATAGCAGGCGGTGCCGAGGCAGACGGATACGACGTGCTTCCCGGGCGACTTCAGCCGGAAGTAGTTGTAGAAAGTCAGGACTTCGTAAATGCGGGCTAGAGGGACGTTCATCTCTTGCCCGAGCCGCATAGCCGCGTCGCGAGGAACGTAACCGTAGCGATCCTGAAGCCCATGGAGGGCCATGATCAGGGTGCCGCGCTTGTTCTTCCATCGCTTCGCGATCGCGACGACTTCTTCTTCGGTCTCGGTTGGGCTCACGTCGATTTCGGGGCTCCGTGAAGCGGCTTCTGTCCGGCGGGGCCGCACCGGTGGGATGCGTTGAACTCTAGGTGGCCTCGCAGCCCGCGCTCAGGGCCGTTGTTCGTGTTGTCGGGGGGCCTGAGCGGTCACAAAGGCACCCCGGCGGGTCTCACGGATGAGCCACCTGGCGGGCGTGAGGCCGAATCTGGTCGGTGGCCTTCGTGGATTGCTGCGAACGACCGATTGACGGCTTCCCTCAGGACCGCTATTCTCCGCCTCGCCCCGACCGTGCAACCCGCTGCGGACCGATTCCGCGCGACTAGCATGCACGGCACCTTCCCCACACGAGTTCTGCCCCCCATGTCTCCCAACGGTCCCGACCCGCGTTCACGTAATCGCCGCCCTCGCCGACGCCCTGCCGGGCGCGCTCCAATGGTCGAGTACGACGATTTCCAGGATGGCGACTCCCGCGATCTCGACCTGGCCGAGCTGAGCGGGATGAACGCCGACGAGCTCCAGGCCGTCGGCCGAGACCTCGAGATGGAGGCAGGGACCGCCGCCAAGGAAGACCTCGTCGACCAGATCCTGGCGCGTCAGAGCGAGCTGGCCGGCCACGCCTACGCGACCGGAATCCTCGACGTCGTGGAGGAAGGCTTCGGGTTCATGCGCCGTCACGGCCTGATGCCCAGCCAGGAGGACGTCTACGTATCCTCCAGCCAGATCCGCCGCTACGGTCTCCGGATCGGCGACAGGGTAAGCGGCTCCGTCCGCGCCCCACGGGAAGGGGAGAAGTACTGGGGCATGATCCGCGTCGACCGCGTCAACGGCGTGGACACGGAGACGGCCCGTCGACGGCCGAAGTTCGAAGATCTCACGCCGATCTTCCCCGACGTTCTGATCAATCTCGAGACAGATCCAAAGAACTTATCCCAGCGCCTGGTCAACCTGGTCAACCCGATCGGTAAGGGCCAGCGCGCCTTGATCGTGAGCCCGCCCAAGGCCGGCAAGACGATGCTCCTCAAGCACATCGCCAACGGCATCAGCAGCAACTACCCGGACATCCTCCTGATGGTCGCCCTGATCGGCGAGCGGCCCGAGGAAGTCACCGACATGCGCCGCTCGGTCAAGGGCGAGGTAATCAGCTCCACGTTCGACGAGCCGACCGAGAACCACACCCACGTGGCAGAGATGGCCCTCGAGATCGCCAAGCGGCAGGTCGAGACCGGCCGCGACGTGGTCATCCTGCTCGACTCGATCACCCGCCTCGCCCGCGCCTACAACCTTGCCCTGCCGCCGTCCGGACGAACCCTATCCGGCGGCCTCGACCCGATCGCCTTGTATCCGCCCAAGCGCTTCTTCGGCGCCGCACGGAACATCGAAGAGGGCGGCTCGCTCACGATCATCGGCACGTGCCTGGTCGACACCGGCTCCCGGATGGACGACGTCATCTACGAGGAGTTCAAGGGCACCGGCAACAGCGAACTGATCCTGGACCGCAAGCTGGCCGAGAAGCGCATCTTCCCGGCGATCGACGTCCAGCGTTCGGGCACTCGCCGCGAGGAGCTTCTCCTGGAGGAGCCCGTCCTCAAGATGGTATGGACGATGCGGCGGATGCTCTCGGCGGTCGGGACCAACGAGGGGATCGAGCTGCTGCTCAACCGCCTCGCCAAGACGGACAACAACGTTTCCTTCCTGGCGACGCTGACGAAGTCCCTGGACCAGTAGGCGCTGGCCTGGCTCTCAGCCGGCGATACTGAGTACTTCGCTCGCCCGGGCGAACGCCTCCGAAAGGGGATGTGAGGGGTCCGCAAGCTCCTCCCGGCTCGCGATCGCCAGAAGCTCCGTCCATCCGCCATCCTCGTCGAGCCTGGCACGGGCCACGAACTGGACGCGGCCGGGCTGCGGCAGGGACACCAGCTCCGCACGGCCGAACGCCCCGAGCGCGTTCTCGATCGAGTTGAGCAGCGCGCGGGCGGCATCGGCAATGCCCGGTGTGCCGCTCAGGCCCTCCATGAGGGTCCCGTCGCTCCGGTACACACTCGTCGAGCCGTCCCCGAACACGAACACGCTCGTAACGGCCTGGGGCTCCGCCTCCCCGATCTCGACCGACACGCTCGCGACCCGGGCATGCGGGGCAAGCTGCCCCGCCGCGGGCATCCAGCCCAGCAGCGTCGATCGTATTCGGCGGTACTCGGGCGCAATCTGGTAGCGCACCTCACCGGCCTCGATGCGGTCGAACCCCTCGACGAGCGCGACCCTGGCAAGCTGAGTCAGGAGCAGTGCCATCGCGGCTATCGTGGCGACGCGTCGATGTCTCTGGTCCAGCTCATCGGATGCGGCAACGTCGCCGTCGTACGTCCGGGCGAGGACCTGCGAGCGGCCGCGGTCTGGGAGCGCGATTGCGCCTATGTCTTCGACAGGCGAGAACCCGGCGAGTGCTCCCTCGACCTCTTCGAAGATCGCCCCAGCGGCCTCGGTTACCCTGGGGGCGCCCCGGAGGCCGGTGGAGTGGAGGCCGCCGGTGCTGTAGATCGAGATCGTGCCGTCCGCGAACAGATAGACGCTGACCAGGTAGTCGTCGAGGCCCACGTCGACGACGACGGCGAACAGCGGTCCGTAGGGCCGAGCGCCCGTGTCCTCCGTTGCCGGGCGTCGGGAGAGCAGCCTCGAGCGCGCCTCGCTGAACGGTGGCTGGGGAACGTACGGGGTCGATTTCTTCGGTTGAGGACGTCTCAGGAAACTCACCCTCAGCCTGCCTCCGTCAGCATGCGCCGTGTCCGTCCCGGACGAGCTTGTCGTGATCGCTGCGCATTCCGCCCTCCGACGTCATGACGGTCTCCACTGTAACGATGCCGGCAGCGGCCCAGCGCCGTCCCCATGAGACAATCCACGGATGTTTCTGGACACAGTGAAGATCTGGGTGTGCGGGGGCGGCGGCGGCGATGGCGCGGCGACCTTCCGGCGTGAAGCCCACGTTCCACGAGGCGGCCCTGACGGGGGTGACGGCGGCCGTGGCGGTTCCGTCTTCATGACCGTCGACCCGGGTGAGACAAGTCTGCGCGACTTCCGCCATGCCCATCACTTCAAAGCCAAGCCGGGCGGCCGTGGCGCCGGCCAGCGCATGCACGGCAAGGCCGGCGACGATCTGACGTTGAAGGTCCCGCCCGGGACGGGCATCTTCGATGACGCGTCCGGAGAGCTGATCGGCGATCTCGTGGCTTCCGAGCAAACGTTGCTCGTCGGCCGCGGCGGCCGCGGCGGTCTGGGCAACGTCCATTTCGCCACCTCGACTCATCAGACGCCGCGCCATGCTCAGAAGGGCGAGCCAGGCGAAGAGCGCTGGATTCGCCTGGAGCTGCGGCTCATCGCCGACGTGGGGCTCGTAGGGTTGCCCAACGCGGGCAAGTCCACCTTGCTCGCGGCTCTGACTGCGGCCACGCCCAAGATCGCCGACTACCCCTTCACCACACTCGAACCGAACCTCGGCGTCCTCGACCTGGGCGACGAAGACTCGCGCCGTCCCACGATCGCCGACGTGCCCGGACTCATCGAGGGCGCCAGTTCCGGCGCGGGCCTGGGCCACGCCTTCCTGCGCCACGTGGAGCGGACGCGGATCCTCGTCCACGTCGTCGACGGCTCGGACCGCGATCCCGAGTGGAACTACAACGTCATCCGCGACGAACTGGCCGCCCACGATCCGGCGCTGCTCGAGAAGCCCGCGCTCGTGGCGTTCAACAAGATCGATCGGCCGCAGGCCGCGCAAGCGTGGCCGGCCTTCGAGGGCGCACGCCGCGCCGAGGGCGTTGCTGCCCTAGCCATCTCCGCTTCGGAGGGTGATGGCTTGACCGGGCTTCGGGTCCACCTGGCGGCGCTGCTCCCCGATGCCGCCGAGCTGGCCGAGCCTCGCGAGCAGGCCGGTGTCGTGGTCCACCGCATCGATTCGCTGGACGAAGGCTTCCGCGTGGATCATGAGGACGGTGCCTTCCAGGTCCACGGCAAGAAGATAGAGCGGCTGGCCGCCCAGACCAACTTCGACGCCGAGGAGTCGGCCGAGAGGTTCCAACGAGACCTCATCCGGCTCGGCATCGACGAAGAGCTGCGACGCCAGGGAGTTGCCCCGGGCGACACGGTCCGCATCGGGGCCAGCGAACTGGAATGGGACCCCGACGAATGGGACGCCCGATGACCGGGACCGACTGGCTGACTCCCGGCGATCTGCGCGTCGGCATCCTGGGAGGCACGTTCGACCCCATCCACTACGGCCACCTCGTCATCGCCGAACAGGTACGCGAAGCTCTGGCTCTGGACCGGGTTCTCTTCGTGCCCGCCCGGATCCCGCCTCACAAGCCAGACGCCGAGTTGACCGCCGCCACAGATCGTGTGGCGATGGTGGAGCTGGCCATCGCCGGCAACTCGTGCTTCACGGCCTCGCGGATAGAGTTGGACCGCGAGGGTCCCTCGTACACCGTCGACACCGTTCAGGAGCTGGCCGACGAGGCGGCTCGCCGCGGAGTGGCGCAGGACTTCTTCTTCATTCTCTCGTCCGAGGCGCTCGCCGGCCTCAACTCGTGGCACGAACCGCTCCGCCTGATGTCGCTTTGCCGCCTGGTTGTGGTGCCGCGGCCGGGCGCCCCGCTGCCAGATTCGGCATGGCTCGAGTCTCATTTGCCGGCCGGCGGCGGGGCGGCGGTCGATCGCGTGATGCGCATCCAGACCGTGCCGCTCGCCCATTCGGCTTCAGATGTCCGCAGCCGTGCCGCAGCCGGTCGCTCGATCCGGTATCTCGTGCCGCCGGCCGTCGAGGCGTACATAAGCGAGCATCGGCTGTATCGTTCTCGCAATGCCCGGAGGACCGCTTGACGTGACCGACTCATCGCCCACGGCGGAGACAACGCCCAGCCCGGACGGCCTGCCGCGACGGCGCAAGCGCGCCGCGACAGCTCAGGGACCCGGCGAGGCGGCGGCGGCCGATGCCCTCGAGGCCGCAACCTCGGTGGCGGAACCCGAGGCGGAGTCGGAGATCGAAGAGTCGCTGCGCGAGCGCGGGCTTCGCCTGAGCGCCATCGAGGTGGCTCGTAAGATCGTCGATGCCGCGGAAGACAAGAAGGCCGCGGATATCGTTCTGCTGGATGTGTCGGAGCTGACCTCGTTCACCGACTACTTCGTCATCTGCTCGGGCGGGTCGGAGCGCCAGCTCGGCGCGATCGGCGACGGCATAGTCGACAAGCTGCGCGATGATGGCGTTCGGCCGATCGGACGCGAAGGCGGCTCCAATTCGCACTGGACACTGCTGGACTTCGGCTTCGTAATCGTCCACATCTTCGCCCCGCCCGAGCGGGACTACTACCAGCTCGAGCGCCACTGGGCCAAGGCAAAGACGGTGCTGCGGGTCCAATGAGATCCTTGCGCGCAGCGGATCGCTACGGCCATCCACCTGCGCAGACGGACACTATTCCGTAAACTTCACGGACCGGCGTCCCTCCGGTTAGTTTCGAAAGCCCGGGAGTCCAGCCACGACAACGCTCTACGCGCCCGAACGTCGCCCTCATCGCGAGCCCACCATCGTCGACTTCGTCAACATCCGCTGGATCGACGAGTGGTGCAAGCGCTGCAACATCTGCGTCGAGATCTGCCCCAAGGACAGCCTCGTCCTGACTCACGACGCGATCATTGAAGCGACGGACTGCATTCGTTGCGGCCTGTGCGAGCGCTTCTGCCCGGACCTCGCCATCGAAGTCCTGCCAAAGCGCGACGAGTCGGGCAAGCTGCCCATCGAGGCCGAGCCTGCGAGAACGCCTGCTGGACAGACCCGACCACACATCCCGGACGTCGCGCGCGGACCAGCCGTTGCCGGCACGGACCCCCATCGCGGCCTGACCGACGCGGAGAGCGCTCCCGACGTCGACCGCGACAACCCGACCTGATCGACAGGATCGACTGATGACCAAACGACTGGTACAGGGAAACGAGGCTGTTTTACTCGGCGCCATCCGCGCCGGGGCCAGCTACTTCGCGGGCTATCCGATCAGCCCCTCTTCGGAGATCCTGGCGCAGGCATCGCAGTATGCTGCCGCGCATCCCGAATTCCGATTCCTCCAAGCTGAGGACGAGATCGCCAGCGCCAACGCGATCATGGGCGGCAGTCTGGCCGGAGCCAAGTCCTTCACCGCCACCTCCGGGCCGGGCTTCAGCCTGATGCAGGAGGCGATCGGCTACGGCCACAAGATCGGGATTCCCGCGGTCATCGTCAACGTGATGAGGGTAGGACCTGGAACCGGCATGCCGACCATGCCCGGCCAGGGCGACCTGAACCAGAGCCGCTATGGGTCCACCGGCGACTACACCAGCTTCGTGTTCTACCCCTCAACGGTGGCCGAGTGCTTCGAGTACACGATCCACGCCTTCAACGCCGCTGAAGAGAGCCAGTCGCCGGTGGTGATCCTCTCGGATGCGTTCCTCGGCCACCTCAACGAGGTCGTGGATCTCGATGAGATTAACGTGCCGGTCGTGAAGCGGACGATCCCTCCACTCGCCTCGGGCGGGACGCGGCTCTTCTCGGGTGTGGCCACGTACCCGGACGGGGAGCCGGCTACGGCGGACTCGGACGAGTACATCCGCCAGTACGAGGAGATGCGCGAGATGCGCCGCAAGGTCGCGGAGCGCTACGCCTTCCACGAGTACGGCTGGAACAAGGACTCCGATACGCTGGTAATCGCCTTCGGTATCACCCGCCGCGTGGCCCAGCCGCTCGCTCCCCACTTCGCGCTCTTCCGGCCCATCCGCATCTGGCCCACTCTGGACGCGGAACTGGGGGCCATCGCGCCCCGTTACAAGAAGATCGTCGTCATCGAGGGCAGTGACGGGCAGTACGCCAACGTGGTGGAGCGGATGCTGCTTCGCCGCGTCGAGCGCGTCCCTCTGCTCGGCGGCCGCATGAGCCTGGAAGCCATCCGCGAGGGGCTCGATCGTATCGGCATGCTACCAACAGAGTCTTCCCCGGCAGGCGCCGGCAAACCGGCCGAGGGCGGCGTCAAGGCGCCGGCCAAGCCCCCAGCCAAAGCTCCGGCGTGAACCCGCGTCCCATAGAGGTCCCATCGCGATGGCCATCAAAGACAAGCTGAAGGCAGATCTCTTCCCAACAATCTGGTGTCCCGGCTGCGGCATCGGCCTGATCATGCAGCAACTGGCCAGCGTCATGGACGAGTTGGGCCTGGACAAGGACAACACCGTCCTCATTACCGGAATCGGCTGCACGGGCCGGATGGGTGCCTACATGAACTTCGAGTCCGTGTACACACTCCACGGTCGTACATTGCCGGTGGCCGAAGCGATCAAGACCGTCCGCCCAGAGCTCAATGTAATCGTCGTTTCCGGCGACGGCGACACGGCCTCGATCGGCGGCAACCACCTGATCCACTCGATCCGTCGCAACCCCAACATCACGGTTCTGTGCAACAACAACGAGATCTACGGCTTGACGGGAGGCCAGACCGGGCCTACGACTCCCCAGGGCATCACGACCCTCTCTTCGCCGGCCGGGGCCGCCTACTCTCCGATCAACCTCCAGGGTCTGGTGAACACGAATCCGAACGCTTTCTACGCCAAGACCACGGTCTACCACCAGGGACCGATGCGGAGGGCCATCAAGGAAGCCATCGAATGGCCGGGCTTCTCGTTCATCGACATCGCCAGCCAGTGCATCGAGAACAACGGCCGGCGGATTGGCTTCGGAAGCGCTTACGAGATGCTCGAAAGCTACAAGACCGAGTACAAGCCGGGACCGCGCGACGCCACGCATCTGGAGCCTCACCAGCTCGGGATAATCAAGGGGTCGCCCAGCGCTGTGGCTGTGCCGGCCGGTTCTGTTCAGGACGACGGGAAGAGCTAGTTCAAGGCCAGAGTGGCAGGCAAGCTGAGAAGCCAGGAGGAACCGATGACGGCCAAGTCCGTCGTGATAGACGGGATCGGCGGGCAGGGCGTCCGCGTCATCGGCAACACGATGGCCAGCCTGCTCGCGATCATGGGCTACGAGGTGACCCTCCTGTTCGATTACGACTCTTCGGTGCGCGGCGGCATGAGCGAGGCGTTCCTCTCTTACGACCGCCAGCCGATCAGCAACTTCGTGGTCGAGTCCGCGGATGTCGTTCTGCGCCTGGCCGATCGCGGCCCGACCCACCTCAGGGCCGACTACGTCATCGCCGATTGCGACCTCGTCAAGCCAGGCGAAACGGGCGAGGAGATCCCCTTCCTGCAGTTGGGCGTCGACAAGTTCGGGCGCGATCTATTCGGCAATATGATCGCCCTGGGTCGGCTGCTGTGCGTCTGTGACGTGGACTTCACCGACGAGCACCTGACCAAGGCGCTGCCTAAGAAGTACGTCGACGAGAACATCGCGGCCATCAAGTACGGCTACGGCATGGACTCGGAGTCAATCCGGGCCATCGTCCCGGAACAGGCAGCCAGCAGCTTTGCCGAACGCTACGCCCGGCGCGTCCTGGCCGGCACCGCGCCCGCCGAGGCCGTCGAACAGGCCGCGGCGCTGCGCGACTGATGGCCTGATGAGCCCTCGTCGACACGGGCGCGGACGGAACGCTGGATCGGCTGCGGCTTCCGCCCCGGAGGGCCCGCAGGCGACGGGCGGGCAACCACGTGTCGCCGGAAAAGGAGCGGCTTCATCGGCTAACGGAGCGCGCACCATGGCCGTGCCCGGAAGGCCGCTCAGGGTCAAGCCGTCTTCTCAGCCGACGCGTCGTGCTCAGTCGGTCCGGCCCGCCGAACCGGCGAGCGCCGCCGGGCCGCGTCTTCCCTCGCCGGCGCGACCCGTCGCTCCGGCCAACGCCGGCTCGGTCAAGCAGTCCGGGCCTGCGGGCGACGAGTCCGAAAGCGAATCCGCGGATCGGAAGCCCGCCTGCACCCTCGCCCAGATGCGCCGTTTCATCAAGAGCCGTCCCTACGTCCCGGTCCACGAGCTGCGCCGTCGCTTCGAGATCGAGGGGATGGAGGACGAGGTCAGCCCGATTCCCAACGGACAGGGCACCCTGTACGTTGGCTTGCCCGCGCAGGAGGCCACCTACCTGGGCGATCTCGTCAGGGCCGGCGAGGTCGGCTGCGAACTCCTGCTGGACCCTGTGAGCCCGGCCGTGATCGGCGTCTTCCCTATGAGGCCGGTCGCGCGTCAGTAACGCCCGGGCGGTCCGGACCGCCTACCGCGGCTCATTGGTGTGCCGGCAGCCGGTGGCCCATCAGAAAGGCGCCACGAAGAACCGGCCGACGGCGACCAGGGCCGACACGACGCCAAACGTGGCGCTGAACGCGATCTGGGGGATCTCGCGGCGGGTTACGTGATAGGCGACCGCGAAGCCCATGAGGACCGCCAGGCCCAGCGCGGAGACCGCCGTAAGCCAGGGCATGACTCCCACCAATGCCGGCACGACCAACGCGATTGCGCCCAGCATCTCCAGGGCACCGAGGACCACGGCGAAGCGTTTCGGCAGGGCGGCGACCCAGGCCATCCGCCGGCTCGCGTCGTCATAGACGAAAGCCTGGTCGAAGCCGGCGCCGAAGAACGCGAGCGCGAGAACCACCTGAACGACCCAGAGGACCACGTTCACCCGAGGCTCCTTTGACAACAAGAATGACAAGACGGTTTGGTCTCAGCGCCCATCCTCGTGGCTCGCGCTTTCCAAGGCGAGGCCTGAGCGATCGGGCGGGAGAAACCTCCCCATTGTGAGTGCTGTCGGGAACCGGACGGTTCGGAGACCTCGGGCGAGTTCGTGGCGCGAGACACGTCGTGCTCGTTCGCGAGCCGGTCGGACGGATCGGTCGGGCGTCAGGCGTAGTAGAGGCGGAGCATCTCCCAGTTCTCGACCAAGTCGAAGAATGCCACGCCGATGAGAAGCAGACCGCCCAGAAAGTTGATGGCCCGGCTGTGACGCGCAAACCATCGGGTCAGCTCCCGTTGAACGGCCCCCGACAGAAGCGAGATCGCGAGCAGAGGAATGCCGAACCCGAATCCAAACCAGAGGAACGCCCACAGCTGGTTCAAGGCCTCGCCGAGCGTGAACGAGTAGACGAAAATCGCGATCACCATCGGGCCGGAGCATGGCATGGCGATTGGTCCGTACAGCAACCCGTAGGCGTACGCGTTGAGGGAGGGCCGGCGCAGGAGCGGGACCTTGACCTGGGGCAGACGGTAGAACGGGTTGCGGTTGAGCAAGAGCAAGACCCCCAGGACTGTGATCGCGACGATCGCCAGGGGAATCAGGATCGCCAGCACGTGGCCGATCGAGATGGCAAGTGCGGCCATGATCGCCCCGAGGAAGAGCATCGCCGACAGAACCCCGGCCAGCACGAACAAGCCCAGGAAGTACCGTTGCCGGCTTTGCTCCACCCCGGCCTGGCCGCTCAGGTACGCCAGAAAGCCCGGATACATCGGCAGTACGCAAGGGCTCAAAGTCGCGAGCAGACCGAACGAGAGCGACGTCAGCGCGACATCCACGCTATTTCGCCAGGTACTGGTCCAGGGTTTTCTGGAGGCTGATGGCCGACTTGGCACCGAACGGCAACCCCCAAACACCGCCCGTGCGGTCGACGATGAGCATCGGCTGGAGCGGCGGGTTCAGGTAGTCCACGTCGTAGTTCTTCGCCAGGAACTGGCCGACAGATTCCGGTGCCACGGCGATCAGCCAGTTGAAACCGTACTGGGTCGCGTACTTCTTCAGCACCGTCGTGTCTTCGTTGGGGTCGACGTCCAGGCTGACCGTGACCAGATCGGTGCCCATCGGGTACATCGTGTGCAGTTGCTGAACCTGGCTCATCTCGCCGTTGCAGGTAGGACACCAGGTCGCCATTGTCTCGACCAGAACCACCTTGCCGGTGAAGTCGCTGATCTTGAACGAATTGCCGGTATTCACGTCCACCATCGAGACGTCGAACCAGGCCGGAATCGTGGGGCTGGGTGCCACGTAGATCGGGACCGGGTCGGTGCCTGCGGGCCCGGTCGAAGTCTTCGTCCCGCCGGAACACGCGGCCAGCACCAGAAGGGCGGCCAGCAAGCCGGTGACCGGATGCAAGTGCCTGTTTCGAGGGCTCACGGTCTGGTCCTTCGGAGCGGGTGTTAGCGGCAGCAGTCATCTTGGACCGTCCGGCCCGGCTCTGTCGGACGGGACTCGGCCGGCGCAACCAACCGGGAGCTGACGCTGGAAGGGCGTTGGAGGAATGGCCGATCTCGCTCGGATCGAGTGCGCGGCCGGTCCGCCGAGGGCACTCCTCGAACGGCGCCCACGCGGGGCCGGTCTGGCGCATCATCACCCTGATGCACATCCCGACGCTCGGCCGATGGCGCTCCTTCGCTTCCGCGCGCTACCGCCCATTCCAGGCCATCGCGATTGGTCAGGCTTTCACCGGTTCGTATGCCTCGGACGCGTTGTTCGTGCCGCTCCTGCTGCGCCTCGGTGCTCCGCCGGCCCTCGTGATCCTGGTCGGTTCCGTTCCGGTCGGCGCCTCCGTGCTTCAAGCCCTGGCCCCTCAGATGCTGCGGCGAATGCGCGGCAATCTCAGCCGGCTCACTCTGGTCCTCGCAATCGCGGAAGTGCGGGGTTTCGTCCATGCCGGCGTCGTAGCCGCCATCGCCGCGGGCGTCATCGATGCATCGCTCGGTATCGTTCTCATCTCGGCCACCGTTGCGATCGGCCAGACGGCGGGCATGCTATCGGCGTCGAACATCGGGCTCTGGACCGCCGTAGTCCTGCCCGACCAGGAGCGTCGCCTCGTCGGGCCCCGGATGGGCGCCATGACCATGGCTCTCTCGACCCTGCTGCTCCTGCCGGCCGGCGCCATCCTGGATGTGGGACTCCAAACCATCGGCCTGTGGTCATACGTCGGCTTCTTCCTTGCCAGCGGGTTCGTATCCATCCTCACGCCTGTCGCCGTAGCCCGACTTCCTTACCCCGGGCGCGTCCTCGTGAAGACCGGCGGTGCCGCGACGGACGCGCTGCCCGAGCCGTTCACGCGATTCACCACGGCGGTTGCGATCGCGTCGGTTGGCCAGGGCCTGATCCCGTACCTCTCCCTCTATGCGATCGCCGTCCTTGGGGCATCTGCGGGCTTCGCCGTCATCCTGTCGGGATTCGCGGCTGCGGGGGCTCTGGCCGGCTCGCTCGCAGCCGGTTCGTTCTTGCTGAGCGGCTCGTCCAGCCGCGTCTTGCGGGCCTCGTTCGTCGCTCGCGCCGTGGCAGCCGCGGTCAGCGCTCTGGCAATACCGGGGAATCCCGCGGCCCTGCCGATGCTTCTGGTCGGGGCCGTACTCTTCAGTGGCGCGGGCAACGCCGGCGTGCTGGCGTCCAACGAACGCCTGTACCGACTCGCTCCGCCGGGGCTTCGGGTGAGGTGCCAGAGCCACTACGTCGCCTCGACCTCCGTGGCTTTCGCGGTCGGGGCAGTCGCGTGCGCCGGCGCCCTCGTTCTGTCCGAGACAGTCGGTTGGCCTGTCTACACGGCCCTCTTCGTAGGCTCGGGAATCAGCAGGGCGATCGCCGGGCTTCGGATCGACGTGTCGGCGACGTGGCGGAGCCCGACGGCCCCTCCTGCAGATCAACCCTAGCCGGCCGGCCCTTCTCGCATCGTCAGGACCGCCGCCCCGCGGACCTTGCCACCGGCCACCGCCCGAAGCGCATCGTTGCCGGCAGCCAGGGGAAAGAGGTGGGTCTGGGTTCGAATCGGGATCGACGCGGCCAGATCCATGAACTCGGAGGCGTCGCGACGTGTGACGTTGGCGACGCTGCGCAGCTGGCGCTCGTGCCACAGCCACTCGTACGGGAATTCGGGCACGCGGTCCATGTGGATGGCGTTGACCGCGACGGTGCCTCCGCGATCGACTGCCCGCAAAGCCGCGAGTACGACGTCTCCGGACGGAGCGGTTGTGATCGCGGCGTCCAGTGGATGGGGGGCGGGATCGCCGTAGCCACCAACCGACGCCGCTCCCAGATCGAGGGCTCGCTGCCGCTCGGTCTCCGACCTCGTCCGCACGTGAACCTCGCAGCCCCAATGGCGCGCGACCTGTATGGACAGCAGGGCCGAGGCCCCGAAGCCGAACAGACCGAGTCGACCGCCCGGTTCGATGCCGGAAACGCGCAGCGCTCGGTAGCCGATGACGCCGCCGCAGAGCAGTGGCGCGGCAGCAAGGTCGTCGAACCCGTCCGGGATCCGAACGGCAACGTCGGCGCGTACGATCATGGCTTCCGCGAAGCCGCCGTCGCGGTCCCAGCCGGTGAAGGCGGCACGTTCGCACAGGTTCTCGCGACCACTCCGACAGAACCGGCACGTTCCGTCCGTGCCGAAGAGCCAGTACGCGCCGGCTCGGTCGCCAATCGACCAATCGCGTACCGAGTCGCCCACGGCCCCAACACGCCCGACCGCCTGGTGACCCGGCACCACCGGCAGGCGGTGTGCCGCCAGGTCGCCCTCGGCCAGCTGCAGGTCCGTGCGGCAAACGGCGCACGCCGTCACTCGCAGCAGAAGCTCGCCGGGTCCGGGAACCGGCTCGGGAAGCTCGACCAGTTGGAGCGGGTCATCGGCCACTGGAGAGGCCCGCTGGAGTCGGAGGGCGCGCATGCCGCCAGGGTACCTCGTGCGGGACTCCTGACCTACGAGCGAGCAGGCTTCTACTATTGGCACCCGAACGGCCACAGGGTGCGCCTCAGCGTTGGCGAGCGGGATGACTGGTAGTGGGGCACGATGGGCTGGAAGGCGAGTGACATTCCGGATCTGACCGGTCGCGTGGCCGTCGTCACCGGTGGTAACGGCGGGCTTGGGCTGCAGACCGTGCGGCAGCTGGCCGCCCACGGCGCCCAGGTGATCATCGGCGCCCGAAATCTGGCCAAGGGCGAGGCCGCCCGGAAGCTCATCGAGTCGGAGGTTCCTGAGGCGTCGATCGAGATCAGGTCGCTGGATCTGGGTTCCCTGGCATCGGTGGCCGCATTTGCGGCCGAGGTGCGGGCCGCTTCTGGCAAGTGCTCGTTGGGCTGACCGGTCAGTCGGCCCGAATGGGCGCGCTACCGCAGCTCCGGGCCGCGACGGACCCCGAGGCGCGAGGCGGGTGTCTGTACGCGCCGCGCTGGATCACGTTCGGGGCCCCGGTGGTGCGTGGAGTGAGAGGCCGAATGGCGAATCCCGCGGAACACGCCGCGTTGTGGGCGCTCTCCGAGCGCGAAACGGGGATCACCTTGGCCTCTGTCCTGGCGTAGCCTCGAAAACGTTAACCGACGAGATTGACGATCTGGCGTATACTCCCTGGGAGTATGCAAGCAGCAGACGCAGCCGCCGTCCCGACCGCTCCTTCCGCCGAGGTTCAGCTCCCCGTGGAGGGGATGAGTTGTGCTTCGTGCGTGAACCGGATCGAGCGCTTCCTGCGAAAGACCCCGGGCGTGGCCGAGGCCAGTGTCAACCTCGCGACGGAGGTGGCCACGGTCCGGTACTTGCCGGAGATCGCGGGGATGGACGAGCTGGTGCGGGCGATCGAGTCGGCCGGGTACGAAGTTCGGCACTTGCCCGACGCCGCCGACGGAGCCCGAGGCGGACTGATCGAGGAGGCGGATGCGGAGGCAGCCGAGAGAGCCCGCGAGCAGCGATCGCTGGGGGTGTCCGCGGCCGTCGCCCTGACCGTCGCCGCGGTGACGATGGCCCTGATGTACCTGCCCAACTTGCCGCTGACCATGGAACAGCTCGCCTGGCTGCTCATCGGTCCGGCCACCGTCGTCCAGTTCTGGGCGGGCCGGCGCTTCTATCGGGCGGCCTGGCGGGCAGCCCGACACGCCACCACGAGTATGGACACGCTCGTTGTGGTTGGCACGAGCACGGCTTGGGCATACAGCGTCCTGGTGACCTTCGCGCCGGAAATCTTCCGATCGGCCGGCATCGCACCTCAGACGTACTTCGACAGCTCGACCGCGATCGTCGGCCTGATCCTCATTGGCCGGTGGTTGGAGGCGAGAGCGAAGGGCCGGACGGTCGGCGCCATCAAGGCTCTGCTCGGACTCCAGGCCCGATCCGCCCGGATCGTTCGCGGCGGCCGCGAGGTGGACGTGCCGCTCGAAGAGGTCCGAGTCGGCGACGTGGTCAGGGTTCGGCCGGGAGAGCGCGTACCGGTCGACGGGCGCGTCACCGAGGGCGACTCCGCGGTCGACGAGTCGATGCTCACCGGAGAGCCGCTTCCGGTCGAGAAGGGGCCGGGGGCGGAGGTGATCGGTGGGACGATGAACCGCCACGGTACGTTCCTCTTCCGGGCCACGCGAGTCGGGCGCGACACGGCTCTGGCCCAGATCGTCGACATGGTGAGGCGAGCACAGGGAAGCAAGGCACCGATCCAGCGTTTAGCCGACCGAATTGGCGGCGTCTTCGTTCCGATCATCCTCGCGGTGGCTGCGGCCACCTTCGCCGTCTGGTTCGCCCTCGGACCCGAGCCGCGCTTGACCCACGCCCTCGTCGCGTTCATCACCGTGGTCGTCATCTCCTGCCCGTGCGCGATGGGTCTGGCCACTCCGACGGCGATCATGGTCGGCACCGGCCAGGGCGCGGAGGCAGGGGTTCTTATCCGGGGCGGCGAGGCGCTCGAGCTGGCGGCGAGCGTGGACGCCGTCGTATTCGACAAGACCGGGACGCTGACGCGCGGCCGTCCGTCGCTGGGCGAGGTCAGGGCTACCCCCGGCTTCACCGTCGAGGAGGTTCTAGACCTGGCCGCCTCCGTGGAACGCGGCAGCGAGCACCCGCTGGCTGCGGCCATCCTGGCTCGCGCCGATGAATCGAACCTCGGCCGACAGGCCGTGGACGGCTTCGAGGCCGTGTCCGGCCGCGGGGTGCGCGGCCGCGTCGGGGATCGCCGGGTCGTCGTCGGGACGGCCGCTTTCCTGGCAGCCGAGGGTGTTGACCCGGGCACTCTGGTCGATCTCGCGGACTCGGGCTCGGCAGTGACGTATTTGGGCGTCGACGGCCGTCTGGCCGGAGCGCTCCCCACTGTCGATGAGATCAAGCCGGAGGCCGCAGAGGCGGTGCGCGGACTCCAGGCGTCCGGTCTCGAGGTATGGCTTGTGACCGGCGATCAGGCGGGCACGGCGGCCGCGGTGGCTGCTGCAGTGGGGATCCCGGCGAGTCTCGTCCTGGCCGAGGTCCTGCCCGGCGCGAAGGCGGATGCGGTCGCGGCGATCCAGGCCCGCGGACTACGCGTGGCGATGGTCGGAGACGGGGTCAACGACGCTCCTGCCCTCGCCCGCGCGGACGTGGGCATCGCCATCGGAACCGGTGCGGACGTCGCCATGGAGGCCTCGGACGTCACGCTGGTGGGCGGCGACCCGCGAAGCGTGGCGAGCGCGATCGAGCTCTCGCGCCGGACGATGAAGGTCATACGACAGAACCTGGCCTGGGCCTTTGGCTACAACCTGGTCCTGGTGCCCGTGGCGATGGGTGCCCTGTACCCGTTCTTCGGCATCACCCTCAACCCGGCGCTGGCGGCCGCGGCCATGGCTTTCTCATCCATAAGCGTCGTTTCCAACTCGCTCCGGTTGCGCCGCGCCCCGAAACAGCCGGCGCGTCCCGCGGGTGCGGTCGAAGCCGCAGGGGCAGTCTCCTAGATCGCGATCGCGGCCACAACCACGGTCACCAGGCCGGCGACGGCGCCCCCGACGGCCGAGCGCAAGCCGGCGGAGTTGCCGAAGCCCAGTGGCGAAGCCAGCTGTCCGGCAAGCAATGCCACGATCGCGGCCGGCAAGGACAGAACAGCCGCGACTACGCCGAGCGGGAGGCTGTGTGCAATGGGGTGGACGATCACCGAGTCGCGGGCCAAGAGCGATATCAGCATGAGGGCGTCTGCGGCCACGAGGAACCCGGCCAGCGCGCCGAGGAGGGCGTCTCCCCTGGTCGCGGCCATGAACGTCGGGTAGCTGACCGCGAAGACGCCGAGGGCAAGGACGGCCGGCAGCAGGATCATCGCGCCGTCGAGTCCGTTGGGCACGAAGAGGCGCGGAGCCGGGCGACTGTACTGGAACGCCACGAGCGTGCCACCGGAGAGCAGGGCGCCAACGACGCCCGCTTCGGATCCGTGTCGCATCCAGGGAGGAATCAGACGGCGGCGGTCCATCGATTCAATCGTACACGCAGGCCTGGCGCGCGCCGGCCTGATGTCTTTCGAGTCAAGCCTCGAAACGGCGGAAGACGGCCACGGCGTTCTGGCCTCCGAAGCCGAATCCGTTGATGATCGCGGTGTCGACCTTCTTGGCCCGCTTGACGTTCGGGATGTAGTCCAGGTCGCACTCCGGATCGGGGTTCTGCAGGTTGGCCGTGGGTGGCATGAAGCCGTCGCGAATCGCCCCGATCGCCGCAAGGCCGCTAACCACGCCGGCCGCCCCGAGCAGATGCCCGACCATCGATTTGGGTGAGCTGATCGCCACTCTGTGGGCGTGGGCTCCGAAGGCGCTCTTGATGGCGCGGGTCTCGGTCACATCGTTGAGCGGAGTGGAGGTCCCGTGGGCGACGATGTAGTCGATCTCGTCAGGGGCCACCCCGGCATTTCGCATCGCCTTGGTCATGGCCGCCGAGGCCCCGCGCCCGGTTGGCTCCGGAGCGCTGATGTGGAACGCATCGGCCGTCATGCCGCCACCGATGACCTCGCAGATGATCTTCGCGCCGCGAGCCATGGCGTGCTCGGCGGACTCCAGAACGACGATCCCCGCACCTTCGCCGAAGACGAAGCCGTCGCGATCGCGGTCGAAGGGTCGGGAGGCGCGGGTCGGGTCGTCGTTGCGGCGGGAGAGTGCGCCCATGTTGCCGAGGGCTGCGACGGCGATGGGCACTATGGACCCCTCGGAGCCGCCGACGAGGGCGACGTCGACCTCGCCCAACTGGATCATGCGCATGCCGTCGATGAATGCGATTACGCTGCTGGCGCAGGCCGCGACCTGCGTGATCACAGGACCCGTGGCGCCGTACTTCATCGACACCTGGCACGCCGCCATCGATCCGGACAGCGCCGGGATGGCGAAGGGCGAGACCTGGCCCGGGCCCCTCGTCGCCAGGACGGCCGTACCTTCGATGACCTGATCCAACCCGCCTCCGCCGGTGTTCACGCACACTGCCACGCGGTCGTGCTGATCCTGGTCGTACGACGCGAAGTCGAGGCCCGCGTCCTCGACGGCCTCGGTCGCGGCCGCCACCGCCAGATGGATGAACCGGCTCATCCGACGTGCCATCTTCCTGTCCATCCCGATGGTCGGATCGAAGTCCTTGACCTCCGCGGCGATGTGGACGTCGAGGCCCGAGGAATCGAACTGCGTTATCGGTCCGACGCCGGAAACGCCCGCGAGGAGGCTCTCCCAGTAGGCCTTGGCCGTGTTCCCGATGGGAGTGACGGCTCCGAGGCCGGTGACGACAGCGCGACGGGCAGGATCCCTGGTGGGCACGGGCCATCTCCTAGGACGTGTGGCAAGCGGAGGCGTCCACCGCCGGCGGCGCCCAGCTCATCTGGCCCAGCGTGACGAAACTCGTCTGGCCGGGGGGACGGCGATCGGAGCCGGCCCGCGAACGGTCCGCGCGGTCGGGCCCGATCTGGAGATTGTACTTGCTCGGGCCCCACGGCGAACACGCCCCAGCCCAGCCGGCGATCTTCTGGTCGCTCGGCCCGCTCCGGGCTATGGCTCGCTCGCCTCGCGAATTGGCTTCGTCGCGGCGCGGCCTCAGCGTTGCCCGCAGGCAAGTTGGACCGCCCGGACGCCGCCTTCGGCGGGGGAGTGGCTAGTCTCCCATGTAGCGCTTGAAGATGACCGCGGCGTTGTGGCCGCCCAGGCCGATGTTGTTCGACAGGGCATACCGGATCGGCGTCTCCACGGTCTCGGTGGCGATGTTGAGGTCGCATTCCGGATCGGGTTCGAGGTAGTTCAGCGTCGGCGGCACGGCCTGGTGGTAGACGGACAGCACCGTCGCCACGCCCTCGAAGGCTCCGGCAGCGCCCATCATGTGGCCCGTCATCGACTTCGTTGCCGATATCAGGATCTTTGGCGTGTGATTGCCGAAAGCGCTCCAGATCGCCTCGCTCTCGCGCTTGTCTCCGACTGAGGTGGAGGTGCCGTGCGGGTTGATCATGTCGATCTCCTCGGCCGGCACGCCTCGCCGCTCCAGAGCCATCTTCATGGCCCGCGCCGAGCCTTCGCCGCCCTCCGCAGGGGCGATCATGTCGAATCCGTCGGCGGCCGAACCGTATCCGACTATCTCGGCGTAGATCCTTGCGCCGCGGGCCTTCGCGAGTTCGAGGTCCTCCAGGATGAGCGCGCCCGCACCCTCGCCCAGGACGAAGCCGTCCCGAGTGCGATCGAACGGCCGGCAGACCGTCCCGATCGGCTGGCCGGGCAAGGGCGTACCCATGCCGCGCATGTTGGTGAAGCCAATGTGGACCAGCTCCAGCAGGGGCGACTCGGCTGCGCCGGCGATGACTGCCGTGCAGTCGCCTCGGCGGATTGCCTCGGCGGCCTCACCTATGGCCAGCGTGCCGGTGGAGCAGGCCGCGACCGGGCAGAAGTTGTGACCTTTTGCCCCCGTCTCGATGGCGATCGTCCCGGAGCTCGCATCCACAAGGCCGTTGGCGATGAAGAACGGGCTGACCGACCGGACGCCCTTGGTCTTCCATAACGCCTGGTTCGCGATGAAGAGGCCTTGCCCGCCGCCGCCGGATCCGAAGATGACGCCGGTGTCGTAGCGGTTCTCATCGGTGATCTCGAGCCCGGAGTCGGCGACCGCCATCTTGGCCGAGGCAACCGCGAAATGAACGGTCGTCTCGCTTCGGCGGGCGTCCTTGAAATTCCAGTACTGCGTGACGTCGAAGTCCCTGACCTCGCCGCCGGCCTTGTGCTCGTACGGGGTCGTGTCGAAGCGGGTTATCTCCCCGATCCCGGAGCGGCCGGCAGTCAGGCCCTCCCAGACCGCGTCCTTGTCGTTGCCGATCGGGCTCACAACGCCCAGGCCGGTAACGACGATACGTCTCGAGTAGTCAGGCTTGCGCACCGGTTCTAGCTCCTCCTGGGATGCGATACCACGGCAGCTTGGCAGCAGGCAGCGGCAATCATGCGGTTGGGGAGATGTTCTCGAGGAAGGGCACGGCGATCCCACCCGTCGCGCCTGCCTCGTCAACGGCCACGGAATTGGCGTCTGGCGCTATGCGCTTGACCAGACCCGTCAGGACCTTGCCGGGGCCGACTTCGACGAAAGTCGTTACCCCCTCGGTGGTCATTCGCCCGACGGCGGCGACCCAATCGACACCGCGGGTGAGATGCTCGATGAGCTCCGCGCGGGCTCCGGCAGCCGTCGTGATAGGCGTCGCGTCCGCGTTGGCCAGCAGCGGAATCGCGGGGTCTTCGAAGACGATCGGCTGGAGGACGCGTGTCATGCCCGCGGCGGCCTCGAGCATGAGCGTTGAATGGGCGGCCACCGAGACCGGAAGAACGATGCCGCGCCGGGCGCCCAGATCCCTGGCGCCTGCCACGGCCGCCTCCACAGCGGTGCGATCTCCGGAGATGACCACCTGGCCGGGGGCGTTTCGATTGGCGATGGTCAGGTTGCCGTGCAGACTGCCGAGGGCAATGAGTTCGGGCAGCCTCGCGTCGTCGAGGCCGATGATGGCCGCCATGGCGCCGGCCCGGCCTTGTCCGGAGGCCTGCATCTGGAGGCCGCGCTCGCGCACGAGCCTGACCGCGTCGCCGAGGGAGATGGAGCCGGCCGCGACCATGGCCGAGTACTGGCCCATGGAGTGGCCCGCCACGTAGGCGGGCTGCGGAGCGGGGATCCCGGCCGCTGCCCAGCGCTCGCGGAGTGCGGCCAGAAAGGCGATCGAGACGGCCACAAGGGCGGGCTGAGCGTTGACGGTCAGGTCGAGTTGCTCAGCGGGGCCATCGAACGCGAGGCGGCTGATCCGTTCGCCCAACGCGTCGTCGGCCTCCTCCAGAACCGCGGCGGCGGCCGGAGAGGCAGCGGCCAGAGACTTGCCCATGCCCACCGACTGGGATCCCTGGCCGGGAAAAACGAACGCTACTCGATCCATGTGCTGTGGTTGGTCTCCTTCGGCTCCAAACCGGGTGCCGATGTCGGCTGGACTGGGCCGGGACGAGCCCTGTCCATTGCGACCGACCCTGGGCGGCCGCCGTCATCACAGCAGGCTAACGCAAGCGCAGGTGAGCACGAATGAGAAAGTGTGCAGAGTTGCATGGATCGGCCGATCCGGCGTACTCTGGAGCCATGCCGCGTCCATTCCTCCACATTCCGTCGCTGACCGTTCCGAGCCGAGCGGCCGTCGAGTCGGCTGCCCGAGAGTTGCTCTCGGCTCCGGTAGAGGCAGCCCGCCTCCGTCTCCAGAACCCCCGCGAGCTGTCGGACCGGATCGCGATGGGTAGGGCGATCTGGCGCGATCTGGTCATCGGTTTCGCTGCGCAGCTCGGCGAGCTGAACCTGGGTTTCACCCAGCTCGCGGCGCTCTACGCGCTGGCTGACAGCGGCACCATGACGGTGGCAGACCTGGCCGATACCCTGGGCCGCTCCCCCTCAACCGTGAGCCGGCTCGCCGACGGCCTGGTTCAGCGGCAACTGATAGAGCGAAACCAGGATGTAGAGGATCGGAGGCAACGGACCCTGTCTTTGACCGGCCGAGGGCAGGCGCTGCTGGGAATCGTCGATCGGGCCAGGGCGCAGGAGTTCCTCTCGATCGTGAGACCTCTGCCCGCGGCCGAACGGGCCCTGGTGGGGATGGGCGTGGCGGCGCTCTCGACGCACGCCATATCGCGCCGCGGCCGACTGATCAAGCAGCGTCCGCGGCAGATCCCAGGGGGCCTGTAATGGAACTGGTCGCGACCGAACTCGTGCCGGAGTGGTGGCCCGCCGTGCGGTCCGGACCGGTCGAGTGACCGGCCACCCGACGTGCCCAGCGTCGTCTTCCACGGTCGGCGATACTCGTGACTTCAGCTCTGCGTACGGAGGCGGCGATGACGACCAACGGCGGTCTCGCACTGGCGACTCAAGGGCTGACCAAACGGTACGGCCGTCAAGTCGCCCTGGCGGGCCTGGACATATCGGTGCCACGTGGCACGGTCTACGGCTTCCTCGGTCCCAACGGGGCCGGGAAGACAACGACGATGCGCATCGTGACCGGGCTCCTCAGGCCCGATGCCGGAACGATCGAACTCCTGGGACAACCCTACGTGCGGTCCGACCGCCGGCGTCTGTTCAGGGTCGGGTCGTTGGTGGAGACGCCCAGTTTCTATCCGCACCTTTCGGCCCGCGACAACCTGCTCGCCTTTGCGGCCACCGGCAGGACCGTGCGGTCGAGCCGCGTCGACGAGTTGCTCGAGCTGGTGGGGCTTCGTGAGCGCGCCCGCGACCGGGTTGCGGGCTACTCGATGGGCATGAAACAGCGCCTCGGAATCGCGGTGGCCCTGCTCAACGACCCGGAATTGCTCCTCCTCGATGAGCCCGCCAACGGCCTGGATCCCGCCGGCATCGTGGCGATGCGCGATACGCTTCGGTCCCTCGCGGCCAGCGGCAAGACCGTCTTCATCTCCAGCCACATCCTGCCCGAGGTGGAGCAGATGGCCGACATCGTCGGCATCATCGCCCTGGGCCGCATCGTCTCCGAGGGACCTCTCAGCAAGCTGCTGGAAGGCCAGGAGATCGTCCGGGTCCGGGTCCGACCCGACGAAACGGACCGGGCGAAGCCGATCTTGACCGCCCTGGCCGGGCCGGGTCGCGTGACGGTCGAGAATCCGGCAGCAGCCTGGCTGAAAGTGTCGATGGCAACGGACCGGGCCGCCGAGGCGAACCGGGCTCTCGCGGCCGCGGGTATCTACGCTTCCGGCCTGACATCGGGCAGCGACCTGGAATCGCTCTTCCTGGAGCTCACAGCGACCCAGCCACCGGAGATGCCAGCGCTGGCGGGGGGCGGAGCCCCGTCCGCGCCAGGAGGTGCGGCATGACTCTCGTCCTGGCCGGATTGCGCAAGCTCAGGACTCGAACGGCAAGCCTGGTCGGCCTGCTCGTGGCCGTCGTGCTTGTGGCCATCGAATTCGTGGCGGTGGGCGCCACCTACAGGAGCTCGACCACTCCTGCCGACCAGAAGGCCACCTACGATTGGCTCCTTACCTTCCCGAGCGCTTACGACGCCGTCATCTCGCTTGTCTTCGGCCTCGGCGGACTCGTCGCGATGATCTACGTCGCGGCCGTCTCGGGTACCGAATGGAGCTGGGGAACGCTCAGAGTCGCTGTAGCGCGGGGCGAGAGCCGTTCCAGATACGTCCTTGCGACGTTCGCGTCGATCGCGATTCTCCTCCTCATCGGGACCCTCGCGGTGTTCGCCGCAGGCGTCCTTTCGGCAGTTGCGGGCGCCTCACTTGCCGGCTTGCCTCTCAGCGGACTGACCGACGGGCCGGCCCTCACCGAGACGGCTCTGAAGCTGGTTCGGTGCTGGGCGGCAATCGTTGGCCTCAGTGCAGTCGCCTACGCCGCGGCCATGGTGGCCAGGAGCCAGATGGCGGGAATCGGGGCCGTCATCGGCTTCTTCATCGGCTCGGCCTTCGCGCCGCTCATCCTGCCCGATGCCATCAAGGAGATCTTCAAGTACCTCCCGTTTAGCGCCACGGGCGACGCCATCGGCATCCAGGGACCCTCGGGTGTCGCGCCGACGAGTACAGCCCTCGATCCGGGTGTTGCTCTCCTGGTGACGCTGGCCTGGCTTGTCGGCTCGCTCGGGGTCGCGGCCCTGGCGACGGAGGCGGCGGAGATCACAAGCTGAGCGTTCCTGCTACGGCTCGCTGCCTACGGCTCGCTGCTCGATATTGGGTGGCGTTCCGACCGCGAGGGCCCAGGCGCGGCGCGCGGATGGGCCTCAGCTCTTGGGGGCTGCCTGGGTCGGGTCTTCGACGGCACTGATGCCGAGGATCTCGCGGGCCACGTCTTCCTTGTCCACGGACAAGGCCCAGGTCGCCCTGCCGTTGGCTCGACCGAGTACACAGCAGCCCTTCAGGTTGACCTTGGCGTGGGCCAGCTTGGTGGACACGTCCCCCAGGGCGCACGGGGTGTCTTCGATCTCTACGATCAGGCTCGTTCCGGCCACGAACGGGTAACCCATGCCGCGAAGGACATCTGTCGTGTCGTCGTCACAGCAGTTCGTGTAAATCTCGGCCGTCGTGAGGTTGCCGACCGTGGTCTGGTGGACCTGGACGATGTTGACTCCGCGCGCGCAGAGGGCCTTGGCCAGATGGGCTAGCTCGCCCGGTCGATTAGGGAGCTGAACGACGAATTGTTGGCCCATTGTCTCTCCCTCCCGGGAGTCTCGGGATGTGACTCGCGGCCCGGCCGGTGGGGATGCGGCACGTCCTGCCCGAGTCCTCGATCGATGGCGCCGGAGCGCCTAACCTGGTTCCACCTTAGACGATTGCGTCCTCCACGTCGGTGGGCCGTTTGTCAGCTAATGCCGGGCCTCTCTGGATGTCTATCGCAGCCAGTCGAAGCCCGTCTCCCGGCGTTCTGTCGATGACGAATTCGGCACCATCGGCGCAGGTTCCTGCCGATAGCTCGCTCCAGGCGAACCTGAGCGCGTCTTCGGTGTGCTCGTCGTCCTCGCCCAGGAGAACGTGGACCGCGCTGATGCGGGACGCGCCAAGCGACTGGGCACGTTCGACTGCCTTGTCCAGAACAGCCTGGGCGAGCACGGCCTGGTGCATGGCTAACTCGCCTCTTCGGCAAGAAGCGCGACGACCGCAGCCGCTGCTGTGGGAACGGCGGCCAGGACCGCCGCGCTCAGCTCCTCGCTAAACTCGTCCGTTCGTTGGGCCTGGATCGTGACCGTGTCGATGCGCGCCGGCAGGTCCGCACCGAGCCGCCGGCCCAGAGCGAGCGCGGTCCGCAGCGATGCGTCGTGGGCGGAATCGAGGTGGCCTGCCGCGTTGTCGGCCAGGTCCTCGAACGAGCAGCAGCGAACCTCGCCGGCCGGCCGGTCCGGAAACTCCGCGGCGTCGACGAGGATCGCGGCCTGGTATCCGGTCAGGCATTCCATCAGGCGTAGCCCGCCGACGCCGAGCCGCTCGATCTCCACGTGCCGTATCTCGCGGCCCGCCTTGCGGGCGGCGTCCAGCCGGCCCTCGACCTCGTCCGCGACTCGCCAGCCCACGCCGTCGTCGCCGAGCAGGGGATTGCCCAGCCCTATCACGATCGTTCGAGGCTGCGGGTCGGCGGAGACGCGATCCACCACGGTGATATCCGATCTAGCAGTTTTGGCAGGGCTGACTGCGCTAGCAGTTCTGGAGCGAAGCCGCTTCCGCGGTTTCGCTTTGGGCAGAACTGCTGCGAGTCGCTGCGGCGCTTCGCATCAGCAGTTCTGCTCGAGTATCTCGATGACCTCGCCCTTCGAGTCGCGGATTGCGACCTGGAGAGGCATCTCACCGGGGAGTGAATGAGTGGCGCAGCCGAAGCACGGGTCGTACAGGCGGAAGGCCATCTCGACGCGGTTGAGCAGGCCCTGGTGCACGATCGTGCCTTTGTGGATGAGGCTCTGCGCGGCCTTCTTGATCGACATCGCCATGGGGGCGTAGTTGTTGGTCGTCCCGACGACGAGGTTGACCGAGGTCAGGATGCCTCGGTCGTCTGTCGCGTAGTGATGGGTGAGCGTGCCGCGGGGCGCTTCCACCGTGCCCACGCCCTCTGTGGGCTTCTCGGTGGGAATGGTCCGGATGTTGGTCGACGTGATCTCCGGGTCCGTTGCCAGCTCGACCATTCGCTCGGCGGCGTAGAGCAGCTCGATCAGGCGAGCCCAGTGCGTGGCCAGGCGGTGGTGGACGATGCGCTTGCCGCCCGATTCGGGCTTGGGCGCCAGAGTGTCAAAGAAGCGCTCGTAAGCGGCCTGGGCCAGCGGCGTGGCCATGCCGTCGGCGGCGTTGAGCCTGCTCAGCGGAGTGGCGCAGTACACGCCCGAGTCGGCGCCGTCCACGAAACCCTTCCAGCCGACCTTCTTGAGGTAGGGGAACTTGAGATAGGTCCACGGCTCGACGTGCTCCGCGATCCAGTCGCGGTACTCGGCCGGCGCGTAGGTGCCGACGCGTGTGCCGTCCGGCGACATGATGCTGATCTCGCCGTCGTAGAAGTTGACCTTGCCTTTCGGGTCCACCATGCCCATGTAGTAGGTCCGGTGGGTGTAGCCGTCGGACAGGACCATCTCCTTGAAGGCGTCGTTGCCGAGGACGATGCTGTCGAACAGGCCAAGGCTGAACTGGCCGAACTCGATCGCCTGGCGCCCGATCTTCTCGATCTCGACCCGCTGGTCGTGGGTGATGCCCTGCGTCATGCCGCCGGGAACGGCGGTCGCGGGGTGGATCTTGCGGCCGCCGATCATCTCGATGACGTTGTGGCCGTTCTTGCGCATCTCGATGACCTTGCCGCCGACTTCCATGCCGACCTTGGCCAGGACGCCGAGTACGTTGCGGTCGGCCGCGGGGGCGTCGGGTCCGACGACGAAGTCGGGGCCGCCCAGAGCGTAGAAGTGGGTGGTGTGGTCCGTGACGTAGAAGGCGCTGTAGAGCAGCTCACGGAGCAGCTTGGCGGTCCGCGGCGGGTCCACGTGATAGACCGCATCGGCGGCCTTGGCCGCAGCCATGTGGTGAGCTTCCGGGCAGACGCCGCAGATGCGGTTGGTCAGCGTCGGCATCTCCTCGACCGGCCGGCCGACGCAGAAGCGTTCGAACCCGCGCAGTTCTGGGATCTGGAAGTATGCGTTGGCGACCTCCCCGTCCGCATCGAGGAAGATCTCGATCTTGCCGTGGCCCTCGAGCCTGGTGACGGGGTCGATGGTGATCCGTTCCACTTGGCTACTCCCCGTCCTTCTGCCACGCTGCGCGGCCGCTGCGCAGGAGCGAACCGGCCAGGCTGAAGCGGTAGAACTGGCCGACCGGATCCGCGATGCCGTCGAGCACCCTGTCGATCTCCTCGGGCTTGGTTGCCTCGACGACAGAGGCGAAGGCCGACATCAGGCGGGCGCCGTAGTCGACGACTCCTTCGGCGGCTCCGTAGCAGCCGATGCACGGCGCAGATACGGCCGGGCACAGGGCGCCGCAGCCGTTCCTCGTCGCCGGGCCGTTGCAGGGCAGGCCCTGTTCGAGGAGGCAGATCTCCGGGTCGAAGGCCGCGACGTCCTGGATCCGGACGAACTTGGTGATCTTCTTTACGTCGCGCTTGCGGGCACATTCGTCGCAGACGGTGGACTCGCCGGCTCCGATGATGGAGCCCTTGGGAGGCAGGGGACCGGTGCCGTTGAGTGCCTTGACCACGGCCTCGAGGGCCGCCCAGATCTGCTTGGACTCGGGCGGGCAGCCGGGGATCGTGTAGTCGACGTCGATGACCTGGTCGAGAGTCCGCAGGATTGGCTCGAACGCGGGCAGGTGGAGGACGCCCTCCGGGACCTCGTATTCCCAGATCGGGCGGATGCCGTCCGGATTGTCGGTGCTCGACGTCGAGAATGCCGTGTCGAGGATGTCCTTGCGGCCCGACAGGTTGGCCAGACCGGGGATGCAGCCCTCGCTGGCGCACGACCCGAAGGCGACGACGATCTGCGACTTGCGGCGCAGGAGCCGGGCCAGGTGGATCGTCTCGTCGGTGCGCATACTGCCCGAGACGAGCGTGACCGTGATCTCGCCGTCGGCCATGGACTCGATGTCGCTGTACTTGCCGTCCATGATGGTCGGCCACAGGACGATGTCGAAGGCGTTGGCCACGTCCAGGATGTGCTCGTGGATGTTGACGATGGCGATGTCGCAGCCGCCGCACGAAGCCGCGCCGAAGATCGCGAGCTTGGGCTTGGCGGCGGGCTTGGCTCCGTTGGCCTTGCCATTGGACCTTGTGGTTGCGGTCATCGGGCCGCCTCTGCCGCATCGCCGGCCGCGTGCTGGGGATTCACACCGCCCGGCGCTTCGGGTGGCCCACCGGCGTCGCCACCGGTTGCCTCCCAGGCCGCGTCCAGGTCCACGCCGTCCACGTCCACGATGTTCCCGGCCGGCCAGTCGAGCGGCCCGAGGGCTCGCACTTCCTCGGTGACGCGGGCGATCTCGCCGGCAAGGCGGACGCCTTCGGCGGCGCTGGCCCAGACGAGCTGAAGGCGCCCCGGCTCGATGCCGAGGGCCTCGATCGTGCGCGACAGTAGTTGGAACCGTCGGAGGGCCTTGTAGTTCTGCTCGATGTAGTGACACTCGCCCGGATGGCAGCCGCTCACCAGAACGGCGTCGGCGCCCTCCGAGAACGCCTTCAGCACGAACGTCGGGTCGAGACGGCCCGAGCACATGAGCCGGATGAGCCGGACGTTGGGCGGGTACTTGGTGCGAGCGGTGCCGGCGAGGTCCGCGGCTCGGTAGCTGCACCAGTTGCAGGTGAAGCCGATGATCACCGGCTCGAATGTCTCGGCCGGAGCCATGCCGTCTGCGGGAGCCGGTGCGACGGGTGTTTCCGTGCTCATGCCCGCACCGCCTCCTCAATTCCATGAGCCACCGGGTACGCAGGCCGTCTCAGCGGCGTCCCGTCGGCCCCGACCTTGAGCAAGCCTTCGATCTGCGCGAGGACCTGTTCGTCGCTGAAGCCCGTACCGGAGATCGCTCCGGCGGGGCAGGCCGCGACGCAGGTTCCGCAGCCCTGGCACATGGCCGGGTTGATGTACGACACGCCTTTGACGTCGTCGAAGCTGATGGCGTTGTACGGGCACATCGTGTTGCAGATGCGGCAGCCGGAGCAGTGCTCGGGGTGAACCGTGGCCTTGATCGGTTCGAGGTTCATCTGCTTCATCTGGATGCGCCCGAGGACCCGGGCCGCGGCTGCGGCGCCCTGAGACACCGACGACGGAATGTCCTTGGGGCCGCTCACGCAACCGGCGATGAACACGCCTTCGGTCATGGTCGCGACCGGATCCAGCTTGGGGTGTTTCTCGATCGCCCAGCCGTCCGAGCTGCACGAGATGCCGAGCCGGGTAGCTAGCTCTTTGGCATCGGCGCGGGGCTGAAGCCCGACGGACAGAACGACCATGTCAACGGGGATACGGCGTTGCCGGCCGGCGAGCGTGTCCTCGACCTGGACGATGAGCTTGCCTTCTTCACCGGGGAGCCTGCCGGCCTCGGTAACCTCGGCCGGCTTGCCGCGGACGAAGAGCGTGCCTTCCTCCATGACCCGCTGGTAAAACTCGTCGTAGCCCTTGGCCGCGGTGCGCATGTCGATGTAGAAGTTGTAGACCGTGGCGCCGGGCGTGTGCTCCTTCACCATATGGGCGAACTTCAGGCTCTGCATGCAGCAGATGGCCGAGCAGTAGTTGTTGAAGTTGCGGTCGCGACTGCCGACGCAGTGGATGACGCCGACCGTCTTGGGCTCGGTCACGCCGTCGCGCAGGACGATGTGGCCGTTCGTCGGTCCGGCCGAGTTGGTGAGCCGCTCGAATTCGAGGCTCGTGAAGACGTTCGGTAGCCGGCCGTAGCCGTACTGGGCGATCTGGCGGGCGTCGAAGATCTCGTAACCGGTGGCGATGATTACGTTGCCGACCTCGACCGTGATCTCCTCGTCCTTCTGGTCGAAGCGGATGGCGTTGCTCTCGCAGAACTTCTCGCAGGCCTTGCAGGTGCCCTTTTCGAAGTAAGTGCAGTTCTCGCGATCGATGACGGGGATCCGGGGAACGGCCTGGTCGAACGGCGTGTAGATGGCCTTGCGGTAGCCGAGGCCGGCCTCGTAGACCTCGTCTATGACCTTCTTGGGGCATTTCTCCTGGCAGACGCCGCAGCCCGTGCACAAGTCTTCGTCGACGTAGCGGGCCTTCTTGCGGATGGTCGCGGTGAAGTTGCCGACGAAGCCGTCGAGGTGAGTCACCTCGCTCCAGGTGAGGAGGGTGACGTTGGGATGCGTACCGGCCGAAACCATGCGCGGGGTCAGGATGCAGGCCGCGCAATCCAGGGTGGGGAAGGTCTTGTCAAACTGGGCCATGTGGCCGCCGATCGACGGTTCCTTCTCGACCAGATAGACGTGGAAGCCTGCGTCGGCGAGCTCCAGGGTGGCCTGGATTCCGGCGATGCCGCCGCCGACGACGAGTGTCGCGGGGTTGATGTCGACGGTGATGGGATCGAGTGGCGTGTTCCGACGGACTCTCTCCACGCCGCCGGCCAGGATGGCCTTGGCCTTGGCCGTAGCCGCTGCCTTGTCCGTGTGGACCCATGAGTCCTGCTCGCGGATCGAGACCAGCTCGCACAGGTACGGGTTCAGGCCCGCGCGCGCGGTGGCGGTGCGGAACGTGTTCTCGTGGAGATGGGGCGAGCAGGCAGCGACGACGATGCGGTTCAGCCCGAGGTTCTTGATGTCCTCGGTGACGAGCTCCTGGCCCGGGCTGGAGCACATGAACTTGTAGTCGCGGGCGATAACGACGCCCTGGTCCTTGAGCTCTTCGGCCGCCCAGCGGGCGACCTCCGCCACATCGACGATGCCCGCGATATTGCTGCCGCAGTGGCAGACGTATACGCCGACCCGGATCTCGCCCTCGGCCGGCACGCCGATCGGCCCGTCAATCGGCTCGCCGATTGACGCGTGGTCGTGGCCGCTCATCGGTTGACCTCCGCCGGGGCTTCGCCCGCGGTTACTTCTTCGGGCATCCGAGGCATGGGCAGGGCGCGCTTGTCCGGCCGAGCCCGGTGCACCGGTCCGGCCACCTCCGCGGTAACCTGCGGCACCTTGCCGATCTTCTTGAGGGCTGGGCGGGCGTCGGTCAACTCGCGGCCGATGCCCATCTTCTTCTGGTCGAGCCCGAAGGCGACGCCCATCAATTGGGTGAAGAAGACGATCGGCATCTTGTGCTTCGTGTGGAACAGAGCATTCATCTCGCCCTGGTAGGCGTCGATGTTGATCTGGCACATCGGGCAGACCGTGACCATCATGTCCGCCAGATGGTGCTCGGCTTCGTCGACCAGACGCTTGATGAGCTCGAGGCCCACCTTAGGCGCGATCTGGGTCATGTGGCCGCCGCAGCATTCGGTCTTGAGCGGGAAGTCGACGACGTCCGCGCCGAGTGCCGAGAGGAGTCGGTCGAGGTCGTCCGGGCGCTCGTGGTTCTTCCAGCGGTGATCCGGATCGGGGCGCGGGAGCATGCAGCCCAGATAGGGCGCGACCCGCAGTCCGGCGAGAGGCTTGACGACGTTGGCACGGACCTGATCCAGGCCGACGTCGTTCATGATCACTTCGAGCAGGTGGCGGATCTCAACGGTACCGGGGTCGTAGTGGAGACCGCCGGCGTCGAGAGCCGTGTTGACCCGCTCCCCGAGCTCCGGCCGTTCCTTCATGTAGCTGTCGGCCTTGGCCAGGTTCAGGTAGCAGGCGCTGCATGCGGCCACGAGCGGTTCGGCGTCCTTCTTGGACTTCGAAGCAATGGCAAGATTTCGAGCGATCAGCGCGTACGCGGGGCTCAGGCTCACCCCGACGTATTCGGTCGCGCCGCAGCAGTTCCAGTCGTCGATCTCGGCCATCGTCAGGCCGAGCTTCTCGCACACGCCCGTCAGCGATTCGCTGTAGGACCGCCCACTGCCGTCCATCGAGCAGCCGGGGTAGTAGAGGTAGCGGCTCACGACACCTGCTCCAGCTCTTCGGCTCGACGCAGGATTGCGTGGAGCTGCTTCCTCTGCTTGATGCGGTGCGGCATCAGGCCGATGCGCCCCTTCAGGAAGAGGCCGATCGCCATGGGCGTCATGCGAGGCAGTCGCCGGATGAAGTAGCGCAGGTAATGACGGGCGGTCAGCCCCAATTCCCAGCTCCGCCCGAATGTCTCGACCTGCCCGACGAAGACGCCGGCGAAGTGGGGCGGGTTGGAGTCGCGGTACGACTTCTCGTGCTCCGCCATGCCCTTGAGCGTGTACATGACGTCGGCGATGTGGACGCCCTGGGGGCATCGGACCACGCAGTGGTAACAGGACACGCACATCCACGGTGTGTTGCTGCGCAGAGCCTGCTCCTTCATGCCGGCCCGGATCATCGCGAAGAGCATCCTGGGCGTGTGGTCCATGGAGTCCGCCGACGGACAAGATCCGCCGCACGTGCCGCACTGGATGCACATCTCGAGGCGGGACACACCCGCGGTCTTCGCGCTGACTTCCTCCAGGAAGCGGACGCCTGCGTCCGTCTCCTCGGGAAGTGAGACCTGAGCCAGGACCATCAATCGCCCCTTTGTCTACCGGCTGTGTCTGACGACGTGTTCCGCCGAGCATGCCTGAGCGGACGTCCGCGCCTGCCTTGTGTGCGAGCGTCCGATATAGGCTGGACCGGCCGGCAGCGACCGCATCGGTTTCGGCCGGGGTTGTGGGATGTGAATGGATGCCTCTGCGCCCTCCGGGAGCGCTCCGGGTCGGCGCCGGCGGCAACGGTTCCGATACCGACCTGGTCAGCCGCGAGTCGCGGGAGCACGATCGTTGCCTTACCAGGATTGTCGGAAGCCGACCGGCCCCCGGCTAGAGCCGCATGACCCGCCGACGCGGGGGCCAACCCGCCCGGGTTGTCGTGCTCTTAGGGACCTACCCGAACGAGGGTCCATGGCCGGGACGGCCCGGCTGTCTCGGGAGACGGACGATCGACCGCGACACGCCTGGGACAAACGAGAACCCCGGTCGTCGCGGGTGGGACGGCCGGGGTTCGATTTGGATAAGTGGGGATCAGGCCTTCTTGGTCACGATGAGTGCGCCACCCACCAGCGCGAGGACGCCGCCCACGGCTACGAGGATCAGGCCGATGCCGAGGCTAAACGTGCCGCCGGCCTCGGAGACCATGTCCCCGGTGTTCTTGAGGCTTTCCTGGCCCAGGATGCTTGTGAAGTAGACCAGGGCCACGACCACCAGAATCAGCGCACCCAGGACGGCGAGGATCGCACCCGGCTGCGGGATCGTTATGTTGAGGATCCCAGCCGCGACCACCGCAACCACGAGGATGCCGAGAAGAAGGGCGACTTTGCCGCCGTTCAGGTCCGCGTCCAGGCCGTTGAGGTCACTGGTCTCGCCTCCGAAGTTGGCGCTGGCCCAAGTGATGGGCACGCCGACAATCGCGAGCACGCCGCCGACTCCTGCGACCAAGGCAGGGGGGGACACGCTCTTGCCTGCGATTGATAGAGCCATGCCGACAACTCCTCCGATCTCTCCTGGCGCCCCGCCGCTGACGGGTCGGCGGGTCACGCCGACTAAGAGTATGCGCCGGTGCAACGTCTCGAAGGCAGGTCGGGAGAGCGCTCTGGGGCGGATTTGTAGGGTCGGCAAGGTAATCCGGACGAAACGGAGGCGCTGCCGGCTCGCGGCGACCCGACCGCTTTGGGTATCAACTCGCGCTCACGCGCAGAAGCGCGTGACGGCGTCCCACAACACCGGCAGGCCCCACCGCAGAGCGCCGACGCTCACGCGCTCGTTGTCTCCATGCATCAGGCTGAGCAGGCCTTCGTCGGGGCTCAGCTTCAGAGGTGAGAAGCCGTACGTCGGGACGCCCATCCGGGCCAGATGCTTGGCGTCCGTGGCGAACGGAGCCATTACCGGCAGCGGCACCGCGTCGGGGTCGTGGTCCCGCACGACCTGCTCCAGGAGTGGGTAGAGCTCACCGTCGAGCGGGGCCTGCACGGCCGGGCCGACCTGCTCGCATTCGACCTGAATCCGGGACCATAGCTCCTCGCCGATCCGGCGTCGCAGTTCGGCGCGCATTGCCGGCTCGTCCGTGCCTGGCAGCGTCCGGCAGTCGATCTCGATCTCCGCGGCGCCGGGAATCACGTTGTACTTCACGCCTGCGCTGACGATGCCGACAGAGACGGTGTCGTGGACGATCGCCGAGATCGTCCGGGCCAATACCGCGTCCGGCATCCGGCGGACCGCGGCATCGATCGCGCCCGGCCGGAACCTTGCGTCCAGCCCGACGGCCCCACACTCGGCACCGGAACCGTCAGCGGCGAGGCGGGGAATCGCCCGAGCCAGGGAAACGCTCATCGCCTCTGTCAGGCGCGCCCGACCCGGCTTCGAGAGGCGAGTCACGATCTGGGCGGCGAGGAGCGCGGCGTTGTCCGGCGCGGGCACCGATCCATGTCCCCAGCGACCCTTCACGTGCAGCTTGTAAACGACGAAACCCTTTTCGGCGACCTGGATCGGGTAGAAGGAGACGCCCCGGTAGGCCATCGATATGCCGCCGGCCTCATTGAGGGCACCGGCCGCTCGCAGCCACTCAGGATGCTCGTTGACGATCCAGTTCGCGCCGTGCCAGCCGCCGGCCTCTTCGTCGGCGGTGGAGCAGAAGATGACGTCACGGCGCAGGCCGGGAATCGGGTCCGTGGCGGGGTCGCGGCCGGCTTTGCGCGCGCTGCGGGCGAGGCGGCGCATAACCTGCACCTCCATCGCGACCATGGACTTCATATCGATCGCGCCACGGCCCCAGACGTAGCCATCCGCCAGGTCTCCGCCGAACGGGTCGTGGGTCCAGCCCTCCGGTTCCGCGGGCACGACGTCCAGGTGCGAGAGGAGCAGCAGCGGATCGCCGCCGGTCGCCCCGGCATCGCGGGGCGCGCCGTCGCCGTGGACGCGACAGACGATCGAGCCCCGGCCGGGGAACGGCTCCACGACCGTGGGTGCGAGGCCCTCGTCCGCGAGCACGCCTTCGAGATACCGCGCCGCCTGGATCTCGTCGCCGGGCGGGTTGACGCTGGGGATTCGAATCAGCGCCCGCAGCAGCTCCACGAGTTCGGTAAGCTCGCCCTCGGTCAACGCCACGGTCTCAGCCGCCTAGCGGGTCGAGCGGGCCAGCTGCTCGGCCAGCCGATCTCCGGTGGTGACGGCACCCCGGGACGCGGACGAGACCATGGCCGCGTACTTGGCCATGACGCCGGTGCTGTAGCGGGGCGGCCGCGGCTGCCAGCGGGCGCGTCTCGCCGCCAGGACGTCCGGGGCCACGTTGAGGTCCAGGGCGTGGCGGTCGACGTCGATGACGATCTCGTCGCCATCCTCGACCAGGGCGATCGGGCCGCCCAGCGCCGCCTCCGGCGCCACGTGGCCGATCATCAGGCCATGGGTGCCGCCGGAGAACCGGCCGTCGGTGAGGAGCGCAACGGTCTCGCCCAGACCCTCGCCGACGAGCGCCGCCGTCACCGACAGCATCTCCTGCATGCCGGGGCCGCCGACCGGGCCCTCGTACCGGATCACGACCACGTCGTCGTCCTTGATCAGGTTCTTGCGGACCGCGTCGTAGCAGGTGTTCTCGTCATCGAAGACGCGGGCCGGTCCCCTGTGGAGCCGCCGCTCGTGGCCGGCCAGCTTGATGACGCAGCCGTCCGGAGCCAGAGTGCCGTGGAGGATAGTGAGGCCGCCGGTTTGCGACAGGGGCGCCTCGATCGGCTTGATGACCTTCTGGCCGGCGGTCTCCTTGACCGACGCGGCATTGGAGGCGATGGTGCTGCCGTCGACGTTGGGCGTGGAGCCGTCGATCAGGCCCTTCTTGAGCAGCTCCCGCGTGACGAGCGACAGGCCGCCCGCCTCGAACAGGTCCGCCGCCGCGTAGCAGCCGCCCGGCACCAGGTCACCGACGATGGGCGTCCGGTCGGCGATCCGGCCGAACTCGTCGATGTCGAGCGGGATGCCGTACTCGTGGGCGATGGCGAGCAGATGCAGGACGCCGTTCGTCGAGCCGCCGGTCGCGGCTATGCAGGCGATGGCGTTGTCGATCGACGTGCCGGTGACGTACTCCTTGGGCCGGGAGTCGCGCCGGACCAGATCCATAACGATCTCGCCGCAGCGGTGAGCGGCTCCGTCCTTGTCGGGATGCTCGGCCGGGATTCCGTTGAGGCCGGCTGGCGATAGACCCAGGATCTCGAGCACCATCGACATGGTGTTGGCCGTGTACTGTCCGCCGCAGGCGCCCGGGCCGGGGCAGCTGACCGACTCGATCTCGTACAGCTCCTCAGCCGTCATCTTGCCCGCCCGGTACGCCCCTATAGCCTCGAAGATGGTCACGATCGTGGCGTCGCGCTTGCCCTTGTAGACGCCCGGATAGATCGTGCCGTTGTAGAGGATCACGCCGGGCCGGTCCAGCCGGGCCAGGGCCATGATCGCGCCGGGGATCGTCTTGTCGCAGCCGACCAGACAGACGAGGCCATCGAAGTAGTGGCCCCGCGTGCACAGCTCGATCGAGTCGGCGATGACCTCGCGGCTGATCAGCGACGCCCGCATCCCGTCGGTGCCCATTGAGGTTCCGTCCGATACGGCGATCGTGCTGAACTCCATAGGCGTCCCGCCCGCCGCCCGAATGCCGGCCTTGACGTGCTCGGCCAGCCGGCGCTGGTTGTAGTTGCACGGCATCGTCTCGATCCACGTCGTGGCCACGCCGATGATCGGCCGGGCGATGTCATCGTCGGTGAAGCCGATGGCCTTGAGCATTCCGCGCGCGGCGGCACGGTCAGGGCCGTCCGTCAGGGTCGCGCTGTGGCGCTTGGCCGGGTCACTGGGCACGTCGTAGGGAAGGGGATTCGGCACGTCAGGCATGGCTTGTCTCCGGCGGAAGGGCGAGTTCTAGCGGTCGAACCAAGTCTAGGGCCTGGGGCCAACTCCGCTGAGAGTCGAGCCGGTCCGCCTCCTGGGCGCGGTCCTACCGGCGCGCGAGGATCCAGCCGATGAGACTATCGAGGCCCGTAGAGGGAGCGCCGACATGGACGTCAGTCAGGAGCGTTCGGCGCTGGCCGTCCGATCCGGTGGCCGTCAGGGTGACCCACCAGTCGGGCGTGGGGTTCGGGATCCTCGACAGGTCGAGACCGTCTCCGGGCGAGATGGCCGTGGCCGGATGCGTAGCTCGAGAGTCGGGGGCGATCATCGGTCCCTGCCTGGCCGTCGGCCAGAACTCGATCCGGGCATCATGCCAGACAGCCGGATCCAGCCCCGAGACGCCGACGTGCCAGGTCGAGGTGCCTTGCAGGTTGTCGTACCAGGAGAACTGCATAGTCTGGGATGAGGCGGTGGGCGGGTTGGCCGGAGGGACGGTCGAGGGGTCGAACACCCACGCGCGAAATCCCGGCAGGAACAGGAACAGCGCCAGCAGCAGGGCAGCCTGGGCGACGCCGCGCTTGCTCGTCGAATCGTCGCCCGGCCCCTGGGTCCGCCACGCGCCGACGGCGAACGCGGCCGGCACGCCGATCAGACCTACGGCCGTGAGAGCATCCAGCGCGATGGGCCAGAAAAGGGCGATGAGAGCCAGCGGGGCCGCTCCCGCGATTGCCCAGGCGAGGCGGATGTCATCTTCCGCCCGCCGCGACTTGATCGCGACGCGGGGAGTGCTCCGCCTGGCTCCGATGAAGGCGCCCACCCACGCCGCGGCTATGGTCTGCTGGTCCCGCCATTCGACGGTCTCCGGAACGTAGATGTGGATTCCGACTGCGGCCGCGATCGTCGCGAGGAAGCGGGCCACAAGAGGCGCCAGGAGAAGGACGCTCGCACCGGCTGCCAGGGCCACCCCTCCGGAGACGATGGCCACGTAGCCGCCCGAGCGAATCCCCTGCAGGAGCCTTCGCCAGGTGATCTGGGCCGAACTGGCGTTCTCAGCCAGGACCCCGGGCGGTCCGAGGCGAGCGGTCGCCTCTTCCGCGGCCGCCAGCGGATCCACGCCGTGACCCACGAGCTCCGCGGCGCAGTCGTGCAGGTGGTCATCGATCTCGATCCGCACGCTGTTTCGATGCGGCCAGCTCAGCCGAAGGCCGGCGTCGAGCTCGGAGACGTAGTCCCGGAGGAGAGCCTCGGCCTGCTCGAGGGTCCCGGATGGGGCGGGGGCGGCGTCCGGCGCTGTGGCGCGTGCCTCGGCGCCAGGGGCGTCGTCGGTGCGCGTTGCGACGGAACCCGTGACGTCCTGCTCCGCGCTCCACTCAATGGCAGGGGCCTCCTCCGAGGTCAGGATCGGGTCCGACTCACGGCGGTGGGCAACGGCCGGCCAGCCTCGGCGTGCCGCCAGTTCGGCGCCGCGCGCCGCCACACGATAGACGCGCCGGGTCGGCTTGACCTCCCGTCCCTCGCCTCGGATCACACGCTCCGCCTCGAGGCGGTAGAGGATCGGATACAGGTTGGCCTCAGTCAGCTGCTCGTGCGCGCCGTGGACTGGACCAAGCCACTTCCATAATTCGTGGCCGGAGCGGTCTTGCTCGCGCAGAGCCCCGATGATCGCCCGCGTGATTCTCTCGTCCATCCGTGCCCCGTCCTGGGCCTCGCGACCGGTCCGTGGCGGCGATCGGCCGGCGGGCTCCTGTACGTGAGAGAGTACCGCCGAGCCGGGTACGTCGGGCGATGGATTTCCAGCCGCCGTGGTTCAGCTACGGCACGACTCGTCGTCGCGCCGCGAGGCCCTAACCTCGCGCCGCGAGGCCCTAACCTCGCGCGTCGAGGCCCTAGCCTCGCGCCGCGAGGCCTTGGCCTCGCGCGTCGACCCGGGCCGGGTGGGCAGCCTCCCAGGCCTCGATCGCCGCCAGGTTGGCGCGCACGTAGCCGATCTCATCGGTGCCGGCCAGGATCATCGTCCGGGCGAATGGATCGATCTCGAACGTGAACGAATCGCTGCCCGGGAGCGTCACTTCCTGGGTTTCGAGGTCCACCGTCCACTCGCCCTCCGGGTTGGCAGCCACGTACGCCGTGAGCGCCGCGTACCGCCCCGGGGTGACGACGATGGGAAGCAGGGCGTTCTTCAGGGCGTTGCCCTTGAAGATGTCCGCGAAGCTGGTCGAAAAGATGGCCCGGATGCCCCACGCGCGCAGGGCCCACGGGGCGTGCTCGCGTGATGAGCCGGCTCCGAAGTTGTCGCCAACCAGCAGGATCTGGCGGCCGGCGTTGTGGGGCTCGTCGATGAACGACGGTGGCACGCGCCGTGTCCCGTCCGAGTTGAATCGCCAGTCGAAGAAGAGAGCGTCGGCCAGGCCGGCCTTGTCCGTAATCTTGAGGAAACGGGCCGGGCAGATCTGATCGGTGTCGATGTTCGCGCGCGGGATGGCGATGACACGGCTTGTCGTCTTGACGAACGGTTGGGGCATGTCAGTGGCCCTCCGCGGCCGTGGGCTTGAGCGTCCTCGGGTCGGTGACAACGCCGGCGACGGCGCTGGCAGCCGCCGTGATCGGCGACGCGAGGAAGGTGCGGCCGCCCTTACCCTGCCTGCCTTCGAAGTTGCGGTTCGAAGTGCTGATGCCGTACTGGCCGGGTTCGAGCTGATCGCCGTTCATGGCGATGCACATCGAGCAGCCGGACTCGCGCCACTCCGCGCCGGCCGCCTTGAAGACGCCGTCGAGGCCTTCGCTTTCCGCTTGTTTCTTGACCTGCTGCGATCCCGGCACGACGAGGACTCGAAGGCCAGCGGCGACCTGGCGTCCGCGTAGCACGGAAGCCGCGGCGCGCAGGTCCTCGATCCGGCCGTTGGTGCACGATCCGATGAAGACTACGTCGAGCTTCTGGCCGGCAATCGGCTTGCCCGGCTCGAGGCCCATGTACGCCAGGGCGTGTTCGAGGTCGGCTCGGGCAGCGGGTTCGGTGTCTGACGGTGACGGGATTCGACCGGTGACCGGGATGCCCATGCCCGGGTTGTTGCCGTACGTGACCATCGGCTCGAGGGCGCTGCCGTCGATCGTGATCGTTCGGTCGTAGGCGGCGCCGGCATCGGTGGGCAGTGCACGCCAGCGCGCGACCGCCTCGTTCCAGGCCGCTCCCTGCGGAGCGAACCGGCGGCCCTTCAGGTACGCGAACGTGGTCTCGTCCGGGGCAATGAGCCCGGCTCTGGCGCCCGCCTCGATCGACATGTTGCAGACGGTCATTCGCTCTTCCATCGACAGGGCGCGGATCGCCTCGCCGGTGTATTCGATGACGTGGCCCGTTCCGCCGCCGATGCCTATCCGTGCGATCAGGGCGAGGATGATGTCCTTGGCGCCGACGCCCGGCTGGAGCCGCCCGTCGATGCCGACCTGGAACGTCTTGGGCCTGCGCTGGAGCAGGGTCTGCGTGGCCAGGACCATCTCGATCTCGCTCGTCCCGATACCGAACGCCAGCGCCCCGAAGGCCCCGTGCGTGGCTGTGTGGGAGTCGCCGCAGACGATGGTCATGCCCGGCTGCGTCAGCCCGAGCTCCGGCCCGATGACGTGGACGATGCCGCGTGACGCCGAGCCCTTGCCGTAGAACGGGATCCCGAATTCGCGGCAGTTATCCTCGATCTGGGCCAGCTGCTTTCGTGCCAGCACGTCGAGGATCGGCAGCGACGGGTCCAGCGTGGGGATCGAATGGTCCGCCGTGGCGACGGTCTGGCCCGGCTTGCGAACCTTCAGGCCGCGCTCGCGCAGGCCGGTGAAAGCCTGCGGGCTGGTGACCTCGTGGACGAGGTGAAGGTCGATCGCGAGGATTGCCGGCGCGCCGGGGTGGGACACCACGACGTGGTCATCCCAGATCTTCTCGAACAGGGTGCGCGGTTTCTCTGCCATGGTTCCACTCGCAATTCGATAACCCTCGCCTCAACGGCTGGCCGTGCCAGCCGCGCGGACGGGGGCCATCGAGGTTACCAGATAGCGGCAAACGAATCGGCCGTGCCCTCAGGCAAGCTCGAATTCCCGGCGCAGACGGATGTCGCGAGAGGAGTGGCCCACCTGGATCTCGAATCGGCCCGGCTCGACGCGCCAGCCGTGTCGTTCGGCATCCCAGAAGGCAAGGTGGCGCCTCTGGATCGCGATCGGCACGTCCGCCGTCTCGCCGGGCCCCAGCCTGACGACGGCGAAGCTCTTGAGCTCGCGCGGCGGACGTGGGACCGAGGACTCCGGATCCGCCACGTAGACCTGGACGACCTCCTTGCCGGACCGCGGACCGGAGTTGCGCAGCCGGACGCGCAGTTCCAGGGGCTTATCCTCGGCCAGGCCGTTGGCGGCGACGGTCAGAGACTCGTATTCGAACGTGGTGTAGCCGAGCCCGTGCCCGAAAGCGAAGCGCGGTTCGACCCCCGTGGCGTCAAAGGAGCGATAGCCGACGATCACGCCCTCCCGGTAGACCAGCTGCTCGTTCGAGTCCGGCGTGGTCCCGAGGGCGGGGTAGTCGGCCTCCCGGCGGGCGATGGTGACCGGCAGACGGCCGCCCGGCTCGGACAGGCCGAGAAGAACGTCGGCCAGGGCATGCCCGAACTCCTGGCCCGGCAGCCAGACGTAGAGGACGGCGGCCACTCGGTCAGCCCAGGGCAGGTCCATCTGGCATCCCGCGTTGACCACGACCACCGTTCTGGGGTTCGCGGCGGCAACGCGTGAGACCAGCTCGTTCTGGCGACCGGGCAGGGTCACGGTCTTTCGGTCGCGGCCCTCGGTCTCCCAGGCCTCGTCGTTGCCGACGACCACGATCGCGACGTCGGCCGAGGCGGCCGCCGCCACCGCCGATTCGATGAGGTCGGCCGTCTCCGGGGCCGCGCATCCGACGGCCAGCAGGACCGGTTCGTGCGTGGCCGAGTGGCCCTCGGCCTGGATCAACACGGGCTTGCCGGCCTCCAATTCGAAGGTGGCGCCGCTCTCGACGCCCTCGAAAAGCGCCGTTGGGACGTCCACCCCACCCGGTGCGTCCCACTCGTCGGCGGCGAGAACGCCGTCCACGAAGAGGCGGCGGGCGCCCAGTCCGTGCATTGCCACCTTGTGAGGACCCGCGACGGCCGGCGTGACCCAGCCCGACAGGCGGACCGCGAAGTCGTTCTGGGCCAGACCCATCGGCAGGTCGCCGAAACAGTGCAGGCTGCTCGAGTCGACGCGGTAGCGGGCAACGGGTCGCCCGGACGGCTCCTGGCCGCGGAAGAACTCGACCGTCAGACCCGGCTCGCCGTCAAGGTCGCGCACGTTCATCCGGGTCAGGGGCGGCAGGAACAGGTCGATGTCGCAGCCGGGCTCGTGGACGATCTCAACGTCAGCGGGGAGTGCCGCCCTCAGGCCCTCCACTGGACTGACGGCATACGGAGCGACGATGTGGGCCGCTCCGCCACCCTGGGTGCAGGGCCGGGCCGCGTTCGGACCGACGACGGCTACGCGACGCAGCGTCCCCGGGGAGAGCGGGAGAGTCCCGTCGTTTGTCAGCAGCACGAAGGAGTCCGAGGCGGCTCGGCGAACCAGAGCCGCGGCCTCCGCGTCGGAGAGCCGAATCGGCCGCGACTGATCGACCGTCGGGCGAGTCGTGACCCCTGTCGCAGCGCCCGCGGCGCCGTCCGGCAGCGTTCCGACTCGCTCCGCCAGCGTGAGAACCCGGCGTGCCATCGCGTTCAGCGCCGCCGCGTCCACTTCGCCGCGGCGGACCGCCAGCGCGAGCGTCGGCCCGAAGTGGAGCGGGGGACCGGGCATCTCGAGGTCAAGCCCCGCCGTGGCCGCGCCGACGGTGTCGTGCGTCGCCTGCCAGTCGGACATGAGCACGCCTTGCCATCCCCACTCGTCGCGCAGCACTCGGCCGACCAGTTCCGTGTTCTTCGTGCAGTGAACACCGTTGACCCGGTTGTAGGCTGCCATCATCGTCCACGTTCCTGCCCGGGCCACGGCCTCGAATGGGAGCAGGTAGACCTCGCGCAGAGTCCGCTCGTCGACGACGCAGTCGACGGTCGTCCGATGAGCTTCGGCGTCGTTGGCGACGAAGTGCTTCGGGCAGGCCGCGACGCCCTGCGACTGCATCCCCTCCACGTACGCCACGCCGAGCCTGGCTGTCAGACACGGATCCTCCGAGTAGCACTCGAAGTCGCGACCGCCCAGGGGCGAGCGGACGATGTTGAGCACCGGTCCGAGCATGCAGTGGACGCCGGCCCGTCTCGCCTCCGATCCGATGCGGGCCGCCAGCTCTCGCACGAGGCGCTCGTCCCAGGTCGCCCCCAGGGCGGTCCCGCACGGCGTACAGGTGGCGCTCGACCCGGCGGGAAGCGTCAAGCCTCGGACGCCGTTGGGCCCGTCGAGGGTCAGTATCGGGCTGAGGCCGATCCTGTCGAGACCGAACGTGTGCCAGGTGTCCGCGCCCGATGTCAGCTGGGCGCGTTCTTCGATGCTGAGCGAATGGATGAGCTCGTCCAGCCGGTCGAGGGACGACGAGGGCCCGGAAGGGTTGGCGTGGGCGTGCTTCATCGAGTCACTCCTGAGAAGTGGGACATGTCCGAATCGTACTGCCAAGCAGCGGGGAAGTCCGCACGTTTGGCGGGCTCACCGCGCGCCAGTCGGTGGCCTAACCTTCAAGGTGCCCGCAGCCGGCGGGCCACGGACGGGAGGGCCCCTGAGCCGTGACCTTGCCGGCCATGGCTTCCTCAGCGTCGGGACATCGAGCGCCGGCGTTCACGAAGTAGCCTTCGCCAGCTCGTGCAGACCCTCCATTCTCGACCGGACATCCGCGCCGTATTTGAATGAGAAGGTCACCTCGGCGTGCGGGAAGGTTCGGGCGAGCCATAGCTTGCAGTAGCCGCCCGGCACAACACACGGCTCAAGCTCGGTGTATATGCGGCGTACCTGTTCGGGCAGAACGCCTCGTGACTGCAGATCTCGCCAGACGACCCTTTCAGCATGCCCACGACCTCGAGCGCTCGCCCCGGCGGTTTTGATGAGGCGCCCGTTCTGTTCGTACTCAAAAACGGCAACGCTCCTCACGCTCATGGTCGGGGCAACTCCTTATGGCTGACTGACAGCCCTACAACAAACCGTCCGCCATCTGCTCGAACAGGACCGGCCACCAGTGATCTCGGTCGCTCAGCGCTGGTGGGTCCGCCTGCCGGAGGAAGTCGATAAGATCCTCGAGTCGAGCCAGCGCTTCGTCCTCGGGAAGGTCCACCGTGATGCGTCGCTCGCCTGTGACTCGGGCCAGGAACTGCAGGAATTGGGGCAGGCTCGAGTTCACGAAGCGCGACATCACCTCAGGTGAGCCCGCGATCGCACGGACCTCTCCAGACGGCGCACGGACCGCGAGATCGCAGCCCCCATCCGACCCGAATCCGATCCAGTCGCCGTTGGCCCTTGGGGCGAGCGGCCTCAGCTCGAACATGTACTCCACGCTCTTGGGCACCCCAGCCTCGCTGAGGACCCGGGCCGTTTCGTTTCCGAGACCCAGCGCCTGGCACGCTGTGAGGCTGAGGTGTTCGATCTCTGCTGGGGACCAGACCTCCGACATGTCCGCTGCCAGTTGATCAAGCATCGGGGATGAGCTCGTCCAGCCGGTCGAGGGACGACGAGGGCCCGGAAGGGTTGGCGTGGGCGTGCTTCATCGAGTCACTCCTGACAGGTGGGACATGTCCGAATCGTACTGCCAAGCAGCGGGGAAGTCCGCACGTTTGGCGGGCTCACTGCGCGCCAGCCGGTGGCCTAACCTTCAAGGTGCCCGCAGCCGGCGGGCCACGGACGGGAGGCAAGCACGACGCGCACGGACGAACACGTTTCCAGAGGGACGGCGGGCGCCCGCAGCCACGAGCCGGGACCCTTGGCGGCATGGGGCCAAGGGCTTGGGTACCCGGAATGGATCGAGGGGCTGCTGCCGGCTGTGCACGGCAGCTTCAATGCCATGAACAAGTACATCAGTGTCCCGGCATTGCGGGCCGGCCTCGGAAGCTTCATCTCAAACCCGTTCACCGGGTACCTGATGGTCCTGCGAACGCGAGGTCGCAAGAGCGGCGAGATGCGGGACGCGCCGCTTGGCTACACCATCGTCGGCGAGTACGTGTACTGCCTCGCCGGTTTCGGCAGCAAGACGCACTGGTATCGGAATGTGCTGGCCGACCCACACGTCGAGGTCACCCTGCCGGGACGAAGCTTCTCAGGCGTGGCCGAGGAAGTAACCGACCCGGACGACCGAACTCGTGTTCTGGCTCCGCTGCTGCGCAGCATGGGCGTCATCGCGGCGATGCTCGGGATGGGCAACCCCTGGCGCGACTCGCCCGAGCAGATCGCCACGAAGTGTGAGGGCATGCCCCTCGTCAGGATCCGGGCCACCGGCATAGCGGCCGGGCCGGAAGATCCCGGCGGCTGGTTCTGGGTCGTACCGATCGTCGCCTCGGGCCTGCTGCTGATCGCATGGCGCGGCGGGCGCCGGAAGGCCGGCGCCGGAGCTCGAGATTGACGACGACCACCGCCAAGTCGGCTGGCACGCGGCCTGCGAAGGACGTTTCAGGACTGTCGCTCGACGCCGCGCTGCTGTCCCTGGCGTTGGCGCCCTACTTCTTCCCGTTCTTCGTTGCCGTGGTCTTCGGCAACATCGACGCCTGGTTCCCGCTGCTCTTTGGCGCGGTGGTGCTGACTCTTGCCGGTCGCGACAAGGAGCCCAGATCCGGATACCGCTCGGCGACCGGTCAGGCTCATGCCGCGACGGTGGCCGGAGGCGCGGCGCTGGCGATAGCTTCGGCCGTGAAGCTGCACCCGGCGACCATCGTGGTGTGGCTTGCGGCACGCCTGAGGCAGCCACTTCGGGCCCAGACCGGCATTCTCCGGTTACTTTCGGCCGCGATAGTGACCGGGATCGCGATCCTGGGCGCAAGCCTGGCGGTCGGTGGATTCGGGCCGTGGCGAGAGTACTTCGACTTCCTGGGGCTGGCGAGCGGCGCCGGGCTGGCCTCGCAGGTCAACATCGGTCCGGCCAGTCAGCTCGCCCTGGCGATGGGCAATCCGGAGCTGGCCAGGCCGCTGGCCGCGTTCTTCGCCGTTGCCGCCCTGGCCGGCACGCTGGCAGCCGCCCGCCTCGTCCGCGATCCGCTCGAGAGCGTGGCCTGGGCGATCGTCGCTTCGCTCATCGTTCTGCCCGTGACCTGGTACCACTACCCTGTGGCTCTCATTCCCGTGGCGCTGGCTGCCTGGACGCGCAGCCGGTCCGGCTCGCGCTCACGCAGGGTCACGCTCTTGCTGGTGGCTGCCCTGGCCGTGGCCGACGTCGCCGTCCTGCTGCCGGTGATCTTGTGGATCGGTGTCGCGCTGCTCCTCGCGTCGGTCCGCGCGGCTCGGCCATACAGTCCGGAGGCGGCCAATCCAGTGGCAACTGCCTGAGCGGCGCCGCCCTACAATCAAGCTCGCCGTCCCGCGCCGGGCGGTCCCGTCTCTCGAGGTGGCGTTTTTCCAGGAGGGGATGTCCGCATGTTCGATCGGCTGGGCCGACCCATCCTCCGCCTTCGCTGGGTCATCGTCGGCGCGTGGGTCGCCGCCGCCATCCTGTTCGGAGTCTTCGGTCCTTCCCTGACGCAGGTCGGCTCCGCCGACGAGAGCAGCTTCCTTCCGCAGGACGCGGAGTCGCTCGCCGCTCGTCACGTCATCGCCGAGTCGTTTCCGTCGGACTCGGCGCCGTCGCAGGCGCTGATCGTGTTCTCGAGGGCCGGAGGGCTGACCGACGCCGATCGAACGGCCATCGAGGGGCTGCGCGGCTACTTCGAAGGCAGCGGCCATCCGGACGCAATCCTGCGCTACGTGACCCCGGAGAACACGCCCTCGCTCGCCTCGATGCTGCGCAGCAGCGACAACGTCGTCGAGCTGGCGCGCTTCGACATGAGTTCGCCTTCCTTCCTCCCCCAGACGAACGACACGATCGATGCCGTCCGCGCGCATCTGGCCAGCTCCGGGGCGCTGCCGGGCGGGCTCGTGGCTCAGGTCAGCGGCCAGGCCGGGATCGGTCGCGACTACCTGCAGGCCATCCGCGACGGGACCGATAGGACGACCGTGGTCACGATCCTGCTGGTCGTCGTGGTGCTGTTGCTCATCTACCGCGCGCCGCTGGCCGCGCTGGTACCGCTGATGACGATCGGAGCCTCGTTCCTCGTCGCCCGAGGCACCCTGGGCTTCATGGCCCAGGCTGGGTGGCAGCTCTCCTCTGTCCTCGACTCCTTCATCGTCGTCCTCGTCTTCGGCGTCGGCACCGACTACACGATCTTCATGATCTCCCGTTTCCGGGAGGAGCTTGGGAGGCACGAGCCCGACGACGCCGTGCGAGTGACGATCGGGCGCATCGGCGCCGTCATCACGGCCTCCGCGGCGACCGTGATCGTCGGCCTGACGTCCATGGTTGTGGCGCGCTTCGGGATGATCCAGACCACGGGGCCCGCCCTGGCGATCACGATATTCGTGACGCTCCTTGCCGGCCTGACGTTGACCCCGTCTCTCCTCTCCGTCGCCGGGCGACGCTTGTTCTGGCCGATCCAGGAACGGACGCGCACGGCCAACGACGAGAACAGGGGGTTCTGGGCCGCCCTGGCCCGGCGGATCACCAGCCGGCCCGGGTTGCTGGCAGGAGCGGTGCTGGTCATCCTCTTCGTCCCGGCCCTGGGGCTTCCGCAGCTCAAGCAGAACTTCGACGTCCTCAACGAGCTTCCGGCCGCGGCCGAATCTCGACAGGGTTTCGAGACTCTGAGCCGGCATCTCGCGCAGGGCGAGTTGATGCCCTTGACCGCTCTGATCAGGGTGCCGAGTGGCTCGGCGGCCGACCTCACGAACCAGGATGGGCTGGCCAGGATCGCGGCCCTCGAGCAGTCGATCGCGGCCCTGCCGAACGTTCGGACCGTCCGCAGCATCGTCGATCCGATTGGCGAGGGGAAGGTATCCGACTTGCTGCGCCCCTCCGTCCAGCTGACCCAGACAGCGGATGCGTTCCGCAAGCCGCCCAGCGCGGACATCAACGTCCAGCTCGGCGACGCAAGCCTTGCCGGAATCGAATCGGCCAATTCTTACGTCGGCGGCCTGGGGGACGCCTTCCCGGACGAGCGCAGGGCCAGTGCATGGATCGCCGCGACGACCGACATGGCCACGCTCCACCAGGGGCTGATAGACACCCGGGCTCATGCCCTCGTCGTCAACCAGCTCGATGCCATCGCCAAGCAACTCCAGGCCGGCGCTTCCGTGCCGACCCCCACGGACGCGGCGACCCAGCTTGCCCAGCTGGGGGCCTATCTCGATGAGCTGGGCGCGGCCCAGCCTGCGATCAAGCAGCTCGCCTCTTATCAGTCGGCATCGACCGCCGCCGCCGCGCTGGCGACGAATCAGAGCGCGTTGACCGTTCTGCAGCTGCTTGGCTCGCTCAACGACCTGTCGGGCTGGTTCGCCGCGCAGCCGGAGCCGATTTTCTTCGCCCCCGCCAGCATCAAGCCCGACGCCGCCACGGTCGCCGAGCAGGAAGCCATGGCCGCAGCCCGCCTTCGCCTGCCCGACGAGCTCGACCAGCTGGCCGCGGAGTTGGGTTCGTCCGTCCTGTATGCACCGCCTTCCCTGCGGGCCGCGTACGTGTCCGCCGCGGGCGACGTGACTCGCCTGTACGTCACGACTGCGACCGATCCATACGACACCAGGTCGTTCGACGCCGTGCGGGCCCTGCGGCAGGTGCTGACGAGCGATCCGGCGATTACGTCGATGCCGACCGATGGGGCCGGCGCGGCGCAGACCTACCTGGGGGGCGCAACCGCCGAGTTCGCGGACGTCCAGGACACGATCTCGGCCGACTTCCTGAGGGTCGCGGCGATCACGATCATCGGCATCCTGATCGTGCTGATCCTGCTCCTGAGAGCGATCGTGGCCCCCGTATACCTGGTTCTCACCGTTTTGCTGTCCTATGCGACCAGCCTGGGTCTCTCCACGGTGATACTCCAGAACGTCTTCGGGCAGCCCGGAATGAACTACTTCATACCGTTGATGGTCTTCGTGCTGCTCGTTGCGCTCGGGTCCGACTACAACATCTTCCTGATGTCACGGGTACGAGAAGAGAGTTCGAATCGGCCTCTGCGGCAGGGGATTCGCGTCGCCTCGGCCAGGACCGGAACGGTCATAACGTCGGCGGGCCTCATCCTCGCCGGCACGTTCGGCGCGCTCGTGAGCTCGCCCCTTCAGCTGCTCTTCCAGGTTGGACTGGCGGTGGCGCTTGGCGTGCTGATCGACACGTTCGTGGTTCGGAGTCTGCTGGTCCCGGCCATCACAGCCTTCATCGGGGAGAAGGCCTGGTGGCCGTGGCATCGGCGCAAGAGCGAACCTGGCGAGGGGGACTCCGCCGGGTAGTCACGCCCGTCGCGGAGCGGCGACAAGGTCTTAGGGTTGCACGGTGCCGGAGGAGGGGTACCTGGCCGAGGTGGCTCTGCGTGTGCCGTAGGGGTTGGTGGCGGTAACCCGGACTGTGATCGTATGGCCGGCATCTGCCGAGACGAGCGTGTAGGTGCTCGCATTGGCGCCGATGTTCGAGCAGCCGTTGCCGGCCGGGTTGCAGCGACGCCACTGGTAGGTGTAGCCGGTCGGCGAGTTGTCCCAGGTTCCGTCGGTGGTCGAGAGCGTCTGTCCGACCGTTGCAGTGCCGGAGATGACCGGCGGCGCGGTGTTCACCGGCCGCAGGCCCAGCACCGTGCCTGAGGTGGGGTACTGGGCCGAGGTTGCAGGGGTCGAGCCGGAGGGGTTGGTGGCGGTGACCACGACCCTCATCGTGGAGCCCGCGTCGGCGTAGACGAGAGAGTACGTGCTGGAGGTAGCTCCCGCGATATCGGAGCAGTTGTTGCCGGCCGAGTCGCAGCGGCGCCACTGGTAGCCATAGCCGGTCGGCGAGTACGTCCAGGTGCCGTTGCTGGTCGAGAGCGTATGGCCCTGGGTGGCCGTGCCGGAGACGACCGGCGGCACGGTGTTCACCGGCGGCGGGCCCAGCACAGTGCCCGAGGTGGGGTACTGGGCCGAGGTTGCGGGCGTCGAGCCGTAGGGGTTGGTGGCGGTGACTGCGACCCTCGTCGTATGGCCGACGTCTGCGAGGACGAGAGTGTAGGTGCTCGTGGTCGCGCCCGAGACATCGGAGCAGTTGTTGCCGGCCGCGTCGCAGCGACGCCACTGGTAGGCATAGCCTGTCGGCGAGTTGTCCCAGGTTCCGTTGCTGGTCGAGAGCGTCTGGCCCTGTGTGGGGGTTCCGGAGACGACCGGCAGCGCGGTGTTCACCGGTGCGAGACCCTGCACAGTGCCCGAGGTGGGGTACTGTGCCGAGGTCGCAGCGCCAGAGCCGTAGGGGTTGGTGGCCGTAACCACGACCCTGATCGTCGAGCCCGCGTCGGCGTAGACGAGAGCGTAGGTGCTGGAGGTAGCTCCCGCGATATCGGAGCAGTTGTTGCCGGCCGCGTCGCAGCGGCGCCACTGGTAGGCATAGCCTGTCGGCGAGTTGTCCCAGGTTCCGGTGGTGGTCGAGAGCGTCTGGCCCTGGATTGCCGTGCCGGAGACGACCGGCGGCACGGTGTTCACCGGCGGCAGACCAAGCACAGTGCCCGAGGTGGGGTACTGTGCCGAGGTCGCAGCGCCAGAGCCGTAGGGGTTGGTGGCGGTAACCACGACCCTGATCGTCGAGCCAATGTCCGCGAGAACCAGCGTGTAGGTGCCCGCGTTGGTGCCGATGTTCGAGCAGTTGTTGCCGGCCGCGTCGCAGCGGCGCCACTGGTAGGCATAGCCGGTCGGCGAGTATGTCCAGGTGCCGGTGGTGGTCGAGAGTGTCTGGCCCTGGATTGCCGAGCCGGAGATGACCGGCAGCGCGGTGTTCACCGGCGGCATTCGCAAATACTGGCTGCAAACGATGGTCCCCCCACCGGTTGCGCTGTTCGTGCCGTCCGTCGCGGTAACCGTCACGGGAAGATCGGTCGTCTGCAGGACACCCGCTCCGTCAAGGCAGTTCTCCTCGAACGAGAAGTTGAACGTTCCGTTCGCGGCCGAGGTGGGGTTCAGTCCGTAGTTCCCAAGAGCGATCGGAATGGGGGAGCCGAACGCATAAGTGATCGTGATGAGCCTTCCGGGCAACCAGCCGGTTCCGGTGAACCTGTCCGAAAGGTTGCCGTTGGCAGCGAGCGTGCTGGAGAACGCCACCGTGGGAGCCGCGATCGTGACCGTCGCTGGTGTGCTCGCGGCGGTCCAGGAAAGGTACACGGCGACCGCCGCGTAGCTGTGTGTACCGACGCCCAGCCCGCCGTCGGTGCACGTGAGAACTGAGGTCGGCGTTGCCTGGAGCGGGCAGTTGCCGGCAGGGTCCCCCCCGTCTCGTTGCACGTAGTAGAAGACACTGCCCGATCCCGGCGGTGTGACAGCGGTCCAGGTGAGAGTTGCCGTTCCTGGCCCCGCGGTGATGTTCGAGATCGACGGTGCGGCCAGCGTTCCAACGCTGCCGCTGCCGCTGCCGCTGCCGACCGATCCCCAGTAAGCATTCACCTGCCCGGCCATCGCGAGCGTCATCAGCAGGCCACCCAGAACGAAGAGCCACCCGTCTCTGCCGAGTGGCTTCCTGCGTCGCCGGGAGGTGGCTGCGAAGTTCACGAATGCGCGCTTCCGCTATAGGTCAGAGTGAAGCTCTTGTTCTTGCAGACGTCCTGGTTCACCGCGGGCAGGTCGAGCAGGGTGATCTGCGGCGCGCGCGGCGCCTTGGTGAGGGTCACACTGCCGCCGGCGGGGATGGTGATCGGGTCGCCGCTCGAAACGTCCGACTGGGCCATCTGGAAGTTGGTCGCGGGGTCGCAGCCGGCCGGACTGCTGTTTGCCGACATCCTCACGGTCAGGGCCGTGACAACGATCGGCATCCCGTTGGGATTGGTCAGGGTGACCTGGATCGGTGTCGGAATGCCCGGTCGGAGGCTCCCCACGCCACCGCTGATCCTGAAGTCGACCTCACTGACGATGACCTGGCCGCCTCCGCCGCCGGTTCCGGACGGGACCGGGGTCGGGGGGCCGGCTGTCTGCACGCCTGCCACGGTTTCTTCCGCGGTTGGGGACGGCGATGCGGCGGCGATTGCCGACGTGTCCGGGGAGGCGCCTTGCGAGCAGGCGGTAGGGGAACCGTGCAGCAACTCTGCCGCAATTCCACCCAAAGCGAACGGGATGAGCAGGAGAAGGAGCAGCAGGAGCAGCAGGAGCCGGCGTGGCCGGTCCTTCCTGGGAGCCTCTCTGTATCGCTCTCCTATCACGTCTAATGGATCCTGTCCCTGAAGAGTCCGGATCGTCGCTAGGTCGACGTTCCCGCCGTGACCGGGGCCGGGTCTCCCGGTCTGGCGGCTGCTACGTAGAGTGGCGTAGGCGGCTTGCCCTGTGGCCCCGCCGTTGGTACGCCCCTCCCACGCGATAGGCCTATCTCACAATCGAATCACGCAGGTCACAACCGGACCTCAGGGTGTGCACCGCTGGTACCTTGGTCACCTCAAGAGTCAACGTTTTGGTGCCGATACCGGTGCGTGCGGACACCCTGACGAGCGGGCGCGGGTGGTCCTGGGCCGGGGCAGCCCGATCGCGGACGGCGGACGGGACCCATGGGTCCCGGATACGCAGCCGGCGCGGCCCGCAGTGCCCGGCCTGGCGCACGACTTGACCGCGGCTGAACATCGCGGGCCGCTGCGACGTGAAGCGCGTCCTGATGGCCCTCCTGCCGCAGTGGCTAAGGTCGAACCGGAGCGGCGCGCCGCGTACCTCGCGGAGATAGCCGAATGGCGCGCCTCACGGTTGCGTTGGACGTGCTGATCGACACCTTCATAGTCCGAAGCCTGCTGGTCCCGGCGATTACCGCCAGCATCGGGGAGCGGGCCTGGTGGCCGTGGCGCCGGCGCTCGAGCGAACCAGGCGAGCGGGACTCTGCCGCGTAGGGCCACGACCGGGCGACCGTGGGCTACTGCTGCGCCGACGGGAACGGCCTACTGCAATGTCACAACAACCGGAGACCTTCGCTGGGTCGTCGTTCCGTCGCCGAGCTCGCCGAAGCCGTTGTAGCCCCAGCAGTCGACCGATCCGTCGGATAGCAGCGCGCAGCTGTGAGAGTAGTCGTTGCTAGGCGTGGCCTCGTCGTTGCCGCCGCCGGCGCTGATTCCGGTCACGTTCGCCAGTGAACCAGACCCGCTGGTCGAGACCACGGTGACGGGCACGTGGCTATCGGTCACCGAGTTGTTGCCAAGCTGTCCATACGTGTTGTCGCCCCAGCACCGAGCCGTCTCGTCGGAGAGCCGCGCGCACGTGTAGTACTCCCCTCCGCTCACCTGGGTGGCGGTTGAGATGCTGCTGACGGCGACTGGGATCGAGCTGTTCGTCGTCGAGTTGTTGCCGAGTTGGCCGTCGGTGTTGTAGCCCCAGCAGTCCACCGCACCACTCGTGAGCACTGCGCAGGAGTGGTAGCGGCCGCCGCTGAGCGACGAAACGCTGGAGAGCGTCCCCGATCCGCTGGTGTTGACGACCGCAACCGGCCGAGAGCTGTCCGTCATCGAGTTGTTGCCGAGCTCGCCGTAGCCGTTGTCGCCCCAGCAGTCGACGGTGCCGCCCGAGATCAGGGCACAGGCCTGGTTGCCGCCTGTGGCGACTGCGGTCACGTTCGCCAGCGAGCCGCTCCCGGTAATCGGGAGTACGACCACGGGTACATTGCTGTTCGTGGTCGTGCCGTTGCCAAGCTGGCCGTCGGCGTTGTAGCCCCAGCAGTCGACGGTGCCGCCCGAGAGTAGTGCGCAGGTGAAGCTGGTGTTGGCGCTGAGCTGGGTGGCGGTGGTGATGTTGCTCACCTGGACGGGCACGCGGCTATCGGTCGTCGTGCCGTTGCCAAGCTGGCCGTAGTTGTTACGACCCCAGCAGTCGATGACCCCGCTCGAGAGCAGAGCACAGGTCTGGAACTTACCTGCGCTTATCTGGATTGCGGTGGTGATGCCACTCACCGCAACCGCGGTCGAGCTGTTGGTGGTCGAGTTGTTGCCGAGCTGCCCGTAGTTGTTCTCACCCCAGCACTCCACGCCGCCGTACGAGAGCAGAGCGCAGGTGTGGTACCCGCCGGCGCTCACCTGACTCGCGACCACCTTGACGGTGACGGAGAGACCGCTGCCGTTGGAGTAGGTACCGTCGCGGACGACGATCGAGGAGGCGCCGCCCTTGTAGAGCGTCATCACGCCGTTCGAGGTGCCGGAGACAGTGGCGACGCCAGCGCTGAAGGTGATCTCGGTCGCGCCTCCGAAGTTGACGACGGTATCGCTGGAGTTGGTCACGCTCGGAGTGAACGGAGAGTTCGTGATCGCACTGGTTCCCGAGAAGGTCAGGCTGTGCGACGCGGTGTAGCTTGTCGCCGTGTTGCCATAGGCATCGAGTGCCGTGATCGTCAGGTTGTCGGCGTCGCCCGCGGTCGGGGTTGTCGTTGCCGCGGCCAGCGATAGGCTGCTGATGGTGGCCGGGTTCACCGTCACGGTCAGAGGGCTCGACGTGTAGCTGCCGCCCTCTTTCACGGTGATGTTCGCGGTCTCGGCCTTGTAGAGGCGCATCACACCTCCCTGGTTGGAAACGCCGTTAAGGAAGTTGATTGACTCTGCCGTTCCGAAGTTGACGACATTACCGCGGCGGTCAGTCACGGTCGGAGAGGTCGTTCCGGCCATGCTGGCTCCCGTGAATGTGAGGTTATGCCGCCCTGTGTAACTTGTCGCCGTGTTGTCCCAGGTGTCCCTGGCGGTGATCGTCAGGGCGTCGGTTGTGCCTGCGAGTGGAGTGGTGTCTGCGGCCGTCATCGAGAAGTGGTCGATCGCGGCAGGGTTGACCGTGAAGTTGCCGGTTGTACGAACGAGCGTGCTCGTGATGTCGGTGACGGTGAGATTCGTCGGGTTCGCCGCCCGATAGAGAGTGATTGGAACCGGCGTCGGCGCGGCGGTGAAGTTGACCTCGCTCTGGCCGGCGGCGCACGAGCCCTGAGCCGGGTAGCTCGGGGGCGTGCCGTCGGGGGCGTTCGCCGGGCCGGAGAAGCTAAGGCAGCGAATTCCGACGTTGCTGTTGCCGTAGGTGTCGGTGAGGCTGATCGAGACGTTGAAGGTGGTTCCGGCGGTCCGCGCTCCGGGGTTGGCGACCGTGAACGTGGTGATCGAGCCCGGCTGAACGTTGAAGGTCAGCGTGTTGCTCGTGTACGCGATGCCGGTGCTCTGCCTGACGGTAATAGGTGCCGCCTCGACCTTGTACAGGCGCATCACGCCGTTGTTCGACCCCGACACGATGGCGACACCGGCTGTAAATGTGATCTCAGTATCGCTTCCGAAGTTGATGGCCGCGCTGGAGTTGGTCACGGTCGGATGCGTTCCATTCGGGGCGTTACTCGCGCCGGAGAAGATCAGGTTGTGCGGGCCGGTGTAGGTCGTCACCGGGTTGCCGTAGAGATCGCCCATGGTGATCGTGAGGTTGTCGGCGACGCCGGCAATCGGGCCCGTCGTCGCGGGCAGGACCACGAATTGGCTCGGGGCGCCTGTGCCATTGACGTTGAAGGGATTGGTCGAGCCGCTCTTGCTGGTGGGAACGTCCGTGGCGGTGATCACGGTCGAGGCCGAGGCGTTATAGAGAGTTATGTTCACCGTTCCCGCGACTCCGTTCGCGAAAGTGACGGCGCTACCCGCGGTGCAGCTGCCCAGCGGCGGATAGCTCGGGGCGGTGCCGTTCGGGCTCGCGGCCGGGCCGGAGAACGCGATGCACTGGGCGCCGGTGTACGCCGTGACTGTGTTGCCGTAGGCGTCCTTGGCCGTGATCGAGACCGAGAACGGAGTCCCGGCCGCCGGGGTGGCCGGAGTCGTGATCGTGAACGAGTTGAGACCACCCGCCGTGATGTTGAACGCGGTGCTGTCCGCCGCCGTCAGGCTCCCGTCCGTCGCCTGCAGCTGATAGCCGGTGCCGGCCGTCGTGATCTTGCAGCCGCTGAACGTGATTACTCCGCTGGACTCGCTCTGGGAGCAGCCAGTCAGAGAACCAGGACCGCCGCTCGTCGGCGTCCCCGACTTGATCGCCAGCGTCACCGTCGAAGAGTCGCCCGTCACCGTGTTGCCGTACTGATCCTGCACCGTCACCTGTGGCTGCTGTGCAAAGGCCAAACCCGCGACCGTGTTCCCCGGCGACTGCGTAAACACGAGCCTATTCGCGGCCGCCGCCGTGATGTTGAACGCGGTGCTGTCCGCCGCCGTCAGGCTCCCGTCCGTCGCCTGCAGCTGATAGCCGGTGCCGGCCGTCGTGATCTTGCAGCCGCTGAACGTGATTACTCCGCTGGACTCGCTCTGGGAGCAGCCAGTCAGAGAACCAGGACCGCCGCTCGTCGGCGTCCCCGACTTGATCGCCAGCGTCACCGTCGAAGAGTCGCCCGTCACCGTGTTGCCGTACTGATCCTGCACCGTCACCTGTGGCTGCTGTGCAAAGGCCAAACCCGCGACCGTGTTCCCCGGCGACTGCGTAAACACGAGCCTATTCGCGGCTGCCGCGGAGACGGTCACCGAGAGGCCCGCTCCATTGTTGTGGCCGCTATCGTCGCTGACCATGATGTGCGCGGTCTCGACCTTGTAGAGCATCATCACGCCGTTGTTCGACCCGGAGACGGTGGCGACGCCGCCGGCGAAGTTGATCGCCATCGCGGTTCCGAAGTTGGTCGCGGTACCGTCCGAGCTGGTGACAGTCGGGGTGTAGGTCCCGATCGTGCCCGGGCCCGTGAAGGTCAGGTCGTGAGAGCCGGTGTAGTTCGTCGACCGTGTTGCCGTCCGCATCCACGGCGGTGATCGTCAGGTTGTCGGCGGTTCCGGCATTGACGGGGCTCGCCGCGGCGAGCACGAGCTTGCTCATCGCCCCGTACGGGACACTGACAACTAGTGGTGAGCTGATCGCGGTCCAGGTCTGCCAGATCGCCGTCACCGTGTAGGTGTAGGGCGGCCCCTTGGTCAACCCGGTGTCGGTGCAGGTCAGGAGGGTCGTGGGCGATCCCGGGGTCGGGCAGTTGCCGGCAGCGTCCCCACCGTCCCGTTGCACGTAGTAGTAGACACTGCCCAATCCCGGTGGCGACACGGCAGTCCACGTGAGGGTCGCCGTCCCCGCCCCCGGAGTGCCGCTGAGCGTAGAACGTATCGAGCGTTCCAACGCTGCCGCCGCCGCTGCCAGTCCCGATCCCGCCCCAGAAAGCGTTGGCCTGGGTGGCCATCGCGAGGGCCATCAGCAGGCCACCCAGAACGAAGAGCCACCCGTCTCTGCCGAGTGGCTTCCTGCGTCGCCGGGAGGTGGCTGCGAAGTTCACGAATGCGCGCTTCCGCTATAGGTCAGAGTGAAGCTCTTGTTCTTGCAGACGTCCTGGTTCACCGCGGGCAGGTCGAGCAGGGTGATCTGCGGCGCGCGCGGCGCCTTGGTGAGGGTCACACTGCCGCCGGCGGGGATGGTGATCGGGTCGCCGCTCGAAACGTCCGACTGGGCCATCTGGAAGTTGGTCGCGGGGTCGCAGCCGGCCGGACTGCTGTTTGCCGACATCCTCACGGTCAGGGCCGTGACAACGATCGGCATCCCGTTGGGATTGGTCAGGGTGACCTGGATCGGTGTCGGAATGCCCGGTCGGAGGCTCCCCACGCCACCGCTGATCCTGAAGTCGACCTCACTGACGATGACCTGGCCGCCTCCGCCGCCGGTTCCGGACGGGACCGGGGTCGGGGGGCCGGCTGTCTGCACGCCTGCCACGGTTTCTTCCGCGGTTGGGGACGGCGATGCGGCGGCGAGTTGCCGGGGTGTCCGGGCAGGCGCCTTGCTGGCAAGCCGTGGGGGAACCGTGCAGCAACTCTGCCGCAATTCCCCCCAAAGCGAACGGGATGAGCAGGAGAAGGAGCAGCAGGAGCCACAGGAGCCGGCGCGGCCGGTCCTTCCTGGGAGCCTCTCTGTATCGCTCTCCTATCACGTCGGTAGTCCTCTCGGTGTTCTCGGGATCACCCCTCGTGGGGCGGCCCGGTTAGGGCCGCCCCACCATGAGGTGTAGCTACGAAACCGTGAAGCCTACGAAACGCTGAGGTCGAGGACCGGGTCGGCGTTCTTGCACAGACTCTGATCTTCCGTCGCCGAGTCGGACATGGTGATCGATCCATCGAGATCGACGGAATCATTGGCACCGCCGGCGCATCGAGGATGGTCAGCCCGGGTGCCGGTGGGGTGAAACTGAACCAGGCAGCGTCGCAGCCAGCCGGAGGGTTTCCCGCGTCCACCGCGATCGCGACTGCGCTGAATGACTGCGGAACGACGCACCGTTCGTAACAGTGATGTCAACCTCTGCGCTTCCTCCTGGAACAGAGGCGTCATGGCAAGCTTGTTCGTCTGCTCGACCGTAAGGGCCATGCTATCGGCGGCGACGCCGGCCGTGCCGGTGCCGTCGCCGCTCGAGGACCAGTACGCGTAGGCGACTCCGCTGAGAGCCACCACGGCCATCAGGGCGATCGCCACCGGGAGTACGCGCCGCTTCTTGTTCTTCACTGTGTTCTCCTTCTATGGATCCTGTCCCTAAAGAGTCCGGATCGTCGCTAGATCGACGTTCCCTGCCGTGACCGGATCCGAGTCTCCGGTCTGGCGTGCTACGAAGAGTGGCGTAGGCGACTTGCCCGTAGGCCCCGCCGTTAGTACGCCCCTCCAACGCGGTGGTCCTATCTCACAATCGAATCACGCAGGTCACAACCGGACCTCAGGGTGTGCACCGCTGGTACCTTGGTCACCTCAAGAGTCAACAGTTCGGTGCCGATTGCGGTGCGCGCAAACACCCTGACCATTGAGCGCGGCGAGTCCGGGGAGGGAGCGGGCGGACGGCGGTGCCGGTGACCGGACCTTTGGGTGGCCGAGGCGTGGTCGGCGGCGTGGCGCTCGGAACCTACGTCGAGTTCTACGACAAGCTGACCGAAGACACGGACTAGCTACGCGAGCCACCGCCCACGTAAGCCGGGGTTGATCGGCGTGTGCTTCCATACTCCCGGTCTGCCCCGGCCGCGCATCAGATGCGTGCGGTGCTAGCATCAACCATCATGGCAAGAACGACGCTGGATATCGATGCGGCGGTGATGCGCGAGCTCAAACGCCGGCAGGCCCGCGAGGGCAAGCCGCTCGGTCGACTGGTCTCCGAACTTCTGGCAACCGCGCTGGACCAGCCCGAGCCCACACCGTCGGTCGGGTTCGCCTGGATCGCCAGGAACATGGGCGCGCTGGTGGACCTCGAGGACAAGGAGTCGGTGCGGCGCGCGCTGGACGGCGGCGCCTGAGCGATGAGCTACACCCTGGACGCGAACATCCTGCTGTACGCCTCGGATGAAGCGAGCCAGTTCCACGCGCGCAGCCGGGAGGCCGTGACTCACGCGGCCGCCGGCCCGGAGATCGTCTACCTGTTTTGGCCGACGATCATGGCCTACCTGCGCATCGCCACCCACCCGGCCGTGTTCCGCCGGCCCCTGTCCATGGCCGAGGCGGTCGCCAACATCGACGCCCTCATTCAACGTCCGAACTTCCAGACCCCCGGTGAGCAGGATCGCTTCTGGCCGCGCTACCTCGACGTCGCCGCGGACGCCGCCCCGACCGGCAATCTGGTGACGGATGCCCACCTGGTCGCGTTGATGGTGCAAAACGGGGTCCGAACGATCCTGACGCACGACCGCGACTACCGCCGCTTCCGGGGCATAGAGGTGCGCGATCCCTGCATCCCGATCCCATGACCGAGTCGGGAGACCTGTGACCGTGTTCGTCTGGCTAGCCGTGAGGTCCACGCTTGTGCCGGTGGTGGCCGAGCCGCTGCCCGTGCCGGTCGAGGACCAGTACGCGTAGGCGACGCCGCTGAGGGCCACCACGGCCATCAGGGCGATCGCCACCGGGAGTACGCGCCGCTTCTTGTTCTTCACTGTGTTCTCCTTCTATGGATCCTGTCCCTAAAGAGTCCGGATCGTCGCTAGATCGACGTTCCCTGCCGTGACCGGATCCGAGTCTCCGGTCTGGCGTGCTACGAAGAGTGGCGTAGGCGACTTGCCCGTAGGCCCCGCCGTTAGTACGCCCCTCCAACGCGGTGGTCCTATCTCACAATCGAATCACGCAGGTCACAACCGGACCTCAGGGTGTGCACCGCTGGTACCTTGGTCACCTCAAGAGTCAACAGTTCGGTGCCGATTGCGGTGCGCGCAAACACCCTGACCATTGAGCGCGGCGAGTCCGGGGAGGGAGCGGGCGGACGGCGGTGCCGGTGACCGGACCTTTGGGTGGCCGAGGCGTGGTCGGCGGCGTGGCGCTCGGAACCTGCGTCGAGTTCTACGACAAGCTGACCGAAGACACGGACTAGCTACGCGAGCCACCGCCCACGTAAGCCGGGGTTGATCGGCGTGTGCTTCCATACTCCCGGTCTGCCCCGGCCGCGCATCAGATGCGTGCGGTGCTAGCATCAACCATCATGGCAAGAACGACGCTGGATATCGATGCGGCGGTGATGCGCGAGCTCAAACGCCGGCAGGCCCGCGAGGGCAAGCCGCTCGGTCGACTGGTCTCCGAACTTCTGGCAACCGCGCTGGACCAGCCCGAGCCCACACCGTCGGTCGGGTTCGCCTGGATCGCCAGGAACATGGGCGCGCTGGTGGACCTCGAGGACAAGGAGTCGGTGCGGCGCGCGCTGGACGGCGGCGCCTGAGCGATGAGCTACACCCTGGACGCGAACATCCTGCTGTACGCCTCGGATGAAGCGAGCCAGTTCCACGCGCGCAGCCGGGAGGCCGTGACTCACGCGGCCGCCGGCCCGGAGATCGTCTACCTGTTTTGGCCGACGATCATGGCCTACCTGCGCATCGCCACCCACCCGGCCGTGTTCCGCCGGCCCCTGTCCATGGCCGAGGCGGTCGCCAACATCGACGCCCTCATTCAACGTCCGAACTTCCAGACCCCCGGTGAGCAGGATCGCTTCTGGCCGCGCTACCTCGACGTCGCCGCGGACGGCGCCCCGACCGGCAATCTGGTGCCGGATGCCCACCTGGTCGCGTTGATGGTGCAAAACGGGGTCCGAACGATCCTGACGCACGACCGCGACTACCGCCGCTTCCGGGGCATAGAGGTGCGCGATCCCTGCATCCCGATCCCATGACCGAGACAGGAGACCTATGAACGCCCCAACGCCAATCGACTACCGGGCCGCCAGGGTGGCATCACTGGACGCCTGGAAGGACAACGAACGCCGCGGGGTACTCCAGAACGCGCTGGACGAATTGGGACGTGGCATCCGTCAATCGATCTCCGTTGCGGTCCGCGAGGCCGAGACGCGCGAGGCGTTCGCGTCGATCGTGCGCGGGCTGTCAGTGCCGGACCTTCTGGTCGAACATGTCGCCCTCGAGGAGCGGCTGGTTCGCGAGCGCCCGGAGCTCGCCCGCTGGGCGGTCGGGTTTCCCAGCCAACCCAGCCTGGTGGCGTTCGCCCACGCGGCCTGGCTTCTCGACGACTGGGAGACCGGGAACCGGATGGCCCGCCACGCTTGGGATCTGAGGCAAGCCCCGAAATACCACCCTCTGCCCGTGTTCAGCGAGTACGCTCGCGGCCTGACGGCCCTGGTTGACAGAGAAACCTACGACCCTCCCACTCTCAAGCCCAAGGAGGTCGGCCGGGAGATGCTGCCCACTCTCGTCTTGATATCGGATCTGGCGCATGGGCGAGACCCAACCAAATTGGCCGCCCGGGCAAGAGAGGCCTTTGATTCGTGGCAGCGCGATCGCCGGAGGACCGACTGGGACGGAATGGATGGAGATTGGAGCGACCCCGTGAAGTACGCATTCCGTCTGGAATCGCTGCGCTACTGGGCCCGAATTCAGCGCGGAGTGACGTTCTAGCCAAGGGGGAGAGCAGGCAGGCGTATGGCGCGATTATTGGCTCCCCATTCCGCATGCTCTGGCGGGGCGGGAGTGAGTGATGCGATGGGCGCGGACGAGGAACTGGTGGCGCGAGTCGGGGCGCTCGGACGCGTGGCTGCGGCTGCGTTTGCCGCCGCAGCTGCTAACAGGGCTGCGCCCCTTTTCCGGGCGTTCCATGGGGAGACACCCTGTGCGATGTACGAGGCCACGACAGCCAGGCTGTGGGAGGCGTTGATCGAGGGCGACCTTGATGAGGTGAAGGAGATGTCACGGAGCCTCGAGACAATGCCCGAGGCCATCAACATCGAAGGCGACTCAGACAATCGTGAGTACTACGCGGCGTGGGCGCTTGACGCTTATCAATATGTTGCCCTGAGTTTGGAGGCGAACGACACGACCGAGGTCGCCCTTCACTGTATCCAGTACGCTCTCGACCTGGCCTCGAACATCGAGGCTGAGATCGGCGATGACAGCGAACAGGATGGACCGATAGCTGCCGCCGAGAGCGAGGCAGAACGCCGTTGCTGCACTCTGCTTGAGAGCGAAGTTCTGGCTGCGCAGACGCACGCTGGGCTGCTTGCTGCTTCCGGGAACGTTTCGCGCCTCTACGCTGAAGCTGTTCCCATAGTCGCAAGCCGTCATCGGTGGACGGTAAATCACCAGTCGAGTCCTGTCGGAGGGGGGAACTGATGAGCCCGCCGATGCCAATCGACTACCGGGCCGCCAGGGTGGCATCACTGGACGGCTGGAAGGACAACGAACGGCGTGGGGTGCTCCAGATCGCACTTACGTTGCTGGCACACGGAATCCGCCAATCGATCTCCGTTGCGGTCCGCGAGGCCGAAACGCGCGAGGCGTTCGCGTCCATCGTGCGCGAGCTGTCAGTACCAGACCTCCTGGTCGAACATGTCGCCCTGGAGGAACGGCTGGTTCGTGAACGTCCGGAGCTCGCCCGCTGGGCGGTCGGGTTTCCCAGCCAGGACAGCCTGGTGGCGTTCGCCCACGCGGCCTGGCTTCTCGACGACTGGGAGACCGGGAACCGGATGGCCCGCCACGCTTGGGATCTGAGGCAAGCCCCGAAATACAACCCTCTGCCCGTGTTCAGCGAGTACGCTCGCGGCCTGACGGCCCTGGTTGACAGAGAAACCTACGACCCTCCCGCCCTCAAGCCCAAGGAGGTCGGCCGGGAGATGCTGCCCACTCTCGTCTTGATATCGGATCTGGCGCATGGGCGAGACCCAACCGAATCGGCCGCCCGGGCAAGAGAGGCCTTTGATTCGTGGCAGCGCGATCGCCGGAGGACCGACTGGGACGGAATGGATGGAGATTGGAGCGACCCCGTGAAGTACGCATTCCGTCTGGAATCGCTGCGATACTGGGCCCAAGTTCAGCGTGGAGTGACGTTCTAACAGGGAGGGAGCAGGCAGGCATTCGCGCCGATCAACCCCGGCTTACGAAGCTCAGGCGACCCCGAGCAGCCTGGCCAGGATGCCTCCGGCGGCGAGCGCGATGATCAGTGTGGTCGCGCACATCGCCAGGGCCGGGCGCCAGCCGAACTCGCCGCGGAGCGCCGCCAGCGTCGCGGCGCACGGCATCGAGACAGACGTCACGATCGCGAATACGAAGAGCTGGCCGGGCGTCATGAACGAGTCCAGGCTCGCCGCGGCCGCGCCGAAATGGACCACCGCAAGGGCCACGAGCAGCTGCAACGCCAGCTCCTTGCGAAGGAACCCAAAGACCATCGCCAGACCGGCTACCGACGGCAGGCCCAACCAGCCGACGACGATGGGGTCCAGCACCCTGGCGGCGGGCCAGATCCAGCCGCCTTCGTAGAGCAGGCCCAGGACGACGGAACCGCCGAGCATGATCGGCGTGGCAGTTCGAATGAAGTCTCTGAAGCGGAACCAGGCCTTTCGGAGGACCTGCCGCAGGATCGGTCGCCGGATGGGCGCGAGCTCCAGGACGATCTCCGATTGCCGGCCGGGCACTATCGCATTCGCCGCGAGACCGGCCACGAAAGTGATTGCGGCGATGAGCACGAAGGCTGCCAGCGCCACCAGCGGGCCGGCGAACGGAGCGAGCGCCGCCACCACGACCGCCGAGCCGGCGGAGCAGGGGACCATCGTCACCATGAAGGCGCCCAGCAGTCTCTCGCGACGGCGCGGTAGGACCCGCGTCCCGTAGATGGCCGGAACGTTGCAGCCGGTGGCGGCCAGGAGCGGGATGGCAGCTCGACCCGGCAGGCCGAGCACGTTGAAGAGCCGGTCCGTCAGTACCGCGGCGCTGGTCAGGTAGCCCGAGTCCTCCAGGCAGGCCAGCAGGACGTAGAAGGTGAGGATGTATGGCACGCCGACGGTGAGCATCGCCAACACCCCGCCGTTCAGGCCCCACACCACGCCCGCGGCGACGGAGTTGCCCGGAGCCGCGGACTCGAGCAACGCAGACAGGGCTCGCGCGACGGTCGCCTCCCACGCTCCTGAGAGCAGCCCGGACAGAACGCCGCCAATTACGAGCATGGCCACGAAGACGGCCAGCGTGATCGCCAGGAAGAGCGGTAGGCCGGGCCAGATCGACGTGCTCCAGACCGCGATCCGGTCCGCCAGCGGCCTCGGAACGTCCCTGCGATGCTCTACCTGGGCGGCCCAGTCGGCGCCGACTCGCCAGCGCGTCGGTTCGAGCGCGTCGGCCATGCCCAGAGTGGCCGCACCGCGCGGTGAGACCACCGAGTTGGCGGCCAGCCAGGCGAGGCCGAGCCCGGGCGCGGCGGCCGCCGCGGCCCCCAGCGAGCGGTTCGCTCTGAACCGGCGAGTCGCCTGGTTCAGGGCGAGATCCAGGTCCAGGTCGTAGATACGCGCCGGAACGGTGCTGCGGGGAGCGCCTCCGGCGAGCCGGGCGCGACGCAAGTGGGCCAGGCGAACGGCGTCGGCGACGGCATCGTCCACCCCGCGGCCGTCGCGTCCGATGGTCAGATGTACCGGCGCGGCCAGCAGTTGGGACAGCCGCCCCGCGTCGAGGTCGATGCCGTGCGACTCCGCCTCGTCGGCCAGGTTCGCGGCGAAGACGGTGGGGAGCCCCAGATCGCGGCAGGCCAGGGCGAGAGGCAAGTGGCGCCGCAGGTCGCCGGCATCGCCCACGACCAGGATCGCATCGGGGCGGAGATCGGTCAGTGACCGCCAGAAGGGTTCGCGCCCGGCCGGGGAATCCTGCAGGGAGAGCGTCCCGGGCGTGTCCACGAGGCAGGCGTCACCCTCGGATGTGTGGACGCTGCGCCGTTCCGTCTCGACGGTGGTGCCCGGCGCATTGACGCTCTCGGCGAACCGTCCAGTTGCTGTGGCGAAAAGTGTGGACTTGCCGACGTTCGGCCTTCCGACCAGGGCAACAAGGGGCAGATCGGATGTCGGCGCCGTCACGGAGGCGTCTTCCCCGCCACCGTCTCAACCTCGATCTCCCTGGCGACCGAGCGTGCGATCGCCAGGCGCGCAGGCCCCAGCCGAACGATCACGGGGCCACCCATGCCAACCCGCCGCTCGACCGTCATCTCGGTACCGGCGGCGACGCCCTCCTGCTCGAGGGCCTGCCGGGCCCTTGCCGGAGTGCCGGTCACCCGGACCATCCGGGCGATCTCGGTGTGGGCCAGATCGAGCCGGGGGGCGCGGTCTCCGCCCTCCGATACCCGAGTTGGTAGATCGGATTTAGACATGGGGATAGTGAGCCCGATCCAAATCCGAAGTGGTAGGGCCGAAGGTCCCAACCAACGCGACTTGACCGCTGCTGCTACACTCGCCGAACATCGCGGGCCGTGGAACCGGTCCGTGGTTGCTATGGGAAACAGCCAGGTGGGTTTGTTCACCGGTCTGCACCGCCGCCACGTCGCCGTCCTCGTCAGGACGGACGGTAGCCGCGTGCAGATGCCCCTTGAAGACCTCGGCCTGGCCGACGTATCCCTCCTCGGTCTACTTCGCTTTATCGAGCTTGGTATTGAGCGCGTACTCGTACTCATTACCGGCTCCCGGCGGGAGACTGGACGGCGGGAAGAGCGCTAACGACGCAAGACCCAGAACCACCAGAACCCTCGCCGGAGCGGCGAGGGTTTTTTCATTGCAGCAAGACCCGGCACGGCCAAAGGCGCCCGGCGACCCGGGCAGAGGACAGGAAGGAACGCAGCGATGGCGACACGACAGGACGACTCGGGCCGTTCGTCGACCGCGACCACGGCTCAGCCGCCCGCCGCTGACGCCGCGGGCGAGGCGGACGGGCGGCACCGGCGCATCAATCACATGCCGGGAGCCGGGACTGACCGCGCCGCGGCCATCGAAGCCGGCCGGCACGAGATGCTCACGGACAACCTGCGCAACCAGATCAAGACCCTGGCCGAACGCGGCCTCAAGCGGCCACGGATCGGGGCGGATGCAGTCTGCGAAGCCCTGCTTCGCCAGGGCGTGGACGTCTTCTTCGGATTCCCCGGCGGCGTGCTCCTGCCTCTATATGACGTCCTGGGCGACTACCCCGAACTGCGTCACATCCTGGTCCGTCACGAACAGGGGGCGGCTCATGCCGCCGACGGCTACGCCCGCGCGTCGGGCCGCGTCGGCGTTTGCCTCGGTACTTCGGGGCCCGGCGCCACCAACCTCGTGACGGGCATCGGCAACGCCATGCTCGACTCGGTGCCGATGGTGGCCATCACCGGCAACGTCGTGGGCTCGCTCCTGGGCAAGGATGCCTTCCAGGAGATCGACATCACCGGAATCACGCTGCCGTGCACCAAGCACAACTACCTGGTCCGTGACGCGAACGACATCCCGCGCGTCTTCGCCGAGGCATTCCACATTGCCCGAACGGGCCGCCCGGGGCCGGTTCACATCGATCTCACCAAGGACGCCCTGATGGGCGTTTGCACGGCCGAGCATTCCGAGACCGTCGACCTGCCCGGCTTCAAGCCGACCTTCGAAGGGCATCCGCGCCAGATCAAGCTGTTCGCCCAGGAGATCGCCCGGGCCGAGCGCCCGGTCATTCTGGCCGGCCACGGCGTCTTGATCGCAGGCGCCACGAACGAGCTGCGGGAGCTGGCCGAGAAGGCCCAGATCCCCGTCGTCCATACGCTCCTCGGTGTGAGCGCCCTGGACGAGACGCACCCGTTGAGCTTCGGCTTCGTCGGTATGCATGGTTGGAAGCACGCCAACAAGGCAATCCAGTCGGCGGACCTGCTCATCGCCCTCGGCATGCGTTTCGACGACCGCGTGACCGGCCACGTGCCCACCTTCGCGCCGTATGCGCGGATCGTCCACGTGGACATCGATCCGGCCGAGATCGGTAAGAACGTGGCCGTGGAGATCCCCATCGTCGGCGACGTGAAGCGTGTCCTGACTGCGCTCCTGCCACAGGTCGCCCCGGTAGATCCGGAGCGTCGGGCCGCGTACCTGGGGGAGCTATCGGACTGGCGGGCCGAGTCCGAGAAGACGCCCTGGCACGGCTCCGGGGCGTGGCGCGACGGCCAGCTCTCGGCCGATTTCGTCGTCTGCAAGATCGGCGAAGCCTCGGGCCACGACGCCACGGTCGTCGCCGACGTGGGCCAGAACCAGATGTGGGTCGCCCGGTACGCCGGCTTCTGCCGTCCCAACAGCCACATCAGCTCCGGAGGTCTGGGCACGATGGGCTTCGGTCTGCCGGCGGCGATGGGCGCCGCCGTCGGCCGGCCCGACAAGGAGACGTGGGCGATCGTTGGTGACGGCGGCCTTCAGATGACCGTGCAGGAATTGATGACACTCGTCCAGGACCACATCCCGGTCAAGATCGCCCTGCTGGACAACCACAAGCTGGGCATGATTCGCCAGTGGCAGGAACTCGTCTACGCGGGCAACTACCATTCCTCGCATCTGCTCGGCCCGGACTGGCTAAAGCTCGCGGAGGCCTACGGCGTGGCCGGCTTCCGAGCCTCCACGCCGGCGGAAGTGGAGATTGCGATCGCCGCGGCACGAGCCGTAGACGGTCCCGCCCTGGTCCATTTCGAGATAGCCGAGCAGCAGAACGTCTACCCCATGATGCCGGCCGGCAAAGGCCTGTCGGACCTGCTCGAGGAGCAGTTCGAGGAGCCCAAGCAATGAGCCCCAGCGGACAGATGCCAGCCGACCGAGCGGCCCCAAACACGGCGGCGCCAACGCCGCCTGCCCACACCGCACCGCCGGTCCGGACGATGCCGGGCCAGGGCGAGGCCCATCGCCATGTCCTGGTTGCGATCGTTCTCAACAAACCAGGCGTCCTCAACCGAGTTGCCAGCCTGATGCGGGCCCGCAGCTTCAACATCGAGACACTGGCTGTGAGCCACACGGACCTGCCGGAGGTCAGCCGGATGACGCTGACCCTGCGCGGGGACGACGTGGCGGTCGAACAGGCGGCCAAGCAGCTATATCGGCTCATCGACGTCCTCAAGGTTCAGGACGTCACCAGCGATCCGACCGTGGAGCACGAGATCGCGCTCATCAAGGTCCGCGCCGACGACCGCAATCGAGGCGAGGTGCTGACCCTCGCCGAGATGTACAAGGCCAGGGTCGTGGATCTCGCGGCCGAGTCCCTCATCGTCGAGGCGACAGGCACGGAGGCAGAGGTGGACGCTCTGATAGGCCTCCTGCGCGGGTTCGGCATAAAGGAGCTCGTCCGCTCCGGTACCGTCGTCATGTCCCGGGGTGCCGGGTCTATCGAGGAGGCAGTTAAGCGATGACCGCACGCATGTATTACGACGCCGACGCAGACCCCAAGGCACTTGCCGGCCAGAAGATCGCCATCATCGGCTACGGCAGCCAGGGTCACGCCCATGCCCAGAACCTTCACGACTCCGGCTACGACGTGGTTGTCGTCGAGGCGAACCCGAAGGGTCGCGCGCTCGCCGAGCAAGCCGGCCTCAAGACGGCCGATATCGCCGACGCGGTCAAGGCCGCCGACGTGATCATGATCCTGGTTCCAGACACCATCCAGAAGAAGGTGTTCGAGACCTCCATCGAGCCGAACATGCACGCCGGTCAGCTGCTCATGTTCGCCCACGGCTTCAACATCCGCTTCGATCGCATCAAGCCCGGCGCGGGGATCGACGTCGGCATGGTCGCGCCCAAGGGGCCCGGCCACCTGGTCCGCTCGGTCTTCGAGCAGGGCGGCGGCGTTCCTGCGCTCTTCGCCGTCGAGAAGGATTCGACGGGCACGGCGCGCGCCCGCACGCTCGCCTACGCCCGTGGCATCGGCGCCACGCGTGCCGGCGTCCTGGAAACCACGTTCAAGGAAGAGACCGAGACGGACCTCTTCGGCGAGCAGGTCGTTCTTTGCGGCGGTGTCACGAGTCTGATCAAGAACGGCTTCGAGACGCTGGTCGAGGCCGGCTACCAGCCGGAGCTGGCCTACTTCGAGGTCATGCACGAGCTCAAGCTGATCGTGGACCTGATGTACCGCGGCGGCATGAACTACATGCGCTTCTCGGTCAGCGACACGGCCGAGTTCGGCGACTACGTCTCCGGCCCGCGCATCATCGATGCCCGCGTCCGCGAGGAGATGCGCAAGGTCCTCCACGAGATCCAGGACGGCTCTTTCGCCGCTCGCTGGATCGCCGAGAACGATGCCGGACTGCCCGAGTTCAAGAAGATGCGCGAAGCGGGCCGAGACCATCAGGTCGAGCAGGTCGGTGCCCGGTTGCGCAAGGCCATGCCGTTCCTGAACCCTGTCGAAGTCGTCGACGGGCAACCCCAGGCGGCGGCCGAGCAGCCCAAGAGCTGACCGGCGGAGGGGCAGCATGAGCGAGAACGTATCTGGGAAAGCCGGTTCGCCCGGCTCCGTACCCAGCCGGGGAGTAGCCCCCGGCTTGGTACGGATCTTCGACACGACCTTGCGCGACGGCGAGCAGGCCCCCGGGGCGGGGCTCACCGTCGCTGAGAAGATCGAGGTCGCCCGCCAGCTCGTCCGCCTGAACGTGGACGTGATCGAGGCCGGGTTCCCGGCCAGCTCGCCCGGGGAGTTCGAGGCGGTTCAAACCATCGCCCGCGAAACCCGGGGAGTGGCCGTGGCCGGCCTCGCCCGCTGCAAGGATGGCGATCCCCAGCGGGCCGTCGAGGCGATTCGCGTCGCCGAGCGGCCGCACCTCCACGTCTTCATCGCCAGCAGCGACATCCACCTCCGCCACAAGCTGCGCATCTCCCGCGAGGAGGCCCTGGCGGCGACGGCGAAGTGGGTCGGCTACGGACGCAAGGCTCTGGGTCGCGACGTCGAGATCGAATTCAGCGCCGAGGACGCCACGAGGACGGACCTCGATTTCCTGATGAAGATTTACGAGGTCGCCGTCGAGGCGGGCGCGAGCACGCTCAACATCCCGGACACGGTCGGGTACGCGATCCCGTCCGAGTTCGGCGCGCTGGTCCGGCAGGTCGTCGAGCGGTTCGGCTCGGTGGCCACGGTCTCCGTCCACTGTCACAACGACCTGGGTCTGGCTACCTCCAACACCCTGGCGGCGCTGCAGAACGGCGCGCGCCAGCTGGAGGTGTGCGTCAACGGTCTGGGCGAACGAGCCGGCAACGCCTCGCTCGAGGAAGTCGTCATGGCGATCCGCACCCGGCCGACGCAGTTCCCCAACCTGGCGACTCGTGTCGTCACCGAGCAGATCACGCCGGCCAGCCGGCTGGTCAGCTACCTGACAGGCTTCACGGTCCAGCCGAACAAGGCGATCGTCGGCGGCAACGCTTTCGCTCACGAGTCCGGCATCCACCAGGACGGCGTCATCAAGAACCCCCTGACCTACGAGATCATGACCCCGCAGTCGGTCGGTCTGTCCGGTAGCCAGCTGACCATCGGCAAGCTGTCCGGGCGGCGCGGGTTGCAGGGCAAGCTGCGCGAGCTCGGCCACGAGATCGAGGGCGACGCGCTCGATGCGGTCTACGCCCAGGTCATCGCCCTGGCCGATGCCAAGAAGGACGTCACGGACGCGGACCTGCTGGCCATCATGGAACAGCATGCCGCCGGGACGGCGGACATCATCTGCCTGGCGGGTTGGAGCGTGACCAGCTCTCACGGTGGCAAGGCAATGGGCATGATTTCGCTCAAGATCGGCGAGGAATCGCGCTCGATCGAGGCCACGGGCAACGGGCCGGTGGACGCTCTCTACGGCGCGATCGACCAGGCCCTGGAGTCCGTCCTGGGCTGGAAGCCGATCCTGGCCGAGTACGTGATCAAGGCCGTCTCCGCCGGCGAGGACGCCCAGGGCCAGGTAGTGGCCCGAGTCCGGCGCTCCACGGATGAAGGCCCGGACGCTTTCGTGGCAACCGGCCACGGTTTGTCCACGAACATCATCGAGGCCTCTGTCGCGGCGTACCTCTCCGGCGCGGAGAGGCTCCAGCAGGACGCGGTTTCGCGTGAAGCCATCCTGGAAGCGGCCCGCGCTTCCGGTCAGGTACCCGAGAGAGTGGAGAAGCTCCCGTGACTCAACCGACGCCCATGTACCGCCTCGCAGTCGTCCCCGGCGACGGGATCGGCCCTGAGGTGATCTCCGGCGGACGGCGAGTCCTCGAGGCTGCCGGCCGGCTCTTCGGCTTCGGCATCGAGTGGACCGAGGTCCTGGTCGGTGGCGTCGCCATCGATGCCTACGGCGTTGGCGTCCGCGACGAAGACGTGGACAAGTGCGCCGCGGCCGACGCCGTGTACTTCGGTGCCATCGGGGACCCGCGGTACAGCGACCCCAAGGCCAAGGTCCGGCCCGAGCAGGCGCTCCTTCGGCTTCGCAAGGACCTGTCCCTTTATGCCAACCTTCGGCCGGTCACGGTCCAGCCGGTGCTCCAGGCGAGCTCGCCGGTCCGCGAATCGCTGGTCGCGGGTGTGGACATGTTGATCGTGCGCGAGCTGACCGGCGGGCTCTACTTCGGCAAGCCCTCCGAGCAGCGCGTGACCTCGGCCGGGCGTGAGGTAGTCGACACCCTCAGCTACACCGAGCATGAAATCCGCCGGGTCGTGAAGCTCGGATTCGAGCTGGCTCGCGGGCGGCGCAGGAAGCTGACCAGCGTCGACAAGGCGAACGTCCTCGAGTCGAGCCGCTTGTGGCGGACGATCGTCGAGGAGGTCAAGCCCGAGTATCCGGACGTGGAACTCGAGCATCGGCTGGTGGACGCCTGCGCCATGTCACTGGTTACCCGCCCCGCCCAGTTCGACGTGATCGTCACCGAGAACCTCTTCGGCGACATCCTTTCCGACGAGGCCAGCGTACTGGCGGGCTCGCTCGGGATGCTGCCGTCGGCTTCGATCGGAGAGCGGCACACGGCTCACGGTCTGCACGGCCTGTACGAGCCCATCCACGGGTCCGCGCCGGACATCGCCGGCAGAGACCTCGCCAACCCGATCGCCACGATCCTGTCCGGGGCGATGATGCTGCGCTGGTCGCTGGGCCAGCCCGCCGCGGCCGAGGCGATCGAGAAGGCCGTCTCTGACGCCCTCGCCGCAGGCTATCGGACCCCGGACCTGGTCGCGGCGACCGGCGGGCAGCCGGGTCAGCGGGAGGTCGGGACGGTGGCCATGGCCGAAGCGGTCGTGGTCGCCCTGGAGGCCGGCGCACGGGCCGCCGCGCAGGCCGGAGCCGGCGCAACCGGAGCCCCACGATGAGTGACCGGGTCATCCTCTACGACACGACGCTACGCGACGGCACCCAGCGCGAAGGCCTGGTCGTCTCGCTGGCGGACAAGATCAAGATCGTGCGCCGCCTGGACCAATTCGGCATGCAGTATGTCGAGGGCGGCTGGCCCGGCTCCAACCCCAAAGACGTGGATTTCTTCGCCGCCGCGAGATCGATGACCTGGCAGAACGCCAGACTCGCCGCATTCGGCATGACCCGGCATCGGAGCAACAGTCCCGAGAGGGATCCGAACCTTCAGGCTCTGGTGGCGGCCGAGACGCCCGTCGTGACCATCTTCGGCAAGAGCTGGCTTCTCCATGTGCGCGAAGTCCTGGGCGCCACTCCCGAAGAGAACCTGGCCATGGTCGCCGACTCGGTGGCTTTCGCTCTGGCCGCCGGACGCGAGGTCATCTACGACGCCGAGCACTATTTCGACGGCTACAAGGACGACCCGGCCTACGCCCTGGCCACCCTGCGAGCTGCCCGGGACGCGGGTTCCCGGACCCTGGTCTTGTGCGAGACCAACGGCGGGGCGATGACCGATGAAGTCATCGACATCGTCCGCGCCACGCGCGATGCCCTGGGCGCCGACGAAGTCCCGGTCACGTGGGGCATCCACTGCCACAACGACTCCGAGCTGGCGGTGGCCAACTCGCTGGCCGCGGTCGCCAACGGCGTGCGCCACGTCCAGGGAACCATCAACGGCTACGGTGAGCGTTGCGGCAACGCCAACCTCGTCAGCATCCTCGCGGACCTGGAACTCAAGACGAAGTACGAGCCGGTGCCGTCCGGCCGCCTCGGCGAGCTTACGGACCTCTCCCGCTACGTTGCCGAGATCGTCAACATCGCCCCGGACGACCACCAGCCGTACGTTGGCCGCTCGGCGTTCGCGCACAAGGGAGGAGTCCACGGTGCGGCCGTGGCCAGGGCAAGCAGCGCCTACCAGCACATCGAACCCGAACGAGTCGGTAACGTCATGCGCTACGTGGTCAGCGAGCTGGCGGGCAGGGCCAACACTCAGCTGCGTGCCGAGCAGCTCGGCCAGCAGATGGACGGCGTGGATTCGAGGGCGCTCAGCAAGATAATCAAGCAGCTGGAGGCCGACGGGCTCGCGTTCGAGGGCGCGGAGGCGTCCTTCGAACTGCTTGTCAAGCGCCACAAGGCCGGCTATGTGCGCCCCTTCGAACTGTGCGACTTCACCGTTCTGGTGGAGCAGCGCGGCGGCGCCGAACTCCTGGCCGAGGCCACGGTCAAGGTCGAGGTCGCAGGTGAGGTGCTGCACACCGCGGCGGAGGGAAACGGGCCCGTCAACGCCCTGGACAGCGCCCTGCGCAAGGCTCTCGGCGCCTTCTACCCGCAACTTGACGCGGTGCACCTGGTCGACTACAAGGTCCGCATCCTCGACAGCGAGGAGGCGACCGGTGCCCAGACGAGGGTGATCATCGACTCGTCCAACGGCACACTCGAGTGGTCCACCATGGGCAGCGACACGAACATCATCGCGGCTTCATGCCAGGCTCTTTGCGACTCGCTCGAATACGCGATCTGGAAGACCGGCGCGGAGGTGCGGCGTCGCGACGAGCGGCATTTCACGATCGCGGCCCAGTCCGGCGCCGGGGAGCCGCCGGCGTCCCCTATCAAGCGCTCGGAGTAGCCGGGAGGTCAGGTGGCAGTGCCAGCGTCCGGTAGTTCGTCCCGCGTTCGGGAAGGTCGTGCCTCGGACGCCGTCTTGCCACGCGTTGCCTTCCAGGGCGAGCCCGGCGCCTTCAGCGAGGAGGGCGTCCTGTCCGCCTTCGTAGCGGCCGAGGCGGTGGCCCTGCCGACCTGGCGGGCCGTCTTCGAGGCGGTCCAGGCCGGGGAGGTGGAGGCCGGCGTCGTCCCGATCGAGCGGTCGTCCGGGGGAAGCGTCCGCGAGGTCTACGACCTTCTCTTCAAGTTCGACGAAGTGCGACTCGTGGCAGAGGTCACCGTTCCGGTCAGCCTCGCCCTGCTGGCGCTCCCCGGTCAGGCCCTGGAGCAGATAGAGCGCGTCTACAGCATCGCCCAAGCTCTCGACCAGGCGGACGAGTTCCTGCGGTCGCGGCCGTGGTCCGTGATGACGAGCTACAACACGGCGGGTGCGGCCAAGTCGATCGCAGATAAGCACGAACTCGGTGCGGCGGCGATAGCCTCGGCCCGGGTTGCGCCGCTTTATGGTCTTGAGGTTCTCGCCGCCGACATACAGACCGGCGCCGCGAACCGGACCCGCTTCGCAGTCCTCGCGCGCGAGCAACTACCAACCGGCTGGTTCGCCGCCGCCACCCAGGCCGGCCCCATGAAGACGACACTCGTGTGGGCCGTCCGAAACGTTCCCGGGAGTCTGTATAGATGCCTGGGCTGCTTCGCCGAGCGCAAGATAAATCTCTCGCGCCTCGAGTCGCGCCCGAGCCGGGGCGTTCGCTGGGAGTACGTTTTCTGGGCCGACCTGGACGCCGATCCTGACGTCCCCGACTGTGCCGCCGCGCTGGCGGCTCTCCTGCGGGAGGCCGTGATGGTGAGGGTCGCCGGCGTGTATCACCGAGCTGCGGAGGAGTAACCGCTCGCGGATGTCGGTCGGAGCGCGTCCTGGCGGGCAACCGGATCGGCAGGCCGGGTCTGCCGGCTGGGGTAACCAAAGTACCAATGCCGGCCACCAGGAGGTCCCGTTGTGGCCTCATCCGGCCGGAGGTTTGATGAGGTCGACCCTTTCCAGTCGTCGCCTCCACCTGTACCTTCGCTTCAGGCGCCGAATAGACGGCAGACAACTCGTAACCTGATCGGCTGCACCGACGCCGGCCATAGCCCATCGAACGGGCTATGGCCGGCGTCCGGCCTCAGGCTCAAACCACCCGGGAGAGCGACGTGAAGAGAGCAGCGCGAATCATCCGCCGGCTCCTCGACGTCGCGCTTATCGCGCTTGTCATCACGGTCGTGGTCATCGCCCTGGCCGCGAACATCGGTCCCCGGCTCGGTCACGATCTTGTCGTGATCCGGAGCGGTTCGATGGAACCGACGATCCCGACGGGCGCCCTCGTGGATATCGTTCGCGTTTCGCCGTCGGATCTGCGGGCCGGAGACATCGTCACCCTGGAGGCCTCGAGCGATGTCCTCGACGTGCACCGCATCACCGGCGTAATCCAGCTGCCGTACGGTGTCTACGTCCAGACCAAGAGCGACGCGAACAGGGACCCGGATCCAACTCTTACGCCCGTGTCCACGGTCGTCGGGCGCGTCGACTTCTCCGTACCGGGGCTCGGCTACCTGATGTACATGCTGACGATCCCGGCTGGCATCCTGTCCGTTTTTGGCCTGGCCGTCACGATGCTGCTAACGATCTGGCTGCTGAGGGAAACCGAGAAGGTCGAGAAGGCGCACGAGGAGCCGGTCCCGTGGGAGATGCCCGGACTCGCCGGCTTGACGCCACCGACCAGTGAAGTCCCGCCGCAGACCGACGATTGGATAGGGTGACGTGGACGGCATTGATTCGGGCTTCATCGCGGGGCGAATATGAGCGATACGGCGATTCCACGGCAGGCGGAACTGGTTCGGCGACAGGCCGCCGACCTGGCGGGTCGCTTGTCGTCCGTTGCCCGGCGTGCCACGACTATCGCCCAGGAACGTGCCGTCCTGCGGATGCTCGGCGTCGATGGGCTGGACGGAGCCGGGCGCCCGCTGGCGGCCTCACTCGCCGCGCGGTACTGCGGCTCGGATCCCGACCGACTCGCTCGTGGCGTGCTGTTGCCGTTTGTCGTGTCGCTCATCGAATACGACCTTCAGCCGCGCGAGCTCGCCATCGAGGGCGCCTCGGGTGCGATCGACCTTGCCCTCGAGGGAGAGCTCCTGGAGAGGCCGGATAGGCTCGCCGCGGCTGAGCGTCGGGGCTCAGAGCTGGTGGGCGCGGCCTTGGCCCGTTTCGACGCCAACCGCACTGCGACGCGGGAGATGAGGGACGTGTTGGGCCTGCCTCCAGAGCCCTGGCTCGGGGTCGCACTGCGTACGGTCGAGGTTGGGGCCGCTGCCGCCGAGACGAGGGCCGTGGTCGGTGGCGGCGCGGATGTCGTGCAGGTCCGTGTGCCCGCGAGCTGGGAATTCGCCGAGGCGCGGCGACAGGTGGGTCTTGAGACGCCCGGCCGGTTCGAGTCCAAGTGGCCTGGCCGTCCCGGCCGCGGCCATCATGGCGATCGGAGGCGTCGAGGCGAACCCGCCCAACGCACCGCCGAGCGGGTCCCCGCAGGCAGCCAGCGCGGCCTCGCCGCGCTGCGAGAAGCCGCGGACGAATCGGCGGCCGAGCGCGGCAGATACGCCAGCCTGATGACGGTCGCTTCCGCGTTCGCCGCTCCCGAACAAGCGGTGGTAGCCGCGTTCGAGCGCATCGATTACGTGGAAGCCGACCCGATCCGTGAGATCGTCGATGACAATGTCGATCCCGAGCGTGCTCTTGCGGACCACGCCTTCGCTCACCGCCTGCTTGCCCGCGCCGGTTCGCGAGTGGTGATCGGTCCTGGCCCGCTGGCTCTTGGTTCGGACGTGGCCAAAGGCGTGCCCTCGAACATGGCGACGCACGCCGGTCGTGCCCTTGCGCTCCAGGCGTTGGGCGTGGAGCTTGCCCTGGCCGACGGCCTGCCAGCCGAAAGGCTGCTCCTGGGAGCGGTGCCCGACTGGGTTGGGGTCGACGGCGACGCTCGCTCGATCCTGCTGCAGGCCTGGCTGCGCAGCATCGTCTTCAGCGGGCTTCGCTTGATGATCGGCACTCCGGCCGCCGGCCTGACGAGCCCCGGGGCTGCGGTGTCGCTCGTGTCGGCCCTGTCCGGGGCGAGAGCCTCGCTGGTGGTCGAACACGGGGCGAAGGGTGACGTTGCATTGGCTGCCGCCAACCTGCGTGCCGTGGCTGCCGCCGCGGCAACGATTCGGTCTACTCTCGGCGACGGGGAGCTCCACGGAGAAGCCGCCGACCTTGCAGGACGGACGCTCGCCGCCGCGATCAGCGTCCTGGAGAGATTGGCCGCCGATGGGTGGGAGAGCCTCCTGGGCCCGGGGAGCCAAGCCAGCGAGGGCGAGCGGCTCGGGAGATCGGCAGTCGTGGAGCGCGCCTCAGGTCCGACCTCCGGGGCGCGGCTGCTAACCGGCCTGGTGTAGGTAGCCGGCCCGCCGGACCAACGACCGAGCGGACCTGTCGGCGCCTGCCGGTGCTAGCATGCCGGGGGTCAGCGGGAGCGCCATGGCGAGGAGAATCACCCTGAACGGATCTGGCGAGCGGACGATCTCGCTCGGGGGGCGACGCGTGCCGGTCCTCGTCGTCGCGGGCCTGGTTGCTCTGGTGGTCGCCTGGCTGGGGATCGTCTACTTCGCCGAGCCGTGGGGTCGCCTGGCAGGTTCGGGGATGGACGCGCGCTGCTACTGGGTGCCGGACCTCGCCAACCCGTACCTGCACTCCAACTGGACCGACCAGATCGCCTACCCATACTCGCCCGCCTTCCTGCAGGTCCTGCAGCCCATCCGGCTGCTGCCGTGGCAGGCGTTCATGGCGGTCTGGGCGGCCATCCTGATGGCCGCGATGGTCTACCTCACCGGGCCCAGACTGATCCTGCTGGGCCTGGCCTTCTTCGGCCTCATGGAGATCTGGGGCGGCAACATCGAACTGCTGGTGGCGCTCGCCATCGTCCTCGGCTTCCGCTGGCCGGCGACCTGGTCGTTGGTCCTGCTTACGAAGATCACACCCGGTGTGGGGTTGCTGTGGTTCGCGGTCCGGCGCGAGTGGCGCTCTCTGGCCATCGCCATCGGTGCGACGGCCACGCTGGTGGCCGTCTCGGCGGCGTTCGCGCCCGATGCCTGGGGCCGCTGGATCGAGGTTCTTCAGGCCAATGCCGGCAAGAATGGGACGTGGGCGGCGGTCCCGATTCCGTTCGTGGTCCGCTTCCCGTTCGCGCTGGTCCTGGTTGTCTGGGGCGCCCGAACCAACCACCGTTGGACCGTCCCCGTCTCGTCGATGCTGGCTCTCCCCGCGCTCTGGTACGGCGGCCTCAGCATCATGATCGCCACGCTCCCGCTCGTCGGAGCGCGGTCGTGGGGCGACCTGCGCCGAACCGCCGATCAGGCCCGCAGGGAGCTTGGAAGCTCGATCGCCGGCACCCGCTTCCCATGGCGTCCCCGAACCGTCGAACCGACCGCACACACGGATTGAAGCCCGGCCGCGCGATGAGGTCTCCCACCTCGTACGATGGGCCCAACGTTTATGAACCCGCGCCATGGAGGAGACCACAGTGTCGGACACTCCAATGCCGGTTCGCGACAGAGCGTGGCCGACGCTTCATGTCTCGAGGCATCCGGCCATCCTTCACAAACTCCGCATCCTGCGCGACGAGCAGACCGACCCAAAGAAGTTCCGCGAGGTCGTCCGCGAGCTCTCGTGGCTGCTGGGCTATGAAGCGCTCGAGGATGTCGAAGTCCGGCCTCTGCCGGTGAATACGCCGCTCGAGCGAACCGACGCGCACGAGCTGGGCGTACGCATCGGTCTCGTGCCGATCCTTCGGGCCGGCCTGGGCATGGTCGACGCAATGCTCGAGTTGATGCCCACCGCCGAGGTCTGGCACCTCGGACTGTTCCGGGACGAGCGCACCCTCCGGCCTGTCGAGTACTACAACAAGCTGCCCGACTCGGCGACCGTGGACCTGTGCCTGATCCTCGATCCGATGCTCGCTACAGGCGGCTCCGCCACGGCCGCGATCGAGGTCCTCAAGCGCTGGGGCGCCACGCGGATCAAGCTGGTGAACTTGATCGTGGCTCCGGAGGGTGTGGACGCCGTCACCAACGCCCACCCCGACGTGGAGATCTACTGCGCGGCGGTGGACCGGCAGCTAAACGAGCACGGCTACATCATGCCGGGCCTGGGCGACGCCGGAGACCGCCAGTTCGGGACCGGCCGCCCGGGGTAGAGAGGCCTTCGCGAAAGAGAAAGCGGGCGGCCCTGCGGCGAAAGTCGGGGCCGCCCGCTTCGTTGTCCGCCAGCGTTGGCTCAGGCGTCGGCTGTCTCGGCCTCGAGCACGTCGGATACCTTCACCAGGCCCAGGACCTGGTAAACGATGATGGCGCCGAAGGTCGCCATCGCGATGCCGCCGAGCGAAAAGTCACCGGACGTGAGAGTCAGGTCGCCGGCGCCGATCGTGAGTGCTGCCGCGACCGTGACGAGGTTGCGAGTCACGCCGAAGTCGACCTTGTTCTGAACCCAGATGCGCGCGCCCGTCGCGGCGATGAGGCCGAACAAGACGAGCGCAAGGCCGCCCAGAACGGGGCTCGGGATTGTGGCGATGAGGGCGCCGAACTTCGGGCAGACACCCATGGCGAGGGCCACGAACGCCGCGATCAAGAACACGAGGCTGGAGTAGATCTTGGTTACGGCCATCACGCCGATGTTCTCGGCATAGGTCGTGACGCCGGTCCCGCCGCCCGATCCCGCAACCATCGTGGCGACGCCATCGCCGAGGAACGCGCGTCCGAGGTAGGGATCGAGGTTGCGGCCCGTCATCGCCGCGACCGCCTTGACGTGGCCAAGGTTCTCGGCCACGAGGACAAGGGCGATCGGCGCGATCAAGACGATCGCGTGGCCGTCGAAGACAGGGCTCGTGAAGTTGGGCAGGCCGATCCACTCCGCCGCGTTCACCTTGTCGAAGCTGATCTCGGCGCCCTTTGGGCCGAGACTCAGCAGGTTCGTGGCGATGAAGTACATGACGAAGCCCGCGATACCGCCGAGCAGGATGGGGAGCCGCCGCAGGATGCCGGGCGCGTAGACCGCGATGAGAACGACGGCCGCCGTGGTAAGGAGACCCATCGTCATGAAGAAGATGTCGTTGTTCTGGGCCAGGTCCTTGTTGGCGTACCAGCTCGCCACGCCGCTCAAGTCCGCAACCGCCACGTGAGCCAGGTTGAGACCGATGACCATGACGATGGCGCCGGTGATGACAGGAGGCATCAGCCATTCGACCCACTTGTAGCCGACGGCCATGACCACCAGACCAATGACGGCGTATACGGCGCCGCAGGCGATGATGCCGCCCAGTGCCGCCGGAATGTTCGGGCCGGTGCCGGTCCAGCTGATCGCCTCGGCCGAGATGACTACGGCGATGAACGAGAAGCTCGAGCCCAGATAGCTCGGAATCCGGCCGCGGACACATACGAAGAAGATGAGCGTGCCGATGCCGGAGAAGAAGATGGCCGTGTTCGGGTCGAAACCCATGAGGATCGGTGCCAGCACCGTCGCCCCGAACATGGCGAAGATGTGCTGCAGGCCCAGCGCCAACGACTGGGCGGCCGGCGGCCGCTCGTCCGGGGCGATGATGCCTTCGCTTTTGACGGTCCAGTGAAACATGCCACGGACGTACTCGGTGGCAGCGGCCATGAGCGACCTCCTCCGACGTATGGACTCTTCCCGGGGCATGACGGACCCAGCCCCACGGGCTGCCCGGGCATTGGAGAAGCGTGGCAAGAACCGCGCCGCTTCGCACGCCTCCTGCGCACGTGAATGTGAGCAGACGGTGGACAACTCCGACCGGCGAGGGATCGGGATGGGGGGTTGTCAGGCGGGGTCGCCGAGCAGCAGGCCCGCGATCGTGCCGCAGACGTGGCGCACGGTCGCTTCGCCCTGCGGCATCGACACGTTGTGATCTGTGTAGACCGAGATGACGTAGGCCTCGGAGCCGAGGGACACGATCCCCGACGAGCTCATGACCGTGCCACCGCGGCTCTCGTCATACCACCACCGGCCGATCTTCATCGCCACGGTGGCTCCCGCAGGGGCCGTGTCGGCAACCCCGATGCGCTGGCTGTCGATGACGTGCTCCATCAAGTAGAGCGCCAATTCGCGGTGATCCCGGTTGAGGATCGTGCCCTCGTGCAGCTTGGTCAGCAGCCCGACCATCGCGTCGGGCGAAATCGTGCTCCAGCTCCAGCCGCCCTCGTACGGGCTGAGTCCTTCCACGCCGATCTGCTTCATGAACGCCGTCAGGCCCTTCGCGCCGCCGACCTGTTCCCACAACGCCGTGGCCGCGTAGTCCATGGACTTCTCGATCATCTCGGTCAGCAGCGCCTTCTCGGGGGCGGTCGGCTCACGTTCTTCGGCTTCGACCTGGGCCAGGAAGGCGAGCATTATCGGCACCTTGACCGAGCTGGCCGTCGTGTATTCGTGCGTGGCGTTGTAGGCGTAGACCGTGCCCCGCGTTGCGTCGTAAACCTCGACGCCTGCCCGATCCCCGAGTCCGGTCAGGTAAGCCCCCAGGTCCGAGTCGAGGGCGTCGATGTCGGCGTGGGCAACCCCGGGCTGAACCCGGAACACGAGCGACGATTCGGGGACCCAGGCCGTCCCTTCCCGGCCCGGCGTCCGCCACTCGACCTCCAGCCACCGATCATCCGGAAGGAATGTCGCGACCGAGGTCGGCGAGACCGGGAATCCGATACCCACGTGAGCCACAGAAGTCGCCGGATTGCCCGCCTCGGTCAGAAGCGCCACGGGGACGACTGTCCAGGCGGACGCGGGCACGGGGCTGGGGGATGGAATCAGTGTGGCTGACGGGGAGGGAGTGGCCCGGGTCGTCGTCGGCGCGGCCGAAGGGCGGGATGCCGAAGGCGAAGCCGTGCCGGGAGAGTCGTGCGCGCAGCCGGCCACGACCAGCATCAGCACCAGTATCGACAGCGGTCGCGGCAAGGTCTGCTCCTCGAGCGATCTCTTGACCTGCCCGCGGATTGTGAGGGATCGCCGGGTCGGGCGTCACGCAATTCAACCCCAGCCGGCTAGGAGAGGCGGCGCGTCTCCAGGTTCGCCTGGGCCTCAGGGACGCCGGCCAGGAACGTGGTGAGCTTGTCGCAGCAGTAGTCGGCGGATTCGCCTCACCCTGGCGGTCGCCTCCAGCCCGCTGGTCTCGTAGCTCAGGCTCCGGCGGTCGGCGCCGCGAGCCTGGTAATCGGCGATCCATCGCGTCGAATCAGGGGCAGCACTCGATTCCCGAAGAAGTCGATCACCCGCGCCTGATCCTCCTGCCCGCTGTGGACGAAGACGTCGGTCACGCCCGACTCGAAGTAGGCTTCGATTGCTCTGGCGTGCTCCTCCGGATCTTCGCTGACGGTCCACCGGCTGTGGACCTCCTCCAGGGACGTCGAGGCTTCGGCCTTGCGCTGGATCTCGCGCGGATCCGGTTCGTTGAGCAACTCCCAGGCGGTAGCGATGAACCGCCAGCGGCGGGCTGCCTCCTCGGCCTCGGCCCGGCCGCCCACGACCAGGTAATGCTCGACCATCACGGGCATCAGGTCCGGGTCTTTGCCCGCCTCGCGAGCCCCCTCTCTGAAGGCGCCTTTGATCGATTCGTCCATGACTGAGGCCCCGACGGTCACCCAGCCATCCCCGATCTGGCCGACCAGTCGCGAGTTCTTGGGCCCGCTGGCCGCGATGTAGATCGGCACAGGCATCGACGGTATGTCGTAGAGCTTCGCGCCCTGGATCGGGTAGTTGGGGCCCTCGTGGTCGACCCAGTCGCCGCCCCAGAGTTTGCGGATCAGCGCGACCAATTCGGCCAGACGCTCCGTTCGCTCCCGGAGCGATCCCCAGCCCCCTCCACTCGGGATCTCGTTGAGCGATTCGCCCGACCCGAGCCCCAGGAAGACGCGACCGGGGTAGAGGTTCCCCAGCGTCGCGAAGCCGTGGGCCACGTCAGCCGGCCGGTAGCGGTAGGTGGGGCACGTGACCCCGGTGCCCATCGGGATCTTCCGGGTTGCCTGGCCGATGGCACCGAGGACGACCCAAGCGTGACTGGCATGGCCCTGATTGTCCTGCCAGGGGTGGAAGTGGTCGCTCACCCAGACCTGGTCGAACCCGGCCTGTTCCGCGGCGACCGCGTTGGCGACGAGCTGGCCGGCGGGGAACTGCTCGCTGGACAGGTGGTAGCCGATCCGACGGGCTGAGCTCACTGCCTCTCTCCCTTGCGTTGCCGTCTCCGTCCGGCAGATTGTAGCCGCCACTCCGGCCGATCCTGCGTCCCGCCGTCGGGCCTCCCTAACCAAGTCGCCGACAGCGGCGCGGAGGCTCGGCGCGAGTATGTGACGCGGGCAGTGCGCCAGAGGCTTCACCAGCAGCTGTTCCGCGAGCGCGTCCTGCGTGCATACCAGGAGAGATGCGCAATTTGCAGCCTCCGTCAGCAGGAGCTACTCGATGCGGCCCGTCACCTGGTGAGCCGCTGTCTTCGCCTGAGCGTTAGCAGCGTTCCGCCGAAGAAGGCGGCCAGTCCGAGCACCAGACTCCAGATCGGAGCGCCTGGTTCGTTCGACGATGGCGGCATGGCCATGCTGGTGGCCGGTGGAGTGGCGCCGGGCAGGCTGAAGGCATACAGGTTGCCGTCGTTGGTGGAAGCGACATATACAACACCGTTCGACACAACAGGCGAGGAGTAGATCCAGCCACTGGTTGTGGCACTCCATAGTGGAAGGCAGGTTCGTTCGCCGACCGAGAACCCCGCGTCGCTGGCACAACCGCTCTCAGCGAACGCTTGGATCTTGCCATCACGGGACCCGGCGTACACGACGCCATTGGCAACCGAGGGTGGCGAGTCGATGACACTGCCGGCTAGGTCGTCCCAGAGCGGTTTGCAGGTCGCCCCGCCAGTGGCGCAGCCAACGCCATAGGCATGAATCACCCCGTACGTCTTGGCATCTACTTGATACGTGCCCCAGCCCACGTGCAGGACGCCGTCCGCGACGGCAGGCGAGGTTTCGGCGTCAGCCGTCAAGAGCCGGCTGCAGGTCGCCCCGCCGCTGAGGCAGCTCACAGCGTAGGCATGGAGGCCTCCCGTAGTGGGTGTAGCGTAGACAACGCCGTTCGAAACGACAGGCGAGTTGAAAGGGTTGCGGTCGGCCAGCAGGACCATCCGTAGCGGGGCGCAGGTTGCGCCGCCGCTGGCACAGCCGACTCGAAAGACGTAGAGCTTGTCGTCGTTGTCGGGCTCCGCGTAGACGAGGCCGCCCTCGACCGCGGGTGCCGCTGTCAGGGACCCAGACGTTGTCGCCGTCCAGAGCGGGGAGCAGACTCCGCCTCCGCGGGCGCAGCCCACAGCGTAGGCATACAGCTTGCCATTGGAGGACCCGACGTAGACGACGCCGTCGGCGACAACGGGCGAGGAGACGATGAAGCCCCCCGTGGCGGCCGTCCAGAGCGGTGTACAGGTCCCGCCGCCGCTGGCGCAGCCCACAGCGTAGGCGTACAGCTTGCCATCGGAGGACCCGACGTACACGATGCCGTCGGCGACCGCGGGGGTGGTGATGCTGGAATTACTGACCGTGACCGTCAAGAGGGGGGCACAATCCTCGCCACCGCTGGCACAGCCGACAGGGTAGGCGTACAGCTTGGCGTTCGCGCCGCTAACAAAGACCACGCCTTCGGCAACTACGAACCCGACGATGCCATGGCGGGTGCTGGCCGTCCAAGTTAGCTTGAGGTTGGCTACGTTAGCCGGCGAGACGATCCGTTCGGCGGCGTTGTAGCCGGAGTGGGCCGCATCGTGACCGTACTGTGGCCAGTCGCCGGATGCCAGCGCCAGAGCAGGGTTCGGAGAGGCCGCCAGGATTGGTGCCGGCATCGGCGCTAGAGCCAGGGCCGCTGCCGCTCCAATCGCTACGAGCCGGCCCAATCCCCGGCGGGGATGAGCGAGAACCGTGATCGCGTGTCCCGATACTGTCGGCATCAAACCCTCACCTCGCTGTCTGCGGCGGACCTGCTAGCTGGCGGGCCAGACGCAGCTGGATCTGATCCGGAAGCAAGCACAACTTCGCGACGGATGACTGATCGATCATGGGGTGCGACTCACCGTGAATTCGCGCTCGGCATCGAGGGCCTCGATCGCTTCGTCCGGGGCGAGCCTCTATGCCCCGTTGACGGATGCGCCTTCGCCGTGCTAGCTCTTGTAACGCGAGCCAGTCGAGCGTTGTGGCAGCCTCGCCAACCCTCAAATGCCCCTCGCTCTTGATAGGCAGAGTGTCGTGCTGAGCGCAGAAGAGGGAAGTGGAGCGGGAGACGGGATTCGAACCCGCGACATTCGCTTGGGAAGTACGGAGCCCTGAGCGGTATGTCCCAAGCGTGGAATCCGGGCCAAAGCCTGTCCAGTTAGAGTGTCGGAACAAGCGCGATTCTTCCGCTGCCCGCCCTCAGGGCGTACGTGCGGCGGAAGCGGTGCGGGTGAACATCCGCGTGAGCTGCGTATCGTTTGTCCGCTTGGCTTACGGCGCGGCCTCGACTTGACCGGCGGCGGCCCGGGCGACCGCTTCCTCCGCCAGCTGACGCTTGCCGGGCAGCAGCAGCGAGAACAGAACGCCGAGCAGGACGAAGCCGGTGGCCACGAAGCCCGTCAGCCGGGCCGCATCCACAAACGCGGTCTCGATCGGGCCGGCCGTCTTCGGCAGCGCCGCGAGGAAGGCCGGATCGCGGAAGCATGCACTCTGGGTCGGGGTCAGCGAACCGGCAAAGGCAGCTTGATCGGCACTCGATTGGGCCGGATTCTTGATCGCCGTCAGGATCTGGCCGCCCGAGGCATCGACCAGCGACGCGACCGTCTCGCGGCAGACCGGCGACAGGTTCGGCAGAGCCCGATCGAGGTTCGTCTGCGTGCCGCTCAACAACGTCGAGAACAAGACCGTTCCCAGAATGGCGATGCCCAGCGCCGAACCGACCTGTCGCAGCGTCGAGTTCGCGCCCGACGCGATGCCGGAGCGCTCCGGCGGGATGTCCGACAGGACCAGGCTGATCAGCTGAGACGTGGAGAAGCCAACGCCGATGCCGTATACGAAGAGCGGCGGAACAAGGGCCCAACCGGGCAAATCGGGCGCGAGAAGCAGCGACGTGGCCATGATGCCGACCGCTTCGAGGAGCATGCCGGTGGTGACGACCCGCCGATTGCCGAATCGATTGGCAAAGCTGGCCGCCAGCGGAGCGGAGAAGAACGCCCCGACCGCCAGAGCCATGAAGACTAGCCCGGTGTCGAAGGCGGAGTAGCCCAAATCGGCTTGGAGGAAGAGCGGCAGGGCGAACAGCAGCCCGAACTCGCCGAGCGACACTATCGTCCCCGCCAGGTTGCCGTATCGGAATCCCTTGTAGGTCCAGAGGCTGAAGTCGAATAGGTAGAACGAACCCCGCCGTTTGCGAGACCTCTCGACCGCGGTGAAGAGGACCAGACCCGCCAGCCCAAGGCCGATGGCGAACGGCGTGACCGACACACCCGTCAGCGGCCAGTCCCAACCCAGGACGGCGAATTGATGATTAGGCGCCCACCAGCCGTAGTTGCGGCCCTCAATGAGGGCAAACACGATGCCGCCGAGACCGAGAGTCACGAGCACGAAGCCCGGCAGGTCGAAGCCCGGCCTGGATTCCTCATCCTTCGATTCGCAGATGTAGGCAAGCGTGCCGGCAATTGCCAGGAGGCCGATCGGCAGGTTGATGAAGAAGGCCCAGCGCCAGCTCAGGTTGGTCGTCAGCCAGCCGCCGAGCAGGGGCCCGAGCGCGGCCACGCCACCGATGGTTGCGCCCCAGATGCCGAAGGCGATGGCGCGGTCGCGCCCCTGGAAGTTGGTGTTGAGGATCGACTGCGTTGCCGGCAGGATCATCGCGCCGCCCACGCCCTGAAGGACTCGCGCGGCGATCAGGATCTGCCCGCTGGGCGCGACGCCCGCCAGCATGGACGCGGCGACGAAGAGACCGAGGCCGGCGAGGTAAAGTCGCCGCCTGCCCCAGACGTCGCCGATGCGGCCGAGCGTGATCAGGAGGGCGGCAAAGACCAGGGCGTATGTGGTGTTGATCCACTCGGCCGTCGTCGAGTCGATCTTCAACTCGCGGATGATCGACGGTATGGCGACGTTCACGATCGTGGCGTCGACGATGATCATGGCCACGCCCAGGCTCAGCATCGCCAGGCCGAGCCAGCGGCCGCGGCCGGTGTCGTGCATCCCGTCGCCGCAGCTTTCGGTCGCCTGACCCGCCATGTACCATCTCCTTCAATCTAGAAACTATTGAAAGAGGATAATATCAGGCGATGAAGCCGGCCCAAAGCCCCTCAGCCTCCGACTCGGCAGTCGCGACTCTCGTCCTGGAGTTGATCCACGTCGGCTACGGCGAGCGTCCGGCGATCGCCGGACCCGCGACCGAGGCCGCAGCCCACTATGTCAAAGGCGCGCCGCGAGTCTCCAAGCAAGGTGTCCGGGCCGCGATCCATCTGTACGTGGCCCGCGCGCTGACCATGGGCGAGCTCGCCGCCAGGGCGGGCATGTCGGCGGGATGGGCCAGCAGGGTCGTCGAGGAGCTGGTCGCGGCCGGTTACGTCGAGCGCCACCCGGACCCGACCGACCGCCGCATCATCCATGTTCGCCTGGCTCCGGACGCCATCGGGGCCATAGAGCAGGCGTACAGCTGGCGCGGGGACGCGGTGGAGCGGGCGCTGTCCGGTCTGGACCCTGCCGGCCGTCAGGCCGTCCACGACTTCCTGACGCGCCTCATGGCCGAGCTTTCCGCATAGAGGGACGCTCTACCCTCTCCCGGTGACCGGCGCGGCCCGCGAACTCGGCCCCCCGAACTCGCCCGAAACGACAAGACCGCCCAGTTATCGGGCGGTCCTGAGCGTGATTGGGCAATGTGGAGCGGGAGACGGGATTCGAACCCGCGACATTCTGCTTGGGAA
>CAWFBR010000010.1:0-969561 GCA_963814125.1 uncultured Chloroflexia bacterium
ACACGATAACTGGACACGTTTCGCTCGCGCCTCTGAGCGTGGCGCTATTGCGCTTACGCGCTCTGGCCTTCTAAGCGGTTGGTCGTGGGTTCGATTCCCGCCGGGGACGCCAAACCTCCTTTCCCCGGAAGCCGGCGCGGGAGTCGCCGCGGGCGATCAGCGGCGCATGTGGCAGGCGACACGGCCGCAGGCCGCGCACGGCGTTGCCGGGGCATCCGCACCACGCTCACCGACTGGACCGAGGCCGACGATCCCGGACACCGATTTCAGCGGCCGCATGAGCATCGACGGCAGCAGCGTGATTCCGGTGGCCTCCGCGTCGACGAGCCCGAAAAGCACGCGCTGCTGTGCCATGGCCATCCCGCAGTAGCCGGGGCTATAGCGGAGCGTGAGAGCCTCGCCCGGCCCGACGTATACCCTCAATCTGTCGGTGACGGCATCCGCCGCGGCTTCAGCCGCCCATGACCCGATCGCGTCGGCGATCCAGGCCCCGAGCGAGTCTCCCGCCTGACCGTAGCGCTCGGCGAGTTCGGAGATCTCCGCGCCGGCCGTCGCGACGACGACGGCGACCCGGTCGACGGTCCCCACGAACCGTGAGACCTCGCCGCGGATCGCAGCGCCATCGGCGTCGATTCGATGGGGCGTCTGCGCGGTGACCGCATGAACCGCATATGCGCCGCGCGGCTGCAGCACCCCCGCCGCCGCGTCCGCGACGTCGTCGATGCGTGCCGCGATCAGGGCCTTAGGTGAGGCATGGGCCGGATACCCGAGGTGCCTCCGAACCTCGGCCGCGGGAGCGCGACCGAGGACCAGGCCGAGGCACGTATCGGCGGCGATCGGCGAGGGGGACGGGCCTGGGACGGGAGAGCCCATCAGGACGTCGCCGCGGACGCGGACGTCGCCGCGTACTGGGGAGGATCGTCCACGGCCGCGCAGAGCGCCTCGATGTTCTCCAATGGCGTGCCCGGCGGCAGATCGCACCCGGAAGAGAGCACGAGCGCGTTGTGGCCCGCGCACGCGGCAAGGAGCTTCGTTGCCTCCGTGTGGACCGCGGAAGGCGGTCCGGCGTGGATGTAGCTCGGGTCGATGTTGCCGCAGAGCACGGCCCGACCGTCCACCCGAGCGAGTGCCGTCGGAAGGTCCATCGGCGCGCCGAAGTGATAGATGCCCGCGCCGCACTCGATGATCCGGTCCAGGTGCGCCAACTTAGCCCCGCAGTTGTGCAGGACGATGGCGAACGTCGCGTCCTGCGTCGCGTCCACTATGCGCGCCACAAAGGGTGTGGAGAAGCGGGCAAGCCCGCGCGGGGAGAGAAGCCCCGCCGCGGGTTCCGCCATGACGACGCCCGCCGTCCCGACGCGCCGGAACTCGAGTGCGTATTCGACCAGGAACGGCGTGACCTTCTCGAGCAGCGAGAGGATCGTGTCCGGCTCCGACAATGTCGCCTCGAGCGTCTCCACGACCCCGAAGAGGCGCGCCGCCAGCGAAAACGGCCCGATGAGCCCGCCCAGCACGGGACTTTCGGGCGCCGCGCCCACGAGCTGAGCGGCCGTGTCGAGGTGGACGCGTGTCCTGCCGTCGCCCGGCGTCGGCGCGGCCAGCCGCCCGACCTGAGCCGCGGTCGTAACCAGCCGGCCGGTGAGCGCGGGCATCTCTCCGTCGGTCAACCGAACCGACGAGCCGAAGACCTCCGCCTCGGCGCTGAGATCCATTGCCGTGAGCAGGAACGGTGTACCAAGCCGTTCGTGAAGCGCGAGCACCGAACCTACCTGGGCGGCCGGATCGGACACGACGTCGCGGACGCGGCCGCCCGTGATCGCCAGACCGGCGTAGGCCCCGATCGGCATCGCGAGACGATGGGGACTCGCTTCAATGGTGGCCCGGAGGTTGATCGGCATGTGTCGCCCGGGCCCTAACAGGTCAGCCGCCCCACGGTGTCGATGAGGGCGCGGATGTTCTCGGTCGGGACGCCCGGCGGCATGCCGCCGCCGCCCGAGACTATGAGCCGGGAGCGGTCTTCCACGGCCCTTAGCATCTCGGTTACGGCCCGCTCCACGTCCGCCGCGGTACCGGCGGCGAGGACGTCCCGCGTTGGGACGTTGCCGAGCAGGGCGATCTGCCCGTTCGTCCAGCTCTGCATCTCGCTGAGCGTGTGCTGAACCCCGAAGTTGAGGAGGTTGATGCCGGCGTCGGCCAGGAGCGGCGCGGACGCCTTGCACGGCGCGTCGTTGTGGAAGAACTTCACCGTGACGTCCGTGTCGTAGGCGCGGCGGAGATAGGGCAGGCCGAACGTCTCGAAGTCGCGCCGGCTGACGAAACCGACGATGTCGTCGAGGAGAAGGATTCCGTCGATCGTGGGGAAGCGCTCGCGCTGGCAAGCGATCCAGTCGACGAGAAAGTCGGTCACTTTGCCGAGCAATCGGTGCGCTGCCTCAGGATCTGTCTTGATCGCTGTGAGGAACTCCGTCGTCCCCATCAGGAACGTGGCGATGTTCAGCGGCCCGCGGGCGACGGCAAAGCGGATCTTGTGGTCTCGCCGTTCGATCTCGGGCTGAAGATGCTCGAGCCGCTTGATCACGAACGGCAGAAGGCCGTTCTTGCGCGGGTTCGGAACCTCGAGTGAATCGATGTCGGAGATCGACTCTATGACCTTCTTGGTGAAAGGAAACTCGTTCTCCTCCCAGACCGCGACGGAGCCAAACGCGGACGGCTCGGTGCACATCCCGTACTCCGACCAGAAGCCCGGCAGGAAGATCGTGTCCGGGAACGCGTCGATCGCCTTGAAGTTGTCCTCGAGGAAGACGCGATCGTCGGTGAAGTAGTCGAGGATCGTGTGGCCCGCCCAATTCGGGAGCCAGGGGCTGTCGATGATGAAGCCTGTCGGCAATGGGCGAACGACCTCGCCGCCGATGACCGATATGAGCTGGTTCCAGTGCTGGTCGTGCATGTCGCTATCCCCGGCTTGCGGCGATGTTCTGGGGTCCCATGAGCGTTCGAGCGAGGTCGACCGCGGCGGTTGCCGTGTCGCCGTAGCCGTCGGCCCCGATCGAGTCCGCGTATCGCTGCGTCACGGGCGCGCCGCCGACCATGACCTTGACCTCCGGTCGAAGCCCGGCCTCGTCGAGCGCATCGAGCGCCGCCTTCATCGCCGGCATCGTCGTCGTCAGGAGCGCCGAGAGACCGACGATCTGCGGGTGGGCCTCCCGAACGGCCAGCACGAGACGCGGTGCGGGGATATCGACCCCGAGGTCAACGACCTCGAAGCCGGCGCCTTCGAGCATCGCGCCCACCAGGTTCTTGCCTATGTCGTGCAGGTCGCCCTCGACGGCCGCCATGAGGACGCGACCAGTTGGTTTCGCGCCGGTCTCGGCCAGAAGGGGCCGCAGGATCGCGAACACCTCTTTTGTCGCCCTCGCGGAGATGAGCAGCTCGGGGACGAAGTACTCGCCTTCCTCGAAGAGCTGGCCTACCTCGGCCATTGCCGGGCTGATGCCATCGGCGATCATGTCAACCGGTGCGACGCCCGCCGCCAGGGCAACGCGCGCGGCGTCGGCCGCGGCAGTCGCGTCGCCGGTGAGAATCGCCTGGCGCAGGTCGGACAATTGATCCATAAAGCGCGTTCCTCTTGTCGACGCTGGGGGGTCGTTGGGCGATCATAGAGGTGTAACACCGGCGCGTTGGTGTTTCATTTGCCAGGTCGCCAGTCCATCGAGGCCAACCCATGCAAGCCCTCCTCGAACGCATCGCAAACGGCCCCGTTCTTGTTTCCGACGGCGCCATGGGCTCGCTCCTGCAATCGGAAGGGCTGCCCGCCGGCGCATGTCCGGAATCGTGGTGCCTATCCCGGCCCGATGTGGTTCGCGGGGTGGCCGAGGCCTATTTGGCCGCCGGCTCGGACATGGTGCTCACCAACTCGTTCGGCGGCTCGCGGCTCAAGCTGGCTCGTCACGGCCTGGCGGACCGCGTCGGGGAACTGAACCGCGCCGCGGCGATGCTCGCGCGCGAGGCCGCCGGGCACTCGCGGATCGTTGCGGGGTCCATCGGGCCGACGGGCCGTATCCTCGAGGACGAGGGTGGCGACGCGAGCCTGGCAGATCTGTACGAGGCGTTCCGCGAGCAGGCCGTGGCCCTCGTGGACGGGGGCGTCGACGCGATATGCGTGGAAACGATGAGCTCCCTCGCAGAGGCTCGTGAGGCGGTCCGAGCGGCGAAGGCGGCCACTTCGGTGCCGGTCTTCTGCACGTTCAGCTTTTCGCCGGGTCGCCGCGGCTTCCGCACGATGATGGGCGTTACGCCCGAATTGGCGGCCCGGGAAGCGGCCGCGGCGGGCGCGGATGTCATCGGGACGAACTGCGGCAACGGGATCGGGAACATGATCGAGATCGTCCGGCAGATGCGCGAGGCGGTGCCCGACCGCCCGATCCTGGCCCAGGCGAATGCCGGGATGCCGGAGCTCGTCGACGGAGTGACGGTGTACGCGGAGACGCCCGAGTACATGTCGTCGCGAGTCGCGGAGTTGATCGAGGCGGGCGCCAACGTCGTAGGCGGATGTTGCGGCACGACGCCGCGGCACATGGCCGCGATCGCCGTAGCGGTGCGCGGCCGCTGACTCGTCCGGTCAGCCTGGCTGGGCCATCACCATGATTCGCAGTTCGGTCATGTCTTCGATGGCGTAGCGGAGACCCTCGCGGCCCTGGCCCGAATCCTTCGATCCGCCGTAGGGCATGTGGTCGATGCGGTACGTCGGGACGTCGTTGACTATGACGCCGCCGACCTCGATCTCCTCGAAGGCCGACCAGGCGTGGGCCAGGTCGTTGGTGAACACGCCGGCCTGTAGCCCGAAGCGGCCTTCGTTCAGGCGGCTCACCGCCTCGCCGAAATCCGTGAACCGCGAGACCACGACGAGCGGGGCAAAAGCCTCCTCGCTGCAGACGCGGGCGGTGGTCGGCACGTCGGTCAGGATCGTGGGCTCGAAATAGGAGCCATCCGCCGCGCCGCCGAGAAGGACCCGCCCGCCCATGGAGCGCGCTTCGTCGATCCAGGCCCGGGTCCGTTCCACGGCCTTGAGGTCCACCATCGGGCCAACGTCCGTTTGGGGGTCCAGCGGGTCGCCGATCTTGAGCTCGCTTGCCGCCGCCACTAACCGGACGACGAAGTCGTCCCAGACGGCCCCGTGGACGAAGATCCTCTGGACGCTGATGCAGACCTGGCCGGCGTAGCTGAAGGCGCCCGCGACGCAACGTCGGACGGCCCAGTCGAGGTCCGCCGACCGGTCGACGATGACGCCCGCATTGCCGCCCAGCTCGAGCACGACCCGCTTGCGGCCGGCCCGTGCCTTCATCTCCCAGCCGACGGCCGGGCTCCCGGTGAAGGTGAGCAGCTTGAAGCGATCGTCGCCGACCATTCTGTCGCCCAGGTCGCGCGTCATCGGCAGGATGCTCACTGCGCCCTCAGGGAGGCCGGTTTCGGCCACGATCTCGGCCACAGTGAGCATCGTCAACGGGTCCTTGGAAGGGGGTTTGAGGACGATGGGATTGCCCGAGGCAATGGCCGGGGCGAGCTTGTGCGCGGCCAGGTTCAGCGGAAAGTTGAACGGGCTGATACCCGCGATCGGGCCTATTGGGAAGCGCCTCACGATGCCCGTCCGGCCGCGGGAGGCAGGGTTGAGGTCCAGCGGGACGACCTCGCCCCCGATGCGCTCGGCCTCCTCGGCGCCGATGCGGAACGTCAGGACCGCTCGATCGACCTCAGCCAGGGCATCGCGGATCGGCTTGCCCAATTCAAGCGCGATCAGACGGCCGATCTCCTCGCGCCGGGCTCCGATGCCGGCGCTGATCTTCCGCAACGCCGCGCTCCGCTCGAAGGCGGGCAACCTGCGCGTCCGCTCGAACGCGGCCACGGCGGCCGTGACTGCCTCCTCGTACTGATCGGGAGTGGCGTTGTAAGTCCATCCGGCTGGCTCACCGTCGTGTGCCGGGTTGGCGATCTCCACGCGATCAGGCGAGTCGACCCACCGACCCGCGAGGTACATCCGATGGGGTGTCGTCGCCGGTTCGGACGTCATTGCCCGGCTCAGGCGGACTGGCCGCACGCCGGGCAGTCCAGCCGGCTGAGGGTGCAATCCCTGCCGCAGTCGCCGCCGCCGGCGCAGGTCTCGCACTTCGGGTTGGCGCGCTCGACCTGGGCCTCCTGACCGCAGCGGCAGAACCAGGTGCCCCGGGTCCGGCTGCGCAGTCTGTCGCCGTCGCTGGCGACGTGGCGGAAGGCTCCGCGGAACTCGATGATGGTGCTCACACGCGAGACGATACAGGGAAGTCGCGCCACGGGCGGGACGGCTGCGCCCGGTGGCTGCCCGGGCCGAACTCGTCCGGCTGCCGAACAGCCGTTCGGAGGCTCGCATGGCTTGCCGGCGAGAGGGGTTGTTCCTTCTTGCGGGCGCGACTCCGCCGAAACCTCGGGAGGTGCTACCTTCTAGGCCGGTCGCAGCCGGAATCCCGGGCGACCTCTCGGCCTGACCACTCCTCGCGGCTTGCTGCGACCCCCAGGGGGTGCTGTTCCGGATGAACTTACGTTGGCGCGGCTGCCTCCTCGAGATCCTGGAGACGGTGGTCCTCACCGTCATCATCTTCTTTCTGGTCCAGCATTTCGTGGCGCAGCCGTACCAGATCCTGCAGGTCTCGATGGAGCACACCCTCGAGCCCGGCCAGTACGTCCTGGTGGACAAGGTCTCGCCCAACTTCAGCGACTACAAGCGCGGCGACGTCATCGTCTTCGAGCCGCCGGCGGGTTTCCAGGAAGACGGTCAGGACATCCCGTTCATCAAGCGGATCATCGGCGTTGGGGGCGATCTCGTGGAGGTCCACGACGACGCGGTATGGGTGAACGGCGTCAAGCTGGATGAGCCCTACGTTTTCGACGGACAGCCCACGACCCCGCTTAGCGGTCAGTCGAGCTGGCGCGTTCCCAAAGACCGGCTGTTCGTCCTCGGTGACCATCGGGAGGCTTCGCAGGACTCGCGCGTGTTCGGTCCGATTGCCAGATCCACGGTTATCGGCCGCGCCTGGCTGCGTTACTGGCCGATCCGCCAGTTCAGCCTCATAGGCTCGGCCAGTTACCAGGGAGTCCCGGACGCTCCGCCAGGGGCCTTGCTCCCATCGGCCGTGCCCTCGAACTGATTGGAGAGCCCGTGATTAGCGCGCTCGGAAGAGGCGTCGGGTCGATCCCGCGGCGACGGCGTCGCCAAGTCGTTGCCGGCGTGGCTGTCCTGCTGGTCGCCGTGATAGCCACCGCGGGTTTGCTTGTCCTGCGAGGCGGCGGCCAGCCGGAGGCGGGCGGGGCTGGGGCGAGCGAGTCCGCGACCGCTTCAGATCTGCCGACCCCTGCCGGGACGGGACTCGTGGCGCGCCTGCCCATCGATCAGTACTCGACATTCTCCTGGGCCCCAGACGGCGGCCATCTCCTGGTCTCGAGCCAATCGGGCAGCCGGGTCTATGACAGGTTCGGGAAGCTCGTCTCGGAGTTCGGTGGTTTCGAAGGCTGGTTGGACGCGGGCCACCTGGTCGGCGTCGACGGCTCGGTGGTGCCGATGGATCAATCGCTGTCGAATGGGCCGAGCCCCAACGCATGGGTCGTGGCAAATGGCCATGGCTCCGCGGCCATCATCGTGGCCGTGCCCGCCTGCGTCGGGGATCCGACCGTGAACTGGTACCGCGACGGAGGGTATGAGAAAGCGCAGGAGAAGGTGAGCCCGTTCGGCTGGTCGCCCGATGGGCAGCTGCTCCTGAAAGGACACCTGGATTGCACGTCCGAGGACGCGGAGCTGCATGGCTGGAAGGGGCGCGTGGATGTGGTCGATTTCGCCACGGGGCGGGTTCTGGCCACTGCCCCGGCGGTCCGGGGAGAAATGGCCTTCGGCCCGGACATGACAATCCTGGCGGCCCAGTCCGACGCGGACCTGGAGATCGTGGAGCTGGGCGGCGAATCGATCGAGACGCTGCCGGGGATGAGGTTCCTCGGTTGGCTCGACGCTGAGACCCTGTACGCGGTCAGCGGCTCCCAACTCGAACTGGTCGACCTGGATCCGCTAGACACGATTCCCGTGGACGGCGACCAGTGGCAGGCGTCGTCTCCGACGGGCCTCCATCTGGCGGCCGATCTGACCGGCGCCGCCCGGAGGATCGTGGCCGAAGACGGGACGACGTTGATGGACATCTCGTCAGCCGGTCTCGTAGCGGAGCGCTACCCTGTCGCCGGCCAGCCCGTGAGCCCGATGCTCCAGCCGGGCTGGTGGTCGCCGGACGGGCGGATGCTGGCGCTCGAGTCCTCGGACGGGGCGTCGCTTGCCTTGTTCTCCGTCGATCCAACGAAGCCAGGCTCGACGCGGCAGTCGGGCTAGTAGTCGGGCAGAACCAATTCGCCGAACATCAGGAACTTGTCGACGCCTCTGGCGGCCCGGCGGCCCTCATTGATAGCCCAGACCACGAGTGACTGTCCTCGAGAGCAGTCGCCGGCGGCGAAGACGCCGGGCACCGTGGTCATGAGGTCGTCGTCGTGCACGATGTTGCCGCGGTGGTCCAGCTTGCATCCGAATGCTTCCGGCAGGTCCGGTGCAGGGCCAAGGAAACCCATCGCGATGAGGACGAGGTCCGCGTCGAGGGTCTTCGCGGTTCCGGCAAGCTCGCGCATCTCCGGCCTGGCACCCGGCGTGTGAACCCATTCGATCTCGACCGTCTCGATAGCCTTGAGCTTGCCCTTCGCGTCGCCGATCAAGCGGCGGGTGTTGACGCAGTAGAGGCGAGGGTCGGCGCCCCACAGGGCGGCGGCTTCCTCCTGGCCGTAGTCGAGCTTGTAGACCTTGGGCCACTGCGGCCAAGGGTTGTCGGTGGCCCTGGTCTCGGGAGGCCTGGGCAGGATCTCGAGCTGGACGAGGCTCCTGGCGCCCTGGCGCAGGGCGGTGCCAACGCAGTCCGTACCCGTGTCGCCCCCGCCGACGACTATCACGTTCTTGCCCGCCGCGGAGATCGACGTGGCGGAGTCTCCCAGGAGCGCCTTGGTGCTGGCCACCAGGAACTCCATGGCGAAGTGGACGCCGTCGAGCTCGCGTCCATCGACCCGCAGATCGCGGGGCACCGTCGAGCCGGTCGCCAGGACGACCGCGTCGAAGTCGGAGACGAGTTTCTCGGCATCGACGTCCCGGCCGACCGACACGCCGGTGACGAACTTGATCCCCTCCGCGGCGAGCAGGTTGACGCGACGCTCGACGACGGATTTGTCCAGCTTCATGTTCGGGATGCCGTACACGAGCAGGCCGCCGACGCGGTCGTCGCGCTCGTAAACGGTCACTTCGTGGCCGGCGCGGTTCAGTTGCGCAGCAGCGGCCAGGCCTGCGGGGCCGCTGCCTACGACCGCGACTTTCATGCCGGTGCGGGCGAGCGGCGGTTCGGGCACGACCCAGCCCTCGAGGAACGCCCGCTCGATGATCTCGTTCTCGATGGTCTTGATAGTCACGGGCGGCTGGTTGATGCCGAGCGTGCACGATCCCTCGCACGGAGCCGGGCAGACCCTGCCCGTGAACTCCGGGAAGTTGTTGGTCTTGTGGAGGCGGATGATCGCCTCGCGCCACTGGCCGCGATAGACAAGGTCGTTCCACTCGGGGATGAGATTGTGGATCGGGCAGCCCAAGGCCAGGCCGTTGACCAGCACGCCGGAGTGGCAGTAGGGAATGCCGCAATCCATGCACCGGGCGCCCTGGTCTCGGAGGGTCTTCTCCTCGTAGGTCGGATGCGTCTCCGCCCAGTCCTTGACGCGCTCCAAGGGCGGACGGACGTGGGCCGGCTCCCGCTCGAACTCCATGAAACCCGTCGGCTTGCCCATCGTCAGTTCCCCGCCACGCGGCGCGAGTCCAGGACGTTCTCGTCGAACGCCGCCATCTCGGCCTCTTCTTCCGAGAGACCGCGCTCGCGCATGCGGCTCTGGGCCTCGATCACGCGGCGGTAGTCGTTCGGGACCACGCGGATGAAGCGGCTGACGGTGGTCTGCCAGTCGTCCAGGAGCGCCTTCGCCCGGCTGCTGGCGGTGTACTCGACATGGCGTTCCAGCAGCCCTCGGACCAGAGCCACTTCGTCTGGGTCGGAGAGCGGGAACAGCTCGACCATCTCCTTGTTGCAGACTCGCTCGAAGCCGCCGCCGGCAGCTCCGCCCTCGCCGCTCTCGTCGAGGACGTAGGCCACGCCCCCGGACATGCCCGCCGCGAAGTTGCGGCCGGTCTTGCCGATCACGACGACACGGCCGCCGGTCATGTACTCGCAGCCGTGATCGCCCACGCCTTCCACCACGGCGTGCACGCCCGAGTTGCGGACGCAGAAGCGCTCTCCGGCGATCCCGCGGATGAAGGCCTCGCCCGAGGTAGCCCCGTAGAAGGCCACGTTGCCGGTGACGACGTTCTCCTCCGCCACGAACTTCGACTCACGCGGCGGGAACAGGACGATCTTGCCGCCCGATAGGCCCTTGCCCAGGTAGTCGTTGGCGTCGCCCTCGAGGGTGAGAGTGATCCCCTTGGGGATGAAGGCTCCGAAGCTCTGCCCGGCCGAGCCGCGGAAGTGGAGCCTGATCGTGTCTTCGGCGAGGCCGGCTGCTCCGTAGCGGCGCGTGACCTCCGACCCGAGCGAGGTGCCGACGACGCGGTTGACGTTGCGGATCGGCAAGTCGGCCTCGACGCGCTCGCCACGCTCCAGGGCCGGCTTGCAGAGGGGGATCAGCTTGGTCGAGTCGAGCGAAGTCTCGACGTTGTGCTCCTGGCTGATCTGGCAGGTCCGCAACGTCTCCTTGGGGATCTGGGCCTGGTACAGAATCCTGCTGAAGTCCAGGTTGTGGGCCTTCCAGTGGTCGATCGCCCGGCGCATCTCGAGCCGCTCGGAGTGGCCGACCATCTCGTCGAAGGTCCGGAAGCCCAGCTGGGCCATGTACTCGCGCACTTCCTGGGCCACGAAGGTCATGAAGTTGACCACGTACTGAGGGTCGCCGGTGAACCGTTTGCGCAGCTCCGGGTCCTGAGTCGCGATGCCCACGGGGCACGTGTTCAGGTGGCAGACGCGCATCATCACGCAGCCCAGGGTGACCAGCGGGGCCGTCGAGAAGCCGAATTCCTCGGCTCCCAGCAGCGCTCCGACGACCACGTCGCGGCCCGTTTTCATCTGGCCGTCCACCTCGAGAGCGACGCGGGAGCGCAGGTCGTTCATGAGCAGAACCTGGTTCGTTTCGGCGATGCCGAGTTCCCAGGGGAGCCCGGCGTGCTTGATCGATCCCAGGGGAGACGCGCCCGTGCCACCGTCGTGTCCGCTGATCAGGATGACGTCGGCATGGGCCTTGGCGACGCCCGCGGCGATCGTGCCGACGCCCACTTCTGAGACGAGCTTGACCGAAATCCGCGCTTCCTGGTTTGCGTTCTTGAGGTCGTGGATCAGCTCCGCCAGGTCTTCGATGGAGTAGATGTCGTGATGCGGAGGCGGGCTGATCAAGCCTACGCCCGGAGTCGAATGTCGGACCTTGGCGATCCAGGGGTAGACCTTGTGGCCGGGGAGCTGGCCGCCCTCGCCAGGTTTGGCGCCCTGGGCCATTTTGATCTGGATCTCGCGCGCGCTCACGAGGTACTCGCTGGTCACGCCGAAGCGACCGGAGGCGACCTGCTTGATGGCGCTCTTGCGCGAATCGCCGTTTGGCAGCGTCTCGAATCGGGCCGGATCTTCGCCGCCCTCGCCGGTGTTCGACTTGCCGCCGAGGCGGTTCATGGCGACGGCGAGCGCCTCGTGGGCCTCGCGCGAAATGGAGCCGTAGCTCATCGCGCCCGTCTTGAAGCGCTTGACGATCGATTCGACCGGCTCCACTTCGTCGATCGAGAGCGGGTGGCGATGGTTCGATTTGAAGTCCATCAGCCCACGCAGCGTGCACAGGCCCCTGGACTGGTCGTCGATGAGCTTGGAGTACTCCTTGAAGGCGTCGTAGCTCCCGCTCCGGGTGGCGAACTGGAGCTGGGCGATGCTGAGCGGGTTCAGGAGGTGGTTCTCGCCCTCCACGCGGTACTGGACGTTGCCGCCGACGCCGAGCTGCTTGTGGTAGATCGGCCGTTTGGGTGGGTAGGCGCGGTCCTGGCGCATCTTTACTTCGCGGGCGATGACGTCGATGCCGATGCCGCCGATCCGCGTGGGCGTCCCGGTGAAGTACTCGTCGACGAAGTCCTGGTTCAGGCCCAGCGCCTCGAAGACCTGGGCGCCGTGGTAACTCTGGGTCGTGCTGATGCCCATCTTCGAGATGACCTTGACGATGCCCTTGGCGATCGCCTTGCGGTACTTCTTCTCGGCGGACTCGGCCGATCCTGCGATCATCCCGAGGCGAACCTGGTCGTGGACGGTCTCGAAGGCCAGGTACGGATTGATGGCGCTCGCGCCGTAGCCGATGAGCAAGGCGAAGTGATGGACCTCACGCGGCTCGCCCGACTCGAGGACGAGACCGACCATGGTCCGAGTCCCGGTCCGGACGAGATGGTGGTGGACCGCGGAGACTGCCAGCAGTGACGGGATCGGTGCCTCATCGGCATCGTGCCCGCGGTCCGACAGGATGATGATGTTGTGCCCCTCGGAGATCGCCTCCGAGCAGCGGTCGCGGAGCTGCTCGATGGCCTTGCGCAGGCCGGCGCCCCCGTCCGCGACTCGGTAGACGATCGGGAGGGTGATCGTCTTGAAGCCATGCGCATCCCCGGTGGCAAGGTTTCGGATCTTCTCCAGCTCTTCGTTCGAGAGGACCGGCGAGGGTAGTTCCAGCTGGTGAGCGGACTCCGGCGCGGGCTCCAGGAGGTTGCCTTCCGGCCCTATCGCCATCTCCGTCGCCATGATGATCTCTTCGCGGATGGCGTCGATGGGTGGGTTCGTGACCTGGGCGAACAGTTGCTTGAAGTACGAGAAGAGCAGCTGCGGCCGTTCGGAGAGCACCGCCAGGGCCGCGTCGTTGCCCATCGCGCCCACCGGCTCCGTCCCGGTGGTGGCCATCGGGTTGATCAGGATGCGGACGTCCTCGGCCGTGTAGCCGAAGACTTCCTGGCGGCGCAAGACGGTCTCGTGGTCGGGCTCGATGACGCGAGGCGGTGGAGGCAACTCGGTCAGCCTGACGAGCCACTCGCGGACCCATTCGTCGTAGGGATGCTCGGTGGCGACGCGGTGCTTGAGCTCGTCGTCGGAGACGATTCGCTGCTCGGCCGTGTCGACGAGGAACATCCGGCCCGGCTGCAGTCGCCCTTTGGCCACGATCTGATCGGGCGGGATGTCGAGGACCCCGGCCTCCGACGCCATGACCACGCGGCCGTCGGTCGTGACGTAGTAGCGGGCAGGTCGCAGACCGTTGCGGTCGAGCGTGGCGCCGACGCGGATGCCGTCGGTGAAGGCGATCGAGGCGGGGCCGTCCCACGGCTCCATCAAGCCGGAGTGGAACTCGTAGAAAGCGCGCTTCTCTGGTGCCATCGACTCGTGGTGCTGCCATGGCTCGGGCACCATCATCATCAGGGCGTGGGCCGCGGAGCGGCCCGAGAGGTACAGCAACTCCAGGACGTTGTCGAGGATCGCCGAATCCGAGCCTTCGACGTCGATCGCCGGCAGGGCCTTGGTCAGCTCCTCCCCGAACAGGCTCGAGCTGAACTGCGATTGGCGGGCGTGCATCCAGTTGACGTTGCCGCGCAGCGTATTGATCTCGCCGTTGTGGGAGATGTAGCGGTAGGGATGGGCCCTCGGCCAGGACGGGAAGGTGTTGGTCGAGAATCGCGAATGGACCATGGCGATCGCGCTCTCGAGGCGCTCATCGGCCAGATCCGGATAGAACGTGCGCAGCTGCGAGGCGTTGAGCATCCCCTTGTAGACGATGGTCCGGCAGCTGAGAGAGGGAATGTAGAAATCGCCACGCCCCGCGATCGAGGAACGCGAGACCGCCTTCTCGACGAGACGGCGAGCGACATACAGCTTGCGCTCGAAGGCGAGGTCCTCCACCAGGCGCTCGGGCCGATCGATGAAGACCTGGCGGATCAGCGGTTGGCTGGCCTTTGCGCTCGTGCCCAGGCCGGTGTTGTCCGTGGGGACCTCGCGCCAGCCCAGCAAGCGAAGCCCCTCGTCGGCGACGACCTGTTCGAAGAGGCGGAAGCACTCGACCCGGCTGACCCTGTCCTGGGGTAGGAAGACCATTCCCACGCCGTAGCCGCCCTTGCCACGGAGACTGACGCCGGACCTGGCCGCGACGTCGGCAAGGAATCGGTGCGGGATCTGAATCGTGATTCCGGCGCCGTCACCGGTGTTCTTCTCCGAGCCGGTAGCGCCGCGGTGTTCGAGGTTGACCAGGACGGTCAGGGCGTCGCGAACGGTCTTGTGCGACGGATGGCCGGCGATGTCGACGACGAAGCCGAAGCCGCACGCGTCGTGCTCGAACGCAGGCTCGTACAGCCCCAACGCCTGCGGTGAGCGTTTCGCGTTCAATTCGTCCGCCGTCCTCGTAGAACTGGCCGCCGGTCGCGAGCTACGGCCGAGCAAGCGACAGGGATCCCTGCCCCGTACGCAGGAGCCCCATTCCGTCGCGGAAACCCGAGTGTTGATTAGGGGAGTGGCCCAGGTCAAGGTTGCAAAGGTTGCGAATTGGGAACGAAAGGGATTCGGGAACGCGGATCCAGGACGGCCTCACGCCGCCGTTCCGATTCACGATAGACTTTTCGCTGCCCCGCCAAGACGTTCGCGCCGGCTGCGAAGGGCGAGGCGACCGGCTTGCGACCTGCCCAGGCCTCATCAGGAGGATCGACCTTGTCGCCACAGAACCGCCGCGGCCGAGCGGCGCCTGCCAGTCACCGCAGCTCGTCATCGAAAGGGCCCTCCGGCCCGACGCCGCGACCGGACGCTGAGACCGAGCCGGAGTCCGAGGGGACCGTCGCCGCCCGTCACCAGACCGCGGCTCCGGGCGTGAGGCGCCGGGTAAGGGAGCCAGCGCGGCGGGGGACCATGCTTCGAAATAGCTACCAGTATGTGAGGGCGTACATTCCGCTCTTCCTCGCCTTCATCGTGCTGTTCGCCGGCGTCTGGGCTTGGATCAGCTTCGGCCCGCACACACCTACCGCGAAAGAGAACTGGACCCAGATCGAGGACCAGTGGAAGCCGAAGCGCGACGCGGACGTAAAGCTGGTCGGCGACTCGGTCAATGACTTCACCGCCCAGCAGGCCGCCTACAAGGCCCTCGCCGACGACACCAGGAGCTGGATGACCGCCCTGCAGGCGGTCAAGGACTGGGGCGACCCCACGGCGTCGGCCATTGTCATTCAGCAAACAAACGCGGACGTGGCGCAGTTCGTCCAGGCCGGCCTGGACGAGGCCACGATCCTCGACCAGGTCGTTGCGGCAAAGTCGGCGAACGATGTGCTCCTGATGGGGCAGCAGGTGACCGGCGCTGAGAACACATTCTGGATCGATCACGAAGTGGCGAGAAACGACATCTTCGGCGGACCCGCCCCGTCTTCGCTGCCGACGATCGCCCTGCCATCCGGCAGCCTGAGCCCCTCCGGATCGCCCGGAGCCTCCGAATCGCCCGGTGCCTCGGCCGCGCCATCGTCGCCGGCGGTGAGCCCATCCCCTTCGCCGAGCCCGATCCCAACGGCCTCGGCGAGCTGACCGCTCGCTCCTCGGTCCGCCTCAGCGAACTTCGCTGACGGACCAGATCTGGTTCAGGACATACCTTCCGTCGGTCGTCGGGTCGATCAGGTTCGGCTGGGATGAGTCGACGATCACGTAGGGGTGCAGCCGGAACTGGGCAAGCCGGGACCCGACAAAGGTGGCCTCGACGATCACTCCCTCGATCGTCTGGCGGCTCCACCCCTGGTCGAAGATGAAATTGCCGTGGCTGCCGATCGCGAAGGCGGGGCCGCTTGCTTCTGGCAGGATCGACACCCATGACGCCCAGTGGGTACCGCTGCCGAGGATCCCGTCGGCGCCGCAGGCGTACATGTGGTCCCGCTGAGCGATCTGCTGGGCGGTGATCGTGGCGTGGTACTCGGGCCAGCCCCACTGGGGCATGGCTATGACGATGTCGGCAACGCTGCGCGCGGCCTGGATCGAGCTGCAGACGTTGTCGTCGGTCATGTCGGCGACGCCTGGGTCGGTTGCGGTGGCGGCGGCGGAGCCTGAGATGTCGTCCCAGCCGACGAAGGCGAATTTGAGGCCACGGACCTCAACCACGGCTGGGGCAAGGGCGTCGGCGAGGTTCTTGCCCGCTCCGGTGTGCTTGATCCCGGCCGCGTCGAGGAACTGAAGCGTCTCCAGCAGCCCATCGCGACCGGCGTCGGTGATGTGGTTCGAGCCGAGCGTGACGACCTTAAGGCCACCCATCCCGGCCAGCAGTGTCGCCCACTGCGGGTCGACGTTGAAGACCTTGGTCACGTCGTGACCCGAGGCGTGCGGGACGTAGTGGGTCGGCATGGGACACTCGAAGTCGTTGGCGCTGACGTCGCTGTCGGAGATCAAGGCTGCCACCTTGCCGGTGTCGCCGTTGCGCGCGAGGATGGGGGTCGGCCAGCCGTTACCGTCTGGGCCGTCGTACGACTTGTTCATGTAGAGCCCGGTGTAGTGGGCGGTACCCCCGTCGAGAATCCACGGCCAGCCCTTCTTCCTTGTCAGTGCCATGTAGGCAACGTATCGATCCGGGCAGGTGTCGCCGGTGGAGATGAGCGTCCGCACGTCACCGACTTCGTAGGCGGTCCAGTCCGCGGCGGTGCTCGTCTCGGCCAGGAGGGGATAGGTCAAAGCCCGATGGCCGGGCGAACCGAACAAATCCGCGTCGCCGATGGGAAGGACCTTGACGGAAGGCGTGACCAGCCCCGGCGGCAGGAGGCCCAGGATTGTGGCCGTGGCGTGGATCCTGGCAGGGATCTCGGCCGCGGGCAGGCAGGTCACGGATAGTTGTTGCGCCACCGGCAGGTCTTTGAGCGTCAGGCCCGTGACCTCGCAGGGCACCATGACCTTGCCGGATTCCAGCGCCGCGACCAGGGTGTCCGAGGAAATGCTCGGCCGGGTGTCGTCGAAGCGGGCCACTACTGCGACCGGGAACGCGGTGGGGGGCGCAGGCGTGGGCTGGGGCGTGACGGTCGGCGCTGGAGTGGGAGACGTGTTCGCGCTCGGCCAGGGCGTGAGGGCGATGGCCTTCGTGGGCTCGGCGCTGGGGCCGCCGGTTGGCGCCGGGTTGCCGCACGAAGCGAAGATCGCGGCGGCAGCAGCCACGACCACGGCGTAGCCCAGGAATCTGCGATCCGGTGATCGACCCCGGCATGGCGCGGCTGGCACCCTCTGACCTCCTGGAACGCTGCCGCAATCGTACGCGGCCGGGATCGCCGGCGCGCGACGCCCCAGCAGGAGTCGTGCCGGCAGCGCCGGCCGGTTTGACCTACGGTCCGGCACGGTACCGATGCCTCTAGTCCAAAGTACGGCTTGTGACGGTTGGGTGGAGTCTGTACGGTTCGCGTCGCTTCGGGTTCGGTTAGGACCCGGATGCTTCACACACCTGAACCGCGCGATCAAGAGATGCAGACGCAGAGGAAGCCCATGGCTGCCATGGCCGTTAACCAACTCGGTCCGATGCTCACCGCGAGCGAAGTTGCCGCGATGCTCCACCTTCACGTGAACACCGTGAAGCGTCTCGGCGATCGGGGAGAGCTCCCCTTTTATCGCGTCTGCAAAAGGGGCGACCGCCGCTTCCGCCTCGAAGACGTGATGACTTTCCTCGACAAGAACCGCTGAGAAGGCATAGCAACCGGGTTCGCCGGAGGCCCGTCATAAGGCCTGAGTGCCCTCATCCGCCGAACCTCAGTCGACGCCCGCGGGATCACCGCGGGCGTCGATGATTCTGCGAGCGGCTCGCCCCGCCGGATGCGGGGAGGGGAGCGGCGCGCCGGCAGGAGCAGCTTGCTCAGTCGGGTCGTGGGATGGATCGGAGAGCCGCCCCGAACATCTCGACGCCGCGTGCGATCTCCTCCGTAGTGACGTCGATCGGCGGCAGGAAGCGGATCACGTTGTGGTGCGTGCCGCAGTTCAGCACAAGCAGGCCCTGATCGGCGCAGGCCTGGATCAGAGCCTCGCTCGTCTCTGTATCCGGGTCGCGGGTGGCCCGGTCCTTGACGAACTCGAGGCCCACCATCAATCCGGGCCCTCGTACGTCGCCGATCCTGTCGTCGCCCGCCTCGAGCGCCCGCAAGCCGGCCAGCAACTCGTCTCCGCGCGCCGCCGCGTTCGCCACGAGTCCTTGCTCGGCGATGGTGTGCATGACGGCCACGCCGGCCGCGCAGCTCACGGGGTTGCCTCCGAATGTGGTCCCGTGGGCTCCGACGCCCCAGCGTTCCTGGAGTTCGCGGCGCGTGACGATGGCGCCGATGGGCAGTCCGTTTGCCAGCGCCTTGGCCACGCACACCACGTCGGGGACGATGCCGGAGTGCTCGAAGGCCCACATGCGACCCGTTCGGGCGATCCCCGATTGGATCTCGTCACAGATGAGCAGGATGCCGTGCCGGTCGCACAGGGACCGCAGCTCACGCATAAACGAGGCCGGGGCCGGGTTGAACCCACCCTCGCCCTGGATCGGCTCGATGATGATCGCGGCCACGGACGAGGCCGGGATCTCGTGGCCCAGGAGAGTCTGCAACGCACCAATCGCGCCGGCCGTGGCCGCCTCCTCATCGTCGCCGAAGTACCGGTAGACGTTGGGGAACGGGGTCAGGTAGACGGACGGGAGAAGAGGCTCGTAACCGAGCCGGTAGTTGATGCTTGAGCTCGTGACCGAGGCGGCGCCGAACGTCCGGCCATGGAAGGCGCCCCGGAACGCGATGATGCCGGGCCGGCCCGTCACCCGGCGCGCGAGCTTGAGGGACGCCTCTACGGCCTCCGCCCCCGAGTTGCCGAAGAAGACCGTGTCGAGCGGATCGGGGCACGCGTCCGCGAGCATCGCGGCCAGCCGGCCGACCGGCTCGAGGTATCCGAGGGCATTGCAGATGTGGAGCAGCTTGTCCGCCTGATCCTTGATTGCGTCCGTCACCGCCGGGTGGTGGTGGCCGAGCGATGTCGTGGCGATGCCACATGCGAAGTCCAGGAACCCGCGGCCGGCCGAGTCGTAAAGGATGTGGCCCTCGCCGTGACTCCAGCTCCGCTCGTAGTAACGGCCGAGGATCGGGGAGAGGTACGGTTTGGAGATCGCGGCGTAGTTGCCGGCGGAAGCCAGGTCGTCGATCTGAGCCGGGGTCAAGTCGCTTGCTCGGGACCCGGCCGGCACGACGGCGGAGGCAGGGGCGACGTTTGACTCGGCGGTTGGATCCATGACGGGCTCCTCGGAAGAATCGGGTCGCCGGTCGAGGGCGACCGGCGGGGGTTCCCCGAGTATAGATGGCGGCGCGGCTTCGAGGTGACGCGAGCGGCCTACTGGCCAGGGCCTTGGGGTTACACGGGCGGCGGGCCCTGCCGGACGCGGGCGAAGAGATCGTCCAGCCCGACGTGGCGCGTGCTCAGCACCTCCAGATACCAGGTGGCCCCGGCCGCAGCGAAGGCGCGGAGTCTTCCGCGGTCCCGGGGCCTCGTGTCGACCACCTCCTCGGCGGTGACGATCTCGATCGGCCGGCCATCGCGCATCGCCTCGAGGCGCTCCCGCATCTCGGCTATTTCGTGAGGTTCGATCGGTTCGCCCTCGTCGCTCTCCCCGCTCATCTTGATCGGCACGTAGCCGTCCCAAGCGGCCGCCCTTCGAAGGGGTCCCTCCGCCGGCCAGGTTCCGGCGACCCAGACGGGGATCCGCGGCCGCTGAACCGGCATGGGTAGGAACCGGGTCGGAGCGACCGTGTGGTGGCGGCCGCTGAACTCGAACGGCTCGCCGCTCCACAGCCCGGCCAGGATCGCCAGGCCCTCGTCCAGCTTCTGGGCGCGTACCTTCAGGTCGGGGTCTTCGCCGAAGGCGGCGAACTCGGTCGCGGGAGGGAACCCCAGGCCGACGCCGAGAACCAGCCGGCCGCCGGAGAGATGGTCCAGCGTCGCCGTCTGGCGGGCGAGCACCCACGGCCGGCGCCGCGGGACTGGGGTAACGAGAGGGCCGATCACGAGGCTGCTCGTCGCCTGGGCAACCGCGGCCAGCAGCACCCACGGATCGGCCACGGGCATCGGCATCTCACCGAAGAGGTTGATGTGGTCCCACAGAAAGAGCCCGTCCCAGCCGGCGGCCTCGGCGTCCCGAGCTAGAGAGACGACCGTCGCCGGGTGCGCGAATTCCGCGAAGTTGGGCATGTCCAGCGCGAATCGCACGTTGCGCTCCTCATAGGTCGGGCGGTGTTGTGGCGCCCCATGGTTGCCAGAGGCCGCTCGAGAACTCCGGCTGCTCATCATGACGCTGGCTCGTGCCACCTAGCCTGGCGCTGGTGCCACGCCAATAGTCCTGGGGAGTTGCGCCAAAAGTCCCACTCAGCCCCCGAAAAGGGGTAGTATTCGAACGCCGGGTCGATTCCCGGGCGCATGGTGGCGGCGTTCGTGCCCTCGCGCGTCGCTTGCGCTGGAGTTGCCCGCCCGTTGGCGGACCTGATCGGTCGCTCTCGACCGACCGGTACAGCGCAGCGAAATGAGGACTGGCATGGGACGAGTGAAGGCGCCTACAGCAGACGACACACTCGAGTACAAGGTCGACGGCAGGACGGTCTCGATCGTCACTCGACCGGCCGACGACGACCGTCTGTCCAGGCTCTTCGAGATCGATTCCAACGCGACCTGGAGCGACGCGTCACCGCTCACCGACGATGACGTGGCGACGGTCGTGCGCGGGCTGCTCAACAAGGCAAGGCGGCGTGGCGAGCCGCTCGAAGTGGTCGGCGTGTCGCCGATGGCGGCGCTTGAGTTCCCCGGCGATCCGCGGATCTCAGTCTCGCCGGTCGAGCCCTTCTCGTTCTCGTTGCCCGGCTCCCCGACAGGCCTGGTTCTCGACATGGACGATCGCGGAAACGGTCATCTCAGTGCTTTCGGTGACGACCGCGTCCGGCTCGGGTCCGACGGCATGTGGTGGATCCTGAATCAGCTGATGGACGCCCTGGCCGATCCGGAAGTTGCGTCAGGGTGGCCACGCTTCCTGACACTCAGCGACATTCTCGGCGGGCCGGCGACCCAGGCCTCTCTCGAGACCGTCGAGGGTGGTGTCCAGATCGTCTGGCGCAAGCTCGACAGTGGCGTGGTAGGCGAGGTCGTCGCCGTTCAGGAGCTATCGTTCCGGCGCCTGGAGGGATGGCTATCGATGCTCCGCCCAATCAAGGACGACCTGGAGAGGCGGCGGGTCCACCATCAGCGGCTGAGCCCCGCCCGCACCGCAGAGAAATGGGCCCGTGTTCTGGAGCGCTGGAGCGACTAGCCCCGAGGCGTGACCTCCACGGTCCGCGCGCAGCCTGAGGTTCTCGGAGCTACCCCGCAGCGGCGACCGTGACTTCGCCGGTGGGCTGGACGAGGAATATCCACACGTCCCAGGCGCAGTGGCTGACGATCAGCGCGCCGATGGGAACTCCGGCCGCGTAGAGGGCGCACCAGTGAGCTCCGGCCACTCCGGCCGCTCCCATCAGCGTGAAATTGCCCGTGCTCACGTGGACGGCCGAGTATGCCCCGGCCGCAATCGCCGCGCCGGTCCACCGGCCGTATCGGCGCATGAGGGCTTCCTGGACCAGGCCGCGCCAGAAGAGCTCCTCCGCCGGGGCGATTATCGTGACCAGTCGGGCCGCGGTCTCCGTCCGTGGCGCCAGTTCGCGCAACGAGTAGATGTCGCGTATCTGGCCTTCACCACCCGGCACGAAGCGTCGCGCGAAACGGTCTCCCAGCTGGAAGGTGCCGTACAGAGTTGCGGCCGAGGCCAATCCCAGGGCTACTTCACGGGGGCCCACGCGCGTCCGTCGAAGCCGCGGGTTGGCCAGCAACGCGAGGCCGCCGAGAACCATCCCGGTCGTCGTCATGCGGCTCCAGAATCGGTCGCGCGGGCCGCGGAAGGTCGCCGCGAAAGCGGTGGCGGCGGCGGCCAATCCGACCGCCAAAGCGGCGTCGAGCCGGCCGGCCGCGACCGCTCGGTCCGCAACCGCTCGGTCCGCAACCGCTCGGTCCGCAACCGCTCGGTCCGCAACCGCTCGGTCGGAGGCTGGTGGGTCGCCCGTGAAATCGGTCGTTGCTCGGTCGCGGGTGGACGTTCCGCCGGCCGTCCCGGAGGGAGCGCCCGCCCGAATCACGTGGGCACCAGCCGGGCCAGCAGCAGCCCGACCACCATCAGCGACCCGAAGGTGAAGTGGAGCCTGGCAGTCTGTAGATCGATCATCGCGATCGCCCGGGCCTGACCCGTGGCGCCAAGCTCTGCCGAGCGGACTACCTGCGCCAGGAACGGCAGAGAGAAGACCGCGATAACGGTCGTGGCCGGGAGCCACCTGATCGCGATGGCGAAACCGAGGGTCAGGTATGCGCCGATCACCAGGCCGAGGTAGCCGTAGTGGGCCCAGTCTCGCCCGATCCGGCTGGAAAGAGTGCTGATCCCGGCCCGGGTGTCCTCGCTGATGTCACGCCATTCGTTGCCGTGGAGGATGGCTGCCACGAGCAGCCCAACCGGCAGCGACAGGACGAGGGCGTGCCAATCCCACAGGCCGGTGACGGCGTAGTAGGAGCCTACGACCATGATCGGGCCCATCAGAACGAAGACCACCGGGACGCCAAGGGCGCGGTATTTGTACTGGAAAGGCGGCGCCGTGTACGTGTAGCCGGCGATCAGGCCGAGCAACCCGAGGGCCGCGATCGCGGCACCGCGGAGCCAGACGAGGTACCCGCCCACGGCGATGGCGGCCACGAACAGGGCGACGGCAAAGGCATACGCCCCTCGCTCGCTCAGCCTGCCCTTGAGAACGGCATGGCTCATGCGCGGCGACGTGATGGTGTCTATGCCCTTGCGGACGTCGTAAACCTCGTTGATGACGTTCGTGCCGGAGTGGAGGAGCATCCCCGCGGCTAGCGCAGCGATAAACGGTAACCAGGAGAATTGCGAGTGGACCGCGGCGAGTGCGCCCCCGGCCAGGACCGGGATCGCGGAGGCCGTGTAGGCAAACGGCCGAACGACTTCATACGCCGCGCCAAGACGGCGACGAGCACGCTCGAAAAGGCCGAGCCGGCGATCGTCAGCCAGGCCGCCGCGGCGGGCACCGCCGTAAGCGGGCGATTCGGCAGTGTCGGGGCCGTTTCGCACGCCCTCGCTCCCGACTGCCGCGGCCACGGCCTCTCGCTCGACCGCCGGTGCGGGCATTGCCGCATAGAGCCGCGCCGCCTCGATCAGCTCGAGCGTCTGGGTCTCGTCCTGGACGACCGGTTGCAGCAGCGGGAGGTTGAGTCCCGTCTCGAAGTGGAAGTCCATCGCCCGGGCCGCCACGTCCTCGCGCGTGCCGCAGAGCATGAAGGCGTCCAGCAACTCGTCCGGGATGAGTTTGCCGGCCTCGTGGAAATCTTCGGCCCGCCATGCCGCGGCGATCCGATCTCGAAGGTCAAGCTCGAATCCGGCCCGATGCATCGACACGTCGCCCAGGATCGACATCATGTAGATGACGAACGGCTCGCGTTTGGCCCGGTTCAGCGCCTCTCCCCGCGTCTTGTCGACGAGAGAGAGCAGGTAGCCGGCCGTTTCGATGTCGCGCGGGTCCCGGCCGGCGGCGGTTGCCGCCTCGGCCAGACGCTCCAGAATCAGGCGCAGAGACGGGACGGACTCGCAGGGTCGGGCGAGGTAGCCGTCGGCCTTCTGCCCGGCCAGTTCCACAAACTCCTTGCGGTACCCGGCCACGAAGAGCGGGATGCGGTGTACGGGCGGAAACATCGGCTGGATCGGCGGTAATCCCGGCGTAGCCGAAGGAAGACGCTCGCCGGCCCACAGCGCGCGGAGCTGGTCGATGGTCGAGCTGACGCGAGCCACGGCCTCGTCGGGCGAGTAGGGGATGCCCATCTGCTTCAGCCTAAGCGGCAATCCGCTCCCGATGCCCATGACGATGTGTTCCGGCAGGATCTCGTCCAGAGCGGAGCCGGTCATGGCCAAGACCACCGGGTGGCGGGTGTTTGGGTTCACCGCGCCGAGGGCAAGCCGGAACGAACTGTCCGCATCGTTGGCCAGGGCACTGGCGACGGCGGCGCCGTACGTGACGGCGTCCCTCTCGTAGAAGGAGTCGTGGATCCAGAGCGAGTCGAGTCCGGCGTCACGCGCCCGCCTGGTCCAGTCGATGACGTCGGAAACGTCGCCCCTGGCCGCAACCCCCAGACCGACGCGGCGTGTCAGCGAGCGCATGCCTCTCCCGTGAGCTGGCGCCGGCGTCGCTACGTCGATAAGCGGGCGAGCCGCCTGGCGCGTCAATATGTTAGCGGCTTACCATTCGAAACCGGGCGTGGAGACCCTCGAATGGGACGCAATCCCGCCCTGCGGTCTTGTGCTTGTTCGCGCCGCATCGCCTAAGGTTCGTCCATGCCACTCCCGAGCGGACCAGCCCCGTGGTTTGGACTGAGCCAGCAGACTCTGCGCTCGCTCGAGATGCATTCCGCCCGCGCCGTTGCCATCCCCGGTCGCGGCTGGCGAGATCTGGGCGATGCCGTGCTGCTCTTCTCCGCCGGCGAGAAGGAGCCCTTCTTCAATCGACTGACCGCCGTTCGATGGCCGGAAGATACGCGTGCGTTCGACGCCAGGCTCGGGCTGGCGAACGAACTCTTCACCGCGCTGGGTCGCAAGACCTATGCCTGGGTCATTCCGGGTCTCAGTACACCGGCGGATCTGATCGCCCGCCTCGCCGCGAACGGGTTCGTGAACCAGGGCGGGGGCCACGACATGATCCTGCTACGGGAGCCGGACGGTCGGCCGGGGGCGGCGCTGCCCGGCGGCGCCGTGCTGGAGCGCTGGAACTGTCCCTCCGCTCAGGACCGACCGGGCCTGGCGAGGGAGCTGGCGGTGGTCATCGGCGAATCGTTCCACATCCCCGCTACCAGACAGGCCAATCTGATGGCGGAGATCGAGCTTACGCTGCAAGAACCGCGCTTCCACGCCTACCTGCTGCGAGTCGACGGCGAGGCGGTGGCGACGGGTGAGCGGTACTCGTTCGACGGTGCAAGCTACCTCTCCTCGATCGGGACGCGGCCGGCGTGGCGTGGCCGCGGCTTCGGCGGCCTGGTCACGAGTGCTCTGGCCCGGGATTCGGTGGCCGATGGCTTCGATCTGGTCTACCTGGGCGTGTACCCCGAGAATACCCGGGCGATACGGCTCTACGAGCGACTCGGTTTCGCAACGCTGGGCCTGCGCTCTGCTGAGATGCTGCTCGAGCACCCGCGTTAGCGCGACTGCCGCTGCTCATGAGCCCCGGCCCGCCGCGCGGTCCTTCACTCGGCTGGAGGAAGGTCATTCGCAAGGCGGACGAACATTCCTGACCGGGACCGCTAGATTCATGGCGTCGCCCGCCGGAGCCAGCATGGACGCCGGCGAGGCCCAAGCCAGGGAGTGAGATGACGGAGAGCGGCCAGCCGGTCATCGGTGTCGCTGACCTGCGCAAGTGCTACGGCGACGTCAAAGCCGTCGACGGGATCAGCTTCACAGTCGCGTCGGGCGAGGTCTTCGGCATGCTCGGTCCGAACGGGGCCGGCAAGACCACCACCATCGAGATCCTCGAGGGCCTTCGCGAACCGGACTCCGGCGCGGTCACGGTCTTCGGGATGGACGTTACGAGGCACGCCCCGTCGATCAAGCAGCGCACCGGTGTCCAGCTCCAGACCGTGTCGCTGTACCCGCGACTCACGGTCACCGAGCTGCTGGACCTTTTCGGCAGCTTCTACGAGCATCATCTGCCGACGCAGCAGCTGATCGACGCGGTCGACCTGGGCGAGCGCGCGAAGGCTCGGTCGATGAACCTTTCGGGTGGCCAGCAGCAGCGCCTCTCGATCGCCCTTGCCCTGGTCAACGATCCGGAACTGATCTTCCTGGACGAGCCGACGACCGGTCTGGATCCCCAGGCGCGCCGGTCCTTGTGGGACCTGGTGAAGGGGCTTCAGGCCAAAGGCAAGACAGTGATGCTTACCACGCATTACATGGAAGAGGCCACGGAGCTTTGCGACCGCGTGGCCATCATGGATCACGGCCACATCCTCGAGATGGGGACTGTGCCGGAGCTGATCGGGCGCCGCTTCAAAGAGCGGGCGGTCTTCTTCGATACCACGCCGCAGCTCCCCATGGATCGGTTGAGCAAGCTGGACGGAGTGACGCGGGCGAGCCAGGAGGACGGCCAGACACTGCTCTATTCGCGAGACGTGCCTGCCACGATCGGGACCCTGCTCGCCATGGCCGATGGCTTGAGCGTGGAGCCGCACAACCTGGGGATCCGCCAGGCCACCCTCGAAGATGTCTTCCTCGACCTGACCGGTCGAGCCCTTCGCGACTAGGAGCCGATCGATGAATACACTCCTGCGGCTGACGGTCGCGAACGTCAAGAGCCTCACGCGCGACCGAGCCGCCCTGTTCTGGACCTTCTTCTTTCCGGTGATGTTCGTGCTGCTGTTCGGAGTCCTGTTCTCCGGGAGCGACAACAGCAAGGTGTCCGTCGGGTTCGTCGACCTGGACAACACGCCCACTTCCGCCGCGGTCCATCAGGCGTTCTCCGGCGTTCCGCTCCTGGACCTCCAGGTCGGCAGCCTCGACGCCGAGAAGACGGCCATGGAGCATGGCAACGTCACCGCGATCATCGTTCTCCCGAAGGGCCTTCAGGACACCGTGGCCGCTGCCAAGTCTGGTCAGGCCGCCAGCATCGCGATCGAGCTCTATGCCGATCCGACCAAGAGCCAGGCCACTCAGGTCATCCAGGGAGTCGTGGTCCAGATCGCCAACGGCTTCAATCTGCAGCTGGCGAACGGCACGGAGGTCGTCAAGATCAGCCAGCTCTCCCTCTCGTCCACGAACCTGAGCAACGTCGCTTACCTGGTACCCAGCATCCTTGCCATGGCCCTCATGCAGCTCGGGATCTTCGCGGCCATCCCGCTCGTGCAGCAGCGCGAGAAGGGGATCCTGAAGCGGATCGGGGCGACGCCGCTGGCACGTTGGAAGCTCGTGGCCAGCAACATCCTGCTGCGACTGATGGTGGCTGCCATAGACGGGGTGCTGATCATCGGGATAGGGATAGCCCTGTTCAACGTCCAGGTCGTCGGCAGCGTCCTGGCGATGGCCGGGCTGATTCTCCTCGGCGCCGGCGCCTTCCTGGCGATCGGCTTCCTGCTCGCCGCGTTCCTCAAGACGGAAGAGCAGGCCACCGGCGTCGTGCAGGTCGTCCAGATGCCGATGATGTTCCTCTCGGGCATCTTCTTCTCGTTCGAGTTCATGCCCGGCTGGCTTCAGAGCGTGGCGCGCTTGCTGCCCCTGACATACCTTGGCGACGCCCTGCGGCAGGTGATGGTCAACGGCACGCAAGTAGCTCCGCTCGGGGTGGATTTGGTGGTCCTCACCGGCTGGATGGTGGTCTGCCTGGTGGTCGCCGCCCGCACCTTCCGCTGGGAGTAGACACGGGCGGGCGCTGGGAAGACGATCGGCCGCATTCGGTTCGCCTGCCACGGTCGCTCCGCTGGCGTGCGGCGGTAGCCCTCGCGGCTCTGGCCTCGGTCCGGCGCATGCAGTTTCCGCGGACCGCACCCGGGGTGTAGTTGGCGGCCAAGTCCGTCGTGTTTCTGCGCAACTTCACCCGGGGTGGAGCGCGGCGTGGAGCGCGGCCTTTCTGCGCAACTTCACCCGGGGTGGAGCGCGGCGTGGAGCGCGGCGTGGAGCGCGGCCTTTCTGCGCAACTTCACCCGGGGTGTAGTTGGCAGCCAAGTCCGTCGTGTTTCTGCGCAACTTCACCCGGGGTGGAGCGCGGGGTGTTCCGCGGCCGATGAACGCTGCTCCGCGGCAGATCGGCGTGTGTCGCATGAGCCGCCGGAGCTTGGGATCGGCTCCGCTGCTCGTTGATGCCGCGGCGAGACGCGCATCTGGCCGCCGAATCTCCGCTTCGTTCCACCCGGAGTGGAGTTGAGCAGGAACCAGATGCCACGCAGGTCGCCCCCGGAGCGGCGGAGCCAGTGGCGGACTTCGACGGTTCGAGCGGGCAGCGCAGCGTCGAGTATCGGCCGAAATCGAGCCACGGCGCTTCTGGCGTGGGTTTCGTCGGGCAGGACCAGCACGGCACCCACGAAGAGCGGCTTCCATCCGAGTTCACCGGCGAGCCAGGTCGCCAGTCGGCGCTTGCGATCCAGCGCGGAGAGCATGGCCTGCAGATCCGGGACGAGCGACTTCACCTCAACAACGAGGACGGCTCGGCGCACGGGATTCCAGGCGAACGCGTCCAGCGAACCATGCTCGCCTCGCACGCTGAAAGTGTGCTCTGGTCGAACCTCCCACCCCAGCGCAGTGAGTCGGGCGACGACGTGGCGGACCATCGACGCATGCCTCTCGTCGAGCAGCTTGGGCAGCTCAACGCCTCGCCACCGCGGGGCGAAGGCCAGCGAGACTCCGACTGCCTCGGCGACGTGGCGGAGCAGCCGCATAGACGCATGGCCAAGATCTCCCCTCTCAACGCGCGAGACGAAAGCCACGCTGACACCCGCCGCCCTTGCCACATCCTCTTGACGCAGGCCGCGACGTATCCGGACTGCTCGTATGACCAAGCCGACCTGGATGTCGTCCATGCCGTGGAGCATGAGCCGGCTCGCTCATCTCGGGCTTATCGACGGGGCCCGAGTCTCTATCCACTGGCCGGGAGCCGGAACCTTCGCTACCAGCGCTCGAAGTGGACGATCGCCTCGAGGGGCTTCCGGCCGCCGGCCCGCTTGGGCCACGTCAGCGCTTCGGGCTTCTCCGGGTAGCCGAACGACAACAGGAACTCGCACCAGTGGTCGTCGGGGTAGCCGAGGAGCTCGCGAGCCAGGTCCTGCCGATAGACCGTGGCCGGGACGCTGCCGATGCCGAGCTCCCAGGCGGCCAGAACCATGTTCTGGGCCGCCCGGCCCAGGTCCCACATGATCGAGTACGGTGCATCGTGCGTGGCAGGGTCGGGCACGACAAGCGCCACGGCAGCCGCCGCTCCGGCCAGGTGGCCCGCGTACGTTCCCACTTCCGCCAGTGCTTGGAGATGACTCCGGTCGGTGCAGACGACGAAGTCCCATAGCTGGGTGTTCTTGGAGCTGCCCGCCCGCCGGCCGGCGTTCAGGATTCTGTCCAGATGCTCGGGCTCGAGCGGGCGGTCGGTGAACTTCCGGACCGTCCGGACCATGTCGATCGCCTGCCAGGTGTCCATTGAAGTCTCCGATTGACGCATGAGTGGCGCGATGGCGCCGATCAGTCAGGTGGCACCCTGGCCGGCAGCGCGCCGAATCCGTAGACCGGATCCGGCGGGCGTTCCACGACGCAGGCCTCGGCGCGCTCGGACGCGATCTTCGGGGATACGGGCCCGCCGAGCGCCGCGGCGAAGAAACTCGCCACTCGCCGGCGGAACTCGGGCGCCTCGTAGAGCCAGCGATGGCCGAACTCCGGCAGAACCAGCGTCTCGACCGGCGGGTCGTCAGTCGCGCGAGTCCCGGCTGCCGCTTGTGCGATCAGCTCGAGATGCTCAACGGGCACCCCGTGGTCCTGTGCTCCATGAATGAGCAGAAGCGGTCCTCGATATCGTCGAGCGGCAACGATCGCGCTTGCGTCGTCGATCGAATGACGGCGCGGGGCCACGAGCACTCCGGCCGTGATCAGGGCAAGAGGCCCTGCCATCGGCCCTGGGATGTGCATCTCGGCCATCGTGAAGGTCTTCCGCGTCATCAGGACCAGATCCGCCGGCGCGGAGAGGCTGACCACGGCACGAATGAGCGGTTCTCTGGACGCGGCGACGATGACCCCGGCCCCGCCCATCGAGTGGCCCAGAACCCCTACGGCCGATACCTCCGACCGGGCGGCGAGCCACCGAACGGCCGCGGCCGCATCCTCGGCGAACTCCGGTACGTTGATCGGCAGCGCTTCCGACGGGCTGTCGCCGTGGCCGCGAACGTCGAAGACGAGGCAGTGGAAGCCGGCAGCGTGCAAGTAGCGGACGTGGGCGAAGGTTCGCCCGCGATTCGACTCCCAGCCGTGCACGATGACGATGCCGGGTCTCGGGGTGGGGGACGAGGCGGGCGCGCCCGAGACGGTGGTGCGCGCGGCACCCCCCACCGCCTCGGCGGCATTCGTGCGGCGCTTTGGGCCGGCATCGGTCGTTGCCGGCACGAACCAGCCCGCCAGTCGCAGGTCGCCGGACGGGATTTCGACGCTCTCACAAGCCAACCCGAACTCTTCGGGCGTCGTTTCAACGGGACTTCGGTGCGGCCAACCGACACGGTCGCGATATCGCAGCGCGAATCGATAGGCTGCGCCGTAGGCGGCCACGCCGATCGTCGCAGTGGCCAGCAGGAGCCGGAGTTTGCGCCGTGTTCGTTTCATCGTCATTGAGCGTAGGGGACGCCACCCGCAGCAAGCTGTCAAGCGTGGCGGTTGACGACGGCGCTCGCGGGCCCATGCTGCTCCAATGACCGGTTCAGCCTCCCAGACCGACCAGGCTCGCGATCTCCTTCGGCGAGCTCCGCCAGCCCGGGCGGTGGAGTGGGCTCGGCGCGCCGGCGGAGAGTCGGGCCGAGTGTTGTCGGTCGTGCGGCTTCGGGGCGGCATGTCGCACGCGAACCACCTGATTCGGATCGACGCTGGAGGCGCGGTTCATGAGGTGGTTCTCCGGCGCTGGGTTCGAAGCGAATGGCAGGAGACAGATCCGGAGTGCTCGCCCTCCCAGGAAGCAGCGACATACGATCTCCTGGCATCGTCGACGGTCCCGGCTCCACGGCTCATCGCCACCGACGTCTCCGCAACCGAATGCGACGTGCCCGCCCTCCTGCTCGCTCGCGCGCCGGGAATACGGGTGACGCGGCCAGGCGACCTGGGCTCGTTTCTCGGCCAGCTCGCGCGCGTCCTGCCTGTGGTTCACGCGGTCCATCCCGATCGCGCCGTGCGCACCGTCCCGCGATATCGGCCCTACTACGAGCGCGACGAACTCGACATTCCGAAATGGACGCGGCGGCCCTCCCTGTGGCATCGAGCCATCGAAGTGGCGACGGCCGCACCACCCGGCGATACGTGTGCGTTCATCCACCGCGATTACCACCCGGGCAACACGCTCTGGGCATCGGAGAAGCTGTCCGTCATCGTCGACTGGACGTCCGCCTCGTGGGGGCCGCCCGCGGTCGATCTGGCCCATATGCGAGCCAATCTCGCCATCTCCTTCGGGCTCGAGGCGGCCAAAGCATTCCTGGATTCCTACTACGCCATGGTGGGCGTGTCGCGGCTGCTCGATCCCTACTGGGACGTACGCGCTCCCGTCGATTTCCTCCCCGAACTCCCCTTCGAAGGCATGTCGAACCTGCAACTCGCACGGCTCGAGGACTTCGTGGCCGTCGCCCTGGCGGCCATCGGGGCTGAGGATCGCGGACCGCTAGACTGATCGGATGCCCCGTAACCCCTTCGCAGTCCTTGGGTTGCCGCCGGACGCGAGTCTTGAAACGATCAAGGTCGTCTGGCGCAGGCTGGCGCGCGAGCATCATCCGGATGTCGCGAGCGGCGACAAGGCGAGGGAGCGGCGCGCCAACCGGACGATGGCCGAGATAAACGCCGCGTACCAGGAACTTCGCGACCCCGACAAGCGGCGCATTCACCGGGATGCGGCGGCACGAGCGGCCCGGGCCAATGGCGAGCACGTAGCCGCAGACGGTCCGCCTCCCCCTCCGTTCACCCGGCCCGGGTGGGTCCCGCGACCCCGGACGCGGCCCGTCACGGCTCGCATCGACACGAGTGCCTTGCTGCGACCGCGCAACGCGACCCTGTCGCAGCTGGATCACAGTCCGTTGCCGGGGTTGCCGCCACGGCCCAGGTCCGTGGAGGTGCCCGAGCCTCGGCGCGCCTCCACCCCCACGGGACCGATGCATCGCCGCCCGGGGCCGAATCTGGAAGCCGACCTGCCCGTGCTTGCCCAGGCAATGGAGACGCGCCTCAATTTCGGCAAATTCGCCGGTCTCACCCTGGGCGATGTTGCGATCCAGGAGCCGTCGTATGTAGCCTGGATCGTCCGGACCATCGATCGCGATCCTGAAATCACGCTCGCCGCGCGCGTTGTCCTGCGATACCTGGAGCGCTTTGGCGCGGTCGGGCGCGGGCGCCTGGATACGGCCGTCCCGCGCAGCTAGGCCTTCGCCGCTCGCTTGATGGCACGGCCGGCGTGGGCGGCCCGGCGCGCCCTGGCGGTGCCGGCCGTGTACGAGAAACGGCCTGCCCGGCTCACCGGACAGACCGTTTCTGCGCCCCAGGATCGGGCATATGAGGCCGGCCGCCGATCGAAGGTTCCAAGCTGGCATGCATTGCGCGCTAACTCGGGTCGTGGTCGGGTCCTGCGACCTCCTCGTACGAACCGCGTTCGCCTCAAATGCGGATGTCGCGAACAGCCCCGGCCCGTGTCCGACGCCGCTTGCTTCTTCGTGCACCGGTATCGGCGGCCATGCACAAACTAGCCGCGTCGAGCGGATGCGCAATGACCCGACGGACTGCCCAACAAGGTAGTAAGTCTGGTGCGGTCGCGCACCGGCTACGGGCCTTCGGCGCCTGTCGGGTGGCGCGACGCACTCGGCGTCCGTGCCTGCCTCTGGCGCGATACCATCGGCGCATGTACGCCGACGGATTCTCCTTTCTCGAAGAAGAGCGCGAGGCCTGGCGTCCTTTCGAGGCCCTGCTCGAGCTGACCGACGAACAGCTTGAGCGGCCGCTCGGCGGCGCTCACGGCTGGACGGGCCGAGACCTGATGGCGCATCTGGGCGTTTGGATCGAGTGGTGGCTCAACATCGCTCGGGAACTGGCGGTGAACCCCGACAGCTCTGCCTTCGACAAGCTTCAGGAGATCGGCAGCGACTGGGAGAACCAGGGGGACGCTCTCAACGCCCGTTACCAGGCCGAGTGGGCGACGCTGCCGCTGAGCGAGGTACGGCGCCGCTTCGCCGAGCTGCCGGGCGAGCTGCGCGGCTATCTGACAGTTGTTCCGGAGACGCGCTGGCTCAAGGACTCAGACCACCTGAAGTCGCTGCTCGAGAATACGATTGACCACTACGCGGACCACGAGGCCGAGTTGCGGGCGATACTCGCCGCCGCCGGCCGCTGACGCCCCGTCGGCTGGGGCCCCAGGTTCCGTGTTGCCTCCGCCCTGAGGAGTTCGCCTGATGACTGAGGATCAGATAGCGGCCATCGATAGACTCGCGAACGAGCTCGAAGGGACCGCACGTCGCGAGTCCGGCGGGGTCGTCGAGTTCGTCCGTGACGGCATCGTGTTCGCCGCCAGAGAGCGCACCGGGCTGACCTTCCGCCTGCGACCCGAGATCGTTTTTGCCGCCCTTCGGACGCCCGATACGTCGCCGTCCGCTCGCGGATCCGAGTGGATCGTCCTGGAATCGACCGCTGACGACGCATTCACGCTGGATCGAGCAAGGGCCTGGTTCGAGGCCGCGTGGCGTTTTGCAGGAGAGGTGTCGGAGCCGCCGCCGCGCCTGAACTGACGGCCTGCGGCGCTCCGGTCCGCGAGGTAAAACACGACCCCGGCCTGAGGGGGTAGGCCGGGGTCGTAAGGAACGGGGCCGAGGGGGAGGCCCCGCATTGGTATTCGGTTCAGGCCGAGGGATGACCCTCAGCTAGGTTTGACCTTAGCGTACTCCGACAGGCCAAATCTTGCCTCGAACTGCTCGGCCGGCATGGCTCCCACGACGGCCATCGGCTGCTTGCCGGGGCGGAAGAAGGCGATCGTAGGCAGGGTCATGATCTGGAGTGCCTGCGAGACGGCCGGATTGGCGTCCACGTCCATCTTGACCACGTCGATCGAGTCGGCGTACTTGGCCGCTATCTTCTGCAACTCCGGGGCGACCATACGGCACGGCCCGCACCATGAAGCCCAGAAGTCGACGATGATCGGCCGCTCGGCGTTCAGGACTACCTGCTCAAAAGTCTCGTCTGTGACTGCTTTGACTTCGGCCATCTGATTGATGGTCCTCCCTGAGGCGCTTGGCCGGCCGGCGCGGTGAGCGTCAGCCGGCGATGGACTGGAGCAGCCGGCACGCTTCCAGGATCCGCGGATCCGCGAGGCGGTAGTAGATCGCGTTGCCGTCCCGGCGGGTCAGGACCAATCCTGAGTTCCGCAGGACCGCGAGGTGCTGACTCATGTTCGGAACGTGGCATCCGACACGGTCGGAGAGGTCACGGACGGAGAGCTCTCCCTCGGCGAGCGACTGCAGCACGCACAAACGCTTCGGGTCGGCCAGTGCCCTGGCCACCGCCGCGCTTCGCTGCCTCGCAGTCTCTGGATCCGCTAGTTCGAGCACGCGTTCAACGTACAACAGCTTGCGCAATAACGCAAGTATGGGCCTCGGGCTGGGGCAGATCCCCGGCGCGATGGCCGGCGCAACCGGCCGGGCTGTGCTGTTCAGGCGGCACGTGCCCGCCGGCTTGTGGCTACGATGGCGGCATGGACGACGGCGGTGGTTTCGGCGACGGGTTCGGGGATGGTCCTGCTGGTCCCGGAATGGGGATGGGCGGTCTCGGGCCGGGGCAGCTCCAGGGGTTGGCCAGCGCGTTGGGCCTGGGTGGGAAGCCGGTCCGCGACGCTCGCGACCCGCGCGGAGCCCGTCAGGACGGCCGCGACGCCCGAGACGTCAGGACGCAGAGTCGTGCCGAGACGACCGCCCGTGACGGCGGCGAAAAGGGTGAGGCCATCGAGATCCACGGGGAGGCCAGACCTGCCGGTCCGAACGCGGCGCTCGAACCGGCGATCGTCAGCCTCGACTCGACGGGCCTGACTCTGCAGGTCGGCACCGGTCGGCCGATCCGGGCCGGCTACCGCGACTTGAGCCTCATCGCGATCCAGCAGTCGACCGTGCTGCTCATCCTGGGGGACGGGCCGGACGCGATGCGCTGGATCCTCGAGAAGTTCGGAGATCGACTCGGGCCGCTCGTTCGGACGCTGCGAGAGCTGCGCCTGAAGCAGCGGCTCTCGGACGGCCTGGTGAAGGTGCCGGACGGTCCGGCCGAACTGGTCGAATTCGCCTGGACGCCGACGACGAGCCCCCTGGGTCCGGGTCCGGACGGACCGCTGACGGCAACGACCGGGGTGGGACAGCTCGTCGTTCATCCGTGGGGCTTCGTCGTGTGTCCGGTGGACGAGCGGGCGACCTGGATCCACTTCCGGCGGGCGTCCATCGCCACGGTCAAGATGCCCGGTCCGGGGGACGTGGTCGTCGACGGCGAACCCGGCACGCTCGCGCTGCGCGGCGTCGGCCCGGCTGCCACGCGGCTCCACGACACGCTGCAGCAACTACGAGATGGGGCCTTCGCAGACGCGGCGGGTTTCGTGGAGCAACTCCTGCCGGACGCTCCGTTCGGAGTGCGGCAGAAGGCCTCGGACACGCTCGTGGACGGACGGCCGACACGGCCCGGCGTCTTCGGCGAGTCCGGCTGGCCGATCGTCGAGACGGCCGTGCTGGGCGAACCCACGTTCGCCGACAGCTACCAGTCGCTCTGCCAGACGGCCGGGCTGGCGGCGCCCCGATGGGTCGCCATGTCGCCCGTCGATCCGGGCGGCACGGACCCGAAGATATGGTTCCTCATCGCTATGCCGGGGAACCTGGTCGCCCTGGAGCTCGTCACGGCCGGCGCCCACGCGACGTACTTCTACAGGGTCATGCCTCGGGCGCAGTACAAGGGCGAGGCGCCCGAGAAGCTGGGCGTCGCCGCCGAGAAGGCGGTCCGGGACATCAGCGAGGCGCTGGTGGACTGCCGCTTCCTGCGCGAGCCGATGGCGCTGCCGGCCGACCAGCTGCGTTTGCCGAAGTACCTGAACTACCGCCTGGCTCTGGCGGTTCTGCCGACCCTCGCCTGGGCCAGGGCCCGGTTCGTGGCGCGGATCGTCCATCGCTCGCCCGCCAGCTGGTCGGCCGCGGTTGCGGACCTGATCCGGTGGCACGCCACGGCCAGGGACGAGGCGGCGGAGTGGCCGGGACGCGCGGCCCAGGAGTCGCAGATCTCCGAGGCCGGCGATGGTGCTGGGGACGGTGGCGACGGTGATCCCGGCGAGGCGGCCGAGGCGGTGGCCGAGGCGGCCTCAGGCACAGCCGAGGCGAGCGGGTCGGTCCCGGACGCCGGCTCGGGCAAGAAATCGAAGCCTTCGGGCACTTCAGGCTGATAGGAGCGGACGATGCCGACTTTCAAGCACCCGTGCCCGTACTGCGGCAAATTGATCGACAGGGTCGTGGCCGCGTGCCCCTTCTGCGGCGTGATCGAGCCCTTCTCCCCCAAGCGCTGCCAGAACTGCCGCAAGATCGTGGAGGACCCGGCCTGGGTCGTGTGCCCGTCGTGCGGGCAGTCTCTGCTGGCGCCACCGCCGGCCGCGGCAGGCACGACGGGAGGCATCGCGGGGGCCGGAGGGACTGCGACCGCCCCGACAGCGCCCGCTCCGGCTCAACCGGCTGCCGCTGCTCCGCCGCCGCCGGCGCCGGCGCCGACGCCGCTGCCGGTCGCCGCGGCTCCTCAGTCGGCGGGTCCGTGTTCGGGCTGCGGTGCTCCGCTTCCGGCCGGTGCCCGCTTCTGCACGATCTGCGGAACGATGGCCGGGTAGCGCCAGGCCGCCGGCCGCGGTTCAGCCCGCTAGGCGACCTTGGTGCCGCAGTTACCGCAGAATGTCGTGCCGGCAGCGAGCTCGGCGCCGCACTTGGCGCACTTGGCTACGCCCAGAGGCGTTCCGCAGTTGCCGCAGAACTTCTCCGAGCCGACCGGCTTGCCGCAGTTCGGGCATTCGGTCGCACGGGTGCTGGTGTCCCCGGAAAAGACCGTCGTGGCCTGGACCGCCTCTCTCATCTGGTTGATCTCGACGGAGGAGCGTTCGGCCTCCATCTCCGCGGCCAGGTTCGGGGCGCAGTTGACGCACAACCCGCGAGCCTTGTTGAAGCAGGTCTCGTCGACCCAGTTGTTGCACCGCACGCAGCGGTGGAACAACGGCATGATCTCGTTGGAGGCCTTCTGAAGGGCCTTGTCTCGGGCGTCGCGGTCGGTGATGTCCTGGGCCGTGTTGGCGGCGTTTGCCGCTCCCCACAGCCCGCCGATCCGGCTCCCCAGGACGCTGCTGGCACCCCCGAGGATCGAGCCGCCCACGCCGAGCAAATTCTTCTGGTACTCGCTTCTGTATCCACTGCCGCAGACGTCGCAGCGGAACTCGAACTGGTAGCCCTGGTTGGTCGAGAGATCCTGGTAGTTGCTGGTGAACGGCGTGAAGCCCGGCATTCGACCCACTCCTGGTGGCTGCACTGGGCCAGCGGCTCGGCTGGCGACGGTTGTCCCCGAATGTTACCGCCGGGGGCCATGCCGGATTCAGTCTCCCGTCGATCCGCTATGGAGTCCCGATGTCGATTCGGGCGAGCGCCTGGGCCGCACTAGCCGGACCCCTAACCAGGAAAACACCTTCAATTGCCGGACCGCCTCCCACGCTACCCCCGCCGAAGGAGTGATAGGCACCGGGTTGAACGTCCACCTGGCCGCTGACCGGCGTCGAGCCCTGCCAGTGCCCGGCGTCCGGTGTCGAACCCAGCCAGGAGACTTCGTAGCACGGTTGGCCGACGACATCGCAGGCGTCCGCGCCCATGCCACCGATCCAGGCATTCACCAGGACCAGCGCCTCTTCCGAGCCGGGTGTGTTCCATGCCGCTCGCGCCTCGTCGAGCGACAAGACAAAGCCGCCTGTCCCGGTCGTCACCTCGCCTATGATCGTCAGGCCGCCGTCACTGCCGACCTGGACGGCCCAATAGCCGTCGGATGCGATCCGGTTGTCCAGTCTGACTGCGTAACAGGAGCCAGACGCGGCAAGGGCGTCAGTCGGGCCAATCGCCGAACATTGGAAGCCGGTCGGAACCGGCCCTTCGATGATGAGGATGCGGCCCGCGAGATGGGTCGGGTCCTTGCCCAGGAGTGCCGGGATTTCTGCCAGGGTGAAGGGACGGTTGCCAGGGGCGATTAGTCCTGTCGATGTCCCGCCAGGGGAAGTAGACGGCTGGGCGATTGGCGTGGCCGCGGGATTGGGCGGCGTGGATGGGGTTGTGGCTTGCGCGCCGGGCACGACGACGTCGGCGAGTCTCGTCAGGACCGAGTACTCCTCGCAGTCGAGGCCGAACTCGCTGCAGTGGTGGTCTGAGTAGACGACGTACGTGCCCTCGACGGAGCCACTGGTCGCCGCCGTACCTGGCATCGAGAAGATTGGGCCGTTATCCACGGCATGGCCGTCGGATGGGATTTGGAAGTCGGGGATTCGCGGCGGTCCCGCCGGAGTTGGACCGCCCGGGCTGGCCACGGTTGGATCGAACCGGGTCGCCGTCAGGGCCGCGTGGCACATGACGCCGCCGTCGGGAAACAGGCCGTAGCCCATCATCGTTGGGACCGCCCCCGGCCGCCCGCAGTCGTTGGCGTCGGTGTCGAGCCAGCCGTGAACGAGGAAGTAGCCCTCCGGCCAGGCGTCGGCGGGGCCGTAGGTGAAGTTGGACGATGGGCCAGGGAGGGTCAGCATGTACCCGAGCGTGTTCGAGCCCAACACGCGCAGGAGCAGCAGGCCAGATTGGATGGTTGTATTCGGAACCGCGTAGACGCACGCCTGTGGATCGACGCCAACGACGAAGCCGGCGAACTCGAGGTCCGGTACTTGCGGCGACCGGCAGGCGCCCGACGCTTCCAGCGTTATCGACGCGTCGACGACCACTGTGTCGTACTGCTTGAGCGAACCGGCAGCGAGAAGCCGGCCGAGCTGATCGGCGGTGAGTGCGCGATCGATCGGGTATCCGGTGAGCGGGCTGGCGGTAGGCGAGGTCGACTGCGGTGGGGCGGACGTATCCACCGGAACGGAGATATCCCCGAGCTTCGCCAGGACGAGCCACGATCCGCAGCCCCGCGACGACATCGGCGGGTCGCTCGGGCAGGGTTCGACGACAGTGCGAACCACGAAGACGCCATGGACGGGCGCCCCATGATCGATCGAATCGAAGAGGCGCATGCCGCCTGCCTCCACGGAACGCTTCGGCTGCGGCCCTGGAGAGTCATTGGGCGACGATGTCTGCTCGTCGCTCAGCCAGTTGTCGTTGGGGCAATCCTGGCCGGTGGGGGACAGAACGTCTCCCGGTCCCACCGACGGGCATGAGTACACGAGCCCGTCCGCCCCGAGCCAACCCTCGACCAGGAACGTCTTGCCCTGCAGCGGCCAGTCGTCCGCCACGCGGAAAGAAAGCGTCTTCGGCGCGGGTGTGATCTCGCCCAGAAGCCCCAGAACACCGGGCCCGAGATAGCGGAAGGCGAAGACGCCGATCATCCGGGCCGGTTGAATCTGAGCGTCGGCCCCGGTCATCACGCAGACCTGCGAGCGCATCCCTTCGATCACGCCGACGGTGCGATAGCGGTCCATCGGGCAGACGTCCTGGTTGACGTCGATCGTGACCGAGGCGACGAGAGCGGTGTTCGTGGGCAGTGCGAGGCCGGCCATGAGCGACGCCAGTTCGGCCGCGGTGAGGGCACGGTCGGCCGGGTAGCCGGCGAGGCCCGATGCGGCGGGCGCCGTCTGGAGCCGCGGAACCACCACCAGTGCCGCTGTGAGGATGGCTATGAGGGTGCATGCCGCGCCGGCGGCGGCGAGGCGGTGGATCCGAGGCGTGGTCCAGCGTCGCGGCTGCGGCCGGGCGACATCGAGCCTGGCGTGCGTTGCAGCGAGAAGATCCCCGGGAAGCGGGCCTGCGGATCGGCGGGCCAGCTGGACACGAAGGTCCTGGTCGATCGGGGGAAGCTGCTCGTTCATCGCGACTCCTTCGCGAGCGCCGACTCGAGCGCCGCCCGGGCGCGGTGGAGCCGGGATTTGATCGTTCCCTCGGGTGCCGCCAGAACGGCCGCGATCTCGGAGACCGGCCGCTCTTGGAGGTGGTGCAGGACGAGGACCGCGCGATCGTCGATGGACAACCGGGCGAAAGCTCGATCGAAGACGTCGGCGTCGGCCGTTCGCTCGTCCAGCGCTCGTTCGGGCGATGGCGGCTCTCGGTCATCGAGCGGATCGACCAGCCGGATCTCGCGGACACGCGTTCGCCCACGCCGCCGAAGCTGCATCCGGCAGGCGTTCAGGTTGATGCGCCCGAGCCAGGCATCGAAGAGGTCCGGTTCGCGCAGGTCCGTGCGGTGGCACCATGCAGAGACGAATGTCTCCTGCGTGGCGTCCGCGGCGTCGGCTGAGTCGCCAAGGACGGCGAGAGAAGTGCGGTACACGGCATCGACCCGGCTGCGGACGAGGGCATCGAAGGCATCGCGATCGCTCGCGGCGGCTCCGGACGAGCCGACGCCCAGGGCTCTCTCGACGAGCGCTCGCTCCAATGTGCCTCCCTCTGCGCCTCTACCTGTATAGATGCCGGCTGAGGGCTCGGGGTTGCATCCGGCCGAAGATTGGCCCCAGGCCGCCCACCCCAGCACCGGCCGGTCCTAGTCGACTCCCAACTCGTGGAGTCTGCCCTCGTCGATCCCGAGATGGTGGGCAAGCTCGTGGATGACCGTTATCCAGACCTCGTGCTCGAGCTCTTCCGGATCCGGGAAGTCCTCCTCGAGAGCCTGCCGGAAGAGCGTGATCTTGTTGGGCACGAAGGCCCAGTCGGCCGCGTATTCGGTTCGCGGCACGCCTTCATACAGTCCGTACAATCCGTCGTCCGGGCTCAGGCCCGATTCGCGCAGCTGCGCGCGCGTGGGCTCACCCTCGATCACGATCGCGACTTCGTCGAGGGCATGAGCGAACGGCTCCGGGATCGTGTCCAGCGCAGCGGTCACGAGATCCTCGAAACGGGTCGTTGCGGCGGGGTTGTTGCGCCGCCGGGCGCTGCCGCGAGGTCGTTTTGCCATGGCCGTATGCTACGGCTCGCCGTGACCTCGAAACGAGTAGCAGCGTACAATTCGGCGCAAGGAGCCATCTATGCCGACCGACCAGCCCCCAGGGAACGACCAGCTAGACCTGGAAGCGCATGTCCGGCGTATGGTCGACTCGATCGAGCGGGGCGACGGAGAGCCGGCACCGAGCGATCTCGTCGTCGCCACCGCCGCCGAACCGGCTCAGCCGGCGCACCCCGTGGAGCTGGCCGTGCGCGAGATTCTGCTCGAGATCGGCGAGGACCCGGAGCGCGAGGGACTGATCCAAACCCCTGCTCGGATGCACCGGATGTGGCTAGAGCTGACCTGCGGCTACAGGGTCGATCCCGACCGGCTCATCAACGGGGCCGTCTTCGACGTCGGCTACAGCGAGATGGTGGTCATCAAGGGGATCCCGTTCTACTCGCTGTGCGAGCACCATATGCTGCCGTTCTTCGGCACCACCGCGGTTGGGCTACCTGCCCCGCGGCCGCGTCATAGGGCTCTCCAAGATTCCGCGCGTCGTCGAGATGTACGCCCGGCGGCTGCAGGTGCAGGAGCGGATGACCCAGCAGATCGCCGACTTCCTGCAGGAGCGGCTGAACCCATACGGAGTCGGGGTCGTGGTGGAAGCCGAGCATCTGTGCCTGGCCATGCGCGGAGTCCGGAAGGGCGGCGCCACGATGGTGACGAGCAGCGTCCTGGGAACGTTCAGGACGACGAAGGAGACTCGAGATGAATTCATGGCCCACCTGGAGAGGGCCACCCCGCGGGTCTGAGGCAATCCGCGCCGGGAACGAAGCGGGCGCGCGGCCGGTCGGCTTACCGAATGCGGCGCCCGTTATGATGCGGGCATGACCGACCGACCGCTCAAGGTCCTGATTGCCAAGCCCGGCCTGGATGGCCACGACCGCGGGGCCAAAGTGCTCGCGCGTGGTCTCCGCGACGAGGGATTCGAAGTCGTCTACACGGGCCTGCGCCAGACGCCCGAGATGGTGGCCACGGCCGCGCTGCAGGAGGACGTGGACGTCGTGGGACTGTCCATCCTGTCGGGTGCCCACATGACGCTCGTGCCCCGGATCTGCGCCCTCTTGCGCGACAAGGGGATGGACGACGTCCTCGTCGCCGCGGGCGGGATCATTCCCGACGTCGACGTGCCCGCGCTCAAGGAGTGCGGGGTGGCCGCGGTGTTCGGGCCGGGGACCACCATCCACGAGGTCGCGGAATTCCTGCGCGCCAACGCCAGGCCGCGGGAATAGCGCGGACCGGCGTGGCCGAGACGCGCGCACCGGCAAGCGGCGATTCGACGATCACGGCGCGCGCCGGTGACCTGTGCGACTCGGCCCTGGCCGGTGATCGGCGGTCGCTCGCGCGGCTGCTCACGGCGGTGGAGAACCGAACGCCTCTGGCCGAGGCCGCGCTCCGGCGCCTCTACCCGATGGCCGGGCAGGCCCAGCTCGTCGGCATCACCGGCCCCCCGGGAGCGGGCAAGAGCACCCTGGTCGCGGCGCTGATCGCCGAGTTGCGACGAGCCGGCCGCCCGGTTGCGGTTGTGGCGGTCGACCCATCCAGCCCGATCACCGGTGGCGCCGTTCTGGGCGATCGAGTCCGGATGCAGGCCTACTCCTCCGACGACGGCGTTTTCATAAGATCGATGGCCGCGCGGGGGCACTCCGGTGGGCTCTCGTCCACGACCGCGGCCGCCGCGGCGGTCTTCGACGCGGTTGGTTTCGACGTCGTACTGATCGAGACGGTCGGGACCGGTCAGAGCGAAGTCGAGGTGGCTGCCACGGCCGACACCACGGTCGTGGTGGAGGCGCCCGAGATGGGCGACGAGATCCAGGCCATCAAGGCGGGGCTGCTGGAAGTGGCCGATATCGTGGTTGTGAACAAGGGCGACAGGCCCGGCGCGCATCGAACGGCCGGCCAGCTGCACGCAATGCTTTCCGACGCCACTTCCCGCGAGGCGGCGCGGCCGGGGCACCCGTCGCCCAAGAACCCGGAAGTGCTGGTGACGACGGCCGCCACCGGCGAGGGCGTGGCCGAACTGCTCGCGGCGATCGACCGCAACCGTTCTTCGGCCCGCGACTCATTGGGTTCCCAGGCACGCCTCAAACGCGCCGAGGCGCAGGTCTGGGCCGTGCTCGTGGACCGGTTGCACCAGCGGGTCCGCTCACTCGAGGGGGCACGGGACGACCCTGCTGGCGACGCTGCGCACGGCCGTTCCGGCGGCGGCACCCCGGCCGGCGAGTTGCTCCGGTCCGTCGCGGCGCACGAGCTTGATCCTTTCGCGGCGGCAGATGAACTCCTCGCTCGGCTCACAGGAAGCGCAACGGACACGGGCGCCTCGCCGGGGGCCGGCGACGTCGCGAGGGAGGGGCATCGAGCGGGCTAGGTCGAGCCCTCGTGGCGCCCGGTTTCCTGGTCGCCAGTTGCCAGGACTTCGCGCACAACCTGAACGACGGCTTCGATGTCGAACGGCTTGGCGAGCAGGCGAATGTCTCGGTCGGTCGCGAATCCTCGCAGATCCGGGTTCAGGACGTCGCCGCTCATGAAGATCGCTCTCCGTGCCAGCTCGGGCCTGAGCTCGATCGCGGCTTCGTAGAAGTCCGTCCCGCTCATGCCGGCCATGCGATGGTCGATGAGCATGACGTCGAAATCGGTCTCGCGTACCCCGTCCAGAGCCTGCGCGCCATCCGGGAAGGGAACGCATTCCATTCCCGCGACTCCCAGAGCTTTGTGCAGGAAGGAGCGGATCGAAGGCTCGTCGTCCAGGGCCAGAACGACCGGCCGCCGGGCCCGGGCCTCTTCCGCCGGGCCATCCGCAACCCCGGGCGGTCGGGCCGGGGACCGCCGGGAATCCTTCTCGCCCGGGACGGTTTCCGGGTCGGTGCCCGTGGCGGGCGACGGCGAGGTCCTGGGAGACACCGCGACCGCCTCAGCGACCGCGCCGCGACTCTTTGGACGCGTTGAGGAGGCCGGCCGCGTCAGCACTGCTTCCAGCGCCGGTGCGGCCGCTCTGGGCGCTCCCGTTCGCGACCTCGTTCCCGAGGCCCGCTTCGTCTGGAGCTGACGATCCTCCGGGGGGCGGGCGGTTGTGGGCAGTTCGATCAGGAAGCTGCTGCCGACTCCGCGAGGCCCCGGCTCATACCAGAGATGGCCGTTGTGGGCGGCCACGATGCCGAACGAAACCGACAGACCAAGCCCGGTTCCATCACCCGGCTCCTTCGTCGTGAAGAACGGATCGAAGAGCCGTGCCCGGGCCGTCTCGGGTACGCCGGGGCCGTCGTCTCGAACGGTGATCCGGACCAGCTGCTGCTCGGCGGCGGGCTGCTTGCCCCTGGTGACACCAGCCGTGGGCGCCTTCTTGACTGCAACGGCGTTGATCCAGAGATGGGCTGGACTCTTGCGACCGTCGGTCCTGACGGCCTGGATGGCATTGATAGTGAGGTTAAGCAGCACCTGCTGCAGTTGTGCTCGGTCGAGATCGACCTCTGGAAGCGTTGCCGGGATGTCGACCTTGACCTGGATCTGGTTCGCATTCAACGCGTACGACTGGAGCTCAAGAACGCTCTGGACGAGCGTACCGATGCTGGTTGGTCGTCGCTCCGGCGGACGTGCGCGGGCAAAGTCGAGAAGGTTCTGGACGATGCGGCGGGTTCGATCGGCCTCCTGCACCAGAAGCCCGGCGTCGTGCCGCATGTCATCCGGGAGGCGCTCGTCGCTGCGCATCAACTGGCTGAATGCAATGATCGCGGCCAGCGGGTTATTCAGCTCGTGGGCGACGCCGGACACGAGCTGGCCGAGGGCCTCCATCTTCTGGGCCTGGAGCAGCTCCCGCTGGAGCCGGTCCTGGTCCGAGAGATCGTGAATGAGATGCAGGAAGCGGCGCTGGCCGCCCAGGTCCACAACCCGGACCTCGATCTCCACGGGGAACTCGGAACCGTCAGGACGCCGTCCGCGGTCGTTGAACGTGCCGCGTCCCTGGGCCCAAACGACCTGGCGGCGACGAGCCATCTCCCGTTCGTCGGCGGTGATGAGCTGACCGAAGTAGCGGCCCAGCACCTCGCCTCGATTGACCTGGTAGAGGCGGACGGCCGCCTCATTGGCATCAAGGACCGTGCCGTCCAGCGCGGATACGAGGAGCGCGTCGGGCGACTCCTCGAAGAGGGTCCTGTACCGCTCCTCCGAGGAGACCAGTCGCTCGCGCAGGCGGAAGTTGGCCAGGGCAATCGCGGCGATCCGGGCGACTGAATCCAGCGCGGCTTCATCTAGCGGGAGGGAGGCCACCGGCAACTCGAAGAAGCAGAGCAGGGCGCCGGCCAGCTCCTCGCCGGCGTGGATGGGAATCGCGCCGAACGAGTGGAAACCCGAATCCGCGGCGAGCGGCAGGACCCTCTGGTCCACCTGGCCGGCGACGAAGTCGCCCAGGACACTGGTGGCTCCCGAGAGGAGCAAACTGCCGCCCGGGGCATCCTTTGCCGGGACGCCCTTGAGCCACAGCCGGAAGGCGCCCGTCTCGCCCGCGACCGCATGAGTCTCGAAGTGGCGTCCGCCTTCGATGAGGAGGTAACAGACGCCGGACGCGTCGAGTGCCTCCCGGACCAGGTTGACCGTTCGGTGGGCCAGCTCTTCGAACGAGCTGGCCTGCTCGCCGATCAGCGTCAACTCGTCCAGCGCATTCAGGCGATGTCCGAGGGCCCGCTGGGCGGCGGCCCGATGTAGCAACTCGGCGCGCAGCCGGAAGTTGGCCAGCGAAATGCTGCACACCCGGGCGATCGGCTCCAGGAAGTGGACGTCGAACTGCTGGTCGCGGGGCCTGTCGGCCCATTCCAGGTGGAGGACCCCCGCCAGTCTGTCGTCCACGCGGAGAGGCAGGACGGCCTGCGCTTCGATTGCCGCGGAGTCCTCGGCGGAGTCGCCCGGTTGGGATAGCCATATCCCCTGGTCCGCGGTGAGCTGGGTCAGCGGCGGCCAATCGTCCGGAATGTGCGGCGACTCGTTGAGTTCTGCCCAGCTGCGACTCGGACTCCCCACCCACGTGATCGGATCGACCCTGGACGATGAAGGGTCGACGAGAACATAGCCTCCGCCGGACGCGCCCGTGGCGACGACGACTTCCTCGATTGTCTCGCGCGCGAGTCGCCCAAGATCGTCCGTGGACGCCCCCAACAGGGTCAGCTCCTGGAGGGCCCTCAGCTCCGCCGTAAGCCCGCGCTCGTGCTCCGCGGCCTCCGCCAACCCCTTACGCATACGGACGTTGGCATAGGCGATCGAGATGATCCGCCCGACGGCCTCCACGTTGCGCACGTCGACATTGGCAGCTTCGTTCGGACGCGAGAAGTAACACAAGAACGCGCCCGTGAGGCGGTCCTCTTCCTGGATCGGGAAGACCGCGTACGAGGTCACGCCGCGGTCGATCATCGGCTGGAGGCTCGGCTCGACCTTGGCGGTCCCGTCCAACCGTTCGTGGAATGCGCCAGCGGTCGGGTCTTTTAGCATCCGTTTCCAGAAACGGAATGACTTCGCAGGCCAGGTCTCGGCCAGTTGTGCCATTCCGGCCGCCAGGTGGACCGACGCCGCGACCTTGAGATGATCGCCCGCCTCGCGAGCGACGAAGCCGCCGTCCGCCCCGAGGGCCGCGACGATCCGTTCCAGCAGCAACTGGGCGATACCTTCCTCGGATAGGGACCCCTGGGGCAGCAGAGTCAGGCCCACAAGTCCTTCCAGCTGCGCAGTCAACCGCCGTTCCTGCTCCAGTCCCTGTTCGAGGCGCTCCATAAGTCGAACGCTGTCGAGGGCGCCTACCACCTGCGCGGCAGCCTGGAAGATGACCTCGTCGCTGGGCCGACCCCAGGCTGGATTGCGCGCTCCGAGAGCCAGGACGCCGATCGACTGGTCGCGGCTGCGCAGGGGGACCAGGAAGCCGGTCGCGAACCCGGCCTTGGCCAGCAGGGAGGCCAGGTCGCGACCCTCGCCGAACGAGCTCAGGGTCTCGAAGCCGATGATTTCTCCTGGCCTTCCCAGCACGGGGCCTAGGTCAGGTATGTCGCTGTCACGGATCACATGAAGCAGTTCCTGGCTGAGCCCTCGACTCGCCTCGATCGTGATGCCGCCTGTCTCGCCCCAGGTCGCGATGATCGCGCAGTCGGCCATGGTGGCTTCGGACAGGCGCTCCAGCGCCGCCTCTGCGACCTCACGCCGCGTCCGCGCCCGCCCCGTCGCCACCGCCAGTGAGCTGAGGGCTGCCGCCTCGGATTCCAGGTGAGCCGAGGTCGTAACCTCGCGACTCATCGCGATCAGGCCGGCGGGTCCATTCTCGTCATCGCGGAACGCCGTCAGCGACATGTCCACGACGATGTGCCGGCCCGCGAGGCTTCCGATCAGGGGGCGGTGGACGACGCGACCGTGCCAGTAACCCATCTTGCCGGCCACGGCAGTAGGTTCCGGGCCGAGCGGCGATCCGTCGAGCCGCAGCTGCTCGATGACCTCGTCCAGCCGGCTCCCCACGGCATCGTCTTCCGACAACCCATACAGGCGTTCTCCGGCCGGGTTGACGGCCGTGACTCGATCCGCCGCGTCGCTCGTGACGATCGCGTCGGTCATCTGCTCGACGATTACGCCTGCAATCCGGGCCGTTCCGGCCAGGTTCCTTTGAAGCTCGGCGTCGCGGCGTGCCTTCCAGAGAGTCGCGGTGCCGCCGATGGCCTGGCCGACGTGCCGGCCCATGAGTTCCATCTTCGCGGCGTCCATGGCGCAGGGTGGATCGCCGGACCAAAGCAGGATCATCGAGCCGATGCGCCGCTCCTCATGCAGCAGTGGGATGGCGCGCAGCGACGTCAGCCCAAGCGCTCTGGCCCGCCGGGCCCAGTCCGGCGAGTGCGCAGCTCCCAGATCCAGCTCGACAGGGGTCTGGGCCTCACGCGCGAACAGAGCCAGCGGGGAACGGCCCGGGTCGACGCCGCTCAAAGTGGCCCGGATCGCTTCTGGGGTGCCCGAACCGGCAGCCAATGAGTAGCCTTCGGGGCCATCAAGGATGGCAAGCGCTGCGCCGGCTCCACAGTTGGCCCCGACTATTTCGACGGCGCGCTTCGCGACATCCGAGACTGCCAGCAGCGTCTCGCTCCGGGGTGTGAGCACTGCGAGGTCTTGCAGCATCCGTTCCAGCCGTTCGTCCTGGCTCTGGTCGCGCATCCGAACAAGCGCCAACCCGAAAGCCGGTGCCCCGAGCGAGAAGATCACCTCGGCAGGGAACGGGTCTCCGGTCAGGGGTTGGACCCGTATGTGGCGGACGAACGAGCCACACTCGAACAGCTCCGCCTGCGCCTTCTCATAGTCGACTTCCGTTCGCCCAACCAGGAAGCTCAGCAGGACCCTGCCGACGAGCTCCTCGGGAGAGGCTCGCATGAGGGCCGCTGCCGCGTCGTTTGCGTCGATGATGACGCTGCCGACATCTGTGAGGAATAGGGCTTCCGCCGAGTGGAGGAACAGGTCGCGGTAGGGGAGCTGCATCGCTTCGGGGCCGGAGACAGCCCGGTCGGGACCCTCTCCATCCCAGAAGAGAGCGGCCACGCCGGGCTTGCCTCGGAACTTGGGCAGGCTGATCGGCTGGATGTGGGCCCGGAGCCATGTCGTTCGGTCGTCTCGGAGCCGGACCTGGAGTGGCCCGTGCCAGCCGCCCTCTTGCAGGATCTCCACTCTGAGCGTGGTTCCGCCCGTGCCGTCACCCCTGACCAGGGTCAGGCAATCTGTCCATGGCGTTCCGAGCGCGTCGCGGGCGGGAATCCCGATGATCCGCGCCGCGTTCTCGTTCCAGAGCACGACCTTGCCGGCCGGATCGACTATCGCGAGTCCGGCTCCCAGTCGCTCGAGCAGTTGCAGGTCTGATTCCGCTAGCGTCCGCACAGGCTCCCGTCCAGGTCGCGATCGGTCCCCGAGCTTGCGTCGGGGTCACGGTCGCTCCACCTATCGTAGCCCCGGGCGGGGCCGCGGCCATCCTTCTTCGGTCCCTGGGCCGGTAGCCCGTTCTGCAGCGGCACTCCGGCCGCCCACTCGGCTTCCACGCCCGGCAGACCCACGGCGATGCCGGGGCTCGGCCGGCACCGGTGGCTGCGGTTGCTGTATCCTCGCGGCCGTGGGCCCGTAGCTCAACGGTAGAGCAAATGACTCTTAATCATTAGGTTCTCGGTTCGAATCCGAGCGGGCTCACCAGACCCTCAACGACAATCGGCCTCTTGCTGGGCCGTCTGGTTATTGCGCTACGTCGACGCGGTTCCGGCCGTTGTGTTTGGCCGTGTAAAGCGCAGCGTCGGCGCGGCCGAAGAGGGACTCGGCCGTATCGTCGGTCCGGGCCAGAGCCCCGCCAACCGAGACATGGGTGGTGTGAAGCAGGTCCGCCCGGCGGATCTCGGACTGGGCCACAAGGACGCGGATCCGCTCGCCGGCATCGCGAAGGCCCGCCTCGTCGGACGCCTCCACGAGCACGGCGAATTCCTCGCCGCCCCAGCGAGCCAATACGTCGCCCGCGCGGACCGCACCTTGCAGGGTACGGCCGACGCCGATCAGGACGGTGTCACCGAAGGCGTGGCCGTACGTGTCGTTGACGGCCTTGAAGAAGTCGATATCGACGATGAGCAGGCCGAACTGCCAGCCGTAGCGGCTCAGGTTCTCCAGGCGGCCCTCGAGCGCGGCGTCGAAGAGGCGTCGATTGGGCAGGCCGGTGAGTTCGTCGGTCAGGGAGTCGCGACGGACCCTGTCGGCGTCCTCCCTGGCTCGGAGAACCGCGGAATCGTCCGAGAAGGTTTCCACGCCGCCGATGATCGCTCCGGTTGAGTCGCGGACGGGCATGGTTCGGACACGGACGGGCTTGCGGTAGCCGTCCCGATGGCGAAGCCACAGGGAAACCTCGCGCGACTCCCCGTCAGCCATCGTAGCTGCCAGCGGGCAAACCGTGTGGCACAGCGAGTTCCCCGATGCGTCCACGTGGTCGAGGATGTTCTCGAAGCAGAGGTGCCCGACCACATCACTTGCCCCGTAGCCGGTGATCCGCTCCGCGCCGCGGTTCCAGTACTCGATCGTCCGGGCAGGATCGACGTAATACACGCCGTCGGCCAGGTTCTCGATAATGGCTTTGTAGGTGTCGTCGCCTGGGAGATCGTCTGGCATTGAGGGACGCCTTAAGTGGGACCGCGAGACCGGTACTCAGACTGTACTCGGCCGGGAGCTATCGCGGTGGACGCTCAGAGGTGCGTATCGCGTTTGCCAGTGAGCGGCGCTGGGCGTGACCGGTGGAGAAGACCAAAGCCCCGGCGAGGACGGCGCCGCCAAAGGTGATCCCCCGGCCGAACCTTGCGCCAATACCATCGGGTCCGCGCTGGATTCCACTCTTCATCGTGGTCGTGTTCTCCCTTTCGGCCGCGCTGAACAGACACGATCGGCGACGTAGCCAGACAGCCCGCCTGGTTATCCCGGCCCCCACAAGTGCCCTCGACCGGCATTGTGACAGGTGGTTCGGTGCGCGTGGTCAACTGTCGAGAGTCCGGGCGTGGAGACCGGCAGCCGCCAAGCGAGGCACGGGGCTGAGCCCCGGTGCCTCCGCATTCGCGTCGCATTTCCGCCGATTCGCGAGCGTGGCCGGCCATGGGCCGACACGGCGGGCTGCCTCGCGGCATTGTGGAGGTTGTACGCTCTCGCGCATGCGCGACCCCTACGAGGTGCTGCAGGTCCAGCCGGGTGCGGAATCGGAGGTCGTCCGAGCCGCATATCGAGTCCTCGCCCGCAAGTACCACCCCGATCACGGCGGGGACGGGACGCAGATGATCGCGCTGAACGACGCCTGGGACGTGCTGGGCGACCCGGTCCGGCGGGCCGCGTACGACGCTTCGCGCGCCGAGGGGGCCAGGGCGCGAGAGACAACCACGTCCAATTGGCCCTCAACGGCAGCCACCAGAGCGGCGGGCGCTACGCCGACGCCGACCGGATCCTGGCAAGGCGAGTCCGGCGCTGGCGCGCCGGACCCAAATCGCGCGGGTCCGCCACCGGGCCACCCTTCCGGAACGGTGCTGGACTTCGGTCGGTATTCGGGTTGGTCCCTTGGGGAGATCGCCCGATACGACCTGGACTACCTCGAATGGCTGCAGCGGTCCCCGTCCGGGCGCCGGCTCCGAGCCGAGATCGATACGCTCGTCCGCCAGCGCCGGGGCACCGGTCCGGCCAGTTCGCAAGGGCTCCCACGCCGCTAAGGCCAGGTTGCCGAATTTCGCAGCCCCTGCCGAGTTGAGCTCTTCCGACCGGGAAAACACAAGCGGCCCGGGGAGGGGGGACCCGGACCGCTTGATCTGCAGAAGACGCCCCGTCACTGGCGTCTTCCTGGTGGAATTCGTGGTAGCAGTGAGCGCAGGATAGTCATCGTCGACTGAAGGAATCCTGAAGAATCGCGTCCTGGTGCGCCCATCGCAACTCAACCCGCAACGCGCTGGAGGGGCAACTCACCTTCGAGGATTAGTGCCCCCGCCTGTCCTGGTGCTAACCTACGCCCAACCTTTTACGCCGGCCCGGGAGGCCGGCGCCCCGTGAGGCCGGCACGCCGGCTCGCTGCCGGAGCCCGGTCCAGAGAGGCCGGAAAAGGAGGTCAATGATCGCCTGCCTGGGAAACCACCGCGCCAATTCGGCCGGTGGCGTTTTTGTGAGCACCACATGCTCATCCGCGTGGCGCTCTGTGGCCGACCGTTCGCCCGCCACGTGCCCGGCCGCGTGGCGCTCTGTGGCCGCGTGAAGCAGCCGCCGTTTCCTCGCTCCAGCGCAGTCGTCGACCCGCGGGTAGGCGACTACGGCCCTGCGCTCCTCGCCCTCGAGGACGGGCGGATCTTTCCCGGCATCGCTTTCGGTGCTCAGGGCAGCGGGCAGGGTGATCTGGTCGTGAACACCAGCCAGACCGGCTACCAGGAGATCGCCACCGATCCCAGCTACGCGGGCCAGCTCGTGGTCATGACCTATCCGCTCATCGGCAACTACGGCCGCCTCCAGCCCGACGACCAGTCCGGGCGGCCCTGGCTGCGCGGCCTGATCGTGGCCAATGCCACCGCCGCGGTGCTTGACGGAGCCCGCCAGCTGGCCACGATGCTGCGCGAGTCCGGGATCCCGGCCATCGCCGGCGTCGACACCCGGGCCCTGGCCCGACACCTGCGATCGAACGGCTGCCTGCGGGCCGTGGTGACCGCGCCCGGTCAGACCGACCCGGTGGAAGCTCGCGAGCTGGCCCGAGCCGTTCCTCGTTGGGAGGACCAGGACTTCGTTGCCCAGGTCTCCCCGGAACAGGCGCGCGACGAGGGGGAAGCGTCGGAGGGCGGCCCGCTGGTGGCGATCCTCGACTTCGGCCTGAAGATGAACATCGTGAGGAGCCTTCGCCAGCGGGGAGTGCGGGTGCGGATCATGCCCCACACTGCCACGGCCGAGGAGACGCTCGCGCCGGACGTGGACGGTGTGGTCTTCTCTCCGGGGCCCGGCGATCCCGCCCGACTTGATGGCCCGGTGGCCCTGGCCCGGGCCGCGATCGCGGACGGACGCCCCTTGCTGGGAATCTGCCTGGGCCACCAGATAATCGGCCGAGCCGCCGGCGCACAGACCCGGCGCCTGCCCTTCGGCCACCACGCCGCCAACCATCCGGTCAAGGACCTCGAGACGGGCCTGGTCCAGGTCACCGCCCAGAACCACGAAGTCACGGTCATAGCCGACACGCTGCCGGAGGCAAGCGGCTTCGTCGTGAGCCAGATCGACCTCAACGACGGATCGGTGGAGGGGCTGCGCCACCGAACGCTGCCGATCGAGACGGTCCAGTACCACCCGGAAGGCGGCCCCGGGCCACTCGACGCGCTGGCCGTGTTCGATCGCTTCGTCTCCGCGGCACGAACCCGCCATGGCGGCGCCGCGCCCGAACCCACGGTCGGCCGCGCAAAACCGATCCACCTCGACACGGCCGAGCTCCGGAGCCGGCTCCAGGGGACCGGCTAGGCCCGGACGAAAGGTCGCCTGTCTAGCCTTTCCGCTTGCGCACCTGGTACCGAATGACCGTCTTGGGTGCCTTCGCGTCGGGCCGCGACTGGTACTCCTCTTCGTGGGGACCGGCGATCTCGTAGCCCTGCTCGGTGATGAAGTCGTGGAGCTGCTGGATCGTCCGGGCTTCGTCGGCGTAGGCGCCGATGAAGAGCACCTGCGCGACCGACCCGTACTCCCACGTCTCGACCGAGACGAGTGTCTCCGGGTCCTTCTGCACCAGTCCCGTCGTGCCCTCGGGGATCGCGATCGCCCAATCGGCTTCCCACTTCTCGCGTGGAACAGTCATCCAGTCGGGGCCGCCGTACCATCGACCGCGCGGGGGACCGACCTTGTAGTCAACGCCCTGTTTCTTGAGCGAGAACTTGAGGGCATAAGTCGCGCCGTAGAGCGCAGGGAACACCTTCTGGACGACAACGGTCGGGTCGCCCACCGTGTGCACGACCGCCATCGTCGTCGCCGGCATCTCCGCAAGCTCGGGCACGAACGGCCTCATCTTCTTCGGCATCTTCCTCACCTCACTTCTCTCTTCGAGCCGCTTCACGAATCCGGCCACCCAATCGCGGCCGGACTGCAGCGATTGCTCGCTGTAGTCGAAGACCTCCTCGACGAACCACTCCGCTCCCCCAGGCTCAGGACGCTTCGCTCGCACGTCACGCAAGTGCTGGTCGAGGGCCGTGAGGCAGGCACGCGCCGCATCGAGTGCTCGGTCGGCGGGGAGGCCGGGGAGGCCGGCCAGCCCGAGGAGGAATGGCATCTTCGCGTGCGGCGTGCCGAGGGCCGTCAGGCTTGCCTCGGTCCATGCCGCGAACCCATCGGCGGTGGGGGAGTAGACCCTTCGCGCGGGGCCTTTGCCCGCGGTGCCGTCACGGACTCCCCGAACCAGCCCCGTACGCTCCATCCTGCCAAGCAGGTAGTAGATCGATGAGAACCCCACGTCGGTCCAGTCGCGCATGCCACGCTCGGCGATGACCTTCTCGATTTCGTAAGCGTGGCGTGGGCACTCGACGACCAGGCTTAGCACGGCAAGCTCTGCGTTGGTCACAAACGACAGCCTCCTCTCACCTATCCTAGCACCAGAATAGGGCGCCTGCCGGTGGTCGCACGGACCGGCTGAGGTCGGGTGCGGATCGGCGGCGGTCATGCTTTACTGCACCGAGAGGAGGAATGCATACGAGATGGCGACGAGGTCGACCGCCAGCACCATCGATGAGTACATCGCGCAGTTCCCTCCAGACACCCAGAAGGTGCTCGAGCAGATGCGCGCGCTCATCAGGGTTTCCGCGCCCGACGCGGTCGAGACGATCAGCTACGCGATCCCAACCTTCGACATGAACGGCCGGCATCTGGTGCACTTCGCCGGCTACGAGAGCCACGTCGGGTTGTATCCGACCGCGAGCGGAATCGAGGCGTTCAAGCAGGAGATCAAGGCCTACAAGAACGCCAGGGGCTCGGTGCGGTTCAGCCTCGGCCAGCCGCTGCCCGCGGACCTGATCCGCCGCATCGTCGAGTTCAGGGTTCGCGAGAACACGAGCCGACGAACGAAATAGCCCGGCCGGGCGCACGACGCAGGTGCCCGTCCGGTCCTCAGTCGTCCCAACTGACTCTGACCTGCTGCCGGATACCGGGCAGCGGCATGGACGCAGCCTCGGCCTCCACCGCCTCGCGCTCCAAGGGGGAGAGCCGGCGCCACGACTCGACCGTGACGTCGGTCTGCGAGCGTCTCCACGTCCCCACGATCTCGCCTCCCACGAGGACCGCGCCCGGCCACACCCGAGGGGTCCAGAGCTTGCGGCGGTTGTCGGCATCGGGGACCAGGAGCTCCCGATCGGCTCCTTGCACCAGGGAGTACGCGTCGCCGCTGGGGAGGAGCCGCGCGGGCGCGGTGGGTCCGCCGGGCACGAGGAACTTCGGTTCGTCGCCGGTGAGGATCCACGCGTCGCCGATTGGCGTTCGAACCGGCGTCAGCCAGTCGCTCAGGGCGTTGAACGCGGCGCCACCGGCCGCCCGCGGCCTGATCCCCGCCCAGGCGGCGAATGCCGCGGGCGTGGCCGGTCCGAAGACGTGGAGGTACCGACGCGCCAGCTCGAGGCGGGCTTCGTGAGGGTCGACGTCCGGCGGCGGCACGGTCCAGATCGTGGGCGGGCGGGCCCCGTCCCAGCGGATCAGCAAGGTACCGGTCGACCCCGCATACCTCAGGCTGTTCGGGTGCACGCCGAGTGCGTGCCCAACCTCGCTGTAGCTCATCTTTCGGCCGTCGAGGAAGGCAACAAGCCGGCGAGCGAGGTCGTTTGCGGTCCGCAGTCTTTCGCCGCCGTCGGGGAGCCGCCCTAGCGAAAAGACCGCGAGATCACTGGCGGCGACGACGTAGACGGCGAACCGCAGGCCCCACAGTTGCACGAGCGACGGATCCTCCCACGCTTGCGGCCCTGTCCCGTGGACGCGAGCATGGATCGATAGGACTGCCGCCCGCGGCACGCTGTCCTGCAGGCCCGCCCAGGCCGCGCGCCTCAGAGAGTCCGGACCTGGAGGCAGCCGCTCGTCGAGGGCACCGGCGGACCGCCGGAACGCCAGGATCTGTTCGCGCGTTAGTTGGAGCCGCGCGCCAGTCACGTCAGACGCCACCTCGGCCTCGGAAGAGCTTCGCTTCAGCGCAGACAGTGATCATGGACCGCCGCGGTTTCAAGTTGCCCACCGACGGGCGCAGGTTCTGGTGGGTGCGCCCCGCGTGGCCGGGTTCCCGGGTCGGGTAGAGGCTCGCGTCCCCCGGCCTTGCTCGTCCCTATAATGGCGCCCCTTATGACGACTCCGTCCGCCGCCTCAACGGCGCCTCGGGCCCGGCTTACTGTCTGGCTCGACTCAACGCGGATGGACGGTGCCAAGATCTATCGGCAGCTCTTCCCAGGCAAGGCGCGGTAGAGGCTCGCCAGCCCGAGCGAAGGCATCGAGCTCATCGTGGATGGCCTCCACGGTCGAAAGGAATCGGAGCGCAGGTTTGAAGACGGTCAGGAGCATTGGTCACGCGGAGGCCCAGGCGGCGATCGCAGCCATCGAGGCCGAACTTGGGCGGCGCGGCAAGGTCGCGGTCATAGCCGTCGCAGACGACCATGGTGAACTCGTCGGTCTGCTGCGCCTCGATGGCGCCCCTCTGTCTTCCACAACGATCGCGGCGAGCAAGGCCTGGACTGCGGCGCGCGAAAGGAAACCGTCGTGGGAGCTGGGCATCGCCTCGCGCGATCCCAAGACCGGGTTCGACATGGCCTATTACGGCGATCCACGCTACGTGGGCTGGGGTGGCGGCGTCCCCGTCATCTTGGACGGGTCCGTGATTGGCTCAGTCGCCGTGAGCGGTCTCACGCAGGAGGAAGATGCAGAGCTGGCTGCGATAGGTGTGGCGGCGGCCACGAGTCATGCCATTCGACCCGAGTAGTTTCAAAGAGCTCCGGGATCGTCGTCGCAGGGAGGTTCTCGCGACGGGTGTGCCGCAGCGGATGCGGGCGAGGGAGAGGCAGGATGCTTTCTAGCTGGACCCAGGACGACTTCTCGGTCGGGGGCATGCGCCTGCACTACTACCGCACCGGCCATGGAGACAAGCGGCCCCTTGTGCTGGTTCACGGCTTCTCGGATAACGGTCTGTGCTGGTCACGCACGGCTCACGATCTCGAAGCCGAGTACGACGTCGTCATGCCGGACATGCGCGGCCACGGCCTTTCGGCCCGGATGCGGCCGGGCGACGACGTGGACATGGCCGCCGACCTGGCCGGACTCATCCGGGGCCTGGGACTGAAGCGGCCGATCGTGGGCGGGCACTCCATGGGCGCGGCGGTCGGCTATCAGACCGGGCTGCGCTTCCCGGAGCTGGCCAGCGCTCTGGTTCTGGAGGATCCGCCCTGGTGGCTGGGCCGGCCCGTTCCACCGCATGGCCGGTCCGATGGGGATCCCATGTCCGAATGGGGCAAGAGCCTGGCCGGCAAGACCCTGGAAGAGTTGCTGGCGGGATACCGTGAGGAGCAGCCTGATTGGCCCGAAGCGACGGTGAGGTCGATGGCCGAGTCCAAGAAGCAGCTCGATCAAGCCATCGTGGATACGCTGATCGACAAGCTGAACCGCGAGGGATCGGACTGGCTTACGACGATCCAGGAGATCACACAGCCGGTCCTGCTACTAACTGCCAACTCGGAGCTCGGGGCCATCGTGACCCCCGAGGTTCGGGCAAGGGTCCGCGAGTTGAACCCAAGGGTGACGATCGTCAACGTCCCCGACGTGGGCCACCTCATCCGGTATGACAACTACGCCGCGTTCATGGATGCCCTGCGGGCTTTCCTGAAGCAGATTCCGTCCTGACCGGCGTCCTCGGACCTCCTCTCAACGGCCTTCGGCGAACGGCCTTCGGCGAACGGCTTGGCCTTCGGCCCGAAAGGACGGCAGGCTGCCGCTGGACCGACTGAAGGCGCTCTCTCTACTTCCACTCCCGGCCGCCTTCGAACAGGTGCTATTATCGGCACCAGTATAAAGGTGCCCAATGGAGGTTCTGATGCGGGCCAGCGTTAAGTTCTCCGAAGATGTCATTCCCATCGGGGATCTGAAGGTGAACCCGGGCAAGGTGATGAGACGTGTTGGCGAGTCTGGCCGCCCGGTCCTGGTGACGAGCCGGGGCCGCGGCGTCGCGGTAGTGCAGACTCTGCCCGAGTTCGAGGCGGCGCAGGAAGAGCGCGAGTTCATGCGGGCTGTGGTGGCCGGTCTTTTCGATCTCGAGGAGGGACGCGAGCTGTCGCTGGAGGACGCCCGCCGCCGGCTTGGGCTCGGCTGAGGTGCGCAGGCGGATAGCCCTCGCGGAGTCGGCGGTTCGTGACCTGGAAGCCGTGCGCGAGTGGTATGCCGAGCAGTCGGCGCAGGAGGTGGGTGAGCGCCTGATCCGCGAGGTCGTCTCGTGCCTGGACCAGCTCGCCGGATTCCCGGAGAGCGGCAGGATGGTGCCTGAGTTCGACCAACCGTGGCTGCGCGAGCTCATTCGGCCGCCCTTCCGCATCGTCTATCGCTTCGAGGGCGGAAGCGTGCGTGTCGTGCGCGTCTGGCGCAGCGAGAGACTCATGGCAGGCCTGCCACGACCCGAACGCGTGCAAGTCGACAGGCCGGCCCTGAAGGTGGATCGCCTTTCCGATGAAGGGGATGGCGTAGCCTATTGGCGCGCCAGGTCTCACCGCGCACGCCTGGAAGCCGTCGAGCTGTCACGGCGGGCGATCTACGGCGAAGAACCTTCCGCCGCCCGATTTCAGCGACTTCTTGAGGTTGCTGCGCTCCGCCATCCTAGTTCGCGCGGCGTGCTGGCGAAGCGGCGGACGGACACCGATCGCCCTCCTTCGCGCAGGCACGTTATGCGACCCCGAACGCGCGTTCCGGGTGCCATCTTGATCCATCCAACCATTGTTGGGCCGCTCCACTATTCCAGATATGGTCTTCAAACTCCGACGCTACTTTACCAGCTGGTACAATCATCTGAGGCCAGCCGTAACTTGAACCTGGCTGTAGGGGCGTAAGAATGGCACATGATGTCTTCATTTCCTATTCAAGCAAGGATAAGCCCATTGCAGACGCAGTCTGCGCAAAGATCGAAGCCGCTGGCGTACGCTGCTGGATAGCGCCTCGAGATATTCGCCCGGGAGAAGACTGGCCTGCTGCCATTTCTCAGGGGATCTCCCAGAGCCGCGTCATGGTGCTGGTGTTCTCATCCCACTCGAACTCTTCCGAGGATGTCAGCCGTGAACTCATCCTCGCAGCGAATAGCAAACTTGTCATAATCCCGTTCAAGATCGAGAACGTTGAACCGGAGCCGGGCAAGCAATACTATCTGGCGCGCATGCACTGGTTGGATGCCATCAACCCTCCCACACAGGAACAGATCCAAGAGCTTGTTAGTCGCGTGAAAGTGCTGGTTCCGCCCAGAGAAGTTGAAGTCATTAGGAACCAAGCAGACGCAGGAACGCCACCAGCGACAGCCGCGCAAGTTGATCAATTGACACATCCGGTGACTGAGGTGGTGCCAGGCTCCACTTCCAGACGGATTTCGACCACAAGCCGATTACCACGCTGGATCTGGTTGGTACCGGTTCTTGTGATCCCGATCTGCCTGCTCGGATGGGCAGCAGCCAGCCTGTCTTTGAAGAATCCAGCTCCCCCAATCCAACCAACCACATTCCCTACTTCAACATCTACCCCAAGACCAACTTCCGCACTCATTCCAACGCGGACTCCAATGTCGTACGAGTTCAATGACTTGTCCTTCGATGGCAGCATTGATTCAAGCGAATGGACATACCAATCAGACTTCTCCGATATCTCCATCAAACAGGCGAATGGAGCGATGGTCTTGTCAAAGCCATCCTCGCCTGGTACGGAGAGTGCTAGCCTCAAGACAAACCAGACTTGGTCACTAAGAGAACTTGGCTATGTTGAGGCCCGGCTCATGCTGGATCAAGAACATACGGGTGAAATGGGTAACGTGGGTTTCTCACTTGGGGATGTAGGTTGTTCCGTTCAGATTCAAGGTAAAGACACGACACCATTCATTTGGTGTGCACAATCACATATCGACAGCGACCAACAATGGGTCGCCGACTATATGAGTAGCTCGTACTTCATAGAGTATGGGAAATGGTATACCGTACGTATCGGCTTCGACTCAGGATCCAATGAGTTCAACTGTTATGTTGATGGCGACCTCTTCTACTCGTGGCAGCCCAGCAATATCGGCGCAATACTGGGGAGCAGAGGCTCTGTGTCCTTAGGCATTTGGGCAGATGATGCCACTACCATTACTGGCAATGTGGATGATGTTCGAGTTGTAGGCTGATGTGGATGTGGCTGAACGATTGGTAAGCAGTCTATCTTGATGCTTGTAGATCATGGTGTTGTGCTGCGGATCCCGATGGCAGATGCCATCATGCTGACCATCGCACGTGCGAACGGCGCGACGCTCTGGACGCAGGACTCCCACTTCGAGGGGATGGCAGGCGTCGAGTACGTCCCTGCGGGGTCGGCCTAACAAGCCCATCGAGCGGACGCTGTGCGCCTAGACCGACCTTGGCGGAAGAGCGTCGTTCATTGGCTACACGTTGCGCCATTGACCAGGGGCGCTGCCTGGACCGTCCTTCGTCCTCCTTCTTCGTCCCTCCCTTCGTGATAACCTACGGCCAACCTTTGCGGCCGGTCCTGTGAGGCCGGCGTACCGGTCCTGAGAGGCCGGGGAGGAGGTCCATGGTCGCCTGCAAGCTGAACCACCGAGCCCCCGAGGCCGGTGGCGTTTTTGTATGAGCCAGGTCCGCGACGAACAGAGCGCCAGGGCGCTGCAGAGCGCGGCGGAGCCGGCCCACGGCGTCATGGGCCGGTTCTTGGGCGCGCTCCTCTACGACGTCCGGTTCGTCAGGGGCCACAGGCTTCAGCCCGGCTGGTACAAGGTCGCCAAGGTAGTGATGCTCGTCGCCGCGGTCGGCGCCTACCTGATCCTGTTTGGCTGGATCAAGACAGCCCTCTTCGCCGGCGTCTTCGTCCTGCTCATGCTGGCCGTTCATCTCGTCTACCGGGCGGGGACCGCGCGGTTCACGCGAACCTGGCTGGATTTCCGAGTGGAGGAGCGAGACGGCAGAATCGTTCCCGTGAGCATCGGCAAGGTCTGCTACTCCGCGGTCGCCGCCAGCGCGCTGATCGGTGTGGCGGTCAGCCAACTGGTGGCGGCATGACGTCGGCCTCGGGCAGCCCCAAGCCCAAGAGCGCGCTGATCATCGGTTCCGGGCCCGTCGTCATCGGCCAGGCCGCGGAGTTCGACTATGCCGGCACGCAGGCCTGTCGCGCGCTGAGGGGTGAGGGCGTTCGGACCATCCTGGTCAACTCGAACCCGGCCACGATCATGACCGACGCGGAGGTGGCGGACGCCGTCTATCTCGAGCCTCTCACCGTCGAGGCCATCGAGCAGGTAATCGCCAAAGAGCGGCCGGAGGGGCTTCTCGCCGGGCTCGGCGGTCAGACGGCCCTGAACCTGGCCGTGGCCCTGGCAAAGGCCGGAGTGCTCAAGAAGTACAACGTCCGGCTCATCGGCACGCCGCTGGAAGCGATCGAGATGGCCGAGGATCGGGAGAAGTTCCGCGACCTGCTCGACCGGATCGGCCAGCCTTACGCGCCCAGCTGCATCGTCGAAGGCGAGACGGACGAGGCTCGCGATCACGCTGCCCGGGAAGCGCTCGCGGAGATCGGCCTGCCGGCGATCATCCGGCCCGCGTTCACCCTGGGCGGCACCGGCGGCGGCATCGTCGAGACCGAGGACGCCTACTGGGAGCGGACGCGCACGGGACTGCGCCTCAGCCCCATCAATCAGGTCATGATCGAGCGCTGCCTGGTGGGCTGGCAGGAGATCGAATACGAGGTCATGCGCGACGCGGACGACACCTGCATCGCAGTCTGCTCGATGGAGAACGTCGACCCGCTTGGCATCCACACCGGCGACTCGATCGTGGTCGCGCCGGTCCAGACTCTGCCGGATCCGGTCCACCAGCGCCTGCGCTCGGCGAGCCTGGCGATCATTCGGGCGCTGGGTGTGGAGGGCGGCTGCAACGTCCAGTTCGCGCTCTCGCCCGACTACACCGACTACGCGGTCATCGAGGTCAACCCGCGCGTGAGCCGGAGTTCGGCGCTGGCGTCCAAGGCCACGGGTTACCCGATCGCGCGCGTGGCGGCGCAGATCGCTGCCGGCCGGAGGCTGGCGGAGATCCCCAACGTCGTGACCGGAACCACGGTCGCTGCCTTCGAGCCGGCACTGGACTACGTGGTAGTCAAGCTGCCGCGCTTCCCGTTCGACAAGTTCCCCAAGGCCGACCGGACGCTCGGCAGCCAGATGAAGGCCACCGGCGAGGTGATGGCGATCGACCGAACCTTCGGCTCGGCGCTGAACAAGGCGCTTCGGGCACTCGAACAGGCGGGCGCGGGGTTCCTGGCGGAGAACGCGGGCTGGGAGGCCACGCTCGACTACCTGATGGAGCCGGAGGTCGAGCAGCCGTTCGTGACCGTCGACGGCAGCGGACTACTGTGCGAGGCCGAAAGGCATGCCGAACGGGCCGCGTATCCGATCGTCCTGAAGCGCTTCCTGGCCCCGTCGGACTCGCGCATGTGGCGGATCTTCGCCCTGCTGAGGCGGGGGATGCCGGCGGAGCGGATCCGGGGCGTCACCGGCATCTCGTCTTGGTTCCTGTGGGAGTTCGAGCGGGCTATCGCCCTGGAGCGCGAGGTGCGGAAGACGGGGGCGCGGATCGCGGACGCCAAGGACACCGGCGCGGGCACTCTGCTGGCGACGGCCAAACGGGAGGGCTTCGGGGATCGGGAGCTGGCGCAGATGGCCGGCGTCACTGACGAGGCCATTCGGCTGGCGCGCATGGAGCTGGGCATCGTCCCCGGTTACGCGATGGTGGATACGTGCGCGGCCGAGTTCGCGGCCGAGACGCCGTACTTCTACGCCACGTACGCGGCCTCCGGTTCCGAGCCGGAGCTGCCACCGGTTGAGAGGCCCGCGGCGCTGGTCATCGGCTCCGGGCCGGTGCGGATCGGGCAGGGGATCGAGTTCGACTACTGCGCGGTCCAGGCCGCGGCCGAGCTTCGGCTCCAGGGCTGGCAGGCGGTGATGATCAACTCGAACCCGGAGACGGTCTCGACCGACTTCGATGCCAGCTCGCGCCTGTACTTCGAGCCGCTCGATCCGGAGAGCGTGCGCTCGGTCGTGGAGGCGGAGACGCCGCCGGGGGCCGAGATGCTGCCGGCCTTCGTCCAGTTCGGCGGCCAGACGCCTCTGAACCTGGCCGAACCGCTGGCGGCGGCAGGGATCCCGCTCCTGGGCGCCAACCTCGAGACGATCGACCAGGCGGAGGATCGCCTGCGCTTCGCCAACCTGGTCGAGTCGGTCGGCATCCCGCAACCCGAAGGCGGAATGGCGCGCTCGATCGAGGAGGCTCTGGCTTTGGCCGACCAGATCGGCTACCCGGTCATCGTTCGGCCATCCTTCGTCATCGGCGGTCTCGCTATCGACTTCAGCTATTCGGCGTCCGACCTGGTGGACCAGCTGGCGCGCGCGACCGTCGTCGACCCCGATCGGCCGGTCCGGATCGACCGCTATCTCGAAGGGATCGAGGTGGACGTGGACGCGATCGCCGACGGCGAGACCGTCCTGATCCCGGGCTTGCTCGAACACGTCGAACGGGCGGGCGTCCACTCGGGTGACTCGGTAGGGATGTTCCCGCCCCAGACGGTCTCGGTCTCGGACCAGGGGTTGATCGTCGACGCCATGGATCGGATTGTTCGGGCGCTGGGCGTGCACGGCCTGGTCAACGCGCAATTCATCGTCCGCGACGACGGCGTCTACCTGATCGAGGTCAACCCTCGGGCCAGCCGGACGGTGCCCTTCATGAGCAAGGTAACCGGCGTGCCGATGGTGAAGCTGGCGGTCCGGATCGCCCTGGGCGAAACGCTGGCCGGGATGGGCTGGGGCAACGGGTTGCTGGAGCCGCCGCCGCTGGTCGCGGTCAAGGCGCCGGCTTTCTCCACGGCCAAGCTGCGTGGCGTGGATCCCTCGGTGGGGCCTGGGATGCAGTCGACGGGCGAGGTGATCGGGATCCACACGGACCCGCGCGTGGCACTGGCCAAGGCGATGCAGGGGGCGGCCCTGATCCCGCCACGGCCGGGGGCGGACGGGGCGTTGGCGCTGATCTCCGTCGCGGAACGGGACCACGGTGAGCTGCCGCGCGTGGCCCGCGCCCTGGCTCGAGCCGGGTACAGGTTCGCGGCCACTTCCGGAACTGCCGCGGAACTGCGTGGGTTGGGCTACGAGGCGCAGGTCGTGGCCAAGGTGGGGGAGAAGCCGGCGGAGGGCCAGGCGGCGATCCTGGATCTCATCGCCTCGGGCGGAGTCCGTCTCGTGGTCAACACGCCGTCGCCCAAATCCGGGCCGGTTCGGGATGCCATCGAGATCCGCCTGGCCGCGACCGCGGAAGGAATCCTGTGCCTGACCGCTATCGAGACCGCCGTCGCCGCCGCGGAGGCCCTGGACCCGGATCTGCGCCAGCGGCTGTCGGAGGTCCGCTCACTGGGCGAGTGGGTACCGGACCCAGGCCGGCCGCGCGGCCCGGTGGCCCTGCCGGCGTAGCGGGCCGCGAGGGGACGTGGCCCACCCGAGGCGCGGTCGATGACTCGGTACCGGCGGCCGGCCCCAAGTCGGCGCCGGCGCGCTAACCTGAGCGCTCGATCCTTCGCCCGCAAGGTGCTCCATTGATGCGGCTACCCAGTCTCAACTTCACACTCTTCGGCTTCCCGATCGCCATCGGGCTCGACTTCGTACTGATCGTCTTCTTCCTCGGCGCCGGCGCCGGTTCGTTCGAGCTCGTGGTGGCGTGGGTCGTGGTGGTTGCTTGCTCGATCCTCATCCACGAGCTGGGGCACGCCTTCGCGCTGCGCCGCTACGGAATCCGCCCTCAGATCATGCTGTGGGGCCTGGGCGGGATGACGATCTACGGCTTCGCGCTGCCACCGCGCAAGGCGCTGGTGGTGAGCCTCGCCGGGCCGTTTTCGGGATTCCCGATCGGGCTCCTGGCGATGGTCGTACTGCCGTCGCTCGACCAGGCCAGCGATCTCGCCGCCGTCGTGTTCTACATCCAGTGGGTGAACCTGGGGTGGGGTCTGCTGAACCTTCTGCCGATCGCCAGCCTGGACGGCGGGAACGTCGTCATGAACGGCTTTGCGGCTGTCCTGGGACCGCGCGGTCGAACGCCCGGACTGCTCGTGGTCGCCGCGGGTAGCGTGCTGGTGGCGGTCGCCGCGCTTGCCATCGGTTTCCCGTACCTGGCTCTGGTGATCGTCATCTTCGGGTTCATAAACCCGGCCCCGTACCTGGAAGCGTGGCGGCTCTTGACCGGCGGCCTGTCGCCCTCGCGATCGCGTGGTGGAGGGGCTTCCGCGCCGTCGCGGCCGGCGCAGACGAGCGGCCAATCTGCCGCTGCCGGAGCGGTCGGGCCGCGGCGGACCTTCGGCGAGGCATACGCGGAGACGCTGGGAGATCGAGCTGGCGTCGTGGATCTGGACGACCTCGAGCAGCGTCCGGTGCCACTCATCTCGGACGTGGCCGCGATGGTGGGGCGTGGCGACGACGCGGGCGTCGCGGCCCGTCTGGCTTCGGAGACGGATCCGCTCACGGTTCTCGCCATCGTCGCCAGAATCGTGGACGGCAAGCGCCTGTCGGCGACGCTGAAAGCCCTCCGGCGGGGTGACGGCCAGGCGGTCGATGGGCTGCTGAAGCTGCAGGTCGGGCTCTTCGCCCTGGGCCTGTTCGAGGATTCGATCGCGGCAGCCGGTGCCCTGGCCGCCGACGGCAACGCCGCCAGCGCGCTCCTGGTGGCCCGCTGTGGCGCCCGGATAGGCGACCGCAAGCTCGTACGGCAGGGGTTGGAGCGCGCGGTGGCGCTCGGCCGCGTGTCCCTCTCGGACGCGGCGCTGGGCGACATCGCCCGGGTCGGGCCGGACGAGCGGGTGGCCGAGCTGCTGACCAGACTGAGAGCGACGCAGACCGCGTGATCGTCACAATCGAAGACGGCCGCCGCAGCTCTCCAGAGGGCGCGGGACGGAATCGCGGGCTGCTTCGTCAATCGGTTCATGATGGAAATCGCCACGGACAGGGGGATCGACGACGTGCTCGAGCTGGTAGGGGAGGCTCGTACGGAGGAGCTCGACGAGACCTTCGCGACGCTCTACCGGCAGCGTTACCGCGACGTCTATCGCTACGCGCTGCTGATGCTGCGACGGGTCGAGGACGCCGAGGACGTTACGGGCGAGGCCTTCCATCGAGGCTATGCGGCCTGGAAGTCCGGACACGGACCCGAAGGGCGGGCCCTGCCGTGGCTGCTGCTGATCACCCGTCGAATCGTCATCGACCGGATCCGGCGACGACGGTTGCTTTCCTGGCTGCCACTCGGGTCGCTCAATCCGGCCCGCGAGCCTTCGCAACAGGCCGACACCGGCCGGACGGAGTTCTGGCTCTGGTTCGGGCAATTCGCTCGCGAGCTGCCACAACGGCAGCGTGAAGTCCTGATCCTGCGCTACCAGCGCGACCTGGACGACGACTCGATCGGGGAGATCCTGGGAGTGTCGGCATCCGGCGTCCGCTCGCTGGTGGCGCGTGCCTGCGCGAGCCTGCGCCGCAATCCGGAGATCTGGCAATGAACGAGAACACTCACTCCGATGACGAGATCCTCGCGGGCGTGCGACGCCGGCTGTCCGGAGTCGAGCACCTCGTGCCGCAGCCGCCCACCTCTGCGCCGGCCTTCGGCGAGTCGGGCCCGGTTCGCCCGAGGATTGTGGTGAGCAGCAGGGCCGGCGTCGGGGGCTTCGCGGCACTCGCTGTGGTCGCGGCACTGGTGGTGGTCACCGCCGGTTTCCTCGTGGGCGGTCGTGCCTCGAACGGGAATGGATCGGCGGGGTCGCCCGGGACCGCATCGATCAGCATCCAGTACCAGCTCGTTCATCCGGCCGGTACCGAGGTGACCAGCGCCCAGCTGGACGCGACGAAGTCGGTCCTCGAGAAGCGCCTGGCATCCCTGGGCGCGACGTCGGTCCAGGTCAAAGGGTTCGGCGAGGGCCAGTCGCTGATAACGGATCAGGTCTGGATCTACGTGGAGGGCGTCGCCGACACGGCGAAGGTCCGCCGAATCGCCGGCCAGGCCGGTCGGCTCGAGTTCGTGCTGCTGCCGCGAGAGACTTACGGGACCGTTGAGGCGCCGGGCCAGAAGATCATACCAAGCGTGGGAGACTCGATCGACCCATCGCTGCCGGCGCAGTTCACGGGCGCGGACCTGGATCCGCGCGCCGTCAGCGCCGCGGTCGACCCCAACACAGATGCCTGGGTGTTGAATTTCGGCTTCACGGACGCGGCGGCGGCCCAGTTCGAGACATGGTCCGGCCAGCACGTGAACGACTACTTCGCGATCGTTCTTGACGGCAAGGTCCTATCCGTGCCCTACATCAGGTCACAAATCAGCGGCGGGAAGGGCCAGATCAGCGGCGACTTCACGGCTGAGAGCGCCCAGGAGCTGGCCGCGGTTCTCCAGTCCGGTTGGCTGCCGTACCCGCTTGCCGAGGAAACGGTGCAGATCGATCCGGGCGACGGAATGATGAAGATCAACACGCCCATGTCCACGATCCCGCCTGGCATTGCCAGCAGCGGCCGAACACTCGGCGATCCGAATGCGCCGGTGACGCTTGATGTCTGGAGCGACTACCAGTGCTCCGCCTGCGCCGCCTTCGAGCAAGGAGTGCTGCCCCAGGTGCTCGGCACCTACGTGGCGCCCGGGAAGGTGCGGGTCGTCTATCACGACTTCCTCGTGATCGACAGCAACACGGCCGGCCATGAGTCGCTGGACGCGTCCAACGCCGCTCGCTGCGCCGCGGACGAGGGTCAATTCGAAAACTACAACGCCTGGCTCTTCGGCAACCCGGGCCCGGAAGGCAGCGGCGCGTTCGCGAAGGCTCGGCTCATCGAGATCGGCGCTGCGGCTGAGCTGGACATGACCGCCTTCCAGCCTTGTGTGGAGAACGGCGTTCACGACGCCGACGTCCAGGCCGAGTCTGCGTCCGTACCCGGATCGGTGACTGGCGTACCGGCCGTCTTGATCGGCGGCTCGCTCGTGTCCAGCTATTCGTTCGAGGCTCTCAGCGCGGCCATCGACGCCGCACTGACAGGCGCGCCGCTACCGAGTGCTCTCGTGCCCACGGCAGCGCCCGCACTCGTGGTCCCGAGCGGCAGCCCGGTCGCGGGGCGCAGCGCCAACCCGTAGCCTCAGGCCCGCTCGACGAGGACCGCACTCTCGGCCGCAACACCGGCGGCCGCGAGCGTGGCCCCTTCGCCGGCCGTGGCGTCGGCCGAAGCCACCCGATCGTCGCCGCGGAACCAGGTCCACAGCAGGCCGGTGGCGACCGTGTACAGCACGATGATCGTGACGAAGTCCACGGCAAAGGCGGCCGTGAACGAAAGCCAGGCGTGCAGGACCCCATAGTAGAGCGGGGCAATCGTCCAGCCGAGGGCCCAGAGCATCGTCATGCCGGCCGACAGAGTCGCGCGTTCGGCGGTCGAGACTCGGTCCATCGCGAACGCGTCGAAGATCGGGCTGCCCGCGTTCATCAGCGAGTTGCGTACGGCCAGGGCCGCGATGACCGTCCAGAGGATGGGCGAGAATCCGAGCACGACCAGAAACGGAAGGCTGGCCCCCTGAACCAGCACGATCGACCCGATGCGGCCGAAACGGCGCGCCAACGCCGGCTGGAGGAGGATCGCCAGAGCGGTCCCGAGGCTGCTGACCGCGAAGACCGCGTTCACCGCCGTGAGCCCCAGGTCGAACTTGGTCTCGATGAAGACGTTGAGGAAGGGGATGAGCTGGCCGGCACCGAGTGAAGTAAGGAATCCCGGCAGTAGCAGGCGGAAGAACAGCCGCCGGTTCAGGATGACGATCCCGAAGCGGCCCATGCCGGTAGCCGGCGCACGATCGGCCGGCGGCCCGTCGGCCGTCAGGAGCCATACGGTGCCAAGCGAGAGTGCGCCCAGGACGGCAATTCCAGCCAGGAGAACCTGGTAGGGCGCGGCCGCCGAACCGAGCTTCAGTACGTTTGCGACTTGCGGTGCCAGGGCCCCGCCAACGAGCGCGGCTACCACGCCGGTCAGGAACCCGATTGCGGACCAGACCGAGAAGTACGCGTTGCGCTGGTCCGGCCTGGTGTGCTCGGCGATGAACGGGACCTGCACGACGCTGACGATCATCTGCCCAGAACCGAGGGCGATTACTCCTACGAACATCAGCGGTAGATCGCCCGGCAGGACTGCGAAGAGCGCGACAGCCACCAGGGCCATGCCGGCGGCCATAACCTTGCGCCTGCCGATCCTGTTCGAGATCGCGCTTGCCGGCAGCGCCACGAGGAAGCCCGCCAGCTGCGAAGCCGACATGAGCCAGCCGATGGCCCAGCCCAGTCCGATCGACTCGAGGTAGAGGTTGAAGTCGATCCAGTAGAGGCTGAGGGCAGCCCCGAATACGACCGTGGTCAGCAGGAATATGCGCGCGTCGCGGCTGAAGCCGGTGAAGCCGCGGATGTACCTCGAGATCGCGCCAGCCACTTGCTTCCTGTGACCTCGGATTCAGCGGGCGGGGTCGAGAGAGCGTCGACCCTCGTCGCACAGCCTACGTCCGAAGACGATCAGGAGTGTCACCTATGGCGGCGGAGGCCACGGTCCCCTTGCCCGGTCAAGTGGTTGCGCGGCAAACGGACGGGCCGGGCGGAAGCCATAATCAGACTGCCGGGCGGGACCACGTGCCGGCCCTCGGGGTGCTGGGAGAGATGGCATGATGACTCCGCGCGGACGCACGCTTGTTTCTTCTTTGGCGGCTGTCGCGCTTGTTCTGGCGGGAGTGCTGGCGATCGCCGGATGTTCGTCCGGTGGTCCAAAGGGAGGTCAGATCGAAGCCCGGACGTGGCATGTTCGTGCATTTGCGCAGGCAGGAGGAGACCTCAAGGACGCTCCGCTGACGGTACCGTTGAGCGCCCGCTACGAATCCGGAAAGGTGTCCGGCACCGCAGGCTGCAGCACTTTCACCGGCTCGTATACGATCACCGCCGAGAAGCTCAGCGTCACCGACGTGCAGGTCGTGAAGGGTTCGTGCGACCAGATCGCGATGGACGCCGATGCCACCTACATGGCCGCTCTGCCTCGAGCCGCAACCTTCACGGTCGATGGCAATGACCTGAGCATCTTCGACAAGGATGGCAAGGAGATCCTGCACCACCTCGACGAGCGCGCGTTCCAGAACCCGTAGCCGCCTCCGGGGGAGCGGCCGGGCGCGGCCGGTACAATGCCCCCACCCGCGCCGGCACCGTGCCACGCGACCGCAATTGCCGTGAGGAACTGGACTGCATGACCGCCCCGAGCGTCAGATTCACCGACGAACGCCTTGCCAACGGCCTTCGACTGATCGTCTCCGAAGACCACCTGGCGCCGATCGTGGCGGTGAACATCTGGTACAACGTCGGCTCCAAGCACGAGGTCGCGGGCAAGACCGGCTTTGCGCATCTCTTCGAGCACGTCATGTTCCAGGGCTCCCGGCACGTTGCCAAGGCCGAGCACATGGCCCTGGTCCAGGCCGCCGGCGGGACGATGAACGGCAGCACGTGGCTGGACCGGACGAACTACTTCGAGACGATGCCGAGCCACCAGCTGGAACTGGCGCTGTGGCTCGAGGCCGACCGGATGGCCACGCTGCTCGACGCCCTCAACCCAGAGAACCTGGACAACCAGCGTGACGTGGTCAAGAACGAGAAGCGCTCGAGTTACGACAACCGGCCCTACGGCGACTGGTTCCACAAGCTGCAGGAGCATCTCTTCCCGCCGGATCATCCGTATCACCATCCTACGATCGGGTCTATGGAGGATCTGGACGCGGCGTCCCTGGAGGACGTGGCCGCGTTCTTCCGCACTTACTACGCCCCCAACAATGCCGTCCTGTCCATCGTTGGCGACCTGGATCCGGCCCAGGTTCGGGTCTGGGTGGAGCGCTACTTCGGCGCCATTCCGGCAAACCCGGCCATCCCGCCGCTCGCAGACATGAGCCTGCCGCCCTCGCTCGGCGGCGAGTCGCGCGAAACAGTCGAGGACCGGGTTCCGTTGCCGCGCCACTTCTTCGGCTTCCGGGCGCCATGCCTGGGAGACTCGCAATTCGACGCCCTGGAAGTCGCCGCGCAGATCCTCGCCGGCGGCAAGGGAAGCCGCCTCTACCGGCGCCTGGTACGCGAAGACAAGATCGCCCAGGACGTCTCCTTCTTCTCCCTGGGACTGGTCGGCGGAGCGTCGATCGCAGCCGGTCAGGCCACCGTTCGACCGGGCATCGACCCCGCGTTGGTGGAGCGCGTTTTCGAGGAGGAACTGGAGCGGCTGGGCCGGGAGCCGGTCACGGACGACGAGCTGGCCAGGGCCCGCGCCCTCATCGAGACCTACGAGCTGGAGGCCCTCCAGCGGGTAGACGAACGTGCCGATCGGCTGTCCATGTACGCCACGTTGCTTGACGATCCGGACATGATCAACCGCCAGCTCGGCCGTTACATGGCCGTGGGCAAGGCCGAGATCCAGGCCGCCGCCGCCGAGGTGCTCCGCCCGGAGAACCGGGTCGTTCTGACGTACATGCCTGCCGCCGATGCCAAGGAAGAGGAGCCTGCGGCATGACGCTCGAGCAGATCCTGGCCGAGCGGCCGTCTCCGGGTCAGCCCCGAACCTACCATTTCCCGGCGTTTGAACGGACGGTCCTGCCTTCGGGCCTTCAGGTGCTCGCGGTCCACGTTCCGGGCAGGCCTCTGGTTTCCGCGAGTCTGGTTTTCTTGCGGGGCGCCGGGGACGAACCCCGGGACATCGCGGGAGCAACGGTCCTGGCGGCTCGGGCGATGACCGAGGGGACCGAGCGTTACCCGGGGGTGGAGTTGCTTGAGGCCGCGGAGCGCCTGGGTGCAACTCTGCACGTTGAGGCCACGTGGGACGCGTTCGTCGCCGCAGTCGACGTAGCCGCACCGCGCCTGGACGCTGCCCTCGAGCTACTGGCTGAGCTGGTGGAGCGGCCCACGTTCCCGGAGCAGGACGTCGCTCGTCTGCGTGACGAGCGGATCAACGACCTGATGCAGGCCAGGGCCGACCCGCGCCGGCGCGTGGAGCGGGCCTTCACCGCGACGATCTACGCGTCGGACTCGCCCTACTCGCGACCATCTGGCGGCGACGAGGATTCGGTACCCCGGCTCTCGCCCGTTGCGCTTCGAACGGTCCACCGATCGATCCTGGCACCGGATCGGGCGGCCCTCATCGTGGGCGGGGATCTCACCGGACTCTCCATCGCAAGCCTCGCCGAACGTGTGCTCGGTTCGCTCGGGGTGGCAACCCGGTCGCCTGTCCCTGTGACGCCTCCGGCCGCCAATTCCGCCGTGTCGCGGCCGATCGTTCGGTTCTACCACCGGCCGGGCTCGGTTCAGACGGAGCTGCGCATCGGCCACGTAGGTTTGCCGCGGCGCGTCCCGGACTTCCATGCCGTCGGAGTGATGGCGGCCATCCTGGGCGGTCTCTTCAACTCTCGGCTGCAGATGAACCTGCGCGAAGACAAGGGCTACACCTACGGTGTGGGGGCCGGATTCGACATGCGGCGAGGCGCGGGCCCGTTCGCCGTTCGGACCGCCGTCCAGACCGCGGCCACGGTGCCGTCGATCATCGAGACGCTCTCCGAGCTACGCCGGATCCGCGAGACCGAGGTGACGGCGACGGAGCTGGCGGCCGCGCGCGACTACCTGGTCGGAGTCTTCCCGCTGCGATTCGAGACGCCCGGCGCCGTTGTCGGAGCCCTGGGTGGGCTCTTCGTGCACGAGCTTCCGGACGACGAGCTGGCTCGCTACCGAGCCGAGATAGAGGCGGTCGGTGTCTCCGATGTGCTGGCCGCTGCCCGTGACCACATCCATCCCGATCGGATGGCCATCGTCGCGGTCGGCGATGCGGATGCCGTCGCCGCGGAGCTGGAGTCGGCCGGCCTCGGCGAGCTCGAAGTGATCGCCGATGAGCCACCCGCGGCCGCGGAGGATGCGTCCGGCGAGGCCGGCGCATGATCGTCGTCGTCGGGCTTCCGGCATACGCGGGCGGCCCGGACGGCGAGGAATGCGCGGGAGGTCTTGCGGTTGACATCGCCGCCGCGGCCGGGCGTCGCGGTGCAACGGTCGAGCTGGTGGGCAAGGTCGGCAACGACGGGGCAGGGGACGCGGTGGTGGTGGCCCTGGGCCGGCTGGGCATCGGCCACGCGGCGTTGCTCCGAGACCCGGCCCGCCCGACGCCGGTCCTGACCGCGCCGCCGCGAGACGAATCGGCGGACGCCGGATCCGAGGGGCCGGAAACCAGGCTGCTCCCCGAGGATCCCGCCGCCCGGCCCGCGCTGGAGGCCGCGGACGTGGAACTGGCGCTGCGATACCTGCCCCAGGCGACCGTCATCGTCCTGGCCGATCCAATGGCGGACTCGATGCTGGAGGCCGGAGTCCAGGGCGCGGCCTTCTCCGCGGCCAGGTTGATAGTGCTGGTGCCGACAGGGGCCGTCCCCCCGACGGTGCCACCGGGGACAACCGTTCTGGAGGCCCCGGCAGAGGACGACGGCTCATTCGGCCGGTTGGTCGGGACCTTCGCCGGTGCCCTTGAGGCCGGACTGGATCCGGCCGAGGCCTTCTCGGAAGCCGTCACGACCTCCGGTTGGGAGCCGCTCACCGACTGAGGCGGATAGATCCGCCTCCCGATCGCTCGCGCGGCCAGTCCCGGCAGCGCCGCTTCCTGTAGAGTGCGGGCCATGGACAGCACCACGAGAGGACTCGGGTCCGAGGGGGCCGCCTACCTGCCGCCGGGCTTCGACCCGTCCGCGACGGCGCCGCTGGACCGGCCCACGGCCATCGCGGCACTCAGGCAGGCCGACGACCTGATGGAGCGGAGTGAGCCGGAGCAGGCGCTTGCCCTCTACGCGAGAGCGACGGGGACGGCCGACCGCGACGTCTCCGCCGCCGCCTACTACGGCTATGGCAACGCGGTGTATCGCCTGGATCGCGAGAGCGAGGCGCGCCAGGCGTGGGAGCGCGCCGCCGGCCTGGGCGAGACGCCGGTGGCGTATCGGGCCTGGCGCCAGGTGGCCGCGGCCCTGGTTCGTGAAGGCGACCTGCGCGGAGCGGTGGATGCCTACCGCCAGTGCGAGAAGCGCGCCCCACGCGAGGATCGGGCCGAGATCGCGTCTCGGTTGGGCTGGCTGAACAAGGAAGTCGGCAACACCGGCGCCGCGAGCAAGTACTTCGCCCGCAGCCGCGGCGACGCGCTGCCGCCGTTCATGACTTACCTGATCATCGCCATCACGGTTGTGGCCTCGTGGTCGGCTCTATCGGACGCGAGCGGGAGCCTCGGCGGCCAGCTCATGCTCGACAAGCTGGCCATCGCTCACGGCGAGGTGTACCGACTTTTGAGCGTCGCCCTGGTTCACGGCAGCCTGCTGCACCTGGCCTTCAACATGTACGCGCTCTGGTATGTCGGCCAGCTAGTCGAACGTATGTACGGGTCGGCGCTGTTGCTGGCGTTCTACCTTATCTGCGGTGCAGCAGGGTCGATTCTGAGCTACGCGTTTGGGCCGGTTGTGCCCAGCGTCGGAGCCTCGGGGGCGATCTTCGGCCTGTTCGGCATCGTCCTGGTGGCAACCCGTTTCCACCGGGCCGTGCTGGACCAGCAGTCGCGCATGATCGCCTCGCAGGTTGGCGTACTGATCGTTTTGAATCTGGTCATCGGGTTCTCCGGTCTCCTGAACGTGGACAACTACGGCCACGTCGGAGGCCTCCTGGCGGGCCTCTGGCTGGCCCTCCTCATCGCCCCGGCGCAGGTGCCAACTCTGGCCTCGCTCTGGCAGTCACCGCGCGGCGGCGTCGGTGGAGGAGCGCGGATGCTCGCGGTCCGGGTTCTCGGCGTGGGCGCGTTGCTGGCGGTCCTGGGAGCTGGCTTCGTGATGGGCACCAGCCGCTGGCAGGCGAGCCCTTACTATCAGGGCCGTTACGGTGTCGCCGGCCCGGCCCTCGATCGATCCGAAGCGGCCACTGTGCCGGACCCGCCGAGGGTTGACCTGGCAATCCGCTAGAACGGCTCAGGTCAGGTCGTCGCGCCAGCCGAATCGATCGAGGACGCGGTACATGCTCCGGCGGTTGAGGCGCGACCGATCGGGTGGCCACGGAACCTCTTCCCGGGCCAGAGGCAACTCGAGCCGAACGGCCCGGCGTGCGGGCGGAACTTCCGCGTCACCTGTCCCATCCTGCTCGGTTGGTGAGGCGGAGGTGGCGGGGGCCGGCCAGGCCCCTCGATCAGTCTCAGCGTCGTCGCTGGCCGCCATCTCCGCGTCGGCCCGCTCGCGGGCTTCGGTCATTGCCTCGGGCTCGACCCCGACCCGGAGGCGAAGCGTCCACCACACGTCCAGCCATGCCGGCGTGACGAAGTGCTCGTCGAGCGGCCCAAGCAAGTGGTAGTCCGATCGACGGAAAGCGAGCCAGCCGGCCTCGAGGGCCACGACATCCTGAGCCGCCGGCGACCCATCCGGCCGCTCGAGGGTGTTGGGCCGGAACGGGCCCGCTTCCGGGGCCACGAGGCCGAAGCCGCCGACGGCGGCGACGGCAGGATCGGCCAGTGCCGCGACGAGTGGGGATAGCGCGTCGCCGGTCGGCCAGGCCGAGCCATCTGCCAGGACCACGATCTCGCCCAGTGCGCGGCGCAATCCGATGTTCAGCGCCGCGGCGAAGCCCAGTCGGGTCGAGGTTCGTAGCACCTCCGGGGCACCCACACCGATCGGTGCCCGGTCCGGAGCCTCGGGCTGGAGAGCCGCGGCCTGGGAATCGCTCGGGTCGTTGGCTACGACCACGACCTGTGTTCCGGCGGGGGCATGAGCACGAAGAGCGGCGAGCAATCGCGAGGCCCGGTCCGGTGTCTCCGAGGCCAGGATCGCCACAGTAAGCGAAGCGGTCGCCGGCTCATCGAGAAGAGATGGAACCGACGCCGCGGAACCGTACCGCAGTTCGCCGTCCACTTCGAAGGTGGTGGGCGCGGCGGGGCTGACGCTGCTTCGCCTGCCGTGATCGGTGACGCGCCAGCCCAATGCCTCGATGCGCGCCTTCAGCGTGTCGGCGGTGGACCAGTCGCGGCGGGCCCGCGCTTCCATCCGCTCGCGGACAAGGTGCGTAATCTCCGCCGGTGGCCCGGTGGGGGAAGTAGGGTCGCTCACTCGTGGAAGGATACCGGGACCTCGGTCCCTGCGGCGGTCACGTAACGGAGCCGCCACGGACGTGCGTGCTACAACTCGGCGGCCGTTCCCTTGCTCGCCTCGGCAGGCACTACGGGCACGATCGGCATGAGCACGGACACTCGGGCGCCGTGCGGGGCGACGTTCTCCGCCCAGGCCTCGCCCCCGTGAGCCCTCGCCAATTCGCGGACGATGGCCAGCCCGAGGCCGCTTCCGCTGCCGCTGCGCGAGGGATCGGCCCTGTAGAAGCGCTCGAAGGCCTTCTCCGTCGTTCCCGGCGGAAAGCCTGGACCGTCGTCGGTGACGCTCATCGAGATCCCGACGGGCCGGCCGGGCAGCCGCAGTTGTGTCGCCCGAAGCCACACGTGGCCGCCCTTCGGCAGGACGGACAACGCGTTCCCGACCAGGTTCTGCAGAATCCGCTCGGTCGCCAGCCGGTCGCCCGTAAAGGCGAGCTCCGGCTCGCCGGGAGCGGCGCCGGAGACCTCGAACGACACGCTCTGCGCGTCGGCCCGGGCGTCGAACCTTGCGGCGGCGTCGTGCAGCAGGGCGGTGGCGTCGAGCTTCTCGGGCCGCAACGCCGCGGGTCCCTGGCGCAGGCGCTCCACCACTCCCAGTTCGCCCACGAGCCTCTCCAGGCGCTGAGCCTCCTCCGCGATCGTCCGGGCGGCGACCGTGGCCCGGTCACCGTAGGCGGTGCCGTCTGCGATCGCCTCGGCGAAGCCGGAGATGCTCGTGAGGGGGGTACGCAAATCGTGGCGCAGGTTGGCCAGCATTTGTGCCTCCTCATGCCGAGTGGTTCCCAGCTCGCGCGCCATGTCGTTGAAGCGTTCAGTGAGCACCTTGACCTCAGTCGGTCCTTCGACGGGCAGTGGCACGGACTCACCCGAGCGGGTCGGCAGGTCGCTGGCCGCCTGGGCCAGTCGGCGCATCGGAGCGGTCACCGATCGTGAGAGCAGCCAGGCGAGCGGCACGCCGACGAGAAGGAGCACGAGCAGCATGATCAGGACCGTTCGAACGAGATCGCCCAGTGCCTCCTGGACCGACCGGTCGGGAACGGCAAAGAGGAACGTCAGGGCGCGCGTTCCAGCCGGGTTTGGCTCGACATAAACGAAGGCTTTGCCATCGGACGTCTTGAGCGTTCCGATCGCGTTCTTGTCCCCGCCCGTGGGCCCGGCCGGCATGTCCGTAGACGACGGGTTGCCCGCGAGGACTCGAACCGCCCCCTTGGGACCCTGCACCAGGATGAAGCCCCCGTCGTCGGTGATCGTGGAGCTGGAATCCTGGACGAGCTGCTCGATCTGGCCGGCCACGGTCGAGCCCGGTTGGCGCACGAAGCTCGCTTCGATCCCCAGGACCTGATAGCCCAGGGTCGACTTGATCTCATCCTGGTGGATGTTGCGCAGGACGAGAAAGAGGGTCGCGCTGACGGCCAGCAGCAAAACCACTGCCAGAGCGACGAAGCCCAGGACTATCCGGCTCGTCAGGCCGCGGGGAATCATCGCCGCCTGGTCCGGGGCGGGGAGGGTTCGGCGCCCCGTGGCTCCTCGGCCCCAGTCGTGGCACCTGCCGTGCCGCCTGTCGCGGCCGCATCGCGGATAACGCCGACGGCCGTCCCTCGAGGCGGCGGAACGAGCCGGTAGCCGAAGCCTCGAACCGTCTCGACTTGCGGACCGTCGTCACCCAGCTTCTTGCGCACTTCCGCCACGTGAACGTCGACGGTTCGCGTCTCCCCGGGGAAGTCGGTGCCCCATACGTCCTCGAGCAGCGCGTCCCGGGTCAACACCACGCCCGGGTCGCGCGCCAGGGCGGCAAGCAGGTCGAACTCCCGGGCACGGAGATCGAGGCGGCGGTCGCCAACGTACGCTTCGCGGCGGCGCGGGTCGATGCGCAAGTGGCCGACATGGATCGGGCGAGTGCCCTTGGCGGTCACCTGGGTGCGCCGCAGGATCGCCTTGACCCGCGCCACCAATGCTCGCGGATTGAACGGCTTGGTCACGTAGTCGTCCGCTCCCAGCTCCAGGCCGACGATCGCGTCCACGTCTTCAGAGCGCGCGGTCAGCATCAAGATCGGGACGTCGCCACGGCGGCGCAGCTCGCGGCAGACCTCGAAACCGTCCATCTTCGGCAACATCAGGTCCAGCACGACCAGGTCCGGATCGCTGCGCTCGTACTGGACCAGGGCTTGCTCGCCGTCGCCGGCCGTGACGACGGAGTAGCCCTCCTTCTCCAGGTACAAGCGGACCAGTTCGACGATGTTGCGCTCGTCGTCCACGACGAGGATCGTTTTCATGAAGGGCAGGATACGTCGGCCGTCCGAGTGCTCGACGACGATATGTAAGCGGCGCGTAATACGGCGCCCGTCGCGCGGGCGGTCAACCATCCCGTTTGGGCGGGGCGGTCGCGACTCCGTCCGGCCCGAACCGGCTACGATCTACGCGATCCTTGGCCCTCGTCGCGGGGCCCCGGCCGCTACCTGGAGGACCCATGCACCTCGCCGGAGTAACCGAGATCGCGGCCAGCCGCAAGCGCGTCTGGGAGACCATCAGCAATCCGAACCGAGCCGCCGAATCCGACAAGTCGAGCCCGGCCCACATCGAGAAGATCGACGATCGCCACTACACGGTCAGTGTCTCGGCGCCGTCGGCGATGATGCCGCTGAACGTGGTGCTGGCCCTGGAACTGACGGAGGTCGACGAGCCCGACCGGATTGCCGCGACGGTCAGTGGGGCGGTCATGGGGGGCCCGATCAGCGGCACCGGGTCGATCGAGCTGGTGGAGCTGGGCCCGAAACTGACCCGGACGACATGGGTTGCCGACGCCACTCTCGGGGGCATTCTGGGAGGCTTCGAGGCGATGATCCAGGGGCCGCTCCAGCAGGCCGCCGACCAGGGTTTCGCCTCGCTGAAAGAGCGGTTGGAGGCCGAGGAGGCCGGAGAAACCACCTCTTAGGGGGAGGTCGGCGCGCACCGCCGCCCCGGCTCGAGGAAGAACGCCGGCTCGGCAATCAGCGCCGAGTGTAGGTCGCGCTGAGCGTCGTCTGGGCGAGGATCAGGTTGTTGGCCGCCGTCCGGACTTCGGCCGCGGAGGGGGTGCCGGTGAGGTTGAGCCGGCCCGACAGCGCCCAGAGAGTGAGGCGATATCGATGCGTGCCGCTGGGCGGACATGGGCCCGTGTAGCCCTTCTGGCCCATGTCGTTGCGCCCCTGCGGCGGCGCGTCGGTCGATCGGACTCCCTCCGGTAGCGACCCGGACGAGCCGCCGTTGATGTCGAACGCCACCCAGTGGACGAATCCGCGAGCGTCGGGGTCGTCGACAATCAACGCGAACGAGACCGTGCCCTGTGGAGCGCCCTGCCACGCCAGGGCCGGGGCGAGGTTCTCGCCGTCGCACGTGTGCCTCACAGGGATGGCGCCGCCTTCGGCGAAGCTGGGGCTCGAGAGTTCGAAACCGGCCATATCGGTCTCCCGCAACTGATCTGAGGTCGAGGAGGATGAAACCGAGGGCGTCGTGGAACCGGAGCACGCGGCGCACATCAGGGCCATCGTAATAGCCACCTGGCGTCCGCCGCGGAGACTTCGTAGACCGCCCATGGCGATGAGGATCGGTCCGACAGGCGGACCGGTCAAGCGGCGATGACCGGCGCTACTAGTCGCGATCTCGATAAGCTTTCCGGGACACGGTATCGGCCGCGACGCTGCGCACCATCTTCGCGAAGCGCCGATCCTTCTCGCGCCTCGCGGCGACCGACGTCGGTTGCTCCTCAAGCTCGCGCGACAGACGCCGGTAGCTATTGAACCGGGCCTGGTCCAGCTGGCCCCCGGCCACGGCCGCCTGGATGGCGCAGCCGGGTTCGAGGCGATGAGAGCAATCGGCGAAGCGACACCGAGCGGCCAGCTCGACCACATCGGCGAACGTCTCGTCCACCCCCTCCGCGGCATCCCACAGGCCCATCTCCCGCATTCCGGGCGTGTCCAGGAGAAGCGCTCCGCCGGGGAGGCGGAACAGCTCGCGATGGCTGGTCGTGTGGCGCCCGCGTGAGTCGTCCTCTCGAATCTCACGCGTGGCCATGAGCAGCTCTCCGGCGAGCCGGTTGAGGAGCGTGGACTTGCCGACGCCCGACGATCCGACGAGGGCGAGCGTTCGGCCGGTCCCGAACCATGGAGCCACGGCTTCGACCCCTTGACCAGTCCGAGCGCTCAGGGCGACGACCGGGACGCGCAACTCTTCCGAGAGGCGCTCGATCCGAGCCTCGGCGTCGTCGACGAGATCGGCCTTGGTCAGAAGAATGACCGGCTCCGCTCCGGACTCGCGGCCCATTGCCACGTACCTCTCCAGGCGGCGTGGGTTGAGATCGTGGTTGATGGACGTGGCGATGAAGATAGTGTCGACGTTGGCGGCGATCGTTTGGACCCCGAGCCTCGAGCCCGCAGCCTTTCGCCGGAACGCCGATCGCCTGGGCAAGGTCGCGTGGATGCTTGCCGCTCGGCCGTGAGGCGACTCGAGACAGACGACCCAGTCGCCGACTGTCGGATAGCTCCCATCATCGGCGCCGCGACGCAGCTTGCCCGTCGGGGAGGCCGTGGCCTCGCCGTGCTTGCCGACGACGACCCATACGCCGCGGTGCTGCGCGGTGACCCGAGCGGGCCACATACCGCCGGTGGCGAAAGGGGCAAATGCACCGTCCCAACCATCGTCCCAGCCCCATGCCGCCAGCCCTTCGAAAGGCTCGCCGGAGTGGGGGAGCGCCGTAGACCCGTTTTCGCCGTCGCTGTCGATGGAAGTCATAGCTATCCGACCCTCTTGAGCTTTCCGGTCCGCTTGGCGTAGTGCTCGGCCTTGCCGAAACCCCACAGCCCGACCGGGATGAAGATAAAGGCCATCACCAACAGCGGCCACAGATCGGGCAGAAGTTGGGTCAGCGACGCGCCGTCGATGAGAGCCTTGCGGACGGCATCGAGCACGTACGTCGCCGGTGATATCCGGGATATGAGTTGCATCCAGCCGGGCAGGATGGTCGTCGGGTAATACACACCGCTGATAAGCAGCAGGCAGGACTGGAGCACGAAGACCATCTGCGCGCCACGCTCGACCGACATCATCGGGAGGATCGCCGCGAGCATGCCGACGCCTATGAAGCTGGCCGAACCCACGCCCATGAAGACCGCGGCGGCCGGGAAGTTGGCCTTGCCCAGGTCGAGCGAGAAGAACAGGGCCAGGATGACCAGCAGGATCGTGGTGTGGATCAGGCCGTAGATAACCGCGTAAAGGGCCGAGCCGAGCAGTTGAGTCGAGCGCCGGACGGGCGCCATCATCGTGTACTCGAGCGTGCCCTCCCAGCGCTCCCAGGTGATCGTGTCCCCGATCGACTGGAAGACTACCGATAGGTAGTTCCAGAAGACCGCGCCGATCACGAGCGACATGAGGAGGCGGCGGTCGCCGACGGATTGGCCGATGAGCGATACCGACAGCGCGCCCGCGACTGCGTACACCAGGAATGCGACTTCCCAGCCGAAGTAGCGTTTCGTGAGGTTGAAATTGCGCTCGACGAAGGCGTATCCGGCGCGCGCCTCGTGAGTTAGTGCGATCACGGTTGAGTCTCCTTTGGGGCGTGGCCGCCCGACGCAACTAGCGTCGGGCGGCCAGCCGGTCTGGCGAGCCGCACGGCTCGCGGGCGGGCCGTGGGGCTCGCACGGCGTCGGGGTAGAGCGCCGATCCAATGCGGATCAACCCGAGTCCGAGGCGCCTGCGAAATGACAGTCGCGCCGGAGCGTCGAGTGCTTCGCGCTGGAAGCGCAGGCGCTGCTCGATCTCTCGTTGCCGTTCGTCGTACAGGACCTTGGCGATTTGGTGCGAGAACAACTTGGTATCCCTTTCATTCCGCTCCTGAACGGGAGCGGCGATCTCGTGTCGTTGGTTATGTCTGGAGTGCCCGGTCGGCCGGATCGGCTTCGTCTTCCAGATCCAGCTCCGCCGGATCGACGTCGTCGTCGAGGGACCGGCCGGTGTACTGCATGAAGGCGCTCTCGAGCGTCGGCGGCAGGCCGTGCTCGAAGGAGACCCTTGTCTTGAGGCGATCGGGCGTGTCCTCCACCGTCAGTCGCCCGCCGGCGAGGATCCCGATCCTCCCGCAGAGCCGATCTGCCTCTGCGAGGTCGTGCGTCGTCAGCAAGATCGTCGCGTCGTGATCGGCCTGGAGTTCTTCGATGAATGTCTGGACGTCGAGCTTGGAGCGTGGATCCAGGCCCGTGGTGGGCTCGTCGAGGAGAAGCAGCGTCGGGCTCGTCAGGATCGCCCTGGCGATCGCGACCTTCTGCTGCATGCCTCGGCTCATCTGTTCCACCGGCCTGCCCATGCGCTTCTCGCCGATGCCGAGTCGGGCCATGATCCCGACTGCCTTTCGGCGGGCTTCGCCCGCGTCCAGGCCGTAGAGGCGAGCCGCGAATGAGAGGTTCTCGGCCGGCGAGAGTTTCTTGAAGAAGGCGGCGTCGACGCTGACCCTGTTGATCAGCCGCTTGACCGTCATCTCCTCTCGAACCAGGTCGTGGCCGAAGACCTCGACCCGGCCTTCGTCGAGCGTCAGGAGGCCGCTGACAAGGCGAATGAAGGTGGACTTGCCGCTTCCGTTCGCCCCCAGCAGGCCGTAGATGTCGCCGCGCTCGATCTGAATCGAGACGTCGTCCACGGCCACCACCGGTGGCTTGCGCCGGTCGACTCGGAACCGTTTGGTGGCGTGGTCGACGAGCAGAGCCGCCGGGCCTGCGATAGGCCGGAGGGCCGGCCGGCTCGGAGCCGGATATTGGATTGGATCGTGGACCGCGATGGTCATGTAGCCTCCCTCGTGGTGGAAGGCTCGCGGCATGGAGGAACCGCGAGCCGGGTAGAGGTGGGGGGGCTCGCGGCCTTGCCCTGGGGCGCATCGCGCCAGTTGAGGGCATCAAAAAAGCCGGGGGCCCGATCTGGCCCACGGCTCAGAGGTTCGTCCTGGCGGCGTTGCCGCCCCGGTCTAGCTCTCGGTGGGCGCAGATCTCCCGCGCACGGCGGGACCGCCGTCCGCTCGGACGGCTCCAGCCGGTGCCTTAGTGAGATTACGCACGCCGCACCTCGTCAACAGCTGCCTCTTCTGGCAGACCGTCGGGAGTCTAAGGGAGTCCGCGAAAACCTGTCAATCCCCGTTGCCAAAGATCTGGAATCAGCGGGTGGACTCGGGCACTTGGGCCGGTTGACCGGATCCGGCGCCGGCTCCGAGTCCGGTCGCGGGGAGGACGAGAGCCTCAGACCGTGACACCAGTTGGGGCGCCGGAACATTTCGGCGGCTGCTCTCGCGGACGATGAGCTCCGGTCTCAACACGGTCATCTGAGGGAGCGGCTCCAGGGAACGCCGCGTCTGGCGCGACCTCGTGATCAGCTGGTCGATGGCCTTGACGGCAATGACTCCGGCGTCGGCGAGCGGCTGATGAACGGTCGTCAGGGGGGGCCAGAAGTGCGACGCCTCGGCGATGTTGTCGACGCCCACCACGGAGAGGTCGTCGGGGACTCTGCGTCCGATCCGGTGGGCAGCGTGGAGGACGCCAAGGGCCATCTGGTCGTTGCTGGCAAAGACGGCGTCGATATCGGGGCAGGCTTCCAGTAGCCGGTACAGGCTCTGCTCGCCGCTGGAGACAGTCCAGTCGCCCTCGACGATCAAGCTGTCTTCGACCTCTCGTCCAGCCGCTTCGATGGTCTGTCGCCAGCCGGCGAGGCGTTGCTGGGACTCCCACCAGGTCAGCGGACCGGTGACGAGACCCAGGTGTCGTACGCCGCCGCTGATCAGATGCTCGGTCGCCAGGCGGCCGATCGCGGTGTTATCGATGGCGACGGAAGGCAACTGAGTCTTGCCGAACATCCCTCCCACCAACATCACTGGGACCGGGAATTCGGCGCCCTTGGCCCGCGACCAGGCCCGGTTGTTGCCGACTTCCGGGACCGCCCAGATGACCCCGTCGACCTGACGTGAACGCAGGCTGTGCAGGACGCTCTCTACGTCGTCAGTCTCGGGCTCTAGGATCAGGTTGAGCGAGATCCCATACCCCATCTCGGCGGCCTGGCGCTCTATGGCGCCCACCACTCGCGAAGGGCCGAAGTAATCCAGTCCGTAGGCGACAACTCCCAGGACGTGGCTTCGGCCCTGCGTCAGGCCGCGGGCGAACATGTTGGGCGCGTACCCGGTCTCCTTGATGACGGCCCGAACCCGCTCGAGAGTCTCCGGCGCCACGTCGGGACGATTGTTGAGGACGCGCGAAACAGTCTGGATCGAGACCCCGGCGCGAGCCGCTACCTCTCGGATCGTGAGGCGCTTCCTCTGGTCCACCAGATCTGATCCTCCCGATCAACGAGAGAAGGAACCGAATTGGGTTTCTTCCCTCGTGTCCTACCCGCTGACCCCAGTTTGGAGCCTACGCTGGCTTGGGACCGCTCCCGGGGAAGATAACACTGTGTGCGTTCGCCCGGCAACGAATTGCGACCGGCGCCTGGTCTTGACCCTGTTCCGGCGCCGATGCTAGGCTGGCACCGTTCCCGGTGGCGTTCCCGGTGGCGTTCCCGGTGGCGTTCCCGGAAGCGGTCACGGTGACCTCGATCGAAAGCCGAGTCCGGTGTCAGGAGGCCATCCGCTCGGGCTCGCCTGGTCGTCCCGTTTGGTCGGTCGTGATCTCAGGGAGGAGGAGGATGAGCGAGTGATCGCCCCGCGTCCGCCGCAGGGCGGGATGGTCACGGGCGGCGGCAGATCCGGTTGGGACACCATTTTCGACAACCGCCCCGCGTGGCAACCCGAGCCGTCAACGTGAAGACAGAAGGGAGGCCGTTCCGCCGATGATCGAGCGGTACCAACCGCTCGAAGGTCAACTCCATCGTCAGCTTGAGGAGCGTAACCAATGTCCAGACCCTTGACGAAACTGCCGCTGGTCGTCGCGGCGCTCGCCCTCGCCGTCACCGCATGCGGCAGCAGCAACGCCACACCCACTGCCGGCGCCGCAACGCCAGCCCCGGGCGCCGCAACGCCAGCCGCCGGCGCCGCAACGCCAGCCCCGGGCGCCGCAACGCCAGCCCCCGTGGCGGCCACCGGAGGCCAGTTCTGCAGCGGCATGAAGATAACCTTCTTCCCCGGCGGCACCACGGGCGGTAGCTTCGAGACCGTTGTCTATAACGGCGCCAAGGCCGCCCAGGCTGCCTTTGGCCCGGACGTGTCCTACCAGTGGTCCGACTGGGATCCCAACAAGATGATCACCCAGTTCCAGCAGGCCGTTGCCACCAAGCCGGACGGCATCGCCGTCATGGGCCATCCTGGAGACGCCGCGTTCGACTCTCTGATCAACGACGCAGTTAGCCAGGGGATCTTGATTACCGTTATGAACACCGAACTGCCGAAGGCCGAGGCCGACCATGGTCTCGGATATACCGGCGCGGTGCTTCACGACGCCGGTGCCTCTCTCGCCAATGAGGCAATCAAGCGCGGCAAGCTCAACAAGGGCGACGAGGTCTTCGTTTGGGGTCTCGCGGCCCAGCCCGGCCGCGGTGAGCGCACCAACGGCATCACCGACGCCCTCAAGGCTGCCGGGATGACGGTCGACTATCTTGAGATCGACTCCGCCACCAACGCCGACCCCAACGCGGGCACCGCGACCTTTACCGGTTTCATGGCCTCCCACCCGAAAGTCAAGGCCATCTTCATCGACCACGGCAACCTCACTTCCGCCATCCCGACCTACATGAAGGCCGCAGGCATGGCGGCGGGTAGCGTGTTTGCCGCCGGGTTCGACATGTCGCCGTCCACGGTCACTGGGATCAAGGACGGATTCATCAATCTGGTTATCGATCAGCAAGAATGGCTTCAGGGCTTCTTCGGTGTCGAGCAGCTTTGCCTCGAGAAGACGTATGGCTTTGGCGGCCTGTTCATCAACACCGGCGCGGGCTTCGTCGATAAGACCAACATCGACGCGGTCGGGCCGCTGGTTACGCAGCAAATCCGCTAGATGTCTCTAACGACTGCCGGGAACGGCATGTCGGCTGACGAGCGCGCAAGCGCTCGTCAGCCGACACAACCTATTGATCCGGTCTTGGCGGCACTTGAGCCCACTGCCGCCCCCTCCTCGGAGAGCGTCAAGCGTCTCGAGCTTCGCCATGTTTCGAAGTCGTTCGGAGGCGTGCACGTTCTGCAGGATGTGAACATAGAACTCGCAACCGGCGAGGTCGTGGGCCTGCTCGGTGACAACGGAGCTGGCAAGTCAACGCTGATCAAGATCATCACCGGCGTGCACCAACCGGACGAAGGCGAAATCTACTTCAACGGCCGACGAGTGTCGGGGATGGATGTGCAGAAGGGCCGTGCTCTGGGCGTAGAGACCGTCTTCCAGGAGCGCGCCCTCGCCGATCAGCTACCGCTCTGGCGCAACATCTTCATGGGTCGTCCTGTCAGCGGCCCGCTCGGCTTCCTGAAGGTCGGCGAAATGCGGCGGTCCACCGCGCAACTCATGGGCGAGTCCATGGGCTTCACCTCCGCCGTGTTGACCCCGAACACGAACGTCAAGGGGCTCTCCGGTGGCGAGCGCCAGGGCCTCGCTATCGTGCGAGCGCTCCATTTCCAGGCCGAAATCATCATCCTCGATGAACCGACCATGGGCCTGTCGCTGAAGGAGACAGAGAAGCTGCTGCATTTCGTGGAAGGCATCAAGGCCGCCGGGAAGTCGGCAATCTTCATCGATCACAACATCTTCCACGTCTATTCGGTCTCCGACCGGATCGTGCTCTTGGACCGTGGACGCGTCGCAGGAGAGTTCTCGACCTCGCGCTACTCGTTGGAGGAACTAATGGACATCATGCGCGAAGTCGCCGCGACGGGCGCCTTCACTGAACAGGAGAGATACCGACAGGCGGAAGGGACGCCCCAGGCAACGACGGGGCCCGGCGAGGAGCATGCATGACGCCAGCCGTCGCCCCAGCCAAACCAACTCGTGCGCGCAGCCCGATCGCCGCGTTCGCGGGCTCGTGGGCCTCTCAGATAGGCATCACTGTCGCGTTTCTTCTCGTGTGGTCGATCTTCGTGATTGGGGCTCCGTCGACGTTTCTGAGTGACCGGATCTATCTGGCATTCGCCCAGACGACCCCGTATTTCGCGATCTCAGGCCTATTTCTTACTATGGTCATCATTGCGGGCGACATCGACCTGTCATTCGTCTCGATCATGTCCCTCAGCCTGGTGGGATTCGTGTTCACCTGGCAGGCGACCGGCAGCGTGGAACTCGGAGTCGTTGCCTGCCTGGCCGCCGGCGCCCTGTGCGGGTTGTTCAACGGCTTCTTCGTTGCCATTGTCGGCATACCGGCGCTCGTGGTGACCATAGCGACCTGGTTCCTTTTTGGCGGCCTCACGCTGATGCTCATAAACGGCAAGAGCTACCCGCTCGTCGATACCAACACGTCCTTTGCCTACGGAATGCTCGCCGGCAAGATTGGGACGATCCCGATCCAGTTTTTCTGGCTGATCGCACTGGCGGTCGTGGCCTGGCTTCTGTTGAACCGCCACCGGCTGGGCCAGAACGCGTACGTCATTGGCGACAACGCTCAGGCCGCCCAGCTCATGGGCATCCCGATCCGGCGGACGCGGATCACTCTGTTCGTCCTCGTCGGCATGGCCTCGGCTCTGGCGGCGTTGATGAACGCCTTCTCACTTACCAACTTTTACCCGAACCTTGGATCGGGCTACCAGCTGCCGACTCTGGCAGCTGTATTCATCGGCGGGACCTCCGTCTTCGGTGGTCGGGGCACGATCTATGGGACCTTCCTGGGCGCCTTCATGATCGGGGGAATCCAGGCCGGAATCGTGGCGGTCGGGCTGACCGATTACTATACGCAGTTCATCTACGGCGTCATCATCCTGTCGGCCGTGACAATTCATGTGCTGTTGCAGCGCCGGTTTGAATAAAAGGTTGCCGGGCGGGCCAATGCCGCCCGGCTGTGCTTTCGCCTCGCCGCCAAGGTCGGAGCCGGGGCATTGGCCGACATGACCGCGATGAAGCGTGTCGAGGCGCTCGGGGTTCGTGACTGCAGACAGCTGAGGAGTAGATCAGTTGAAGGCGCTAGGCGAGTTCGAAGTCTGGTTTCTGACCGGCAGTCAGGACCTGTATGGCGAAGAGACGCTCCGACAGGTGGCCGCCAACTCCGAGCGCATTGCGGCGGGGCTGAATGGGTCCGCGGCGATCCCGGTCAAGGTCGTGTACAAGCCGGTGGTGAAGTCTCCGGCGAGCATCGCCTCCGCTTGCCTCGAGGCGACAGCCTCAACCGCGTGCGTGGGCGTCATCGCCTGGATGCACACCTTCTCCCCGGCGCGGATGTGGATCGCGGGTCTGCAGGCCCTGCAGAAACCGCTTCTTCACCTCCATACCCAGTTCAATCGCGATCTCCCGTGGGGCGAGATCGACATGAACTTCATGAATCTCAACCAGGCTGCCCACGGCGACCGTGAGTTCGGGCACATCGAGAGCAGGCTGGGGCTCGCCCGCAAGACCGTGGCCGGTCATTGGCAGGACCCGGCGGTGGCCGATCGGATCGGATGGTGGGCGCGGGCGGCTTGCGCCTGGCACGAGGCCCATCACCTCAAGGTCGCGCGTTTCGGCGACAACATGCGCAACGTGGCCGTGACCGAGGGCGACAAGGTGGAGACCCAGATCCGCCTGGGCGTCGCCGTCAACGGGTACGGCGTAGGCGACCTCGCCCGCGCGGTCCGCGCCGTCCCGGAAGCCGCGGTGGACGAGTTGGTCGAAGCCTATGAGGCGAGCTACGACCTCGCGCCGAGCTTGCGCGCGAACGGTGCCGACAGAGAGGCCCTGCGCGAGTCCGCTCGAATCGAGGCCGCCATCCGGACCTTCCTGACCGAGGGAGGTTTCGGCGCTTTCACCGACACATTCGAGAACCTCGACGGGCTCCGCCAGCTGCCCGGCATAGCCTGCCAGCGGCTGATGGCCGACGGATACGGGTTCGGTGCCGAAGGTGACTGGAAGACCGGCGCACTGGTGCGACTTCTCAAGGTCATGACGCGAGGACTGCCGGGCGGGACTTCGTTCATGGAGGATTACACCTACCACTTGAACCCCGACGGCCCGAAGGTGCTGGGCGCCCACATGCTCGAGGTCTGTCCGTCGATCTCAGACGAGAAGGTCTCGTGCGAGATCCATCCATTGTCGATCGGCGGCCGGAGTGACCCGGTCCGGCTCGTCTTCACCGCCGGTTCCGGCCCGGGTATCGTTGTGGCCCTGATGGACATGGGCGACCGGTTCCGGCTTCTCGCCAACGAGATCGACCTCGTCCAGCCCGACAAGCCGATGCCGCGACTGCCGGTCGGCCGCGCCGTATGGAAGCCGCGGCCGAATTTGTCGACCGCGACCGAAGCCTGGCTGATGGCGGGAGGTTCCCATCACAGCGTCCTGAGCCGCGCCATCGGACCGGAGCCACTGGTCGACTTCGCCGAGATGGGCGGATTCGAGCTTCTGCTCATCGACGCCGAGACGACCATTCCGAGTTTCAAGAAGGAACTTCGCTGGAACCAGGCCTACTACCATCTGGCTCGCGGTCTATAGGCGGCTTCTCGGCCGGCCAGCATGGAGGAACATCGATGCCAGCGCTGTCGCTGCCGGAACTGAGGCAACAGGTCTGGCTGGCCAACCAGGCGCTCGTGCGGTCCGGTCTCGTGACCCTGTCCTTCGGCAACGCCAGCGGCGTCGATCGCGCGGCGGGTTTGCTGCTCATCAAACCCAGCGGAGTGCCATACGACCGTCTCCTTCCGGAGCATCTCGTGGCGGTCTCGCTCGTCGATGGACGGGTGGTCGAGGGTGACCTGCGGCCCTCGTCCGACACGCCGACCCACCTGCTTCTGTACCAGCGCTTCCCCGACATCGGAGGCGTAGTCCACACCCACTCCACGGCGGCGACGGCGTGGGCCCAGGCGGGACGAGCAATTCCACCGCTTGGAACGACACATGCCGACCACTTCCACGGCCCGGTCCCCGTTACGCGGCAGATGAGCGGGACAGAGGTCGCGGGCGAGTATGAGCGAGAGACAGGGGCAGTGATCATCGAAGCCCTCGAGCGCCTGGGGCTCAGCGCGGCCGAGATGCCGGCGACCCTCGTGGCCTCTCACGGCCCGTTCACCTGGGGCCGCGACGCCCAGGACGCCGCCGACAACGCCACGGCCCTGGAGGCGGTGGCAGCGATGGCCACCCAGACCTTGCTCCTCAACCCGTTCGTCGATGCGATCGCCGGCCATCTTGCGGAGCGCCATTTCCGGCGCAAGCACGGACCGCACGCTTACTACGGGCAGGGACAGGAGCCGGAGGAGCGGCATCCGCGGCCGGGCCCTGCCGGCCGAGGGACGAGGTGACCGCGGCGATGGAGACGACTGAGGCTGCCCGAATCCACGCTCGCGGCGACGTTCGCGTCGGGCGGGAACCGGTGGCTCCTCCCGGGCCGGGCGAAGTCCTGCTGCGGGTGACCGGCGTGGGTCTGTGCGGCTCGGATCTGCACTGGTTCGAGGAAGCGAGCATCGGCGACTCGCTCCTTTCGCGGCCCCTTGTCCTGGGCCACGAAATCGGGGCCGTGATTGCCGAGGGCCCGCGGGCCGGCGAGCGAGTCGCGGTCGATCCGGCCGACAACTGCGGCCGCTGCGGGCCGTGCGTCGAGGGTCGTACCAACCTTTGCCTGGCCATGCGTTTCGCCGGCCATGGGCTCGTGGACGGGGCGCTCCGCACCTTCATGGCCTGGCCCGAGCGGCTGCTGTCGCCGGTGCCGGAATCCATCGGCGATGAGGAAGCACCGATCCTCGAGCCCCTGGGAGTGGCGCTGCACGCCCTGGACCTTGGCCCCGTGTCGCCCCGTGGGAGGGCTGGTGTTTACGGCGCCGGGCCGATCGGTCTCCTGCTCGTCCAGCTCCTTCGTGCGCGCGGCGTTTCCACGATCGTTGCGACGGACCGGCTGTCCCACCGAGTAGCCGCAGCGAAATCGATGGGTGCCACCGATGCGCTACTGGTCGACGGCGATGCCGGGCCCAGCTTCACGCCGTCACGCGTCATGGCGCGCGAACTGCCGGTCGACGTCGCTTTCGAAGCATCCGGCTCCGACGCCGCGCTCTCCGACGCCATCGCGGCGGTGCGGCCAGGTGGACGCGTGGTGTTAGTCGGGATCCCCCCGGGCGATCGGACCACGTTCGAGGCGGCCGGCGCACGACGCAAGGAGTTGCAGTTCCTCGAGTGCCGCCGGATGCTCGGATCCGATCTTCCCCGTGCTATCGAGCTTGTGGTGGCCGGGTCCATCGATCTGAGGTCGTTGGTCACCGATCGATTTGCCCTCGCGCAGGCCCCGCAGGCGTTCGGCGCGCTGGCGCAACGTCGCGGCCTGAAGGTGATCATCAAACCCAGCGCGGCTTGACCGGGCGGGGCCCGACGAGAATCGATGGGCGATTCTCTTTGCACGGTTGGAGTGGACTTCGGGAGGGACGGAAGTGAAGTTCGCCACTGGAGGCAGCGGCGAGCACCGGCGTCAAGGATCCGAGGAGGATCGTGTGAACCAACATCGGGCTAGCGAGGCAGAGCTGATCCGGTCGGGTGGCGCCATCCTCGGGATCGAGTTCGGCTCGACCCGCATCAAGGCGTCTCTCATCGCCCCCGACACGACACCGCTGGCTTCGGGTTCGCATGCATGGGAGAACCAGCTCAAAGAGGGTGTCTGGACGTATGACATGCAGGACGTCTGGAAGGGCCTCGCCGCCTGCTATGCGTCGCTCGTCCGGGACGTGCGTGCCCGCTACTCCCTGGAGCTGGCGGCGGTCGCGGCCATAGGTATCAGCGGGATGATGCATGGGTACGTAGCCCTGGATGTCGAGGGGAAACTGCTGGTGCCGTTCCGGACCTGGCGGAACAACATCACCGGCCGGGCCTGTGGCGAGTTGACGCCGCTCCTCGAGTTTGCCGTGCCGCAGCGCTGGAGCGTTGCTCACCTGTACCAGTCGATCCTGGACAAGCAGCCCCACGTGCCGCACATCTCGCACCTCACCACACTGGCCGGGTACGTCCACTGGAAGCTCACCGGCGAGCACAAGATGGGGATGGGCGAAGCCTCGGGCATGTTTCCCGTCGACCCGAGCGCCGGCGACTGGGACGTGGCGAGGATGGCCAAGTTCGACGCTCTTATCGCGCCGTACAAACTCGGCTGGCGGCTCCGGGATATCCTCCCCGCCGTTCTCCCGGCAGGCAGCCCGGCCGGGAGCCTCAGCGCCGAGGGCGCGAAGTTGCTGGACCCTTCCGGCAACCTCCGGGCGGGCATCCTACTTTGTCCGCCCGAGGGCGACGCGGATACGGGCATGGTCGCCACGAACGCCGTGCGGCCGCGTTCGGGCAATGTTTCCGCCGGCACTTCGGTGTTCGCGATGATCGTGTTGGACAAGAGCCTGGCCCGCATGCACGAGGAGATCGACATCGTGCTAACGCCGGACGGAAAGCCCGTGGCCATGGCCCACTCCAACAACGGGTCCTCCGACCTCGACGCCTGGATCGCTCTCTTCGGCCAGGTGGCCAAGGCACTGGGCGCCGATCCAACGCTCGACGACCTCTACGGCAAGCTGCTGCCGCTGGCGTTGCAGGGAGAGCCGGACGCGGGCGGGCTCCTCTCCATCAACTACGTCTCCGGCGAGCACTTGACCGGCTTTGCCGAGGGCCGGCCGCTGTTCGCGAGGAACCAGGACAGCAGGTTCAACCTGGAGAACTTCGTCCGGGCGATGTACTACGCCTCGCTGTGCGCTATGCGGACCGGGATGAACATCCTCACCGAGGAGGAGGGCGTGGTCATCGACGAGATCCGTGGCCATGGCGGCATGTTCAAGGGCGGCGATACCGGGCAGCGCATGATGGCCGCAGCGCTGGGCGTCCCGGTCAGCATCCCCGAGACGGCCGGCGAGGGGGGAGCCTGGGGCATGGCCGTGCTGGCCGCGTACTTGCTCCGGGCCGACGCCAGGCAGTCTCTGCCCGACTACCTCGATGAGCGGATCAACAAGAGCATGGGCAAGCCCGTCAAGCCCCACCCGCGCGACGTGCGGGGTTTCGCGGAGTTCTTTGCGCGCCACAAGAAGGGGCTTGCCATCGAGCGCGAGGCCGTGAAGGCGCTGACCTGACGTCGGCGCAGGGCGGTCCGACCGACCCGGGCTGAGCCGGCCGCTCGGCGCCGGGCGACGGTACATGCGGCAGGGTGGTTGACCGGCCCGGGGCTGTAACATTCAGAAGCCATCAGCAGGAACCACCTCTGGCTTCGATGTGCCCTCGAGCGCATGAGGCCTGACATCTTCAGGAGAACGAACGCATGCCCAAAGTTGCCGGCTCCGTCAAGGAACTCCTCGCCGCCCTCGACGGCATTGCGCGGATCGAGGGAGAGCGACTCATCGTCACCGACGAGGCGGGTCTCCGGACGCGCGGCATCTACGACCTGGCCTGGACCGCCACCTTCAGCGAGGACGAGGCCACTGTCGAAGCTGCCCGCTGGATCATCTGGGAAGCCAGCCAGGCCGTCGGTGCTCGATCCGCGAGCATCCAGGATCTGTACAAAGCCCGGTCGCGTGGCGAGTACGAGGGCATAACCGTTCCGGCCATTAACTTGCGCGCTCAGACGTTCGACATGGCTCGCGTGATCCTCGAGACCGCCGCCAAGAACGACTCGGCCGCCGTCATCTTCGAACTGGCCCGGTCGGAGCAGACCTACACCTATCAGCGAGTCTTCGAGTACGCCACCAGTGTTCTGGCGGGTGCCATCGCTGCCGGCTGGAAGGGCCCCGTCTTCATCCAGGGCGACCACTACCAGTTCAACGCGAAGAAGTACGCGGCCGATCCCGAGAAGATGACCGAGGAGATCCGCAAAGGCTGCCGCGACGCGATCGCCGCGGGCTATCGCAACATCGACATCGACAGCTCCACGCTCGTCGACCTGTCGCACCCCACGCTGGAAACCCAGCAGCACGAGAACTACATGCGGGCGGCCGAGCTGACCGCGCTCATCCGCTCCCTGGAGACCGACGGCGTGACCGTCAGCGTCGGCGGCGAGATCGGCGAAGTGGGCAAGAAGAACTCCACCCCGGATGAGCTCAGAGCATATCTCGACGGCTATCGCCGCCAGCTCGACGCACGGGCCAACGGCGCGGTGGGGCTCTCGAAGGTCTCCGTCCAGACCGGCACGAGCCACGGCGGCACTCCACTGGCGGACGGGGGCGTGGCCGAGGTCGCCCTCGACTTTGGCGTCCTGACCGAACTGTCGACGGTGGCCCGCGAGTACGGCCTTTCCGGCGCGGTCCAGCATGGCGCGTCGACCCTGCCGGACGATATGTTCCACAAGTTCCCCGCTACCGGCTGCGCCGAGATCCATCTCGCGACGGGCTTCCAGAACGCCCTGTACGAGCACCCCGCCTTCCCGGCGGAGCTCCATAAGGCGATCGAGGAGTGGTGCTTCGCCAACGTCGCCGACGAGCGCAAGCCGGACCAGACCGACACCCAGTTCGTCTACACGGCTCGCAAGAAGGCGATCGGCCCGTTCAAGCGCCAGCTTTGGGACCTGCCCACGAAGGACGTGATCCTTGCGTCACAGGCTGCCAAGGTGGACTTCCTCTTCAAGCAGCTCGGCACCCCCGGGAGCCGCGCGCTCGTGGAGAAGTACGTCAAGCCGGTCGAACTGCACAAGCCGATGCCGGAGGCTCTCAAAGCCGCTCGGTAACGATCGGTTCCACTAGCCAGAGTGAAGGGCGTCCCGCAAGGGGCGCCCTTCACGATTCCTCGGTCACCAGGTTCGCGAGCGGTCAGTGGGTGGCTCTGAGGGCTGCTTCCAGGCTGACCAGCCAGGTTTCGTCCGCGGCTGAGGGTGGAGATGCGGTCATGACCAGGAAGGCGACGTTGTCGACTACTAGCCACCGGCTTTCGACCGTGCGGGAATACCCGGGCCCCGAGCTGGACGATGTGAGGAACCAGGCCGATTGGAGCATGGCCCCGGCTGCGCCAGGCACGACGTCGGGAAGTGCCCGGCTCATAGCCTCGACCGAGGGCATGAGGCTGGCGCCGGAAAGGCGCACGTCGGGTGGTGCGCCCGATCCGGAGGATATCAGCGAGACGGCGCCCCGGAGGGAACCTGGGTACTGCATGCTCCGCGCTGCAGGCCGCGTGAGCGAGGTCGCCGGCTCGACAGCGCCGGCGGCTGCGATGACGTCCGCGATGGAGTAGGGTCGGGGATCCGTGTACGAGTCTCCGGTCCAGACCGCGTTCTCCACGACGAGCATGCGGTCGCAGACGGCCTCCTGGTTGCCGCACAGACTCGCTCTTGCGTCATGGAAGTGGACGCGGAGTATCGCCGGGCCGTTGGAGAGATCGCCCTGGGCGAAGTGGAAGGTCGCTATTTGGCCGGGAGCGTAAGGGCCACCGGCCTCGGCGCTGATCGACCTGCCCGTGCAGTCGTTCGAGTCCCAGGACTCGGGCGCGCTGTAGTGCACGGGCAAGCTCCCACAGAAGATGGGTCCGTCGTAGATGTCCAGCCATAGGCCCACCAGGAAGGGCGTGGCGTCGGTAGCGGTCTCGCGTCTGGCCAGAGCATCGTCCCAGCGCAGCACCGGCTGGCCGTCAAATTCGCGAGGAATTCCGTCGTCATATCGTTCCACCGGGACCGCGGCCGTGGGCGCGGGCAAGGCCGGCACGCTGCTCGTAGACGTGGGAGGTGGGCTTGGGTTTGCCGCAGGCGGCGCGTCGTGGACCAGGCGCATGGACACGAGGACCAGAGCGATCGCCAGGGCAATCATGGCAAGACCGGCGACGGTGCCCAGTCGCCGGGATGGACGGCGCCGTCGGATGGGATTCAGCTCGAGATCCGCCTGGGCGCTCCGCTGCTCCGACAGGAAGGCCGCACGGACGCGTGCTTCGGTTCGATCGTCTCGGTCAGTCATCGCTGAACTCCTCCCGGAGGCGGGCCAGGCCGACCTTCAGGTGACCCTTGGCCGTGTTCTCGCTGATGTTCATGACCCGGGCGACTTCCGCCACGGGCAGCTCACCGAGGTAGTGGAGCACCACAGCAGCTCGTGCTCGTGGAGGCAGATTTGGTAGGGCGGCGCGCAGCGCGATCACGTCGGCGTCGACTCCAGGCGAGGACGAAATCTCCGCTATCTCGGGTTGCAGGCGGACGAGGCGGGCCACTCGTCGGCGGAGTCGAAATGCTTCTCGAACCTGGATAGCCAGCAACCACGAGCGCAGGGCGGCCGGGTCCCGCAGGTCGTCGGCCTTCCGGAACCCGATCTCGAGCGTCGTCTGAACGAGGTCGCGCGCGTCGGCTTCATTGCGAAGAAGCGCCCGCGCAGCGGCGAGCAGGACTGGTGAGTGACGCTCCAGAGCCTGGCCGAGCTCATCTGCTTTCCTCGGCCTCGAGGGCGGGCCGACATCTGAGACAGGCTCGATCCTGGTCACCCTCGGAATCGTCGCGTCGGTCGCATGGTTCACAACCATACAGAGGCGCGGTCGCCGAAGAACGGGTGGGTGCGGCAGCTCGCTGACGACGGAAGCGCACGTCGCGACTCCCGAATCGGTCCGTCAGGCAGCCTGCGTCCCGCTACGATCAGTCCATGCCAGAACCTGCTGTTTCCCCGACCGAACTGCTCCACTGGCGCGACACTGCGCTGGCCCTCTGCGACGAGGCCGACGCGATCTCGATGGCCGGTTTCCGGCGCGACATCAGGACTGAGACCAAGCCGGACGGGAGCTTCGTCACCGAGGCCGACCGATCGATCGAGTCGATGTTTCGAGGGCGCCTGCGGGACGCGTATCCGGGCTGCGGCCTCGTCGGTGAGGAGGAGGGCAGCGACGGCGCCGACGCGCCGGTCTGCTGGTACGTGGACCCGATCGACGCCACCCACAACTACATGCGCGGCATCCCGATCTTCGCCACGTTGGTGGCGGTGGCGGTGGACGGAGAAATGCAGCTCGGAGTCGTGAGCGCCCCCGCGCTGCGCGAGCGCTGGGTCGCATGGCGCGGCGGCGGTGCCTGGCGCGGCGACCAGCGCCTGGCGGTGAGCAGGATCGCGACCATCGCCGAGAGCACCCTCGTCTACGGCAGCCGGACCGCCGACATGCAGAGCGGTCTGATGTCCGGCCTGGACGCAACCCTCGCCGACGCGTGGCGCGAGCGTGGTTTTGGAGACTTCTGGGGGTACATGCTCGTGGCCGAGGGGGCGGCCGAGGCGATGATCGAGACCGGTGCCCATTCCTGGGATTGGGCTGCGCCTCAGATAATCGTGGAGGAGGCCGGCGGCCGCTTCACGACGGCGTCCAAAGAGCGGCGCATCGACGGGCCGTCGGCGGTCGCGACGAACGGCCTTATTCACGACGAATTGCTGATCCGCTTGCAGGGAACGAGGTAGTCGGGTCATGAGCATGGATCTTTACCTCGAGGTCGACATCGACTGCGATCGCGAAACCGTCTTCTCCTGGATCGCCACGCCCGAGAAGGCAAAGGCCTGGATGACCGGCGTGGTGGAGACCGAGATCATCGACCGGAAGGCGGGCATGGTCGGAACAACTTTCCGAGAGAGGCTCGGGGAAGGTGGGAGCGGCATCGAGATCCACGGGACGGTGACGGCGTTCGAGCCAGACCATCGGATCTCCTTCCACCTTGAGAGCAGGATCAACGTGCTGGACGTGGACTATCAAGTCGACGAGGTAGGCGATCTCGTTCGCCTCAGCGTCGTCTCGGCCATTCAATGGAGGTTCCCCGCCAACGTCACGGGCCTCCTCTTCGGTCGCAAAATGAAGGCGAGTATCACGGAAGAGTCGGAGCGGGAGTTGGCCAGACTGAAGGGACTCTGCGAAACGGGGAGAGCGGAGTGAGGGTCGCTGCTCCGGCTTGTGGCCAAGGGGCCTACCCGGCTAGACTCGGAGTCGTTCACGGCTAGATGAACGCGCTTCCGGGCCGGAACCGGCGGACGCACCGGCGAGCCCGAAGGTATTGGAGGCTGAATGATGGGCGACAAGACACCGAAACGACCCCCCAAGGTGAAGAAGCCGAAGCCCAAGCCGCAGCCGCCCGCAAGGGGCCAGTAGCCCAAGTCGGGTCGCGCGACCCGAACTGACCGTCGCGGACGGGTCGCGGCTCGACCGCGGCCGTGAGCCGGGTGCTCGATAGGAGAGATCTGAGGGTGTACACCACAACGGGCGACCCGGCGGCCGCTGCCGTCCTGCTGGTCGTGGCTGTCGTAGTCGAGTGGTTGCTTATCTACACGGCCGTCAGAGCCGCGATCAGCCACTCGCTTGACAGGCGCCGCCCGATTATCGAGACGGAGACGACGGCGGCACCTGGTGGAGTGAGGCTGGCACTGGTCAACAAGGGCACCGCGCCGGCCTTCGACGTCGTGACGAGCTGGGAGGACAATTCCTCGACCGGCCCGCTGGCCCAGACTCCGATGCTGCCGATCGATGGCCGTCTTGAGTGCAACCCGGCGGTCTCCGGGGCGTCGGATGGGACGCAGGCCGTCCGGTTCCTGAAGGTCGAGTGGCGGCCCAGCCCGGATCCGATCGCCGACCGTCGTCAGGAACGGCGGGCGGTCCTGGTGCCATCGCATCCCCCGGCCGTCAGCTAGGCTCCCCATGCCAGCACAAGTCCGACCAGCCGTCTTCGCCGGCGCTCGGCTGCTCGACGGCCGATCGCCCGACGCGATAGCCGACGGGGTCCTTGCCACCGACGATCAGGGCCGGATCGTCGCGGCCGGCCCTGCCGCAACGACGGCACTTCCCGGAGATGCGGAGCGCATCGACCTCGCGGGCCTGACCGTTCTGCCCGGCATCGTCGACTGCCACGTCCATCTGAGTCTTCGCCTGGAGCCGGTTGCGGAGCAGACCCAGCGCTCCGCAACCGACCTCGTCGTGCGCGCTCTCCAGACCGGTCACGACTTCCTCGAGGCAGGCGTCACCACGATCCGCGACGCGGGCTACACCCCGGCCGGGATCAAGCGCGCCTTCGCGTCCGGTGCCTTCCCGGGGCCGCGAACTCAGGTGAGCTGCACGCCGCTTTCGCAGACCGGAGGCCACGGCGACCTCTGGACACCGTCGGGCGCGGTCCTTGCGACGGAAGCCAGCGATCTGCCGCCCGGGGTCGCCGACGGCGTCGACGCCGTGCGCCGGGCCACTCGCCTGCAGATCCGCGCCGGTGCGGATTGGATCAAGGTCATGGCGAGCGGGGGCGTTCTCTCGGCGGCGGACACGCCGGACGCCAGCCAGTTCACGGTCGACGAGATCCGGGCCATCGTCGAGGAGGCACGCGCCGCGGGCATCAAGGGCACGCTCGCACACGCCGAGGGAACGAGCGGCATCAAGAACGCACTGCGTGCCGGCATTACCAGCATCGAGCATGGCGACCTGATCGACGAAGAGGGAATCGACCTGATGCTCGAGCGGGACGTGCCTCTGATCCCGACCTTCAGCATCAACTTCGCCCTGATGGATCAGGGTCGCGTGGACCGGGGTGACGTGCCTCCCTGGGCTGTCGAGAAGATGAAGTACCTCTTCGAGCGGCAGCAGGGCAACTTCCGTCATGCCCTCGAGCGCGGCGTGAGGGTCGTTATGGGCACGGACAGCTTCAACGGCATGTACCCACCGGGCGAGCTTGCCTACATGGCCGAGTTCGGGCTTGGACCCTTCCGGGCGATCCAGGCTGCCACAACTGAGGCTGCCAGGCTGCTCGGCCTGGCCGACCAGATCGGGACTCTGGAGGTGGGCAAGCAGGCCGATCTGATAGCGGTCTCCGGCGACCCACTGGCGGAACCGGAGCTGTGGCGCGATCCCGCGCGGATCGTCTTCGTGGTGCAGGGTGGACGAGTCGTGGCGGATCGTCGCGGAGCCTGATCGGTGGTCTTCTATTACGCGGCGTCGATCCTGGACGCATGGCTGGCGGTGGCCCGCGCCCTGGCCGATCCGAGACGGGCGCGGCGGTCGCTGCGCCATGCCTGGCGGGCACTCCCCGGCGACCTAATGGGCCTGGCGGTCATGCGTGGCTGCGGGATCCGCTCGCCCAGCCGCGTCGTCGATGCCGGTGGCGTGTCGGCGGTCCTCGTCGAGCATCCCAAAGTCGGTCGCTACTTCGGAGCGCAAATGATGCCCGTCCAGGCGCAGACGCTCGGGTGCTACGTCTTCGCCCGCGGTCCGATCCCCGGGCACACCCTGGAGCACGAAGTCGAACACATCCGTCAGTGGCAGAGGTTCGGGCCGTTCTACCTGCCCCTCTACTTCGGATCGTCCGTATTTGAGCTGCTCCGCCGCCGGCGGCCCTACTGGGATAACGCTTTCGAGGTGGCCGCTCGCCGGTGTGCCGACCGGGTACCATCGACTTCCGCCGAAGGCCAGATGGCGGAGCGTCCAGCAGGGCAATCCTGACTTCGATTGGCAGATACGCCTGCCACACTCGTATCTCGACGAGCGAGGAGGCACCGATGGCAATGAGCGTCCAGGTCACTTTCGATTGCGCGGACCCCGGCAAGCAGGCGGAGTTCTGGGCCAGAGCGCTCAACTACCGACTGCCGGACCCGCCGGACGGCTTCGCGACCTGGGAGGACTGGGCGCGCGCCGAGGGGATCCCTCAGGAGAATTGGAACGACTGGGCGGCGGCCGAAGATCCGGACGGCGTGGGCCCTCGCTTCTTCTTCCAGCGCGTGCCGGAGGGGAAGGTGGCCAAGAACAGGATGCACGTCGATCTCAATGTCGGCGGCGGCCGGGACGTGCCCTTCGAGGAGCGTAGGGGACGCGTCCGCGCCGAGGTGGAGCGGCTCAAGACACTCGGAGCCGACGATCATCGCGGCGCGATCGAGCGGCATGGCGAGTTCTGGGTCCGCATGAACGACCCCGAGGGCAACGAGTTCTGCGTCCAGTAGTCGCCGCGGAGACGAAACCCTACCAAAGCCGTAGGATATCCGTCGGAGCCGCGCCGGACGCCGGACGCCGGGCGCGCCGAAGCCCTGATTTCGAGGAAGCCACCAGACATGCCGACTCTGACCGAAGACGCCGTCCTCAAGGCTCTTGCCACAGTTCAGGAGCCCGAGCTGGGAGGCAACCTGGTCGCTCGAAACATGATCAAGGACCTGGTCATCGATGGCGCCAAGGTGGCCTTCAAAATCGAGCTCACGACGCCGGCCTGCCCCCTCAAGGATGAAATCCAGGCCAGGGTCGAGGCGGCTCTGAGGCCGATCGGGGCCCAGGAGATCACGGTCAGTTGGGGTGCGACCGTTCGGCGGTCCACCCCTAGCTCCCCGCAGATGCTGCCGGGCGTGAAGAACATCGTGGCCGTGGCGTCGGGCAAGGGCGGAGTCGGGAAGACGACGGTGAGCGTGAACCTGGCAGTGGCGCTGGCCCAGGCCGGCGCCTCGGTCGGACTGCTGGATGCCGACATCACCGGGCCCAACATTCCGATGATGATGGGGGCCGAAGGCCAACCGGTGGCCAGCGCCAACGGCAAGATCACCCCGATCGACGCGTACGGGGTGAAGGTTATTTCCATCCAGTTCTTCCTGCCCGAGGGCCAGCCGGTTGTGTGGCGAGGGCCGCTGGTAGGGGGCGCCATCCAGCAGTTCCTGCGGGACGTGGAGTGGGGCGACCTCGATTACCTGGTCGTGGACCTGCCGCCCGGGACCTCCGACGCACAGCTGACACTGGCCCAGTCCGTGCCACTCACCGGCGCCGTGCTGGTGACCACGCCGCAGCAGGTGGCCCTCGCCGACGTGGCCAAGGCCCTGGCGATGTTCAAGCGTGTCAGTGTTCCGATCCTGGGCCTCGTAGAGAACATGTCGGGATTCGTCTGCGCTCACTGTGGCGAGGTCACCGACATCTTCGGCCGTGGCGGCGGCGAGCGCTACGCCGCGGAGAACGGCATCGACTTCCTGGGCGGTGTCCCCCTCGACGTCACCGTCCGTCAGGGCGCTGACGTGGGCGTGCCTGCCGTGGCGCAGAGCCAGGCGGGCCCAGCGGCCAAAGCCCTCGAGCACATCGCTCGCGGCATCGCCGGGAAGGTCAGCGTCCAGGCCGCACGCGAACAGCCCGTCCTCACGGTCTCCTGAGGGCGCGTCCAAGCCGCCGTGAATCGGCGGTCAAGTAGGTTGCGACGACGGCCCTTCGAGAGGTCTGGGCCCGGGTAGTATTGGGGCATCTCTAAGAGGTCCCGATGACCTGTCCCGATTGCGGCACACCGCCCGCACCAGGAGCGCGTTTCTGCCACCTGTGCGGTCGACGGCTGGGGGCGTTTACCGGTCGGCTGATCCTCGGAGACCGGCGCGTCGTTAGCGCGTTGTTCGCGGATCTGGTCGGGTACACCCGCCTCGTCGCCGAGTTCGACCTGGAGGAGGTTCGAGCGCGCGTCGACGGAGCCCTAGGTCTCTTGAGTAAGGCCGTCCTCCACTACGGCGGCTCGGTCGAGAAGTTCGCAGGGGACGCCGTGCTGGCCGTCTTCGGGGCCCCCGTGGCTCACGACGACGATGCTCTCCGAGCCTGCCTGTGCGCCCTGGAGATGCAGGCCGCCATGGCCCGGAACGTCAGCCGCCAGGATGGGGCGCTCGGCCTGCGGATCGGGATAGCCACCGGCGAAGTCGTGGCCGCTCCCCGAGAGATGGCGGGAACGCGGTCTCTGGCTCTAACAGGCGATCCCATGACGACTGCCGCGCGGCTCCAGCAGATGGCCGAGGCGAACGAGATCCTCCTGGACGATGCGACTGCGTCCGCGGCCCAACCGCGCATCGGGGTCGAGCCCGTCGGCGAGCGTCTCCTCCGAGGGCATATCCGCGCGGTCACGGTCCACCGTCTCCGGAACGAGCGCCGCGTCGTCAGCCATCCTTGCCGGCGCGCCGCCCCACTGATTGGTCGCGACAAGGAGAAGGCGCTCCTCACGAGCCTGCTGCGCCGGACGGCCGAGACCGGACGCGGCGGGGCTGCGCTCGTCCGGGGCGAGCCCGGGATCGGCAAGTCGCGCTTGCTGTGCGAGATGGAGGACGACGCCCGAGCCGCCGGCTTCGCCTGGATGTGGCTCGACAACGCACCCCACTCCATGGACACGCCCTACCGCGGCGCCCGCAACATGGCCGACTGGCTGGCCGATGAACAGGGTGTCCCGGCAGGCGTCCTCGCCCGCCAGCTGCTCGTGGGCGCGGATGCGGAACCGGGCCTGGACCCGGAGACCGCTCGCCTGATGCTCGGGGCTGTCGCCGTCCTGGCCCGGGATTCGGACATCCCCCTGCTCCCCGAGGAAGGCTGGGAGCCCGGCGTGGTCGGCCTGGCGGATCCTGCGGAGTTGGCGGCCGGGCTGCAACTCGCGACCGAACTGTGGGTCTCCAGGATGGTGGCCGAGAAGCCGCGCTGCGTCGTGTTCGACGACGTTCATTGGATCGACCCTTCGAGCCGGCAGCTGATGGCCCACATGATCCGTATTGCCGCCGACCTGCCGCTGGTCGTGCTGGCGGGTTCGAGACCGCCGGTCACGCCGACGTGGAGCAGCCTGCCTCATGTCGAGGTGATCGATCTGGGGGGTCTCGACCAGGCCGCTACCGAGGAGCTTGGCGGCGCCGTGATCGGTGCCGCGCTGGAGTCGGAATCGGCCCGCTGGCTGTATCAGAGGACGGCCGGCAACGCCCTCTTCGTTGGCGAGATCATGCGGACCCTCCAGGAGACCGGCTGGTTGGGGCAGGTCGGGACACGCTTCCGGATCGATCGTGGTGCGGCCCGCCGGGGCGTTCCGCTGAGTCTGCGGGCGCTTCTCGGTGCCCGCATTGACGCCCTGCCACCCGAGCCTCGGGCCACGCTCGAGGTCGCCGCCGTCATGGGCATGACGTTCTCGGAGCCGCTCCTGCGCGCTCAGTGCGGCGGCGAGCAGACGGAAAACCTACGTCAGCTGGCCGAGGCCGGGATCGTGGTTCAAGCTGATGAGCCCGGCGCCTCGCCGGATCGCTGGCGGTTCCGTCACCAGCTCTTCCTGGATGCCGCCTATGGGCGCTTGCTGGCCGGGCGACGGCGGCAGATCCACTCTGCCCTGGCCGATCAGCTCGAGGTCATGGAGCCGCGTGTCGACGCGGCCGAGCTGGCCCGGCACCGGGTCGCCGCCGGAGATGTCGAACGAGCGCTGCCGCTCCTCGAACAGGCCGCCCGGGAAGCCGCCGCTCTCGGAGCTGTCGCCGAGGCCGAGGCGTTCCGACGCACCGCCGCCGATCTCAAGGGAGCGGCAGGCCCGACGGCCGGCTAGCGGAGCCGGGCGGCGCCGCCGGGAGGTCGCGACCCGAACCGAGGCCGACGGCCCGCACCTGCCTCGATCAACGGGAGATCGAGGGCAAGTCCCAAGGGCGAGACGGCCGCGAGGGTGATCCCGGCCGGGCCGATGGCCGCAGCTCCGGGGGGAAGCGGCACCGAACTCCAGCTGTCTGCTGCCCAGGCCGCCTGCGCCATCTTGTTCTGACCGCCCAACGAGGGGTGGAAGTAGTCGATCGTGCCAAGATCGGCAATCGTGAAATCGCTCATGGAGAGCAACGTTTCATTCGAAGTGCAGTAGAGCTTCCCGGTCACGCCGTCGGTGGCCGCGACCTCATCGCAGACACTGGCCAGGCTCGCGTCGTACAGGCGCAGGTATGCCTCCGCCTCCTGAGGTGTCGTGGGGCTGTTGACTCCCAGGTAGGGTGGGCAGTTGTTAGTCGTCGACGTAGCCAGCTTCGCCCGAGCCTCGGTGTTGGCCTGGGTTATGTCCCGGAAGTGACTGAAGTCGGGGACGGACATCATGAGGATCCGGCTGCCCGGCGGAAGGCCCGCTCGCAGGATCGAGACGGCCGAGCGCAGGTCGGACTCGAAGGCAGCCGGGTCGGTCATGGGGGCGTCGCACAGGTCGTTCGTCCCCAGTTCGAACGTCACATAGGCGGTCTGACCCGGTGAGAGCTTTCTGGTGGCCGCCACGACCGCCGTAGCCTGCCGTGGCGCGTCGTTCATCTTTCTGCCCGAGGTGGCGGCATCGACGAGCTCGGGAGAGCGTCCCAGGGCCGCAAACCGCTCGGCCAGGCTGAAGACCCCGTCGTTCTTCGCGGTGCCGGTCACCCATGAGGATTGCGGATTGTCGCGGGGATGGGCGGGTGCGACGTTGTAGGCCTGGCTGTACGAGTCACCGATGGATCCCAGTAGGGCCGGGAGTTGCGGCAGGGTAGGGGCTGGCGTGGGAGTGGGGGAGACCGTCGGCGCCGGCGTATCCGATGGCGTGGGCGTGGAAACCGATGCGCTGGGGCTCGAGGTGGCGGCAGCGCTGGACGGGGTCGTATCGGGCGAAGCGCCGGCGGAAGGGGCGGTCTGCCCGTCGATCAGCCCGGCCTGGAGACCGACCACGACCGTCAGCGCGGCAGCCAGCGCGAGCAGCACCAATGCGGATGCGCGGGGCGATCTGAATCCGAGCCAGGACTTCAGCCTATCCACGCCGCAATCCTACGGGCTCGGACGCGTCGACGGCAGTCCTCGCGCCGGTCCGTCGAATTCAACCCGCCGGATCGAAGTCCTGGTGAACCCCACCTCCTGCGGCCACGCCGCCGCCTAAGATGTCCACATGCTGCAAACCGATTTCGCCGTCGAGGCCCTGGGGCGCTGCCGTCTCTTTGCGGGCCTCGGTCCCGGGGCCTTGCAGGCGATAGCCCGAACGCTGCGACTGCGCCGCTTTCGTCGGGGCGAGGTCCTCTTCCACGAAGGCGATCCCGGCGACGCCCTGTTTATCGTCGCCTCCGGGGCAGTCAAGGTCGTGGTGCCGTCGGAAGAGGGCGGGGAGGCGATTCTTGCGACCTTGAGGCGCGGCGACTTCCTGGGCGAACTGGCGCTGCTGGACGGCGCGCCGCGCTCGGCCAGCGCGATCGCCCTCGAGGTCACTGAAGCGCTTGCTCTGCCGCGCGAGCAGTTCCGCGCACTGGCCAATACGGAGCCGGCAATTCGAGACGCTCTTCTGGAGTCCATGGCGAGGGAATTGCGCCGGCTGACCACCCACGTCGCCGAGTTGCACTTTCTCGATCTGACCGGGAGGCTGGCCGCGCGGCTGGCACGGCTGGCGGAGGAGAACGGTGAGAAGCTCCCGGACGGCTCGGTCCGGCTCGACGCGCCGCTGACCCAGAGCGATCTTGCGGCAATGATCGGGGCGACTCGCCAGAGCGTGAACAAGCTGCTCGGCGAGTTCGAGAAAGAGGGCCTGCTCCGGCTGGAGCGCGACAGCATCGTCGTAGCGGACGTGCGGGCACTGGCGAGGGCGGCTCGCCGGTAGCCCTCAGGGGTGCTCAGCCCGCGGAGATCACGCCTTCGCGACCCAGCTGCAAGAGCTGGGCACGGCTCTCGTCCAGGTGGTGGGTAGCGGTGCCGAACAGCCGCTTCAGGAGCAGCTCGGACTTGGCGGATCCGCCGCTCAGCAGCGACAGCAGTCCGGCCGCGGGCACCGAGACGAGGATGGCCGGACCTATCGCCCGGGCCGTCGAGAGGGCTTTGGGATCTTCGCGCAGGGCCGACCAGCCGAGCATGTCGCCGGCGTGGAGAGTCGACACGAGAATCCAGCGGTGTTCGTGCCGCACGCGCAGGGCCAGCTGGCCCTTCTCCAACCAGTGAACCTCCGAAATGGGCTCGCCCATCTCAACGAGGGTCTCGCCGTCGGCCAGGACGCGCCGGACCGAGGAATCGGAAAGAGCCTCCAGATCGGCCGCGCTCAGTCCCTCGAATAGAGGAAGCTTCGTCAGCTCGACCGCGCTGACACTCTCGGCGGTGCTCATCTTTCGCTCCCACTCCCCTGACCGGCCGAAATCTCGGACCTCTATTGTCCACCGATGATGACCCGCGCGCTCGACGCGCGGTCTGCCCCGGCAGCCGGGCCGGTCAGTGCGCCCTGGCGATGCCGAAGAGGAACGACGCGGCCGCCAGTGCCGCCCGGCGTCTTCCTTCCGAGCCGCCCAGGAAGGCAGTCTGGCTCACTTCTGAGACGCCCCACGGACCGGCGACGGCCAGATCCACTCGTGTGTCCTCGCCGGTCTCCACTGCCCGAACCGCGATTCCGATCGATGCTCCGGCCTCGTGCCTGGCGCGTTCTGCCAGGGCCGTAATCGTCTGGGTGGGGTCGTCCACGGTCAGGGTCCGAGCGTCCAGGAGCCAGGAAGCCCCTCCCAGGAGGCGCGTGGCGGAGCCGCCGGTGTCCACCTCCACGAGGGCGGCGGTCCAGCCGCGCTCGTGGAGCTGACGGCCGAGGACGGTCGACCACGTGTCATCGTCGCGGCCCCAGACGTGGTCCCCGACCGCGGCGAGGACGGCGGTGGCCGCCTCCTCCACGAGTTCCGCGGGTCCCCGTCCGGCCTGCGCCACGGCCGAGATCCGGACGTCGACGGCGTCCGAGCGAGCATAGGTGGCCACGACCGGATTTTCGGCCCGCAGCAAGCCGTCCCCCAGCAGCGCCGCCACTGCCGACTCGCCGATCCCCGTAAGGCGGTATGTCCGCGTGACTCGCTCCTGTCCCAGGCCACGAGCCTGAAGGCGGGGCAGCACCCAATCGCGCCACATCGCGCTCATCTCGCGCGGCGGCCCCGGCAGCGCGATTGCGACACGGCCGTCGGCCAGATCGACCCACCACCCCGGGGCGGTGCCGCGTTCGTTAGGGATGGACGTCGCCGAGGGAATGAGCCACGCCTGCTTGAGGTTCGCCTCGGCGAATGCGGCACCGCGTCTCTCGAACAGGTGGCGCAGCCAGCTTTCGAGCTTGCGATCGACGGTCGGGCGCTCCCCGATGGCTTCGGCGATGGCCTCTCGTGTCAGGTCGTCTGGCGTAGGTCCCAGGCCGCCGGTGGTCACGACCACATCGCCGGCCGTCAGGCCGCCGCGGAGAGCTGCCACGACCGAGGCCAATCGGTCGGGGAGTGCTGAGATCCACAACACGTCGACGCCAGCGCCGGACAGCGACCTGGCCAGGTCGCCGCTGTTCGTATCTCGAGTCTCGCCCACGGTCATCTCGCTGCCCACGGCAAGCAGCACGGCGGTGCGGAGCGGTCGGGGGACCCTCGTCGGATGGTTCACCACCCGAGTTTACGGTCAGGAGATCAACGCCGCCTTCGCAGTCGGATCCCCCCGATTCAGGTGCAGCCACCCGCCGGCGGACACAAGTGCGTTGCTCGTCGCTGCTATGATCCCGCTGCTGCCTGTCAGTTGGAGAAGGAAGTCCCTTGGCCGACCGATCATCCTCGTCCGAATCCTCGTCAGAACCGTCGTCCGGTCACGACCCTCAGTCCACGCCAGCCGGTTTGGGCGAGCAGTTCGGCCGGACGCGAAGCGCGCTCGCCGGGCTGATCTCGGCTCACGTCAACCTGGGCAAGGCCGAGTTCGCCGAGATCGGCGGGCAGATCAAGCGAGCCGCGGCGCTGGGCGGGATCGCCCTCGTGCTGCTGTTCCTGGCCGCAATGCTGGCGACGATCGGCACCGCGCTCTTCATCGGCGAGGCTCTGTTCCACTCGATCGGCTGGGGGGTCCTGCTCGGCAGCGAGCTTCTTATCGGCGTGGCTGCTCTCCTGGTCCTGGCCGCCGTGGACCTTGGCTGGGGTCGCGCGCTCGCGGCGTTCCTGGTAGCGCTCGGTGTCGGCCTGGCAGTGACTGGTTTGTTCGCCGCGGACTGGGCGGCGATCAGTCGTGACAACCCGGGTCTGCCGGCAACGCTTGTGCTCGCGATCCTCGCGGGCGCCGTGGTGTTCGGGCTGTTGGGCTCCGTTCTCGGTTCCAGCTTCGGGAGAGGCGCCGCGAGTGCGGGCCTGGTGGCCGGAGTCGTCATTGGAGGGCTGCTCGGCCTGCTCGCTTCGGCCCACCTCGGCCTGCGCGTGTCGGTCGCGGTGGGATCGGCCGTTGTGCTGCTCGTCTGGCCGCTCTGCGCTGCAGTCCTCGTGTTCCGGCACGGCATCGACCTGGACAAGCTCAAGAACCGGTTCGTGCCGGTCCAGACAATCGCAACAACCAAGGAGACGATCGAGTGGGTGCGCGAACAGATGCCGCTCGGGCGGAAGTCGTAGCCCAGCGCCAGGTTCTGCTGGCCGAGGTCGTCAGGCTCGAAGCTGCCGGACGGTCGGCCGTCGACATCCCGGCCAAGATCCGGCGCGCGCCGGCCAGGACCGCCGCGCTGGCGGCCGGGACCGCGTTCATGGTGCTCGGTGGGCCGAAGAAGACATTCCACGCCGTACGACGCGCCGTGCTCGGCCCGAAGGCTGATCTGCCGAAGTCGATGCTGCCCGAACAGATCGACAAGGCTCTGCGCTCGCTCGGCGATGACGGCGATCGCGTGCGCGGCCTCGTCGAGCGCGAGTTCGTCGACTACCTGGAGAAAAGCAAGGCCGTTCGCGAAGCTCGCGACTTGCGAGGAACCATCTCCGAGCTCGGGGGGAACATCCTCCGTCCCGTAACCGCCCAGGCCGGCAAGCGGCTCGCCAGTGAATTGTTCTCACCTGAAGGCGGCGGCTTTGCCGAGGCGATGAAGCGAATTCAGGCGCGCCGCGACGCCAAGGAAGCAACGCCCGACGGCGCCCCGGTACCGGACGGCGACGCGGAGGGCTCGAGGCACACGGCGCAGCCTCGCACCGGCCGCGGCCGCAACGTACTCCGACCGCGCTGACCTCCGCAGGCACCGGGCCGTGGCGTCGCTCCGGGCCGCGCCGACCCAGCTAGACTCTGAGGCCGCGGGCGAGTGGCGGAATGGCAGACGCGCCAGCCTTAGGAGCTGGTGCCGCGTATGCGGCGTGCGGGTTCAAGTCCCGCCTTGCCCACCACACCTTGGCTCCAGGCTCGGCTAGCGCCACATCCAGCCCACCGTGATGACGGCCATCAAGACTCCGATCGCCGTCAAAACGGTGAAAGCCAGCGTCGGAACCACTCGCCATGGCCGCTGAGGGGTCTTCCGGTGTGCGGCTTTGCGATCGCGCCGATCCCAGGTCCCCCAGAACGAGATGCCGACGCGTGCCAGCACCAGGAACGCCACGGCGACGACAGCGACGCCGAGGGCCCACTCGCCGAACGTCCGCAAGATGGAAGGCCACCTCGCGAGCCCCGAGAGGAAGTCGAGCGGGCCGGCGATCACTTCGTGGGCGGGTACAGTGCGCCACCACGTGGAGAATTCACCGCCGAGCCGGCCGGGCCCGGGCATAGTTGAGGGCCCAAAAGCGCCGGATAGGGTCGTGATGCCGAGAGGTATCGCGGCCAGGAGAGTTGCCTCCCACCTCCACGCCGCCAGTACTCCCACGCGCACGCGCCGCCACGCGGATCGGGCTGTGACGAGGGTCGAATCGCGGAAGAAGCGGGAGTCGCTCCCGCGGCCGGTCGGCGTATCGATGTTCTGGAGCAGCGGGATCAGGAAGTCCTCGTCATTGTCCCAGTACCCGCCGTGGTCATCGAGCAGGCTCATCCGATTGACCGTGACGTGGCTGTCGACCGGCACGAGCCTGACGCCCTCGGGCGGCTTGAGCGGTCCGGCCGGCGCCGGATCGTAGGTCGACCAGAAGTCGACCCAACGCAGGTTCTGCCGTCTGGCCGGGAGATCGCCAAGCAGTCTGGAGGACGGCGGCAGGCCTTTGGACGCGTTGTCGATGCGCCAGGCCAGGCCCAGCCCTTCGCCGAGCGTGATGACCTTGTCCACGGGCTCGCCCGAGTAGGCAGGGTCGCAAAGCGTCTCAAAGCTGACCACGGCCCCGCCGGAATGGGCCACCACGACGATCTGCTTGCAGCCCTGGGCCCGGAGACCTCGGATGGCGTTGGCCAGCCGGCTGCGAACGTTGGCCGACTGGATGTTGTCGTCGGCGACGTTCGGCAACCCGCCGAACCATCCGGTCAGGAAGTTGTCGACGGATTTGAGGGTCGCCGAGTCCTGGAGCGCCTTGATGGGGATTCGCCGGAACGGGTCGTAGAGCACCAGGGCGACGAAGCTCAGGAAGTAAATGGGGACGAAGGCAAGCACGGTCAGCGTCATCTGGATACGGTCGAGCCAGTAGATCCAGTCGCGCGGGTGAGTCTGGACGGCGTCGAGGACCAGGCGTTGATAGTCGCCCGTCGCCTCCCGCGTGGCCCATCCCCGGGCCAGCTGGGCTCGCCTCGACCACTTCCGCCGTAGCTGGCTGTAGCCCCGGTATATGCCCAACATGATCGGGAACGTTGCCTTGCGGACGTAGTTGGTCATGGCGGAGAGGGTCGGCGGCCGCGTGGATTGGGCCCACCACGCCTCCGTAATAACCCAGGTCCCCGCGGGATGTCCTTCGTATTCGAGGATCTCCAGCTCCAGGTAAGGCAGCTCCGCCCCGGTCAGGTCGCAGGTGGACCTGACGACCGGGTCGCCGGGCTTGGTGGGGTCGGCGGTCTCCGGGTGATCACGGCGCCAGTCGATCAGCAGATCGACGATCGGGCGAGACCAGTCGAGGAGAGTTCCGCAAGCAGCCTGGGCACCGATGCCGTGGACGAAGACCACGCCGGTTCGATTTGGATCGGTCGGCAGAGGTGGCGGTGGCGGCTCGACCAAGAAGGCTTGGGGGGCAAGGGCACCCGGCCGGGAACCACCCGGCGGCTCCTCCTGCCGGGTGGTCTTCGATCGGCTGCCTCGAACGGCCGACGCCATGCCAGCAACGTACCCGGCCGGAGCCGGACTGTCTGTCGGCTGGACGACAACGGGCCCTGCCTGGCGCGCCGGCGAAAGCTGCGGGGCTCGCACGTCTTCCTCCGGTCGCCGGCTTCCCCTGCACCTATAATCGCCCGACGATGCAGACCACCAACACACCTCTTCCCAACTCGCGACTCCAGCTCGAGTTCGAGCTGCCGCCGGAACGCCTCAGCCGGGCCATAGACCAGGCGGTGAGTCGCCTCTCGCGTCAAACGCGCGTTCCCGGCTTCCGACCCGGCAAGGCACCGCGCGTGATGATCGAGAGGGTCCTCGGCGGGACGGCCATCATCGACGAAGCCGTCGACCAGCTGGTCGAGGATGCCTTCCGCGATGCCGTCATCGAGCAGGACCTCTCGCCGTTGACGCTGCCCGAAATTGACTTCACTCAGAAAGAGGAGGGTAAGCCGGTCATCTTCAAGGCGACTGTGCAGGTTCGGCCCGAGGTGAAGCTGGGCGATTTCGAACATTTCGGTTTCAAGCCGGAAGTCCAGCCCGTCGACGAGACGATGGTCGAGAAGGTGATAGACGAGCTGCGGGACAGCCAGTCGAACCTGGAACCGGTGGAGGGGAGAGGCGCCCAGATGGGCGACTACGCGATCGTCTCCTTCGTCGGCACGCGCGATGGCGTGGCGTTTCCGGGCGGGTCGACGGAGCGGATGCCCCTGATCCTCGGAGAGGCCCGGTTGATCCCGGGGTTCGAGGAGAACCTCGTGGGGCAGGCCAAGGGCGAGAAGCGCGAGTTCGATATCGTCTTCCCGGACGACTACCAGGAGGAGTCACTCCGGGCCCAGACGGCCCACTTCTCGGTCACGCTGATCGAACTCAGAGCGAAGGTGCTGCCCGTGGCCGACGACGAGTTCGCGCGGTCCGTGGGCAAGTTCGCCGACATGGCTGAATTGACCGCCGAACTGCGCAAGCGCCTCGAGGCCAACGCACTCGATCGAGCGCGGCACGAGTTCGCGGACAAGATCATCGAGTACGCCGCCGGCAACGCGACGCTGGATCTGCCGGACATCCTGGTGGACCAGGAGGTCGAGGTGATGCGGGACGAGATTCGGTCCGCTCTCGAGCGCCAGGGCATCGGCGAGGAGGCGTATCTCAAGGTCGTTGGCAAAACCGCGGAAGACATCGACCGAGAATCCAGACCCGACGCCGAGAAGCGCGTCAAGACGCTCCTCGTGGTCTCCGAAATTGCCAAGGTCAAGGGCGTCGAGGTGCCCGAAGCCCAGGTCCAGGCGGAGATCGATCAAGCCCGGGCCCGCTACGCCAGCAACCCGACTTTGATTCGCTACTACGAGTCCGAACGCGGCCGCAGCTACATCAGAAGCACGATCCGGCGATCTCGCACGGTCGAGCAGCTCGTCGACGAGTGGCTCGATGCCCACCCGGAGTCGCCCCGACTGGTTCATCTCGAGCAAGCCGAGGAGAACTCGCCTCCTGGCGCGCCGTCGGCCGAGGCCGCGGCCACTGCCGGGATCACGGATCCGGAGAGCGTTACGCCGCAGGAAGCTGCTGCCCAGACGGGCGCCTAGCCAGGTTCAGAAGACAGGAGACGATCCGATGCTCGTGCCGATGGTCATCGAGTCCTCGAGCCGTGGCGAGCGTGCCTATGACATCTACTCGCGGCTACTCCGCGAGAGGATCATCTTCCTGGGCGATGCCGTGGAAGACAACGTCGCCAACCTGGTCATCGCCCAGCTGCTCTTCCTCGACGCCGAGGATCCCGAGAGGGACATCAGCCTCTACATCAACTCGCCCGGCGGAGTCATCACGAGCGGCCTGGCCATTTACGACACGATGCAGTACGTGCGCGCCCCGGTCAGCACGATCTGCATCGGCATGGCGGCCAGCATGGCAGCCGTCCTGCTCGCGGCAGGGGCGCCGGGCAAGCGTTTTGCGTTGCCGCACAGCCGGATCATGATTCATCAAGGCTCCGGCGGGTTCCGGGGCAACACTCCGGACGTGATGATCCAGGTCAAAGAGATGGAGACTCTAGTCAACACTAATCACGAGATTCTGAGTCGCCACACGGGAAAGACGGTCGAGAAGATCGTTGCGGATACCTCCCGGGACTACTTTATGTCCCCACCGGAGGCCAAGGACTATGGCATCATCGATGCTGTCTACTCGGAGTCCGGCAATCCACTCGCGGCAAAGGGTCGTGATGGGGGAAGCGCCGGCGCCCCGGAGGCGGCAGATGACGCCGGCAACGGCCCGGCCCCAGAGATCGAGAAGCTGGGCTAGGGCTCAGGCGCAAGGATGGATCAAGGCTCGTGACGACAACGAAGAGCGGCCCCAAGGTCCCATATCGCTGCAGCTTCTGCGGCAAGAGCCAGGAGCAGGTTCGCAAGCTCATTGCGGGCCAGGGCGTCTACATCTGCGACGAGTGCATCAACCTTTGCCAGGAGATCATCGAAGAGGAGATGCTCGAGGCGCCGCGCGCCAAGCCGCAGGTCGCGAAGCTCCCGAACCCTCGGGCCATCAAGATCGCCCTGGACCAGTACGTGATCAGCCAGGAGAAGGCCAAGAAGGTCCTCTCGGTGGCCGTGCACAACCACTACAAGCGCGTCAACGCCGGCCACCAGATCGACGATGTGGAGCTACAGAAGTCGAACGTCCTGCTCGTCGGACCCACCGGCTCGGGCAAGACGCTGCTGGCACAGACGCTCGCCAAGATCCTCGACGTGCCGTTCTGCATCGCCGACGCCACGTCCCTGACCGAGGCCGGCTACGTCGGCGAGGACGTCGAGAACATCCTGTTGCGCCTTATCCAGGCCGCCGACTTCGACGTCGCGCGAGCACAGCGCGGCATCATCTACATCGATGAGATCGACAAGATCGCCCGCAAGGCGGACAACCCGTCGATCACGCGGGACGTCTCCGGAGAGGGCGTCCAGCAGGCCCTCCTGAAGATCCTGGAGGGAACCCTGGCCAACGTTCCGCCCCAGGGCGGCCGCAAGCATCCGCACCAGGACTTCATCCAGATCGACACCACGAACATCCTGTTCATCTGCGGCGGGGCGTTCGACGGACTGGATCGGATCATCGAGGAGCGGGTAGGGAAGCGGTCGATGGGCTTTGGGGCCGAGAACCACATGCTCCTCGTGGACCGCGAAAGGCTTCTCGAGCGGCTGATGCCGGAAGACCTGCTCAAGTACGGGCTCATCCCCGAGTTCGTCGGGCGGTTGCCGGTCGTCGTGACGCTGTCGTCTCTCACGGCCGAGGATCTTGTCCGGGTCCTGACCGAGCCCAAGAACGCGATCACGCGCCAGTTCCAGAAGTTCCTCTCGCTCGACAAGGTGGACCTGGTTTTCACGCCGGGCGCGCTGGAGGCGGCCGCCGAGCTGGCGATCGCCCGCAAGACCGGCGCTCGGGCCCTGCGCTCGATCGTCGAGGAGTCGCTGCTCGAAGTGATGTACGACGTGCCGGATCACGCCGAGATCCGCAAGTGCATCATCACCGAGGAGACGATCCGCACCGGCCGTCCGCCGCTGCTGCTGAGCAAGAGCCAGGTCGACGAGGGCTTCGACGAGACCAACTACGAGAAGCTTCTCGCGGAGCGCGGCCAGACGGCCTAGCGCGGCCGGACGGTGCAGCCCGGGGCCGATTCCCCCTGAGGCTTCCCGGCCAGGCACCCGGCCAAACGCACTAGTCGTCTAGGGCAATCTCCAGTACCTCGGCCAGATGGAGCGCCCGGCGGCCCGTGGACTGGGAGATCTGCTCCCGGCAGCTGAAGCCGTTGACGATCAGCAGCGTGTCGTCGGAGGCGGCGCGCACCGCCGGCAGGAGTGCCCGCTCGCCGATCTTCATTGACAGCTCGTAGTGCTCGCCCCGCTCGAAGCCGAAAGCGCCGGCCATGCCGCAGCAGCCGGGTTCGGGCTGAGCCGGCACCAGACCGATCGACCGCAGCGTTTCCTCCTCGTCCGCCATCCCGACCAGGGCCTTCTGGTGGCAGTGGCCGTGCAGCACGGCCGGAGCGGCTAGACGGCCGGTCAGCGCCGGTCCGAATTGGTCGCTGTGCCGCTGCACGAACGCGCCCAGGCCGAGGACCAGGCCGTCCAGTCGCCTGGCGCGCGGGTCCGAGGAGAAGAGGTTCGGCAGTTCGTCGTGAAAGACCGCCTCGCACGACGGCTCCAGAACCACGATGGGCACGCTCGAGTCCAGCTCCGGCTCGAAGGCGTCGAGGATCTGGCCGAGCAGCCGGCGCCCCTGCTTGAGAAAGCCCCGGTCGTAGAGCGGGCGGCCGCAGCACAGGTTCGCTCGCGGAACCTCGACCGAGAATCCGGCAGCCTGGAGAACCCGCAGCGCCGCCAGACCTTGCGAGGGTGCGAACCCCTCGGTGAACGTGTCCGCAAAGAGGACGACGCGCCGATCGTTCTCCACACCGGCCCGGCGGGCTCCACCCAGATCCGGCGTCCCCGCCGGGAGTCCAGACCGGAACGTGTGCGAGGCGAAACGCGGTAGCTTGCGGTGCGAATCCACGCCTGCCACAAGCTTGGCGAGGCCGGCGATCCCCGGCACGGTCCCCACCGAGTTCGCAAGGCCCGGTGCGATGCGCGCCAGGTGTGCCCACCAGTGGATCAGGCCCATCGAGTAGGCCGCCCGCGGCCTAAGCCGGCCGGCGTAATGGTGGGCCATGAACTCGGCCTTGTACGTGGCGATGTCCACCTGGACCGGGCAATCGCTCTTGCAGCTCTTGCAGGCGATGCACAGGTCCAGCGCCTCGCGCACGGCCTCGCTTCGCCACAGGTTCGGCAGCGCCTCGCCCTCGAGCATCTCCCACAGCAGCCGTGCCCGTCCCCGGGTGGAGTGGCGTTCCTCGTGCGTGGCCTGGTACGTGGGGCACATCGCGCCCCCGGACTCGCGCCGGCACTTGCCCACGCCCACGCATCGCTCCACCGCCCGAGCCAGGGAGCCGCCGTCCTCGGGCAGCCCGAAGATCGTCTTCGGATCCGCGAGCGGCAGCGCCGGTCGCAGGTCGGCGTCCAGCGGCAACGGATCTACGATCTTGCCCGGGTTCATCCGCCCCGCGGGGTCCCAGATTGCCTTGAACTCGCGGAACGCCCCGACGAGCCCCGGCCCGAACATCCGCTCCAGCAGCTCGCCTCGAGCCTGGCCGTCGCCGTGCTCGCCCGAAAGAGAACCGCCGTGGCGGACGACCAGGTCCGCGGCCTCCTCGACGAACGAGCGGAAGGCACGCAATCCCTCGGGCGTTCGGAAGTCGAACCCGGTGCGCAGGTGAAGGCAGCCGTCGCCGAAGTGGCCGTAGAAGGTCCGTTCGAAGCCGAAGCGACCGATCAGCGTGTCCAGTTCGCGCAGGTACGCGCCCAGGCGTTCGGGCGGCACGGCCGAGTCCTCCCAGCCCGGATAAGTCGACGGCTTGCCGGGCACGACCGCCGTCGCGCCCACCGCCGACTCTCGCAGCGTCCACAGGGCCTGCTGCCTGGCCGGGTCGACGATGACATGCCCGCGGCCTCGTCCGAACCGCTCGGCCGCCTTTCGCGCTTTCGACTCGGCCTCCCGCGCCGTCTCGCCGCCGAATTCGACCAGGAGCCACCCGCCGCCTCTGGGCAGATCTCCGATCGCGGCCGGGCTCAAGCCCTTGCGCCGGCAGGCGTCGACCAGCCGATCGTCGAACCCTTCCAGGCCGATCGGTGCGGAGGTCATGACTTCGGGCGATCGATCGGCGGCCTCGAAGACGTCTTCGAACCCGAGCACGAGCAGCGCGCGACCCGGCGGGCTCGAAACTAATCGAACCGTCGCCTCGAGGATGGTGACGCACGTGCCCTCGGTGCCGACGAGCGCGCGCGCGACATCGAAACCGTTCTCCGGCAGCAGTGCCTGGAGCGCGAAGCCGGAGACCAGTCGCGGCAGCTTGGGGAAGCGGTTCCGCAGCAGCGCCCCGTGGCGGTCCCGCAGGGAGCGGAGGGAGCGGTAGATCTCGCCCCGCGGACCCCCTTCGGCGCACAACCGGGCGAGCTGCTCGTCGGTCGTCCGGCCGACGGTGAGTCGAAGGCCGCTGTATGTGAGCACGTCCAGCGACTCGACGTTGTCGCTGGTGCGACCGGCCATGATGGAGTGGGCGCCACACGAGTCGTTGCCCAGCATTCCGCCGAGGGTGCAGCGGTCGTGTGTGGCCGGGTCAGGCCCGAAGGTCAGGTGGTGCCGTTCGGTGGCGGCGCGCAGGTCGTCGAGGACCACGCCCGGCTGCACCCGGGCTATCTTGCGCGCGGGGTCCACCTCCAGGATCCGGTTGAGGTGCCGCGAGACGTCGATGACTACGGCCGTGTTCGTTGCCTGGCCGGCCAGGCTTGTGCCGCCGCCACGTAGCGTTACGGGCGCGTCGTGGTCGTGGCAGACCCGGATGGTTTCGACCAGGTCGTCCGTGTCCAGTGGCCGTGCGACGCCGATCGGGAGCTGGCGGTAGTTGGACGAGTCGGTGGAGTAGAGGGCCCGGTCGCCGGCGCCGAACTGGACCTCGCCACGGACGTGGGAGCGCAGCGCCGCGGCGAGGGATTCGCGGCGGGCGGAGGAGTGACGTTCGGTGGCGGCTGTGCGTGTGTTGCCCACGCCGGGAGCATACCGGGCGCCGCGACCGGGCGACGGGCTGCGGCCGTCGGCCGTGGACGTCCCGCCGTGGGTCTAGTGGAATTCGCCGAACGTGAAGGCCAGCGGGATCGCCACGACGAGCCGGTGGAATCCCTGTGCTACGATCGCCGCCTTCACGGCGTTGACCGAGAGGAGTAGCGCCGCCGGCCGACGAGCAGAGAATGGGGCCAGCGCCCCGAAAGTAGGGCGCGTGGCTGAAAGCCCCGTAGTCGGAGCGGCGCGAACGTAGCTCGCGAGCCATGCGGGAGGCGCCCGATAGCGCGCCGAGAGGGCGAACGCCGGCCGACGCGATGTGCCGCTCCGGGCGTTTGGGCACCAAACGTCCAAAACGTCCGGCGAAGCCGGACGTTCCCGAACCAGCAGGTGGTACCACGACCCGTTCGTCCGCTGGACGACCGGGTCGCTTGATTGACGGAGCGATCGATGGCGGAGACCCAGAAGACGCGGAAGCCGGCAAGGGGCGGGGCACGCTCGGCCGCGGAAGGCCCGACGGGCGGTCCGGCCGCGGCCGGGGAATCGGAGCTGGCCAAGGCCTACCGTCCCGGCGAGGTCGAGCACGCCATCTTTCAGGCCTGGTTCGATGCCGACGTCTTCAACCCGGACGGCAAGGGCTCCCGCGCCGACTGGACCAAGCCGCCCTTCGTGATCATTCAACCGCCGCCGAACGTGACGGGCTCGCTGCATCTCGGCCACGCTCAGCGCTCGACGGTCGAAGACCTGATGACGCGCCATGCCCGAATGCAGGGCCGGCCGGCGCTCTTCCTGCCCGGGCTGGATCACGCCTCGATCGCGGCCCAGTACGTGCTCGACAGGATCCTTGCCGGGGAGGGCGAGTCTCGCCAAACGCTCGGTCGCGAGAAGTACCTGGAGCGCATGTGGCAGTTCGTCCGGGAGACGCGCGAAACGATCCTGGGCCAGCAGCGGCGCGTCGGCGCCTCGCTCGACATGAGCAGGCTCCGGTTCACCATGGACGAAGTCTCGGCACGCGCGGTCCGGGAGGCATTCCTACGCCTGTATCGCGAAGGGCTTGCATATCGGACCGAGGCGTTGATCCACTGGTGCCCGGGCTGCCGAACCAGTGTCTCCGACCTGGAAGTGATCCCGAAGGAAACGACGGGCAGCCTCTGGACGATGCGCTATCACCTGATCGACGAGTCGTCAGGTTCTGTCGAGCCCGACGGCTGGATCGCCGTCGCCACGACCCGCCCGGAGACCCTTCTCGGCGATACCGCGGTCGCGGTGAACCCGGAGGATCCGCGTTACGCCGCGCTGATCGGTCGCCGGGCCATAATTCCCTTCGTGGACCGGCCGGTGCCGATAATCGCCGACCCGGTGGTCGATCGGGCTTTCGGGACCGGCGCTGTGAAGATCACGCCCGCCCACGACCAGGACGACTACGAGACCGGTAAGCGCCACGGGCTGCCGATGATCACCGTCCTCGACGACATCGCCCGCATTAACGAGAACGGGGCGGAGTTCGCCGGCCTGGACCGCTACGAGGCTCGCCGTCAGATCGTGGAGGCGCTCCAGGCACGCGGCGACCTCGAGTCCGTCAAGCAGCACGAGATGCTGATCGGCCACTGCCAGCGCTCCGACGACATCGTGGAGCCGCGCCTCAAGACGCAGTGGTTCATCCGCGTGGCGCCCCTTGCCGCAGCCGCGCTGGACGCGACTCGCTCAGGGCGGACACAGATCCTGCCCGAGCGTTTCGTCAAGGTGTGGGAACACTGGATGACCGACATGCGCGACTGGAACGTCAGCCGTCAGCTGTGGTGGGGCCATCGAATCCCGGCCTGGTACTGCCCGGACGGCCACACGACGGTGACGGCCGATCCGGCCGGGCCGCCGGCTTGTGAGGCCTGCGCCCGTCCGGCGGCGGAGCTTCGCCAGGATGACGACATCTTCGACACCTGGTTCAGCTCGGGCTTGTGGCCCTTCTCGACCCTCGGCTGGCCGGAGAAGACGCGCGATCTGGAGCGCTTCTACCCGGGCTCGGTCATGGAGACCGCCTACGACATCATTTTCTTCTGGGTGGCCCGGATGATGATGCTCGGCATCCACCTGACCGGCGAAGCGCCCTTCCACACGGTCTACCTGTCGGGTCTGATCCGCGACCCCTACGGGCAGAAGATGTCCAAGACCAAGGGCAACTCGGTGGATCCACTCGCGACGATCGAGGAAGTTGGCGCGGACGCGCTGCGCTTCGCCCTCGTGAACGGCGCCGCCCCGGGCAACGACTCCCGACTCGGCGCCGAGAAGCTGGAGAACTCACGCAACTTCGCCAACAAACTCTGGAACGTGACCCGGTTCGTCCTGGGGGCCCGGCCGGGCTCCATCCCGGCCGGCGCGCCACGCGAGCGCCCCGACCGCCGAGCCACAGGCCCTGCCGATCGGTGGATCCTGTCCCGTGCCGCAGCCACGGTGGCAGCCGTCGATCAGGCCATGGCCCAGTACACGTTCGGGGATGTCAGCCAGATCCTGTACGAGGCCATCTGGAACGAGTACTGCGACTGGGCCGTCGAGCTGGCGAAGATCCGCCTCAGCGACCCGGCCGTATCCGAGGCCGAGCGTGAAGCGACCTGGTGGACCCTCACCGAAGTCCTCGATACGTACCTGCGTCTGCTGCACCCCATCATGCCCTTCATCACGGAGGCGATCTGGGCGCGCCTCCCGCACGTCGCCGGCGACCCGGGGCTGCTCATCGTGGCCGACTGGCCGACGGCACGAGCAGAGGCTGCCGACGCCACCGCCGAGGCCGAAGTCGCTGCAATACTGGATCTGGTCCGGGCGGTACGAAACGCGCGCTCGGAGGCTCGCGTCGAACCTGCCGCGTGGCTTCCAGTGGACGTGTACTTGCCGGAGCGGCTCGTCGCAACCTTTGATGCGCTCCGTCCGGCCATCGAACGGCTCTCTCGCGCGCGGCCGCTGACCCGGGCGCCGGGACCAGATCAGATTCGGATTGGGGCCGAGGGCGGCCTCTCGGTCATCGCGGGGGAGATCGAGGCGGTTGTCCGGCCGGCCGCCCAGGACGATGGCCAGGAGGCCCGAGATCGTGCCCGCCTGGAGCGTGAGCTGGTCGAGGCGGAGGGCATGCTCGCCGCCGCCGGGGCCCGCCTGGCCAACGAGGCATTCGTCGCGAAGGCGCCGACGGCGGTTGTGGACGGCGCTCGGGCCCGCGCCGCCGAGTTGGAGGAGCTGGTCGAGCGGCTGCGTCAACGCCTGCGCTAGGGTACTGGCGCGGCGTTTGGAGGTCGCGATGAGTCGATCGGCCGCCACGAGAACGCAATGCGTACCGGGGCATACGATACGGATGCGCTGCTAGGATACGTGTTGGGCCATCGCGAACTTGGAGGAGGGACTGTGCCGCTATTCGGCAAGACCCGCGGCTCTCGTGAAAAGAAGGAAACACCTCCCCCGCTCCTGCTCGAGGACGTCAGCTCGCAGGAGTACTCGCTGAAGCTCTCGTATTCCGCGAAGAGCTCTGAAGGCGTGCGCCTCAAGGGCGGGCAGGGCACGGTCGCGCGGTTGACCAGCATGCTCGACGGCTACGTTCAAGGCTTGCCCGAGCTGGTCGAGCCGCTGCCTGTGGACATGATTTCCGCTGCGCCCTTCATCGCCCGTATGCCGGGCAGCGCCCAATGGCTCCAATATCACCACAAGCGCAACGAGGTGACGCGCCACGCCCTGGTCGTCCTGGAGTCGGTGGACGCAATCGACCTGGCCTTCGAGACACTCGTCTGTGGCTTGCTGGACGGCGAGACGGACACGCTGGGCTATCCGGAATACAACGCCATCGTCGGCGGCGTGGTTTCGCACTGGGATGAAGTCACGGGGGACATGATCGTCCGGGCGGTGGTCGGATGGGGAGGCAAAGGCGCTCGCGGCGACACGGATCGCAATGCCGCACACTTGCTGGCCGGCCTCTTCGACAACATCCGGGCCGACCCGCACGCCCTCGGTACGGTGACTTTGGACCGGCCGGCGGCTGAGGCAGGACCTGGCGGGGCGGTGTGCGGCCATTGCGGCTTCGACTCCGGCCATGAACGCGCCTTCTACTGCCTCAAATGCGGCATGCGCATACAGCGCGCGTAGCGAGAGGTCCGGAGGCCAGGTGCCGTTCTACGATTACGTCTGCTCGGACTGCGGCTACGAGATGGAGGTGGCGCACTCTCTGCACGCGAATGGTCCCGATGCGTGCCCTAAGTGCCACGGCCCCATGCGGAAGTCCATTTCGGCTCCGGCGGTGCACTTCAAGGGGAGCGGTTGGGCCCGGACGCAGCCGAAGGGTAAGGCGGCCAAAGCGGACTCGAAAGAGCCCAAGTCGAACACGACCGACGGCGCGCAGCCTTCGTCGAGCGCGGATTCGGGCGCGCCTCCCGCAAAGGAGCCGGACTGAGGAATGCCGAAACCACCGACCGACTGGATCTCGCTGGCTGAGGCGGCCGACCTGATGGCTTCCTCGAACGTCAAGTTCACTCCGTCCACCGTCGGCCGATGGGCGAGGCTGGGCCAGCTTCAAAGCATCAAGGTCGGGAACCGCCGCTTCGTGCGGCGGGCGCAGGTTCGATCGCTCCTCCGACCTCATGGCTCGGTCCATCGGGACGACCTCCAGCCCGGCCTGTTCGAGGATCTCGACTCCTAGCCCGGGGGGCTGCGACCTGGACGGCCCGGCGGCGCACCCGCGACCTGGCGACGGTCGGCGAGCGGGGGTGGTCGGCGCGGAAGTCAAGCGGGCGCGGACGCGAGGCTCGAGTCAGGCCTGCTTGGTCCCGCAGCGGCGACAGAACCGCGCCTGAGTCGAGACCGGCAGGGCGCAGTGATGGCAGACCCGGACGGACCCGCGGTTGAGGACTTGCTGCGCCGACTGGGCCCACATCTCCGCCAGGACCGGGGGAGCGGTCTCTCTGGCTGCCACGACTGCCGGCACGGCCGGCGCGTCCGGGCCGGGCCACGGCGCACCCGGGGTCTCGCGTGCGGGCCAGCTGGCTCCGATCGGGGGCCAGGGGGCGGGTGCTTGAGGTCCCCTCGAAGGCGGGGTCGCGTCTTTGGGTCGAGACGGGGCGGGCGTGGCACTGAACTGCGCGGGCGTGGGGTTGAACGGCACAGAAGTGGTGTGCGCCGGGGCGGGCTTCCGCGGCGTGGCAGCGACATCGCCGAAGACGTCCGGCCAGGCCACGGTCTCGGGGCCGGGCTGGTCGGCGAGATCGTCGGTGACCGGGGTGGCGTCGAAGAGGGTCTGCTGGTCCGCCGTGGCCGCGACGGGCTCTGGGACGGGTATCGGGGCAGGAAGCGGCTCGGCAGCCGCGACGGGCTCTGGGACGGGTATCGGGGCAGGAAGCGGCTCGGCAGCCGCGACGGGCTCTGGGACGGGTATCGGGGCAGGAAGCGGCTCGGCGGTGGATGCATGGAGTTCGGCGAAATCGACCCCCGGTGCCTCGTCGGCGAGTGGTTCGGGCAAGCTCTCGGGTGCGGGACTCAACTCCGCTGTCTCAGCCTCGAGCGCGGCCTCCATCTCGGGCAGCTGAGGCGCCCCCGTCGAGTCCAAGTACGTCGCGGCAACCGGGGCGGTCTCCGGCTCGACCGCAGGCTCGGCCATGGACGGATTCTCGTCTGCAGACCAGTCTCGGGCCGAGATGGGGCGCTGCGACCAGGCCGTTGCGCGAGGCCACGCGTCGCCCAGGGGCGTGCCCTGGCCGGATCCGTGCTGGGGACCGCGAGGAGGAGAGTCGCCAGCGCCGAGCGCGGAGAGCCCGCCGAACAGGCGGGCGACGACCGACCGCTTCGGAGGAGCGGTGATCGGAGGAGCGGTGATCGGAGGAGCGGTGATCGGAGGAGCGGTGATCGGAGGAGCGGTGATCGGAAGAGGCGGCGCCTGTGAGGCTATGTCCGTATTCTCAAGCAGAGTGCCCTGGGGCTCCGGCGCGGCTGCCTCTCGGCGACTGGCCAGGTCCAGTCGATCGACTACAGCTGGAAGAGACGGCTCGACGGCTTGGGCGGGAACGCCGGCCTGACCGGTTGGCGTTGCCCAGATCTCGACCTCTGGCATAGCTGGAAGGACCTGCGGTGAGACGGTCTCCTCGAGGACGACGGCGTCTTCCATCGGCCCGTCCTGGGCGAGCTGAGCCTCAACGAGCACCATCTCCCCGGCTGTGAGGGTCATCTCGGGCGCAATCTCGTCGGCGATGGGCCAGACGCTCCAGGTCTCCTGGTCATCGGTAGTGCGACGTGGTTGATCGGTACCCTTGTTGACGGCACTTGCGGCGCCGCCGTCGGAGGTCGTGACCCGCAGGTCTTGCGCGGGCCAGGCCGCGCCGGGAGCGCCTGCCGCGCCGAGGATGTCTGGGAACAAAGCCCAGTCGCCGTCGCTCCGGGCGACAGGAGTCCGAACGATCAGGTGATCCTCGGGGGCGACAGGCCCGGATCCCTGATCCGGGGCGCACGTCAGGCACGCTGCCTGATGAGGATTCCAGCAATTGTCACAGGCGTACTGACGGCACGTCATGCAGAAGTTGAACGTGCGGTGGAATTCCTCGGTCATCCGAGTGCTGTTCGCGTGATCGTCGTCATGGCGTGCCAGGGCGAGCGAGTCGTTCATCGATTGCCCATCGGTGAGCACGAAGTTCTTGAGTCCCTTGGCCAGGACGCGAGCCCCCTTCAGCGACAGCAGCTTCGGCGCGTTCGTACCAAACGCGTAGCGGGTGCCGCAGCGCTCGCAGTATGAGTCTGTTCTATCGAGCATCGGTGCTCCGTAGTCGTGCAGGGCACGCCGGGCGTCGTCTGGCAACGCTCAAGGTTGAGCGTACGCCGATCCGGGTGCCGCAGGACCACGCCCGCTGGTACTCGCCGGCGGGGTCCGAAGGTCCCGTGAGCCGCAAGGTTAGCCGCAAGGAGGTCGTTACGGTAGGGCCCGGCTCGACGTCTTGACAACGTGGTCCACGGGCGCCAGGCGCCGGTCTCGGTACGGTTCGGCCGCAGAAGAGAACATCGCGCCGTCTCGGCGTACTATTTGGCGGCCTTCGGCCCGTCCCGGCCGCAAAGGCTTCGAGGACCCAAGGGGCTGTGCGAGTCACTTGCGGGTCAAATCCGCCTCGAGCCACAAGAGAGAGTCATGACCAGCATTCAAGAGACCGGCGAGAAGGTAGCTGCGAACGTCGAGCGCGTGATTATCGGCAAGCGCCAGGAGGTCCGGCTCACTCTGGTTGCCCTCCTGTGCCGCGGCCACCTGCTAATCGAAGACGTTCCCGGGACCGGCAAGACCATGCTTGCGAAGGCCGTCGCTCGCAGTCTGGGCTGCAGCTTCCGGCGCATCCAGTTCACGCCGGACCTGTTGCCTTCGGACGTTACCGGTCTCTCCATCTACAACCAGAAGACCCAGGAGTTCGAGTTCCGGCCGGGCCCGATCATGGCCCAGGTCGTCCTTGCCGACGAGATCAACCGCGCCACCCCCAAGACCCAGTCGTCCTTGCTGGAGTGCATGGAGGAGCACCAGGCCACGATCGACGGGACGACCTATGAGATGCCCGAGCCCTTCCTGGTGATCGCCACGCAGAACCCCATCGAGTACGAAGGAACCTTCGCTCTACCGGAGGCCCAACTCGACCGTTTCATGCTCAGGATTCGCCTGGGCTACCCGAGCCCGGTCGATGAGCAGACCATCCTCGATCAGCAGAAGATCACCCACCCCCTCGACGACCTCGGCGAGGTCCTCGGCCTCGAAGATCTCCGCGCCCTGCAGTCGGCCGTCCGTGAGGTGTACGTCGACCCGATTGTCGCGGACTACATCGTGCGGCTAGTCAACGCCACTCGGACTCACCCCGACGTGTATCTCGGGGCATCGCCCCGAGGGTCCCTCGCCCTTTACCGAACCGGACAGGCGCTCGCCGCGCTGACCGGCCGCGACTACGTGATCCCGGACGACGTCAAGGCTCTGGCGGAAGCGGCGCTCGCCCATCGCCTGATCATCAAGACCAGTTCATCCATGCACGACATCGACCCTCGCCAGGTCGTGGCGGAGCTGCTCAACACGGTGCCGGTGGACGACTCGCGAGGCGCCGGCGACGGGCGACGCGGTTCCGTGGCAGAGCTATCGGATCGGGCTGCCGCGGCCGCCAAGGGCGGCACCACCGGCAGCCCGGCGCACTGATCGGTCCCGGGAGCCTCATCTCGTGATCCGGCGGCTTCAATTCCTGGTCGTGGCGGTCGTGTTGCTTGTCGCCGCCTTCTCGACCGGCTTGCCCTTTCTCTTCTACGTCGTCTACCTCGGCCTGCTGGCTATCGGAGGGAGCTACGTGCTGACGAGGTTCGGCCTCGCGGATCTTGAGGCCGGCTATCGAGTCGATCATCGTCAGGGCCACGTCGGCGACGATCTGCGGACGACTTACAGCATCTCGAACGCGAGCAACCTGCCGAAGCCCTGGCTCGAGGTCTACAACCCTACGGATCTGCCCGTGCCACTGCCGGGCCGAGCTCTCGGGCTGCGGTCGTGGGCGCAACGGTCGTGGATCGCCATCGTGCCCCTGACGAGGCGTGGGACTTACCGAATTGAGCCGATGGTCGTTCGCACGGGCGATCCGTTCGGGTTCTTCGAGGCCGCGGCCACGGTCGGCCGGCCCACGATGATCACGGTGTTCCCGCAGGTCGTTCCACTCCCGCGCTGGCGACTCCTGCACGCGAATCTCGAGGGCAGCCACTCCGCCCCGGAGCGCACGCTCCAGACCACGCCCCTCGCAACCACTGTCCGGCCGTACGCTCCCGGCGACAGCTTCAACCGCATCCACTGGCGAAGCACCGCGCGGCTGGGTGAGATCCAGGTCAAGGAGTTCGATCTCGAGCAGACGGCCGACGTCTGGCTCTACGTCGATCTGGAAGCACCGGTTCAGCGTGGCGAGGGTGACATCTCGACCGTCGAGGAGTCGTTGCGAGTCGCGGCCTCGATCGCCCACGATGCCTTCCTCGAGAATCGTGCGGTGGGCCTGACCACGAGCGGCCATCGTCTCGTCTCAATCCCCGCCGACCGAGGCCCGAGGCAACGCCAGAAGGTCATGCAGCTGCTCGCCGCCGTCGAGGGCGACGGCATGACGCCGCTTGCCGAGGTCCTGCTCATCGGCCTGCCGAAGCTTCGGCGGGGCATGACGGCCGTCGTGATCACGCCGTCTCACGAAAGGACCTGGATCCGAACTCTGACCGCCCTGCGTGGCCGTGGCGTGACGGCGACCGTGGTCACTCTCGATGCGGCCAGCTATGAATTCGAGGGACGACGCCGCGCCGAGACAGAAGATGTGCCGGACGATCTTGCAGCGCGCGAGCAGCGCGCGTTGCGATTCGCGCTGGCCGAGTACGACCTGAAGGCTTACGAAGTCAGAGCCGGCGACAATCTCGGGGCGGTGCTTGCATGAGTAGCCGTTCGGTCGCTCCGTTCTCAATGGATTGGTGGTGCTGAGATGGCGACGGCAGGCGCGTTTCCTCGGGGCAGGCCCGAGATATTCCGACCCAGAAACACAGACTCGGGTTTCGACGATCGCAACGTCATAGCCAGGGCGCTAGATCGACTGCGGCCCGAGGAGGGCTTCGCCAGCCTGCCGCTCGTACTCGTTCTTGCGGGCACGATGGCCTGGTCCATCGCCGACGGCCGCTGGGTCCTGGGCCGCGACGAGCTGACCAGCTTCCTCATCTGGATCGCCATAGCGGCGACGCTGTGGGGCTTCCTGAGCGCCCGTCTCGGAATGCCGCCGTGGCTGGCTCACACCATCGGCTGCACCCTTGGAGCGTTCGTCGTCATCGAGGTCGTGGGGTCGGTGATACCCGATTCCACGCCGACTTTGGGTGGCTGGTTTCAGGCGACCACAAACGCCGTCGTCCAGGCTTACCTGGACCTGACATGGCGCCATCAGCTCACGACGCTGCAGTTCGGTCACTACGGTCTGGTTCTCGGAATATTCGTTTGGGCCACGGCCCAGGCAGCCTCGTACGACGTGTTCGGCTATCACCGGTCCGTGAACGGCGTCCTGCTCCTGGCCGTCGTCTTCATCGGCAGCATGTCCCTGACGCTCAACGACCAGTTCCCGGCGCTCGTGCTGTTCAGCGCCGCTGGGCTCACGCTTCTCCTGGTGTCTCACGCCGCCGACGAGCGATCCAGCTGGCTCCGTCACCGGATCTGGCGGGGCCGGGACCTGCAATCGCCACATCTCCAGGGCGGCCTCGCCTTCGGGGCCCTGGCGGTCGGCGGAGCGCTTCTTCTGACCCTCGTGGCGAGCTCGGCCCCGCTGGCGACGCCGCTGCAGGATGTCGGCCGCAACATCGCGGATTCCCTGGATGGGCTGAGTGGCTACCTGCCCAATGGCGGCGCCAGCCGGTATCAACCGAGTTCGGACTTCGGCAACTCGACCACGATCAGTTCGTCGTTCCGTGCCAGCCCGAACCAGGTCTTCACGATTCGAGTATCGACCGGCCCGGTCTCCTTCCACTGGCGCGTGGTGGCTTACGACACTTTCCAGACACTCGGCTGGTCGGTCGGGGCTTCGCGCCAGGATCAAGTGATAGCGGGCGGTACCGTTGACGAAGGAACCCTCGATCAAGTCGGCGCTACGACGCCGGGTCGCAGCCAGGTGACTCTCACAGTCCACGTTCAGGACAACTCCCTCAAGCACGTCGTCGTTGCCAACGAACCAGATTCGGTCAGCGTCGATACCAAACGCACTGTTATCGGCGCTGGGTCGCCGAGCGCCAGCGTCGCTTTCCTGACCACGGCAGCCTCGGACTACCAGGTCTCTGTCCTGGTCCCGAACATCGACCCGACCGGCAGCGGCCTGACGGAGTGGCGCCTGCAGCATGCCGGCAACGACTACCCCACGGGGCTTCTTGGCGAATTTACGCAGGGCGCGGATCTCGTGGGCGCAAACGGGAACGCTTTATTGGCCGAGATCTCGAACTGGGCGAAGTCTCAGGGCAACACGTTCGACAACGAGTACGACGTCGCCAAGGCCATCCAGGGCTACCTCGTTTCTGACCGGTTCAGTTACACGACCGACATCACCGCTGATATGTCCCGTTGTACCGGACTCTCCACCGTTGACTGTTTTGCTCTGATAAGGAGGGGGTTCTGCGAGCAGTACGCGACGACCATGACGATGCTGATGCGCGTGGCCGGGTATCCCGCTCGGTACGTGGTCGGCTATCTGCCGGGTCCGCCTGCCGAGAACACCTACATCGAGCAGATAACCAGCCAGCAGAAGCACGCCTGGGTGGAAGTGTTCTTCCCGACCTACGGTTGGATCCCGTTCGATCCGACAGGAGGCTCGATAGGCCAGCCAACTGTTCTGCCGCCCGGGAGCTCTCTGTCGGCGTCGCCCACCCCTGTCTCGAGCGGCGGCCCGGCTGCCCCGACCTTCAGCCGACCGTCTGCCGGGAGCGAAATTGGGCAGGGTGGAGGCGCGTTGGATGGAGGCATCCCCGGCGGGTTGCTGATCCCGTCCACAGCAGGTGGAGCCGGCGCCGTGGTGCTGTTGCTGCTGTGGTTGAGACGGCCCAGGCGCCTGGAGGGACCGGACGCCGTCTACCAGAACGTGGTGAAGCTCGCGAGCCGACTCGGCTACAGACCTAAGCCGACACAGACGGTCTATGAATACACGGGCATGCTGGCGGATATCGTGCCGAGGGCGCGCGACTCGCTGGGGGTGGTGGCCACCGCCACCGTGGAAGTGACGTACGGACGGCGCCGGCTCGGCACCGATCGACTCGTCTCGCTGTCGGCGGCGGCTCACGCTGTCCGGCAGGCTCTCCTGCGCCTCGCCTTCAGGCTGCCCAAGGTCCGAGGCCGCAAGTCCGGCCCTGCCGGGCCTCGAACCACGGACGGAGGTACCACGGTTCGGCGCCGCTGATCCGGCGAACACACGCGGTTAGCGAGCGCGGCCGATCAGGATAGAGCGAGCCGTCGGGACGCCCGGCTGGGCACTGCTCGGACCCGCTCAGAGAGCTCCGCCGGCGTTGCGCTCCGCGGCATCAGCTGCGATTTGCGCCGCCTCCGAGCCCAGGTGCGCGTCCAGGTTGAGGGCCCGCAGGACGGCCCTGCCGGCACGTATCTCGATGATCGAGATGGCCGCCAGACCGAAGTCGAAGTTCCAGAAATGCTCCGCCGGCAGCCCGAGCAAGACGCAAGTCACGACTCGGAAGACACCGCCGTGGCCTACGACAAGGGCCCAGCGTCGTCGGTCGACCGCCTTTTCTTCGTATCCGAGAACTTGATTCCGGTCTAGTGTCCCGCGTTCGCCACCGGCCGCAAGATCGCCCAGGAGATAGGCCAGGGCGTCCTGAACACGACTCTGCACCTGATCGAGGTCCTCGCCGCCGGGAGCGTGGAAACGGGTTGGCCAGCGCCTCCACCCGGCCAGCGAGTCGCCGAACTGGGCAGTGATCTCGGAGTCCGTGAGCCCTTCCCAGTCTCCCTGGGCGATCTCCGACAGGCCGGGCTCGGGGCGGAGTCGGGGAGCGGCCGCGCCTGCCGCCGCCATGGCCTCGACGACGTACTCCGCGGTCCGGCGCGCCCGACCGAGGGGCGAGTGCACGATCGCGAACGGGGCTCCGTCGGGTATCGGGAGCGGCGGATCGTCGTGCGGCGACGCCAGCCGGCGCCCCGCAAGCCGTGCCTGCAGCTCGCCCGCTTTGCTCAGGGGCGCCTCCATCTGGCCCTGAAATCGCTTGTCGACGATGAACTCGGTCTCGCCGTGGCGAAGGAGGACGAGGACGGCGTCGAGCCCGTCCGGAATCAGCGGAGCGGCCCCGGACGGCCGGGTTTCCCCCGAGGTTCGGGTTTCCCCGGCGCGGGGCCGCTCCGCATCCCGTGGCGAGGGGGTCAACGATCCGTGGCGGCTCGGATCACCCACACGTCGAGGACCGCGGGGTGGTTCCGGATTGCCGTAGCGACTGCATCGGGGATCTCGTCGTCGACGGCGAGCAGCATCAGGGCGTCTTCCCGGGGCGCCGTTCGCGCCAGGTGCATCGCGCTGATGTTCACGTCCGCCTCTCCGAGCATGAGACCTATGCGGCCCATAGTGCCAGGCTTGTCCTGATGCCGGGTGACGAGCATCAGCGGCGTCGGCGCCACGTCGAGCCACTCGTCGTCGATCCGGACCAGGCGAGGCTCGCCGTTGGCGATCGTACCCGCCACGACGGCCTTGCCCGCGTCGCCTTCGAGAGTAAGCGTGACCAGCGAGGCGAAGGTTCCGGTGTTCGTATTCTTGCGCTCGTTTACAGTCATGCCCCGGTTCTTGGCCAGGAACGCCGCGTTGATGAGGTTGACCCGCTCGGTTGCCGCGTTCTCGAGGACACCTCGAAGCGCGGCCGCGGTCAACTGTGAGGCATCGTGATCGGCCAGCTCTCCCGCGACCTCTACCGTGAGGGTCTTGACGGCGTGGCGGAAATACTGTGCTGCGATCCGGCCGAGGATCACCGTCAGGGGCAGGTAGGGGGCGATGGCGCGGGCCGTCTCCGGCGTCAGCAACGCGGCGTTGACGGCGTACCGCGCGGACCGGCCGGCGAGAACGTCGATGACCTGCTCGCAAGCCTCCTCGGCAACGCGGAGCTGAGCCTCGGCTGTGAGGGCGCCCAGATGCGGCGTGAGAACCGTGTTGGGCGCCTTCAGAATGGGCGAGTCGATCGGCGGCTCTGGATCGTAGACGTCGAAAGCGGCGCCGGCGAGCTTGCCGTCGGTCAAGGCCTGGGCGACGGCCGCCTCGTTGTACACACCGCCGCGGGCCACGTTGACGAGCATCACCCCGGGCTTCATCCGGGCGATCTCCTCGGCCCCGATGATGTCGCGGGTAGCCTTGTTGAGCGGCACGTGGACGGTAATGACGTCCGACTGCTCGATGATGGCGTTGAGTTCGACCAGGGTCACGCCGTGGAGAGCGGCCTGCTCGGCGGTCACGAACGGGTCGTAGCCGATCACGTTCATCTCCAGCCCGGTGGCCCTGTCCGCCACGGCCTGTCCGATCTTCCCCAGGCCGATGATGCCCAGGGTGCGGCCGCGCAACTCGACGCCTGTGTAGTTGCTGCGCTTCCACTCGCCCCGGCGCATCGACGCGTCGGCGGCGGCGGTCTTTCGGGCCAGGGCCAGCATCAGGGCGATCGTCTGCTCGGCGGCCGATACGGTATTGCCGGTCGGGGCATTGACGACGACGATGCCGGCCTTGGTGGCGGCCTCGAGGTCGACGTTGTCGACTCCAACGCCGGCCCGGCCGATGACGACCAGGCGGGTGGCGTGGGCCAGGATGTCGGCGGTGACCTTGACCTGGCTGCGGACCAGCAGCGCGTCGTACTCGCCGATGATCGCGGCCAGCTCTTCGGGCGAGAGGCCGATCTTCTCATCGACCTGGTGATGGGCCCGGAGGATTTCCAGGCCCGACTTGGCCAGGGGCTCGGCGACGAGGATGTTCACGTGAGTCTCCTTACTTGGCCAGGCCGAGGGATCGAAGCGCGGCGACCTGGGCGGCCTCAACGGCAGCGCCCGGCTTCACCGGCCGATCGAGCTCGATGAGGGTCTGTTCCAGAACGGCCATCGCGTTCAGGATGGCCGGGACGGTCACGTGACCCAGGTGCCCGATCCGGAAGATCTTGCCCTTCAGTGCGCCCTGACCGCCGGCGACGACGAGACCGAGCTTGCGGAGCTTCCCGTTGAAGGTCTTCCAGTCCATATCCTCCGGAATCCACGCCCCGGTGACCGTGTTGGACGCGTAGGCGGGATCGGCCAGGAGCTTGAAGCCGAGGGTCTGAAGGCCGGCGCGGACGGCGGCGCCGACTGCCGCGTGGCGCTTCCAGATCTCGGGCAGGGTCTCCTGCTCCATCATCTCAAGGGCGACGTCGAGCTGGAACATCACCGCCACGGCGGGAGTCCAGGGTGTCTGGCCCGACTCGGCGCTGGTCTTGTGGGCCGCCAGGTCGAAGTAGAACTTCGGCATCCTGGCCCCGGCCGCGGCTTCCCACGCCCGCGGCGAAACCGCGACGAACGAAAGCCCGGGGGCAACCATCCAGGCCTTCTGTGAACCGCTCACGACGACGTCGAGGCCCCATTCGTCGGTCTCGAACGGGACGGCGCCGAGGCCGCTGATCGCGTCTACGAGGATCAGTGCATTCGGGGCCACGGCCTTCACCGCGGCCGCCAGTTCCGCGATCGGGTTCGTGACGGCGGTTGAGGTCTCGTTCTGGGTGAGCAGCACGGCCTTCCAGGGTCCGCCGGCGGCGAGGGCGTCGCGCAACTTGGCCGGATCCGCGGCCTGGCCCCACTCGTAGGACTGCTTCGTGACTTCCGCGCCATATGCCGTGGCGATCTTCGCGAAGCGATCTCCGAACGCGCCGATGGTCACCGCGAAGATCTTGTCGCCGGGCGACAGGAAGCTGACGATCGCGGACTCGAGGCCGCCCGTGCCGGCGGCGGTCACGATCAGCACGTCGTTCTGAGTCTTGAAGAAGGTCTTCAACCGGTCGATGATTCGGTTCTGCAGTACGGCGAACTCGGGCCCGCGGTGGTTGACCATCTGGCGGGCGCCTGCCTCGCGTACGGCGTCAGGGAGTGACGTGGGTCCGGGGATGCGCAGGTTGGGCTCGAAGCGGTTCACGGTGCCACCTCTCTTTGCTATCGGGATGCCGGGAATCGTAGCGGTGCCCGAAACTTCGGCAAGTGTGGTATATATGCCAGCATATGCAGAGGCGAACCACGCTCCTCGCCGACTCGGACTTGCTCGAACGACTCGATCGATTCGCCGCCAGGAACGGCACGACCAAGACCTCGGTCATCACCGCCGCCCTGGAGTCCTACCTGGACTCGCACGACACCGCGCCGGATCTGTCGTTTCTGGCGGTGGGTCGGAGCGATCATGGGCGGCTTTCGCTGGATGGACGGTCGATCGCACGTCGCGAAGCCGGCCAGCGGCCCGGGCCCGACGAGGTCTAGGTCGTGGCCGTCCTGCTCGACTCGAGTGCCGTACTCGCCGCCGCCGACCAGTCGGACCTGAATCACCGCGCCGCGCTGGCATGGTTCGGGCGGGTGAGTGAGCCGCTGATGATCGGAGCCCTGACGCTGGGCGAGCTGGACCTGCTGCTGCAGCGCGAACTCGGGCTGCGGGCCACATTCGCGCTCCTGAAGTCGATAGCGAGCGGCGCCGTCAAGGTCGTCGCGCCGACGACGGCGGATCTCGTCCGGGCGGGAGAACTGATGCAGGAGACGATTGAGCACAGGCCCCGCCTGACCGATGCCGTTCTGGTTGCTACGGCCGAGCGGCTTGGGGTGACGCGGGTGGCCGCGTTCGACCGGCGCCCGATCGCAGTCTTCAGGCCGCGGCACGTGCGCGCGTTCGACCTGGAGCCATGATTCTGCGCCTGGCAGGCCCGCCAGCCGGCGTGGAGCCCGAGCTCGAGGCTCCGACTGCAGAGCGCGCAATGGCTCAGACGTCGTCTCCAGAGGCATCGCGGGAATCGTCGGCCGCGTCGCGGCGCTGATCCCCGGCCAGGTCTTGCAGGCTCTGCCGGCGGCGACGCATCCCATCGGAGCCGGCGGACATCGGGTTGACGTCCGCTTGACCCTGTACCGGCCGCTTGCGGCGCCGCGGCTGGCGTCGCCCCTCTCGGAGCCGCTCCAGCCTCTCCGCGATCCTGGCCTCCATGCCCTGGTCGCCGGGGAAGTAGTAACGCCGGCCGACCAGCTTGTCGGGGAGGTACTGCTGCTCGACGTCGTCGCCCTCGAAGTCGTGCGGGTAGCGGTACTTGCTCCTGCCGGTCCCACTGGAGCGCAGATGCGCCGGCACCGGTAGGGAGCCGTGGCTCAGAACGTCGTCCATCGCGGCGAAATAGCCACGACCCGCGGCGTTGCTCTTGGTCGTGACCGCGAGCATGACCGCGGCCTCGGCGAGGTTGTACTGGGCCTCGGGCAGGCCGACCCAATCGAGGGCCCGCGCGGCAGCCACGGCCACCTCGAGTGCTCGGGGATCGGCCAGGCCGATGTCCTCGGAGGCCGAGATGATGAGACGCCGGGCGATGAAGCGCGGGTCTTCGCCGGCGGCGATCATCGATGCCAGCCAGTAGAGCGCCGCATCCGGGTCGTTGCCGCGGATGCTCTTGATGAAGGCGCTGACGGTGTCGTAGTGGCCGTCTCCGGCGCGGTCGTACGCTAGGGCGCGTTGCTGCGCGGCGGCCTCGACGTCGGCCAGCCGCGGCGCCACACGGCCGGCCGGGTCGCGGATCCCCTCCGAATCGGCGATCGAGACGGCCCCCTCGAGGACGTTGAGGGCCTGCCGCGCGTCGCCGGCCGACAGGCCGACGAGGTGCTCGAACGCGTCGTCTGCGAGTGCCACTCCGCCGGCCGGACCGAGATCTCCCGCGAACCCGCGCTCCGAGTCCGCCAGGGCACGCCGGACCACGACGGCGACCTGGTCGTCGGTGAGCGGCTCCAGGCGGTACACCCTCAGTCTCGACAGGAGTGCCGAGTTGACCTCGAAGTAGGGGTTCTCCGTCGTAGCGCCGACCAGAGTGACCGTCCCGTCCTCGACGTGCGGCAGCAGGGCGTCCTGCTGGGCCTTGTTGAAGCGATGGATCTCGTCGATGAAGAGCACCGTCTGCCGACCGTGGAGGCTCAGCTCATCGCGCGCCTCGGCCACGATGGCTCGCACCTCCGCGACGCCGCTCATGACCGCCGAGATAGTCACGAGGCGGGCGCCGACGGCGTCGGCAAGGACTCGGGCCAGGCTCGTCTTGCCGCTGCCGGGAGGTCCCCAGAACAGCAGCGAGCCGAGATGCCCGCGTTCCAGGGCGCGACGCAGCGTTCCGCGCTCGCCGATGAGTTGCTCGTGGCCCACGACCTCATCGAGCGTGCGGGGGCGCATCCGGGCGGCCAGCGGCTTGCGACCGGCCGGTGGAACGAAGACCGGCTGTTGATCCCCCTTGTCACCGGGCGGTCTGGGGGTTACGCGGCGCGTTGCCATGTTGCGATGCTACAGGCTGGCGGAGCCGCAGGCTTCGGTCCTGGCGCTCCGGTCGCGCCTGGCCCGCGGGACCGGCCGGACCGACCGGACCGACCGGACCGATGACTGGTCACCGGTCGGAGTGCCCTATCCGATCGTCACCACGTGGAGGATATCGACCAGCACATACGCAACGGCCAGGATGGCGGCCATCGTGCCGCCGATCGAGACGATGCGCCGAACGTCCCGCACGACGTAGGCGTACTCCTCGGCGGCTCGAGCCGCCAGTAGCCCCTGACCTCGGGCCCGGCCCGGTCGCTCGACCTCCGCGCTTCGGGCCCGTTCGCGAGACCGCGTCCGGCCGACTTCCGACGCCCGCTCCTGGGCGACGATCTGCGATTCGATCTCCGCCGCCCGGGCCTCCTCCTCGGCTGACAGTCCTCCGCCGGGACGGCCTGGCGGGCGCGTCTGCGGCCTGGAGGGACCGCGTCTATCGGCATGACGCTGGCCGGGACGACGTGAGCCGCGAGTGCGTTTGGCCATTTTGAGTGAGGGGCCTCCGCTGGTTGTTTCTGGGGCAGTCACGGGGCCTGCGCTGCCTGTGAAGTCGAGCTTTCGCTGGAGTCGAGGATACCATCCCGCCTCTTCACGGCGAGTCCCTCCTCGGCGCGACCTGTCGCCTGTGCGGGCCGTGGAGCGGTCCTCGATCGCCGACTGGTAGACTCGGCGCCACCGAGCGGAGGAAGTTGTGAATTCCATCACAGACAATCTGGGGCCGATAGTCCTGGTCCTCGCGGGCCTGTGCCTGGTGTTGATGCTGGTGCTTCAGGCGATGCGGATCGGTCGGCTTGGGCAACGACTGGACATGCTGACTCGCGGATCGGACGGCGAGAGTCTCGAGGCGGTGTTCGACGCTCACCTGGAGACGGTCCACCAGGTCGGTCGCGATCTCGACGAGTTGACCGCCAGAACTGCGGTGCTGGAGAGTTCGGCCCGGCATCACTTCGCGCGGTTGGGTTTGGTTCGCTTCAACCCGTTCCCCGACACCGGCGGCAACCAGAGCTTTGCCCTGGCCCTGCTGGACGAGTCCGAAGAAGGCTTCGTGGTTAGCAGCCTGCATTCCCGCACGGGGACTCGCATCTACGCCAAGGCAATAGTGGGCGGCAAGGCAGATACCTCGTTGTCCACGGAGGAGTCCGACGCCATGGGATTGGCCCGGACCAGGAAGACGGTCCGGCCCACGCAAGGGGCTCCGCGAGGATCCGGAGGAAGCGCCTCCGGCATGCAGGCTGACTCGTCCTCGGCCCGTAGGTCGGCGACCGCCGGGGCGGCAAAGCCGGCCCCAGCGGCGTCGTCGAAGGCGGCCTCCGCGCCAGCTCCCGCTCCGGGCAAAGCCACGGCTTCCGGGAGAGCCGCCTCTGCTCCCAAGGCTCCGCCTCCGGCGAAGGCTCCCGCACCCCCCAGGGCCGCGGCCGCCGGCGATGCTGCAGATCTGAAGTCTCCCCGCGGCAATGAGAAGACCGACCGGACACTGGCCGCCAAGGGCCAGAGCAAAGGCCAGGACGCCGCAGTCGAGGACTCGAACGCCTCCGCGGACCCTGAGCGTATCGTTCGGAAACCGGGAAGGCCGGCGGCCGCCGAGTCGACCCCGGGCCAGCGTACGGATACGCCGGGCTCGTGACACGTGAGATGTCACTGCCGGCGGCTAGCCTCGCGAGATGACGCCCCAGAGCCGCAGGACATCGACGCACGAACCGCCGCCCCTGGAACAGATCCCGGTCTGGTCGTCTCCGCGCGCCGATAACGAGGCACACGCGGATCGCGAGGACGGATCGGAGGCCCTGCTTTCCGGACTGAACTCAGAGCAGCGGCGTGCCGTATGTCACGGCGAGGGTCCGCTCCTGGTGGTCGCCGGGGCGGGCACCGGCAAGACGCAGGTCATCACCCGTCGCATTGCCTGGCTGATCGCCACGCGGCGGGCGCGACCATCGGAGATTCTTGCCCTGACTTTCACGGACAAGGCCGCCGACGAGATGCAGGCTCGCGTCGATCAGCTCGTCCCCTATGGATACACCAACTCGGCCATATCCACCTTCCACGCGTTCGGAGATCGGCTGGTTCGTGAGTTCGCTCTGGAGCTCGGTCTGCCGACCGACCTTCGCGTACTGTCGCGGCCCGAGGTCGTCATCTTCCTGCGAGAGCGGCTGTTCGCCTTCGAGCTGGACGAATACCGCCCTCTCGGCGATCCCACGCGCTTCCTGAGCGCCCTGGCGACCCTCTTCAGCCGCTGCAAGGACGAGGACGTCGGGCCCCAGGCCTACCTCAATTTCGCGGCCGGCCTCGCCTCTCGGGCGACGGCGGCCAGAACGGCGGGCCTCGAGACCGGTGACTCGACCGAAGATGGCGCTCATGCTGCGGCCGAGGAAGACGCCCGGCGCCACGGGGAGCTGGCTCGGGCGTACGCGAAATACCAGTCGCTTCTTCGGGAGTCCGGTCTCATCGACTTCGGCGACCAGGTGAGCCTGGCCCTGCGCCTGCTCCGTGAATCGGCGGCGGCTCGTCTGGATCTTCAGCGCCGCTATCGATACGTGCTGGTGGATGAGTTCCAGGACACCAATCGGGCGCAGTCGGAGCTGGTCGAATTGCTCTCGGCCGAACACGGGAACGTCACGGTCGTCGGCGACGACGACCAGTCCATCTACAAGTTCCGGGGCGCCGCGATAAGCAACATCCTGGAGTTCAAACGGCGGCACCCGAAAGCTCGCCAGATCGTGCTGCGACGGAACTACCGCTCGCATACCCCGATCCTGGATGCCAGCTACCGGCTGATCCGGTTCAACGATCCGGATCGCCTCGAGGTTCGCAATGGCATCGACAAGCGGCTCGTCGCGGAGCGGGGCATCGCCGAGCGCGACGGTGCCGAGCGGCCGGTTCGCCACATGGCCTTCGCCGCCGGCTCCGAGGAGGCCGATTGGGTAGCGCGCGAGATCGCCGGACGCGTCGGCTCCGGAGCGAAGCCTCGCGACTTCGCCATACTCGTGCGGGCGAACGTCGATGCGGACCCCGTGCTGCGGAGTCTGAATCTGGCAGGCGTTCCGTGGCGGTTCTCCGGAACGTCGGGGTTGTATGCCCGCCCGGAGATAAGGCTTCTGCTGGCGTTCCTGCGAGCCGTTGCGGATCTATCTTCCAGCGTCGACCTGTATGCGCTGGCCGCCTCCGACGTGTACGGCCTGGGAGGGCCGGACCTGACGGCGATCGTGAACAGCGCCCGTCGCCGGAACCGTTCTGTCTGGGAAGTGGCGGAGGAGCTGACCCGCCAGCCCGGGCTTCTGCGCCTGTCTGCCGAGTCGCGGACGGCGCTCGAGCGACTGGTGGCGGATCTGCGCCGCTTCACGGAACTGGGCCACGAGCGGCCGGCGGGCGAGGTCCTCTACCAGTTCCTGCGAGACAGCGGCATCCTCTCGAGGCTGGCCTCGACGGATTCGGTGGCCGCCGAGGAATCCCTCCAGAACATTGCCCGCTTCTTCGAGATCATCAGGGCCCAGTCCGATCTGCTGCCCGACGATAGGGCGATCTTCGTGGCCCGGCACCTCCAGACGCTCATCGATGCCGGTGACGACCCTGCGACGGCCGAGATCGACGCCGACGCGGACGCGGTCGCGGTGTTGACGGTGCACAAGGCCAAGGGCCTGGAGTTCCGGGTCGTGTTCATGACCGGCCTGGTCGACGGCCGTTTCCCGGCTCGAACTCGCCGTGAGCCCCTGGCCATGCCTACCGAACTGGTCCGGGAGACGCTGCCGGACGGCGATCCACACGTGCAGGAGGAGCGGCGCCTTTTCTATGTCGGCATGACTCGCGCCCGGGACGAGCTGGTGCTGACCCATGCCGCGGATTACGGCGGTCGACGCACACGGCGCGTGTCGCAGTTCGTCCTCGAGGCCCTCGACCTGCCCGCTGTTGCCGCCACCGGGGGACTGGTCGAAGGCGTCGCGCACGCGCCTCTTGAGCGGCTGGCTGCGTTCGAGCCGAAGGCGGAACCATCGGATGCGGCCCGGGACGGCGCAGTCGAGGGACCGCTGTCGCTCAGTTTCTACCAGGTCGACGACTACCTGACCTGCCCGTTGAAGTACAAGTACGTCCACGTCCTGCGCGTGCCCATTGCGCCGCACCACTCGATCGTGTACGGCGCCGCGTTGCACCAGGCCGTGCAGGAGTTCCATCGCCGCCAGGCTCGGGGGCACGTTATGCCGGAGGACGAGCTTCTGGCGGCCTTCGATCGGGCCTGGTCCAACGAAGGGTTCCTGACTCGCGAACACGAGGAGGCCCGCCTGGCGGCCGGTCGGGATGCGCTGCGCCGATTCCGAGTGGAGCAGCTGAAGCCCGGTACGGTCGCGCCGGCGTACGTGGAACGCGAGTTCAGTTTCACTCTGGACGGCGATCGGATCCGCGGTCGAATGGACCGCGTCGACATCGAACGGATCGAACCTGGTTCTGCCCGCGACGGGGCCGGGGAGGAGCAGCTTGCCGACGCCGTCAGCCCCGCCCTGCCGGGACTCCATCCGGAGCGCGTGACCATTACCGACTACAAGTCGAGCGACGTCCGCGACCCGGTGCGCGCCCGCGAGAGAGCTCGAGATTCCCTGCAGCTTCAGATCTACGCCATGGCGTACCAGGCTGACAACGGTCGGCTTCCGGACGCCGTGCAGCTCTGGTTCCTGGAATCGGGCCTGGTGGGCCGCACCGAAGTAGACAGCAAGCGACTGGACAAGGCCCGGGACTCGATACGGCGCGCGGCGTCCGGCATTCGGTCGCGGCACTTCGAGGCCACGCCCGACTATCTGTCCTGCAGCTACTGTGCCTTTCGCGATATCTGCCCGGCGAGCGCGGTCAAATGATCGAGGGCATCAGGGCGATCACGTTCGATTTCGGCAACACACTGGTCCCGTTCCCCGCCGCACCTATGGCCGACGTCCTGCGCCTGACCGCCGAGCGAGCGGGCCCTCGGGCGGGATTCCGCATGGACGAGTTCGCTCCGGCCTGGCGAGAGGAAAGGCTCCGGCAGCTTTCCGATGACGTACCTGCCGGTCGCGAGGCGGACATGGACGTGCGCGCGGTCCGGGTTCTAGCCCGGCTCCGCGGTTGCTCGATCCCAGGACCCGGCGAGCGGTGGGACGAGGTTGCCGCCGCGCGCTTCTCGGAGCCGCAGGAGATCGCGTCGATTCTCGATACCTACGCCGCCGTCTTCGTCGAGAGGACCCCCGTGCCGCCCGAGATCGGGCCGTTGCTGGAACGGCTGGCCAGCCACTGCAGGGTCGGCATCCTGTCGAACTGGCCTCTGGCGGCCGCCATCGATCGCTACGTCGAGGCCGCGGGCTGGGCGCGCCATCTCAGCGCGGTCGTAGTTTCGCACCGGGTCGGGTTCGTCAAGCCCCGGCGGGAGATCTTCGACGTTGCGGCGCAGGAACTCGGCGTCGCGCCGGGCCCCGCCATCCTGCACGTGGGTGACGATCTCGGCGCCGACGTGCAGGGCGCTCAGCAGGCCGGCTGGCTGGCGGCCTGGGTTCGAATGAAGCCGGAGGACTCGCCCCTGCCCACCGCCCCGCCGCCTCCGGATGCGTCCCCGGACCTGGTCGTCGATTCGGTCCTGGATATCGAGGCCGCCATCGGCCTGCGTTGATGTGCCGGCAGTCCGTAGACTGGCGGCAATGGAATCGAAGGATCGTCTGGGCAACAACATGTTCATCGGCGCCGCGGTCATAGCGTGGCTGGTGGTAGCTCAGATCGTGACGTCGACCTACCCGCGCGAGAATGCGACCGCGAGTCTGGTTGGGGCGGGCGCGATAGGTCTGGCGTGTGGGCTGACGAGCGTCCCGGTCTTCTGGCTGGCATCGTTCGCCCGGCACCGCCGGATCGCCCTCCTCGGCGATTGGTCGAGGGCCATCCGGCGCGGGTCATGGGTCGCCGTGGTGGTTGCGCTGTTCGTCGCGCTCCGGATCCAGGCGGTCCTGAGCCTCCCGATCGCCGTCTTCGTCGTGGTTCTGGTTCTCCTGGCCGAGATAACACTCTCGGTCGAGCGCTGAGCTAGGCTTGACCTGATGGCCGAGAAGCGTAGAGATCCCAAGACCGCCGCAGCGCTGGCCCGGCTCTACGACGTCGACCTGGGTGAGGACCCGGGCGACGTCGATCTGTATGTGGCTCTCGCCGGGCGCACCGGAGGGCCGGTTCTGGAGATCGCCTCGGGCTCCGGCCGCATAGCGATGCCACTGGCCGAAGCCGGCTATGAGGTGACCGCGGTCGATATCGATCCGGCGATGCTGGCGCGGGCCGAGAAAGCCATCGCAGGAGCCGATCCGGCCGTTCGGGGCAGGGTGGAGCTGGTCGAAGCCGACCTGGTCGACCTCAATCTGCCCGGAGGGCCACGCTTTCGGCTCGCCATCCTGGCCCTGAACTCGATCCTGCTGCTCGCGACGAGAAACCGCCAGCGTGAGGCCCTTCGGACGATGGCACGCCACCTCCTGCCGGGCGGAATGGCCGTCGTGGACGTGTGGGTCCCCAGCGGCGACGAACTGGCCAGGTACGACGGCAGGGTGGGCCTGGAGTACGTGCGCGTCGATCCGGAGACCGGCCTTCTCGTAACCAAGATGGCGTCGGCCCAGCACGAACCAGCCACCGGCCACGTCGGGCTGACGTCCATTTACGACGAAGGCGAGCAGGGGGAGCGGCCCAGCCGGTGGATTCGCGAGGACCGCCTGAGATTGCTCAACGCCGAGGAGCTCTCGTCACTCGCGGAATCGGCGGAGTTGGACCCGGAGATTCTCGCGGGCGATTACGACCTCAGTCCGGTCGGTCCCCATGACGAACGGGTGATCCTGGTAGCACGGAGGCGGGGCCGCCCCGCCTCGCGACCTTGATATAGTCGGTCAGTGGCGAGCCCAGTCTCCATCCGGCTGATAATCGCGGAGGATGTCCCGCAGGTCAGTCAGCACGTCCGGAACCTGCTCAGCGTCCAGTCGCAGGTCAAGCTGCTGGAAGTGCTCAGCGACGGTTCGAAAGTCCTCGAGTCGGCGAGGCAGCTCCGGCCGGACGTGGTGATGGTCGATCTGCTGTTGCAGGGCAAGATGAAGGGCCCGCAGCTCATCGAGAAGCTACGCGACTCCGGTCTCGAGATCCCCGTGGTGGTGCTGACCGTGCCCCAGCATCCGCTTGCCCGCGACCCTGCTCGGGGCATCGATGCTGTCCTGACGTTGCCGTTCAGCGGCTTTGAGCTGGTGAACACGTTCACCCACGTTCTGGTGGATCGGCAGGCCCGCACTTCCGGGGCGTGCCGCGTGGTGGCCGTGTTCTCGCCAAAGGGCGGCGTGGGCAAGACGACGATCGCCTTCAACCTGGCCGTGTGCCTCGGGCAGTTGGGGATGAAGACAGCGTTGATCGACGGCAGCCTCCAGTACGGTGATCTACGGTCCTTGCTGAAAGTGCCAAATGACGTGCCATCGATCCTGGACCTGCCCACCGACCGGATCCAGGAGTCGGACCTGCGTGACGTGATGTGGCGCGACCCATCCGGCGTCGATATCCTCCTGGCGCCACCCCGCGTCGAGATGGCCGAGATGGTTTCTGCTCGTGACGTCGAGAAGACGATGTCGCTGCTGCGCCGGCTGTACGAAGCCATCGTGATCGACACCGCGACTTCGCTCACTGAGGTGACGCTGGCATTCCTCGATTCGAGTGACGTCGTGCTCTCGATCGTGACCTATGACTCGACGACGATCCACAACACGATCGCCGTGGCGGAGGTGTTCGCTTCCATCGGCTACGCGTCCGAGAAGGTTCATTACCTGTTGAACCGGGCCGACTCGAGCGGCGGCCTCAACCGCGACGAGCTGGCTCGAGCGCTCGGCCGAAGGCCGGACTTCGAGGTGGTGTCCGATGGGCGGCTGGTGGTTCAGGCGAATAACGAGGGCATGCCATTCGTCGTTTCCAGCCCCGACGCTGCGGTGAGCCTGGACGTGAGACGAGCTGCCGCGGCGATCGCCGGTCGTGCCGCCGGCGCCGTAGCGAGACGCTGAGACCGTGTCCGACCCGCGTCCCATTGGGATCTTCGACTCTGGAGTTGGCGGCCTGACGGTCCTGCGCGAGATCCTGCGACGGCTGCCCTTCGAGTCGACCGTATACCTGGGCGACAACGCCCGCGCTCCATACGGCGTCCGCTCGGACGATGAGGTGCGCCGTTTCAGCATGCAATCTCTCGATGCGCTGGTGCGGCGCGACGTCAAAGCTCTTGTTGTGGCATGCAACACCTCCACGTCCGTCGCCCTGGGCGATTTCAGGCGTCGCTACGACCTGCCGGTCCTTGGTGTTGTGCGTCCGGGCGCCGCGGCCGCCGCGCTGGCTACCCGCAACCGCCGGGTCGGCGTGATCGCGACGCCTGCAACGGTTCGCTCCCGTGCCTACTTCAACGCCATCAAGGACGAGAACCCGGCCATCGAGGTCTACGAGCACGCGACCCCGGCCCTTGTGCCACTGGTCGAGGCCGGGCGGCTGGCGGGCCCAGAGGTCCAGGAAGCCGTCCGCCGCGCTCTGGCGCCGCTCCTCGGGGAGCGGAATGAAGAAGGGGAGTTCATCTTCCCGCTGGCGCGATCGGCCCGGATCGACACGCTGCTGCTCGGTTGCACTCACTACCCGCTCCTGGCGGCAGTCCTCAGAGCCTCGATCGGCGACGGCGTGGCAATAGTGGATTCGGCCACAGCCACGGGCTCGTCGCTGGCCGAGCTGCTCTCCGTCAACGCGCTCGAGGCTCCCGGCACCACTCGAGGGACGGCCGCGGACGCCGGCATGCTCGGCCACGAGCCACCCGGAGAGACTGCCACGCGCCCGACTCACCGTCAGCTCACAACCGGCGACGTGGAGGCTTTCCGGGCGGTCGCCGAGCGTATGTTCGGTGGGGAGTTCCCGGAGATCGAGCCGGTCGATCTGGCTGTCGGTCCGGCATGAGCGGCGGCTCGGCCAGGCGACGGGCCAGCGGCGACACCGGGAGCAGCTCCGACAAGGGCTCGCCTGGACCCACCTCCGGGTCGAGGTCGTCGCGGCCGGGCTGGAGACGCGATGCTTTCCTGCAGGCCGGTCTTCTCGCAGGGGCGGCAATAGGAGCCGCCGTGACCGTCTTTGGAAGGCGCATTGAGGCGTCTGCCCGACGTGGCCTGGTGGATTGGGACGCGGCTGAGCGGGTGGCCGTAGCAAGAGTCCGCCGGGCTCCGGGCAGGTTGGAGCCGTTCGAACTGATGCGGGCGGCCCCGATCTACGCGTCGGCTATGGCGGAGATCGTCCCCGCACTCGGCAAGGAGCTGGATGCTCAGCTGCCGGGCGTCGTGGAGCGGAGTGGAGTCATCGATCGGGAGACGTGGATCCACGACAACGTCGCGACCTTCGCCCGGCTGATGGGCAAGGTCGAAGGGAGACTGCTCGACGAGGTGATGCCGCCGGGGATGGGCGTGGTGAAGGCGACGATGGCGATCGTCAACCGCAAGGTGACCAATCGCCAGGTCGGATACCTGCTGGGTTTCCTGGGGCAGCGCGTCCTGGGTCAGTACGACCTCGCGCTGTTGTCGGCGGAGGCCGAGCCCGGCCGGCTGGTCTTCCTCGACGAGAACATCCGAGCCACCGCGGCCTCGCTGGCCGTGCCGCTGAACCCGTTCCGGACGTGGATCGCGCTGCACGAGACGACGCATGCCTTCGAGTTCGAAGCCCACCCGTGGCTGCGGCCGTATCTTGCCTCGCGGTTGGAGCACCAGCTGGTCTCGCTGTCGGCGGGCGTATCCGTCATGAATCGAGACTCGGTCGCTCGACTTCGACGCGCTCTCCGGGGCGCGAGCGGCGGCGAGTATTGGATGGAAGGCTTCATGACGCCCGAGCAGAAGCGTGAATTCCGCGAGATTCAGGCCATCATGAGCCTGCTCGAGGGGTTCGGGGACTACGTCATGGACGAGGTGGGCCGGGACCTCGTCCCGGAAGTGGAGATGATCAGCGCCCAATTCCATGCGCGCCGGGCCCAACGGACCGGCTTCGAGCGGGCGATGATGCGGCTGACCGGAATGGACCTCAAGATGGAGCAGTACAAGAAGGGCGAGGCGTTCGTCTCTGCGATAGCCGGGGCGCGAGGAGCGGAGGCTCTCCGAGCGCTCTGGAGGAGCCCCGAGACGCTGCCGTTGCCGGAGGAGATCGATCTACCGTTACGCTGGGTTGCCCGCGTCATGCCGGTGCCCGGAGCCGGATCAGACTGAGGAGAGGGGACGCCCATGAGCGCTGAGAGCCTGGAACTTGTCGGCCCGGGTCACGGACCCGACGGCTCGCCGCTGGCCATCGCCATCAGCCCGGTCCTGACGGGACGCGACGCTTTCGGGGAGATGCGCGAGAGGATTCTCGAGGCGGCCCCCGGAACGCGAATCATCCCGGTCTCCGCGGACGGGTTCGCGGACGAGCCGGTGGATGAGGTCGAGGTGCTGCTGCGCGGCTGGTCGCTCGGCAGCGATGCGCTCGATCGGCTCCTGGGCCGGGCGCCCAAGCTGCGCTGGATCCATTCGGTCTCGGTCGGCGTCGAGTCGATGCTGACGCCCTGCGTTCGGCTGCGTGGCTTGACCGTGACCAACGGTCGAGGAGTCTTCAGCGAACCGATTGCCGAGTACGTAATGACGATGATCCTGGCGATCTGCCGGCGGCTGCCGCAGCTGATCGAGTTGCAGCGTGAGCGGACGTGGCAACCGATCGAGGCGGTCGAGCTGGCTGAGACGACGATCGGGCTGATCGGCGTCGGAGGGATCGGCTGCGAGGTCGCCAGACTGGCCGGGCCCTTCGGGCCCAAGATCGTGGCTGTCCGACGCCGCCGCGACGCGGCTCCTGTGCCCGGCATCGAATTGCTCGGCGATCTCGGTGCCCTGCCTGAGCTGCTGGCCGTCTCTGACTTCGTGGTCCTGGCGTTGCCGCTGACAGTCGAGACCGAGTCGGTCATCGACGACGATGCCCTGGCAACTATCAAGCCTGGGGCCTGGCTCATCAACGTGTCCCGCGGCGGGCTCGTCGATGAGGTGGCTCTCCTTCGTGCGCTCCGGGGCGGTCATCTCGGTGGCGCCGTCCTCGACACGTTCCGGGAGGAGCCATTGCCCGAGACGTCGCCGTTCTACCGGCTCTCAAACTGCATCGTCACGCCGCACACGTCCTGGTCCAGCGCCGCGGTCCTCGGTCGCACCTTCGATGTCTTCTGCGACAACCTGCGCCGGTACCGTTCGGGTCAGCCGCTCGAGTACGTCGTGGACCTGGTCGCGGGTTACTGAGGCCGCCGTCGGGTAGCATCCTGTGGCGTACGAAAGCGCAGCCCTCTGGAGGTCGTGACCGAATGCAGATCGCCATCGTCGGGCTGGCCGGCTCGGGCAAGACGACCGTCTTCAACACTCTGACCCGGGGCCACGCCCAGACCGGCGGTTACGGCGGGATGGAACTGCACGTGGGGACCGTGAAGGTCCCAGACGACCGGCTCGATCGGCTGGCCGAAATCTTCAAGCCTCGCAAGATCGTCCATGCGGACGTCACTTACTTCGACCTGCCCGCGCCTCCGGCCTCGATTGAGGGGCGAGTCGGGACAGAGGAGCTGCCGGCCGACCAGCTGGCTCGGCTGCGTGAGGCCGACGCCTTGCTACACGTGGTCCGGGCCTTCGAGGATGCCTCCGTGCCGCACGCCGAAGGTTCGGTCGACGCCTGGCGCGACCTGGAGCGACTCGACCTGGAGTTCATCCTGGCCGACCTTTCTGTCATGGAGAAGCGGATCGAACGTCTGCGCGGCAGCGGCCACCACGGGACTCCGGCCGAACGAGACGCCAACGATCGCGAGCTGGCGCTGCTGGACAGACTGCACGAACCGCTGCTGGCGGGGAGACCTTTGCGTGACGAGGAACTCGATCCGGACGAGGAGAAGTCGATCCGGGGGTTCCGATTCCTGACCCAGAAGCCCGTCCTGGTGCTGCTGAACGTCGGCGAGGCCGATCTGGTACGAGTCGGCAACGCCGACTCGACCCGCCAGGCCGAGATCGTGGCCGGGATAAGCACGCGATACGAACACCAACGCACGATGGTGGACGCGTTGTCGGCCAAGATCGAGATGGAGCTCGGGGAGCTCGAGGCGGACGACGCCGCGGTCTTCATGGACGAGCTTGGTCTGAAGGAGTCGAGCCTGGACCGAGTGATCCGCCTGAGCTATCGGCTGCTGGGCCTAATCTCGTTCCTGACAGCCGGTCCGGACGAGGTCCGAGCCTGGCCGGTCCCGGACGGCTCCTCTTCAGTGGACGCCGCCGGCGCAATTCACACCGACCTGGCGAAAGGCTTCATTCGGGCCGAGGTCGTTCCCTACGAGGACCTGCTGGCGCTGAAGTCGATGGCGGAAGCTCGAAAGCACGGCAAGCTTCGATCGGAAGGGAAGACCTACACGGTCCGCGACGGCGACGTGATCGAAGTCCTCTTCAGCAAGTAGCGGCGGCCTCGGCCAGTTTGCCGGCGACAGCTCGCTGCGCGAATTGCCGGGCTCAGTTCGGGCGGGTATCGTCGCGCAGCAAGTCCACGAAGATCCCGCGATAGTCGGGTCCAGAGCCCGGGTCGCCTGCCTCCTCGTCTTCATCTTCCGGATCAAGCTCGGCGAGGTAGTTGTCGTCGTCGAGCTTGGAGACGTTCACCGACGCCGAGAGGCGTTCGTCTGAGATGGCGATGAATTGGTAGTCGCGCTCGAGTTCCTCGGCAATGGCCTCGATCAGCGTGTCATGCACGAACGAGTCCTGGATTCGGCGGCGTATCGACTGCACGAGTTCGAAGAAGGACTCGGCATCCATCTCCTCCTCGCGCAGAAGCAGCACGTCGGCGAAGATGTTGTCGTCGCCCTCACGCAGTTCGTAGAAGAACACGATTCGACTCCAAAGGGAACGGATGCCGGAAGCGCGCCGAGTATACGCTGGGCCACCGATCGATCCGGGTTGGTCGGGGGCGCCCCCAGGCAACGAGACGGCCCATTTGCGGACGCCGGATCTGGTTGTCGTTGGGGCAGCTTCGCGCGACCTTGCGGACCGCGATCCGAGAGGCTGGCAGCTCGGGGGGTCGGCGACGTACTGCTCTCTTGCGGCTGCTCGCCTGGGGCTTCGGATTGGCTGTCTGCTGGGCGTGGACGACCTCGCGGCGAGTGCCGATGAGCTGGACCTCCTGCGGCTCGCCGGAGTTCAGCTGGTTCTGGTTGCCCTGGCGCGCGGCCCCGTCTTCGAGAACTTGGAAAGTGATGGCCACCGGCGCCAGCGCTGGCGATCCACGAGCGACCAGATCCCGGTCGCGGCACTGCCCGAGGACTGGCGCCGTTCAAGGGGCTGGCTCTTCGGGCCGGTCGCGGGGGAGTTGCCGGACGATTGGGCCGCCGTCGGACCGGCCGATGCGCGCGTCGGTCTCGGCTGGCAGGGGCTGCTGCGCCGCTTCGGTCCTGACGGCTGGATGGAGCGCAGGCAGCCGGTGGCATCGCCGCTTGCGCGCCGCGCGGGTCTGGTTTGCGCGAGTGCCGACGACCTGCCTCCGGACCTCGAGGTGGCCGCCCTCGGGCGATCGGCGACCACGGCCACGATCGTCGTGACGGCGGGGGCCCGTGGCGGGCTGGCGTTCTCCGGATCGCGCCTGATCCGGTACCCCGCCCTTCCGGCCGACGACGTGGAGGATCCCACGGGTGCCGGCGACGTCTTCCTGGCCGCCTTGATGGTCGCGTGGTTGACCACCGAAGAGCTGGCCACGCCTCGGAGCCTGCTCTTCGCCGCCGCTGCCGCGTCCCTCGCCGTCGGGGGAGTGGGATTGGCGGGGGTCCCGACAATGTCGGCGGTGGCAACGCGCCTGCGAGGAACATAGGTCCCGAGATCGAAGCCAGGCCTAGGGCGCGGGGCGTTCCAGGCGGCGGGCGAGGCGGGCGCGGCGCTTGAACAGGTCGGTTTCGAGGCCTCGCCGGAGCATCGCCGAACCTTGTCCGCGACTTCGGAAGAGAGCCAGCAGGGCCTGGTCCGTTGCTGCCCAAGCCTCTGCCAGGTTGCGCTCGCGGTGCTCGCGCTCCTTCGCCAGCTCGATCCAGCCGAGTGCGGCCAGGGGTCCGCTCGCCGCTACTAGGCGGCTCCACGCCATGCCCGCCTCGACAAGGCGGCCCATGCGGCGGAGCAGCCGAGCCAGCTCGACGGTGGCGACTGCCACGTCCGGATCACCGGCCGCGTCCGCGTGTGCAGCGGTTTCCAGGCACGTAACGGCCTCGTCGAACCGCCCTTCGTGGCGGAACAGGCGGGCCAGTCGGACGAGATCGCCGGGCGCCGCCCAGCGGCGAACCTCGCCCTCACCGTAGCCGCGCTCCAGGTGCGCCAGGATCCGGCCGAGAGTGACGACGTCCTCGGCATTGTGGCGGGCCACTACTCGGATCGGGCCGGCCGGGCCGCCGCGAAGGAAGGAGTGGTAAACGGCCGGGATCTCCCACGACGGGATGTCGAGGGCGCGGTGGCGTCGCAGGAGGTGCCGTTCGACCGTTTGCAGACGGGCGTCGGGAAGGCGGTAACGGAAGAGACGCCGCACGAGCAGGAGGAGGTCGAGGTGCCCGGAGATGGGCGGCGGCGGCTTCCGGCCCATGCGATAGCGAGTCTCGAGGAGCGGCCAGTCGAAGCTCCGGCCGTTGTAGGTCACGAGACAGGCCTCCGGCGGTACGACGGCGGTCAGGGCGTCGAGGAGCGCCCCTTCTTCCGAGTGGTCGGGCAGGAGGAGTTGCAGGAGCCGGAGCCGGTCGCCCTGCCACCAGCCAATGCCGACGAGGAAGGCGACCGTCCCGGCCGCACTGCCGAGGCCCGTCGTCTCGGTGTCGAGGCAAATCAGCGGCGTGCCGGCCCGCGGCATGCCCGGCAGGGCGGCGAGACGCTCCCGGTCCAGCGGCAGGTACACCGGCCGGAGCTCCCGCCGCACGTACCAACCGTGAGGTGTCTCGACCGCGTCGCCATCAAGACCCTGGGCCATGCGCCTGGCCAGCGACGCGCGATCCACGGGCGGGGCGTCCCTCCAAACGGGCTGCGGCGGCCCTGCCGGCTCGCCGGCGGCGACGATCGCGGCGATGGCGCGCCTGATCTCCGGATCCGCTTCCCCAACCTGATCCGGAGGACCGGCTAACGGTCGATCCCGGCGCAGGTCGTCCAGGCGACGCCGAAGCCGCGCCGCGTCGTCGTGCCAGGGACCCGCCGCGTCGCCGTGCCAGGGACCCGCCGCGTCGCCGCGCCGAAGGTCCGCACCGTCGGCCGTCATGCCACCGCTCCCGGCGCCCGCCCGATCGCCGAGACATCGGCCACCAGTGCCTTGAGCAGGCGCAGGGCAAGCGCCCTGGCGTCCACGTCGGCCTCCAGTCGAGGGCCGGTGCAGGCGGGGCAGCCACTCTCGCAGGCGCATCCGGCGATGAGGTCCGCGGCGCCGGAGACAAGCTCACCGTGGCGTTCGAACAGGCGCTCCGAGAGGCCGACACCGCCCGGGACGGTCTCGTACAGGTAGACCGTGGGCGACTGATTGTGCGGTGAGCGAACCTGGCTAACCAGCCCCAGGTCGCGGGGATCGACCATTAGCAGGACCGCGGCCACGGCTTGCATCGCCCGGCCCGCGCCCAGCAGAGCTACGTCCAGGTCCGCCCTGCGCCAGCCCTCCGCGGCGGCGCCGAGCATGAGCCAGTACGCGGTGGTTTGGAGTTCGATCTCCGGCAAGTGAATCGGACCCCAGCCCAGGTTCTCGTCCGTCCCGAATTTCAGCTTCTTGAACATGCTGACGAGGCTCGAAACCATGACCTCGCCGTGGGCCCGCCGGCCGCCGGTGGCCGTGGCCGAGGCGAACGTTTCGAGTGGCTTCAGAGTCACCGCACGGTCGGCATATGTGTAGTGATCGACATCGACTCGCCTCACGTAGGCCTTGCGCTCGTCCCAGTCGAGTTTGTCGACGTGGAACTGGACGGATTCGTGCAGGTAGATCGCGTCCTCGTGGACGAGCGTTTGAGCGGCGAAGATGTCGATCTCGCCGATGACGCGCGGGCGATCCGGAGTCGTGTCGATGATCACCACGTTCTCTTCGGCCGCGGCCCGCAGCGATACCGACGAGGCCGGGAAGTTGTCGCTCGACCAGTACCAGCGGTCGTCGCCGGCCAGACGGACGTGGCCCTCTTCGGCCAGGAAGGCCAGCAGCGGCTCCGCCTCCGAGGGGCCGAAGCGCTCGCCCGGTTCGAACGGCAGCTCGAAGCAAGCGGCTTTGAGGTGGCCGAGCAGGACATGCAGGTTGTCCGGGTCCAACCGGGCTTCCTCGGGTGGGGAGGCGAGGAGGAACTCCGGGTGCTCCACGACATAGCGATCGACCGGACCGCCGCCGGCGATGAGGACCGAGACGCTCGTGCCGGCTCGCCTGCCGGCGCGGCCCATCTGCTGCCAGGTGGCGGCGATGGAACCCGGATAGCCGGCCAGAACGGAGACATCTAGCTGGCCCACGTCAACGCCCAGCTCCAGGGCGTTAGTGCTGACCACTCCGAGCAGCTCACCGTCGCGCAGGCCGCGTTCCACGGCGCGTCTTTCCGAGGGCAGGTATCCGCCGCGATAGCCTCGGATGCGGCTGCGGGGACCGCCGCCCAGTCGCAGGGCTTCGCGCAAATTGGAGAGCATCAGCTCCACGCCGACTCTCGAGCGGCCGAACACGAGGGTCTGGCGCCCCGCTCGAAGGAAAGGCAGAGCCCAGCGAGTCGCCAGCGTGGTGGCCGAACCGCGCGCGCCGGTAGCGGGATCGAGCAGGGGAGGCTGAACCAGCAGCACATGACGCTGTCCGGACGGAGCGCCGTTACGATCCACGAGCCGTGGCGCGCGGCCTGTGAGAGTGGCCGCGAGTTCCGCCGGATTGCCGATCGTGGCCGAGCAGCACACGATCACCGGATGCGACCCGTAGTGGGCGCAGATGCGAAGGAGGCGGCGCAGCACGTTCGCGACGTGGCTGCCGAAGAGGCCGCGATACGTGTGCAGCTCGTCGATAACGATGATCTGGAGCTGCTCGAAGAGTTGGAACCACTTGGTGTGGTGCGGCAGGATGGCGGCGTGGAGCATGTCCGGATTGGTGACCACGACCTGCCCGGCCGACCGGATGGCCGAGCGGATCGGGTTCGGAGTGTCGCCGTCGTAGGTCGAGGCGTTGATATGGAGGCCGGCGGCGCGGCTCAACTCACCCAACTCGGATACCTGATCCTGGCCGAGGGCCTTTGTAGGGAACAGGAACAGGGCCCGCGCCGTCGGGTCATCGGCCAGGGCCTGGAGCGTGGGCACGAGGTAGCAGAGGGACTTGCCCGAAGCGGTTGGCGTGACTACGACCACGTCCTCACCCTTCCGGACGGTGTCGATTGCCTCGGCCTGGTGCCTGTACAGCCGCTGGACCCCGCGCGCCGCCAGACCGGCTCGGAGGCGGCGGTCCAGCCAGTCCGGCATCGCCACGAAATCGGCGGGCATGGCGGGGATCAACGCATGGTGGACCACGCCACCGGAGAGCGAAGGCTCGGCCATCAGACGGTCCAGGACAGCCTCGACGCCGGCCGGCTCGTAGTAGCGCATCGGGCACCTCAAACAGAACGTCCGTACGAAAGCACGGCCAGTGTAGCAGCGTGATCAAGCGTGAACTCGTGTTGACACGTCAGCTGCCCGCAGCTACGATTCAGTCATGCACGGACGCGCCTCCGAGATACCGCCGGAAGAACTCGCGGATCGATCGCCGTCGGACGGAGGCCCGGCCCTTCCCTTCACCAGGCGCCGGCTCGCGCTGCTCGTGGCGGGCCTCTTCGCACTCTGGCTCGTGGGCGTCTTCGCGCGCCAGGTGGGGGACGCCTCTGCGGCGGCGAACCAGGCCGACCAGATGCGGGCTCGAAACGCGGCAATGCAGCGAGACATAACTTCCCTGGACGCGGAGCTGAAGCTGATCCAGCAGCCGGCATTCGTCAGCCAGATGGCTCGGGCATATCTGCTCGGCGCGCCCCGGGAAATTCCGTTCACCGTGGACCCAAATGCGCCGCCACTCCCTTCCGACGCGCCGGGTTCGATAGGCATTCGGCCCGACGAACCGGCCCAGGGAAACAGCCCGCTGGACACCTGGCTGCAGGCCCTGTTCGGATCGCAGCCTTAGCCCTGCCGCGCTACAATTCTGCGATGAGCGCTAACCGGTCCGAGCACGGCCGCCCGATCCAGGTCGGCGTGCAGCTGCCGGAGATCGAGCGATTCGTTCGCTGGCCCGAGCTGGCCGCGATGATCCGTCGAATCGAAGAGCTCGGCTTCGATTCGATCTGGACCGGCGATCACTTCCTGTATCACCCGGCTCCCGACGTGGTGGACGCACCGTGGGATGCGTGGTCTGTGCTGGCGGCCGCGGCGGCGATCACGTCGCGAGTGACCCTTGGTCCGCTCGTCACGCCTGTGGGCTTCTACAACCCCGCCGTGCTGGCCAAGAAGGCCGCCACCGTTGACGAGATCTCCGACGGCAGGCTGGTCCTGGGCCTGGGTGCCGGCTGGAACGAGGTGGAGTTCCGCGGTTACGGCATCCCATTCGACCATCGCATCTCGCGGTTCGGGGAAGCGTTCACGATCATCCGGACGCTTCTGCAGGAAGGCGCGATCGACTTCGAGGGTGAGTACCACAGTGCCCGCGATTGCGAGCTCTTGCCCAGACCCAGGCCCGGCGGACCTCCGATCATGATCGGCTCGGTGGGTGAGCGCATGCTCGACATCACCTTGCCGTACGTCACGGCCTGGAACGTCTGGCATACCGACACGCACAACAGCCCGGACGGCGTGGCGCCTCTCCTGGCACGGGTTGCCGCCGCGTGCGGGAGAGTGGGCCGCGACCCGTCGACGGTCGATGCCACGGTCGTTGTCCTGGTGCGAATGCCGGGCGGGAACGGGCGCTGGCAGGGTAGCGGACTGGACTCCACGCCGAATCCGCTCCAAGGCTCGTCGGAAGAGATCGCCGAGGAACTGCGAGCCTACGCCCGGGCCGGCGTGAAGCACGTACAACTCGTCATCGACCCAATAACGATCGAGTCGCTCGAGGGTCTGGTCCCCGTCCTGGAGCTTCTCGACCGCGGCTGAACCGGATCGGGCGTGGGCTGCTCGCCTTGGCTGCGTCCCAGAGCATCCGGTACACTACGCCGCGCCACGGCGGAGTAGCTCAGTGGTAGAGCAGGGGACTCATAAGCCCTTGGTCACTGGTTCAAATCCAGTCTCCGCTACCAATGTCCTTTCCGCGGCCCGGGCGAAGGCCCGGGCCGTCGCTTACCCAGTCCACGGGCCGGGACGTATCGTCCGGCCCAATCTTCGACCGAACACTCCGAGAGCGTCACGGGTCTGGTCGCGTGAGAGTGTCGCGCTGTTCGCGACCCCAGAGTTCTGGATCGCGTTTCGGGAGTGGCTCAGAGAGACGCAGGGCCCCCGGGCGTATACTTCGGCGGCGGATCGGGCCCTGACCGACCGCCCAGATCCGGAGGCTCCGTTACACATTTGAACACGCGTTTCCTGCGCAACGGCATCGTTATGCTCGTGCTCGTTGCCGCTACCGCAGCCCTTCTCTACGCCCTTATTCAGCCGTCGCAGCCCGTAAGCAAGTCCTATTCCGACTTCGAAGCCGACGTCAAGGCCGGTCTGGTGGCGTCCGTCGTCCGGCAGGACACAACCCTGACGGTGACGAAGAACGACTCCAACAAGACGACCTACACCGTGCAGTCGGACTCGCCGGCGTCCGGCGAGGCGGCCGTGATCGAATTACGTGAATCCGTCCGGCCCCAAGATCGACTACACGGTCAACAAGCCGCCGGACACCGGCTGGATCGTGCTGATCTTGACCACCCTGGTGCCGGTGGTGCTGATCATCTTGTTTATCGCCTTCTTCATGAGGCAGGCCCAGGGCACCAACAACCAGGCGTTGAGCTTCGGCAAGAGCCGGGCCCGCATGTTCCTGGGCAACAAGACGGTTGTGACATTCGCTGACGTCGCCGGGGTCGACGAAGCAAAAACGGACCTCCAGGAGGTCGTCGAGTTCCTCAAGTACCCGGAGAAGTTCAACTCCCTTGGCGCCCGAATCCCGCGTGGCGTGCTCCTCGTAGGTCCCCCCGGAACCGGCAAGACGTTGCTGGCCCGAGCGGTGGCCGGTGAGGCGGGCGTCCCGTTCTTCTCGATTTCGGGCTCCGAGTTCGTCGAGATGTTCGTGGGCGTCGGCGCCAGCCGCGTCCGCGACCTGTTCGACCAGGCCAAGCGCAATTCGCCCTGCATCGTCTTCGTCGACGAGATCGACGCTGTCGGCCGTCAGCGTGGTGCCGGCCTCGGCGGCTCCCACGACGAGCGGGAGCAGACTCTCAACCAGATCCTGGTCGAGATGGACGGGTTCGATACGAACACGAACGTGATCGTCGTCGCCGCGACCAACAGACCCGACGTACTGGACCCGGCCCTACTGCGACCCGGGCGCTTCGACCGCCAGGTCATCCTGGACCGGCCCGACCTGCGCGGCCGCATGGCCATCCTGAAGGTCCATACCAAGGGCAAGCCGCTCGACAAGACCGTGGATCCGGAGAACCTGGCCCGCAAGTCTCCCGGTTTCTCCGGCGCCGATCTGGCCAACCTTGTCAACGAGGCCGCCATTCTGGCCGCGCGTCGCAATCGCAAGACCATCGGCCAGGCCGAATTCAACGAGTCACTGGAGCGCATCGTCGCCGGACCGGAGCGCAAGAGCCGGATCATCTCCGACGCTGAGAAGCGCATCATCGCCATCCACGAAGGCGGCCACGCGGTAGTGCAGCGCGTTCTGCCCAAGTGCGATCCGGTCAACAAGGTCACGATCATCAGCCGCGGCATGGCCCTCGGCTACACCATGGCCCTTCCCACCGAGGACCGCTATCTTCAGTCCAAGACCGAGTTCGAGGACAAGATCGCCGGTCTTCTGGGCGGCAACGCCGCCGAACGGTTGATATTCGGCGACACCACGACGGGTGCATCCAACGACATCGAGAAGGCAACCGATCTGGCCCGCCGGATGGTCACCGAGTGGGGAATGAGCGACAAGCTCGGCCCGCTCGCCTTCGGCAAGCGCGACGAGATGATCTTCCTGGGTCGCGAGATCGGCGAGCAGCGCAACTACTCGGACGATGTGGCCAAGCTGATCGATGAAGAAGTCCGCTCCATCGTCGAGAACGGTTATGCCCGGGCGACGCAGACTCTGACAGAGCACAAGGCCAGGTTGCTGGCACTCGCGGACAAGCTCATCGCAGAGGAAAGCGTCGAATCCGAGGCATTCGAGAAGCTGTTCGAAGACCTCCCACCGAAGCTGAACCTGCACGGCATCTCCGGGCTGACTCCGTTGGGAGGCCCACCAAACCCGGCGTCGTCCCCGAGCGCGCCACCACCCCCGACGACCAACCCTAGCCCAAGCCCGACCCCTTCATGAGCAGGTGAACAAGCGAATCACCGACCGGGCGGCCATCGAGCCGCCCGGTTCTGTTGTACGGCACAGTCGCACGCTCGTGCCTCGGGAGACCCGCGCTCTTACAATCGGTCCGAGGTAGCCACACAGCAGGAGAGCGAGATGTCGAACGCAACCGCCGGCGCCACCTCCGACGCGGCCCTGGAGCGTTTCCTGGCCGAGACCGCGGCTACGCGGCTGGAGTCGTTCGAGGCGCTCCTTCGGATCGCCAGCATCTCGGGGATTCCTGCCCACGCCGCGGACTGCAGGACTGCGGCGGAGTTCGTGGCCGCGGACCTGAAAGCCGCGGGCATGGAGAACGTCGAGGTCTCCGAGACGGGCGGTCACCCGGTCGTGTACGCGGATTGGTTGCACGCCGCGGGCCGCCCCACGGTGCTGGTCTATTGCCACTACGACGTCCAGCCTGTGGATCCGCTCGATCTGTGGGACTCGCCGCCCTTCAGCCCTGTCGTCAAGGACGGGAAGATGCTGGCCCGCGGCTCCTCGGACGACAAGGCGCAGCTCCACATGCACGTCCGGGCGATCGAGGCGCTCCTGAAGACGCGCGGGAACCTCCCGGTCAACCTCCGCCTGGTGTTCGAGGGTGAGGAGGAAGCGAGCTCGGTTCACCTCGATGCCTGGCTCGAGGCCAACCGTGAGCGTCTCCGTGCCGACTTCGCGGTCATCTCCGACACGGGTTTTTTCGAAGGCAATGTTCCGTCGATCACGATCGCTCTGAGGGGCCTGGTCTATTTCCAGCTGGACGTGACGGGCAGCACGGTCGATCTGCATTCGGGCGGTTACGGCGGCGCCGTGGACAATCCCGTGAACGCCCTGTGCCACATCGTGGCCGCGCTGAAAGACCCGGCCGGACGGGTCAAGGTGCCGGGCTTCTACGACGACGTGGCCGCTCTGACGCCATTGGACAAGGCTGCGTTCGCAAAGCTCCCGTTCGACGAGGAGGCCTTTCGCGAGTCGCTGGGCGTGCCCGAGTTGGTCGGCGAGCCGGGCTACACGACTCTCGAGCGACTGGGAGCAAGGCCGACGCTGGACGTTTGCGGAATCTGGGGCGGTTTTGAGGGCGAGGGACCGAAGACGATCATTCCGGCCCATGCGCACGCCAAGATCAGCTGTCGGCTCGTGGCCAACCAGGACCCGGAGAAGATCTTCTCCCTGGTCGCGGCGCACATCGACCGGGTTGCGCCGAAGTCTGTGCGGTACTCGATCCAGCGCCTCGGCGCCGGCAAGCCGAGCCTGACTCCGATCGACAACCCGGCCACGCAGGCGGCGGCTCGGGCCATCGAGGCGGCCTTCGGGGTGTCACCGCTGTACATACGTGAGGGCGGATCCGTGCCGGTGTGCGCGAGCTTCGACTCGATCCTGGGGCTCTCGACCGTGCTGCTGGGTTTCGCGCCGCCGGACGGGCGTTTCCACGCTCCCAACGAATGGATGTCGATGGCGAACTACGAAACCGGCATTCGGGCAATTGCCCGATACTGGGATGAGGTAGCCGGACTCGATCATGTCTAGAGCGGTGGACAGACCGGCGCGACCTTCGAATATCGGGCGTGGCTTTGCGGTCTGCGCCGGTGTCCTGGCCGGGAGTCGCTGGTACGATGCCTATCGCTGCGCTCTGACTCAAGGAATAGGCTGGAGGCACTCGTGACCACGCAAGATCGCCCGGCCGAAGCTGCCGCGGCCCCGGTTCAGCTGACGTGGCGGCTGGACACAGACAACGGCAGCCTGGTACCGCGCTCGGCGCTGGACGTGCTGGTAGACCTGAGCGACAACCTGGCGAGCGGTCGCTTCGGTGAGTATCAGGCGATCCCGCTCGGGTTCGGGATGCTGGACAAGACGATCGGTGGTGGCTTGCGAGCGGGTGAGTTGATGCTCATCGGCGGCGCCCAGGGCACGGGCAAGACAACGATGGCCCTCCAGATGGCGCGCAACGTGGCCTCCGGTGGCCAGGCCAACGTCCTGTACATCTGTTTCGAGCACGAAGAGCAGTACCTTCTCAACCGGCTCATCGCGCTCGAGTCGGCGCTGGCTCATCTGCCCCAGAAGACAGGCGCAATCAAGATCCAGGACGTGCGCAAGGAGATCCTGGCTTCGTGGATGGCCGAGGGCGCCGGTGGTGCCGGCCTGACGGCTAACCAGAAGCTGCGCCCAAGCCTGGACCGCATCGCTCGATATGGCCAGAACCTGTTCTTGATGCGGGGCTCGCAGACGGCGAGCACAGTCGACAACATCCGCAAGCTCGTCCAGCAGCACCGCGTTCTCTCGGGCGATCGGCGGCTCCTGGTAATCGTCGACTACATGCAGAAAGTGCCGATGCACCCCGAGCCGGCTACCGAATCCGAGAAGGTGACGTTCGTAGTAAACGGCCTCAAGGACATCGCTCTCTCGGAGCAGGTGGCCATGATCTCCATCGTTGCCGCGGACAAAGAGGGTCTGAAGGCTCAGAGGCTGCGCAACCACCACCTGCGGGGATCGTCGGCGATCAACTACGAGGCCGACATCATCCTGATCATCAACGAGAAGTACCACATCGTCGCCAAGGTCAACATCGAGTTCAATCCCTACCAGGCACAACAATTCCGCGACTGGGTGGTTTTGACCGTCGAGAAGAACCGCGGAGGCCAGGACAACGTAGACCTCGAATTCGAGAAGCACTTCGAGTACTCGTGCTTCGATCCCAACGGTCGGACCGTTCAGGAGAAGCTCATCGAAGAGCGCCTCTACAACGAGTGACCTGGGGCCGGCCGGATGAGCTTGTGGGGAGGCGCTCTCTTGGGACCAGGGGACCGGGCCGGTGACTCTGGACGTTCGGACCGACCGGCTGGCTCGAGCGGTTTCCGGCGTCCGGAGGACGATCCGCCCGGAACGAGCCGGCTCTTCATCGCCGTGCCCGTGGCAGACGACGTGCGCATGGCCGTCGGTGAACTGATGGCCAGGGTGGCCGGCGCCTCGATCGAGGAACGGGCACCCGGGCACCCGCGTTGGGTACGGGTCGATGGCCTGCACGTGACGTTGCGATTTCTGGGCCCCACACTCGACGAGCGCCGTCCGCAGGTTGTCGACGCGCTCGGGGCGGCGGCCGCGGCAAGGACTCCTTTCGAGATAGGACTGACCGGTGGCGGGGCCTTTCCGAACGCCTACCGTCCACGGGTCTTGTGGATCGGCATCGATGCCGGTGCCGGCGAACTGGCCGGCCTGGCACGGCAGCTGAACGAGGAACTCCGGTCTCTCGGCTGGCCCTCCGACGACCGTCCCTTCCAGGGTCATCTGACGCTCGCTCGGACGGACGGAGTGGTCGGCGCCGGCGACTACGCCCGCCGGCTGATGGAAGCGGCCGGCGACATTCGATTCACGTGGCCGGCCGACCGACTCGTCCTGTACAAGAGCGTCGTGGGCCGGGGCCCCGCCCGATACGAGGCTCTGGCCGACGCGCCCCTCCGGACCTCCTAGCGGATGACGCACGGCGCCGCCGTCGCGGGCCGCGCACGCTCGTGGGTCTTGCACGGCCTGCCCGGGAGCCGGTAGGCTTGCGCGGCCCAGTCGTGTTGGGGCGATGACGGGCACCTAGCAGCTTAGGTCGCCGGTGTTGCCGGCGGGAGGAGTCGGATGGTCGAGCGCACCCGTTATTTGCTGGACGAGGAAAAGATCCCTCGCGCCTGGTACAACATCGCGGCGGATCTCCCCGTGCCGCAGGCGCCGCCGCTCCACCCCGGCACGCACCAGCCTCTCGGACCGGCTGATCTGGCGCCACTCTTCCCGATGGCGTTGATCATGCAGGAGGTCTCGGCCGAACGGGAGATCGAGATCCCGGATCCCGTGCGGAACCTCTACAAGCAGTACCGACCCAGCCCGCTGGTCCGCGCTGTGCGTCTCGAAAGGGCGCTCGACACGCCGGCCCACATCTACTACAAGAACGAAAGCGTCAGCCCGGCCGGCAGCCACAAGCCAAACACGGCCATCCCGCAGGCCTTCTACAACAAGGAAGAGGGGATCAGGCGCATCGCCACCGAGACCGGAGCCGGGCAATGGGGCAGCGCCCTGGCGTACGCAGGCGCTATGTTCGGCGTCGAAGTCAAGGTCTACATGGTCAGGGCGAGCTACGACCAGAAGCCGTACCGCCGCCTGATGATGGAGACCTACGGCGCCAGCGTCACCCCCAGCCCGAGCATGGAGACTGACGCCGGTCGCGCCATCCTGGCCGAGCACCCGGACAGCGCCGGCTCTCTCGGGATCGCGATCAGTGAGGCCGTCGAGGACACGATCAAGCGCGACGACACCCACTACTCGCTCGGTTCTGTGCTCAACCACGTGATGCTCCATCAGACCGTCATCGGCCAGGAGTCGATCCTGCAGATGGAGATGGCGGGCGAGGAGCCGGACATCATCATCGCCTGCGCCGGCGGCGGCTCGAACTTCGCCGGGATCGCGTTCCCATGGCTCGGCCTCACGTTCCGGGGCGGGCGCAAGTACCGCGTCATCGCCGTCGAGCCCGAGGCTGCGCCGAGCATGACCCGCGGCCGTTACGCGTACGACTACGGTGACACTGCCAAGCTCGCGCCCATGGTCAAGATGTACACGCTCGGCCACGACTTCATCCCGGAGCCGATCCATGCCGGTGGGTTGCGCTACCACGGCATGTCGCCGCTGGTCAGCCTGCTCAAGCACGAGGGAATCATCGAGGCCCGCAGCGTTCATCAGCGGCCCTGCTTCGAGGCGGGCATCCAGTTCGCCCGGACCGAGGGCCTGATCCCCGCGCCCGAGTCCACCCACGCGATCCGGGCGGCCATCGACGAAGCGCTCGAGGCCAAGAAGATGGGCCAGAAGAAGGTCATCCTCTTCAACCTGTCCGGCCACGGCTACTTCGACCTGAGTTCGTACCAGCGTTACCTCAGCGGAGAGCTCGAGGACTACGAGTACCCGGCCGCGGAGGTCAAGCACGCTCTCGAGGCCGTCGAAGCCTAGCCAAGCGCCGCCACCGGCAACGCCGCGAGAGCCGCGCCTACGGGCGCGGCTCTCGGATTCCGGGCCGCAGGACAGCCGATCGCTGGAGGAGAGCTAGCGATCGGCGAAACGAACGAGGCAAGACCGTCGTTCTGAGCGAGTCGCCCCGGGGGGAACGAAGCGACCCGCCGAGCGGCCACTATCGCGAGCGGCCACTGTCGCCGTTTCCGGCGGACGGACTAAGCATCGCCGCGCTTGTGGCCCGAGTCATCGCCAATCCGACGTATTCGAGCAGGCGCGGGATCGTCGGCTATGCCTTCGAGCAGAGGATTGAATGCCACCGGCGATGACGTACGATGGACTCATGCCGCGGTTAGCCTGCTTCGCCTGTGGACGATCGCTTTGGGCCACGGTCCCGCTCGCCCAACTCTTCAAAGAGGAGCGGCTATGCCCTCGATGCGGGGTCTCACTCCGGGACGACCGGAGACTCACGGACCGCCGCCTGCTGCTGTCGCGCAGGGAGGTCAAGAGAGAGACGCCGCCAGAGGAGGAGCGACGGGTCGAAGAGCGTCGCGTGCACCGCCGCAGGCGGCCTGCTTAGGGCTGGGAGGGTTCAGCCACCGCGAAGCGAGGCGTTCGCAGTCCTAGAAGAGGTTGTCGTCCGACTTGGGCGGCTCAACCAGCCGGTGGCGCAGAGCGAACGCGACCGCTTCGAGTTTCGAGTGCACACGCAGCTTGCCCATGATGTTCTGGACGTGCGTCCGCAGCGTGTTGGGGGCGATGTACAGGCGCTCGCAAATGTCCGGCGTGGCAAGCCCCTCGGTCAATGCCTTGAGAACTTCCAGCTCGCGCGGGGTGAGTGGTTCGATCTGGCGTCGCTCGACGCCGCGGTCCCTCGCAGCCGCGACACGCTGGGCGATGCCCACGATCACCGACCGGGGCAGAAGAGTCTCGCCCGCGTAGGCGGCCCGGACGGCGCTCACCACCTCGTCGATCGCCCGGTCTTTGGTCAGATAACCGTCGGCGCCGGCCTGGATGGACTCCAAAACGGTCTCGTCGTCGGTCAAGGCGGTCAACATCACGACTCTCGCTGCCGGCCAGCGGGCCTTGATGGCGCGGGTAGCCTCGGCCCCGGTACCGTCCGGCAGCCGGTAATCCATCAGCACGACATCGAGGCGCTCGCGAGCCATCGCCTTGGCTTCCGCGACCGTTCCGGCCACGCCCGCGACCATGATGTCCGGCTCGCGGCTGAGCATCTGAGACAGAGCACCGGTCAGGAGTTGGTGGTCGTCGACGAGCAGGACTCGGATTGGTCGAGTCTCGCCGTACGATTCAGTCATGTACCGATTGTCCTCGTGATACCGGCGAGCCGGGGCTGTTGGGAGCCAGATGACGGTCGGCTGCCGCTTCGCATTCTAGTCTAGCCATCGGGGAACGCACACCGTATGCGCGATGGAGCGTCGATATCCGGGGCATTCGCTCGCTCAGCGCCCGATCGTGCAGGATCTGCGGAGCGTCGAGATGCAGCCGCGGAGTCGGAGGCGTGCCTGCTTCTCGGCTCACGGAGACCAGCCGAGTCCTCGGCGGCTCCTCGCGGAAGGGCTGCCCGGCCATAATGGCACCGTGCGACTCTCGATCCTCGGCTTCGGTCTGATCGGCGGCTCGATCGCTCGCTCCCTTCGCGAGCGCGAGCCCGGCCAGTGGCACGTCACTGCCTGGAGCCGGAGTCTGGCGCCGGTTGAGCAGGCGATGGCGGATGGAGTGGTAGCCGCGGCCGCCGCGACGCCGGAAGAGGCCGTCCGCGACGCCGAGATAATAGTTCTGGCCGCGCCGCCCCTGATCTGTCTGGAGCTCGTCGGCATGCTGGCCGGGCCGCTGCGCGGGTCTCTACCCGAGGATTGCGCCGTCACGGACGTAGCCAGCGCCAAGGGGCGGATCGTGGCCAGGGCCGACGAGGCCCTGCTGCCCTTCATAGGCGGCCACCCGATGGCAGGGCGAGAGCTGAGCGGCTACTCCGCCGCCGTGCCGGATCTCTTCGTGCAACGGCCCTGGGTAACCGTTCTGGGCCGGTACGCCCGTCTCTGCGACGGCGAGCGAATCGGGCAGCTGGTCGAGGCCTGTGGCGCCATCCAGATCCCGATGAGCGCCGCCGCCCATGACAGCGCCGTCGCGGCGATCAGTCATCTGCCCCTCGTCGTCTCGGCGGCGCTCGTGGAGTCGATCGCGGGCGGACCGGGCGAGCCCGAGCGCGAAGATTGGGGCGCGGCGGAGACGCTCGCGGCGACTGGGTGGGCGGGGATGACCCGCCTGGCTCGCGGTGAGCCTGCCATGGGGGCCGGCATAGCGGCCACGAATGCGAGGGCGATCGCCGCCCGACTGCACGACTTCAGGGACGTGGTCGACAGATGGCTGGCCGAGTTGGAGCGCGACGGCGACCCGGACGACGCAGCGCTCCTGGCCCGTTTCTCGACGGCTCGGCGCCGGCTCGAGGAATCGGATCGCCCATGAGCGAGGAGATCCCGGAAGAACTCGTCTATGCGGTGGCCCGGGAGGAACTCTTCGCCGGCGTGGCCCCCTGGCGCGGTGTGCGGCGCGACAGCGTGGCGGAGATCCTGCGTCGGGTCGACGAGGCCGGCGTGTACGTTCCCAGGGCGGCAGCCGAGGAGGATCGCGCTCTCAAGCAGATCATCCCGTACCTGATCCTTCGGGACGGGGAGCGGCTCTTCCTGATGAAGCGGACGAGGGCCGGGGGCGACGCTCGTCTTCACGATCATTACACGATCGGCATCGGCGGGCACCTCAATCCCGGGCGACGGCTCCGTCTCTGGCGGTCTGGTGCGGGAGTGGCGCGAGGAGCTCGACGCCGATTTCGTGCCGCCATTCCAGTTCGTCGGCCTACTCAACGACGACGAGGTGGATGTGGGCGTTCATCACCTTGGGCTGGTGTATCTGGCGGAGGCATCCGGTCGACCGGTCGAAGTGCGCGAGACGGACAAGCTGAGCGGCTCATTCGAGGAAATCGAGACGGTCCGGGCGGTCTACGATCTCATGGAGACGTGGAGCCAGCTCGTGCTTGACGCGATGGACGAGCTCGTTATCGCGTTCCGGGAGTCGTTGCGTCCCTCGGGCGGGGAAGATCGCCCGTGAACCGATCGTTCGGACGGCGAGTCACACCCATGAGCGACCCGCCCGGGCCGCCACTAGAGCGTGGCATGTTCGTCAAAGAAGCCTACCTGGGAGCGGAAGCGGTTCGCGCGTCCGCGGTAGAGCCGGCCGCGAGAGACCGGGCCATCGACGCGGTCTTCGTTGCCGCCCTGGAAGGCGAGCTCTCCATGGCATACCGGCTCGCCGGTTATCTGCTCGCCAATTCGGCCGAGGCCCAGGACGCGGTTCAAGAGGCGTCCGTGCGAGCCTGGAGGGGCTGGCTCAATCTGCGTGACAGAGACCGTTTCCACGCCTGGTTCAGCCAGATCCTTGTCAACGTCTGCCGCACGCGGCTGCGCCAGCGAAGCCGGCGACGGACCGTCGACGTCGACGACTTCGACCTCGAGGGCGGCGATCCGTTCAGGGCCGCTCTGGCGCGAGACGCCGTCGGCAGAGACCTATCGTCCCTCAGCCAGGAGTTGAGGATGGTTGTGATCCTGCGCTACTGGGGGGATCTTTCACTGGCCGAGATAGCCGAGCGCCTGCGCATTCCAATCGGCACAGTCAAGTCGAGACACCATGCCGCCCTGCGGGCGCTTCGCCGCCGGATCGAACCGGCGGAAGGGGGCACCAGATGAGTGGTTCCGAGTTGGAGAACGGGTCGGACATGGAGATGGAAGACCGCCTGAGGCGGCTCGCCGCCGGCAGCACGACGCCGCCCCTTCCGGACGAGATAGCGGCGCTTCCCTGGACAGTCCAGCAAGGGCGTCCTCGGGCCGGGGTCTTCGATCTGGCACAGTTCGTCACCGCACGGATGGGGACGCTGCGGCGGTCCGCCTTCGCGTTTGCCAGGCTGGCGGCCACGTTGGCCGTCGCCGGAGCCTTTCTTGCGCTGGTGGGCACGGCTCGGACCGGCGGGAGCGGAGCGAACTTCGCGCAGTCTCCGCCGACGCCGCGGCCGACGGGCACCGTCGCGGATCCTGCCGGGCCCGAGGTGGTCGTCGTCCCGACCAGCGGCGTGGTGGACGACGTCATGGCCGACTTCGTGACCGGGGCAATTCGGCGAGCCGAGTCCGATGGGGCCGCCGCCGTGATCATTCAGCTCGACACACTTGGCGGCAGTGAGTCCGCGATGCTTCGAATCGACGGCGCCCTGCATTCGAAGATCCCCACCGTCGTGTGGGTCGGTCCCTCCGGCGCAAAGGCGGCCAGCGCGGGTACGTTCATCACCCTCTCGGCCAACCTGGCGTACATGGCCCCCAGCACCAATATCGGTGCCGCGTCGCCGGTGGCGGCAGGGGGCGCGGACATCGCCGCCACGTACGGCCAGACCGAGGCCGACAAAGTGATGAACGACGCCGTCGCCACCATTCGGAGCATTGCCCAGGAGCGGCATCCCCAGGCCGTTGCGTGGGCCGTCACCACCGTCCAGGACGCGCAGTCCTACACGGCTCAAGAGGCCGTTGCGGCTCATGCCGTGAACGGAATCGCCTCGAGCATCGATGACGTCTTGAGCCAGGTAGACGGCCTCACCGTCACCACGTCGGCGGGGTCAGTGGTGATCCACACCAGGGGCGCTACGACCGTCTCGATCGGAGAGGATCCGATCCAGTGGTTCCTCCACACTCTGGACGACCCGAACATCGCTTTCATCTTGCTGGTGATCGGCATCCTGTTTGTCCTGATCGAATTCTTCCATCCAACACTATTGATGGGCTTACTCGGCGCCCTGTCGCTGGCTCTCTCCTTCTACGGAGCGGGCAGCCTGCCACTCAACATCCTCGGCGTCGTGCTGGTCGTGCTGGGGATCTTCATGCTCGTGTTCGAGGCGAGCGTGCCCAGCCACGGCCTGCTGACGATCGGCGGCCTGGCCAGCTTCGTCGTCGGGGCGGTGGCGTTCTACGGATCGCCCGGCCCGTACCTGCCGAGCGTGGCGGTGGCCTGGCCGATCATCATTACGATGACAGTGGCCGCGGGCCTGTACGGCATGGTCCTGGTGCGGACCCTGATGCAGATGCGCCATCTGGCGCTTCCGGCAGGGTCGGGCATGGTTGGGACCGTCAAGATCGTCGGTCAGACCGGCGAGGTCCAGGCGGATCTGGCTCCGACCGGCACGGTCTACGTGTCCGGGGAGTCGTGGACGGCTCGGACGCCGAATGGTCAAAGCCTGGCCCGCGGGTCGCATGTTCGAGTCATCAGACAGGAGGGCTTGACGCTCATCGTCGAGCGCGTGGACTAGGGCTCTGCCGGGCGATCGGCAGCTGGTTGTGCCGCTTTGGCTGTGCTAGTGACTGGAGGTTCAGGGGATGGAAGCTGGGACTGTGGCTCTGATCATCTTGATCGTCTTGCTGGTCATCGTGATCTTCTTCGCCGCAATCTCGTTCCGCGTGGTTGCGCAATGGGAACGCATGGTCGTCAAGCGCTTCGGCCAGACCAATCAGGGATTGGTCAAAGGTCCGGGCCTGGTGTTCCTGCGGCCAATCGCGGACGTAGGGATCCGTGTTGACCTGCGCGAGCAGTTCATCGAGGTCCCGCGGCAGACCACGATCACCAAGGACAACGCCCCGATCAGCGTCGACTTCCTGATCTACTGGAAGATCGCGGACCCGCTGATGAGCATCGTGAACGTGGCCAACTTCGCGGGCGCCCTGCAGGGTGTGGCCGCGACCACGCTCCGCTCGGTCATTGGCGATATCCCCCTCGACGACGTCCTGTCGGAGCGCGAGCGGATCAACGAGACGCTCCGCATCAAACTCGACGAGGTCACCGAGCGCTGGGGCGGCAAGGTAACCACGGTCGAGATTCGCGAGATCCTGCCTCCGCCCGCGGTCCAGGAGGCGATGAACCGGCAACTCTCCGCCGAGCGGACCCGCCGTGCGGTCATCACCGAATCCGAAGGTACGCGCCAGGCCACGATCAACGTCGCCGAGGGCGACAAGCAGTCGGCCATCCTTCGAGCGGAGGGTGACAGGCAGGCTGCAATCCTCCGGGCGCAAGGCTTCAGCGAGGCTCTGCACACCATCTTCCAGGCGGCGCGCGGTATCGATCAGAAGACGATGACGCTGCAGTACCTGGACGCGTTGAAAGCCCTGGGCAGCGGTCCCGCGACTAAGTTCGTCATTCCGCTCGAGTTCACCCAGCTGCTCGGACCGGTCAGCTCGATGATTCAGTCCGGCATGGGCAAGGGCCCGGGTGCGAAATCGTCGTAGTTCGCGTGGGTGTGACGTGACTTTCTAGAAGGCGCGCACGCCTGCAGACTGGAATCGATCTCGAGCCCGGGAGACGATGCTGGAGGCGGGCTCTGCCGCCGCCGATATCTCCAGCACGGCGGGTCGCCTATAATCTGGCATTGGGCCCTTCTTGCGATTCTCGAGGGCGTCTGCTCGCCCGGTGAACTCCGTGAGCGGTTGAACCGCGCAATCAGGTGTAACGATGGCCGTCAGAATACTCGTGGTCGATGCCGACCCGACCGTGCAGAGAGCGCTGGGCAACGCGCTCGCACAGGCCGGTTTCGAGATCATCGTCTCCAACGAGGGCGCGGAAGCGCTTCGTCTGGCCCGTTCCGAAAGGCCGGCGCTCGTCCTGGTTGCGGCCAACCTGCCGGGTATCGACGGATTTACGGTAATGAACCGTTTGCGGATGGAGGACGGTCCGTCCACGCACACTCCGGCGATCCTTCTCCTGACCGAGAACGAAGCGGAGGGACGCAGCAAAGCGCTTCACTCCGGGGCGGACGACTACCTGATCAAGCCGTTCCATCCGGCCGAGCTCATGGCCCGTATGCGCAGCCTTCTGGCGCGGTACCAGCCCGCCGAGCCGCTCACACCGCCGAGCCGAGGGCTCGCGATCCCACAGCCGGCCGCGCCCCGGAAGCGCGGACCGGCCCGGGTCGTCCTCTTCTACGGCGCGAAGGGTGGTGTGGGTACCACAACCATCGCGATAAACACCGCGATTGCGCTCCACAAGGAGCTCGGTCGCCGGGTCTGCCTGATCGACGCAAATCTTCAGTTCGGCGACCACCGGGTCTTCCTCGATCTCGGGCTCGACCGGCCCAGCGTGGTCGATCTTGCGACGGCGCCGACGAGGGATGAGGAGCTCGTTCGCCAGATCCTCGTCAAGCACGAGTCCGGGATCGAGTTGCTCCTGGCGCCGCCTTCACCTGAGACGGCCGAACTGGTGAACAGCGACAGCCTCCCGGAAGTGGTGGGGCTGCTGGCCAACGACTTCGACTACATCATCCTCGACGTCGACAAACGCCTAGACGAGATCAACCTGAGGTTGATGGACGTAGCCCAGACGATCTACGTGGTCATGACGGCGGACCTTCCGTGCCTCAAGAACGTCAGGCTGGTTCTCGAGACCATCAACCACCTCGGCTACTCGGACGAAAAGGTCAAACTCATACTGAATCGATCGAACGCGTTCACCGGCATCAACGTGAAGAACGCCGAGAGCGCTCTGAAGCGCCGTATCGATTACCAGATCATCAACGAGTACCGCTCGGCAATAGGAGCCCTCAACAGCGGTGCGCCCTTCATGTATACGAAGGCCGATTCCGTTTTGGGAAGGGACGTCCTCGACTTCGTCAAGGCCATCGACAAGGATCTCGAGGAGCAGCCGGCGGCGCGGAAAGAGAGTCGGTAGTCGAGTTCCGGTTGCGCTGAAACCGTCGGGCTAAGCGGCGGATAAGCCGGAGATTATCGGCGTGACCTAGGGTCAGGCAGTGCTCGCCTCACTCCTTTCAGCCACCCTCCAGGGTCTCGATGGGCGCCTGATTCGGGTTGAGGTGGACGTGGCACCGGGCTTGCCCGGCTTCACGATCGTCGGGTTGGCGGACACGGCCCTGCAGGAGGCTCGCGAGCGGGTCAGGGGCGCGATCCGGAATAGCGGCTACGAGTACCCACCCCGCCGGATCACGGTCAACCTGGCACCGGCGGAAATGCGCAAGAGCGGGGCCTCGCTGGACCTCGCGATGGCGCTTGGCATTCTGGTCGGGTCAGAGCAGGTGCGGGCCAGTGGCCGCTGGGCGGTCCTGGGGGAACTGTCCCTGGGGGGTGAGTTGCGTCCCATACCCGGCCTTCTGCCGATGGTGGCCGCCCTGGCTCGACGCCGCGTACGGCGGGTCGTGGTCCCCGTCGAGGGGGCCGACGAGTCGCGTCTGGCGAACGGGATAGACGTAGTGGCCGCGGCGACGCTCGCGGAGGCGGCTCAGGTGATACGCGAGGGCAGCCGCTGTCGGACCCGCAGCCGGCCTCCTCGAATCGAAATGGCGGCCGAGGTAAGCGACGAACTGGAGACGTCTCAGGGCGGAAGGGCAGGTGCGGGGTCGGGGCCCGATCTCGCTGACGTTCGCGGCCAGCTCGAAGCGCGGCGAGCTCTTGAGCTCGCTTTGGCAGGCGGGCATTGCCTGATCATGATCGGCCCTCCGGGTTCGGGGAAGACGCTTCTGGCGCGTACCGTCCCTGGCCTTCTGCCACCCCTGGATGACGAGGAGGCCCGCGTCGCCACGATCATCGCCTCCGTGGCCGGCTCGACACCGATTCGCGGGTTGGTTCGCAGCAGACCGTTCCGTTCGCCTCACCACACGATCTCCTACGCCGGCATGGTCGGCGGCGGGCCGCACATGTCGCCGGGCGAGGTGACAATGGCGAATGATGGCGTTCTGTTCTTGGACGAGCTCCCCGAGTTCGACCGGGGGACGTTGGAGGCGCTCAGGCAGCCGCTCGAGGACGGGCAGGTCGCGATCGCCAGGGTCGGTCGGGCGGCCGTCTTCCCCTCACGGTTCCAGCTGATTGCGGCAATGAACCCGTGCCCGTGCGGCCATGCGGGTGAGGGCGACGGCCGCTGCCGCTGCCAGCCTGCCGTGGTCGACAGATACGCGGGCCGTATCTCAGGACCGCTGCGGGACCGCATAGACCTGTGGGTTCACATGCCGCGAGTCAGGCCGGACGAGTACGTTGGGGCGGCGGCCCCGGAGGGTTCGGTACCCGTGGGCCAGAGAATCGACAAATCGCGGAGGCGGCAGATTCAACGCGGGGGATGTTGTAACGCGAGGCTGACGGGCCGGGCCCTGCGAGCCGCCTGTTCGTTCACTCCGGTCGAGCAAGGTCACGCGATCCGGCTGGCCGAGATGGAGGGCTGGTCCGCTCGGGGCATCGAGAGGTTGCTGCGGGTGGCTCGGACTGCGGCCGATCTGGACGGCTCCGTGCGAGTGGAGACCGCCCACCTGGACGAGGCCGCCAGGTTCCGCTCCCCATCGGGGCGCCGATCCGGGTTCACGGCGGTGGTGTGACCGATGTTGGGCGTGCAGAGCCTTGGTCCGATCCCACCGCGACGCGCTGCCGAGGGCACGGTCTGTGAGGTCTCACGAACGGTCGTTGAACCGTCCCCCGTCGCCGACGCCTCGGAAGCGAACCTGGAGCGGGACGCATGGGTGACCTTGCTCGGCGTGCCGGGCCTGGGCCCGGTCACGCTCTCGACGCTGCTTGCGACCTTCGGGTCGGCCAGGTCCGTGCTGGATGTCGCCGCAGGACCCTCCGGGGCGGCTCGGCTGCGTGAGGCGCTTGCCCTTGCTGCGGCGGCCGTCCCGGAGCAGGCGGACGACCCCATCGAGGTCACGGTTTCGGGCTCTGGCCATGGACTGGACGAAGACACGGCGCAGCCTGCGAGAGTCGCGCACCCCGGTTCGCGGACCTCACACGGTCGACGAACGGGACTCGGGGCCGACCTCGCCCGTCGCATCTGCGAGTCGGTCGCCGTCGGAACACGGACGGTGGAACAGGTCAGATCCCTCGGCCTCGCCGTGGTCACGCTGGATGACACCGCCTACCCGGACCGGCTGCGTCGTGTGGACATGCCGCCGCCGTTGCTCTTCGTCAGGGGGTCCATCGACTCGTTGAGAGCGGCCCACTCGGTCGCGGTGGTCGGGACGCGCTGGCCCTCAGACAAGGGACGGCTGATCGCTGGCTGGATCGGCTCCGGCCTGGCACGTGCCGGTGCGGTCGTCGTGTCAGGGCTTGCGGTGGGAATTGACGGAGTGGCACATGCCGCTGTCGTGAGCGAGGGGCTGGCGACGGTGGCGGTTCTCGGAGGCGGGCACGCGCGGTTGTTTCCACGGGCCCATGAACGCCTCGCGGACGCGATCGTCTCCGCGGGCGGGGCCGTGGTGGCGGAGCTGGCCCCAGACACGCCCGCAAGTCGAGGCTCGTTTCCGCGTCGCAATCGGCTCGTCAGCGGGCTGGCCGATGCGACGGTCGTGGTCGAGGCGGGTCGTCGAAGCGGCGCCCTCATCACTGCCGGCTGGGCTCTCGAACAGGGTAGGGATTGTTTCCTCGTACCGGGTCCGATCGACTCACCCACGAGTTCCGGATGCAACGCATTCCTGCGAGCCTTTCCCGGCCAGGCAAGAGTCGTGTGCGGCGTCCCGGAGCTGATCGAGGATCTAGGTCTGGTGGGCGCGGGCGCGGACGGCGTCGGCGCAACGGACGGACCGTCGGTCTCGAAGGCGGGGTCGGCTGCGACTCGAGCGCCCTCCGGGATAGTAGCCGGAACGGGTAGAGCGGCCATCATGGCTTCCCTGGGGCCGGTGGAACGGCTGCTGGCAGAGGCTCTTGTGCGCGGCCCGGCCACGGCCGACGATCTGGCGGCGCGAACCGCCTTGCCCGGGGCAGCCATCCTGAGCGCGTTGACCCTCCTGGAATTGAGAGGACTGGCGAGCGGATCCTACGGCCGCTACATCCCTGCCGGACTCCTCGCCCGATGGCCCGGCGAGCACGAGAAGAAGCGTGCTGGAGGTCCTGGCCGCGCGGCGCGACGTGCATGAGGGCGTTCGTCTCTGAGGTTCTTGCGGATGCGGGAAATCAGTCCCGCGGATCGCCGGACGAAGGCTCGCCGGGAGGCTCGCGCGGCACCTGGGCCATTTGCCCGATCTCGAAAGGCGGTGTTACCCTGCCTGGAAGACGTCAACAAGGGCAGTGACCCCACCCGCCACCGGAGACGAACTCTTGCGGAAAGCAGCGGCCACGGCGATGGCCACGCGGACACGGAGCGCACCTCGCGCCGGCCGCAAGCGAAGTCGATTCGGCGCAATTCAGATCCTCATGGTGGGTGTCGCGGTCACCACTGTGGCGAGCCTCTTGCTTCTGGCCCTGCCCACCAAGCAGGTTGCCGGTGAGCAGCTTCCGACCTTCGCCCCCCTGGTTCCCCAGGCCGATGCCCATCGCAGCGAGAGCGGCCTCGCCCTGGACGTGCCGTTCCAAGTCCAGTTCACCAAGCCGATGAACGAAGCCTCGGTCGAGACGGCTCTCACGATCCAGCCCGGCATTGAGCACAAGCTGCAGTGGGATGCGACCTCGCAAGTTCTCTCGATCGTGCCCGGTTCGCACTGGGAGCCCTACACCAACTACATGGTCGACATCACCAACGCGGCCACCGACCAGGAAGGCTTGAGCCTGGCGACGGAGATCCATACCTCGTTCCAGTCGGGCTCGCCCACGGCAGGTACCCTCTCGGCGAGCCTGGTCGTCGACGACCTGGTCGCCCCCAACACCACCTTCCAGCTGACCTTCACCAGGCCGGTCAAGCTCTCCACGGTCGTTACCCGCCTGTCGATCACCCCCCAGGCCGACGTCACGATCGTCGGCGACGATCCCACCGACGCCGTGTCCCAGGTCTTCACCGTAACCCCCAAGACGGCCCTGGCCTCGGACTCGGACTTCGTGGTCAGCTTTGCCGACGGCGGCACTGACTCATCCGGCGCGGCGCTGCAGCCCGTGGCGCCCCTGACCGTCACCACCATGGTCGCCCCCGCGGTCGTGCGTTTCCGGCCGCAGGGTGGTCAGATCACCTACGACACCAACCAGCTGGTCTCGGTCCGCTTCACCGCGCCGATGGACACCAAGGCTACGGGGGCCGCCTTCTCGGTCACCGCCGACGGCCGGGCAGTGGCCGGCAACCTCTACTGGTCCGAGGGCGACACCGTCCTGGCCCTGGCGCCGCGCTACGCGTTCAAGGTCGGCGCCAAGGTAGTGGCCAGCGTCTCCACGGCGGCCAGATCCTCGACCGGCATGCGCATCGAGAAGGCTGCCAGCGCCACGTTCACCGTCTCGAAGCCCAGGTCGTCCAGCATTGCGTTTGGTGGCGCCGCCTCCGCGTCGTCGCCCTGGTATGCCTCAGAGGTGTATTACCTGGGCCTGATGAACTGCACCAGGACAGGCGGCTGGGTCACCCGGAGCGGCGATTGCAGCTCCCAAACCCACCACACCCTTCCGGCTCAGGGCAAGTTGCTGCTGGACGCCGGCATATCGAACAAGGTGTCCCGGCCCTACGCCAAGTACATGGCGGATAACCGGCTCCTGGATCACTACCTGAGAGGCACCAACCCGCACTCGAGGCTGTGCGCCCAGGGCTGGTGCGGCGGGTCCTGGGGTGAGAACATCGCCTCGCCCAGCACGTCGGGCAGGGCCGGCATGATCGACGTCGAGATCTTCTACCAGAACGAGTACTGGTGCCGCTGCGAGCACTACTTCAACATCATGGATCCGTACTTCCATCGGGCGGGCATAGGCGTCTGGGTCTCGAATAGCGTCAGGGTCTCTATCGACTTCTACGGCTGACGATCAGTCATCGGGGTGGTGATCGACCACCATAGGAAGAGGGATAAGTGCGAAACGCGTTGGCTGCCTCTCTGGCGAGGCCGATCCGCGTAGTCGCGCGGGTGTCGTCACGACTCCGCCGGTCACACCTGGTTGGCTTCCTCATGGTGGGTGTCGCGGTCACCACTGTGGCGAGCCTCTTGCTTCTGGCCCTGCCCACCAAGCAGGTTGCCGGTGAGCAGCTTCCGACCTTCGCCCCCCTGGTTCCCCAGGCCGATGCCCATCGCAGCGAGAGCGGCCTCGCCCTGGACGTGCCGTTCCAAGTCCAGTTCACCAAGCCGATGAACGAAGCCTCGGTCGAGACGGCTCTCACGATCCAGCCCGGCATTGAGCACAAGCTGCAGTGGGATGCGACCTCGCAAGTTCTCTCGATCGTGCCCGGTTCGCACTGGGAGCCCTACACCAACTACATGGTCGACATCACCAACGCGGCCACCGACCAGGAAGGCTTGAGCCTGGCGACGGAGATCCATACCTCGTTCCAGTCGGGCTCGCCCACGGCAGGTACCCTCTCGGCGAGCCTGGTCGTCGACGACCTGGTCGCCCCCAACACCACCTTCCAGCTGACCTTCACCAGGCCGGTCAAGCTCTCCACGGTCGTTACCCGCCTGTCGATCACCCCCCAGGCCGACGTCACGATCGTCGGCGACGATCCCACCGACGCCGTGTCCCAGGTCTTCACCGTAACCCCCAAGACGGCCCTGGCCTCGGACTCGGACTTCGTGGTCAGCTTTGCCGACGGCGGCACTGACTCATCCGGCGCGGCGCTGCAGCCCGTGGCGCCAGTGAGTGGCCATACCATGAAAGCGCCCGCGGTCGTCAGCTTCCGGCCGCAGGACGGCACCGTCACCCTGGATACCGGCCAGCTGGTCTCGGTCCGCTTCTCCGCGCCCATGGACAAAAAGGCGACCGAGTCCGCGTTCTCGGTTACCGCCGACGGCCGGGCAGTGGCCGGCAACCTCTACTGGTCCGAGGGCGACACCGTCCTGGCCCTGGCGCCGCGCTACGCGTTCAAGGTCGGCGCCAAGGTAGTGGCCAGGATCACCACCACGGCCCGATCCTCGACGGGCATGCACCTGGAGAAGGTGAGCAGTGCCACGTTCACCGTCTCGAAGCCCAGGACGCCGACGGTCGTGGCTCGCGGCGGCGGCGGCGGTGGCAGCTCCGGAGGGGGAACGGGAACCGGAGCCTTCGGATCCGTCGGCGCTCAGAGGCATGACATGGAGGTCTACTACCTGGGTCTGATGAACTGCACCCGGACGGGCGGCTGGCTGACTTCGAGCGGCGGCTGCAGCACCGCGAGCCACCACACCATGCCGGCCCAGGGAGCGCTCTACCTCGATGAGACCATCTCGCTCAAGGTTGCCCGGCCGTACGCCAAGTACCTGGCAGACCACAACATCCTCTCCCACAGCGCCGGTGGGACGACAACGGTTTCGCGGTTCCGAGCGGCAGGTTACACAGGTGGGTCCTGGGGTGAAAATATCGCGTCGCCTCACCGGGACGGCAACGCCGGAATGATCGACTCGCAACTGTTCTTCCAGGCCGAGGCCCCGTATCGAGGCGGCCACTACTACAACATCATGGATGTGTACTTCCATAGAGTCGGCATCGGCGTATGGGTCTCGAACTCGATCCGGCTGGTGGTCGACTTCTACGGGTAAGGTTGGGCTGTACGTTCGCGGGACCGATAACTCCCAGAGGACCCCATTGGGGGAGCCGCGCAGGAGAGCCTGATGCTGCGTGACGTCGTAGTGCATATGCGGAACGAGCAGCCCCTTCTGGCTGATCTCCTGTTCGAGTCGGCGCCCACCGACACCGTCCTGATCTGCCGGAACCTGCGGGCGACGAACGGCGAGAAGCCGGACTTCATCAACCAGATCGATTCCGTCTTCGCTATCCCCCTGGGCCACGTCAGGTTCATCGAGATACCAAAGGCGTCGATCGAGGCGCTCAGGGCCGATAGGGCGAAGCGGCCGGATGAAGGCAAGGTGGGGGAGTCGAGCGGGACGCTGCTCGAGAGGCTGGCCTGGCTCGAGGTCGGGACGAAGAGAGAGGCCGGTGCGGCCGAGGAGCTGGACGGCGATCTCATCCGCCGTGTTCGCGACGCTTGAGCTTGTGGCGTCGACGGCCTCGGGCTAGCTGAGCCCGTGTCCCACCGGGTCGCGCCGATATGGGTGGCAGGGCCGGCACAAACGGCCAGGTGAGCGGCGGATGCTAGACTCCCGCGGATGAGCGGCAATCTTGTGATCGTCGAGTCGCCCGCCAAGGCGAAGACGATAGAGCGATACCTCGGCCCCGGCTACACCGTGCTCGCGTCGTACGGCCACGTCCGGGACCTGCCCGAGAATCCCGGCAAGAACCAGCTCGGTGTGGACGTGGACCACGACTTCGCGCCCGTATACGAGGTCGTGGCGGACCGAAAGCGGCAGCTCTCGGCCATCGTGAAGGCCGCCTCGAAGGCGGACGTGATCTACCTCGCGACAGACCTCGATCGCGAGGGAGAGGCCATTGCCTGGCACGTGGCGGAAGCCGCGCGGCTGGCTCCGGGTCGGACCCGGCGGGTCACGTTCTCAGAGATCACCGAGGCCGCGATCAAGCGCGCCTTCGCCCAACCCCGCACCATCGACCAGAACCTCGTCGACGCTCAGCAGGCTCGTCGCGTGGTAGACAGGCTCGTCGGCTATACGCTCAGTCCGCTGCTGTGGCGTAAGGTCCGAGCCGGGCTGTCGGCCGGACGCGTTCAGTCGGTCGCGGTCCGTTTGGTCGTCGACCGCGAGCGTGAGATCCGCGCATTCACCGCCCGCGAGTACTGGACGCTCAAGGCCGTCCTGGTCGCCCCCAACGGAGAGACGTTCGAGGCCGATCTGGTCCGCGTCGAAGGCAAGAAGCCGGAGATCGCGGACGGCGAGACGGCGGAACGCCACGCCGCGGCGATCAGGTCCAGTCGGCCGATCGTCACGGACGCGTCGATCAAGAAGACCAACCGAACGCCGGCTCCGCCCTTCACGACGTCCAGCCTGCAGCAGGAGGCGAGCCGCAAGCTCGGTTTCTCGCCTAAGCGGACGATGAGCGCGGCGCAGAGACTCTACGAGGGCGTCGAGACCGACGAGGGGCAGGTCGGCTTGATCACGTACATGCGGACCGACTCGGTGGCCCTTTCGAGCCAGGCGATGGCAGAGGCTGCCCGGGTCATCGAGGATCGCTTCGGTCCCGAGTACACGACCCCGCGCGGCCGGGCATTCAAGACGAAGACGCGGAATGCCCAGGAAGCTCACGAGGCGATCCGTCCGACGTCATTCCGGCGCGACCCGGAAGCCCTGTCGCGGCGCCTTGGTAACGATGAGGCACGCCTCTATCGCCTCATCTGGCAGCGCGCTCTGGCCAGTCAGATGGCTGTCAAGGTTCAGGAGACAACGACCGTCGACCTGGCCGCCGACGGCTACGAGCTAAGAGCGAACGCGACCAGAACCACTTTCGACGGCTTCTCGCGGGTCTACACCGAAGGCCACGACGACGTCGACGAGGAGGCCGAATGCCGCCTGCCGGCGCTCACCAGGGGCGATGCCACTGCGGTTGAGTCCGTCCAGCCGTTGCAGCACTTCACGGAGCCGCCGCCCCGCTACACCGAGGCGACCCTGATCAAGGCGCTGGAGGAGCACGGCATCGGCCGCCCGTCGACGTACGCGGCCACGATCTCGACGATCCTGGACCGGGGCTACGTCAAGGTGCAGGAGAGGCGACTGCATCCCGAGCCGGTTGGCGAAATCGTGACGGACCTGCTCGTGTGCCACTTCGGTGAGTTCGTCGATCTCGAATTCACGGCCCGGATGGAGGACGATCTGGACGACGTCGCGAGCGGCAAGCGGGCCTGGGTGCCGGTCGTTCGCGCGTTCTATACGCCATTCAGAACACGAATCGAAGAGAAGACGAAGGAACTCCGCAGGGCCGATTTCACCACGCGCCCGTCCGAGGAGGTCTGCTCGCTCGGCCATCCGATGGTCGTCCGCCTGGGCCGGTACGGCGAGTTCCTGGCTTGCTCTCTGTACCCGGAGCACAAGGAGACGCGCGAGCTGCCCGCCGCCGGCAACGGCAAGGGCGAGCCCGGTGCGGATGGTCAGACGGGCGGTGCCGGGGAGTCGCCGATCGTCGAAGCTTGTCCACGCTGCGGCGCCACCGACGGAGGTGTCCTGGTCGCGCGGCGCGGTCGGTTCGGGCCGTTCATGGGCTGTTCACGGTACCCGGACTGCGACTACATCAAGAAGGACGGGCCGCCGGCTCCGGAGCCGCTCGCCTTCGAGGCGGCGTGCCCGACTTGCGGGGAGGGGCATCTCGTGACTCGGAGGGCAAGGCGAACAGGCTCACTCTTCTGGGGCTGCTCGCGGTACCCGAAATGCCGCTTCACGACCTCGCATGAGCCGGTCGGTGCGGTTCACGACAGCGATGGCGGTCCTGTCGGCAAGGCGGGTGAGACTGGCTTGTGCCTTGTCTGCGGCGCGCCCGTGGAGCTGACTTCGGGCGATGTGGTGGGCCAGAAGCTGCCGGGCGGCGAGCCCAACCCGGCCGCCCTTGCGAGACCCGCGACAGCTCGGCCCCGCCGCCGCACAGGCCGGACCGCGGGGGGTGGTGGCGCCCGGGCGTCGGGCGGCCGGACGACGGCCGGATCCAGGCCCGCAGGCGCTCTCCGAGGCGGATGACCGCCGAGGACCGGGTCCGTCCGCGGGGCCCGCAACGCGCGGCCCGCAGCGCGGGACTGCGATCCCCGAGTCGGCCGCGCCGGCCAGCTCCACGATGACCCAGCCCGACGCCTCGGCCCAGGCCGCGGTCGAAAGGTTCCTGCTGGCGCTCGACGCTCGCGGGTCTTCGCCCAACACGATCCGCTCCTACCGGACTGGCCTGGAGGGCTATCTGGGCTGGCTCGCGGAGAACGGCCACGATTGGCGATCGCCGGGGCGGAACGTCCTGCGGTCTTATCTGGCCGGTCTCGCCGATGGGCATGGGCGGAGAACGGTTGGCCAGCGTCTGGCGGCGATGAGGTCGTTCTACAGATTCGCGACCCGACAGGGGCTCACGCAAGGGAACCCCTTGACGGCGGTGGCGACGCCGCGCCAGCCGCGCCGGTTGCCGGCCGTCCTCACTGTGGCGCAGACGGAGACCCTCATCGCGGCCGCGTCGGAATGGGGGAGTGGCAACACAGTCGTGCCATCGGTCGACCCCGGCCTGGCAGAGGCGTTGTCGCTCCGGGACGCCGCGATCGTCGAAACGGCCTACGCCGCGGGGTTGCGCATCGGCGAGCTGGCGTCGCTGACGGTCGGATCCGTCGACCTCAAGCGGGGCGAGGTTCGGGTAACCGGCAAGGGACGCAAGCAGCGGGTGTCGTTGCTGGGACGGCCGGCCCGAGCGGCAGTGGCGGCATACCTGGACGCGGGCCGGCCGTTGCTCGCGGCCCGGACGGGCGTGTCATCGGAGGAACGAGATGAGTTGACCGCGACTGCGGCCGGTAACGTCCTGTTCCTGAACTACCTGGGCGGTCCGCTGGGCGTCCGCGGCATGCGGTATCGACTGGAGCGGCTCCGCCGAATCGCGGGGCTGCCGGACGGGGTCTCACCTCACACTTTGCGGCACAGCTTCGCGACGCACCTGCTCGATGGAGGCGCCGATCTGCGGGTCGTGCAGGAGTTGCTCGGCCACGAGAGCCTGGCCACGACCCAGATCTACACTCACGTTTCTCCCGCTCGGTTGCGCGCCGCGTACACTGCTTCCCATCCGCGTGCGAAGCTCTCGCAAGCGAGCCGGCAAGCCGGGTCGGCATTGCCATCGGAGGGTGAATCGGGCTCGGAAGCCGGTGGCTCTGCGGATGTCCGCCGGAACGGTCGCTAGGGTCACTGCGTAGTGGCCGAGCGACCGGGTGAGGCCCCGGATCGGATTGGGTCCGATCCAGCCGGGGAGGGGGCGACAAGAGGTATGCGGATGGCTGAGCGGCTTACGGTGGAGGCGACGCAGGGTCCCGGCACGGCACCGACGCGACCGTCGGTCGTCGATCTCGCACCCGATGCCGCCGCCTGGGACGCCTTCGTGGTCCACGCGACTCCGGGTTCCTACCTTCAGACGACCGCCTGGGCTGAAGTGAAGGCGCCCAACGGCTGGACGCCACTGAGGTTCAGGGGGACCAGACCGGTGGCTCTGGGTGAGACGGACCTGGTCGCGCCGCAAGAGGACGCAACAGGCGCGGGAGACGAGGACCGGCCCGAGGAGGCCGGCGAGGAGACCGCCTTCGGCGTGCAGCTCCTCATTCGAAAGCCCAGGCCTCTTCCGTGGGCGTTCGCGTACGCTCCGCGCGGGCCTGTTTTCGAGCAGTGGAACCCGGCCACTCTAGAGGCTTTCACGGGGGCTTTGCGCCCGGCTCTGGCGTCGACCGGATTGCGCGTCTCGCACGTGCGAATCGAGCCGGAGATCGAGCTGAACGGCCCCGTGGATGTCGACGGGGATTTCAGGCATGCACTGCGCCGATGCGGCTGGCGTGCCGGAACGGCGATTCAGCCCGCTCGAACGCGCCAGGTCGACCTGCGTGCAGACGAAGAGGCCCTTTGGGGCGATCTTCGGAAGAAATGGCGCCAGTACGTTAACAAGGCCCGGAACGGAGGGGTCCGCGTCGTCGACGCGACGGTCGATCGTCTGCCCGAGTTCTATTCGATCTACCAGGAGACGGCTCGGCGGGCCGGCTTCGTAATTCGCACATACGAGTCGTACCTGGGCGTCTGGCGGGCGTTCGCCCGACTCGGCATGGCCCGCCTGCTCATGGCCGAAGGGTCCGATGGTACCGGCGTCGCGACGCTGCTCGTCCTTCGAGTGGGCGATCGTGTCATCGAGCCGTATGGCGGCATGACCGCCGCGGGAGCGGAGAGCCGCGCCAACTACCTGCTGAAGTGGGAGGCAATCAGGACCTCCAGGGCACAGGGCGCCGTCAGTTACGACATGTGGGGCCTCTCGCACGAGGGAATCGAGCGTTTCAAGAGCGGGTTCGGCGGTCGTGAGATCGACTACATAGGCGCGTGGGACCTGGTGCTCGATCCGCTGGGCCGGCTGGCCTTCGACGGCGCGCAGTCGATGCAGGACCGCGTCGGGCGGTGGAAGCACGGAGTGAAACGACGCAAAGGTAGCCCGACGCCGGCGGCCGAGGCGGGCGAGTGACGGGGAATCCGGCCGGCGGTGGCGGGGAAGTCGGAGAGCGCGACGACCGCGAGGGCGAGAGCGAAGGCGGCGCCGACTCCCTGGCGCAGCTGCTGGCGGGTGCCGAACCGACGGATCGGCGCCCCCTGGCGGAGCTGCTCAAACGGCTCGAGGCCCGCGGGCGACTGAGTATCGTCCGGCCCGCGGAGGACGCGGTGCGGACGGGGGCCGCACGGGAAGCGGAGCCGGATATCGGTTCGGTGCGCGTAAGCGGCGTCACGTTCGATTCCCGGCAGGTCGGCGGCTCGTTCGTCTTCGTTGCCATCCACGGAGCCCATGCCGACGGTCACGATTTCCTTGGCGCCGCGGCCGCGGCCGGTGCGGCGGTCGCGATCGTGGAGCGCCCCACCGTCGGCTCCACCCTGCCTCAGCTGGTTGTCGACGATACGAGACACGCCCTCGCCACGGCGGCGGCCTGGTGGTACGGAGATCCAGGCAACGCGTTGGGCGTGGTCGGCATCACGGGCACCGATGGCAAGACGACCACCTCCTACATGGCGGCCGCCGTGCTCGAAAAGGCGGGCATCTCGACGGGTCTCATCACGACGGCGGCGACCAAGATCGGCGACTTCCGAAGCGCGAATCCAGAACACGTAACCACACCGCAGGCGCCGCAACTGCAGCGCGCACTGCGGGCAATGATCGGTGCCGGCAACGACGCGGCCGTGGTCGAGACGACGTCCCATGGGCTTGCCCTGGGGCGTGTCGCGGAGATCGCCTACGACATGGCGATCTTCACGAACCTGAGCCACGAGCACCTCGAGCTTCACGGGACGTTCGAGGCGTACAGGGACGCCAAGTTGAGCCTCTTCCGCGGGTTGGCGCCGTCGGGACCTCAGAAGCGACTGAGGCGGGCCTGGCCAAAGACCGCGATCGTCAACCTGGACGACCCCGCCGCGGCCCTCTTCCTGGCCGCCGCGACGGACGCGGGTGCCCAAACCATTACCTACGGGACCACGGTGGAGTCCGAGGTCCGCGCCGTGGCGGTCGAAGAGAGCGGCGAGTCCCTTCGCGCGGACGTGGCCACCAACCGGTGGCGTGGGACGGTGACGCTCCGGCTCGCGGGACGGTTCAACGTCCACAACGCTCTGGCCGCGGTGGCGCTGGGTGAGGCGCTGGGGCTGGACCCGGATCACGTCCGGACGGGTCTGGGCGGACTCGCCCGCGTTCCGGGCAGGATGGAGCGTGTCGAGTGCGGCCAACCTTTCGACGTGATAGTCGACTACGCGCATTCGCCGGCGGCTCTGGAGAAGGTGCTCGATCTTCTGGGCCGAATCGCATCGGTGCGGGGCGGAAGCCTGATCGCCGTCTTCGGCTCTGCAGGAGAGCGCGACGTGCTGAAGAGGCCGATCATGGGCCGCATCGCCGGTGAGCGTTGTCGCCTCGTCGTCGTGACGGACGAGGACCCGCGAGGCGAGGACAGCCAGACGATTCTCGGGCAGATTGCCGCCGGTGCCGAGGCAGCGGGGCTGCGGCAAGGCGAGGATCTTTTCTGCATCGCGGACCGGCGGGAGGCGATAGCCGCGGCGTGCGGCCTGGCCCGAGCCGGCGACGTTGTACTCCTAGCCGGAAAAGGTCACGAACGATCGATCATCATGAGCGACGGCCAGCGAGACTGGAACGAACGCAGCGAAGCGATCCGGGCGCTGGAGTTGCTCGGCTATGGCGGCTAGTAGGGCGCTTGTGCGCTTCCGAACGGAGGCCTTGACCAGATGCGGTCCTGTCTGATCCAGCTGCTGATCCTGGTCGCCATGGTCTTCGCTATGCTCTGGTTCGGCCTGCCGTTCGGTGCGAGTTGGCTGGCCACCACCGCGCTCAACGCCGGCGGATTCACGGGCACCGACACCAGGGTGGACGTGTCGGCCTACCCGCCACCGCTGCTTCTGACCGGCCACGCCGACTCGATCCACCTGGTATCGAGCCAGGTCGGCATGGGAGACCTTCACGCCGCCAGCCTCGACCTGACGCTCGGCGAGGTCGACCTGTTCAGCCGCAAGGTCGAGAGAGTCAGGGGCACGCTGGAGGGCGTTCGCATCGCGGCACCGGACGGCCAGCCCTTGACCGTGGATACGGTGACGCTGAGCGGGTTGGCTTCCTCCGCCAACGCGGAGATGGACGTGTCCATGGCGGAGGCTGAGCGGCTGGCCGTGGCGCAGCTCAAATCCCTTGGTGTCGCGGCGACGGTAACGCTGGCGGCGCCGAACAAGATGACGGTCACGGCGGGCGGAGTGTCGCAGCCGGGGCGGCTCGAAGTCGCGGCGGGAGGGCTGCTTCTCGTCCCGGACGGCGAGACCCTGCCCACGGTAACCCTGATCGAGCCCGGCAACGCGAACCCATTCCACATTTCCTCGGTGACGATCGGGGCTGACCGCCTCACCCTCGTCGGGACCATCGATGTGGAGGAACTGCTGGGTATCTGAGTCGGGCTCGGGGCGCCGAAACGGTCGTGGCCGACGTGGCTGTAGACTGATTCTCGATGTCAGTCGAAACGCCCGGCCCCTCGCCGCAGAGCGAGCAGATAAGCTCGCGCAGGCCGCCGAACCGCAAGCCCGCGGCCCGGCGCCTCCGGCTGGGCCTGGGCACCCGGGCGACGCCCGAGTCGCATTTCCGCAAGCTCCGGGACTCGGTCGCGCGTCACTACCCGCAGGCTGATCTCACGATGCTTCAGACCGCCTTCGAGTTCGCTGAGGAAGCGCACCGGGACCAAACCCGTTTCACCGGTGAGCCGTACATAACTCACCCCCTCGCGTCGGCCCAGACTCTCGCGGACCTCGGTATCGATCCCGTTGCGGTCACGGCGGCGATTCTCCACGACGTACCGGAGGACACTGACTTCACGCTGCAGGACGTCGAGGAGCAGTTCGGGACCGAGGTCGCCCAGCTGGTCGACGGGGTTACGAAGCTCTCGAAGTTCAGCACTCACACCCACGAGGAGCAGCAGGCCGAGAACATCCGGAAGATGTTCCTGGCGATGGCGGACGACATCCGCGTCGTCCTGATCAAGCTTGCCGACCGGCTGCACAACATGCGCACGCTCTACGCCCTGCCGTCGGACAAACAGGAGCGCATCGCCGGCCAGACTCTCGAGATCTACGCCCCGCTGGCGGAGCGGCTCGGGATGTGGAGCGTCAAATGGGAGCTCGAGGATCTGGCTTTCAAGACTCTCGAGCCGGAGGCCTATCGCGAGCTGGCCCGGATGTTGGATACGCGGAGGAAAGGCCGCGAGGCCTTCGTCCAGCGGGCCATGGATACGCTTCGGCCGGAGCTGAAGCGGGCGGGGTTGGAAGCCGAGCTATCGGGCCGGCCGAAGCACCTGTACAGCATCTGGAAGAAGATGCAGCGCAAGGGTGCCGAGATAGGCGAGATCTACGACGTCTACGCCATCCGGATACTGGTCGAAGAGGTCAGGGATTGCTACGCCGCGCTGGGCGTGGTCCATTCGCTGTGGCGGCCGATTCCCGGGCAGTTCGACGACTACATCGCGGTCCCCAAGCCGAACCTCTACCAGAGCCTCCACACCGCCGTTATTGCCCTGGACGGTCAGCCGCTGGAGATCCAGATCCGAACCCGGGCGATGCACCAGGTCAGCGAGGCCGGCATCGCCGCGCACTGGCGCTACAAGGAAGGATCACGACCCGACCGTGAGTACGACGCCAAGCTGGCCTGGCTGCGGCAGGTCATGGACTGGCAGCGCGAGGTCTCGGACGCGACCGAGTTTGTGGAGGGCGTCAAGCTCGACGTGTTTCAGGACCAGGTCTTCGTCTTCACCCCTAAGGGCGAGGTAAAGGATCTGCCGGCTGGCGCAACGCCTCTCGACTTCGCCTACCGGATCCACACCGACATCGGGCACCGTTGCATCGGCGCCAAGATCAACAACCGGCTGGTGCCGCTCGACTACCGGCTCAAGAACGGCGACATCGTCGAGATTGTCACCACCAAGGGCGACCACGGGCCTTCCCGCGACTGGATGAACCTCGTCAGGACCAGCCACGCCCGCGAGAAGATCCGGCAGTGGTTCAAGCGCCAGGAGCGCGACGAGAACATCGCCCACGGCCGCGAATCACTTGACAGGGAGTTGCGTCGGCTGGCACGGACGAGCCTTGGAGCGGTAGGGGCCGATCGGATTCTCGAGATCGCCCGGGCCTACAAACACGAGACCCTCGACGATTTCTATGCCGCGGTGGGCTATGGGGCGATCGGTGCCCAGCAAGTGGTGACACGACTGGGCGTGGTTGACGACGCCCAGCTCGCACTGCCGCCGACCTCTGCGCCGCCGGGTCCGTCCCGACAGGGAGGGGTCCGGGTGAAGGGAGTCGGCGACCTGCTGGTTAGATTCGGCCAGTGTTGCCACCCCATCCCGGGTGATCCGATCATCGGCTTCATCACTCGCGGGAAGGGCGTCACCGTACACTTGCGGAACTGCCACACGGTCCTCGGCGAGCGGGAGACGCCGCGCCTCATCGAAGTCGAGTGGGAGAGCCAGGTGCAACAGACGTACCCGATCTCGATTCGGCTCGAAGCCTACGACAGGACCGGCCTGCTCTCGGACGTGAGCCAGGTCGTTGCCGAAGCCAAGGTCAACATCCTCGCCGCAAACGTCGCCGTGACGCCCGATCGAACGGCCACCGTAAGGGCTACTCTTGAGGTAGCCTCCGTCGCCCAACTGGCGCGCGTAATGAGCCGGCTGGAGCAGCTCAAAGACGTGATCTCAGTCCAGCGGGACCTGGGGTAGGGGGCAGCCACGGCGCGCGAAGTGCTCCGTCCGTTATAGTCCATGGACTGATGGAGAATCTGTCGCACAGTCGCCGCAACGCCCTGGGTGGCTGATGGCCGAGCATGGTCCGCAAGGAGGGTTCCGTGTCTGACGAGTTCATCTATCCCGAGGGCATCAACTCGGACACGCTCAAGAAGGTCTTCGAGGAGTTCTACATGGAGGTCTCCGTGGACACGGACGGAGACCTGATCGTGCAGGACACCCACCGCTGCTACCTGCGGCCCGATCCAGATGGTCGGCTGATCCTGATCTACGCCATCTTCGGCGCCACCTCGGGCGTCGCAGAGGCGGACAAGCTGGCCTACGTCAACCACGTCAACGACCAGGTCAAGCTCATCCGGGCGTCCGTCTCAGCCAACGGGAAGTTCTACTTCGACTACTACCTGTCGGTAGAAGGCGGAGTCTCCCGGCGGGCGATCGTTATGGCCGTTCGACGCTTCTTCTCCTGCCTCAGGCTGGCTTTCAAGGAGGACACCGGGAACGTCGTCGCCTGATCGAGTGCGCCCCTTGCCCTGAAGGGTGGCGCTCTGTGGCGCCGCTCCCGGAATCCAGGCCGCTAGACTTGGTGCCATGCCGTCATTCCGTGCTCCCAGGGGAACCCGTGACCTCCTGCCCGACATTCGCGCCGGGTTCGGCAGGCTAGAGGCGATCGCGCGCTCGCTTGCGGTCCGGTACGGGTACCGCGAGATGGAGATTCCGCTCTTCGAGCAGACCGCCGTGTTCGAGCGCGGCATCGGCGAGGCGACGGACGTGATCGAGAAGGAGCTCTTCCGCCTCGCGCCCAGAACTGAAGAGGCCGAGTCGTGGGCGCTCCGGCCAGAAGCCACGGCCGGGATCGTGCGTGCCTACGTCCAGCACGGGATGCAGACGTGGCCGCAGCCGGTGAAGCTCTCCGTCCTGGGCCCGATGTTCCGCTACGACCGTCCCCAGGCTGGCCGCTACCGCCAGTTCTGGCAGTGGGACGCCGAGGCTATGGGCGATCCCGGTCCGGCCGTGGACGCGGAGATCGTTGAGCTTGGCTGGCGTTTCTACGCCGAGGCGGGCGTCCGCGGCGTTCAGGTGCTGCTCAATTCGATCGGCGACGGTGCGTGTCGGCCTGCCTACCTGGAGAGGCTGACGGCGTACTTCCGTAGCCATGTGGCGGCCCTGCCCGATCTCGAACGGCGAAGGCTCGTCACGAACCCGCTCCGCCTTCTCGACTCGAAGGACCCCGATATGGCCGGGCTGATCTCAGAGGCGCCGAAGATGGTCGACTGCCTTTGTGAGGCCTGCGCGACACACTTCGCCTCGGTCAAGGCGCACCTGGACGCGGTCGGCGTGCCCTATCGAATCGCGCCGATGCTGGTGCGCGGCCTCGACTACTACACGCGGACCGCTTTCGAGTACTACCGCGACGGCGCGGAGGGGCAACAGCAGGCTCTGGGGGGCGGTGGCCGGTACGACGGACTCGCCGAGCTGCTCGGCGGACGGCCTACGCCGGCCATTGGTTTCGCCCTGGGGCTGGATCGTGTGCTCCTCGCGCTCGAGGAGCTGGGTGAGAAGAGCGTGCGTGAGGCGCCGCCGCTGGCGGTCGTCGTGGGCGCCGACCCGGCCGACACCGTCGCGCGCCTGAGAGTGGCGTCGTTGTTGCGAGTGGAGGGGCTGGCGGTCCGTGCGGAACTGGCGCCCCGTAAGCTTGGACGGCAGCTGGAGGCCGCGTCCCGCGACCACGCTCATTTCGCGGTGATTATCGGGGACGAGCTGGCCGACGGCCATGTCCAGCTCAAGGACCTGGAGGCGGGCACCCAGCGTGTGGTGGCGCTGGCGGACCTGGCTCGCGATCTTGCCCGCGCCGCGAAGAGCCATCACCACGGATAGGGGAACTGCGCCGGGGACATAGCGCCGTCGTCCCGCCTCCATCCAGCTCCTCGCCGGGGCGAGCGGTCAGCCAACTAATCGCAGGGGCATCGCCGCACGCTCGTTCCGCTACGATGGCGGCATGAGTGAGCCGCACCCGAGTTCCTCGACGCCCGAGGCCGCCTTCGGTCTGGTGACGCCGTACCGCGACGTCACGTGCGGGGAGCTGCGTGCCGGCGACGCCGGCCGCGACGTACACATGGCCGGCTGGGTTCACCGCCGCCGCGACCACGGCCACCTTATCTTCCTGGATCTGCGCGACCGATACGGCGTCAGCCAGGTGGTAGTCGATGCGGACGAATCGCCGACGGCACACGGCGTGGCCAGCAAGGTCCGCAACGAGTTCGTTCTGGAGATCACCGGCAAGGTGGCTCGCCGCGTGCCCGGCAAGGAGAATGCCGAGCTCGCGACGGGCGAGGTCGAGGTGCGCGCAAGTTCGGTCGAGATTCTCAGCGAGGCCCAGACGCCGCCGTTCTACGTGAACGAGCCTGACGCGACTACGGACGAGTCCCTGCGCCTGAAGTATCGATACCTGGACATACGCCGCCGGCCGCTGCTGGAGCGGCTGCTGCTTCGTTCGCATCTGGTCCGGGCAATTCGAGACGCCCATCATCGCGCCGGTTTCGTGGAGATCGAGACGCCGATCCTTCTGAAGTCCACGCCCGAGGGCGCCCGCGACTTCATAGTCCCGAGTCGCCTCCAGCCGGGCAGTGTCTACGCGCTTCCCCAGAGCCCACAGCAGCTCAAGCAGCTGCTCATGGTCGCTGGAATGGACCGCTACTTCCAGATCGCGCGCTGCTTCCGCGACGAGGATCTCCGCGGCGACCGCCAGCCCGAGTTCACGCAGCTCGACCTGGAAATGAGCTTCGTGGACGAGCAGCGCGTCATGGATTTCGTAGAAGCGATGATCATCGACGTCAGCCGAGCTGTCGTTCCCGATCGGCCCATCCAGCAGACACCCTTCCCGCGCGTAACGCACGCGGAGGCGCTGGAACGGTTCGGCTCGGACAAGCCGGACGTGCGATTTGGCATGGAGCTCGCGGACCTCGCGCCAGCTTTGCTGGCGAGCCCGGCGACGGAGCAGGGGAGTACCGGTTTCCGCGTCTTCGACGATGCACTGGGTGTGGGCGGTCGAGTGAAGGCGATCGCGGCTCCGGGGATGGCCGATGCGTCCCGAAAGCAGATCGACGAACTGGTCGGCTTCGCGCGGCGATACGGCGCCGGGGGGCTGGCCCACGTGTCCGTGCAGCCGGACGGGACCGGCCACTCGCCGATTGCCAAGTTCCTGGGCGAAGATCGCGTCGCCGCCATCGTCGCGGCCGCCGGTGCGAAGGCGGGCGACCTGATCCTGATCTGCGCCGACGCGAGCCACGAGCTCGTCGCGGACGTTCTGGGCCGGTTGCGCCAGGAATTGGGCACGCGCCTCGGTCTGGCGGATCAGAACGTGCTGGCTTACTGCTGGGTCTACCACTTCCCGATGTACCAGTGGGACAGCGAGGGTGATCGTTGGGACGCGACCCACAACCCTTTCAGCGGCGTAGTCCCGGAGGACGAGAAGCTTCTCGTAACCGCCTCCGGGGACCCGTACAGCCCGTCACGCCAGGACCCGGCCGGCCGGGCGCGAGCTATGCAGTACGACATCGCTCTCAACGGCTGGGAGCTGGGGGGCGGCTCCGTTCGCATCCACAAGCGGGAGTTGCTCGAGCGCAGCTTCGCGCTGCAGGGCTACTCGCTGGAGAAGATGCACGAGCTGTTCGGCGGCATCCTGGAGGCGTTCGGTTTCGGGGCCCCTCCGCATGGGGGGATCGCCATGGGCATCGATCGCTGGGCCGCGCTCTTCGCCCACCAGACCAACATACGCGAGGTCATGGCCTTTCCCAAGACCCAATCGGGCACGGACTTGATGCTTGAAGCCCCTTCGGAACCCGAACCGGCGCAGTACTCTGAGTTGGGCCTGCGCTTCGTTGGCCTGGCAGCCGCCGACGAGGCGACCAAGGCGGAAGTCAAGCAATAGGGGATCAGGGACGACGCTCGGACGCGGAAGGGGCGGCCGGGCAAGCGGTTTCGATGGTGGCGGAGGGATTTGATGGCCGAGAAGATGGTCCGGTGTCGCAGGTGTCACGAGGTTTTCGACGCCGAGGCCGGGCCCTGCACGAAGTGCGGCGCGCCGTACGAACCGCCGGTCGCGCAACCGCAGGCGGTCGAAGGCCTGTATGTCGAGCGCTATGCCGGCACTCCCTACGTGCCTGCTCCGGCAACGCCTGCGATCGCTCCCTCCCCGCGACGCGATTTGACCCGCTGGCTTATCGGCGGTGGCGTGGCTCTGATCGGCCTGGCGGTCGTGGTCGCGATCGTCGCGGCTTCCGGCGGCTTCGGCTCCGCACCCACTGAGCGGCCCGTCTATATAGTGCCTCGCACCGAACCCCCCTCGGCGCCGCCCACTCTGCCTCCAAGCATCGCTCTGACACTCCAGCAGCTCAACGATCGCAGTCTGTCGGCCGACGTGGTCGTCCAGAGCGTCGCGGACGTCAACGACCCGTCGCTCGGCAAGCACGGAAGGCAAACCGCCTCCTTCACCGGTGAGATTGCGGGAGGAGACGAAGCCGGGATCGTCATCGAGGCCGGAGTCACTCGCGAGTATCGGATCATAGGCGGAGTCGTGTTCGTCAGGGTGCCCCCAGCCACCCGGTGGTCGACCGCGGCCAGCATCGCGAGCTATCTCATCATCGATCAGTCGTTCGGGCTCACCAAGCCGCAGATGCTTCAACTGATCGGGACGGAGACCCTCGACGGGCAGCCGGTGAACCACTTCCGAAATACCACCGCCTGGGCGCCGGACGTCGCTCGAATCGCCATGATCGATATTTCCGGGTTTCTGTTCAAACCGGAGGTCGTGGTGCTTGACCTGTGGACCTCACCGGACGGGAGCCCGGTAAAGGCGGTCTTCTCGGCCACCAACACGGCGACGAACGGGACGAAGCTGCTCGATATCGAGACGACGTACACGTTCACGAACGTCGGGCTGCCCCACGTGATCGAGAACCCGGTGGCCTCGCCCAGCGCGTCTCTGGGAGCCTCGCCGAGCAAGTAGGGACCGACCCGGCCGGGCCACGGGCTGGCTAGGGCCTGGCTGGCCGGGCCACGGGCTGGCCGGGTCTATTGCGTCTGTTCGGCGGATCGCTCCACCTGGGCCGCCAGATCCGCATTCCACTCCGGCGGTGGGCCGGCGGACGGCTTCGGCGGTCCCTCGTAGCCGGGCAGGCCGGCGCTCGGTGTCGAACTGTCGTGGGCGATGCCCGGGTCGCCCAGTTCCAGGGCGCGCAGCGGCACGCCCTCGGCCACGAGTGCGGACACAGCAGCCTCGCCGTGCTGCCCTCGGAATGCACCCAGGCGCGGCTCGAGGCCGGCGGGCACGAGAATCGGGAAGCCGGGTTGGCCCCGAAAGACCGGCCGGAGGATCTGGTCCGGGGCGGCACCGTGAGCCTCGATCAGGGAAGTGATCGTCTCCGGGTCGATCCAGACGTGGCGGAAGGGCCACAGCAAGCCCGCAGAGGTCTCGGTAACAGCGGTCGCGGCGGCTCGAAGCCCGAGCGCGAACCAGGCGATTCCGGCCGCCCCTTCGGCGGCGGCATCTACCACAGTCGCCGGAAGATCGGCGAGGGCCGCCGAAAGCAGGGACGACTCGGCGGGAATCACGAACACGATTGGTAAGGCCCCTCCGGCCCAGGCTGCGTGGCACAGGCGCCTGATCGCGGGTTCACCATCGGCGTCGGAGAGCGCGGTCTCGATATCGGGCACCAGGACGACGGCTGCGACGGTCACGGACAACCTCCTGCCGGTCGAGTGTACCGCCGCTCGGGGACGGCAACGCAGGCGGCAGCTGCCGTCCCGGCATTCATTCCGGCGACACTGTGCGACAATGCCGCCGCCCATGAATGATTCACCTCGCCCCGCCACGCCCACCGACGCCGCCGGGCATGCCGTTCGCGCCGACGTCCGGAATCTCGCGATTGTGGCCCACGTCGACCACGGCAAGACCACGCTCGTAGACGCGATGCTTCGCCAGGCGGGCGCGTTCCGAGTCAATCAGGTCGTGGTAGATCGAGTGATGGACTCCGGCGACCTGGAGCGCGAGAAGGGGATCACGATCCTCGCCAAGCAGACCTCGGTCGACTATGACGGGATCCGATTGAACATCGTCGACACTCCAGGGCACGCCGACTTCGGCGGTGAAGTCGAGCGCAGCCTCCTGATGGTGGACTCGATCCTGCTCCTCGTCGACGCCGCGGAGGGCCCGCTGCCGCAGACTCGCTACGTCCTCCAGAAGGCGATGGCGCGACACCTGCCGGTGGTCGTGGCGATCAACAAGATCGACCGCTCGGACGCCCGCTCCAAGGAAGTCCTGGACGCGGTCTACGAGCTCTTCCTCGACCTGGGCGCCGACGCGAATCAGATCGACTTTCCGGTGGTTTTCACGAATGCGAAGACCGGCACCGCGACGGCGGACCTGGACGTCCCAGGCACGGACCTGCGGCCGCTCTTCGAGCTCCTGATCGAGCACACCCCGGCACCGGTCTACACGCCGGGGCACCCTCTGCAGCTGCTCGTCACGAATTTGTCGGCCAACGATTACGTCGGCCGGATGGCGGTCGGGCGGCTGTGGAACGGCACGATCAAGATGGGCCAGAAGATGACGATCGTCCGCGAGGAAGCGGACGATACCGCCGGCACGATCGAGCCGGGACGCACGGTGACGCTGACGGGAACCGTGACGAGTCTGACCACGGCCCACGGCATCGAACGGGTGGACATCCCCGAAGCCGGACCAGGCGACATCGTGGCGGTCGCCGGCATCCCGGACGTGACGATCGGCGACACGATCACCGACCCGGCCGACCCGCGGCCGTTGCCGCGCCTGGACGTCGACGCGCCGACGCTGCGCATGACCTTCGGCGCGAACACGTCGCCGCTGTCCGGGCGCGAGGGCAAGTACGTGACCAGCCGCCAGCTCAAGGCGCGCTTGGACAAGGAGGTCCTCGGCAACGTCTCGATCGAGGTTCTGCCTACGGACTCCGGGGACACGTTCGAGGTCCGCGGACGCGGCGAGCTGCAGCTGGCGATCCTGATCGAGCAGATGAGGCGTGAAGGATACGAGCTCCAGGTTTCGCGGCCGGAGGTGCTGCTGCACGAGGCAAACGGCGAGGTCCAGGAGCCGTACGAGCGAATCACGGTCGACATGCCGCCCGAGTTCATCGGCCCGGTTCAGGCCGCCCTCGCGGACCGGAAGGCGCGCCTCGACCAGATGAGCACGGACGCCGACGGCCGGGTTCGCATGGAGTACGTCATCCCAGTCCGGGGCCTGATCGGCTTTCGGGGACAGCTCCTGACCGAGACGCGTGGGACGGCGCTGCTGCATCAGATCGGCGAGGGTTACGGACCCTGGGCCGGCGAAGTGACTCACCGCATGACCGGCGTGCTCGTCTCCGATCGCGCCGGCGTCTCCAACGCCTACGGCCTGTTCAACCTGCAAGAGCGAGCCGAGTTCTTCATCGGCTCCGGGGCGGATGTCTACGAAGGCATGGTCGTCGGCGAGAACAGCCGGCCCGATGACATGGACGTCAACCCCACCAAAGAGAAGAAGCTGACGAACATGCGAACGCACTCGCACGACGAAGCCCTCCGCCTGACTCCCCATCGCGAGTTGACGCTGGAGTCGGCGATCGAGTTCATCGGCGTCGACGAGCTGGTCGAAGTGACGCCCAAGTCGATCCGTCTCCGCAAGCGCGTCCTCTCGCAGCACGACAGGCGCCGCATCGCCGGCCGCGAGTACGAGCGGACAGCAGGAGACCGGGGCGGCGGATAGGCCAGCCGACCGATTCCGCTGCTACACGTGGTGCGGTAATGTCAGTGGCGCCCGAGGCCCCAGGGATGGACTGGCTGGAGATTGGCGGCCCCGGCGGGAGGGTCGATTTGGCTGGGCGCGCTATCTCGGCGACGCGGGGCGGCGTCATCGGATTTCTGTTCTGCGGTCTGATCGTGATATGCCTCACGATGACCTTGGGGACCGTCGTGTCCGTCTTCAACCTGCACTCTGCGGCGTTGAGCCTCGGTCCGATCCCACTGATGTCGGCCTGGTCGGACTCAAACGGGTACGGGTCCAGCTCTGGTTGGGGGCTCGGCGCCATGTGCTATGTCGGCGCGGTCGTTGGCGTCGTGCGCGCTCTCCGTCGGGAGCCGGGCCGGGCGTAGGTCGAGGATCGAAGGGCGCGCGGACCCTGCCCAAGTGGGCGGCTCTCGTCCGGGTGGCGGAGGCTGCGTCGGCTCGTCGTACAATTCGGTCGATGCCGATCTACCTCGACCACGCCGCCACGACCCCGCTGAGGCGAGAGGCGCTCGAGGCGATGCTGCCCTGGTTGACAGAGGGGTTCGGCAATCCGTCCTCCGTCCACACCTTCGGCCGGCGGGCGCGGGCGGGCCTCGACGAGGCCCATGAGCGGGTAGCCCGATCCCTCGGCGCAACCCCTCGTGAGATCGTCTTCACTTCGGGCGGGACCGAGGCGAACAACCTGGCGATCAAGGGCGCCGCCTGGGCCGGCAAGGGGCGGGGACACCGAATCATTACCAGCTCGGTCGAGCATCACTCCGTGGGCCACACGGTCCGGTATCTCGAGAAGTTCGGGTTCGAGATTGTGGAGTTGCCGGTGGATCGCTATGGCCGCGTCGATCCCGACGACGTGGAGGCGGCGATCACGCCCAAGACGATCCTGGTGAGCATCATGCTGGCCAACAACGAGGTAGGGACGATCCAGCCGATTGCCGCCATCGCCGAGCGAGTGAGACGCCACAAGGGGATCCTGCTCCACACCGACGCGGTGCAGGCGGCTCCCTATCTTGACGTGGACGTCGCGGCCCTGGGCGTCGACATGCTCTCGATTGCCGCGCACAAGTTTGGGGGCCCAAAGGGCGTGGGCGCCATGTACGTTCGTCACGGCACGAACGTCCTGGCCCAGCAGCAGGGCGGGGCACAGGAGCGGTATCGACGAGCCGGGACCGAGAATGTGGCCGGGGCCGTAGGATTGGCCGCCGCGCTGGACCTTGCCGTCGCCGAACGAGAGGCCATGGCCCCGCGCCTTCGCGGGCTTCGAGAGACGCTGGCGGAGAGTCTGCGGGTTCTGGAGGGGTTCCAGGAGACCGGTCACCCGATCGAGCGGCTGCCGGGCCTGCTGTCGGTCGTGGCGGTGGGGCTGGACGGCAACGCCGTGGCGATGGCGCTCGATCTGGCCGGCCTGGCGTGCTCGACGGGATCGGCCTGCGTGAGCGGATCCAACGAGATCAGCCACGTCCTGGCTGCCATGGGCTTTCCGGAAGACGAGGCCACGGGAGCGTTGCGGTTCTCGATCGGCGTGACGACCACGGCCGACGAGGTTGCGGAGGCGGCGCGCCTGATCACCACTACGATCCAGTCTCACCGGGAAGCGGCGGACAGACTCGAGGCTCAGCGGGCGGCGGCGGTCTCGAGACCGGTCGAGGCGGTCGCGGCGGAGGCGGCAGGGGAGTGACCCGCGTTCTGGTCGCGATGTCCGGAGGCGTGGACTCGTCGGTCGCGGCGGCCCTGGTCAAGGCGCGCGGCGACGAGGCGGTCGGGGTGTGGATGCGCCTCAGCGAGGTCGCCGACAGCTACTCGGAGTTCAAACGGAGCTGCTGCTCGCTCGACGCGGCCGAAGATGCCCGTCGCGTGGCGTCGCAACTGGATATCCCGTTCTTCGTGCTCAATCTCGAGCGCGAGTTCGACGAAGGGGTGCTGCAGCCCTTCCTCGCCTCCTACCTGGGCGGGCGCACCCCGAGCCCATGCGTGGACTGCAACAGTGTCGTCAAGTTCGGGGCGCTCCTCGGCCGGGCACGTTTCCTCTACGACTGCGAGGCCGTCGCCACCGGCCACTACGCTCGTGTCGCCGCGCCTGTCCAGGCGGGAGACACCGGTTACGGCCTGCTGCGCGGTCGCGACCCCCACAAGGACCAGAGCTACTTCCTGTACGGCCTTGGACAGGAGCAGCTGGCCCATACGCGCTTTCCGCTCGGCAACATGACCAAGCCCCAGGTGCGGGACGTCGCGCGCGCGCTCGGCTTGGCCACCGCGGACAAGCGGGACAGCCAGGAGATCTGCTTCGTCCCGCGGGGCGACTATCGCGAGGTGCTGCGCGAGCGCGCCGGCTGGAAGGCCGAGCCGGGGCCGGTGATCGACGTGGACGGACGGCAGATTGGCGAGCACTTCGGTGCCGCCTCGTACACGGTGGGGCAGAGGCAGGGGACGGGCGTGGCTGTGGGCGAGCCACGCTACGTGTGGAAGATCGACGCGACCGCGAACACGATCAAGCTGGGCCGCCGGTCGGACCTGGCAACGCGAGACTTCGAGGTCGAGGACGTTCAATTCGTCGCCGGCGATCCTCCACCGGAGTCGCCGGACGGTTTACGCGCGGAGGTGCAGATAAGGCACCGCGGTCGGGTCGCCGGGGCGACGGTGCGGCCGCTGGGCTCCGGCAGGTGGGCGGTCGAGACAGATGAGCCCGTATGGGCCGCGGCGCCCGGCCAGGCCGCGGTCCTCTACCGCGGCGATCTGGTTCTGGGCGGCGGGAGGATCGCTCGCTCGGACGAGCCAGCCCCGGCGTAATCTCCTCCGGCGGGGCCCGGTTTGGCGTCGCATCATGGTCCGGCCGACGCCCGGCGTCTCTATACTCGGCGCGTGGCTCTCGGCCCCGCTCCAGTACTCGCCGTGTTGGTCGGCGGATTTCACACGGGACTCTTCGTGTTCGCGCGCGGCAGGGCGGACGCTCGCGTCCTGCTCGTCTTCATTGCGGCCGTGCTCGGCGCATGGGCCGGGGACGCGACCGGCGGGAGGCTGGGCATCGACCCGCTTCGTATCGGCGACTTCCACGTGATCGCGGCATCGGTCGTGGCCTGGGCCGGGATCGGATTCGTGACGGTGCTCTCGATCCTCGGTCCGGCAGGCTCGGAGGACCGTCGGCTGTGATCGGGGCTTTGCTTCGACTGGCGGCCCGGCGGCGGCAACCGTCCAGATCGGCCGACCCGAGGCTCGTCGCGTTCGCTCGAGGCCTGGCGCTGGGTGCGTTGGCAGGGGCTGCCATTGCCGGCTCCACGATCTGGACGCGCAGGCGGCGGACGAGCTAGCGCCCGCCTCGGTAGCGTTCCGTTTGGTACCGTTAGCGGCGATGCCTGACTTGCCGATTCCCTACCTCACTGCGGCCGAGGTTCGGCGCCGCTACGTCGAGTTCTTCGCGGACCGCGGTCATACCCACGTGCCCAGCGCCTCGCTGGTTCCGGCGGGCGACCAGACGCTGCTCTTCACGAACTCCGGGATGGTCCAGTTCAAGGACGTGCTGACCGGCCGGGAGAAGCGCAGCTACGTTCGCGCCGTCGATTACCAACGCTGCCTGCGCGTTGCGGGGAAGCACAACGACTTCGAGGAGGTCGGACGGACGCCCCGCCATCACACCTTCTTCGAGATGCTCGGCAACTGGAGCTTCGGCGACTACTTCAAGCGCGAAGCGATCCACCTGGCCTGGGAGCTTCTGACCGACGTATACAAGATCCCGGGTGAGCGGCTGGCCGCGACCGTCTACACCGACGACGACGACGCCTACGGGATCTGGAGCGAGGAGATAGGCCTCCCACCGGAGCGAATCGGGCGCTGGGGCAATGTCGAACAGGGAGACGACGCCAACTTCTGGCGAATGGCAGAAACGGGCCCGTGCGGACGCTGCTCGGAGATTCACTACGACCGCGGCGTGGAGTTCAGCGAGGGCCCGCACTGCATCCCGGATCATTCGGAGCAATGCCCCCGCTGGCTGGAAGTCTGGAACCTGGTCTTCATGGAGTTCGACCAGCATGCGGACGGAACCCGCGTTCCTCTGCCGATGCTCTCGGTCGACACGGGCATGGGGCTGGAGCGGCTGACCAGCGTTATCCAGCAGGTCCCTACCAACTACGACACGGATCTATTCACCCCGATCCACGCCGCCATGCGCAAGCTGCTGGGCCACGACCCGGAGGCCTTCGAGGCCGAGCGGTTCAGCTACCAGGTCATCGCCGATCACTCGCGCGCGGTGACGTTCCTGGTCGCCGACGGCGTGGCGCCCTCAAACGAGGGTCGGGGCTACGTCCTGCGCAGGATCCTGCGTCGCGCCGTACGGCACGGCCGCCTGCTGGGTCGCACGGAGCCGTTTCTCGATATCACCGCGGGCGTGGTCATCGACGTGATGAAGGATGCCTACCCGTACCTGGTGGAGCAGCGTGAGAAGATCCTGAAGGTGGTCCGCCAGGAGGAGACTCAGTTCGCCAGGACGCTTGAGGCGGGCACGGGCCAGCTCGAAGCCGCCCTGGCTCCGATCGCCGTGGGTGAGCGCGTGATCGGGCGCCGGCCGGAGAGCCTGCCGGCCGATGCGCCGCTCCTGCCGGGCGTGGTCGCGTTCCGCCTCCACGACACCTACGGATTCCCGGTGGACCTGACGGTCGACATGGCCGCGGAGTACGGCGTTCGCGTCGATCGGGAGGGGTTCACCGCGGCGATGGCGGAACAGAAGGCACGCAGCCGCAAGGGCACGAAGGCCGACCTGGCGCGCCACGCCGAGATGGGCGATCTCTACCAGTCGATCCAGCGCCGTGCCGGGGAGACGAGGTTCCTGGGCTACGACGGAACCGAGGCCGAGAGCCGCGTCGTGGCGATTCTCCGCGATGGAACCGAATACCAGGAGCTGACCGGCCACGGTGCGGCCGAGGTGGTCCTCGACGCCACTCCGTTCTACGCCGAGGGAGGCGGACAGGTCGGCGATCGGGGCGAGCTTCTCGAGGCCGGCGGCGGCAGCGCTCTCTTCTCCGTTGAGGACACCCAGAAACCCATCGCCGGGCTGGTCGTACATCGCGGCGCGCTCCACGGCCGGCTGCGAGTGGGCGAGACGGTGACCGCGCGCGTGGATGCGGAGCGGCGCGCCAGGACGATGCGCAACCACACTGCCACGCACCTGCTCCATCGAGCTTTGCGCAACGTCGTCGGCCCGGAGGCCCACCAGGCCGGCTCGCTCGTCGCACCGGACTATCTCCGCTTCGACTACCCGCTGGACCGTTCGCTAACCGCGGATGAGAAACGGGCCATCGAGGACGAGGTTCGGCGGATAGTGCGCGCTAACCGGCCCGTGACCACGAAGGTCCAGCCCATGGCAGACGCCGTTGCCGCCGGAGCGGACGCCTTTTTCGACGAGAAGTACGGCGAGAACGTTCGGACGGTTCGAGTCGAGGGCTACTCGCTCGAGTTGTGCGGAGGAACCCACTGTTCGGCATCCGGGCAGATCGGCAGCTTCCTGATCACCGCAGATCGCAGTATCGGCGCCGGCACCCGCCGGATCGAGGCGGTGACCGGTGATGGCGCCGACGCGTTGCTTCGGGAGAGGCTGACCCTTCTGGACCGCATAGCGGAGGCGGTGGGCGCCAGCTCGCCGGACTCGGTCCCGGACCGCGTGGCGTCCCTGCAGGAAGAGTTGCGCGAGACGCGTCGCCGCCTGAAGGCCGGCGGAAGCGGCCTGCCCAAGGCGGCGGATCTCGTTGCCCGAGCGGCCGACGCGGGGCCCGGTATCAAGCTCGTCGCCTTTTCGGGCTCTTTCGACTCACCGGAGCAGTGGAAGGCTTACGTGAAAGAGATTCGGGGCGTATTGGGAAGCGGCGTCATCGCGCTGGTCATGGACGGCGATGCCCCCCAGATCTTCGTCACCGTCAGCCCGGATCTCGTCGCTCGAGGCGTCTCCGCCGGCGAACTCGTCAAGGTCGCCCTCAAGCCGATGGAAGGACGCGGCGGCGGCCGTCCGGAGATGGCTCAGGGTATGGGCACGCGCCGGGATGGGATCGGCGGGGCCCTGGCCGCGATCGCGGATACACTTAGGACTGCGGGCACATAGCGAAGAGCTAGGGGAGCGGCCGTGGCATTCTGGCGCAGGATCTGGGGCCATGAGACAGAAGCGGCCCTCGCCGCCTGCGCCGCCCTGGACATCGGAACCGAGTTCGCCAAGGCCCTGGTCTTCGAGATTGACGAGGGCGGCCTGGGCACGGTTCGCGGCGTCGGTCGCAAGCGCCAGGGCCTGTCTCACATGCAGTCTGGCACGGTGACGGACATCAACGCGGTAGTCGACAACTGTGCCGTGGCGCTCCAGGAGGCCGAGGAAATGGCCGGCTTCCGGCCGACACAATGTGTGATAGGGATCGCCGGAGAGCTGGTCAAGGGCTTCACCACGACACATTCGCAGGAGCGGAAGCGGCCGAGCACGCCGATCACGGATGCCGAGCTTCAGAAACTGATAGGCGGCGTGCAGCGTGAGGCCCTCCGGGAGGCGGAACGGGCGATCACGTGGGAAACCGGGCTGCCGCAAGTGGACGTCCGGCTGGTTCACGCGGCGGTCACGGGTGCCCAGATCGACGGTTACCCGGTAACGAACCCGGTCAGCTTCAAGGGGCGGCACGTCAAGATCAGCATTTTCAACGCGTTCGCGCCGCTGGTTCACCTCGGTGCTCTCCAGACCGTGGCGGAGCAGCTGGAGCTGGAACTACTCGAGATCGTTGCCGAGCCGTATGCCGTGGCGCGTGTCCTCGGCAGCGAGCAGGTCCAGCAGTCCGGCGCGCTCTTCATCGACATCGGGGGCGGCACGACGGATGTGGCGCTGGTTCGCCACGGCGGCATCGAGGGGACTCGCATGTTCGCCCTGGGCGGCCGCGCATTCACCAAATCCCTCGCGGACCGCCTGGACCTGCCGTTCCCGCGCGCCGAGGAAATCAAGGTGGACTACGCCAAGGGCCTCCCGGTCAAGGAACGCGAAGACGTGGCTCGGATCGTCGCCGAGGACGTGGACATCTGGGCGGCGGGCGTGGAACTGGTTCTGGAAGAACTCGCGGCCGAGGACCTTCTGCCGGGCCGCGTGTACCTGTGTGGTGGTGGGTCGCATCTCCCGGAAATCGGCAAGATCTTGACCAGTGAGAAGTTTTGGAAGCGGCTGCCGTTCAGCCGGCCGCCGGACGTTGCAGTCATGGCCCCTGAGCAGGTCGAGCGGATCAAGGACGGGACGAACCTGCTCGTCGATCAGCAGGACGTCACGCCGCTGGGTCTTGCCTACCAGGCCATCGAACTGCAGACGAACGAAGATCCCCTGGACGTCGCGTTGCGGCGCGTCCTCCGAGTCATGAAGATGTAGCCGATGGCCATTTACTACCTGGATGCTCAAGACGAGATCACTTCAGCCGCCGCCCGAATCCGGGACTCGTCCGATAGCCGGATCGCCCTGGTTCTGACGGTCGGATCGCGCGTGGCCACGTCGCGGATCAACTTCCGGCTGCTCGCGCGAGAGGCCAAGCGCCGCAACAAGCAACTTGCGATCGTGGCCGCGGACGCGTCGGTACAGTCGGTGGCGCGGTCGGCCGAACTGCCGGTCTTCGCCACGGTGGGGGACTACGAGACAGCCGAAGCGCTCGGGGCCGGAGGAGGGCCGGAGCTGGCAACATCGTCCACGCTGGGCGAGCTGGCCATGACCCTTGGGCCGACGGCCCCGGGTGGCCGCCCGGCGGCCGGTTCGGCCGCTTCGGGAGGCCCGGCCGGACCAGCCGGGCGCACGGGAGACCGTAGGGGCCGTATTGCGGGAGTGCCGCTGTCGGTGTTCGCGGGACTCGCCGGCGTCGTGGTACTAGTCGTGGGCATCGGAGCCTTCTTCTTCTATCCCAGCGCGACGGTTGCCATAACCCTGCGCGAGGAGCCTCTCGGGCCCTTGAGCCTGAGCGTCACGGTGGATCCGAACGTGACCGCCCCGAACGACCAGGCGGCCACCGTGCCCGGCGTTAGGAAGGCGTTCCCGATCGAGACCTCCGGCTCATTCGATGCCACGGGTGAGAACGTGACGGAGACGGCGGCGACCGGGACGGTGACCTTCAGCAGCGAGAATACCCTTCTTGACGTGCCGATTCCGGCGGGGACGCAGGTTTCCACAGCCTCCGGAGTCGTCTTCGCCACCACCGCTGCGAGGACCGTCAAGAAGGCGACGTTCTCGACCGGCAAGCGAGGCACGGTCGACGCGCCCGTAACGGCCGCCAAGGATGGGACGACCGGCAACGTCGCCGCGAACGCTATCGTTCGCCTCCCCTCCGACCTCGCGGCCCTTCTCATCTCCGTGACCAACGCGGACCCGACGGCCGGCGGCACGCATACGGTGACGCCGATGATCGTGCAGGCCGACATCGACAAGGCCGAGAGCAGCCTGGCCTCACAGCTTGGCACGAGCCTTCAGGAGGCAATCACGGCCCCGGGCGCGGTTCCGTCTGGGTCGAAGCTGTTCTTCGGTTCGGCCCGCCTGGGCAGCGCCGTGTTCTCTCCTGATCCACAGGAGTTGATCGATCAGGCGGTCGCCTCGTTCGACTTGAGCGCTTCCGCTACCGGAACTGCCGTGGTGGCGGACCTGGCCGCTGTTCGCTCGCTCGCCGAGAAGCGACTCCGGGACACCGTCCGGAGCGGCCACAGTGTTGTCGAAGGGTCGATCGCGACCCAGTTGGGAGCTGCCGTGGCGCAAGGAGATGGGGTCGTGGTGGCGGTAACAGCCCAGGGTCTGCAGACGCCGATCGTCGACGTCAGCCAGCTTCGCGCGGCCGTAGAAGGCAAGACGGTGGAGGAAGCGCGAACCTATCTGGCCCAGTTCGGACAGGTCGATATCTCGGTGGACCCGGGCTGGGCCTCGATAATGCCCAGCTGGGACTTCCGGATCGACTTCCGTCTCTCCGCGGCCAGCTCGGAGCCAACGGCCGGCCTATCCGAAAGCGGAGTACCGACTTCGCCCTCGACGACGGCGCCTGCAGCAGCACCCTCGGCCGGTTCGCCCCCGCCGTCAATCTCGCCGTCGCCGGTCGATACAGCACCGGGCTCCTCGGCGTCGTGACCGCGGAGGCCCAGGACTCGCGCGCGGGCCGGCGACACCGAGTGCTCGGCATCGATCTTGGCGAGCGCCGGATCGGAGTGGCCGTGGGCGATTTGGACGCTCGGATTGCCACGCCGCTCACGACGTTGAGTCGGGCCAAGAGCATCGAAGCAGACGCGCTCGTCATATCCAGACTCGCGTCGGAACAACGAGCCGGCGGTCTCGTCGTAGGATTGCCGCTCGACATGAGCGGCGAGGAAGGTATGCAGGCGATCCGAACGCGCGAGTGGGCGGCGGCGGTGGCAGGTGCCACCGGCCTACCGGTGCGATTCCGGGACGAGCGCCTTTCGAGCGAGCGAGCCGAGCACCGGATTGGAGCGCCGACCAGAGGCCGCTCAGGTGGGCCGCCGACGGCAGCGCAGCGAGACGACCGGCGGGCTCGAATCGATAGGGAGGCGGCGACCGTGATTCTCCAGGACGAACTGGACGCCATGCCGATTGGAGAACGGGAGCGGGAAGCCTGATGACGGTTCGAGACGGAGGGAGTCCGCGGTCGGGGGGACGACCGGACCCGGATGCGAATCGGAGCACCAGGCCGGTCGTCGACATGGGCTGGGACGACTTCGAACCGCCGAGCGCCGAAGAGGTGGCCGAAGGGCGACGGCCGGCCTCATTGGAGGTTCGGCGGGATTACCGCTCGGGTCGATCGAGCGGACTCGGCCAACTCATTCGCTTTGCGATCTTCACCCTCGTGGTCGGAGGGCTTGTGGTGGGTGGCTTGTACTTCGTCGCCCGACCGATCATGGTCGGCAGCATCGTCAATTGGGCTGCCGAGAACCCAACCGCGCTCCAGGTGCCGTTCGTTGCGGACGTCGTCCGTGACCAGCTGGGGTCCAGCCTGAGCAAGCCGGTCGATGCCCTGGACCAGAGGGACGTAGTCGTGATCATCGGCCCGGGCGAGACGCCGCGAGAGATAGGTGATCAGCTGGTCCGAGCGGGCGCCATAACCGACGCTCGAGCGCTCGTCTTCGAGGCCATCGAGCGGGGTGTCACCTCGCAGTTCCAGGTCGGCCGACACGTGGTGAGGAAATCGCTCACGATGGACGACATCATCACCATACTGATCCAGCCACCGGTGGCCCCACCGACCGTCCGCATCACCTTCCGCGAGGGACTCAGGATCGAGCAGATGGTGGCCAAGCTCGAGTTGCTAGAAGCCAGCCCGGCCGACCCGACCGCACCGCTGACGATGAACCCCAGTCAGTTCTACGAGCTGGCCATGAATCCTCCCGCGGAATTGCTCGCCAACTACCCGTGGCTCAAGTTACCGGAAGGGGCCTCGCTGGAGGGCTTCCTCTACCCCGCAACGTACGATGTCGCTCCGGACACGACGCCGCTCGAGCTGCTCACCCTCCTGCTGGATGCGTTCGCCAGCCATGCCCCGCCGGAGCTGCTGCAGCTTCCGCCGGATGAGATCTACCAGAAGGTACAGATCGCGGCGCTGGTCGAGATCGAGGCGAAGGTCGACTCGGACCGGCCGCTTATCGCCGGCGTCTACACCAACCGGCTGAATCCGAAGATCTGGCCGACAGGGCTGCTCAATGCCAACCCGACGCTCAACTACGCGAACGACTCTATGTGGTTGCAGGATCCGGCGCACCCGATATCGACGTGGGTGGACTACACGTTCTGGAACTCGATCAGCACGACCGGTTCGCTGAGCCAGGTCGTCTTCCCGGGGAAGCTGGCCGGATACAACACCTACAGCCATGCCGGTCTCCCACCGGCTCCGATCTGCTCGCCGAGCGCGCCGTCCCTTCTCGCCGCAGTCACGCCCGACACCGCCGACGGCTATCTCTTCTTCCTCGCCAAGAACGATGGCAGCGGCACGCACGCATTCGCCAAGACCCAGGCCGAGCAAGACGCCAATGCCAGGAAGTACGGCTACCTGCCCTAGCGGAATCCCCGCCCCAGCCGTGATCGGCCTGGGTGTGGCGTTGCCGCAGCTTCGCTAACATGAGCGAATGACCCAGCTCGTACGCGGACTACCCCACCCGGCCGACTTTCCGCCGCCGCCGAGCGCGGTCGATCGCGCTCGGTGGGCCGAGGCCGACCGGGCCGCGCGGCCGGTCCGTTTAGCGAGGCTCCGGTCGCGGATGGCCAGCGAGGGGGTGGATGCCTATTTCGGGATACGGTCCGAGAACGCCCGCTACCTGACGGGCTTCGTCCTCGAGGACGGCGAGGATCGAGTGGCAGGCAACTCGGGTCGCTTCCTGGTGTCAGCCGACGAGGTCGTGGTCCTGGCCGACAGTCGGTACCGCCTGCAGGCAGTGGCGGAGGCCCCGGACGCTCGGATCGAGGCGACAACGTACGATCTCGCGGCAATCTGGCCGGCCCTTGTCGCAAGCGTCGGGGCAAAGCGAGTCGCCGTCGAAGAGGCATTCGTCAGCCACCAGCTCTGGCGGCAGCTGCAGAATGCGGCACCGGACACCGAGCTGGTCGAGATTTCAGGCTGGGTGGAAGCCGACCGGGCCGTGAAGGAGCGGAGCGAGACGGAGCGCATTCGGGCGGCGTGCGCGGTCGGGGACAGAGCCCTGGCATCGATACTGCGGCGGATCAAACCCGGGCAGACCGAACGCCAGCTGGCCCTGCTGCTGGAGTGGGAGATCCGCACTGGCGGAGGGGATGCCCTGGCCTTCGGCATCGCCTGCCTGGCGGGTTCCAACGCGGCGTTGCCGCACGGGTCTCCGTCGGACCGGGAGGTCCGCGCCGGCCAGGTGCTCCTGTTCGACTTCGGAGCGATGGTGGACGGCTACAGAAGCGACATGACCCGGACATTGTTCGTGGGAGCGCCCAATCCTCGGGATCGGCAGGTCTTCGAACTCGTGGCGGCGGCCCAACAGGCTGCCATAGACCGGCTGGCGGCTGCGGCCCGCGGCGAGCAGCCCGTCCCGGGAGGTAAGGAGGCCGACGCGGTGGCCCGCCGGGTCATCGAGGAAGCCGGCCACGGCGATCACTTCGGCCACGGCACGGGGCATGGCATCGGCCTGGCCACTCACGAGCTTCCCACCCTCAGCACGCTGGCCAGTGACGATATGTTGCCCAGCCCGACAGTCTTCAGCGTGGAGCCCGGCATCTATCTGGACGGCGAGACCGGAGTTCGGATCGAAGACCTGGTTCTGTTCGACCATGACGCCGGCCAGCTCGAGCGTCTAACAGGCTTTCCACGGGACGTTCTCTCCGTCGGCGTCTGACCTGATCGGCGCGGCCGGGCCGAGTGGGCAGCCCCATGACTCCGGGCGGTCCGTCCCGCCCGCCGCCTCGGCTACAATCGGACACGAGCGGAATGCTCGTCAACGTCCCGCCGGCAGCCTCAGGAGTCCCCCTCGACCATGATCTCAACCAGCGACCTGCACAAGGGCGTCGTCATCGAACTCGATGGCGACCTGTGGCAGATCCTCGACTACCACCACCTCAAGATCGGTCGAGGCTCGGCCCAGGTCCGGATCAAGCTCCGAAACGTCAAGCGCGGCCAGACGGTCGAGCGCTCCTTCCAGGCCGGCGACAGGTGGCCTCGCGCACAAATCGATCACCGTCAGATCCAATTCATGTACCAGGACGGCAGCGACTACCACTTCATGGAGACCGAGAGCTACGAGCAGTTCAGCGTCAGCGCGGACCAGCTCGACGATGCCGTCAACTACCTCAAGGACGGGATGCTGCTCGACCGGACCAGCTACGAGGGCGAGACGATCGGCGTCGAGTTGCCGGTCACCGTCGACCTCAAGGTGATCGAGACGGAGCCCGGCTTCGCCGGCGACACCCAGAGCGGGGCACGGAAGCCGGCGAAACTGGAGACCGGCCTTGTCATCCAGGTGCCGATCTTCGTGAGCGAGAGCGACACGATCCGGGTGGACACTCGGACCGGGGAGTATCAGACGCGTCTCTAACCCGACTCTCGGGATGATGGGCGTAGTCGAGCAGAGGAGCGGCCGTTGAGTCGCGGCGATCCGCCCGAGAGCGACACACTGTGGGACGCGATCCCGTCCCCGGATCCTGAGACGCGCCGGGGCACCGACCCGCCTGCTTGGGCGCTGCCGGCCTGGGACTCGATCGACGATCCATCTGTGCCCGTGGAGAGCGCCGTGGCACAGGGCCTGGGGGTGGTTACGGACGCGCCCGTACCCGACGCTCCGGCATCACCGGCCGAGTCATCCGGGAGGCCCGCCCATGCAGTCGCGGGCTTCGGCCTTCGGATCCTGGGAGTCAGCGAGGTCACTCGCGCGGTCCGCGACGCCGTCCGTTCCGAGCCCGCCCTGCGTGACGTGTGGGTGGAAGGCGAGGTCGGTCGAGTGACGGTCTCGTCCGCCGGCCACTGCTACTTCACCCTGAAGGACGAACGTAGCCAGCTGGCCTGCATCTTCTTCCGGGACGAGCGAATGGCCTCGCCGTTCGAGGCGCGAACCGGGTTGCGTGTGGTCGTCCATGGGCGTGTCGACGTTTTCGAATCCCAGGGCCTGTATCAGCTCTACGTATCGAGCGTTCAGCCGGCCGGCTTCGGGGACCTCGCTCTCAAGTTCGAGGCGCTCAAGGCCGCGCTCGCCGCGGAGGGTCTCTTCGATTCGGCCCGAAAGCGGCCCCTGCCCTTCAGGCCCGCCGTCATCGGTGTCGTTACGAGTGCCACCGGCGCCGTTTGGCACGACATCTGCCAGGTCGTCGGCCGTCGCTGGCCCCTCTCGCGGCTGGTGCTTTCCTCCTGCCAGGTGCAGGGCGACGGGGCGGCCGCGAGCGTCGTGGCCGGGTTGGACAGGCTGGCCCGCTGGGGCGACGCGCTGCGGGCGGAAGGCAGAGGGCAGGAGGCGCCGGGCGTGACCATTCTGGCGCGTGGCGGAGGCTCGCTGGAGGATCTGTGGTCGTTCAACGACGAGCGGGTCGTGAGGGCCGTGGTGGCTCACCCCGTCCCGGTGATCTGCGGCGTGGGCCACGAGGTTGACGTTACGCTGGCCGATTTCGCCGCCGATGTGCGAGCGCCGACTCCATCGGCCGCCGCCGAACTCGTCGTTCCGGACCGCGTGGAGGTCGAAGCCGGCCTGGGCGAGCTGGAACGCCGGGGCCGCCGTCTCGTCCTGTCGGCAGTGGCGTCGTCGCGCAGTGAGCTGGCAGCCGAAGCACGGGCCCTGGATAGGCTGAGACCGGGCGCCCAGCTGGCTCAGGCCAGGGAGCGGGCCGGGGAACTCCTCGACCGAGCGACTCGGGCACTGCGCGACGAGATGGCCCGGCGGCGGGCGATGGAAGCTGCGGCCCTGGGGCGACTTGCGCCGGTCGTCGAGACGCGTTTAGCCGCGGCGCGGGCTGCGGCCGAGCGCAACGCCGCTTCTCTGCAGGCACTGGGTCCGCAGGCAACTCTGGATCGCGGCTACGCAATCGTGCGTCGTGATCCTGACGGCCTGGTCGTGAGGGATCCGAACGAGGCGCCGGTCGGCAGCAAGCTTTCAATCAAGGTCGCCCGGGGCAACGTTGCCGCGCGCGTCGAGGGCGGGGCCGCGGCCGGTGACCGGCCATGATCGAGATGGCCGCCGCGGCTGCAGGTCTGCTTCTCATCGCCTTGTTCCTGTTCGCGCTATCTATCCGTGCGGGCATATACCTGGGCAGGCGGTTTGACGGGGCGATCGAGGAACGGGCCGCGCTCGGCGACCCGACCGGCGAGGTTTCTGAGACGATTGACCCCGTCGGTCCGGTCGATCGGCTGTCCGGAAAGACCCCTCCATCTCGGTCCCCAGCAACGCATCTCGGCCAGGCAGGCCAGGAGGAGATCCACGGTGAGTGACGAACAGGTTCTCGATCCGGCCGTCGAGATCTCTTCGCTTTCGTTTGACGATGCCCTGACGGCGCTGCAGCGAACTGTCTCCGAGCTCGAGCAGGGCGGCTTGCCGCTGGAGCGTTCGCTGGCCCTCTACGAGCTGGGCGTGGGCCTCCACGAGAGGTGCGCCAGCTTGCTTGGCGAGGCGGACCTCCGTGTCCAGCGGCTGTTGGAGAGGTCGTCGGGCGCCCTCGAGGTCGCGGAAGCACGTGCGGGAGAGGTGCCGGACCAGGAATAGTCCGTCACGGCCCGCCTCTCGCCGCCGTCAGGCGTTCTGAGAGCGGCCGGGGCGGGAGCGGTAGACTGCCGCCAGACAGATGAGGCGCCAAGCGCTTCCATCCAGATACACCTCAGGCAGCAGGCGCGGATCGGGTCCGCCCGGGAGCATAAGAATTTGGCCATCCTGCCCACGCTGCAGGGCCCGAGCGACCTGCGTGGTCTCACCGACGCCCAACTGGACGGATTGGCGGCCGAGATTCGCGAGTACATCATCGCGACGGTCGCCAAGACGGGCGGTCACCTCGGATCTTCCCTCGGCGTCGTCGAGCTGACTATCGCGCTGCACCGGGTTCTCGAGTCGCCGCGCGACAGAATCGTCTGGGACACGGGCCATCAGGCCTATGCCCACAAGCTTCTGACGGGCCGCTATGCCAGTTTCCCAACCCTGCGGCAGCTCGGCGGCCTCGGCGGCTTCCCCAGGCGTGACGAGTCCGAGCACGATGTCTTCGACGGCGGCCACGCGGGCACCGGGTTATCCATCGCCCAGGGTCTCGCGACGTCCCGGGACATGCGCCACTCCATGGAGCGGATTGCCGTGGTGGTGGGCGACGCGGCGCTCATCAGCGGCCTCTCGCTCGAGGCGCTGAACGACATCGGGCACCGCCAGACGCAGCTCCTGATCGTGCTCAACGACAACGCGATGTCGATCAGTCCCACGGTCGGGGCGTTCAGCCAGTACTTCTCGACCCTGAAGCTCTCCTCGGCCTGGAAGCAGAGCAAGACCGCCTACGACCGAATCGTCGAGTCGCTGCCGGTGGTCGGCCGGCCGGCCCTGACCCTGTCTCGGCGCATTCGCCGGATGGTGGTCAACTTCGCCCAGCCAGGTCAACTCTTCGAGGACCTGGGAATCACCTACCTGGGCGTCATCCCGGGCCATAACGTGCGGGGTCTCGAGCACATCTTCCGGGCCGCTCTCGACGTGCCCGGCCCGGTTCTGGTACACGTCCGGACCAGAAAGGGGCGAGGTTACCGGCCTGCGGAGCGTGACCAGATAGGCTTCCATGGGGCCGCTCTTCCGCCGATGGTCGATCTGCCGGAGCAACCCGGCACGGTCGCGGCTTACGGCGCAAGCTCACAGCCAACGTTGACAGGGCCCGCGCTGGCTCGAAAAGAGAGCGCGATGCCGGTTCCCGGCCAATTCGACGAGGCCCCGGTCGAGCCTTCCGGCAACGGCAACGGCAACACCTCCGCCGGCGGCGCGGACATGGGTACGCCGTCGGATGCTGCCAGGAAGGCGGCTGTTCACCGGCCACCCAACTACACGTACCACTTCGCCCGCGAGCTGATCGAGCTGGCAGCCGTTGATCGGCGCATCGTTGCGGTCACGGCAGGTATGCCGACCGGGACCGGCCTCCATTTGTTCCAGGAGAAGTTTCCGGACCGCTTCATCGACGTCGGGATTGCCGAGCAACATGCGGTGGCGCTCTCGGCGGGAATGGCCCTGGCTGGGGAGAGGCCGGTCGTGGCGCTGTACTCGACGTTCCTGCAGCGCGCCTTCGACCAGGAGGTCCACGACGTCTGTCAGAACGACCTGCCGGTGGTCATCGCCATCGACCGATCTGGTCTCGTGGGGGAGGACGGGACCAGCCATCAAGGCATGTTCACACTTTCGACTCAGCGTCAGCTGCCCAGGATGGTCATAGCCAGCCCCAAGGACGAGCAGGAGCTGCGCTCCCTTGTGCGAACCGCGTTCTCTCAGGATCACCCATTCGCCCTCCACTACCCGCGCGACCCCGGTTTCGGCGTGCCCGTCCGAGAGCCCGAAATCGTGCCCGTCGGCGTCGGTGAGCTGTTGCGGGAGGGCCGGGACGTCCTCATCGTCGGCTTCGGGCCGATCGTCGAGAGAGGCGGGCGGGCGGCGGACATGCTCGAAGCGGAGGGCTGGTCCGTCGGCTTGATCAATGCGCGCTTCGCCAAGCCACTCGATCGGCAACTCATCCTGGATCAGGCCCGAGGGAAGACCCTGCTCGTGACACTCGAAGAGAGCGTCGTGACCGGCGGTTTCGGGACCGGAGTGTTGGAGCTGCTCGAGGAAGCAAGGGTGGTCGATCCGGCTTATCGGGACGTCGCAGTCCGCATAATCGGCATACCCGCGGATCGTTTCATCGAACACGGATCGGTCGATCAGCTGCGCCGGCTCCTCAGGCTTGATGGCGCCGGCATCGCCGGGCAGATCCGCGAAACCCTGGACAGACTCGGCGCCACTCCGGACTCCGTCGCGTTAGCTCCGACCGCAAACCGGGCGCGAAACGACGCCCGGACCTCCTAGTCTCGCGTCTCGCCGCGCATGCCAGCGCAGCACGCGATGAGTCGGGTGTGCCACGATTGATGCCATGAGCGCTTCCGCACGTCGCCCCAATCGCCAGCGCCTGGACCAGCTCCTGGTGGAGCGAGGTTTGGCCGAAACTCGGACTCGTGCCCAGGCGCTCGTTATGGGCGGTCACGTGCGAGTCGGCGAGGGCGCCGGTGCGCGGACCGACCGGAAGCCCGGCGACCTGGTCGAGACGACCATTGCCCTCGAGGTTGAGTCGCCGCCGCCGTTCGTCTCGCGGGGTGGGTTGAAGCTCCGGGCCGCTCTGGACTTCTTCGGAGTCGAGCCGGTCGGCCTGGTCTGTCTCGACGTGGGGTCGTCCACGGGCGGGTTCACCGATCTGCTGCTGCAGCGGGATGCGAGTCGTGTCTACTCGGTGGATGTCGGTCGGGGCCAGCTCGCCGAGGCCCTGAGGCACGACGCGCGCGTCGTCTCGATGGAGCGAACCAACGCCAGAGGCCTTGGTCCGGGCGTGCTTCCGACCACCGTGGACCTGGCGGTTGTCGACGTGTCGTTCATATCGCTGGACCGAATCCTGCGACCAGTGGCCACGTGCTTCGGGCCTCTCGGCGGCAGGATCGTGGCGCTGGTGAAGCCGCAGTTCGAGGCCGGGCGCAAGCAGGTCCGCGATGGTGTCGTTCGGGACCCGGCGATCCACCGTCAGACGCTGGAGACTGTCGCCCGCTACGCCGTGGGGATCGGGCTGAAGCTGCGGAACGCGATAGCCTCGCCCCTCACCGGCCCGGCCGGCAATCGGGAGTTCTTCCTGGAGTTTGAGGTGCCCGCGGGCTATGGCGGCCCGGACGGCGAGCCGGCAGAGCTACCGGACGAGTGGGTGCACAGATTCGGAGAGCTGGCCGGGGTATGAAGATCGGTCGTCTGGGGTTCGCCTACAACCCAACCAAGGAAGCCGCGCTGGAACTGCGCGAGCGCGCGGAGAGATGGTGCGAGGTCAATGGCGTGGCCCATTGGTCAGCCCCGGCCGGCGAGCTCAAGGCGCTGCTGGAGCAGCTTTCCCGGACCGACGCGCTGGTCGTCCTGGGCGGTGACGGCACCTTTCTCCGAGCGGCACGGGCCGTAGCGGAGATCGACGTTCCACTTCTGGGCGTCAACCTGGGCAAGGTGGGGTTTCTGTCGAAAGTGGAAACCGAGGGCCTGGAGGCGGTGCTGGGCCAGCTCGCCGCGGGAGAGTTCAGCCTGGAGAATCGTATGGCCCTGGAGGCCACGATTCACCCCGGCGGGCGGAGCGAGGCCGGAGAGATATTCTTCGCCCTCAATGAGATCGCGGTGGCGCGCGGATCTCTGGCCCGAGTCTGCCGGATCGAAGTGGAGATCGGCCCATCTCATCTGGCCACGTTCGTCGCCGATGGGCTGGTGGTGTCAAGCCCGACAGGATCGACCGGTTACTCCTTCTCCGCCGGTGGGCCCATCGTCGATCCCACGAGCCGGAACCTGATCGTCACGCCGATCGCCGGATACCTGACCGCGATACGGTCCGTCGTGGTGAGCCCGCGCCACACCGTTCAATGCAGGGTGGTCGACGCTTACGACGTGTTGATCAGCGTGGACGGCCGCGAGGACCGCAAGCTGGCCATCGGAGACGTGGTGTCCGTCCGCGAGCTGGGGCGCCCCATCCGGTTCATCGAGCCCCACGGAGCCCTCCCGTTCTGGGATCTGCTCCGGCAGAAGTCGGAGCTGCTCCCGTCATGACAGGCGGTGCCGACACGGACTTCGCCACGCTGGGAGTGGGGGCCGCTGTGGGGCCCCTCTCCTCACAAGATCCCGACGATTCGAACTCGGAGGTGCTGCCGGCGATCGCGGGCCGCCTCACCGACCTCGGAGTCCATGATCTTGCCCTGATCGACCGGGTGACGATCGCGTTCGAGCCGGGTCTCAACGTCCTCACGGGAGAGACCGGCGCGGGGAAGAGCCTGCTCATTGACGCCCTCGGCCTGGCGGTGGGAGCCCGGGCGGACTCGTCCCTGGTTCGCCACGGCTCTGATGTGGCGCGAGTGGAGGCGCTGTTCGACCGCCTGCCCGAGCCGCTGATCTGCGTTCGAGAGGTCTCCGTCGCCGGCAGGTCCACGGCTCGAATCGATGACGAGGCGGTCACGGCGGCCCGACTCTCCGAAGTGGCCGGGCGCCTCGTCGAGATCCACGGGCAACACGACCAGCAGAGGCTGCTGGACGAGCGCTGGCAGCGGGAGCTGCTCGATTCGTTCGGCCGGCTCGAGTCGGAACGTGCGGCCATGGCGGCGGCCGTGGAGGCGTGGCGCCGGAACCAGGCGGCCCTCGCGGAGCTGGCACTGGACCCGCGCGAGCTCACGCGGCGTCTCGAGCTGCAGGAGCACCAGGCAGCGGAGATAACCGGCGCGAAACTGCGCGATGGCGAGGCCGCGGAGATCGGGGCCCGGCTGGCCGCGGCCCAACACGGTGAGACCATCGCCCGAGGCAGCGTTGAGATCCATGAGGCGCTGACGGGGGAAGGGACCGGCGCGAGAGAGGTCACGGCCTCGGCCGCCCAGCGGGCTCGAGAACTGGCGCGGTTGGACGACCGCTACGGCCCTGTGGCAGAGCGGTTGCTGGGCCTGGCGGCGGAGCTTGACGACGCGGCCGCCCAGGCGAGTGACCTTGCGGAGACGCTGGAGCACGACCCGGCAGCCCTTGCTCGCATGGAAGAGCGGCTCTCATTGATCTACGCACTCGAGCGGAAGTACGGCGAAGACGAGAGGGCCGTGATCGCCTACGGGGACAGGGCGGCCCAGGAAGCGGTGAGGTTGCGCGATCTGGAAGCCTCGCGCGAGTCGCGCGAGGCGGAGGCGGCGCGATTACTGGTGGAGGTGGCCACTGCCGGACGGCGCCTGACGAAGGGCCGAAAGGCGGCCGCAGCCAGGTTGGCAACGGCCGTGGAAGCGGCCCTGGGGGGCCTTGGCTTCCGCAAGACCACCTTCACGGTCGAGGTCATGCGCCGGCGGGCCGGACCTGCCGAACCGGCGGTCGAGACCGACGGCGAGCGCGTCGCATTCGACGCCAGCGGAATGGATTCGGCGGCATTCCTTATCGCCCCCAACCCCGGCGAGCCGGCCCGGCCGTTGGCCCGAATCGCGTCCGGCGGGGAGCTCTCTCGGGTGGCGCTGGCCATCAAGCAGATCCTGGCCGAGGCCGACCGAACGCCGACGCTGGTCTTCGACGAGATCGACAGCGGCATCGGCGGCCGCAGCGCGGAGCCGGTGGGTCGGAGTCTGTGGGAACTGGCGCGGACGCATCAGGTCCTTTGCGTCACGCACCTGGGCCAGATCGCCGCCTACGCCGACGCCCAGTTTCGCATCGAGAAGCGCCAGCGCGACGGACGGACGGTGACGGAGGTCCGCCGAGTCGACGGGCCCGAACGGGTCGCGGAGCTTGCCCAGATGCTGGCCGGCGCGGAGGGCGGAGCCGCCGCGAAGGCGAGCGCGGAGGAGCTCCTCGAGCGCGCCGGCGCCTGGCGTCGAAGCAACGAGGCCGGATGAGGTGGCCGGCGCGGCGTCTGGCTCAACGGACCGGCTGAGCGCCGCGATCGACGACTTTCTGCTGCAGCTGCGTGTCGAGCGCGGGCTTTCTCCGGCGACGCTTACGGCGTACCGCTCGGATCTGCTGGACTTCGCCGCGAGTCGCGGCGCGGCGGGCTCGTGGGATACCACGGCCGAGGTGCCTATTCGATACCTGAGCATGCTGGGATCGCCCGGCCGGAACCGCCGCCACATCCTCCGCCCCACGACTCTGCGGCGCCGGGCCGCCTCGTTGCGGGGCTTCTACCGCTTCTGTTACGCGGAGGGCCTCATCGAGACCGACCTGGCGGCTCGCTTCGATCTGCCGCGCCAGCCGAGGCTGCTGCCCGAGGTGTTGAGCGTCGATGAGGTGGACGCGCTACTTAACGTGAAGGGCGACGACACTCCCGTGGGGATCCGTGACAGAGCCCTCCTCGAGCTTCTTTACGCCTCGGGCCTGCGAATATCCGAGGCGGTGGGACTCGATCTCGAGCACATCTCGCTGGACGCCGGTTTGGTCCGTGTCGTGGGCAAGGGCGATCGCGAACGCCAGGTGCCGGTCGGCGAGGTGGCCGTGGCCTGGCTGCGACGATACGTTTCGGAAGTCCGGCCCGGCTGGCTGGCCGGATTTCGCGGCGAACGGCGCCATGGAGGGCCGCTCTTTCTATCGGTCCGTGGCGAGCGCCTGGATCGAAGGCGCGGTTGGGAGATACTTGTTGCGGCGGCCAGGAGCGCGGGCCTAAGGGACGGAATCAGCCCTCACACTCTCAGGCACTCGTTCGCGACCCACCTGCTCGAGGGCGGGGCGGACCTGCGCATCGTTCAGGAGTTGCTCGGACATGCGAGCATCAGCACCACACAGCTGTACACACATCTGACTGGCGAACGGATCAAGGACGTATATGCTCGTGCCCATCCACGAGCGTGACGGCGTGGAGCAGCCCGCAGGTGGGCGGGTCACGAAGGAGAAGAGGATGAGCTACGGAGAATCATTGCTGGCGAAAGACGAGCAGATCGTCTACAGGGCGAGGCAGCACTGGCTGGCGCCGCTGTCGGACGCCCGGAATCCCCTGCTGATCCTTCTTGTCGGCATCGTGCTTATGGTGCTCGAGCATTGGGTTCTGCACTGGAGCCAGTGGATCGTCATAGTCGGGGCCGCGATCGGCCTGGTTGCCCTCGTCTGGATTGGGATCATCTACCTCACGTGGAGGGCCCAGGAGTACCTGGTCACGACTCGACGCGTCCTCAAGGTCGACGGCTTGCTGGACAAGAAGAGTGCCGACAGCTCGCTCGAGAAGATCAATGACGCGGTCCTGACTCAGGGCCTTCTGGCCCGCATCTTCCACTACGGAGACCTGGAGATCATGACGGCCAGTGAGGAGGCCATCGACTGCTACCAGATGCTCTCCCGCCCGGTCGACTTCAAGAAGGCCATGCTGAACGCCAAGAACTTCCTCGACGATGGGACCCGAATGCCGCGGTCTGCCGGAGTTGCGGCGCCTCCCGCCCCCGGTCCGACGACGGGCTCGAACGACGTCACGGCTACTCTGGCGCAGCTGGCCAGTCTTCGTGACAAGGGCGCGATCACCGCGGCGGAGTACGAGGCCAAGAAGACCGAGTTGCTCGGCCGCATCTAGCTCTGGAGAAGCTGAGGGGCGCCCGGTTCGGCGGCGCCCCCGCCGCTCAGTTCGTTGTGGAATTGAGGTCCGCCTTTGACGTCGTATCAGATCGCTTCGGCCGTCGTCTGGATCGTGCTCTTCGTACTGGTCGCGGGGCCGGTTCACGAATGCGCTCACGCCGTCGCTGCGTGGCGACTGGGCGACGAAACGGCGAAGCGTAACGGTCGGATCACGCTGAACCCGTTCGTGCACTTCGATCCCGTGGGCGGGTCGTTGCTGGCCATTAGCGTCTTCTTCAGCGGACGCGGGTTCGGCTGGGCGAAACCCACGCCGGTCAACCCATTCAACCTCCGCGGCCACCACGCCGATTCCATCGTGGCCGCGGCCGGTCCGCTGTCCAACCTCCTACTGGCGGCCCTATTCGCCGTCCCGTTTCGGATCCTGTGGGCTCAAGGAGTGGCTCCGGACAACACGTCGGTTATCGAGATGGTGCAACTGGTCTGCTACTCAGGTGTCTGGTTGAACGTATTCCTTATGATCTTCAACCTCATTCCAGTACCGCCCCTGGACGGCGCGCATGTGTTGTTCGACTTCTTGGACCCGCGTACGTCGCGGGACCTCCAGGCGACCCTGAATCAGTACGGCCTGCTCGTGCTGGTCGTAATCATCCTCATGGCTGGTCCGATCATGGGGCCTATCGCCAAGCCGATCGTCAGCTTCCTAACCGGCCTTCCCATCCAGATCATCTAGCTCGAGCTGTGCGCGGATGGTGGGCATCGAAGATAGGGCGGACCCGGGCGTACCTGCGCGCCAGGGTCGCCCCCGCGGAGCGGGACGAGCTGGCAGGTTGGCTGCAGCCAGCGGAACTGGAGTTGTTCGATCGCATGCTCGTCACCGATCGGCGTCACGGTCTCGACGTGGCGGCCTATCTGCGCGGGCACGGCGTGGAGGATTCCGACCTGCTGATCGCCGGACTCCTTCACGACTGCGGGAAAGGGACGCGAGTTCGACTCGTTCATCGCGTGGTCTGGTCGTTGGGACAGCGCTACGGCCCCTGGATCTGGCGGGCGAGCGCTCACATGCCGACTTTCCGAATGGGGTTTGCCGCGTTGCGTGACCACGCGGCGCGTTCCGCGGAACTGGCCGCAGGGGCCGGGTGCAGCCTCAGGACGGTCGAACTGATCCGAGACCAGGAAGCTCCGGCCGATGATGACGGACGCCTTCTGCTCGAAGCGGACGAGGCCAACTAGATGACGGGCAATGCCGCACCCCGACCACTGCGTTGGAACCGCAACGAACCGGCTGGCGCACTATCCAAGTCGGCCGCCGCGCACGTTGTCCTGGCGGGCGGCCGGACCGACGACGCCACTCACGTTCGACTGGAGGACTTCGACGGGCCGCTCGCGCTGCTGCTGGCCCTGATCGAGGCTCGCCAGCTGGACGTCCTGACCGTTCCGCTCGGCGGCCTGGCCGAGGCCTATCTCGATGCCCTGGCGACTCTGGAGGGGGACCGGCTCGGCAACGTGTCGGGTTTCGTGGCTGTGGCCGCCCAGCTCATCCTGATCAAGAGCCGGGCAATCCTGCCGCGACCGCCGGCGGCGTCGGCAATACCTCTGGACGACACGCCCGATCCCGAGGCGGAGCTGCGGGCTCGACTCCTCGAGTACAGGCGATACCGCGACGCGGGGCTCGCCCTGGGTGAGCGGGACGGCGCGACTCGCCTCTTCCGCCGCGATGCCGATGTCGCGGCCGGCGCGGGCCGGGCCGGCGCCCGGCCGCCGGAGCGTCCGCCGCTGCCCGTGTCCGCTCTGACGGCAGTCCTGGGCCGTCTGGCGAGCGTTGTGCCCGAAACGCCGCTTCCTGCGGAGATCGTCGCTCGTACGATTACCCTGGCCCAGAGAACGGAGATCATCCGTGCCGCCCTGCGTGGCTCGGACACGATCGTGCTCCAGGAGTTACTCGGCGGCGTGCATGACCGGGTCGTCGTGGCGGTCACGTTTCTGGCGATGCTGGAGCTCTCCAAACGTCGCGAAGTCAGCCTCGAGCAGGCCGAGCCTTGGGGGCCGATCATCGTCAGGCGGCTGCCCGAAGCCGAAGTGATCGAAACCGAGATGGACGAGAGCCTGGAGTCGTTCGCGTGACCCATCGAGACAATGAGCCGACACCGACCCCTGAAGCGGAGGAATTCACCCCGGCCGGCCGTTCGCCGGGTCTCGAGGACACGGCCCCAGACGCGCTGCCGGGCGAGTTGACCGAGGGTCAGCTCGAAGCGCTCCTGTTCGTTGCGGAGCGGCCTTTGACGAGGTCGGAGATAAGCCAGCTGGCGGGTGTAAGCCGCGAGACGGTCGACGCTCGCGTGGGCGATCTGCAGGTAAGCCTGAGCGAGCGGGGGATTCGGCTGGTGGAGTCGGGGGAACGTCTGGAGCTCGCGACGGCTCCTGAGGCGGGCCGGCTGATCGCCCGCTATGTCGGCGCCGACGCTCCGCGCTTGTCCACTCCGTCGCTGGAGACGCTGGCCATCGTGGCGTATCGACAACCCTGCACCCGGGCCACCGTCGAGCGGATCCGGGGAGTGGATTCTGACTACACGCTCCGGACGCTCTTGCATCGCCGCCTGGTCACCGAGCTGGGTCGTTCGGAGACGCCGGGTCGGCCGATCCTGTACGGGACCGGTTTCGACTTTCTCGAACGGTTCGGCCTGACGAGCCTCGACCAGCTGCCGCCCCTCGAGACAGATGTCGCCGCTCGCCTGTTCGACGGGACTCAGGCCGGCGAAGGGTCGGGGGCCGGCTAAATGGCACGGGCGCGGTTGCACAAGGTCATGGCCGACGCGGGCATCGGGTCGCGCCGCAGCAGCGAGGACCTCATCAGGGCCGGACGGGTGAGAGTCGACGGCCGGCCGGCGATCATCGGCGAGAAGGTCGATCCGGAGATGCAGCACGTTGTGGTGGACGGCGAGCCGTTGCCTGCGATCGGGGGCTCACGTTCCTACTGGGCATTGAACAAGCCCGCCGGCGTCGTCTCGACCGTCAAGGACCGTCATGCCGAGCGGACGGTGATGGAGCTACTGCCCCCCGAGGCGCGCCGCACACGGCTCTACCCGGTGGGGCGGCTGGACGAGGAATCGGAGGGCTTGCTGCTATTCACCGACGACGGCAAGTGGGCGGACTTGCTGCTGCACCCTCGCCACGGCGTCGAGCGCGAGTACATGGTTGGCCTCGATCGCTCGGTGACCAAGGTCCAGCGGACGGCTCTCAGGACCGGTATCGAGCTGGAGGAGGGCCTTGCGCGCCTGGATCGGCTGGAGGACGCCACGCCCGCTCAGGTTCGGAATCTACTCGACCTGCTGGAGCCGCCCCATGCCGAGCTGCGCTGGTATCGCGTGGTTCTGGCTCAGGGCTGGAAGCGCCAGATCAGGCGCATGTTCGAGTCGGCTGGCGCTCCGGTGCGTCGGCTCGTGAGGGTCCGGGTTGGCACGCTCAAGCTGACGGACCTTCACTCAGGCGAGACCCGGCAGCTGAGCCACCAGGAAGTGACCCAGCTGGCATCTCGGGCGCGGGCTGAGGCGAGCAATGGACCGGCTCGTTCGACGCCAACGTCCTCGACCGGTGAGAGGTCACCCGGCGCGTCGTGACGGCTACTCCCGGGACGAGACGGCTGCGTCGGGCTGCGCCAGCGGCTCCGCTTTGCCGTCAGGCCGGCTATCGCTCGAGGTCTGCCGGCTGGCCGGTCACGGCAAGCACGGATTTCCAGAAGATGCCGGTGGGTGGGACGCGCTTGCGGCCCATCACCACCGCGGCCAGCGGTAGGGACGCTTCGAACAACTCGCCACGGTATCCTGCTGGCGTGAGAAGCGATCCCGAGGCCACACTCGCGCCCCGCGCGCGACTCCCCGTTATCGCTATCGACGGACCCAGCTCGAGCGGCAAGAGCACCGTCGGAGCGGAAGCCGCCCGGCGGCTGCGGTACCGCTTCTGCGACACGGGCCTGCTCTACCGGGCGGTGACCTGGCTGGCTCTCGAGCGCGGGGTTGCGGCCACCGACAATCGGGCCGTCGCCCCGCTCGCGACCGAGGTCCATCTCCTGGCGGACGAGTACGGCAGTCTTCGGCGCGTGGAGGCGGACGGTCGTGACGTCACGGATGAAGTGTGTGGCGCGGCCGTGGACCGATCCGTCTCGGCGTATTCGATCGTGCCGGAGCTGCGAGCGGCTCTTGTTGGCAGGCAGCGCGCGATCGCGGCCGACGGCGGGATCATCATGGCCGGGCGCGACATCGGGACGGTCATCCTGCCGGACGCGGATCTGAAGATCTTCCTCGATGCGTCGGCTGAGGAGCGGGCCAGGCGCAGGGTCGCTCAGCGAGGGGCCGCCGCGGTCTCTGCTGCCGAGCAGATCCTCGAAGAGCTGCGCCGTCGCGACGCGATCGACTCGAGCCGGGTTATCGCACCGCTGAAGGCGGCGCCGGACGCTTTCGTCCTGAAGACCGACGGCATGACGTTCGCCCAGACCGTGACGGCGGTCGTGCGGGCCATTCGGGAGACACAGAAACGGCTCGCCGGAGACAGCCGGCAGGCCGTCGTAGGAGACTTGGATGGCCGGTAGGCAGCTTCCTTTCTGGCCGCGGTTCAGTGGAGCCGTTCTGCGAATCGCCGCCGCCTGCCTGACCCGAGTCCGGCTGGAGGGTCTGGAGAACATCCCGGAAGACGGGCCGGTGCTGGCCATCTGCAACCACGCTTCCAACGCCGACGGCGTGCTCCTGATCGCATACATCGTGCCCCGGTTCGGGCGACGCATGCGCTGGCCCGGCAAGGAAGAGGCGATGCACTGGCCCGTTCTCGGCTGGGGGATGCGCCAGAACGGAGTCTTCGGCATCCGGCGCGGCGCCGGCGATCTGGAGGCGTTCAAACTGGCCAGGAACGTTCTCGACGAAGGTGGCGTTCTGACCATCTTCCCGGAGGGAACGCGCTCCCCGGATGGGGCTCTTCGCGACGCCAAGGAGGGCGCCACCGTGCTGGCCGTCCGTAGTGGGGCGCCGATTCTCCCGATTGCGATCATCGGCTCGCAACGTTTCTGGCCGAAGGGAAAGCTGTTTCCCCGTCCAGGCCGGCGAATGACCATCAGAGTGGGGCAGCCATTCGTGCTCCATATGCCGAGGGGCGCCGATCGCCGTGAATCGCTGCGTCGGGCCACCGCGGAACTGATGGGCCGCATCGCCGAGCTGCTGCCTCCGAAGCAGCGCGGGGTCTATGGCGAGGACGTGGACGCTGCTGGTCGGGACGGGTAGGAGTGGCGGTCGCGGGGGACGATGCGAAAGATCGACGCGAATCGGCCTCGGTGACGCTCCGTGGGATACTGAAGCGAAATGGGTAACGTTCAAGAGGTCCGAATCGCGAGGCGCACTGGGTTCTGCTACGGCGTGCGCGAGGCAATCGACAAGGCGAAAGAGTCTGCCGCCGCCGGCAAGCACACTCATACGCTCGGCCAGGTCGTCCACAACGAGGGCGTCATCACCGCGCTGGCGGCCCAGGGTATAGAGACCGTCGACACGCTGGACGACGTCCACGCCGGTTCCGCGGTGGTAATCCGCGCCCACGGCGTCCGGCCCGAGGTGCTGGCCCGCGCCGACGCGCGTGGCCTGGACGTCATCGACGGTACCTGCACGTGGGTGATCCAGGAACAGCGCGAGATCACCCGTCTGGTCGAGGAGGGCTACTCGATCGTTCTCCTGGGCACGCCCCGCCACCCAGAGGTCGTGGGCCTGCTCGGGTTCGCGCCCGATGCGATCGTCGTGGACGAAGAAGCGGACTGGGAGCAAATCCCACGCCGCAAGAAGATGGCGCTGCTCAGCCAGAGTACGCAGCCGCCCTGGAAGTTTGAGAAGCTGGCTGCCTTCATGGTGGGCCGGTGCCACGAGCTAAAGATCGTCAACACGGTCTGCCCGGTCACCATCCGGCGCCAGCAGGACACTGTGGAAGCCGCCTCCGAAGTCGATCTCATGGTCGTGGTGGGCGGTCGATCGAGCGCGAACACCAAGGAACTGACTCGCCTGTGCGAGATAGTCGGCACGCGGGCCGTCCAGATCGAATCCGAGGATGACCTGGCCGACGCGTCTGTCTTCGAGGGAGCGCGCGTGGTGGGGGTCACGGGTGGCACCTCCACCCCGATCGAGGATCTGCAGTGCGTCGCCGAGCGCATCCTGCGCGTCGCCGGGACGCCGGAAGCTGCGGCTCGAGCCGCGGAACTGGCCGCGGCTGCCCTCGCCGCCGCCGCCACGCCGGCGGGCCGGACCACGTCGCTGCCCCTCGTCGCAGGCGCCGCATAGAGCCACTCTCCGGGCATTCGGCCGGATCGGCCATAATCCCGCGGTGACCTCACTGCCCATCGTCGCTATCGTCGGCCGCCCCAACGTCGGCAAGAGCACCCTGTTCAACCGCATCGTCGGCCACCGTACCGCCATCGTCGAGGACCGCGCCAGGACGACGCGCGACCGGATCTACGGCGACGCGGATTGGAACGGCCGGCGCTTCATCGCTGTTGACACCGGGGGTCTGGAGATCCGCCCCGGAGACCCGATCGAGGAGAAGGTCCAGGAGCAGGCGCGGCTCGCGATTCGCGAAGCCGACGTGATCGTGTTCGTCGTTGACTCGATCGCCGGTATGACGCCTGGGGATCAGGAGGCCGCCGACACACTTCGAACGGCCAAAGCGCCGGTCCTGGTAGCCGCGAACAAGGCCGACAACGAGAAGCGCGAACTGGAAGCGGCCGAGTTCTACTCGCTCGGCTGGGAGGAGACGCACACGATCAGTGCCGCCCACGGCCGCGGAGTGGCGGATCTGCTGGACGCTATTGTCTGGGCCCTCCCGCCCGAGAGCGAGAAAGAGCTGGCGCGAAAGCGCCGCCAGGCGGCCGCGGACGAGCTGGCGGACGAAGACGGAGCCGAACTGCCCGCCGGGCTCGAAGAGGAGGCGGATGAGGACGAGCAATCGGTCTCGATAGCCCTCGTCGGAAGGCCCAACGTCGGCAAATCGAGCCTGCTCAACTCGTTGCTCGGAGAAGACCGCGCGATCGTGAGCGAGACTCCCGGGACCACGCGCGACGCCATAGATACCCACCTGCCCTGGGGCCGGGGCGAGATCGTCCTGATCGACACGGCCGGAATCAAGAGGCGCGGGAAGGTGGCGAGCAGCGCCGATGCGGAGCGCTACTCCGCGCTGCGGGCTCTCAAGGCCGTGGATCGAGCGGACGTGGCCATCCTCGTGGTCGACGCGTTTCAAGGCCTCACGGCCCAGGACGCCCACGTTGCCGGCTTCGTGACCGAGGAGGGTCGAGGCCTGGTAATCGCGCTTAACAAGTGGGACCTGCTGGCGGAGAAGACAGACCGCACCTTCGACGAGTACGTGACCGAGATGCGTCGAGAAGTTCCGTTCCTGGATTTCGCACCGGTCGTGTCGATCAGCGCCAAGACCGGCCAGCGCGTCAGCCGCGTGCTGGAGCTTGCGGTCGACGTCTGGGGCGAGCGCCGGAAGCGCATTCCGACGCCCGAGTTGAACCGCCTCATCCGCGCGGCCTCCCTCCGCCAGGCGCCACCGGCCGGAAAGCTCGGTCCGCCCAAGATCTTCTACGCGACGCAGGTGTCGGTGGCGCCACCGACGTTCGTCTTCTTCGCCCGCCACGCGGACCAGGTCCACTTCAGCTACAAGCGCTTCCTGGAGAACCAGCTGCGTGAAGAGTTCGGGTTCGACGGCACGCCCGTTCGTCTCATCTTCCGTGAACGCGCCAGCGGACGGTCGGAAGGGCCCACGAGAGGCGGCGACGGCAGCCACGCGCCGCGACCGGCGGCGTCACCGCGGCCTGGGTCGTCGTCCGGCTCCGGTCCGAGAACGACCCGCAGGGGAACGAGCGGCTCCAAGAGGTCGAGCACGGGGCGTCGCAACCCTCAACGCTGAGTGGGCGACGACGCGGGAGGGGCCGGTTCTGACGTCTGGTATTCTTTCGGGCGTCGGGGCGTGGCGCAGCCTGGTAGCGCACCTGAATGGGGTTCAGGAGGTCGAGCGTTCGAATCGCTCCGCCCCGACCACCTTCCCGCAGTGCCCTGTGAGGTCGTTCGCGCCCACGCGGCGCTTCTCGCGGCTGGGGCTCCATTCCGGCCGTAGCTGCCGACCCGGGGTAAACTCGGGCCTGATCCAAGCGTCGCGTACGCGGCGGCATCTGCGTGAGCATGGACGAGTGACCAATGGTTGCCGGACGCACGGGTGGTACGAAGCCGCTCGACGAAGTCGCTGAACTAGACGCTCAGCAGCGCTCGGGCATGGGCGACATGGATGTCGAGGATTTCCGCGCGGCGGCTCACGCCGCGGTCGACGTCATGGCCGATTACCTACGCGGGGTGGGGGATCGGCCTGTGATGCCGCAGATCGAACCGGGCTCGTTGCGCCCCCTCTTCCCGCCGCAAGCCCCCGAGCAGCCCGAGCCGATCGGGACGATCCTCGACGACTACCGACGTCTCTTCGAGCCCAACCTCACGCACTGGCAGCACCCCCGGTTCCTGGCCTATTTCAGCAGTTCAGCCTCGGGACCAGGCATCATCGGTGAGATGCTCACGGCCGTCCTCAACTCGAATCCGATGCTGTGGCGGACCAGCCCCGCAGGCACGGAACTGGAGATGGTCGTCGTCGATTGGCTTCGCCAGGGGCTCGACCTGCCCGCCGAATTCGACGGCCTCCTTACCGACACCGCCTCGACCTCGTCGCTTCTCGCTCTCGCCGCGGCTCGCCAGGCGGCTGGCATCGACGCGGCCGCGAAGGGGCTGCCGGGCAGGGTGGACGTTCCACAGCTCCGGGTGTACGCCTCTGAGGAGGCCCATTCGTCGATCGAGAAGGCGTGTATGACCCTGGGGGTGGGACGGGCCGGCGTCGCCAAGATCCCCACAAACGAGCGCTTCGAGATGCGCATAGACGCCCTGGAGGAGGCGATTGCGCGGGACAGAAAGGCCGGGGTTCGGCCTATCGCGCTCGTCGGAACTATTGGCACAACCTCCACGACCTCCTGCGACCCGATCGTGGACATGGCCCGCATCGCCCGCCGGGAAGGTCTGTGGCTGCACGTGGACGCGGCCTACGCCGGCGCGGTGGCCTTGATTCCGGGCCGGCGTGGTCCCTTCGCCGGTTGGGAAGAAGCCGACTCGATCGTCACGAATCCCCACAAATGGTTCTTCACTCCTGTTGACGCCTCGCTGCTGCTGACCCGTAGGATGCCGGTCCTGCGGGACGCTTTCAGCCTGGTGCCGGAGTATCTGCGAACGCTCGACCGGGACGGTCCGATCCGCGACTACAACGAGTACACGCCGACGCTTGGGCGGCGCCTCAGAGCCCTCAAGCTGTGGATGAACCTGCGGTACTTCGGCCTCGAAGGGTTGCGCCGTCGAATAGAAGGCCATCTGGCGATGGCCGAACGGTTTGCCGGTTGGGTGGACGCGGACCCCGAGTTCGAACGCCTGGCTCCGACGCCGTTCTCGACGGTCTGCTTCCGGTACGTCCCGGAGGCACTTGCGGCCGGTCGGGACGACCCCGCCGCTGCGGATCTGCTGGACCGGCTGAACACCCGTCTCATGGAGTCGATCAACCGATCCGGCGAGGCCTTTCTGTCGCACACGAGACTCAACGGCCGGTTCGCGATCCGGGTGGCGATCAACAACCTGCGGACGGAGGACGCCGACCTGGACCTCGTCTGGCAGATCGTTCGTCGAGAAGCGGCCGCGCTCGAGTCCGCGCCGGCCTGATCCCCCGGCCACGTTGCGTTCGCGGGCGATCAGCGTCGGGGGCCGCTACGATGGTCGCGTGAGACTCTCACCCCCGGAACGTGTCGCTGCGGTCGCTACGGCCGTGGCCACGCCGTTCGTGATCGTGGCGGCGGCTGTGCTGCTGTTCCTGAACCCGATCTGGGTCGGCTTCGAGCAGGACCGTAGCAACGTCTCGGGACTGACCGGATACACGCCGTCGCAGGTGGGGCAAGTGACCGGCAGCATCCTCTCGGACCTCGTGTTCGGGCCGCCGTCCTTCGATGTGAAAGTTGACGGGCAGCCTGTGCTCGACCAGCGCGCACGAACGCACATGACGGACGTCCGCACCGTATTCACCGGCCTGGGACTCGTGGCCATGATCGCGACCCTGCTGCTGGCGACGATCGGTCTCGCATGCCGCGGACGGCGCTGGTTCTGGCAGGCGGCGCAGGCGGGAGCCTCCGCGCTTGCAGTCGGCGTCGTGGTAGTTGGAGTGGCTTTCGCGCTCTTCTTCGACCAGGCTTTCGAACTGTTCCACGAAGTCTTCTTTCCACCGGGCACGTACTCATTCGATCCCCTGACCGAGAAGCTCGTGCAGCTATTTCCGGACCAGTTCTGGTCCGAGACGAGCGTGGCGCTGGCCGTCGTGGTTCTGATCCTCGCGTTGGGCGTCCGATCCGGCGCCCGGGGGCTCACCCCGGCCGAAGTTCTCGCCGGCACTCCCGGCGTTCCGGACGTTCCCGAGGCGGGACGATGAACATCCCGCTCGGCCGCATCTTCGGCACCGAGATCCGCGCCCATTGGAGCTGGGTCCCGATCCTGGCGGTCATCGCCGTGCTCTTCAGCCTGGATCTCACCACCGGCGGTGGCTCCGACTGGCCGGCGTACCTGGCGTGGGCGGCTTCCATCGCCACGGCCGGGCTGGTTTTCGTCTCGGTTACGGCGCACGAGCTCGCGCATGTCGCGGTGGCGCGCAGGAACGGAATGGATGCGCCCGTGGTAGTGGTCCAGCTGCTCGGAGGTACGTTCGTGACGCAGTTGAACCCGCGAACGCCGGGCCAGGAATTCCGGACGGCCTTCGCCGGTCCTGCTCTGAGCCTCGTGACCACAGCCTTGCTTGGCGGAGTCGCCGTACTGCTCGCCGCAGGTCCGGGAGGCATCAACGGCGCCCCGCAAGAGCTTCAGGCAGTCCAGTTCGTGGTCGCGATGGTCTGCGTGTTCAATGGCTTCCTGAGTTTCATAAACCTCATCCCGGGCTACCCGATGGACGGCGCGCGGATCGTCCACGCCATGGCGTGGCGCCGGACGGGCGAGGAAGCCGCCGCGACCGCCGCGGCGGTCCGAATAGGCCGCTACGCCGGGCTGGCATTCATGGTGGCCGGGGCCTTGACGATGGCTTTCGTGGACCTGTTCAGCGGTTTGGGGCTGATAATCGCAGGCTGGCTGATCGTCGGGTCGAGCCGCTTGCTCGATCGGCGGACCGTCCTCCAGGGCCTCGTGGCCGGGCTGCTGGCCGGCGATGCCGCCGATACCGAGGCGGCGCGGGTGCCACCGCAGCTGACGCTGGATGTGTTCGCCGCGGAGTATCTCGGCGAGCGTCTCGGCACGGCCGCCCTCGTCGAAAAGGGAGCCGAACTGATCGGCCTGCTGGGAACGGCCCAGATCCGCCGGATCCCGAAGAGGTCGTGGACCAACACGCGGACGGAGCAGGCGATGGTTCCTATCGCCAGCGTTCCCCGGGTCATTGCCGAGACGGGGCTGTGGACGGCGCTCGAGATGCTGGAGCGTTCCGGCCTCGACGCCCTCCTGATCGCCTCGACGGGAAGCGAGCACGCGTTGGTCACACGCCGCTCGGCTGCCCGACTGATCCAGCAAAGGGCGGAGGAGCACCAGCGTGAGATGCTTGCGGCCGGGCAGAAGAAGCGGGGCAGATTCCTTGGCCGCTAGGTGGGAGGTGTCCGGTCGCGTGACGGGGGCGCCGTCTCTCGGCGGGCACATCCGATCGCGCACGCCGCGCATCCGGCCGTCGGCCGGCCGACAGCTGAGGAGGACCGCGCATGTTCGATGACGGGTCGCGCTCGCAGCGCCGGAGGCCGGATCACGTCGACAGAATGGCGCGGCCGCACATGCCCGACCTGACGCACCGACCACTGGCGGTCCACAGGGCCGTGGCGGAGGCTGAGGTGGCGCTCTCTCAAGAGACTCTTAGCGCCATCGTCGACGGCACGAACCCAAAGGGCGACGTGCTCGGCGTGGCCGAACTGGCGGGTGTAATGGCCGGCAAGCGAGCGAGCGACCTGATTCCCCTCGTCCACACAGCTGGGCTTACGGAGCTGCTGGTCAACGCCGTTCCGGATCGGGCGACAGGTGCCGTTCGGATCCGGAGCGAGACCGCCGCGGTCGGTGCTTCGGGAGTCGAGATGGAAGCCCTGACAGCGGCCGCGGTCGCGGCTCTGACGATCTACGACATGGTCAGGGACCTGGAACCTGCAGCCACAATCCGATCAGTCAGGCTGGTGTCTGCGGTGGCCGGCGAGGAGGATACGTGGCGGCGTCAGGGTGATCCCGGAGGCGGCCAGAAACCGCCCCGCGGGGCCCGGATCGCCGGCCGAGTCGGCACTGGCCCGGGTCGCGGTTCCGGAGCGCGGCCGCCGACGCGCAGGGGAGCGCCGTAGGCGGCCCCCGGACGATCCGGCTGGGGGGTCCGGTCTCGCAGGGAGGTCCGCCATTCGCTAGAGTGAGAGAGTCGCCACACCGGAGGAAGCGCGCCTTGGTCATTTTCGATGGACGAGCGGTCCCGTCCGCCGGCCCTCGGGGCTGAGACGCGGCCATGGTAGGAGTGCTCGTCCCGCTCATCGTCTTCTTCGTCATGGGCGTGGTCGTCGCGCTCTTGATCTGGCGCGTCATGGTGGTCGGCGGAGAGTTGCGCCGCTCCGCGCAGCAGGACAGGGCCGCGGCCGACATCGCCAGACGCGCCGTCACATCGCTCTCGGAGTTGTGCGCGGTAGTAGACGACATGCGCCGCAGGAAGTCCGGCCCCGAGTCCGGAGCCCCCAGCCTGCGAGCCTCGACCGACGCGCTGCACCGATACGCCGAAGAGGCCGAGGCGATCGCCCGCCGGAACCCGGATCACGAGGCCGGAAGGAGTCTCGTCGCCGAGATCGAGCGGGCACAACGCGCCGTGGCTCTGGTCGAGCACGGCCGGCAGATGATGCTCGACACCGGGGTTGAGCATGTCGGGGAGGGCGAAACCTCGATCAAGCGAGGCTACCTGAACCTGGTCCACGCCAGAGAGGCTATCCGGACTCGGGGTGAGCAGCTGACTCGCCATGCCGCCGGCGACGTCGGGGGGTGGGCGAAGCGGGGCTAGAACCGGGCCGGTGAGACCTTCGATGGGCGGTGCTATCCTCGCTGGGGCGTGCGGCGCCCGTGGCCGAGGAGGTCTTGACCCATGCGTTGTCCCAGGTGCGGCGAACGAGAGACTCGGGTCGTCGATTCCCGCGATCTCGATGAAGCCAGCATCCGCCGCCGGCGCGAATGCGAGACCTGCGGGGCGCGTTTCACCACGTACGAGCGGATCGAGGCGCCGCGACTGGTGGTCGTCAAGCGGGATGGCTCGCGCCAGGATTTCGACCGTGAGAAGCTCGTCTCCGGGTTTCGCAAGGCCCTGACACGTCGCCCTCTGCCTGAGGACGCCGCCGAGCAGGCGGCCGATCAGATCGAGGCCCAGTTGCGGGCCGGCGGGGTAACCGAGGTTGAGTCGTCGGAGGTCGGCCGGCTCGCGATGGACAAGCTCCGAGGCCTGGACCAGATCGCGTACATCAAATTCGCCAGCGTCTACCAGAGCTTCGAGGACCTCGAGACGCTCAAGCGAGAGGTGGACAATCTCTATGCGCAGCGCGAGAGCGGGGCCACCGTCAAGTGAGTGTCCTGTCCGATCGAGACATTGCCGCCGCGCTGACGGCCGGTCGGGTCACGGTCGAGCCATACGACGAAGCCGACCTCCAGCCGTCCTCGATCGACCTTCATCTCGACCGCAGCTTCCGCGTCTTCCGCAACAACCGCTACGCCTTCATCGACGTGCGAGCGCCCCAGCCGGACCTGACCGAGCTGCTGAACGTGACAGACGACGAAGCATTCGTGCTCCATCCCGGTGAGTTCGTACTCGGCCAGACTCTCGAGTGGGTCGAATTGCCGAACGATCTGGTGGCTCGGCTGGAGGGAAAGTCATCGCTCGGCCGCCTTGGCCTGCTCATCCATTCGACCGCCGGCTACGTCGACCCCGGCTGGAAGGGCAAGCTGACGCTCGAATTGTCGAACGTCGCCAAGCTCCCGATCGCCCTCTACTTCGGGATGAAGATAGGTCAGATCAGCTTCTTCGCGATGTCCAGCCCGGTGGATCGACCGTACGGGTCGGCGGGCCTCGGGTCGAAATACCAGGGCCAGTCCGAACCGACGGCCTCCGCGTTCCACGAGGATTTCGAGCAGGGCCGCCGCGGTGGGAAGGCTCGCAAGGAGAGCGCCCGGTGACCACTCTTGGCGACGGCGTCCACTGGTCTGCCGAGCTAGGCGGCGGGACGCGCGTCGCGCTGATCCAGGCCGGCACGTTCCGCTCGGACGCCGGCGCGTTGCTCGGCGTCGTGCCGCGAATGATGTGGAAGAAGCTCGTGGTCGACGAGATCGACGCGGATCACCGCCTGTTGCAGGCGCTCAACTGCCTGCTGGTGGAGACGCCGTCGGGGCGGGCTCTGGTCGAGACTGGGATAGGGGATCGAATCGACGAGAAAGGCCGCCGGATGCGCAGCTACCAGGGGCCCTGGATCCAGCCGGCCCTGGAAGCGGCTGGGTTCTTTCCAGACACGGTCGACGTCGTGGCGGTAAGCCACCTCCACTACGACCACGCCGGCGGAGTGCTGCGGGCCGACGGTTCGCGTGCCTTCCCGCGGGCCACCTTCGTGGCCCAACTCGCCGAATGGCAGATTGCCCTTGGCGACAATCCGCGTCTCGTGGCCAGCTACGACCAGCCGGAGCTGAGGCTCGTGCGCGACCTCGGTCTCGCCGGAACCGTCGACGGAGAGGCGGAGATACTGCCGGGAGTCTCGGTCGTACCGACGGGCGGCCACTCGGCCGGCCACCAGGGGGTGGTCGTTCGGGGCCGCGACAGGACGGTGGGCTTCTTCGGGGATCTGTGCATGCGGCCCTGGAGCGCCAATCCGAAGTGGGTCACGGCCTTCGACGATTTCCCCCTTGACTCGGTGGCCATCAAGGCATCGCTGTTCGCCCGCGCCGCGGACGAAGGCTGGACGGTCGTCCTCTCTCACGAGCCCCTGCATCCGGTGGGACGGCTGGTCCGCGACCGCGCCCGCTTCACGTTCGAACCGAGGGTCTAGACCGCCTGGCCGGCCGCCAACCGGGGCTGTCGCGACGCGGTAACATCGCCGGGAGCCCCCGTAGCTCAGTGGAATAGAGCGCCGCCGTCCTAAGGCGGGCGTCGTCGGTTCGAATCCGGCCGGGGGCGCCACGCCCTGCGGCCGCCCGCAATGTCGGAGGCGCCGATGCGGTTCCGAACCCAAGCGCTGACAGTGATCGTATTCGCAATCGCCATGGCCTACCTCGAGTCGGCGTGCGTCGTGTATCTGCAGCACGCCCTCTCGATCGATCCGGACCAACTATTTCCGCTGCGCAGGGCGGACGTCGTGGGCAGCCTCGTGGCAATCGAGGTCGGTCGCGAGTTTGTAACCCTCGTGCTGCTGGTCTGGATCGGCTGCGTATTCGGCCGCCGCTGGGTCGATCGACTGGCCTGGACTTCGGTCGCGTTCGGCGTCTGGGACATCGCCTACTACGGCTGGCTGTGGCTCTTCATCGGCTGGCCGCACTCGCCAGGGACCTGGGACGTGCTTTTCCTCATCCCGGTGCCGTGGGCCGGACCCGTTTGGGCGCCGGTGGCAGTGAGCGCCGCGCTCATCGGCTTCGGTCTTGCTGCGGCTCTTGCGAGCCATTCGGGAAGACCGCCTGTGGTGGACCGAAGGAGGCTGGCGACTGCTATCGCCGGAGGCCTGATCGTCGTCCTGAGCTTCACCCTGGACGCTCCGGCCCTGATGAACGGCGCGACGCCCGGCTGGTACCCGTGGCCGGTCTTCGTGGCGGGCATGGCTCTGGCGGGCTGGGCGGCGTGGACCGCACTTCGTCCGGGACGGGCGGAAGGGGTAGCGGCTCGCACCTAATCGCGGCAGTGCTGGCAGCGGCCCGAGATCGTTACGTGCGAGAGGTCCACGGCGAAACCCAAATCGGCCGCCAGGGCGTCCACGATCACGGCTCCCGTTTCCGGCTTGATCTCCCACGTGGCGCCGCAGCCGACGCAGTGCAGATGGCCGTGGATCTGCTCCGGGAGAACGTGGTATTCCTCGCGTCCGTCCACACCATGGCCGTGCCGGACGAGACCGAAGTCCTCCAGGACGTCGAGCGTTCGATACACGGTCGAGGGAGTGGTTGTCCGGTCGCGCTCCCGGCAATGCGCGATCAGCTCGGTTGCGGTGACGTGGCCTTGATGCTCGCGCAGCACCTCGACCAGCGTTCGCCTCTGGGGAGTCCACCGTAGCCCGCCGGCCCGCAGCCGAGCGGCGACCCCGTCCCATGGACTGGTCGGGTGACCTGCCGCCGGATCTGCTGAGTTGGCGTGTGGCACGGTGCGGTCCTCGTTGCTCCTCCGATTGTGGCGCATTGCCGACGCGCATAGACTAGAATCGTAGCGCAACATGTTGCAATAGCCACAAGTTTCGACAGACGGGACGGAGGAGCGACCAGTGCACATTCCGGATGGCTATCTGGCGCCGGCGGTTTCGCTTGCTCTGGCCGTCCCGACGATCCCCGTCTGGGCGATCGCGACGCAGAAGGTCAAGAAGGTCCTGAACAACCGGACCGTGCCGCTCCTGGCCATCTTCTCCGCGTTGAGTTTCACGATCATGATGTTCAACGTGCCGGTTCCCGGCGGGACTACGGCCCACGGGGTAGGGGGGACGCTGATCGCGGTCGTTCTGGGGCCATGGGCCGCTGCCATCGCGGTGAGCACCGCCCTGATACTGCAGGCTCTCTTCTTCGGTGACGGCGGCGTGCTGGCGATCTTCGCCAACTGCCTGAACATGGGCATCATCCTGCCGTTTGTCGGCTACGCGACGTACCGGCTTCTCGCAGCCGGATCACCCGTCCTTTCGACACGTCGGGCCGTCGCGGCGGGGATCGGCGCTTACGTCGGCATCAGCGTGTCCGCCCTGGCTGTAGGCATCGAACTCGGTATCGAGCCCGCCCTCTTCTCGCAGAATGGCCACGCCCTGTACAGCCCGTACGGACTGTCTGAGGCGATCCCGGCGATGCTGGTATCTCACCTCTTCGGAGCCTCGATCGTCGAGGGACTCATCACCGGCCTCGGCGTAGCGTATCTGCAGCGCCGTCATCCCGAGTACCTGACCAGCCTGCGGGGCATCTTCGCACCGGATGCGGCAACGGAAGGGGCCCCGGCCAGTCGACCGGTCTGGCAGGTCGTGGCCGCGGCAGCGGGTGCCGCGGTGGTCGCGCTGGCAATCGTGGGTCTCATCGAAGGTGGGGGAAACCCCGCTCGGATGTTCAACGCCGACTGGTCGGCGGTCGACTGGCCGTCTGTCGCCACGATGCTCCTCGCGACCTCCGTCATCGGAGTCGTCCTCGTCCCGGTCGCATACCTGGCCTTGCCCCACAGCCTGAAGCGCGTCGGCGCGGCCTTCACGGCGATAGCGGTCATAGCGCCGATTGGCCTCATCGCCCCGGGGTTCGCGTACGGCGAGGGGAGCACGGAGGACGTGAAGGCATCATTCGGCTACGTCCCGTCCGGTCTGCAGGACCTTTCCGGCATCTTCAGCGCCCCGCTGGCCGGCTATGACTTGCCACTGCCGTTCTTCTCGCACGCGAGTGCGCCTCTCTGGCACGCGGCGGTGGGATACGAGATCTCCGGGATCCTCGGAGTTCTGCTCGTCGGTGGGGCCGCCTACGCCCTGGCCCGCGTGCTGCGACGAGGATCCCCGGACGCGGTTCCGCAAGGAGCGAGAGCATGACCGCGCCCTTTCCGGTTGAACCATGACGACCGCGGCACCGGCCGTCCGCAGGGCCGGTCGGGCTGAGGGTCGGATCGGTTGGCTCGAGCAGACCCTGGGCGGCATCACCGGCAACATCGAGCAGGCGGTCTTCACCGAGCACCACGCCAGGTCGGCCGGTTGGCTGCAGAGGCGTGACCCCCGGGCGAAAGTCATCGGTTTGCTCGTATTGATCCTGACCGCCAGCCTGATCACGTCGCTCGCCGGTCTGGCGCTCCTCTACGCGGCGACCCTCGCTGCCGCCCGGGCCAGCAGGGTCCCGTTCGTCTTCTTCGTGAAGCGCGTCTGGCTCGGCATTCCCTTCTTCGCCGGGATCGTGGTTCTGCCGGCCATCTTCTTCGTCCCCGGCGCAAGAGTGTTCGATCTCGCCCTGGGGCCGGCGCACCTGGCGCCTTCGTGGAACGGTCTGGCGGGCGCAGTGATCTTCGTCAGCCGCGTCGGAGTCTCTGTCTCGCTCGCGGTGCTCCTGGTCGTAACCACGCCGTGGGCAGACGTGCTGAAAAGCCTCCGCGCCCTCAAGGTGCCGCAGGTTTTCGTGCTCGTACTGTCGATGACCTACCGCTACGTCTTCCTGTTCCTGCACACGGCCAATGGGATCCTGCTGGCCCGCAAGAGCCGCGTCGTGGGCCGGACAAGCGGCGGCGAGCAGCGGCGCTGGATAACCGGCACCATGGGCAACCTCATGAGCAGGGCCTTCAAGATGAGTAACGACGTCTACGCCGCAATGCTGGCCCGTGGCTTCGCCGGTGAGATCCGCACCTACGCCACGTACCGGCTCCGCGCGTCGGATGTGGTGGCCCTGGGCGGAGTCGCGGTCGTAGCTGTTGCTGCGGTGCTCGTCGGGCGGGTGCTCCAGTGACCGCCGGCTCCGAGGCCGCAATCGGAGCGGGCCCGGTGGGGCCGGGCGAGCCGCTGTACGACCTCCGCGATGTCCGATACGTTTATGCCGGGCGACAGGTGGCTCTCGATGGCATCGGCCTTCGGATTTGGCCCGGCGAGCGCATCGTCCTGCTCGGTGCGAACGGAAGCGGCAAGTCGACCCTGCTCAAGCTGCTCGACGGGGTCGTGGGGCCGACGGGCGGAACCATGCGGGCTTTGGGCCGAGACGTTGCCGCCGTCGCCCAGGGTGAGGACGGCTTCCGCTTTCACCGCGAAGTCGGTTTGGTCTTCCAGGACCCGGACATCCAGTTGTTCAGCGCCACCGTTCTCGACGACGTCGCCTTCGGACCGCTCCAGCTCGGACTGGACAAGGAGGACGTCAAGCGGCGCTGTGATGAAGCCCTCGCGGCGATGGAGATTGCGCATCTGGCCGACCGAGCCCCGTTCGAGCTGTCGGGCGGAGAGAAGAAGCGAGCCTCGATCGCCTCGGTGATTTCGTTGCGTCCGGACGTGCTCTTGCTCGACGAGCCGACAGCCTCCCTGGATCCGCGAACGAAGTGGCTCCTGGTGGACTTGATCCAGCGTCTGTCTGCCGCCGGGCGGACGCTAATCGTTGCCACCCACGAGCTCGACATCGTCCCGATCATCGCCGACCGGGTGGTCGTTCTGGGCGAGGACCGACGGATCATCGCGGACGGACCGCCGGCTGCCGTGCTGGCGGACACGGCCCTGCTCGTCCGGGCGAACCTTATCCACGAGCATCTCCACGGCCACGGGGCCGTAGCCCACTCGCACCCACATCAGACAGACGCTCATCACGTCGACGGGGCCGAATCCGGTGCGGCCGCCGCGACGGCTGACCTCGCGGGTCGTGACGGCGAGGCCGATTGACCCTGGGTCCCACAAACCATCGTTCCTCTAGTCAGGGGGATGAGACGGGCCACAATGGACCGCAATGGAGAGCGGCAAGCTCGGGCAGGAGCCCGGTCGATCGACGGAGCGAGCGGCGCAGGACGCAGGGGTGGACTGTGCGGAGGAAGCCCCAACTCTCAGCCACGACCCCCTGGACGGCGAGGCCGAGCGGACCGCGCGGCAGCGCGTCTTCGACGAAGTCCTGGCCTCGGTGGAGCTGGTCCTCGAGGCAGACGGAGCGGCATTCTGGCGAGAGGAGCCCGACCACTCACTGATCCTGACGGCGAGCCGGTTCGTCTCCGAGAATGTTCTGGACGCCCTCGACCGCCATGTGACCACGTCCTTGCAATCGATCATGCAACGCTGGCCGGAGAGCCCGCTCGTTGCGGTACCGCTCAACGATCCTACCAACCCCATTGCTGAGGAGATCCGGGCCCTCACGGAAGCGGAGGCGATCGTCGGGCTGGCTGGGGTGCCGTGCCGAATCCCCGGCGAGATGCTCGGGATGTTGATCGTTGTCCATCGTCGCCCGCATCCCTGGACGGTCCGCGACCTTGGTCTGGCCACCGGTCTGGCGGGCCAGCTGGCCACGGCTCTGCAAAACGCACGTTTGTACGCGTCCGTACGGTCCCTGGCAAGCAGGTTGGCCGCGATTCATGAGCTCAGCTTGAAGCTGGCCCAGCTGCGCGACGTGCGCGCCATCGGCGAGGCGATCGTGGCCGAGGTCGGTCATCTGGTCGACTGCGACACCGTCCGGGTTTATCGACTCGATCGCGGAGGTCATTTCTTCAGGCCCGTGGCGGCGTCGGGTACCTTCGCCGGGGTGGAATCGCCGCCCCTCGAGACGCTGATGAGCGGGCAAACCGAGACCCTGCCGGGATGGGTAGCCAAGCGCAACGAGCCCCTGATCATCCCGGACGCATCGGTGGAACGCCGCTCGATCTTCCGCTCGAGCCTGGGTGCGGAGTCGCTGCTGCTCGTACCTATGTCGTACGGCGAAGCTGTGCAGGGCGTCCTGGTCGTGTCCAAGCAGGGAGTAGGCAGGTATGGACCGGAGGACGAACGGGCTCTCTCGATCTTCGGTCGTTATGCCGCGCAGGCGATCGTCAACGCAGACAGCATCGACCAGCTCGAGCGTGAGCACGCCTTGCTCGAGCGGCAGCTCGCCGCCCAACGAAGACTCCTCGACCTGAGCGAGCAGCTCGTCTCGACGCTGGATCCGCGCCGCGTCCTCGAGCAGATCGCGGACACGATCGGCATGGTCGTCCGATACGACCGCCTGACGATCTATCGCCTTGAGAGCGGGGCCGGCGGCATCCAACCCGTGTTGGCCCGGGCCAACTCGGGCGAGACGACAGATCCGGCACCGGAAGGCGCGTCATTGGACGAAGGGCTAACGAGCTGGGTCATCGGGCGAGGGGATGCCGTATGCGCCAACGACGTCGGCGAGGAGGCTTTGATCGAGCGCCTCGACGACGTTGGTCAGGGCCGGCGTGGTCCGAAGACACCCGTCAAGTCGGCCGGCCGGCGATCCGAGAAGGAGCAGCCCGAAACTCGGAACGTGATCGTAGTCCCGCTTCGGGTCCACGGCACAGTCGTGGGTAGCCTGAACCTGACGCGTGTCGGTCGCGCCGAGGCGCATTTCACCGAGCAGGAGTTCGAGCTGTGCAAGCTGTTCGCAGGGCAGGCGTCGATCGCGCTGCAGAACGCCGAAGCTCACGTCACCATGGCCACTCGCGCCGACCTGGACGCTCTGACCGGACTGCGGAACCACGGAACGTTCCAGCGTGACCTGGCATCGGTGATCGAAGCGGGGAAGCCATTCTCCATGCTGATGATGGACCTGGACTCGTTCAAGGCCTTCAACGACACGTACGGCCATCCCGCGGGTGACACGCTGCTGCGGGCTGTGGCAACCGCGATCGTCGGTGCCATTCGCCAGAACGACAGCGCCTATCGGTACGGAGGGGACGAGTTCGCCCTGCTCCTCATCGGGGCTTCCAGCAGCCATGCCGAGGAGGTGGCTGCGCGTGTGCGTCGAGCCGTTCGGGATGGCGTCGTGGGGTCCGCGGTCGGCGGCCTGCGGCCCGATGTGAGTGCCTCCGTAGGGGCCGCGCACTGGCCGGCCGACGGCCTGGACGGCGCTGCGCTCGTCGAGGCGGCCGACGCCGCCCTGTATCGGGCGAAGCGGGTGCGCAGTGACAAGAGCGCGGCAGAGGCCGTGGCCGCGGGGCCCGCCAGGCTGGAGCGCGTCGGCTCGGATGCCCTGGTCGACGCCGCTCACGACCTCGCAGGAGCGGTGACACGCGCGGAGATCGCCCAGGCGACGGCCTTCCACGCGGCCGCGCTGTGCGGAGCCACGGACGCGTTCGTGGCATTTCTGCGGCAAGAGCGGGCCATCGCTGAGCCGGCGACGACCCGTCGCCGCGGCCGACGCGACGCACTCAAACCTCGACTGTGGACCGTGGCTGCCTCAGGGCGGTTCAAGCGCCGAGCCCCGACTCTCGGTTCCGAGGAAGGGCTCTGGGCGCGCGTCGTCGGCACCGCATCGATCCAGGAGGAGGCCGGCCCGGAGGCGTGTCTCATCGGGGCTCCTCTCACTATTGACAGGGTCGTTGCGGGAGTCGTGGGCGTCGTCCTTCCTGCGGCAACGTGCGGGGATGGCTCGGCGGCCTTGAGACAGCTGACGGCGGTCGCATCGGCCGCCCTCGAGCGCACGAGCCGCCCCGTCTAGAACTTTGGAACGGGGTATCGGCCCTTTCCGTGGCCCATGTGAGACCCACCTATACTCCCGGCATGCCCGAGTCACTCATCGATCCAGTGCTTCCGAGACGGCGCCACGGCTGGCCGCGCCGGATTCTGGGAGCCTTCGCCACCGCTGCACTGATGGTCGCGGTGGTCGTCGGGATGGCCTGGCACCCCTCCACGGCAGCCGCCGCTCGGGACAGCGTAAGCGTCTACTTCGGTGGCGCTTCCGACGCCACGCTGGATCCGGCAGTCCAGGCGGACGCGGGCAGCGCGCAGGTGGTCTCACAGCTGTTCGACTCGCTGACCGCGGTAAATTCGAACCAGCGCGTGGAGCCCGCCCTGGCCTCGAGCTGGGACACGCAGAACGGCGGCAAACGCGTTCTGTTTCATCTGCGGCCGGGACTGACCTTCTCAGATGGCCGGGCCCTCACCGCTGACGATGTGGTGAAGAGCTGGATGCGTGTTCTCGCGCCCGCCAACCCGAGCCAGCTGGCCCCGCTCCTCGACGACATCGTGGGAGCCCGGGCTTATCGAGAGGGGAGTGGGCCCGCCAGCTCGGTCGGCATCAGTGCCCCGAGCGCCACCGAAGTACAGGTAGACCTGACGAATCCCGATGCCGACTTTCCGGCGATCGCATCCGGCCCGACGCTGGCAGTGGTTCCGCCCGATCTGGACTCGAACCCCCGCCTTCTCGCGCCGGGCACCTTCGTCGGCAGCGGCGCCTACGTCCTCACCGGCCTGACGGATACCGAGGTCACCCTCACCGCCAACTCCCACTATTGGGCCGGCAGGCCGCTCATTACGACCGTTCATATCCTGAGTTCGACGGGGGGTAACAGCCCGGTGGACCTCTTCCAGAACGGCGATCTGGACTACACGCCCATCTCCACCGGTGACGCCACCTGGATCAAGTACGACAAGACCCTCGGGCCTTCGCTTCGCGTGGAGCCGTCGCCGTCGGTCGAGTTCTACGGCTTCAACACGACGAAGGCCCCCTTCGACGACGTCCACGTGCGCCGGGCCTTCGAGTTGGGAATCGACTGGAAACGGATTGTCGAGTTGGTTTCGAACCCTCTCGTGGTGCCGGCTACCGGCATGATCCCGGAGGGAATTCCGGGTCACAGCGCAACCGACTACGGCCCCAAGTTCGATCTGGCAAAAGCCAAGTCGGAGCTTGCCGCGGCCGGCTATCCCAACGGCGTCGGCTTTCCGCAAGTCACGCTGATAACCGGTGGTGCCGGCCTGGACGGCGCTATCGTCCGCCAGCTCCATGACAATCTGGGCATCTCGATCTCCGCCGAGGCGCTCGACTGGAACACCTACAACCAGCGGCTCCTCACAGATCCGCCGGCATTCTGGGAGATGGACTGGGTCGCCGACTACCTGGGGGGCAACGATTTCCTGGGGATTCTCCTCGGCTCCGGCCAGACCAACAACTTCGGCCGCTGGGCGAACGCGGATTTCGACGCGGCCGTCTCTCGGGCCCTCTCCGCCACGGACGCTGCGTCGATGCAGCAGGCGTTCGACGAGGCTCAGGCGATCGTCCAGGATCAGGCGCCGGTGATACCGGTTGACTACGGCGCCGGGTACTCGCTCGCGGCCCAGGGCCTTCTGGGAGCCCTTCCCAACAGCCAGGGCCTGGTGCGCTACGCCGGCCTGGCATGGGCAGCAGGGTCATGAGACCGCTCGACCGCGCTCCGATAGCCCGCCGTGGCGCGGTCGTTCTGATATGCGCGGTCTTCGGGCTGCTGATGGTTCCGGGTGTCGCGACCGGCGCATCGGTTACGTTCGGCACTCCATCCGCCAGGTCCACGTTCGGCAAGTCCGTCGTCTTCAGCCAGCCGTACAGTGGCGGCGGGATCACGGGGGCGGAGATAGCAATCGAGTTCCCCGGGGATATCGGGCCGTCCGTGTCGGCGCTCAAGAACCAGGGATCGACCGGGCTTTCGTACACCCTGGACACTTCGAACGGCGGCCTGTCTCCTTTCGAACCGCTAACGGCCCATTTCCGCGTCACCTTCGCCGACGGGACCGTCCAGGCCGGCCCGGATATTCACATCACCTACAGCGACGACCGTTTCAAGTGGAAGTCGAAATCCGGCAAGTACGTCACCATCCATTGGATCGAGGGGAGTGACGCGTTCGGCCAGCAGCTCCTCACCTACGCCGAGCAGGGTTTCCCGAAATCGGCGGCCTTCCTTGGCATAACCGAGACGAAGCGGGCCGACTTCTACATCTACAACACGCAGAGCGCCTTCCAGTCGGCTCTGGGGGTGAGCGAGACGATCGGTGGGCAGGCGGAACCGCCGTTCCGAGTCTGCTACGCGCAGGTCGGCCCGAGCGATCTGGCATACGGCAGCACCGTCGTCCCACACGAGCTTACCCACATCGTCTTCAGTGACATCACCGACAACCCGTATCATTCGCCGCCACGCTGGCTGAATGAAGGCCTGGCCGTTTACCTGTCCGAGGGCTACGGCAGCGACAATCGCCAGCTCGTTTCCAGGGCGGTGAAGTCCGGTACCCTGGTCCCGCTCGCGGCTCTGGCCGGCTACTTCGCCCTCGACAGTGCCCGCATCTTCCTCTCGTATGCCGAGGCCGTGTCTGCCGTGGACTACATGGTCCGCAAGTACGGCAAGGCGGCGATCCAGAAGCTTCTGGCGACGTACGTCACGGGCGCGACCGACGACGAAGCCTTCACTGCGGCCCTCGGCGTGGACACGACTGCCTTCGACGAGGCCTGGCTGGCGGAAAATGGAGTCACTTCTTCTCAAACCTACGGCCCGCAACCGGCCCCGACAGGCCCGATCCCGCCGGGTTGGACGGGCTCGACGGCTACCGTGCCTCCGATCTCGCCTGCGGCGTCTGGATCGCCCGGCCCGACGCAACCTGGTGGTTCGGCGAACCCACCCGACGACTCCGACTCTGCCGTCTTCCTCCTTGCGGGCCTGATCTTCGTCGGCGGCCTGATCGTGCTCGGAGCGGGCATTCTCCTGTCCATGCGGCCGGCGGAGGCCCGATCGCCTTCGGACTGGCCGCCTCCGTAGCCGCTCGCGCAGGGTCGGCTTAAGCTCCCGCTCCGGTTGCTGTCAGTCAACGCTCACGGCCTTGTTGGGGCGACGAGCCTCCCCAGGCTCTGATAGATTGAGCGGCCGTTATGAATGAGCAGATCCAACCCTTTCGTCGCAGGCTGGCGTAGTGTCGCCGTCTCAGCCCGAGGTCGTCGAATTCAGGCTCGGTGACGTGGTGGCCGTCCGCCGCGCCCATCCGTGCGGTAGCCACGAATGGCTGGTCGACAGGCTCGGTGCCGACATTGGCCTGCGCTGCCGCGCCTGCGACCGCCACGTTTTGATGGATCGCAGGACGCTGGAGCGGCGTCTCACGGGCTTCGTATCGCGCGGAGACCTGGCCATGAGTCTTGCCGTCGCGCCGAAGCCACGCGACGGTGGCCGCGATGTGACGGGCGGCGGCCGATGAAGCCTGCCGTGCCGAGGACGGGGGTCAGCAAGGGCAATCCAGGCCGGCGGCGCCCGCGCCGCGTAGCGGAGGCTGAGCCCAGCGGCCTGACCGTCCTCCAAAACAGGCCGTTCCTACTGCTGTGGCTGGCTCAGGCATCGTCGCAGGTCGGCGGCAACATGGTCATCTACGGCCTGACGATCATCATCTCGTCTGCCTATGCATCGCACACGGCTGTGAGCGCCCTTCTGCTGAGCTTCCTGATGCCCGCGATTCTCTTCTCGGCGCTTGCCGGCGTGTTCGTCGACAGGGTCGACAAGCGGCACATGCTGCTGGTGACCAACGTGCTCCGAGGACTGGCCGTACTGGCGGTGCTCCTGGTTGGGACGAACCTTGTCGGCCTGTACCTGCTGATGATCTTCGTCGCCACCGTGACCACCTTCTTCGGGCCGGCGGAAGCATCGATGATCCCGTTCCTGGTGCCCAGGCACCAGTTGCTGGCTGCGAACGGTCTCTTCACGCTGACCATGAACGTGGCCTTCGCGCTGGGGTTCGCGCTGGTCGGCCCATTCCTGGTTGCGCTCGCCAGCCCCCAGCTGCTCATCGTAATCGTCGCCGCCCTCTACTTCGTCGCCGCCGCCTTCTGTTGGACGCTGCCGTCCGATCCGCCCGTTTCGGCGACCAGCGTGAGCCCTGGACAGACTGTGGCCGACGCTGAGCGGGCCGTCGAGACGATGGTCGGCGAGTTCGTCGAAGGGATGGTCTATATCCGGGATCACCGGAGCGTGGGCTGGTCCCTCTCGTACCTGGGCATCACGGGTGCGCTGATCGGCGTGCTCGCGGTGCTTGGACCGGGCTTTGCCCAGTCGACCCTCGGCCTGGGCCCAAAGGACTTCGGCCTGATCGTTCTTCCGATCGGCCTGGGCATCGTCACGGGTATTCTCGTCTTGAACTCCTACGGCCGGTACTTGCCGCGTCGGCGGACCATCGAAGCCGGCATGGTGGGCATGGGGCTCCTGCTGGTCCTCCTCTCGTTCGCCAGCCCGATATCCGGCTTCCTGGAGGCCCGAGCCAACTCCAACGGGCTGGCCGAGGCCAGCCAGGTGGTCTCGCTGCTGTCGATGGTCATGGGTATCGCCTTCCTCGTCGGGGCGGCCTACTCGGTCGTGGCGATCTCGTCTCAAACCCAGCTCCAGGAGGAGCTGCCCGAGGACGTCAGAGGCCGTGTGTTCGGCGTACTGAACATGCTCGTGTCGATCTCCAGCCTGGCCCCGATGATCGTGGCAGGGGCCGTCGCCGATGCCGTCGGCGTCCCCGCGGTCATCATGGTCGTGGGTGCTTTCGTATGCCTGTGGGGTCTGAGTAGCTTCGTGGGCCGGGGAGCGCTGCTACCGGCGGAAGCAGCTGCCCGGGCGCCGTCAACTCCGAGTGGCGCCCCGGTGGACCCGATCGCGGCCGCCCTGTCTTCAGGCGATCGCGGAGCAAGCACCGCCGCCGCGGACGACCCGCAGGATCTGGTCAGGCGGACCGGTTCGAGGCAGGGTGTCGAAGACGGTGAGTCCTCTCGATGACGGGCGCGGCGGCGCCAGAGAGCGCGCCCGCAACTCCGGCCGGCTGGCGTGCCGCCGCGATAGGGGTCTTGTTCGGTGGCTTCGCCGTGGGGCTGATAGCTGGCGACAAGCGTATCGGCCGCGCGGTCCCACTGCTCACCGCCGGAGTGGCCCTCGGCTGCGCCGTTCCGGTTGCACTGGCCTCGCGCAGGCCGCCCATCTCGCCGGAGGAGGCCGCCGACGCGCTGGCCGGCACGGATGACCCTCCAACGTTCAGTATCGTCGTGGCGGCGCGCGACGAGGTTTCGGTTCTGCCGCAGCTGGTCGCCGACGTCAGCCGCCAGCATTACCGGACAAAGGACGGCGTGCCGCTCTTCGAGCTGATAGTCGTGGACGACAGATCGACGGACGGCACGGCCGATGCCGTCATGGCGGCCGCGACGGAGTGCGGCATAGCTCCCGTGACACGGGTGATCCCGCGACGCGGGGAAGGCCTTCCAGATGGGAAAGGCGCGGCCCTGACTGCCGCTCCTCCGGACGAATGCAGCGGCGAAGTAGTCCTGGTTCTGGACGCGGACGCACGCCTCGAGCCGTGGTTCCTGCGCCGCGCGGCCGGCTACTTCACGGCCGGCGCCAATGCCCTGACGGCCCGCCGTCGGATTCTCGACGCCGATCACGGCTGGCTGGAGGGTGCACAGGCCGACGAGCAGACTCTCGACGGCGAGATCAACCGAGGCCGCTGGGCGCTGGGTGGCTGTTCCGAGTTCCGCGGCAACGGGATCATGATCCGTCGACAGCTGCTGGTGGCGGCGGGAGGGTGGCGTGCCTCAGCGTTGACCGAGGATATCGACCTGTCCAGCCGGATAGCCGCTGCGACCGGGGAGCGTGTCGCCTGGGCGCTGGACGTCGAGGTCTGGGAAGAGCCCGTTCGAAACGGAGATCGCCTCTGGCGCCAGCGCTTTCGATGGGCGGAGGGGGCACTCAGGCGGGTTTTCGAGCATGGTCCCGCAGTCGTGGCGAGTCCGCGCCTGTCGGTCGGCGCTCGACTCGACTTCGTCACATACGTCGGACAGCTGGCCGTACCGCCGATCGTGCTCGGTGCGGCGGCGTCGGCAGTCGTCACGGGCCGGCGCCGACCGCTCGCCGCAATCGTCGCCGGATATCTGGGCGTGAGCGCAATACTCGGCTGGGACTCGCTTCGCTGGGAAGACGGGGGCATTGGCACGCTCTCGCCCCACGAACGGTTAAAACGCACGCTCCGGGTCTCCCTCTTCAGCGGACTGTGGCTCGTCGCCGTGCCGCGCGCGCTTGCGGATCTCGCCTTCCGTCGCGGGCCCATCCGCTACGTGAGGATGGAGCACGGCGGCCCGGTGCGGTCCGGGCCCGGTCTTGAGAAAACCCGACGGCCGAGGCGTCGACGCGCTCGGCCGTACTGACGCCGCAACGGCAAAGCGGCTAGATAAGCCGGGGATAAGCGGGGCCACGTAGAGTCGGGCTGTCGGCTCCGCGGCCGCCGAGTCATTCGCGAGGAGGGCGGCCGCGGAGCTGGGGCCTGTTGCCGTCGGTCTTCGTGACGGCACGCTCTATCTCGGGAGGAGCTATCGACTAGCTACGTATCTCCGCAGAGGCGCATGGACGGCTGCCGTCCGCGCTTCGCACGAATGCTTCCCGCCGCAAGTCCGTCTTCCGCCCGCCTCATACAGGAGGTTCCATGAAACGAGCGGAACTGTTGCTCGTTTCCATCTTGCTTGCGGCGTCGACGCTCGGCGCGACGGCACAGGCCGCGTCTGCCTACAGAGGCGACGTTTGGGCAAATTCCGACGGCTTCAGCTCGACTTGCTTGGGGTTCACAGACACGTACCCGCAGCAGCTGTACAACCTTGCCAGCGCTCAGATGGCCAAGCTCGGGTACAGCCCGATGCGCGGCGATCTCGGGCCGGCGTTCACGACCTCGGCCTTCCTCGGGAACGTGGTGTCCCCCTGGGCCGTATACGCACACACGCACGGCGACAACTACTGGGCGGCCTCCGGCTACCCCAACGTGGACTCGGCCATTCTCCAGGACCCCGGCTCAGGCAAATGCAACAACTCCGGGGTGGACAAGATTCGGTCGAGCTCAATCAAGTCGGCAACCCGTGGCGGCGTCTTCAACCTGGTGATCATGTCGACATGCATGCTCGGTGCGAACGCGAGCACTATGCCAGGCGCGTTCCAGATCGAGAAGACGAAGTCGTCCACGCAGCGTGAGTTCTACCTCGGCTACGTGTACTCCACGTATGACAGCGCCACGTTCAGGTTCGAGCAGGCGTTCTGGAGCTACCTCAACGGCGGTTTGTACCACCTCAGAACCGCTTCGCAGGCGTTCACCTACGCGATGAGCATCGGCGGATACGCGTATCCGGATTCGGCTAACCCGTTCCAGGCCAACTGGTGGGGCAATCCGAACTACAACGGAACTCCGGGGTGGTGATGAGATGACCAGAACAAAGACATCTGCAGCTGTGACAACGAGCGGAGCGGCCAAGACAGTCCTGGCCGTCGCCGTGATGGTTGTCGGGATGGCCGTCACGGCGGGTGGAATGGCTGCCACCGGCACCAGCGGCTCTGACGCGGGAACGTACGTCACGGGCGTGGACGGCCCGCGAGTCGCCCCGCTGGTCGTGACCTCGACGGAGATCAATGCCGACGACAGGCCGGACGTGTTCCGTCGTGCGGCATCGGCCAGGGATGCGCTGGGCTTCCCGGTCGGATCGAATCGCACAGGCAGGCACATTCGTGACAACTACCGGCCGACCGAGTACGACGAGGTCGAAGAGGTCGACAGGGCAGGCCAGGCCCTGGCCCTGACTCAGTTCGACCCCGACGGTCGGCTGGTCTCGGCGGTCCGGTTCGATCGACCTTCGGTGTCGTCGCAGAAGGTCGATGGAGACGCGGCAACGAAATCGGCCATTCGCGGAGTGTCGGCCTCCGGCCTCGCGGTTTCTGGACAGTACCAGGCTGAGGTCAACTCGGTCCTGGGCGGCTGGGACGTGCATTTGGATCGCTCCCAAGACGGCTTCCGGGTCCGCGGTGACGAGACACGCGTGCACGTCTGGCCGGACGGGCGCGTCCAGAGCATCGCCCACGTCGAGCACCAGTTGGCGCCTGCGCCAGGTCAGCCCCTGGGTATCGAAGACGCCAAGAAGCTCGTCACGGGTCAATTCGATCGCTGGTTCGCCGGCCGGAACTCAAGCTACGCGGTTCAGCAAATGAACCTGGAGTGGGTCGCGCCGAATGCGGCCTTCGATCCCGGCAAGCTCTCGGCCGCTCCTGCCCCGTACCGGCTGGCCTGGGTGGCCAATGTCAAGCCGTCCGGCGCAGCGGCCGACTACGTCGCGCTGGTAACGGTCTATGTGGACGCTACGGACGGAACCATTCTTGGCGGTGACGTGGTCGAGTAGGTTCGCCCAACACTAAATCCTCGTCCGTGGCCGTCGATGGGGCGGCCACGGACGAGCGAGCAAGGAGACGAGATGACACGAGGTCGGCGCCACCTCAAGGTCGCGGCGGTTGTCGCGGCCGTGAGTCTCTTTTCCTCGGCGTGCTCAGGGGCGCCGGCCTCCACGGCTCGCGCCGAGGCCTCCGCTCTTCCCACCGCGTCGGACGCGGGCGGCTTGATCGTCCTTGGAGAAGGCACGGACGGTGGACGCGGGCTGTGGAGTTTCCACGCCCCCGATCGCTGGGCGGTTGTGGCGCCGGCATCAGCGGCGACGGGCATAGCCCGGTTCGGTGACAGCGTGGCCGTATCGAGGGCTGAATCCTTGGAGCTGCGCTGGGCCGTCACGCCGGGTACCACCGGAACGACGCTACCGATCAGATGGCACGTTCCTGCTCCAACGGCGCAGATCGTCTCGCTTGCCCAATCGCCGAACGGCAGCATCGCCATCGCCACCAGGGATGGTGAGTCTCAGGGATACTGGCTCGTAGCCGCCGATGGCAGCATCGTGCCTCTCCAGCCGGCCCCGACGCAGTCGTTCACTCCACTCGTGGCCTGGCTGGACGACTCACGACTGCTCGTCCTGACGACCGACGAAGAGCAGACCTCGCGGCTCGCGGTGGTCGATCTCACGGCCCAGACAATCGAGCCGACGACCGCCCTCGCGGGAATCCGCGTCTTCGCCCTGTCGGGTGATCGGCGTTATGTGGCCGCGTCTACTGGGACCACGCTCTACGCGGGCCCGGTCGAGGCATTCCTGCGAACCGGCCAAACGGAAACGGTTGCGGAGATCGATCCCTCGGCAGTGATCTGGGGACTCGCCTGCGACGGCCCCGGGGCGCATGTCGCGATGTTCTCGGGGACGGTGGCGGCGGACGGTCAAGTCGCGTCGGCCCGGGAAGTCGGATATGCGAGACTGCCCCACGCCTGGGCTAAGGAATTCGACTCGCCGGCGCTTTTCGGCAAGCCCGTAGATCAGGTGTGGACTCGCTGAAGCCCGGTCATGAACTGACCATGACGTTGGAGGCGGCGCCCACCGTGGCTATGACGGTGCATGCCACCAACAGCGCGGCGCGGATTCGAGGCCGCCCGCGAAACGCCACCACGATTACCACGACGACGACCGCCACGACCAACTTCGCCGCGAGCCCTCCGGCTGTCTGGCCGAGTAGATGAGGTAGAGGGCTCGTTTCGCGGGTCGATATCAGCGCCGGATTGACCCTAAGGAACGTCACGAGGTCCGCCAGATTGGCCACGAAGGCAGCGGCAAGAAGGCCGGCCACTTCAACGGCTCCCTTCAGAGCGGACAGACAACGTATTCAGCATGGAACTGGCCCTTCGAGGAACGGATCGGGAGCTGACTTCCTTCAGGCGATGACGACCGTTCCGAGGCCCGAATCGTAGCCAGGAAACTCCGTGGGAGCGGGTCGCGGCGCACGGTGATCCGGTGTCCGAGCCGAATCGGGGCTCGGACGCCTTTTGCAGCGATGGCGTCCCATCTGGCGGGCGCGGGCGGGAACGACCGAGAGGCCTCGACGGCTAGCGGCGGCTCCTCGGCACGCGGGCCCGTGTGCTACGATCCGGGCCGCCCGGGCGGTTAGCTCAGTTGGTTAGAGCGCATGCTTGACATGCATGAGGTCAGAGGTTCAAGTCCTCTACCGCCCACCATTCGGGGCTGCGCAAGCGGCGCCGGCCAACTCCACAGTCAAAGCGATGAGCGGGACACCCCGCGCCGGAACGGTCTAAGAGAGCCGCCGCCACGATGAGTGGCTGAGAGCGACGGCGTCACACCCGGCGATGGCACCACCCGCGAGCGACCGGTCAACCGGTCCGGGTCCGCCCGTTAGCGCGGACAAGAGCGCGCGGCGGCGCCGAATCGCGAACGGCACCGATGCGAAGGCGGGTGGAACCGCGAGAGATGCCTCTCGTCCTGTCGGACGGGAGGCTTTGTATTCGGCGGGGCATGGAGAGCGGCAAGGCCGCGTACCGGGAGATGAGATGAGCAACGACGATCAGGCACAGACTCCGGCCGTCGCCGACCCAAGCGGCGCCGTGACCGAGCCGGACGAGCAGTTCGAGGCCGCCGTGCGCGGCTCAGTGGACGAGCTCCTCGACGCCGGCGCCCACACGGATCTGGACGCGATGCGCCATTCCGCCGCCCATGTCATGGCGGAAGCTGTCGTCGGCCTTTTCCCGGATGCGCAGCTCGGCATCGGGCCCTCCATCGACGACGGCTTCTACTACGACTTCCTTCTCTCCCGCCCGCTGACGCCGGACGACCTGGCGGCCATCGAAGCGGGGATGCGCGCCTCGATCGCCGCCGATCACAGATTCGTCCGGGAGGAGGTCCCGTTCGCCGAGGGTCGCGCCTTGTTCGAGCGCCGTCATCAGCCGTTCAAGGTCGAGATCCTGGATGACCTGGCAACCCGCGCCAGGGAGTCGGGCGAACCGCTGCCGCCCACTTCCACGTACGAACACGGCTCGTTCATCGACCTATGCAAGGGACCCCACGTCGCCAGCACCGGCAAGATCGGCCCGTTCAAGCTGATGACCGTCGCCGGAGCGTACTGGCGTGGTTCCGAGAAGCGGCCGATGTTGCAGCAAATCTACGGCACGGTCTGGCCTACGCAGGACGAGCTGGATCGCTACTTGGAGAGACGCGAGCAGGCCAAGAAGCGCGACCATCGACGCCTCGGCGTGCAGCTCGACCTGTTCAGCTTCCACGACGTGAGCCCAGGCTCGGCTTTCTGGCACCCGAAGGGCTGGACACTCTACCGGACGCTCGAGAACGCCATGCGTGAGCTCCAGGAGCGGCGCGGTTACCAGGAGATCTACACGCCTCCGCTCGTGCACAAGAAGCTCTGGGAGACCTCCGGTCACTGGGACGCCTATCGAGAGCACATGTTCGTCCTCGAGGCGGAGAACCAGACCTTCAGCCTGAAGCCGATGAACTGCCCGGAGAGTACCTACATCTACCGCAGCCGGCTTCGCTCCTACCGCGACCTCCCGTTGCGCCTTTCCGAGTACGGGAAGCTGCATCGCAACGAGCTGTCGGGTGCGCTCTCGGGCCTGACCCGCGTGCGACATTTCGTCACGGACGACGCCCACATCTTCGTTCGTCCCGACCAGGTCCAGGCCGAGATTGGGGCTCTCCTGGGAGAGGTCTACGAGTCATACGGTTGGTTCGGGCTCGAGCCGCGCTTCACCTTCGGAACCAGGCCGGACAAGGCCCTGGGCGATCCGGCTTTGTGGGAGACGGCTGAAGCCCAGATCAAGGCCGCCCTCGACTCGCTCGGCAAACCCTATCGCCTCAAGCCGAAGGACGGAGCGTTCTATGCGCCCAAGATCGACATCCAGGTGGAGGACGCGCTGGGGCGCGAATGGCAGACGGCCACGATCCAGGTCGACCTCGTGATGCTTCCGGAGCGCTTCGACCTCACCTACATCGACGAGAACGGCCAGGCGGTCCGGCCAATGGCCATCCACCGGGCCATCTATGGTTCGCTAGAGCGGTTCATCGGCATCCTGGTCGAGCATTTCGCGGGTGCTTTCCCGGTCTGGTGCGCTCCGGTCCAGGCCATCGTCATTCCGATCGCCGATCGCCATGTGGCCGCCGCCGAAGAGCTGGCCGGCCTCATGGGCGCGCACAAGCTACGCGTGGAGGTCGATGGTTCGGACAGCCGCATGCAGAACAAGATCCGCCTGGCCCAGGAGCAGAAGATCCCTTACATGCTCGTTCTGGGTGACCGCGAGGTCGAAGCTCGCACGGTCGCGATCCGCAACCGGGCCGGAGAGCAGGAGAACGGCGTGCCATGGGACGCCTTCATGGAGCGTTTGGCGCAGGAGACGGCGGCGAGGCAGCCATAGCCACCCGGCCCGTCGCGCGCCGACCGTCGGCGGCGTGAGCGGACCCTATGCCCGGCCGGCGGCGACGTCGGATGTCGCGGCGCGCAGGCTTGCGCTCCGCCGCGCCCGGAACCACATGATGGCCGCGAAAGCCACGGCTGTGGCGGCGAGGCTCGCAAGGACCAATTGGGTCATCGCCGCCGCGCCGGCGCGCTCCATAAACAGGCCCGTCAGTCCGGGCAGCACCATTCCGCCGATGCCGTCGCCGAGCATGACCGCCGCACCCACGCGGGCAGTCAGGTGGAGGGACTGGACGGCGAGGTTGTAGCCGCTCGGCCACATCGGAGCCATGCAAAGCCCAATCCCCGCAGCCGACAGCCAAAGGATCTCCGGTACATCAGGCAACGCTACCAGCAGACCGAGAAAGCCCCCACAACCGACCAGGGCGGCAGCGAGAACATGTGCCGGCGAGAAGCGCACCGCGGCCGGGATCGAGATGAGTCTCCCGATAGTGAAGGCGAGCCAGAACAGCGATGTCAGGTAAGCCGCGCGCGCAGCGTCCGCCAGACCCAGCGTTATCGCGTACGTGTACAGCCAGCCGCCGAAAGTGAGCTCGGCACTCACGTAGAAGAAGAGGAATGCCACCGCGGAAAGCACAATGGGGGCCAGATACGATCTCGTCGCGCCTGTGCCGCCGTTCTCCGGAACCTTGATCCGCGGCGGCTCGGGAGAGGGGAGCCGAAGGAGCACGGCCACACCGACGGCGAGGTCGAACACGGCGAGCACGGTGTACGCGTCGGAGTACCTGTGGCCGAGGCTTAGCAGCACCCCCAGAAGGAACGGGCTCAAGAAGGCCCCCAGGCCAAAGAAGAAGTGGAGGGCATTGACAAATGGGCCCGCTCTGCCGGCATGGACCCACTGGAGCAGGGTATTGGCGCCCGTTCCCACTACGCCGCCGGCGACGCCCTTGACCACGAATATAGCCAGCAACGGCCAGTACCAGCCGATGTGGGGAACGACCAGGAGCAGCGAGCCCGACACGAGCTGGGCACCCCCAAGCACGAGTCGCCCCGGCGCTCGGTCCAGCGTCCAGCCGCCCAGGAGAATCCCGAGCGACACTCCACCGGCTCCCAGGAAGAAGACGAGGCCCATCTCACCGACCGTGGTGCCCGTCTGTCCGGCCAGGGCGGGCAGCGTGGGCCCAACCACGGACATATCGAGCCCCCCGGACATGAAGAGCAGGAAGTAGCCGATCGATCGCCTGAGTGCGAGGGGCATTCAATACTCCGAGGCGGAACTGGACGTTCGGAATCGTTGCCGTTGACTGTGCGCCCATTGCGGTCGAGCCGGACCAATAGTGCATCGCCGAAGAGGGGCCGGCTTGCCGAAACCGGCGTCCAATTCCACTTCCCCACACCACCCGGCCGGGGTTTGCCGCCGTCGAAAGGCCTGTGCTATAGTCCCGCGGGCGACCGCCCGGTGCACAAGCGCGCCGAGTCGGGCCGCTCGTCTGATTTCGGACTGAGAATTCCGAAACGGGCAACTGGAAGACGATAGAAGGGATTCGCCATAAGCCGAGACCTGCGCATCAATCAGATGATCCGCGTCCTGGACGTTCGGGTCGTCGATGAAGACGGTAGCCAGCTTGGTGTCATGCGAACGGCCGACGCCTTGCGGCTTGCGCAGGAGCGGGGGCTCGACCTGGTAGAGGTTGCGCCGTTGGCCAGTCCTCCGGTGGCGCGCCTCCTCGACTTCGGTCAGTACAAGTACGAGCTGACCAAACGTGAGAAGGAAGCCAAGCGGAAGCAGCGCTCGGTCACCTTCAAGGAAGTTAGGCTCAAGCCGAAGATCGGCATCGGCGACTTCGACACGAAGGTCAGGCGGGCAATCGCGTTCCTGGAGGAAGGCGATCGCGTCAAGATCGCAGTCCAGTTCCGGGGACGGGAACTGACGCACCCACAGATCGGGCGCGATTTGCTGGACAAGTTCGCGGATCAAATCAAGGATCACGGCGTGGTCGAGCGGCCTCCGATGCTCGAGGGCAAGTCGATGCACATCAGCGTCGCCTCCACCCATAAGCCTAAGCAGCACGAGCCGACTCCTGCCGCGGCGGCCAAGCTTCACGCTAGAACGGCCGACGAGGCGGAACCCGAAGACGGGGCCGTGGAAGACGATACGAACGAGTTGCCGCCGGCGCCGCCGGCTGCACCGAGACCCGAGCCGGACTCCGGCTCGGCGTCGACTGGAGTGTGAGACCGAAGTGCCGAAGATGAAGAGCCACAAAGGCGCCCAGAAGCGGATCGGGGTCACCGGCAGTGGCAAGGCGGTTCGCGTCAAGTCATGGCGTGGCCACCACCTCGAACTCAAGTCCTCGCGGCGGACTCGCCGCTACGCCGGCAAGGCGATCGTGACCGGGGAGTCCCTCGATCAGGTGCGCCGGTTGCTGCCATACCTGGGAGTCTGATCGTCAATGGCACGCGTCAAGCGGGGCGTTACCGCCCATCACCGCCACAAGCGCCTTCTGAAGGCCGCAGAGGGCCGCGAAGGCACTAACTCGCGCCTGATCAGGCGAGCGCATGAGTCGGCCCTCCATTCGATGGCCTATGCGACGCGGGATCGCAAGCAGCGCAAGCGTCAGATGCGCCAGCTGTGGATCATTCGCATCAACGCTGCCGCCAGGCTGAATGGCCTTTCGTACGCCAAATTCATCGCCGGCCTGAAGGCCGCCCAGATCGAGCTCGATCGTAAGATGCTTGCGGATCTTGCTGTGCGCGATCAGGCCGCCTTCGCCCAGGTCGCGGCCATCGCCGGCAAGGCCTAGCACATCGGGCGACCGGGAACGGTCGCAAGCCGTCCGGACCGCAAGGGCAGGGAAGCGGGCTGGTAGCACAAGCCCTCGATTCCTCCCGGCTTTCGGGGCGGATCCGCACGGCGGGCCTGCCCCGCACCTCAAGAGGAACCGAGGCGTGGACTTCGAAAGCCTGAGCGCAGACCTGCGAGCGCTGCAGCAACGAGCGCTGGAAGAGGCTTCCGCCGCACCAGACCCGGCGTCGCTCGAGCAACTGCAGATCCAGTACCTCGGCAAGAAGGGCGATCTCACGGCCGTGCTGCGCGGCATCGGGGCGCTTCCAGCGGAGGACCGTCCTCGCGTCGGCGCCATCGCCAACGAGATCGGCGAAGCCGTCAAGGCCGCGCTGGCGGCTCGCGGAGTCGAGTTGCACGCCCAGGTTCAGACCCTTCGTCTGGCCGCCGAGCGGGTCGACGTCACGCTCCCCGGGCGAACCGTCGCACGCGGAACCCTCCACCCGATCCCCGAGACCATGGCCGCGATCGCGCAGGTCTTCGGCCAGTTTGGGTTCGTGGTCTACGAGGGACCCGAAGTCGAGGACGACTTCACCAATTTCCAGATGCTCAACATCCCGCTGGACCACCCGGCTCGGGACCTGTGGGACACGCTCTACGTTGACATCCCAGGGCATCTGTTGAGGACTCACACCAGCCCGGGGCAGATCCGCGTCATGCAATCGACCAAACCGCCGATCCGCGCCCTCCTGCCGGGCCGTTGCTTTCGCTACGAGGCGGTCGACGCCAGCCACGGCTTCGAGTTCTTCCAGGTCGAGGGGCTGATGGTCGACGAGGGGACGTCCATGGCGGACCTTAAGGGCCTGCTGGATGAGTTCGCACATGCCTTGTTCGGACCGCACAAGACTCGCTTCCGGCCGGGCTACTACCCGTTCACCGAGCCGTCGGTCGCCTTCGACGTCGAGTGTGTCGTGTGCGGCGGCGCCGGCTGCCCGGCCTGCTCCAGGACAGGCTGGATGACGATCCTGGGAGCGGGCATGGTCCACCCGGTTGTGCTGCAGTACGGCGGGATCGATCCCGAGCGCTACCAGGGTTTCGCGTTCGGAATGGGCGTGGAGCGCATCGCCAACCTGCGTCATGCAGTACCGGATCTGCGCTACTACCTCGAGAACGACCTGCGCTTCCTGGAGCAGTTCAGATGAGGGTGCCGCTCTCCTGGCTGCGCGAGTACGTGGACGTCGAGCAGACGCCCGAGCAACTGGCGGAGCGCCTCACCCTGCTGGGCATGGAAGTGCAGGGAATCGAACAGTGGGGCGCCGACTGGCGCTCCGTCGTCGTCGGCGAGCTGCTCACTGTCGAGAAGCACCCATACGCCGATCGGCTCCATCTCACGACGGTCAACATAGGCTCGGGCGAGCCTCTCCATATCGTCTGCGGCGCCCACAACATCGCGCCCGGACAACACGTGCCCGTCGCCCTTCCGGGAGCGGTCCTGCCTGGCGATCGCACCATCGAGCGGACCGAAAAGATGGGCATCGCCTCGGAGGGAATGCTTTGCTCCGGCGACGAGCTGCGCATCACCACGGATGCGGAAGGAATCCTCATTCTGCCTCTCGAGACACCCCTCGGCCGGCACCTTTTCGACCTGTACGGCGACGTGGTCCTGGACGTTGACGTCAAGCCCAACCGCGGCGACGCCCTGTGCCTGATCGGTCTCGCGCGTGAGGTCGCGGCCGCCACCGGCGCCACCGTACGCTGGCCGGAGATCGCCGTCGAGGAGACCGGCGGTCCGGTAACCGAGCGGCTCAGGGTCGATGTTCGCGAGCCGGACCTGTGCACCCGCTTCGTCGGTCGCTGGGTAAGCGGCGTGAAGATAGGGCCCTCGGCGGACTGGGTTCAGATGCGCCTGCAGGCGGCCGGGATGAGGCCCATCAGCAACGTCGTCGACGCATCCAACTACGCGATGCTTGAACTCGGCAAGCCGACTCACACATTCAACGGCGCAGCGGTCCAGGGTGGCGCGATCATCGTTCGGCGCGCGGCCACGGGGGAGCGCCTGGAGACCCTGGACCACGTCGACCGGGAGCTGACCGCCGACACGCTGATAATCGCCGATTCGAGTGGTCCCATCGGCATCGCGGGGGTCATGGGTGGGGCCGACAGCGAGATCAGCGACGAAACGACAGAGATCGCAATCGAGTCGGCCATCTTCGATCCAGTCAGCATCCGTCGCACCGGGCATCGCTACGCTCTTCGATCCGAGGCGAGCCTTCGATTCGAGAAGGGCCAGGAGTTCCGCCTGGCCCGGATCGGAGCCGATCGCGTCGCCCAGCTCACCGTCGCCTGGGCCGGCGGTTCGGTGGCGAAGGGTCGGATCGACACGGCGCCCCTCGAGCCCGAGCCGTCGCGACTGGCGTTCCGGCCTCGACGGGTGAGCAAGCTGCTGGGAGCCGATGTCGCCGAGGCAGATCAGCGGGAACTCCTGCGGCGAGTGGGAATCGAGACGGAGGCGACGGCAGCGGCAGCGCACATTCAAGTGGCCGTACAGCCCAAGCCGTTGTTGGTCCCCGCAGGCGAGGATCCGGTGCTCATTGCGATCATCCCGACGTGGCGTGGCGACCTGGCCGTCGAAGCCGACGTGACCGAGGAAATCGCTCGCGTGCGGGGATACGAGACCACTCCCGCCCACCTGCCGGACACTCTCATGCCCGCCTACAGGCCCTCGCCGCTCGAGGTCCGGGACATGATCCGCGAGACCCTGGCCGGTGCCGGCTTGTCCGAAGTGGTCACTCACGCGCTGGTCTCGCCGCATGACGAAGCACGGCTGCAATGGCCCGAGGATACGAGCGAGCCCGCCCTGCTGGCCAATCTGGCGGCCCAGTCGGGCGACGAGATCGTGGTCACGAACCCGCTCTCGGCCCAGCACTCAGTTCTGAGACGACATCTCGCGGCGAGCTTGCTCGACGTGCTATCCGTGAACGAGCGCCAGGGGCGCGCCGACGTCGCCGTCTTCGAGATAGGCAAGCGCTACGCCCGCGTGGGGAAGGGGCCGCAAGAGTGGACCCGCCTCGCCATCCTGCTGTCGGGCGCGGCGGAACCGGCATCGTGGAACCGCGCGGCCCGCAACTACGATCTGGACGACGCCAAAGGGATCGTCGAGCTGGTGTGCCACAAGCTGGGCCTCCAGCCGCCTCTCTACATGCAGGACACGCGCGGTTTCCCGTTCCATCCAGGCCGTGCTCTGGTGGCCCGGGCGGAAGGGGCGGGGGAGGCGCTCTCCGGCCGGATGGCGGAGGTCCACCCGGATGTGCTGGCGAAGTGGGACCTGCGGGCCCAGCGTGTCGTCATCGCCGAGATTGCCAGTCTGGCCCTGGATTCCGCCGTTCCGGCCCGCGTTCACGTGGAGCCGATCCCGCGTTTCCCTGAAGTCGAGCGGGATCTGGCCGTGATTGTCGCCGAGAGCCATACCGCGGCCGAAGTCTCCGCCACGATCCGCCGTCACGGCGGCCCGCTGCTGCGTGGCCTTCGGCTGTTCGACGTATATCGGGGCGCCCCGCTCCCTCCCACGGAGAAGAGCCTTGCCTACCGTCTCGTTCTGGGGGCGAAAGATCGGACCCTCACGGAGGCCGAGGTGGAGACGGCCGTGGCCCAGGTCCGGACGGGACTCGAGTCGGACCTGGGGGGCCACCTTCGCACCTGAACCGGACTGCCGGCGGTGGTCCGAGTACCCCTGGCGCGTTGATCGGCCGACGACGGCGCTGCTAACCTATCTCCGGTTCTTCCGAAGAGAGGCCCGGGTCACGTTCGCGACAGCCGGAGGATTAGATGGACGTCTTAGGCACCATCAACAGCGCGCCGGTTATCGACCTGGGTATATTCCTCGGCCTGTTCTTGTTCTTCATCATCGGGATGATGCAGGGCGCGATCCGAAGAGTTCTCGGCATCATCTCCATCCTCTTCGCCTTCTTGATCGCCGCGAATCTGCGAGATCCCGCCGGCGGCGTCCTGGCGGACAATTGGACGCAGTTCTCGCCGGGGTACAACCATCTGCTGGCTCTGGTCATCGTCTTCATAGCCGGGGCCGTGGCGTCGTCCGTGCTCATCCAGGGGTTCTACAAGCGCACTGAGATCTACGCCAAGCATCCTATCGTCGACGACCTCATAGGCGGCGGGCTCGGCCTGGTCCAGGGCGCACTCCTGCTCCTTGTCGTCGTGATCATTCTGAACTCATTTACCCTGCCGCCCGCGCAATCGGGTGATGTGAGCCTGCTGCGTGGCGCACAGGACGTGATCCACAAGTCGACCATCGCCGGGGGCGTGAAGGACGTGCTCGCGCCGCCGTTCGTCCACATTCTGTCCTTCCTGCTGCCATCCGATCTCGTGGCCGTCTTCCCCTGATCAGCCAACCCCGCTCGAGCAGAGCCGTGAATAGTCGCCCGCTCGGCCGCGACAAGCTCGCAGAGAACACCCTCGTGGCTGCCCGGGATCTGATAGGCACCCTTCTGGTCAGAGGCATGGGCCCGGACGCCCGCGTCGGTCGAATAGTCGAGGTAGAGGCATACGTCGGCCGGGACGACCTCGCCTCGCACGCCCATGTCGGTCGGACTCTTCGCAATGCGACCATGTTCGGCCCGCCCGGGAGAGCGTACGTGTACCTTACCTACGGGATGCACCAATGCCTGAACGTCGTGACCGAAGCTGACGGGCACCCGGCGGCCGTGCTCCTGCGTGCGGTCGAGCCGGTCGCGGGGACCGATGGGATGCGCAACGCCAGGCTCGACTGGCTCCAATCCAGATTTCCCCGGCTGGACGACGAGCGGTTGCCACGAGCCCGCGGCCGTGTGGCGCGGCTCCCGGACATTGCGCTGGCATCTGGACCGGGACTGCTGTCGCAGGCGTTTTCGGTCACCCGCGGTGACGACGGAGTGGACCTCTGCGAAACCACCTCGGAACTGCGGTTGGAGACGGCATCCGACGACGAGCCCCTGCCCGTGGAGGCGGGCCCACGCATTGGCATGGGCACCGTTCCCGAACCCTGGCACAGCCGGCCGTGGCGTTTCTTCGTTCCTGGCAACCCCGCCGTCTCACACGGTTCGCATCGACCGCGGCCGAGACCGGTGAGGTCATGACCACCGACGACCTCCAGCGAGCGGACCGCATCCGAGGCTCCGAGGCCGTCGCCACATCGGGACTCGATCGCCGCTCCCTTGCGCTCCTGGAGTTCCCGCTCATACGCGCCAGATTGGCTGCCGCGGCCGGCTTCCCGCCCGGCCGCCGCATAGCGGACGCGCTCGAGCCGTCGACCGACCCGGTGATCGTGGCACGCGGGCTGGATGAGACTTCGCAGACCCGGGCTTTCGTCGCCTCTCACCCTACCGCCGGAATCGGCGGCAGCAAGGACATCGGGCCCTGGATCGAACGCGCCGCCCGCGGCGGTCGCCTGGATCCGGGCCACTTCCTGGACATTCTCGCCACTCTGGAGGCCGCCACACGGCTGGGCGAAGCCCTGAGCGGCAATCGGCAGCCCCTCCTGCACGACCTGGCGCGCGAGGTACACGCCCTCCCAAGCCTGCGAAATCTCCTCCAGAGAAGCTTCGACCCGGCGGGCGACCTGCTCGATACCGCGTCGCCCCGCCTCGGCGGCCTCCGCAGAGCGGTCAGGGTGGCCTACGAGCGCCTTCGTAGCCGTCTGGACCAGTTCATCCACTCCGGTGAGCTCGCCGGCTCTCTTCAGGAGCCGATAATCACTCTCCGCGGCGGCCGGTACGTAATTCCCATTCGATCCGAGGCGCGCGGCCGGGTCAAGGGGATCGTGCACGACGCTTCCGGCAGTGGCCAGACACTGTTCGTTGAGCCGATCGTGGCCGTGGAACTCGGCAACGCGTGGCGTGAAGCGCAGCTTGCGGAGGCGGCCGAAATCGAGCGCATCCTGGACGAACTCTCGTCCGTCGTGGCCGGACAGGCCGACCCCCTGCGCGAGACCCTCCAGGCGCTGGCCCGGTTCGACTTCTGGGCGGCCAAGGCGCACCTGGCGGAAGAGATGGATGCGGTGCCCGCGGAGATCGCGGACCGGCCCGAAATCGTGCTCCTGGGCGCTCGCCATCCGGGCCTTTCCGGCAACGTCGTGCCAATCGACATCCGCCTGGGTGGCGAATTCACGGCTCTGCTGGTCACCGGGCCCAATACCGGCGGCAAGACCGTCGCCCTGCGGACCCTCGGCCTGCTGAGCCTGATGCATCAGTCAGGCCTGCACGTGCCGGCCGACGTCGGGACAAGACTGCCCGTCCTGGAGAACATCTACGCCGACATCGGTGACGAGCAGTCCGTCGCGCAGTCACTCTCCACGTTCAGCGGCCACATGCGCGCCATCGTCCGCATCGTCGAGGCCGCCGGTCCCAACAGGCTGGTCCTCCTCGACGAGCTGGGTGCGGGCACGGATCCGACCGAGGGCTCGGCGCTGGCCCAGGCGCTGCTCGACTACTTCATTCGATCCGGCGCCCTGGTGGCCGCGACGACCCACTACGCCGAACTCAAGCTCTATGCGCACACGACACCGTCGGCCCGCAACGCCTCAGTGGAGTTCGACGTCGAGACGCTGCGGCCCACTTTCAAGCTCATGATCGGGCTGCCCGGTCGCAGCCAGGCCTTCGCGATCGCGGAACGGCTCGGACTGCCAGTTCCAATCGTCGCCGATGCCCGCTCACGGTTGACGGACGAACAGCAGGCATTCGAGGAAACGCTTGCGTCGATCAACGCTACGCAGGCAGAGGTGGATGAGGCTCTGACGCAGGCGCGAGTCGCGGAAGAACGCGCCAGGGCCGCTCAGAGCGCCGCCGAGGACGAACGCCGCCGGGCCCGCCGCGAGCGCGACGAGACGGTCAAGAGCGCGCGTGACGAGGCGGAACGAATGGTCGACGAGGTCCGCACGGAGGTTCGTGGGATCCGGCGAAAGCTCGAACGAGAGACGGTCACGCAGCGGAGTCTCGACGAAGACCTCGAGCGAGCCCGGGGCAAGCTGGAGAGACTACCGGCCCCAGAGCCAGAACCAGTCAGAACCGGGCCTGTCGTTCCGATCGCGTGGCGCGTCGGGATGCGGGCCCGGAGCCGGACCGCCGGCACGGAAGGGCGTATCGCCGCACTCGACAAGGGCGGGCGGCGGGCTACCCTGGAAGCAGGCGGAATGCGTCTAAGCCTGGCCGTCGATGATCTCGAGCCGGCGTCAGGCGGAGACGATGGCGCGGTCATACCAGGGGCTTCTGGCAAGTCGAGGTCTGACTCGGTGCCCGCACCCGGTTCGAAGGCCGCGTCACGGTTGCAGCTCGAGCGAGCCCGAACGGTGGCATCTTCTCTCGACCTGCGCGGCGCCAAGGTTCAGGAAGCCCTGGAGGTGCTGGACCGTTACCTGGACGACGCCTCGTTGGCCGGCCTGGAACAGGTCACCATCATCCACGGCGTCGGAACCGGCGCCCTCCGCGACTCGGTCAGGGACCACGCGTCCGGTCATCCGCTGGTCAGGTCGTGGCGACCGGGCGATCGCGGTGAGGGCGGAGATGGCGCCACGTTCGTTTCGCTCTGATCCGGCCCGGCAGAGCGCCGCGCACTGGTGCGACAATCGCAGCCGATGGCCGCGCCCAGCAGGGGCCGTCGCCACACGGAGGAGGCACCAAGCTTGGCCACGACCCCGCCGACGCCGGCCGACGTCGCGCGAGCAGTCAGGATCGTAGACGCGACCGAGACTGCGCCGGCGGCCTGGGACGAGATGGCCGTGCGGAGCGCAATGGGCGAGGCCTTCCAGTCTCACGCCTGGGGCGAGCTCAAGCGCGACCTGGGATGGACGCCGCTCCGCTACATGATCGAGCTGTCGGGTCGACGGGTCGGCGTGGCTTCCATACAGGCGCGTTCCGCTCTGGGACGACGGGCCGGACCTCTGGGGCGGTATGGCGTTCTGTATGCGCCGCGCGGACCCGTCCTGCTCGAGGCAGGCCCAGCGGCCGCCACGGCGGCGCTAGCAGGCCTGCGGCTTATCGCCAGGGAACGCCGTGCGATGTCGCTTACGGTCGACCCGGCCTGGGAGGAGAGTGGCGATCTGGCCGGTGCGCTCGCAAGATCCGGCTTCCGGACGGCCGCGCGGGAGATCCAGGTCTCGCGAACGGCAATGATCGTGCCCCTGGAAGGGTCGGAGGAGGCTCAGCGCGCACTGCTCGGCCATACCGCCTATGCCGACATCCAACGGGCGGTCGGCCTCGGGGTGACGACGGAGAGAGTCGATCTGGCGGTTCCGGCCGTTCGCGATCCGGGGCTGGCCGAGTTCTTCGACATGCACGCTGTCACGGGCAAGCGGGAGGGATTCCTCGTCCGGGACCGTGAGTACGAGCTGCGCCAGTGGCGGGCCCTCGGGGAGTCGGGCGTGGCCAGCTTGTGGTTCGCTGGCCTTGGTCGTCGGGACACCGGGGCGTTGCTGCTCCGTTCGGGCGGCCTGATGGTCTACTTCGCCGCCGGCTCGCGAGACGATGCCGATCTGCGTCGCACACGGGCCAATCACCTGCTCCAGTGGCGGATCATTCGCTGGGCGGCCGAGTCCGGCTTCCGGGGCTACGACATGGGCGGCGTCGACACTCAGACCGCACCCGGTGTGCCGCAGGACGAATCCCACCCGCTGTGGAACCTGTACCTGTTCAAGCGCCGCTTTGGCGGGCGGCCGACTCTGCGCGTCCGTGCTCACGAATACTCGCCCAACTCGGTTCTACGCGCAGCGTGGCGCCTTGGCAGGCGGCTTCGGTGAGCGGCGACCGCCCGCAGGGCGACAAGTCGCCTCGGCAGGGCGGATGGCAACCGCGCCGCTGGATCCCGGGGCGGCTACGTGACAAGGACGAGACCCCGGCATCGGCCGTTTCCGAACCGCGGCCGGACCGCGTGCCAAAGCCGGATCGCGTGCCGCGGCATGCAAGGGAGGAATACAAGCCGTTCGTTCCCCGGGCACGACGCGAGGTATCCGCGATCATCGGCTCGGACGTAACAGGCGACGTGATCCTGGCCACGGACGAGTCCTCGACGGACCTGGCGGCGATCTCCGCGGCGCGGATGGGCGGCCGAGCCATCGCCCTGGCGGGATTGGTCGTCATCGTTGGAGTGGTGCTTTCCCGCGTACTGGGGGAGGTCAGATTGGCCGTCCTGGGCGCCGAGTTCGGTGCGGGAGCCGACCTCGACGCCTTCAACACGGCCTTCCGCATCCCCGACACCCTTTTCCAGCTGGTGGCGGCCGGGGCGATCGGCTCGGCCGTGGTGCCAGTCGCCTCCGAGCTGGTCGCCCACGGGGATATCGATGGTGCACGCCGGCTCATCTCCACGATCACGAACCTGATGGTCCTTGTGCTCGCGCCGCTGGCGGCCATCGCCTGGCTCGCGGCGCCGGTCCTGGTGCCGCTGATCGCGCCCGGCTTCGAGCCTGCCAGGATGCAGACGACGGTCGACCTCACGAGGTTGATGCTGCTTTCGCCGATATTCCTGTCCGTCGGCGCCGTGATGGCCGCGGGCCTCAACTCTCTGGGCATCTTCGGTCCGCCGGCCATGGCCCCGAACGTCTACAACGTCGTGATCATCGCCGCGGCCATCTTCCTGACCCCGTTCTTCGGAGTCGAATCGCTGGCGATCGGCGTGGTCCTGGGCGCGCTTGGCCACGTCCTGGTTCAGACACGCCCGTTCGTCGATCGCAAGCTCTACCGCCCGGTGATGGATCTCGGCAACCCGGCGGTGCGCCAGACCCTCCTGCTGATGGGGCCCCGGGCCCTCGGCCTCGGCGCGACTCAGCTCGTCTTCCTGGTCTACTCGATGTTCACCTCGACGCAGCCAAAGGGCGACGTAACCGTCTTCAACTACGCGTTCATGGCGCTGCAGATCCCCGTCGGCCTGCTCGGCGTGCCACTCGGGATCGTGCTGCTGCCGCCGTTGTCGAGGGCGTTCTCTCTCGGTCAGCGAGACCGGTTCCGCGGACTCGCCGACCAATCCCTCCGACTCCTTCTCTTCGTCACGATCCCTCTGACCGGGCTCATGCTGGCACTCGCCACGCCCACGATCGCCATCCTGTACGGCTACGGCAAGCTCACGGCAGCCTCGCAGGCAGCCATGGTCCCCGTCTACATCGTCTTCCTGGCCGGACTCGTCGCCCACGTCATGATTTCCCTGCTGGCTCCTATCTTCTACGCCGGCAAGGACACTCGAACGCCTGTGACTGCCGCGCTTGTCGCCGTGGCGGTCGACATCGGGGCCGCCATCGTGCTCTTCCCGTTCTTCCGCCTTCAGGCCCTCGCTCTGGCGATCGGTCTGGGGGCGTGGGTCGAGGTCCTGCTGCTCGTCGTGTTCATGGAGAAGCGCATCGGCTTCGACCTGCGACCGATGGCTCGTCATGCGATCGCCTTCGTGGGCGGGGGAGTGGTGGCCGCCGCAGCCGCCTATCTCGCGGCGCGCTACATCGAGCAGTACACGGGCGGGCCGACCTCGTTCGTTACCCGTGTCGCCGAACTCGCCCCGGCTGGACTCGTGGGCCTGGCGGTCTACCTCGCCTGGGCCCGTGCCTGGCGCCTGCCAGAGCTTGACGCGGCGGTCGGGCTCGTGCGGACGCTACTCGTTCGCCAGAAGGGATCCGGATCGAGGGCGCCGCGCAGCGGCGGCCGGTAACGACCGGCCACTGGCAGACAGTCCGGCGCTAGGGCCTAGACGCGGCGAAGGCGCCGGCGCAGGGGCAGCAGGGGCAGCAGCGAAACGAGGGCCGAGGCGGAAGCCGCTGGCGTGGGTGCAGGAGTAGGCGCGGGTGTATCAGTCGGCGTCGGTGTAGGCGTGGGGGTCGGCTTGGGCGTATGGGTCGGCTTGGGAGTGGCCGTCGGTGTAGGCGTCGGAGTCGGCGTGGGCGTAGGCGTAGGTGTCGGAGTCTCGGTGGGGCTTGCAGACGGCGGCGGTGAGCCCGTGTTCGAGGTGCAGCTCGTCGTCGGGGCGAAAGGCGCGCCCCACGTCTGGCCGAACGGCGTCCAGAACCCCGTCTCGTAGAAGTACATCGTGGCCCCGTTGTTGGGGCCGCCCTTCACGTTCACCCCCTGCCGCGCTCTGGCGATCCAGATCTGGTCGTACTTCTGGAAGTTGGGGTTCGCCGCGTCCACCTGACTGAGATCGAGCAAGCCCTTCGTCTCCTTGACCCCCGGGCAATCCCAGGTCCAGAGGGTGTTGGACACGGTATCCACGTCCACCGGCACCTTCGTGTTGTCGACTTGCTCCGGGACGGTGCCGTCGATGAAGACCTCACTGACGGTCTTCGTCGTATACGGGCCCGGAAGCATGCCGCTATTGGCGTCCACCGTCGCCCACGTAACGCCGCCCGGTTGCGCAAAATCGGCGACTGGAGTGCGCGCCGTGGCGTCCTGCATGAACGCGTGCCAGATCGGGGCCGCCATTTCGAGGGACATCACGCTGTGGCCGGGCGAGTGGTCACTGTTCCCGGCCCAGACACCTGCCACGATGGCCGGCGCGGTTGGGCTCTCGGGCGGGGCAACATACCCGACGGCGAAGAGATCTTCGGTCTGGTCGCTCGTGCCGGTCTTCAGGGTTGCGGGCCGCCTCGCCTTGCCCTCCACCAGCTGGTACTGGCTCCACCAGTTGTTCTGTGCGGGGTCGGTGTTGCCGGCCAGTATGCTCGTCATCACGTATGTCGCCTGGGGCGTGGACGGATGGGTCACCTTCGGGGTAAGGGCAGACTGCCGGTACGCCCTCGTTGCCGCTGGCGTCGGCAACGGACAGGATGAATCTCCGCTGGACCAGCGTGCCGGAGTTGGCGATAGCCCCGTAGGCGGATACAAGGTCGGCCGGGCGGACCTCCACGGTACCGATGCCTACCGAGACGCCCGGATCCGAGCCGGGCGGGAATTGGAGCCCGAAGTCCTGGGCCCGCTGCATGACGCGCGCAACGGTGTTGATGGAGGCCGCCTTCACGGCCGGGATGTTCAGCGAGTACTGAAGCGCCTCGCGCAGCCGAACCGGCCCGCGCTCGAATCCATCGGCGTCGTGCGGCGTGTAGCCCCCACCGAAATCGGTGGCCACGTCCATGAAGAGTGACGCCGCGGTCAAGCCCTCGTCCTGGATGCCGATCAGGTAGTTGATCGGCTTGAAGGAGGAGCCGGGCTGGCGCCCAAGTCCGGACGACAAGACGTCGTACTCCGGATCGAAGGAGTTCTGGCCGGCTCGGGCCGGGTCTTTGACCGGCTTCTCATAGAAACCGGCACTGCCCGCGTAGGCGAGGACCTGGCCGGTGCGGTAGTCGAGGGCGATGAGCGCGGCGTTGTGGATGTTGCTGGTACGGAGGCCTACCTTGTTGGTGGAACTTGGGCCGATGATCCGAGTGTAGTCGTACGGGTCGCCCTTAGCGGTGATTCCGAGCGCGGCCAGGTAGGCGACGTCATCGGCCGGAGTGGCCTGGTTGGGCCCGAAGACATACGCTTTCAGCCATTTCTCGGCTGCCTTCTGCATGCCCACGTCCAGCGTAGTCACGACCCTGTAGCCGCCCGTATCGACCCTCGGGCAATCGGCGGGATCGATACCGGGGTTGCACAGCAAGTCGGCCAACTGCTGGCGCACGAGCAAGTCGAACTGCGGCGCTATGTCCGGCGCTCGAGTCGGCGGGTGTAGGACTACCGGCTCCGATTCCGCCAGAAGGAGCGCCGAATCGTCGTACTTGCCTTTCAGCAAGCCGTCGCGGTTGTTTCGACGCATGTCCTCCAGGATGGCGTTGCGGCGGATCACTATGGCCTTGTCGGGAGCGACGACCAGCGTTCCGTCGTCCCTCTCTTCGGCGTTGGCTACCAGGTCGTAGGCCGAAGGCGCCTGCAGCAAGGCCGCGATGATCACGGCCTGTGCGACCGTCAACTGGTTGAGGTCCGTGACGCCGAAATACCCCTGCGCCGCTGCCGCGATGCCGTAGCTCTGGTTGCCGAAGTAGTTGAGGTTCAGGTAGGCGGTGATGATCGACTGCTTGCCCGCGTCTCCCGGGTACTCCTGGGTCAGGCGAATCGATTGAATGATCTCCTTGATCTTGCGGTCGACCGTGCTGGTCGTGGGAGGAAGCAGTTGCTGCCGGACGAGCTGCTGAGTGATCGTCGATGCGCCGCGAGCGTGGCCCGACAGCGCGTCACGAAGCGCGGACAGAATCGCCGCCGGATCGAATCCAGTGTTCGACCAGAAAGTCTTGTCTTCCGCGCTGCTCGTGGCATCGAGGACCGTGTTCGGAATCTCTGCGAAGGTCAGGACTCGCCGATTCTCGGATCCGAAGGCCGCCAGCTGGGTAGTACCGGTGCGGTCGAGCAGGACGGTCTGCTGGTTGTACTTGATGGCTTCCAGGGCAGATCTGGGGTCCTCCAGATCCTTGCTATACGAGGAGTACATCTGCACAGCACCAACGAAGGTCACCGTGCTGAGAACGAAAAACGTCCCGAGCAGAAAGAGCGGAAGGATAACGGCGATCCGGCTTCCGGGGCCACCGCCTGGGCGGTAAACGCCGTGGGCGTTGCGCCGACGGCGTTCGCGTTGGGCGAGGCTGGTCTTCATGGCGGCTCGCAAGATAGCATAGGTGGACAGGCGGCCTTCCCACCCCCACCGCCGGGCTTCGGACGATTGCGTCCGCCGCGAAGTGACGAAAGGGAGCGCACTCGGGCCATGACTCTGGCTGGCGAAACCGAAGGAATGGAACCCGCGACGATCGGCGGGGGATTGCCCGGGCTCCTCGATGAGCTGGGCTGGCGGGGCATGCTGCATCAGGCCAGCAGCGGCCTGGCAGAACGCCTGGCCACCGGCCGGCCCATCAAGGGCTACAACGGATTCGATCCTACCGGTACATCGCTGCACATCGGCAGCCTCGTCCCGATCTTCGGCCTGATCCACCTCCAGCGGGCAGGAGGCACGCCCGTGGTCGTGGTGGGCGGTGGCACGGCGATGATCGGCGACCCGTCCGGCCGCTCGGCGGAGAGACTGCTGCTCAGCCGCCCCGCGGTCGAAGAGAACATCGTAGGCATCCAGAGTCAGTTGACGCGGTTTCTGGACTTCGACGGCCCGAACGGCGCGGAGGTCGTCGATAACTACGAGTGGCTGAGCTCCTACTCCCTGCTGCGTTTCCTGCGCGACATCGGCAAGCACCTGACCGTGCCCTACATGCTGGCGAAGGATTCGGTCCAGATAAGGCTGGACGCGGGGCTGAGCTTCACCGAGTTCAGCTACATGCTCCTTCAGGCGGCCGACTTCCTGCATCTGTACCGCGCCGGCGGCGTCGAGATGCAGATGGGCGGCGCGGACCAGTGGGGCAACATGACGGCCGGTCTGGAATTGATCCGCAAGGAGTTCGGGGCGGGCGACGGACAGGACCTGGCGTTCGCTCTCAGCTATCCGCTCCTTACGAACGAGGGCGGGACGAAATACGGCAAGACGGCGGCCGGGACCAGCGTCTGGCTGGATCCCGCCAAGACGAGCCCCTACCAGTTCTACCAGTACTGGCTCGACGCCGATGACCGCGATATCGGCAAGTACCTGCGGACCTTCACCCTGTTCGACCGGGCGCGCGTCCAGGACCTGGAGGCCCAGCAGCAGGCCCATCCGGAGACCCGGGTGGCGCAGCGGGCCGTGGCCTACGACATCACCGCCCGTGTCCACGGCGAAGAGGAAGCCAGGAGGGCGGTCCAGGTCAGCGAAGCGGCCTTCTCGCGGGATCCGATTCGAGACCCCGAGGTTCTCGAGGCCCTGTTCGCAGCCGTCGACCACTTCGAGTTCACCGAGCAGGACGTGGCCGGAGGCGCCATGGGCATTGCCGTGGCCAGCCGCCAGTACGCGTCCAACGGCGAGGCGCGCCGTGCCATCGCCCAGGGCGGCCTCTCGATCAACGACGAGCGCGTCAAAGCGCCGGAAGACTCCGTCCCTGCGCTGATCGCGGGCCGCTACCTCGTGTTGCGCCCGGGCAAGAAGAGCCTGAGGATCGGGCGCCTCAAGAGCTAGAAAAGGCCCCCGCCCTAGGCCCTGTGGCGTTCCCGCAGTCGGGCGATGACGGTGGCCGGCGGAACGTCGCGCTCGCGCAGGACCACCAGGGTGTGATAGAGCAGATCCGCAACTTCACCGGCCAGCGCATCTCGGGTTCGCCCACGCCGTTCGGGTGAAGCAACCGCATCGTCCTTGGCCGCCATCAGCACTTCCGTAGCTTCCTCGGCGACCTTGCGGGCCGCACCGTCGACACCGGCCGCCATGAGGCGAGCGGTGTACGACTCGGCCGGGTCGGCTCCGGAGCGTTGATCGATCGTCGCCCACAGCGTCTCCAGCCACTGGAAACCCTGGGCCGGTGGGGGAGTAGGGGCTGCGACGGCGCCTGCGGGGTCGAAGCAGCTGCGCGTGTTGCGATGGCAGGTCGGGCCGGCCGGGTCCACCTGCAGGAGCAACGCGTCACCGTCGCAATCTGCAGCGATGTCCACGAGGCGCAACACGTTGCCAGTCGTCTCACCTTTGCGCCACAGAGTGTCGCGGCTGCGCGAGTGGAAGTGGACCTCTCCCGTGGTAAGGGTCGCGGCGAGCGCTTCGGCGTCGAGATAGGCGACCATCAGGACCCGGCCGTCCGCCACGTCCTGTACCACCGCTGGAACGAGGCCGCCCGGCCCCCACGCCACCTGTTCTTGCGATAGCTGATTGCCGGTCATGCGACGGCCTCCACAATGGGTCGTACCGGCAGCCCCGCCGCGGCCATCGCGGCCTTGACCGACGCGATCGAGTGCAGGCCGCGGTGGAAGATGGAAGCTGCGAGAACTGCGTCCGCCTTGCCATCCCGCACGGCAGCCACGAAGTCCGCCGGTCCGGCGGCGCCTCCCGATGCGATCACCGGCACGCGCACCCGCGAGGCTACGGCGGCCAGCAGTTCGGTGTCGAAGCCGCGGTGGGTCCCGTCCCTGTCCATCGACGTGACGAGCAGCTCGCCGGCGCCCAGCTCCACGGCCCGCACAGCCCAGGAGACCGCCTCGAGGTCCGTGGCGCGACGCCCGCCGTGCGTGACTACTTCCCATGCCCGCATGGCGCCTTCCGCCATTGGCAGGCGGCGGGCGTCTATGGCGCAAACCACCGCCTGGCTGCCGAAACGCTCGGCGCAAGCCGTCAGCAATTCCGGCTGGGCCACGGCCGCCGTGTTGAACGAGACCTTGTCCGCGCCGGCCCGAAGAACGTCGTGCATCTCCTGGACGCTGCGCACGCCCCCGCCGACGGTGAGCGGCACGAACGCCCGACTGGCAGTGCGGCGAACGATGTCGAGCATCGTTCCGCGTCTTTCGTGGGCCGCGGTGATGTCGAGGAAGACGATCTCGTCCGCGCCCTCGCGGGCATACCGCTCGGCCAGCTCGGCCGGATCGCCCTCGTCGGTCAGGTTCACGAAGTTCGTTCCCTTCACCACGCGGCCCTTGTCCACGTCCAGGCACGGAATCACTCGTCGGGCCAGCATCACGCCACCCCAGAGGCTCGTTCGGCCGCCCGGCCCGAAGCTGGAGCGGCTCCGCTCGCCTGCGGGTTCGTCGCGATCAAGGCCAGGAAGTTGGAGAGCACCCGCAGGCCTGCCTCGGACGACTTCTCCGGGTGAAACTGCAGCCCGAGGAGCGAGCCCTTTGCTACCGCGCTGGCGAATGGACGCCCGTGGCTGGTCCGGGCCACGACGACGGCCTCGTCCAAAGGCGCGGGCGCGAACGAGTGGACGAAGTAGAAGTACGAGCCGTCCGGGACGCCATCGAACAGCGGGTGAGGCCGTACTGCCTGCACGGTGTTCCAACCGATGTGAGGCAGCGTCGGCGCGTCTCGGAGCGCGACGGTCCGGCCCGCCAGCAGGCCGAGGGTCCGGGCATCGCCTTCGTCGCTGGCGTCGAAGAGAATTTCGTACCCGAGGCATATACCTAGGCACGGTCGATCGGCCCGGACCCACTCGAGCAGTGGCTCCGCGAGGCCGCGCTCGCGCAGGTGGGTCATGGCCGACGCCGCGGCCCCGACGCCCGGGACGACCAGAGCGTCCGCTCCGGCAAGGGCCGACGGCTCGGCGGCGACCACGACGTTCGCGCCGACGGCCACCAGTCCGTGCGTGATGCTGACCAGGTTCGCCGCCCCGTAATCGAGCACGGCGATTCTGGGTCCGATCCCGGCCATCAGCCCAGCGTCCCTTTCGTAGAAGCCGGCCCGGTCCGTCTCGCGTCGACGGCGCACGCGGCGCCGAGCGCTCGACCGAGCGCCTTGAAGGCGGCTTCCGCCAGGTGGTGGTCGTTGCGTCCCCTGCCGCGGATATTCAGCGTCACACCCCCGGCACGAGCGAAGGACTCGAAGATGTGCTCGATTAGCTGTAGAGGGAGCTTTCCGGCCCGCTTGCCCTTGAATGGCAAATCGACGACCGCGTACGGCCGGCCGCCGACGTCAACGACTGCCGTGGCCACCGCTTCGTCCATCGGCACGGCGGCATCGCCAAAGCGGGCGATGCCCGAGCGATCTCCGATAGCCTCGGCCAGAGCCGCGCCGAAGACGAGCGCCACGTCCTCGACCGTGTGGTGCTCATCGACCTCCAGGTCGCCGGACGCGGTCACGTCGAGGTCGAAGAGGGCGTGGTAGGCCAGCGAACCGACCAGGTGGTCGAAGAAGCCGACTCCGGTCTCGATCTGCGTCGCCCCGGTCCCGTCCAGACGCAGGGTCACCGTGATCTCCGTCTCGCGAGTCTTTCGGGTGACGGTGGCGGAACGCTCCCCAGAGGCGATGACGGTACCGATCTGGCTGCTCATGCTGGGATCCCTCTGGCTGCATCGATGAGACGGGCGTTCTCCTGGGCCGACCGTACGGTCAGCCGAAGGCAATCCGCCAACGGGTGGTCTGGGCCGAACGTGCGCGGCACGAGGCCCACTCGGAGGAGGGCCTCGCCGGCCGAAGCGGCGGACTCGGGCGAGCTGAATCGAACGAGCACGAAATTGGCCTGCGATGGATATGGGCGCCAGCCGATCGCAGTCAGCTCTTCCGCGAGGCGAGCACGCTGCGCCGAGATCCGCCCGACGTTGGCCGCGGCCAGCTCCGGGCGCGAGAGCGACGCCGTGGCCAGGGCCGCCGAAACGGCACCCACCGAGGCCGGAGCCCGGTACGAGAGGATCGGTGCCAGCGTATCCGGGCGGGCGATGGCGAAGCCGACCCGAATGCCGGCCAGCGCGTGGGCCTTGCTCAAGGTCCTGATCACGACCAGGCGGGGATAGTCGCGCCGAAGAGGCAGCACGGTGCTACCCACGAACTCGGCATAGGCCTCGTCGACGGCCACGACCGGGACTTCGCTTCCATCGCGCAGGGCCCGGGACTCCAGGATTGCCAGCAGCTCGCCGATCCGCTCCGGCGGTTCGAAGGCCCCGGTGGGATTGTTCGGCTCGCACAGCCAGACCAGCCGGGCTCCGCGGGCGGCCTCGGCCAAAGCCTGGATGTCGAGCCGGAAACCAGCCTCGGGGCCGAGCCGGGGCACGGTGACTACGCTGGCCCCACGCTGTTCGGAGACGATCCGGTACATCGCGTACGTCGGCGCGGCCACGACTGCCACGGACCCTTCCCGAAGATAAGCGCGTGCCGTGAGGTCGAGCGCCTCGTCGGCGCCGGCCGTTGGCAGTGTCTCTTCGGGCGCCACATCGTACGAGGCAGCTGCCGCAGCGACGAGCGCGGCGTAGTCGCTGGGTGGGTACTCGCAAAGCGGCGGGTCGAACGAGCCGGCCAAGACGTCGCGGAGGTCCGGCGCAAGGGGCGAGGTGTTCACGTCGAAACGCACGATCGACTCTCGCGGCAACCCATAACGGGCCGCGAGGAAGTCGGTCGTTGGCTCCCAGACATAGGTCGGCAGCTTGTCGGCGGCCGCGGCGGCGCTCATCGGCCGGCCTCCTCGAACCGTACCTCGACCGCTCGCTTGTGGGCGATCAGTCCTTCGGCCTCGGCGATCGACTCGACGGCGTCACGGATGGTTGCCAGGCCGTCGCGGCTGATGCGCTGGACCTGCACGAATTTGCCGTAGCTTTCGGTGGACAGGGCCCCGCACGAGCGGGCCAGGCCCCCGGTCGGCAGGACGTGGTTCGCGCCCGAGGCGTAGTCGCCGGCCGATTCCGGCGCATACGGGCCTACGAAGAGGGAGCCCGCATTGCGCAGCCGCGCGACGGCCTCTTCAACGCCGGCCACGACCACGGATAGGTGTTCCGGGGCATAACCGTTGGCGAAGTCCAGGGCGGCGGCACGGGATGGCGCCAGAACGACCAGAGCGCAGCTCGCCAGCGAGCGTTCGAGGATCCCTCGCCGCGCCGCGGATTCCAGCTGGCGGGCAAGCTCCAGCTCCACGGCCGACGCGACCGCGGGTTCCCACGTGACCAGCAGGGCAGGGGAGTCGGGACCATGCTCGGCCTGCGAGAGGAGGTCGGCGGCGACGTGAACCGGGTGTGCCGTCGAGTCGGCCACGACCATCACCTCCGATGGCCCGGCGGGCAGGTCGATGCCGCACTCGCCGAAGACTTCGAGCTTGGCCGCGGTCACCCAGGCGTTGCCGGGCCCCACGATCCGGTCCACCGGATCGACGCCCGCCTCCGGCAGGCCGTATGCCAGAGCCCCGACGGCCTGGGCCCCACCGGCCACGACGAAGACGTCAACGCCCACGAGCCCCGCGGCGCCGAGCAGCGTCGTGTTGAGGTGGCCATCGGCGTCGGCAGGGGACGCGACCACGATCCGACCAACTCCGGCAACCAGCGCGGGAACGACGCCCATCAGAAGCGAGCTCGGATACGCAGCCGAACCGCCGGGCGCGTAGACGCCGACGCTGGAAAGGGGCACCCAGCGGCGCTCGATCTCCACGCCCGGGACGATCGTCGTGAAACGCGTCTCGGGCAGCTCCGTCTCGGCAAAGCGGCGAATGTTGGCGATCATCTGCTCCAGGCCGGCGCGGATGCGTGGCGGCAGAGCATCGCGGGCTGCTTCCATCTCGGAACGGCCTGCCAACAGCGACCCGTCGGCCCGGCCGCCGCCGAAACGCGCGTTGGCCTCACGGACCGCCACGTCGCCGCCGCTCTTGACGGCCGCGAGGATCGTCCTCGCGCCCTCGCGCACCTTCTGATCAGGCACGGCGCCGCGGCGCAGCAGGGCTTTGACCTGGGACGCAACGACCGGATCAGAGCCGGCTCGAGATAGGTCCAGGCGGCGCAGTTCCACCGACGCGGCGCTCACGGGACGAGCTTCTCGATGGGCAGGATGAGGATGCCGGACGCACCGGCTGCCTTCAACCGCGGGAGCAGCGACCACACCGCGTCCGCATCCACGACGGCGTGGATCGCGATCATGCCCTCGTGGGCCAGCGGGATCACCGACGGAGACTCCAGTCCGGGCAGGAGATCCTCGAGTTCGGCGGCCTTGCCGACAGGGGCATTCATCATCAGGTACTTGCGGTCTCGCGCGGCCAGCGTGGCGCTCAGCATCGTCTGGATCGATTCCAGCACGTCGGCGCGGTCGCGCAGCGCGGCCGAATTCGCGAGGAGTACGGCTTCCGAGGCGAAGACCTCCTCGATCGGTCGCAGGCCGTTGACCACCATCGTGGAACCGGTCGAGACGAGGTCCACGATCGCCTCGGCGAGTCCCAATCTTGGGGCCACCTCGGCCGCGCCCGACACTGGGATCACATCCACCGGGATGGAGCGGCCGTCGAAGAATCGGCGCGTCAGGCTCATGTGGGAAGTGGCCACGCGCAAACCTGCCAGGTCTTCGGCCGCACGGTAGGGCGAGTCGTTCGGAACCGCGACCGTCAGGCGGCACCGCCCAAAGCCGAGCTTACGCAGCTGGGGAACGTCGGACCCCGATTCGGCCACCAGGTCCAAGCCCGTGACGCCCAATTCGGCCACTCCGTCACTCACGAACTCCACGACATCGTTCGTTCGAACGAAGAGGATGTCGAGGTCGTAGTTCTGGACGCGCGCCACCAGCGCTCGCTCGCCGGCCTCGAAGACCAGTCCGGCATCGCGCAGCAGCTTGACCGTCGGTTCGACGAGGCGCCCCTTGTTGGGGATGGCCAGACGCAGCCGGCGAGTCATCGACTCAGCTCTCCAGTCGAGGCAGAGGATTGACCGGTGGCGGTACGCAGCCGTTCGAGGGCCGTGGCGTAACCGCCTTCGCCGTGATGCAGCCACTGGGCGATGCGCGTGATTGTGGCAGTGCTTGCACCGGTCCTATTCGAGATTTCGGCGTAGTGCATGCCGGCGTCCAGCAGCCGGACCACGGCCCAACGTTGGGCCATGTCGTGAAGCTCGCCCAGAGTGCAGAGGTCCCTGAAGAAGGCCGAGGCCTCGTCGACCGTCTTCAGGCGCAGAATTGCCTCGAACAGTTCGCTTGTAGCGTCGTCCCGCCAGGCTTCCATCGCGCTCATCGCATTCCTCGTCGCTCGTTCTCGCGAGAACCGGATGTCGGCATGTCGCCTTCCGGTCATCGTAGTGTAGTAGCATAGTAGCATGCTACAACGCACGCAAGCCGAGTCTGCCGATTTCCAGCTGCTTCCCGCCATCGACCTGCGAGGAGGTCTCGTCGTTCGTCTATCCGAGGGTGACTTCGCGCACGAGACCGTCTACGGAACCGATCCGGAGGAAGTGGCGCGACGGTTCGTGGCGGCCGGCGCCCGATGGATCCACGTGGTGGACCTGGACGGGGCCAGGGAAGGGGAGCGCCGGCAGACGGACGTCGTGGCGCGGGTCGTGTCCGCGGCCGGACCCGGCGTTTCGTGCGAGATTGCGGGTGGTCTGCGAGACGAGGACGCCGTGGACGCCGCTCTCGCGGCTGGGGGCAGGCGCGCCGTCTTGGGCACCGCGGCATTACGCGACCCGGCGCTCGTGGAGCGGCTCGTGAGGCGCTTCGGCCAGGACCGGATCGCGATCGCTCTGGATGTGCGAGACGGCATGGCCGTCGGTCAGGGCTGGGTTCCCGGCGCTCAGGGCGTGCCGGCCGACGAGGCTCTCGCTGGCCTGGCAGATCGTGGCGCCCGAACATTCATCGTGACCGCGGTGGAGCGCGATGGACTGCTGGGCGGTCCGAACCTGGACCTGCTCGGCCGGATGATCGCCCTAGGCCGGGGTGAGATCGTCGCCTCGGCCGGAATCGCATCCCTATCGGACATCGTAGAGACGCGGGCGATCGGTTGTGCCGGCGCCATCGTTGGCCGTGCCTTCTACGACGGCAGTCTGGACCTGGCCGACGCAGTCCATGCCGTCTACGGCGAGGGTCCCGCGCCCGACGTCGGGCCGCCCGTCAGCAGGTAGGCGCCTGTGTCTTGCCGTAGTAGCGGCTGTCCTGGCCGAACAGTTTGATCGAGAGTGGGGCGACTTTGTCCAGCATCAAGCAGCTGGTAGACGCGGACGCCGTTGCACTCGAGACGCTGTACGGCGGACCCAGGACATACCGATCGAAGTTCTCCTCGGGAACCTTCTGACCGGCAGACACCATATCGGCCACCTGCGACGCGGGGAAGTCGGTGCGTACGAGCGATCCGGCTTGCTGTGTCCAGCCAGGCAAATTCACGAGCACGCTCGGCGTCGCAATCTTGTGCTCGAGGGCAACGAGGAGCTGCTGCTGCCGTCCGGCTCTGGCATAGTCGCTGTTGCCGCTGCCGTGTCGAGACCTGGCGTACGCAAGAGCGTGCCGCCCATCCAGATGCTGCGGACCGGCCGCGAGCTTGAAACCGTAGGGCGAGCCGTCGAGCCAGTCGTACGTGGGGTCGTTGATGGCCGCGGCATTGTCGATGTCGATTCCGCCCACCATGTCGATCATCGTCATGAAATTGGCCAGATTCACCGTGGCGTAGTAGTTGATCGGCACGCCCACCAGGAAGCTGATCTCCTTAACGAGCGTCGGAAACGGCTGATCCGGCGAGTCTATCCAGCCGTTCCTCACGTACGTCGGCAGGGCGTTGATCTTGATCTTCGACGTGCCTCCCCAGTAGAAGGGGAAGCCGGCGGTGTCCCGTGGGACGCTAATCATGGCCACTCTGTTCGTGGCCGAGTCGATGCTCACTACCATGATCGAGTCGTATAGCTGCTCGGTACGCGTCGAGAATTGGTCGAGGCCTGTCAGCAGGATCGTGGTCCGCGATCCGCTTACCGGAACGACGGCAGTTTCGTCGTTCGAGCTCCCGCCCCCGAAGGTGTGCGCGCCGATGTCGTGAGCCGACCAGAGGTATACGGCCCCGGCGGCGTGGCTGGCCACGATGAGGAGGAGCAGGACCACCAGGACAGAGCGTTCCCCGGTCCGCGCCGCCCGGTCGCGGTTACCCACGACGAAGGCGTGAAGAACCGAGAGGAGCCGCCACAACCCGAATCCCACGACGGCCACAAATGCGGCCCAGGCAAACTCCGGGTCCAGGAATCGGGCTGCCAGGACGGCCGCCCCTTCCCGGGACTCGTAGAAGATGACGGCGACCGCGATCACGGCGGGGATCGCGAAGACCACCGCAAGAAGGCGGCGACCTGCGTACAGCTGCCCCAGCCCCGGCCACAGGAACGAGAGCAGGGCGCTGAAGGACGGGGATCGGGATGTCCGTGCGCGCACGGGTTTGGGGTAAGACACTACTGACCACTCTAGCATCGGCTTTGGGGAGACGCTCTTCAGGACGAGAAGGCCTTCGTCGGCGTGACGCAAAGCGGCAGCAGGGAGGCCACACGGGGACCCGGCCGAGCCGCCGAAGTCGCGCTCAGGCGTGCGTGGCCGTCTCGCCTAAATCGGTGAGCGTGCCGCCTTCGACGGGGATGAACTCCCAGGCGTAGCTGTCGTCACCGAGCGTGAGCTTCAGGACGCCGGACGTCCCGGCGAGGCGAACCTCCGAATTTGCCCGGATGAAGAGGAATGGAGCAAGGAAGGCCCCGCCCGTGCCCACTACGAATTCACGGATACCGTTGGCGTCCGCCGTGCCGGTGGGGGATTGCCGCGCGAAGCGCTCGTACTCGTGGTCGTGGCCGTTCAGGACGATCTCGGCGTGGGCGTCGTAGAGGTCCTGCCACCAGGTCTGGTAGGCGCTCGAGCTGCCGTGCAGCCCGGAGCTGAACCTCGGGATGTGCCACATGGCAATGACGTGCTTGCCGGGATTGGCCGCCAGATCCGAGCGGAGCCACGCCTCCTGCGGGGAGCCCGCTTCGCAGCCGCCGACCTCCCCGCAGATGGCATTGAGCACGATAACGTGCCAGTTCGCGGCGAGGTCGTAGCTGTAGTAGCCCTTTCCGGCGGGCCCGGCCGCCGCGCCGAAATAGGCGTAGTACGGGGCGCCGTCGGAGGTACGCACATCGTGGTTGCCGGGTGTCGGGCGCGTCCTGGATTTGAACGCGCCCCACGTGGATCCATAGCAGATCGCGTATTGCTCGGTGGTTCCGGAGTCGTTCGAGTTGTCGCCCAGGGTGAAGACTCCGGCCGACGGCAGGGCCTCCACGAGGGCGGCCGTTTGCCGCGCGTTGCCCATGCGGAGGACCTGGCAGATATCGCCAGCCCCGACGAGAACGGGGCCCGCTGTCGCCGCCGACGACGCCGTCGGAGCGACGAGCAACGAAGCCCGGGGGGTCGGCGAAGGCTGCCCGGCCGGGGAAGGCGCTTCCGAGGCAATCGCGACCGCGCTGGCGGACGAGCGCGGCGTCGACGACCCGGCCTGCGGACCGCAAGCCACGAACAGAGCGCCGATGACCGCCACCGAGGCCCCGGCGCCCGCGATGCGGTTCGAGCGGCGGCTCAGTTTCAAGACCAGACCACGTTCATGGCCAGATGGGCCAGCCTCTGCCCTTAGTGCTCGTCGGCCTCCTGGGACTTGCGGTGCGCGTCGATCACCTTCTCGGCGATGTGCGTCGGCACGTCCTGGTAATGGTCCAGAGTAGCCGTGAAGGTGCCGCGGCCTGCGGTTAGCGAGCGCAGTTCAGTGGCATAAGTGAACAGCTCGGCCTGCGGGACCTGGGCCGTGATGACCTGGTATCCGTCCTTCGTGTCCATGCCCAGGACGTGGCCGCGACGGCCGTTGAGGTCGCGGTTCACGTCGCCCATGTAGGCCTCCGGGATCCGGATCTCAACGCTCATGATCGGCTCCATGAGGGCCGGCTTGCACTCCAGGATGCCCGACTTCAGCGCAAGTCTGGCCGCCAGCTTGAACGAGAGTTCGTTCGAGTCGACCGCGTGGAAGCTGCCGTCGTAGAGGGTCGCCTTGAAGTCGCTGAGCGGGTAGCCGGCCAGGACGCCCTCGGCCGCCGTCTCTCGGACGCCCTTCTCGACGCCGGGGAAGAAGTTCTTGGGCACTGTCCCGCCGACGACGTGCTCGGCGAATACGACGCCGCCGCCAGGATTCGGTTCGATCTCGAGCCAAACGTCGCCAAACATGCCGTGACCGCCGGTCTGCTTCTTGTAGCGGCCGTGCGACTGCGTCTTGCCGCGGATTGTTTCCTTGTAGGGGACTTTGGGGATCGAAGTGACGATCGCCGCTCCGAACTTCCGCTTGAGCCGCTCGCCCAGCACGGCGATGTGGGCGTCGCCCATCGCCACCAGAACCTGCTCGCCGGTCTCGCTTCGGACGACGCGAGCGGACGGTTCCTCCTCCAGCATCCGCTGGAGGGCCGAGCCCATCTTGTCCAGGTCCGCCTTGGTCTGCGGCTCGATCGCCACCTGCAGCGTCGGCAGCGGGAACTCGAGCGGGGGCAGGGAGTAACCGTTCTCTCGCGACGAGGTCAGCGTGTCGCCGGTCCCCGTGACGGTCAGCTTCGCCACCGCGCCGATCTCACCGGCGTGGAGCTGTCCGACCGTCTCCTGGTCCTTGCCGTGAAGGAGCAACAGCTGGCCCAGACGCTCGTCCTCGCCGCGGGTCGAGTTCCAGGCGTGGGCCTGGCCCTGAAGCGTCCCGGAGACGACGCGCAGATATGTCAAACGGCCGACGAAGGGGTCCGCCGTGGTCTTGAAGACTCGCGCGACCAGAGGTCCAGCAGCGTCCGGCACGATCCCGGTCTCCTTGCCGCTCTTGGCATCGGTCAGGACGAGCTCGCCAACGTCCGCGGGCGACGGCAGATACCGCACGATCGCGTCGGTCAGGCCCCGGACCCCGATGTCCTTGGACGCGCTGCCGACCAGCACGGGCGCCACTACGCCGGCCTTGACGGCCTTCTTGACGCATGCCTCGAGCTCAGCGTCGGTGATCTCCTCACCTTCGAGGTACTTGGCCATCACATCGTCGTCGGCTTCCGAGGCGGCCTCGATCAGCTGGTCACGGCGGATTGCGACCTCGTCGGCCAGGCCGGCCGGAACGGGGACCTCGACTTCCTTGCCGCCCTGGATCTGGTGGGCCTTGCGGTGGATCACGTCGACGTAGCCTGTAAACGACTCCCCCGAGCCGATGGCGACGTGCAGCGGCGCGATCTTCTGTCCGAAAGAGGCCCTTAGCTTGTCGATCGTGCTGCCCGGATTCGCATTCTCCCGATCGCACTTGTTGACGAAGAAGAGCGCCGGCCGCCCCGTCTTGCGAGCAACCGCAACCGAGGACTCCAGACCCGCTTCGACGTTGCCGGAGGCATCCATCAGCATGATCGCCGCGTCCGCGGCCGCGAAGCCCTCCACTACTTCCGCGGCGAAGTCCGCGTATCCGGGAGTGTCGACAAGCTGGATCCGCGTCCCCTCGTGATCCAGCGAGCCAACGGCCATGCTCAGCGACTGGCGTCGCTTCTGCTCTTCCGGTTCGTAGTCCAGGCTGGCCGACCCGTCGTCGACCCGGCCCAGGCGGGTGATCGCTCCGGCATCGAAGAGGAGGCGCTCGCACAGCGTCGTCTTGCCGGCACCGGCGTGCCCGGCGATGACGACGCTGCGAAGGTGGGGGAGGTCGACACTCTTGGTAGGCATCTGCGCAATCGATCCTCAGCTGGCATTTGAGGGCGCCAGACAGGCGCGTGGCGAGCTGTAGCCGCGGTCAGGCCATGATAGCCGGGCGCGCTTCCCGGGACGAGCAGGACACGACGGGCGAGGCCCAACGATGCCTCACCCGGCCAACCGGACCGGTTCGGGCACCACCTCGGGCGCTATACTCGGGCCGATGTCAGGTCATTCGAAATGGTCCCAGATCAAGCGCCAGAAGGGCGCCAACGACGTTAAGCGCGGCGCTGTCTTCACCAAGATGGGTCGCGAGATCAGCGTTGCGGCTCGTGCCGGCGGGGCTGATCAGGACGGCAACTTCCGTCTCCGCCTGGCGGTCGAACGAGCCCGGGCGATCAACATGCCTCTCGACACGATCAAGCGCGCCATCGAGAAGGCCACAGGCGGCGGCGAGGGCGAGCAGTTCGAAGAGATCATGTACGAGGGCTATGGCCCCGGTGGCGTGGCCATGATCGTCGAGACGGCCACGGACAACAAGAACCGGACCGCCGCGGAAGTGCGCTCCGTCCTCACAAAGGCGGGCGGTTCGCTGGCCGCGCCCGGCAGCGTCGCCTGGCAGTTCGAGCAGCGTGGCGTCATCCTCCTGGCTCCCGGCGGCAATCAGGAAGAGCTGGAGCTCGTAGCCATCGACGCCGGCGCCGATGATGTCGATGCCAGCGGCGACCAGGTCGAGGTCTACACAAAGCCCCACGATCTGGAGGCGGTCCGCCGGTCGCTGGAGGCCGCCGGCGTCAAGATCGAGTCGGCCGAGCTATCGATGAGCCCGAAGAACACCGTCGAGTTGGATGTGGCCAGGGCGCGACAGGCGCTTCGACTGGTCGAGATCCTCGAAGACCAGGACGACGTCCAGCGCGTCACCGCCAACTTCGAGATCCCCGAAGAGCTCCTCGCCGAGGTTGGCGCGTGATTATTTTGGGGATAGACCCGGGGACGGCAGCCCTCGGGTACGGGCTCGTCGAGCGGACGGGGCCAAGGCTGCGGGCCATCGACTACGGGGTCATCACCACTTCCGCCAAACTGCCGCTGCCAGAGCGCCTCGAGGCCATCTACCTGGCAGTGACAGACCTGATCGAGCTGCATGCCCCGGCGATCGTCGGCGTAGAGCGCCTCTTCTTCACGAAGAACGTCCAGACCGCCTTCGCCGTCGGCCAGGCTCGGGGCGTGGTCCTGCTAGCTGCCGCCATGCACGATCTGGAGATCCGCGAAGCCACGCCGAACGAGGTCAAGGTCGCGACCGCGGGGCACGGCTCGGCTGCCAAGGAACAGGTGCAGCGCATGGTTCAGGCGATCCTGGGACTGGCCGAGCTGCCCACCCCAGACGACGCCGCCGACGCGCTCGCAATCGCGATCTGCGTTGCCAATCGCGAGCGCTCGGTCAGCCGCATCCCCATCGGCGCCCTCGACAGGTCCGCCATCAAGCCTGTCGCCACGGAAGCAACCCCCTACGAGAAGGCCGTCCGCGAGGCGCTGCGGCGCGAGCGCCTGGGGGTTGGACCGAGCGAGAAATCCTCGCGCGTTCCGAAGCCGAAGACCGCTTCCTAGGCAGATGCGAGAGGGATAGCCGTGATCGCATCGCTGGACGGCCTGGTCAGCGCCGTCTTCGCCAATTCGCTCATCCTGGAAGTCGGCGGCGTCGGCTACCGCGTCTTCTGTTCGCCGGCCGTCCTGACGTCGGCTCCGGCGGGAGGACGGGCCAAGCTCTTCACCCACCATATCGTCCGCGAGGACGCTCAGGCGCTGTACGGCTTTCGGACGCCCGAGGAACTCGGTTTCTTCGGCCTGCTGCTGACCGTGACCGGCGTCGGGCCAAAGGTGGCCCTCGCGATCGTCGGGTCGCGCGCCATTGGCGACCTGCAGCTGGCCATCCTCTCGGACGACCTGGCCCTGCTGACGGCCGTGTCCGGAGTCGGCAAGAAGCTGGCCGCGCGCATCGTCCTCGAACTCAAGGAGAAGGTCGCAGCCGCGGGTGTCGCCGCGGGAGCCGCGGCCGGTGGCGGGGCGGCCGGCGGAGAGTCGGAGGTCGTGGCTGCTCTGCTGGCGCTGGGCTACTCGGCCGGCGAAGCCCGCCAGGCCTCCCGCGAGGCGCTCGCGGACCTGAGCGTGGGCTCGAGCCTGGAGGATCGCGTCAAGGCCGCGCTGCGCACATTGCTCAAGGGGTAGGCTGCGTCGCTCCCGCCACCCATTTCGGTGTAGAACGGGCGTTCGATCTGGTATGATCCGCGAATGAGCGAGAGCGCCCGTGACTGATATCTCGCGAATACTCGCCGCGGACGTGGAGGACGAGGCAGAGGTCGCCGTCGACCGCACCCTGCGGCCACGCACCCTGGACGAGTACATCGGCCAGCGGGAGCTCAAGGCGAACCTGTCGATCCTGCTCGGCGCCGCCCGCCAGAGAGGGGATGCCGCGGATCACGTCCTGCTTCACGGCCCGCCCGGCCTGGGCAAGACAACCCTCGCCACTATCATCGCTCGCGAACTCGGCGCGAACATCCGGTATGCCAGCGGGCCGGCCATCGAGCGGGCAGGGGACCTCGCCGCCATCCTGACCTCCCTTGACGAGGGCGACGTCCTGTTCATCGACGAGATCCACCGCCTGAACCGAGCGGTCGAGGAGATCCTCTATCCGGCGATGGAAGACTTCGCCCTGGACGTGATGATCGGCAAGGGGCCCTCGGCCCGGAGCCTGCGTCTCAGCCTCAAGCCCTTTACGCTCGTCGGCGCCACGACGCGTGCGGGCCGGATCTCGAGCCCGTTGCGTGACCGCTTTGGGGCTACCTACCGCCTGGACTTCTACGACGTTGCGGACCTGACGGCGATCGTGGAGCGATCCGCGAGACTGCTCAATGTGGAGCTGAGCCCTGACGGGGCCTCGGCAATCGCCCGGCGGGGGAGGGGGACGCCGCGCGTTGTGAACCGCCTCGTACGTCGCGTCCGCGACTACGCCCAGATCAACGGCGACGGCCGCGTCGACGCCGCGACAGCGGACAAGGCCCTGGCGGCCCTGGAGATCGACGATCAGGGTCTCGACGGAACGGACCGGAAGCTCCTCGCGGCGATCGTCCAGAAGTTCGGCGGCGGGCCGGTCGGCGTGCAGGCGCTCGCCGCAGTCCTGGCAGAAGAGTCCGAGACGGTCGAAGACGTGTACGAACCGTTCTTGCTGCGCCTCGGTTTCCTGGATCGGACGCCCCAGGGCCGGATCGCCACCGACGGCGCCCGCCAGCACCTGGCTCGGATGGGTTTCGAGGTCCCGCCGCAGCGCGGAGCGGATCAAGACCAGCCGGCCCTCTGGGACGGCACAGCCGGCGAAGTCGAACCACCCGCCAGTTGATGAAACCGACTCCGGACGCACCGAATGAGCAGCACACCGCGCCGAGATCGCCGGGCGACGTCCGCGACGCGCCGGGCGGCCAAGGGCGCTCTCCGGCCCGGTATGAAGTGCTCGTTCCACCGCCCGCCGACGGGTCGACCCGTGCCCGGCTGGGCCGCCTGACGCTGCCTCACGGCGTGGTCGAGACTCCGCAGTTCATGCCCGTCGGGACGAACGCGACCGTCAAGGCGCTGGATCCGGCCGACCTGCGTGAGGTCGGCGCCACGATCATCCTGTCCAACACCTACCACCTCTACCTGCGGCCCGGCCACGAGCGAATCGCCGCCCTCGGTGGGTTGCATCGGTTCATGGCCTGGGACCGGCCCATCCTGACCGACTCGGGCGGCTTCCAGGTCGTCTCGATGGGCGAGCTTCGCAAGATCGACGACGACGGGGTCACCTTCCAGAGCCACCTCGACGGCTCCTACCACCGCTTCACGCCAGAGCATTCGATCGCCGTGCAGGAAGCGTTGGGGGCCGACATCGCCGTCGCTTTCGACCAGCCCGTGCCCCCGGCATCCTCGACGCTTGAGGCCGTCGCGGAGGCGACCGCCAGGACCAGTGTGTGGGCGGAGCGCTCGCTCGCGGCTCACACGAAGCCGGATCAGGCCCTTTTCGGGATCGTCCAGGGCGGTCTCGATCCGGAGCTGCGGGCCGAATCCACCGCCGTCATGTCGGGCCTGCCGTTCGAGGGCCTCTGCATCGGCGGACTGGCCGGCGACGAGACGGCCGCTCAGCGTGAATCAGTGCTGGACGTGGTCGTCGGCCTGCTCCAGAACGATCCTCGGCCACGTTACCTGATGGGCCTGGGGTCGCCGGCTGACCTCCTGGAGGCCGTTCATCGGGGCGTCGACCTGTTCGACTCGGTGCTGCCGGCGCGGGTGGCTCGCAACGGTCAGCTATGGGTTCCCGAGGGCCGCCTTAACATGCGCAACGCCCGTTTCGTGGACGACCCGCGCCCTGTCCAGGAGGGCTGTCGCTGTCTCCTTTGTCGTCAATTCTCGCGGGCCTATCTCGCCCACCTTTTCCGCTCGGAGGAGCTTCTAGCCTACCGTCTCGCGACTTGTCACAACCTGACCTTCACCCTAGACTTCATGGCCGGAATCCGCTCCGCTCTGCGCTCCGGCACGTTCCCTGTGAGCCTGTCCGAGCTTCGAGGACGCGTCCATCCGTCAAGGTCAAGTGAAGCGGCAGTGCAGTCGGAGTGAAGATCCCACTCGTAGCCTGTAGCACGCGGAGGCGCATCAGATGGCGAGTCGAGACCGCCCCCATCGACAAGAGAAGAAGAAGCCCAAGGACGCGTCCGCCAAGGCAAAGATTCAGCCGCTGCTGGAGCCACCTACAAACGTGGAAGTCTGGAAGCCCAAGCGGAAGCCGCGGACCGAAGAGGCGGAGAGCTAGCTCGCGGACGGACGCCATCGGGCGACCGCTCCGCGAGTCCCGTTTAGAGGAGCGAGGAGCAAGATGGCGATGATCGAGAGAGGAGCCGACGCCGGCAGGACCAACGGCGAGCGGTCGGCAGAGCGCACCAAGGCCGTTGACGCCGCGATCCTGTCGATCGAGAAGCAATTCGGCCGCGGCTCGATCATGCGCCTGGGGTCATCCGAACGTCAGGCCGTCGACTTCATCCCCACCGGCTCGATCGCATTGGATCTGGCCCTTGGCGTGGGCGGGATACCACGCGGCCGCATGACGGAGATCTTCGGGCCCGAGTCCTCGGGCAAGACCACGCTCTGTCAACACGTCCTGGCCGAGGCCCAGAAGCGGGGCGGAGTGGTCGCGTTCATCGACGTAGAGCACGCCCTGGACCCGGGCTACGCGCGCGCCTGCGGCGTGAACGTGGACGATCTGCTCGTCAGCCAGCCGGACACCGGCGAGGACGCGCTCCAGATCACCGAGACCCTGATCCGGTCTGGGGGAGTGGATTGTGTGGTCCTGGACTCGGTCGCGGCTCTCGTGCCCAAGGCGGAGATAGAGGGCGAGATAGGCGATTCGTTCGTCGGCATCCAGGCTCGCCTCATGAGCCAGGCCCTCCGCAAACTGGCCGGCGCCGTGAGTCGATCCAACACCGCCCTGGTCTTCACGAACCAGCTGCGCGAGAAGATCGGGGTTATGTTCGGCAACCCGGAGGTCACCCCGGGCGGCCGCGCCTTGAAGTTCTATGCCAGCGTCCGGCTGGACATCCGGCGCATCGAAACGATCAAAGTGGGCACGGAATCGGTCGGGAACCGCGTTCGAGTCAAGGTCGTGAAGAACAAGGTCGCCCCGCCGTTTCGCGTCGCCGAGTTCGACATCATGTTCGGCGAAGGTATCTCGCGCGAAGGCGGCCTTCTGGATGTCGGTGTAGCCATGGGCATAGTCGGCAAGACCGGCGCCTGGTTCCAATTCGGCGAGACACGACTGGGTCAGGGCCGCGAGGCCGCCAAGGAATTCCTCAAAGGCAACCCGGAGATCTCGGCCGACGTGGAGAAGCAGATCCGCGGCAAGATGTCCGAGGTCACTCTTCCGGTGGAAGGTATCGAAGAGGCCGAATAGCCGGCATGCCGCGGCCGAGCGGACCGCAACGGCTGGAGGCGCGGCGGCGGCGCCTGGAGCGCCATGCCGCGGAGGAGGACCCGGCCAGGGTTCTGAATGCGGCCGCCCGTTTCCTCGAAGTGCGCGCACGGTCGGTGGACGAGGTGCGCCGCCACCTGGCCGCGACGCGCTATCCGGCCGAGCTGATCGAGCGTGCCATAGCCCGCTTGCTCGAACTGGGCATGCTGGACGACCGGGCGTTTGGCCGAGCATGGGTCGAATCGCGGGACCGTGCCAGACCCCGCGGCGAGCAGGCTTTGCGGCGCGAGCTAAGTATCAAGGGCCTGGATCGCGAGCTCATCGCCGAGGTGCTCGCCGAGAGGGCGGGCGGCGGCGAGCCACGCGACGACGATTTCGGCCCGTCGAGCCTGGTGGAGCCCGGCGCGGACCGGCGGGCTGCGGAGAAGCTGCTGGCGCGTCGTAGCGCGGCGCTGGCGCGCGTCTCAGACCCTCGAGCGCGCCGCCAGAGAGCCTACGCTCTGCTGGCTCGCAACGGCTTCGGGCCGGAGATTTGCCGCGAGGTAAGCGCGCGCTTCGTCGCCCCGGACTCGGGCGCGGACACGGTCGACGAATCCTGAGCGTCAGGGAATCGACGCGCGGAACAGAAGCTCCCCGTGTGGCAGCAACGTGGCTCGATTGTCGCGGGCGCCGTAGACTACGCGGCGAGACGAACAACGCGTCGCCGGCGCAGTGCCGTGGCGACGACGCCAGCTCGAATCACTGACCACGCGGCTTTGTCGTGACCTCCCCGGGAGCGGGACCTGTCCAGCGGAGCCGCCACAACTTACTTCGACGTACCTCCGGTCGCGCTATTCGACCGGGTGGGAGGCAAGTTCATATGGATACCGCCCTGGTGGCCGCCGCCGTCGTGGCCGCCGTTGTGGTGGGCGTGTTCGTTGGTCTCGTGGCTCGCGGCCAGGTGGCCAACCAGGGCGTGAAGAGCGCGCAAGAGAAGGCCGCTCGGATCGTCGCCGAAGCTCGCGCCACCCAGAAGGAATTCATCCTCGAAGCGAAAGACGAGAGGCTTCGGCTGAGCCGCGAGGTCGAGGACGAGGCCCGCGCCAAACGAGCGGAGCTCGGGACTCTGGAGAGCCGGCTGCTCGCCCGCGACGAACAACTCGATCTTCGGGCCGACATGCTCGAGCAACGGGATCGCAAGCTCCTCGATCGCGAGCGGGAACTGGAGACCAGCCGCCAGGACCTCGCGAGAGCTCAGCTGGACCACGTGGCGGCCCTGGAACGCGTGAGTGGCATGAGCGCCGAAGAGGCCAAGGCGCAGCTTCTGGAGGCCGTCCGCGATGAGGCCGATCGCGACGCCGTCCGCCTGACCAAATCGATCGAGCGCCAGGCTCGCGACGAGGCGGAAGAGCGGGCCCGCGAGATAGTCATCACCGCGATGCAGCGTGTCGCGGCCGATCACACCGCCGAGCACACGGTTTCCACCGTCCACCTCCCCAACGACGAGATGAAGGGCCGCATCATCGGCCGCGAAGGCCGGAACATCCGCGCCCTCGAACAGGCCACGGGCGTCGATCTGATAATCGATGACACGCCCGAGACCGTCGTCATCAGCGCCTTCGACCCGGTTCGGCGCGAGATTGCCCGTCTGGCCCTGACCAAGCTGATGGCGGACGGCCGCATCCATCCCGGTCGCATCGAGGAAGTGGTTGCCAAGGCCCGCGCGGAGGTCGATCTCGCGATGCGCCAGGCCGGGGAGCAAGCCATCTACGACGCCGGCATCCCCGCGCTACCGTCGGAAATCGTGAAGTTGCTGGGCCGTCTCAAGTTCCGCACGAGCTACGGCCAGAACGTCCTCGTTCACTCGGTCGAGACCAGCCGCCTGGCCGCGATCATCGCCGCGGAACTCGGCGCCGACGTCCAGGCCGCCAAGGTTGGTGGATTGCTCCACGACCTGGGCAAGGCCGTCGATCACGAAACCGAGGGACCGCACGCCCAGCTCGGAGCCCAGATCGCCCAGCGGCACAACCTTTCGCCGAAGGTCGTGAACGCCATCGCCTCGCATCACCAGGAGGTCGAGTACGCCTCGCAGGAGGCCCCGATCGTCCAGGTCGCCGATGCCATCAGCGCCTCGCGACCGGGCGCCCGCGGCGAATCCATGGAGACGTACGTTCGCCGCTTGGAGGATCTCCAGGCCATCGCCGAGAGTTTCGAAGGAGTGGAGCGCTGCTTCGCCGTCCAGGCCGGCCGTGAGGTCCGTGTCCTCGTGAAACCGGAGCAGATCGACGACGTCATGGCCTCCCACCTGGCCCGCGACGTGGTCAAGAAGATCGAGGCCAGCCTGACGTACCCGGGCCAGATCAAGGTGACGGTCATCCGCGAGACGCGGTCCGTCGAATACGCCAAGTAGCCGCGTGGCAGCCACCGGGGAATCGTCCCCCTCGGAAGCGCCTCGTTCGGAGGTCCCAGCCCGAGGAGTCTGCCGGATCCTTATGATCGGCGATCTCATCGGTAAGCCGGGCCGGCTCGCCATCGAGGCGATCCTTCCGGATCTCCGGCGGGAGCGTCACATCGCATTCGTCACGGCCAACGGCGAGAACGTGGCCGGTGGCATGGGTCTGACCGCCTCGACGGCCGAGGCCATGTTCCATGCCGGCGTCGACGTCATCACGTCGGGGAATCACATCTGGGACAAGCGCGAGATGTACGAGCAGCTCGACCGCGACGAGCGCATCCTGCGCCCTCACAACTACGGCACGGACGGAGTCCCCGGAAGGGGTTGGGGCATATATCAGGCCGCCGACGGCACGGACGTCGCGGTGCTGAACTTCCAGGGCCGGACCTACATGATCCCGATCGAGAACCCCTTCACCGAGTTCGACCGGCTCATCGACCAGGCCTCCGAGCCACTGCCGTCCGTTCGCGTCGTCGACTTCCACTGCGAACTGACCAGCGAGAAATGCGCCTTCGGCATCTACCTCGACGGCCGAGTGAGCGCCGTGGTGGGTACGCACACCCACGTGCCCACGGCAGACGACAGGATCATGCCCAAAGGCACCGCCTATCAGTCGGACCTCGGGATGGTCGGCCCCATCCACAGCGTCATCGGCTTCAACCCGGCCACGGTCATTCCGCGGTTCACGAACGGCCTGCCGACGCGCTTCGAGGTCGGCACCGGGCCGGTCGTCTTCAACGCCTGCCAGATCGACGTGGACTCGACATCCGGCCGGGCCGTGGCGATCGAACGCATTCAGCGCGTGGTCGAGGTCTGAGGTGACCGGCTCCGGGCGCGACGGAGGCGACCTTCGCGCCGACGGATCGCTCCGCTATCGCGGCGCCGCTTACCGGGAGAGTCGCGGCGAACCGATCGTGCCGCCTTATCCGTCTCCGGTTGACCTCCACACCCACAGCAGCCGCTCCGACGGGGTCCTGGAGCCACGCGCGCTCGTGGAGGCAGCCGCGGCGGCGGGCGTGAGGTACCTCGCCCTGGCCGACCACGACACCCTGGCCGGAGTTCGCGAGCTATGCGGGCCAGGAGCGACGCCGCTCCCCCTGGAACTGCTGGCAGCGGTCGAGATCAACAGCATCGCCACGGGAATCGACCGCCTCTGGGAGGGTGAGCTGCACATCCTCGGGATGGGCGTGGACCCATCCGAGGATGCCTTCGAGGCTACGCTCGAGCGCCAGCGCCACGGCCGGACGCACCGGTTCCAGTTGGTGCTCGACCGCCTGCGTGAACTGGGACTCGGCGTCGACGCCTATCTCGGGGATGACTGTCCGGCGGACGGAGTGGCCCTGGGCCGCCCCAAGATCGCCCGCGCGCTGGTTGCGGCCGGGCACGCCCGGAGCGTGGACGACGCCATGCGGCGCCTGCTTGCGAGGGATCGACCGGCCTACATCCAACGCCAGGGTCTCGGCCCGATCGAGGCCATCGCGGCTATCACGGCGGCTGGCGGTCTGCCGGTACTTGCTCACTTTCCGGACGCGGCGGCGAGACGCGACCTCGTGACCGACCTGATGGGGGCCGGCCTTCGCGGGCTCGAAGTCCACTATCGCCGCTTTGGCGCGGAGACGGTCGCCGAGATGGGGGCCCTCGCGGCGGAGCTGCGGCTGGTCCCGACCGGGGGCAGTGACTACCATGGCGACGGCGAGACCTACGCCGAGGCTCACGCCACGATCTTCGTCCCCGAAGCGGACGCCCTCGCTGTACTCGCCTCGACGGCGCGCCTGCCGCTGAACCAGCCCGTGACATGACCGAGAGACGACTGACGCCCCTTGCCACTCCGCCGCCTCTTCAGGCCCCTAAGCCGGCCGTGGACGCCGGCCTGGCTGAGTTCCGTCCAGAAGCCATGGCCATGCCGAATTTCTTCGTCTGGACCCTCGGCTGCCAGATGAACCAGAGCGACTCGGAAGAGATGGCCGGCCAGCTCCTGGCGGTCGGCTGCGAACGGGCCGTGTCCATCGAAGACGCCGATCTCGTCGTCATCAACACCTGCGCCGTGCGAGAGCACGCCGAGGCCAAGGTGATCGGCCGCCAGGGTTTGCTGGCCGACCTCAAGCGGTCCAGGCCGGGAATGCGGGTCGTGCTGACAGGCTGCGGCGTCCGGCAATCCGAACGGGCCGGCCTACCGAAGCGTTTCCCCGCCGTAGATCTCTTCCTCCGACCGGACGAGGAACCCGAGCTGGCTCTCCGTCTTGGACTCGTCTCGGCCCAGGCTCCCGTGGGTCTGCGCACGGCCAACACGGCCGCGACCACGGTCCTCGGCGGCCGACCCGTCAGCGCCGCCGACCGCCTCGCCGTTAGCCGGGCCAGCGCCCTGGCCGAGGGCCGCGTTGCCCGCTCCTCGACGATCTCGGCATGGCTGCCGATCGTCTACGGCTGCGACAAGACCTGCACGTACTGCATCGTCCCGTTCTCCCGCGGACCCGAGCGCAGCCGGCCGTTCGACGACATCGTGGCCGAGGCCCGCCAGATCGCCGCGGCCGGCTTCGGCGAGCTGACCCTGCTCGGACAGAACGTCAACAGCTACGGCCACGACCTGCCGGCCGAGGAGCGCTTCGGCCACATCGACACCAGGCGCTTCGCCGGTCGGAAGCTTGACCTGCAGGCGAGGCCGGATCTGGCCGAACTGCTTCGCGCGATCGACGGGATCCGTGGAGACGACGGGGGGCCGGCGATCTCGCGCCTCCGCTTCATCACCTCGCATCCCTGGGACCTATCGAACCGGCTCATCGAAGCGATGGACGAATGCGATTCGGTCTGCGAGCACCTGCACCTGCCAATTCAGTCGGGCGACGACGAGATGCTCCGGCGGATGGGTCGCCAGTACACGGTCGCCCATTACCGCGAACGGCTGGAACGGCTGCGCACGGCCGTCCCCGGGCTGGCCGTCTCCACGGACGTGATCGTCGGATTCTGCGGCGAGACCGAGGGGCAGTTCGAAGCCACCTTGCGAGTCCTCGAGGAGGTCCGCTACGACACGGTCTTCGCGGCGGCGTACTCACCGCGGCCCGGTACCGCGGCCCTCAAGATGGCCGACGACGTTCCCGCTGAAGAGAAGCGACGGCGGCTGAACGAGCTTCTGCGCATCCAGGAGGCAATAGGCCTGGAGCGAAATCGCGGGTGGCTCGGCCGAGATGTCGAAGTCCTGGTGGAACAGGTCACGCCGACGCGCCGGCGCCTCGACCCCAACGAGGACGCTGCTGAAGCCGATCTTCCCGCCTCGCCGGTTCCGGTCCTGGCCGGCACGGCGGGGGAGGGGAGCGTCGCCCTGGCAGGCCGCACCCGCCACAACAAACTGGTCCACCTTGCCGGCGATCCAGGCCTCGTCGGCCAGCGGGTCAGGGTGCACGTCGAGCACGCGGGCCCGTTCGCCCTGCGCGGCCGCCTCGTCGAGGCGGAGGACGAGCCCGATGTCCTCGCCTGAGGACGGCGGCGAGGCAAGTTCGCCGGCTGCGGCCACGCCCGAGACCGTTGCCGCCGCCGGCGCGTCGGCGGCGCTCCCGCCGCTGGTGGTCGTGGCCGGCGCCACCGGCACCGGCAAGACGGCCCTGTCGCTGGCCCTGGCCGAAGCGCTGGCCGCCCGTGGTGTCGCCGCCGAGATCGTCTCGGCCGACTCCCGCCAGGTCTACCGCGGCATGGACATCGGCACGGCCAAGGCAACGCCGGAGGAGCGGGCGCGAGTCCCTCACCACGGCCTCGACCTCGTGGACCCGGACGTCGCCTTCAGCGTCGCCGACTTCTCCCACTACGCAGCGGCGGCCCTGGCAGGCATCGCGGAACGGGGCGCCGTCGCCCTCCTCGTCGGCGGGACGGGCTTCTACCTCCGTTCCGTCGCCCGCGGCCTGGCCGTGGACGATCTACCGTGGGACGTGGACGTCCGCGCCGAACTGGATGCCGCGCTGGCCGCGGACGGCCTCGATGCCCTCGTAGCGGAGCTCCAGCGCGTCGCTCCGACCCGCGCCGCGGCCGTGGACCTGCGCAACCCGCGCCGCGTGGTGAGATCCCTGGAGATCGCCCGTCTCCAGGGGGACGCGCCACTCCCCGAGCCCAGGGGCTATGGCCGGCCGGTTCTGTGGCTCGGCCTGCAGGTTGAGCCGGCCGTCTTGCGGGCCCGCATTCGCGCTCGCGCCAAGGCCCAATTCGACGCCGGCCTCGTGGAGGAAACGCGGGCGCTCGCGGCCCGCTTCGACCCGTCGCTACCCAGCTTCTCCGGAATCGGCTACGCCGAAGCCCTGGCCGTCATCGAGGGCCGCCTCTCCCTGGAGCAGGCTATCGCCCAGGACGCGCGACGCAACGTCATGTTCGCCCGCCGCCAGGCCACCTGGTTCCGCCGCGAGCCGGACGTCCACTGGATCGACGCCACCCACGAGTTGCCGCTTCGGGAAGCGCTGGCCGCCGCGAGCGACTACCTCGCCACGGTAGTGACGGAGTAGGGCCCGAATGCTGGGCCGCGTCGGAATGCTACTCGAAGTCGACTTCCGGCGCCTGTGGGTGGGCGAGACGATCAGTCAGTTCGGGTCGCAGGTGAGCGTGCTGGCCATCCCGCACATCGCGACCGTGGTGCTGCCTCAGACCAGCGCCTTCGAGGGTGGTCGTGTCTGCATCTCCGCACGGTCCGCTATCCTGCCGCAGTGACCAAAGACATGATCGACCTCACCGCGCCCGTGGAGCGCGCCTTCCTGGTTGCGGTGGATTGCGGTGAAGATCCCGGCTGGACGGCCGAGGAGTCCATCGCGGAGCTGGCCAGCCTGGCCGACACTGCCGGCGCCGAGGTCGTCGGAGCGGAATGGCAGAACCGCCGCCACGTCGACCCCAACACGTATGTTGGCAAGGGCAAGGTAGACGAGCTGGTCGCCGCCAAGTCGGAGACCGGCTACACCATTCTCGTAGCCGACGACGAGCTGTCGCCGGCCCAGCAGCGGACCCTCGAAGAAGCGGTCAAGACCAAGGTCATCGATCGGTCGCGACTGATCCTGGACATCTTCGCCCTGCACGCCCAGACGCACGAGGGTCGCCTCCAGGTGGAGCTTGCGCAGCTGGAGTACCAGCTGCCGCGCCTCACGCGCCTGTGGACACACCTCTCACGCACCGGCGGCGGTATAGGCACCCGAGGCCCCGGCGAGTCGCAGCTCGAGACAGACCGGCGCATCGTTCGGGACCGCATCAAGAAGCTCAAGGAACGCGTGGACCAGGTCGGGGAGCAGCGGCGCACCGCCGCCCGCGGCCGAGACCGCCGCCTCATACCCACGGTCGCGATCGTGGGCTACACCAACGCCGGCAAGTCGACGCTTCTGAACGCGCTCGTCGGCCAGGAGGTCGTGAAGGCGGAGGACCGGCTCTTCGCCACGCTCGATCCCACCTCGCGGCAGGTGAAGCTCGGCGACGGGCAGACCGCGATAGTCACCGACACGGTCGGCTTCATTCACAAGCTGCCTCACCAGCTCGTCGACGCGTTCCGCGCCACGCTCGAGGAGGTGACCCGCGCCGACGTCCTGCTGGAGATAGTGGACGCATCGGACCGCCATTTCGCCGAGCATCGGGCCACCGTCCAGACGGTTCTGGCCGACCTGGGAGCCGGCGACAAGCCGCGCCTGGTGACCTTCAACAAGGCCGACCTCATCGAGGCCGCGGCGAGAGACGGCGACACTCCCGCTCCCGCCATCGCGGGCACGGTCTTGATCTCGGCCGTGACCGGCTACGGGCTGGAGACACTGCGGGCCGAGCTGTCGGCACTTCTGGCGTCGCTGTGGGTCGACATAGACGCAGCCATTCCCTACAGTGCCGGCGAGCTTCTGGCCCGGGTCCGCGAACGCGGCACGGTGGAGCTCGACTACCGCAACTCGGACGTACACATCAAGGGTCGAGTGAGCCCGCCTCTGGCGGCAGAGCTCGAGACGGTGGCAGCCCGATGGCGCGAAGCCCAGCGCGGCAACGGCGAAACGGCCCCGCACGCCTGATCCGAGGGTCGGTCCGACCGCCCGCCGCCGACTGAGACGGGGTTTTCTGGGCGAGAGGGGACTACAGAACACCCGTTCCCACTCATTCGTCGCTGCCGGCCCCCGGCCACTACCCATGTTGGCAGCGGGTGGACAAGTCGCCAAACAGCCTCGCCGGCTTTCGAAACTCGTGGATAAGTCCCTTCCCGCGGCGACAGCCGGAGCCTATTGTTCTCTTGCCCGGAGGGGCCAGCGAGATCATCACCGACTCAGCGGTTTCGACGGAAACGGTGTAGCGATCTACCGGAAGGTCCAGGAGCCCGCAAGGGTTTCTGAACTGGAAAGCAGACCGTGAACCGCGGAAGTCGGAATGTAGAGGGTCGGTGGCAGTCCCGGCAGTGGCCGGAGCGCGGTCCGCCGTTTGAGCGAGGAGTTTTCGGACTCTTTGTTCGCGGAGGTCGAAGCGGCCGGAACACGCGAGACCGCAGTCTGATCGAACAGGTTCCTTCGGGCGCTTTTGTGTGTCCGGCGAGGTCGATCCCGCCGAGCAGGGTAGGGGACCCAGGGGCTATTCTCGGCCGCGACCCCGTGCAGCAAGGAAGTCGATGCCGCCCCCGGCCCCCACCATCTGGATCATCGTCCCGACGTACAACGAACTGGAGAACGTCGGCCCGATCGCCGACGCCATCCTCGGCATCGTCCCGGAAGCTCACATCCTGATCGTGGACGATGGCTCGCCGGACGGCACCGGAGAACGCGCCGACGAGATGGCCGCTCGCAACCCGGCGATCGCGGTGCTGCATCGCCAGGCCAAGCAGGGCCTGGGGCGCGCGTACGTGGCCGCCTTCCAGGAGCTGCTCGTCCGCGAGGCGGACATCGTGGTCCAGATAGATGCCGACTTCAGCCACCCCGTCAGGTACCTGCCCTCGCTCCTGGAGCCCCTTCGAACCGGCCGGGCCGACCTGGTCCTCGGTTCCCGCTACGTCAAGGGCGGCCACATTCCACGCTGGAACATCCTGCGCCGCCTGGTCAGCCGGGGCGGAAGCGTCTTCGCCGGCGTGGTGCTCCTGCTCCCGTACCGCGATCTCACAGGCGGGTTCAAGGCCTGGCGCGCCAGCGTGCTACGGGAGATCGACCTCGACCGGCTTCACGCGGGCGGCTACGCATTCCAGATCGAAACGACGTTCCGGGCCCGCCTTGCCGGCGCCACCATCGTCGAGGTCCCGTTCACTTTTGAGGAACGCAGGGCGGGCCAGTCGAAGATGAGCATGAACATCTTCATGGAGGCGTTCCTGCTCGTCCTGGGGCTACGGGTCACGAGCCTTCGCCGCCGCAAGCGCATCCGGCCAGGGTCCGGTGCTTGACGTTCGGACAACCCCGCCAGCACGCCCGTTCGAGTCACGGCGTCAGTGAGCCACCTGCCGGCGCGCCGCTTGTGCAAGAACCGTGGAAAGCGCGTCCTGAGCCGCGGGCCAGTTGCCAAACACGTGGATAAGGCCGTTGGAATCCGGCGTGCGACAGGCTAGATTGGTTCTTGCCCGGAGGGGCCCCGGACACCCGAACGACTCGACCGATCTCCGGATCGGCCGAACGATGCGGGGTCGCGGTTCCTTCGGGCGTTCCATGTCCATCACGAGGCGGCCCGCCGACCCCGCCACGCAGCCAGGCCCCTGCCGACCGCCGGAGGCTAGGGGGGTTGACACACCTAGCCTACCGCACTAGGCTTACGGACCGTGAACGCCCGCGACGTCGAACCGCTGCCGGGGAAGCGATGGCTGTGCCGATGAGGCCCATCTACACGGCTACCGCTGTACGCAACGGTCGTTGGTGGGCTCTCGAGGTGCCGGAGATCGGCGGAGTCTGCGCGCAGGCACGTCGCCTCGATCAAGCCGCGCCAATGGTCCGCGAGGCGATCGCGTTGGCACTCGACGTCTCCGAGGACACCTTCGACGTCTTGATTGAACCCCAGATGCAGTCTCTGGGGCGAATTGCAGGGGTCGTCGAGGACGCGCTGCGCGCCCGCCACGCAGCTGAGGCGGCCCAGGACGCGTCGTCCGCTGCCATGCGCCACGCGGTCCGCGAGCTCCGAAGCTCTGGCTACACGGCGCGCGACGCCGGTACGCTCCTGGCCGTTAGCAACCAGCGCATCAGCCAGCTTGAGCGCAGCCAGGGCAAGAGGCCGGCCCGAACTCCGTAAACACTCGACTGGTAGTCGTGTGAGGGCGGCGTTGTCAGTCCTGTGGCCACTTGATCGTTTCGTCGGCTCCATTGTACTTCCGATAAGATAGGTTATGTCCGTTGCCGAAGCGGTCATGAAGAGGAGAGGTCTGGCGGGTTGGTGCAGCTATACCAACGTTCTTGGCGAGTCGCCTGAGAGCATGTCGCGCAGCCATCGGTAGAGGCCGCTCTCCACGGCAATGCGGACAGACCGCACATGCCCCAGGACTCCAAAGGTCTCTAGTAGCAGGAATGCCAATACCGCGACTGAGACGAAAACACCGATCCAGCCTCCCTCAACGGTATAGCGCAAGATTGCAGCGGAGGAAGCCACGACGACGAGAATGACAAGCACCCAATAGAAGAGCGCCGCCATGCGAGATGCCCATCTTCGGGCTCGGCCCTCGATGCTCAGGTTATGTCGCCGTAGGGTTTCCGAGGCGCTCCGCGCGGTCGACTCGGCGGCATTGACCCGCCCATCAGCGTCGGCCCGCGCCTGGGAGATTTGCGCGGCAGCGCGGGCTTGGGCGGCCGACTTGGCAGCGCTCACCCGCCCATCAGCATCGGCCTGCGCTTGGGCGATTTGCGTGGCCATCTGCGAGCCATAGTCGGCCACGACTCTCTCCACGACCTCATCGAGGGTCCCGGCGTCTACGTCGTTATCATCCTCCGCCGATTCAGCATCATGAAGCAGTTGGTCCGACACCGCTGAGACGATGATGGCCGTTACTTGGTCTTGTGATAGACGGCGCGACGTCTGCAGCTCATCCAAATGCGCCAGGAAGCGCTGCCAAGTTCTTGGCGAGGGCCGCATCGCGGTGGCGCAAAGTGCAACGAGTTCACGAAGCTGGAGATTTGGAGCTACTGACGGCCGCTTGAGCCATGCGAGATTCGCCAGCGCGCGGACATGAACAATCGGCGGAACGGCCGCCTCCCCCTCATCCTCTTCCCACCAGATCCGCGTGTTCTTGATAACCAACGACGCAGTGGTCGCGAAGACAACCCTCGCATCCTCAATTCGATATGAACGGTGCCCCCGTCGAAGCGTCAGGACACCGGCGACACAGTCAACGTCGTGCTGTACGCGGGGCTCCGTGACGTCACGCGTCTTCGGGTCCGCGAGACGCGCGCTCAACTTCGGTTCATCGTGTGTCAGCTGCGCGACATGAGGCGGTACCCCGATGATCTTCAGTCCCGCCGAAGCTATCTCCTGTTCCAGCAGCGCCGACATCTCCTGAACGTCGCTCGGCGAATATCGCTGCGTTAGGAAATGCCGCGTCATGGGCACCTGGTGAAGGCTGCGCCGGCCGACTGATGTGGCTAGCTTCTCCTGATACATCCGCAGAATCCGCTGTATCTCCTGCACGGTCTTGTCGAAGACGACGCACCGGACTCCGCACCTGATCAGGAGCTCGATGGTGTCGTGAAGTAGCAGCTGTGGACTGGTCCCCTCGTAGCCCAACGCACGCCGCACAAGCACGCTATCAAACACGACGGTGAGGTCCGCGAAGTTGCGCGACGCATCCGGAAGGTCCGGCAAGAACGCTGCGTGGTACAGGACCAGACCCTCAAGGATGCCCTTCAGCACGGCACTGAGCGCTGGATCATTCCCGACGATATCTTGCAGAAACTCGGCGACGACTGCGCACTCTAGGTGGGTAAGGCTGGCAACTTGCTCCTTAGGCGAGACCCCAAGCATCAGGGCGACCTGCTGGTCCTCAAGGAAGCGCAGGATGAGATCCAGGGCATAGGAAGGCGTGGCCAACTCAACCGCGCGCGTACGCGCGTGTCGCTGGAGGGCCTCTCCGAGTCGCAGCTGGGCGGCTTCCACCTGTACCTTGTCGCGGGCGAGATTGGTCCGTGGGAGCGTTGCAGATGGATCGACGTGAAAACGCCCCGCGTCTCTCGCCAAGACCCCCTTGCGAGCAGCCCGCCTCAGTAGGGAAAGGACCGTCTCCAGAGGCATTGCCACGCCGTCGCGAGCCGCAATGACTTCCTGGACGTCCCCCACAGTGAAATGATGGTTTGGGAGGTAATTGAGGGCATCGTAGACGAGTGGCATGTAGATTCCGAGGTGGTCCTCACCCTCGTCAAGTCGAGCCTTCAGGTACGCCACCGTCACGAGACCACCGCCGGTAACCTTCGGCTGGCTAACCTCTACCATTCGAGTCGCCAAGCCTCTCCCCCATTCCAACATGGCGCCCTGACACACGAACTCTGCCCCGGAACCACCCGTCCTCTTTCGAAACGGCGATGATCCCCGAGATCTGTCCCCGACCCGGGCGCGGCGCCCAGCTAGAGCAGTTTGCCTTCAGTTCGCCTACCCCGCGGCCCGGCGACAGCACGACATCGCCGCCCTCCTCTGGTCGCAGACGAGAGGTCTGCGAAGCTGGGCTGAGGCGGCCCACCCAGAACACCTACGCGGACCTCAGGTCCGTCGCAAGGCGGCGAAGTCGATCACTCTCGGTACTACCGGCGAGAGACGCGGCTCGCTCAATGTCACGGCCAAGGACCTCGGTTGCTGGCGCAGCCGAGAACGCCTCCACTTCTTGCCGCCGTGACAGGAGGTAGTGCCACGTGTTCAGACCTACGGCGCGGCTGGTAGGCGTGGCTCGGTGTTGGCCATTCTTGAATTGGATTACGTCGGATTCGAGCAGCAGATCAAGTGGATGCTGACCCGCGTCGAAAGCACCAACGCAGAAGGCACAACTGCAGAAACGGTCCGAATAGTCTCTGGCGCCAAGCTCGCGGCCGAGTGCGTGCGCGCGGTTGAATCGGGCCGGATGCCTGATTCCTGGCACGTACGTCTGGCACGAGCGGAGGAAGCCACGTGGCTGATCCGCCGGCTCCCCTTTGTCGACCCAGCCCATGTTGTGGACGAGGGCTGACATGCCCAGGTCGTGCAGTGCCGCAATGAGGTAGCTCGCGTGAAGGTGGCCGACTGCGATGCCGCGGTCGGCCAATTCGGACACGAGCCTGAGGAGCCCAGTGAGAAGCCAACGATCTCCCAGCAGAAGCTCCTCCGTGATCCAGGGTGTCCACAAGAAGTACGACGATATCCCCTCGGTGGGCAGGGACCCGACGAGTCGGTCCAGCTCTGCGGCGTCGCGAAGGCGATCCTCAGGCACGACCACAGGCAGACCGACGCCCTGGCCCGCTGACTCCGCGCTTCCCTCAGCGAGGAGCCTATTGATCCGATCCTCGGCCTCGGAGAAGGCAACCAGGGCCGGAGCCATCAGTCGCACCGGTCGCAACACCGGCCGGAAGAGGTCCAGCTGCGGCCGGATCTCGAGTAGACGATCCCGCTGGTATTCAATGACATTCCTGGCCAGTAGACGCCACTCCTGGTCTTCTCGAACGGTCTCCCGAAGTGGACCACCAGCGATCTCGATGCTCGTTCCCTTGACATACGCGGCCCCGAGGCGCGCGTAGTTTCTCTTCGTCTCTCCCCTCTCGTTCCGCCACCAATCGGGAATCTGGAAGCGTGTAAGCACCGGATCGATGCTGTATGGAAGGGTGGCCTGGCTCAGAGCCGCGGCCGTGCTCTCAGGATTGTTCTCGAGCAGATTGGCGTTGACGATGACTTCGTCCATGACGCCGGGCCGGATGAAGTTGAGGTCTTCGGCCCTGCGAACCCTTACGATCTGGTGAAGAGGCAGGCGTGACATGATCAGACGCGTCGCCTCCTTGCGGCGCGCTCGGCTACCTCGTGGCGGATCAGCGACTTCTCGGTGTACCTAGGCCAGGCCTCGTACACCCGCTCGACGAGGTCGGGCGTGTCCCATTCCGCGCGAAGCTGACTGATGTAGGCGAACAGTTGGTCATACGCCTGGCTCGATAGTCGCAGACGTTCCGCCGCCTCATGGCCGCGCTGACTCAGTGCAAATTCCTCCGGACCCCCTGAGCCCCGCGGGCCAGAGCGTTGTTCAGCCGTTGCCATCATCTCGGCAAATGACGGCGGGGCCGCCTTGATCGAGTCGGTCCCACGAAGGAACCCAGCCAACCTCAGTGCGTCTGCGGCGTCGTTCACCTCCTCAGTAAACGGGCCGTAGTTGTACGCATAGAAGCGTGAGCCTTCCACGGCAAGCTTCTGATCGATCACAAACAGAAGCTTCTGGAGACGGGTAACGCCGTGGATAGCCTCATCGCCGCCACGACCAGGTGAATGCAGCAGCAAGACAATCAAGTCCTTCATCGCAGGCCGATCGGCAGCTGTCGGCGCGATGCCAAGTGCCTCCTCCTCGTGGATCAGTGCGGCCTCGATCCACTCACGTGCGAGGCGATGGTAGGGCCGGCGCAGTTCCCCAGCGCGGACCTTGAGGTCGTCAAGAAGCGCCTGATCAACCTTGATGTTGAGCTGCTCTGCGTGTGGCTCATCTCCCATCGAACTGTTCACAGAGCCCCTCGACGCGCGCAGCCCTTCGATGATCCAAGCGCGGGCGAGCGCGTGGTACGGCAGAGACTCGGCTGATGCTATAGCCTTCAGTCGGGCTAGCAGACGTAGAGGGATCCGCAGGGTGATCTGGCTCACCTTAGTCCGCGGCAGGAGAGCAGGTGCGTCCGGAAGGCTCTCCCAAGCCGTCGACCAATCCTGGTCTAGAAGTACGTCGAAACGGTTCTGCTCACTCATCGTGCCATTCGGCGGTAGACCCGCCGCTCGTTCTCGGTCATTTCACGTGCGCTGTAGAGGCGGACTACTCCCCGCTCTTTCTGCTGATACACGAGGAACAGCATGCGTCCTCGATCCGTGACGCCCAGAAGGAGAAGGGCATCCCCCTGCCGACGCCTGCTGTGTCGGTTTGCGAAGCACTCCTCCGCCTCGCGAGCCGACACGCCGTGCTGTCGAAGGAGCTTGCCCTCGTTCGCTTCGTCCCATTCGAACTCCGGTAGCCAGCGATTGGGCATACCCCTCCATCACGATTTGTTCGTCAGGGCTGCTGCCGAGTCGACGAAGGTGTAGCGTTGTGGGTAGCTCTCTCAATCACGGCCCGAGTATAGTCCATGGATATACACAACTGCAAGCTGAGCCTCCCGCAAGCGCTGTGACCGTCGGCGCCAGCGCCAACGGAACCTGGCAGGGCTCCGCGCCTCACGTTTGGACGCCGTACACCTTCAGAATCTCGTCCCCGTAGTGGTTGATCAGCTTGATGGCGATGTTGCCCGAAGCCGGGCTGGGAACGGCCGCGAGACGGTTTCGTTGAGCGAGGACCAGCCGGTGCGCGTCTTCTTGAGCAGGTCTTCGCCCATGCTGAGGTCCGGGTTCACTCGGACGGCTAGCTTCGCGAAGCCAGTCGCTGGGCCCCCGCCCCGAGAGCCATTGCCTAGTACCGCATCAATGTGGCGACCGCGGGTGCGCGGTTGTACATCCACAAGCCGATCGGAAGGGTCACCGGCAGAATGCAGCCGAGCCAGGCGATCGTTAGCCAGATCGCCAGGGCCCACCAGCCAATGCACACCAGCCAGGCCGCGCGAAGCAGGAGAGGACGCTGTGGCTTGTTGGTCTCGCGGACGAACGTTACCCCGTTCACGGTGTCGGTCGTCCAGGTCTTCGAACGCCTGCGGAGAGTGATGGCAGCCGGGATGCGGTTCAGGAGGAATGCGCCCAGCGGCAGACCGACCACCGAAAGGACACAGATCCAGGCCACGAACGACAGAATGGCAGTGAGCCACCAGCCGACGAACAGGAACCACAGGAACCGCAGCAGCAGGTTGTGCTGCGATGTGTCCCCTTGCACGATGACGGTCGACACGTCCCAACCCCCATTCGACACGGACGCCCCCGCAAGTCTACTCGGCCTGTATCGCAGCCGCTCCTCGACGAACCTCTTTCCTCGCCCGACCTCGGGCAGTTGCTCTACGAACCTCTTTCCTCGCCCGACCTCGGGCAGTTGCTCGCACCGTTCTTGGCCAATTTGGCACACGCGTAGACGATCGTCGTTCTGAGAGCCAACCTCCCTTCGCTCCATAAGCTCGGCGAGGGGAGGTTTTGTGTTTGGAATGGCGACATCGCGCCACTCCCCTACTTCGCTACGAGGATGTCCGCCAGCTCCTTGTCGAGCGGGGTCCGCAGGTCGACCGGACCGCGCCAGGTGAAGATCCCGAAGTTGCCCGTCCACTCCCATGCGGCCCACGCCATGCCCGCGTCCCGCATGACGCCCGTGATGTCGCGGTAGTAGGCAAGCCTGTCCGCACGCCGAACGGTCGGCAGGCATCCGAACTCGCCGCAGTAGAGTTGCAGGCCGGACTCCCGCGCTCGCTCGATCGCGGGCTCGAAGAGGAGGCGCAACCGATTCGGCCCCCAGTCGGCAGCCGCGTTGGCCGTGTCGTCGAGAACCTGCGCCGAAGCGTTCGTTCGAAGCGCGGCCAGTTCATCGGGATCGGTCACGGGGCCCGGATAGCGGACGGAGCCCTCGAAGGCCCGGAAGGACGTCCAGCCGGCGCGGTAATGGGTGAACAGCAGCGGCGCGTACGTGTGGACGCTAAGGATGATGTTCGGATCGCCCGCGGGCACGGCGAGGGCGGGCATGTTCTCCGGCTGCTGCCATCAATTCGACCCGACGAGGAGCACCCGGTCGGGCTCCAATTCCCGAAGGAGGGCATGGGCCCGGCCGACCAGCCGGTTCCAATCCTCGGAGTCGTCGGCCACGGGCTCGTTGAGGAACTCGTAGGCGACGTCGCTTATGGGCAGATGCTTCAGACGCGCGGACAGCTCACGCCACAGGCCGAGGAACCGGCTCTGGGCGATGTCGTCGGTCCAGAGCGTGTTGACGCCACCCTCGTTCACGGCGTTGAAGTGGTGGCTCCGGACCGTGTGCAAGTCCACGACCACCCGCAGGCCCGCGTCTCGACACCAGCCGATGCCCCGCAGAAGCCGGTCGAACTCGGCCTCGTTGGGCTTGCCGTCCGGATGCCATAACTCCTTCTCGTCGATCGGCAGACGGACGTGGTCGAAGCCCAGCCGGCCCAGCTCGGCGAGATCTTCGGGCTTGAGGAACTCCTCGCGCGGCGCCCAGCCGAAGTCCTGCGAGAGCCAGTGGCTCAGGTTGATGCCGCGCAGGATCACGAATCCGGAGGGGTTGGGCATGAGCTCGGCACTCCAGTGGCGTGGCGTCGGCTTCGCCGTTCTGGTCGAAGGCAACGGCCATTCTCGGCCGGTCGGCCAGCCGAAGCAAGTTGCCGGGTGTGGGCGATACCACGTGGGGCTGAGTCAGTCCCGTCGCCACCCGTTACGCTTCGCGAATGCTGGTCATCGTGCGGCCGCCCGGAGCCGCCTTCCGCGACGCGATTTCGACCCATCCCGACAGTCACCGGATAGACGTCGCGCGGGCGCGAGGGCAGCACGCGGCGTTCTGCGCCGCGCTCGAAGATGCCGGCGTGGCTCTGCTGCGTCTCCCTGCGGAACCGGATCTACCCGACGCCACGTTCGTCTCGGACGCGCTCGTGGCCCTGGCGCCGGCCGTTCCAGGTCGAGTACCGGTCGTCGTGGTGGCTCGGCCGGCCATGGCGTCGCGCCGGCCGGAGGTCGAGTCGGTCGTTCGGGCTGCCCTCCCCCACTTCGCGGCAGATGCCCGGGTGGTCCGGGTCGAGGAACCTGCGACGCTGGAGGGCGGCGACGTCGTCGTCTATGGCGACCGCATCGCGATAGGGCTTAGCGCCCGGACCAACGCCCTCGGCGCCGAGCTGCTTGCCCAAACCGCCAGGTCACTCGGATACCGGCCGTTCCTCTGCCCCGTGATCGATCGCCTTCACCTGGCCACGGCCGTCACCGCCGTGACGCCCGACACGCTCGTCGGAACGACCGCGGGCTTCGCCTCGCTGGACGCCGGCGGTCCCGATGTGGCACCGCCCGGTGAGATTCGCCGGCTGCTGTTGCCCGACGACGAGCTGGGTGGCGCCAACGTGCTCGCACTGGGCGGGCATGTGTTCCTTTGCTTGGGAAACCGAACGGCCGCCCGTCTCCTGCGAGGGACCGGCCTGGCCGTTCACGAACTGGAGCTCGACGAGTTCGCACTCGCGGACGGCGGCCCGACCTGCCTGGTGAACGTGCTCCCGTGAGGCTCCGGAGGAGGCGGCAATCTCGCAGCCAACCTGGTCGCCTTCGAAGCACCCCGACTCCCGGCACCCGTGCCCGCTCCGACTCAACGTCCGGTGCGGGCACGTCGCAAAGGTCGCGCAACGTCTGCCAGCGGATCGATGGGTCGCCACCGAGCAGCCAGTCGACGACGTTCACGTCGTGAGTATCGCCCGCGGCATGCGACCGCGGCCCGGCGGGCTGCCGGTTTATCGAGCCGGCGTCTGGGCCGGCTCGTCGATCGGAACGCCGACGACCGGACGCGTGCTGTAGCCGAACTCGGCGATCTGCTCGGCGCGGGTTCGGTAGACCGTGATGTCCGGCGAAGTGCGTGCGCGGAAGCCGTCGACCATCCGGTTGTACATCGAAAACGCGCCCGCGATGAGCACCGCCAGCTGCACATCCGCATCCGTGGCACCCGCGCCGGTGGCGGCTGCGACGTCGGCCGCGGTCAACTCCCGAGGCGCTCGACCCACGGTCCGGGCGATCTCGATCAGGGCTCGCATCTTGGGCGAGAACAGATCGAACCGGCCGAGCTTGACCTCGTCGAGCAGCGGCAACATCTGCGTCTCGCCGGCCTTCTCGAGCAGGGCACCGGCGTGCGCGGCGTGGGAGTCCATGCAGAAGAAGCAGTCGTTCCCCGCCGACACGGCCTCCGCGAGCACCTCCCGTTCAGAGCGTGCGATCGTGGCACCCGGATAGTCGTCGACCAGGAGCGCGTCGGCGAGCCCAAGGAGATGGGCGCCGATGTCCGGCGTTAGCCCGATGGCCGCCCGGATCCCCGGGGCATCTGGCAGGCTGCCGACAATCGGTTCTTCTTTCGAGCGCGCGCTTCGTTCAACGTCCCTTGCCGCCACCACTTCGTGCCTCCGCTAGCGTTCGATTACCTCCAGTCTCGCCGATCCCCCGGCCAGGCCGAAGTCACGGCCCGCCAGGCGGGCCGATCTGCTCGCCTGCCGTGCGCGCTACCATTGATCAATGCATACGCGACGAACCCTGAGTGCCCTTCTCGCCCTCGCCCTGATCGCCGCCGTTTCCGCATGCGCCGGCGCGACCGCCACCCCGTCCACGAGTCCCGGGGCCTCCGCCACCGCTGCGGCTCCGCCCACCGCCTCCGGGCCGGTCAGCACCGTGGCAATCAACGCCGGAGGTCCGGGCACGGGCAGCTTCTGGGCCGACCAGTACTACACGGCAGGTGCCACCTACGGCACCGACGCGACCATCGACATGTCGCAAGTCACCGACAACGCGCCTCCGACCGCAGTCTTCAACACCGAGCGCTACGGGGAGATGACCTACACCATCCCCGACCGCGCGGGCCCCCAGACCGTCACCCTCTTCTTCGTCGAGTCGTACGTGACCGGTCCAGGAGAGCGGCTGTTCGACGTCACCATCAACGGCGAGGCCGCTCTGTCGAACTTCGACATCTTCGACACTGCCGGTGGAGAGAACCGCGCGATCGCCCGGACGTTCCCAACCATGGCCGACTCGAGCGGCCAGGTGGTGATCCAGTTCACCGCCCGTGTCCAGAGCCCGAAGATCAACGGAATCGTCGTCGTCGGCGGCGGTACGACGATCACGCCCCCGCCTGCGACTCCGACCCCGCCGCCGGCTGCACCGCCCACGACCAGCGCCGACGCGAAGGCCAGCGCCGGCTGCGGCAAGGCCGCGGCGTTGCAGAACGGGACGATCACGATCGACAGCAACGGCCAGCGCTCGTACATCCTCCGCGCCCCGAGCAACTACGACAGCAAGCATCCGTACCGGCTCGTCATCGCCTACCACTGGGGCAGCGGATCGGCGGAGCAAGTGGTAGCCGGTACCGGGGCCTCGGAAAGCCCGTTCTACGGCCTTTTGGACCTGGCCAACAACAGCACCATCTTCGTCGCGCCGGTGGGCCTGAATGCTGGCTGGGCGAACACCAACGGAGAGGACGTGGCCTTCACCGACGCGATGCTCGCCCAGCTCGAGGCGGGGCTGTGCATCGACACGGGCCGGATCTTCGCCACCGGGTTCAGCTTCGGCGCCTCCATGTCCTACGCGGTCGCATGCGCCCGGCCCGACGTGTTCCGTGGAGTCGCCCTCTACTCCGGTGCGGGACTCAGCGGCTGCGACGGCGGCATGAAGCCCATCGCCTTCTACGCATCGCACGGCGTGAGCGACAGCGTCCTCGACATCTCGAACGGGCAGAGCCTGCGCGACCACTTCGTGCAGGTCAACGGCGTGACGGCGCAGAACCCGCCGGAGCCCGCGGTCGGCAGCGGGACGCACATCTGCACCACGTATACCGGCGGCTCCCCCAAGTACCCGGTCGAATGGTGCGCCTTCGACGGCGACCACACCCCGAACCCACACGATAGCGGTCAAACCACCAGCTGGAATCCCCCGCAGGCGTGGTCCTTCATCAGTGAGTTCTGACACTCCGCGAAGAAGATAGCCGTCGCCTACGGGGCCTGCGGAAAGACGTAGCTCACCACCCGTAACAACGCCGGAAGCCCACCGATCAGTACCAGCCGACCGTGTCCCGGAACGCCAGAGCGGCGCACGGGGATCCATAACGCTCGATCATGTAGTCGACGCCCCACTCAGCCTGCACCACCGGGTTGTCACGCCACGCCCGGTACAGCCAGGCCCGTTCGGGATCGCCGGCCTCTGCCGCCGCCTTGGCCTTGGCCTCTGCCCAATTGGCCAGCTTGCTCGCAGGGTAGGCCTGGGGCAACCCGTACGCGCCCGACCTCTTGTTGGTGGCATGCGGATTCCAGGTCGCCTCGTACTCGAATATCAAGCTGGCGCACTGGGACTGAGACCGGCCCCACCGCCGATCCACCCTGGTGCCCAATCTGGCTACCAGATAGTCTCTCGCGTCCTGGATCGTTGGAAGGGCGATCGACCCGACCTGGAGTGAATCCGCCTCGAGTGCGGCAGGTGCCGGGATCGAGGTCACCGAGGGCGTCGGCGCCACTGCCGGGTTCGAGGTCGCGGACGGCTGCGGCCCGGGTGTCGGGTCTGAGGTCGCGGACGGCTGCGGCTCGGTTGTCGGGTCTGAGGTCGCGGACGGCAGCTCGGTGGTCGAGGGCAGACTCGCTACCTGAGCCGAGTCGGCCGCAAGCATCAGGCCTGGCTCACTACGAGTCGACAGGGCGTCGGCCGAGGCAGTCGATGGGACGGCGGAGGCACTGCCGGCGACGACAACCGCCAGGATGCCGGCGTATGCGCCGACCCGGGAGAGGGCACGCAGGTGGCCGCCCAGGACGGTCGAGGTTCGAGCCTGGCTACGGCCGCTCCGGCAGTTCGGGTCGAATGCAGCCGGCTCGTCGTACGTAATCGGGAATTCGATGCCCCATTGATAGAGCCCGTCGCGATGCCGCGGCAGCAACGTCGCGATCGAAAGGCGCCAGGAGGAAATGGCCCGGGCGAGGCCCGATGGGGTCGGCTGTGCGAGCTCAGCGAGATCCTCGGGGAGCAGCGGAAACTCGATGCCCCATTGATCCGGGGCATCGAGAGACGACCGCGGGGCCGTAGTGGGGCGCATGTCTTGACTGTCGGGCAGACGCCGCCGCAGTCAAACCGTACGACCGGGGCGTTCTCAACCGCCGGATGTACTGCCGCCACCCATCTTGCGCTCACAAGCGATGCCTATCCCGCAGCTTCCTCGTCGGGCCCAGACGGCTTGAGTCTCCCCTACTCTAGAATCGACAGATGCTTACCCTTCGCTCCGCCGTGCCGGCCGACACAACCTTGATCCTCGAGTACATACGCGAGCTCGCGGAGTTCGAACGGGAGCCAGAGGCGGCAATCGCGACGGAGGCGGACATCCGCCGCTATGCCTTCTCCGACCTGCCGCTCGTGAGGGTGACGATGGCCGAATGGGACGGCCAGCCTGCGGGCTTCGCTCTCTGGTTCCTCAACTTCAGCACCTGGGAAGGCAAGCCCGGCATCTACCTCGAGGATCTGTTCGTCCGTCCGCCCTTTCGCGGCCACGGCATCGGCAAGGCCCTGCTCAAGCACCTGGCCGCCCTCGCGGTGAAGGAGGGCTGGACCCGCTTCGTCTGGCAGGTGCTGGACTGGAACACGCCGGCCATCGATTTCTACGAGGCCCACGGCGCGATGGTCATGCGCTCCTGGCTCACATGCCGGGTTGAAGGGGACGCGATCAAGCAGCTCGCCGAAGCGGTGGATTGACCTGGACACGCCCCCGACGGCCGCGCGTTATCGGCGCCGCGACTTCGATGCGTGGGCGGCATGCCCTTGCCGTCGGCGGTCGCTAGACTCGACGGCAGGCTGTTGCCCCTGTGCCATATATCCGGCGGGAGTGGGTCAGGAACCTGAGATCGCCCGCGATGGAGGTTATGCCTCGTGACTGGAAATCCGAGCCAGGGCGCGCTGACGTGTCCCAACTGCGGCACCCAATCTCCTGTTGGCTCCAGGTTCTGCCCGGTTTGCGGGGAGGCCCTGAACGCGCCCCCGCCTCCGGCAGCGGCGCCACCGCCGTCAGCTCCCGGCTATGGACAGCCGCCGACGTATGGCCAGCCTCCGGTGTACCAGCCCCCTCAGGCCTACGGCTCCCCTCCCGGTTATCCTCCCGTCGCCGGCTTCCCGCCTCCTCCCGCTCGCAACAGCTCGATGCCTCTCTTCCTGGCCCTGGGCGTGGTCGGAGTAGTGGTTGCGGGGGCCCTGTTCATCTCCCAGAGCGGCGGCTCTCATCCGACGCCTGCTCCCTCCAGACTCGCGTCAGGCGCACAGACACCTGCGATCGATGCCCCGACCCCGAGGCCGACGCCCAAGCCGACCCCCGAGCCGACCAAACCCCCCACCGGCTTCACCTCGACCGGCTCTCTGGTCGCGGCCCGCGACAGCCACACTGCCACGCTTCTGCCCGACGGTCGCGTTCTCGTGGCAGGAGGAGAGAATCTGGATGGTCCGGAGGGCGTCGCCGCGGCTGAGCTATACAACCCCGAGACAGGCAAGTTCAGCCATACCGGCGCCATGGCCAACGGTCGCTATTTCCCAACCGCCACTCTGCTCCAGGACGGCCGCGTCCTCCTTGCGGGAGGCTCCGACGGCTCGACGCCCGTCGCCTCGGCCGAGCTGTATGACCCGGCGACGGGCGAATTCAGCCCGACCGGTTCGATGACCCAGGGTCGGGATGACGACACAGCTACCCTGCTCCAGGACGGGCGCGTACTCATCGTCGGTGGCTGGGACGGCTCCACGCAACTCGCCTCAACCGAACTGTATGACCCGGCGACCGGAGAATTCAGCCCTGGCGAATCGTTGGCCGAGGCCCGCAACTTCCACACCGCTACGTTGCTGGCCGACGGCACAGTCCTCATTGCGGGGGGTTACAACGGCCACGGGCAAATCGCCTCGGCGGAGCTCTATGACCCCAAGGCGGGCCAGTTCGGACCCGTCGGCTCGCTGGCAACGCCTCGCGACTTCCATACCGCGACTCTGCTGGCCGACGGCACCGTTCTCATCGCCGGGGGCTGGGACAGCGAGACCGGATTCGTATCGGCCGAGCTCTATGACCCCGCCACAGGCGACTTCAGCGCAATCGGGTCGATGACCAGCGGTCGGGAGAGTCATACCGCCACGCTGCTCCCCAACGGCCTCGTCCTCGTGGCCGGCGGTTCGGATGGCTCCACGTCCCTCGCCTCGGCCGAGCTGTATGACCCGGCGACCGGCGAATTCAGCCCCGCCGGCGCACTGTCCAGCGCCCGTGACCGCCACACCGCCACGCTGCTCAAGGACGGCCGCGTTCTGCTCGCGGGAGGCTGGAACGGAGACACGGTCTTCGCCTCGGCCGAGCTGTACCAACCGTAAGATCCGGACCTGACGCATGCCCGGCCGACCGCGCTGGGCTACAGCGGCCGCAACTCCTGCTCCAGGCCGATCGCGTCCTCGAAGAGGTCGCCTCGCTCGCGCAACCGGTTCAGGATCGTACGTAGCGTCCAGCGGTCGGGGCGGAGGGTTGGGTCGTCCAGCTCATCCCAGGTGATTGGGGCGGAGACGGCTGCGCCGGCGACAGGACGCACCGAGTATGGTGCGACGAGGGTCTTGTTCCACGCGTTCTGGGTGTAGTCCAGGCGGGCAAGGCCGTCGCGGCGGGACTTCTCCCACTCCCAGCTGACCAGCTCCGGAGCGGACGCGGCGATCGCGCGCGATAGGGCCGCCACCCAGTCGCGCGTTTCGTCGAACGAGTAGGCCGGCTTGACGGGGATCCAGATCTGTATCCCGCGCTGGCCGGTGACCTTGGGAAAGCCACGCACGCTCAGGTGATCCAACGCGGTCCGGTAGAGGCGCGCCAGGAGCAGCGTTTCCTCCCAGCCGGTCCGAACGCCCGGGTCGATGTCCACCAGCGCCCACGTCGGTCGGTCGGGTGCGTCCACTCTGAAGGTCGACGGGTGGATGTCTATCGCGGCCTCGTTGGCCACCCACGCCAGGGTCGCGGCGGAGTCGGCCATGAGGTACTCGGTGGGTTCGCCCTTGGACCTGGAGAGACGCGGCCAGCACTGGACCCAGGGCGGGGCGTGACCGGGAACCTGCTTCTGCCAGAAACCGGGCCGCTCAACCCCGTCCGGGTACCGCTGCAACGTCAAGGCGCGACCCCGCAGATACGGCAGCAGGTACGGCCCGATGGAGACGTAGTAGCGGATCAGGTCTCGCTTCGTGATGCCGTCGGCGGGCCACAGGACCTTGTCCAGGTTCGAAAGCTTGAGCTGCCTGCCACCGACCGACCAGGGGCCGCCTTTGGCGGGCAGGGCGTCCAGGGCTTCCAGTTCTGCTGGCAGGACCCGCTCCGAGGCAGGCGACTCCGAGCCGGCCACTGCCACCGGACGCGCGGCCGAGGATGGCGGTGGGCCTGTCGCCGAGCGCGCCGCGCCCACCGGCGGTGTGGTCGCCGACGACTCCCCCACCCCACCGGTGCCCGCAGATGCGTCCCGCGCCGCTTCCTCGGTGGAGCGCGCCCGCTCGCGCACGACCGACGCCGGGTCGGAGTCGATTTCGAGGCCCTTGTATACAGGAGCTCGCAGGTGGCCCTCCGCCGTCCACTCGGCGAACTCGACTCGCACGACAAGCCGCGGCTCGATCCAGCGGGCGCTCTTCTCTCGCGGAACCGGGCTGAACACCGAGGCCGACCGGGCGAGTGGCAGCATCAGGTTCAGGAGCCGACTCCGCTCCCGGGCGTCAAAACCCGTGCCAACCTTGCCCGCCGACTTCAGGATCCCCTCCTCGAATACACCGACGACCAGGGCGCCGAGGTCGTCCTCGGTTCCTTCTCGCGGGGTCCAGCCTCCGATCACGAACTCCTGTTCGGCGCGCCGTTTGATCTTCAGCCAGGCGGTAGAACGACGGCCGGACTCGTATCGGCTGCGCCGCAGTTTGGCCATGACGCCCTCGAGGCCGCGGGCAGCGACGGCTTCGTAGAACTCCTTGCCGTCGCCCTCGACATGGGTCGCATACCGGACCGCGCCCGTGTCGTGAAGCACGGACCGCAGGACGAACTTGCGACTCTCGAGGGGCTCGTCCAGGAGCGAGCGCCCGTCCAGATACAGAAGGTCGAAGACCGCGTAGGCGAGCGTCGAGCCGGCGGCGTCGAGCGAACGCCCGCGGCCGCCGGCGCCCTTGCGGGCCTGCAGCAGACCGAAGTCGGGCCGGCCCTCCGCGTTCAGAGCGACGACCTCGCCGTCCAGGATCGCCTCGCGGCACTCGATCCAGGTCGGAGGCCCGGCGAGTTCCGGGAAGTACGACGCGGCGTCGAGGCCACGTCGCGTGTACAGCGCGACCTTCCCGTCACGAACGTGAGCCTGGACGCGGTAACCGTCCCATTTGACCTCGAAGAGCCAGTCTGGATCGCTGAACGGGCGATCGGCCAGAGTGGCCGTCATCGGCTCGATGAAGCCGGGCATAGGTACGAGCTTGCCGACCGGTTCCGGCGCCGCGGGCCCGGGGCTGTGCATGGGGGCCGCCGTCTGGGCAGGCACGGCTACCCCGTCGCGCACTTCGTCGTTGGTCCGGCCGGTCTTGACCGATTTCGGGTGCGCCTCCGCGTCCCAACCTTCGACCGCCCAGTCGTCGCGCTTCTTGATGAGCAACCACGACTCTCGATCGGAGCGATCGCCGCGGCCGGACCATCCTTTCGTCCGGACGATCGTGAACCGGCCGTGGAGCTTTTCTCCGCGCAGGACCAGCTTCAGTTCGCCGTCTCGGAGGGCTCTGCCCGGGTCGCTCGTCACCTCCGGTTCGAAGGTGCCCCAATCCCAGACGATCACGTCCCCGCCGCCGTACTCTCCTTTTGGGATCGTGCCCTCGAAATCGAAGTAGTCGAGCGGGTGATCCTCGACACGGAAGGCGCCCCGCTTGAAGTTGGGGTCGAGGCTCGGCCCCTTCGGCACCGCCCAGCTGGCGAGCACACCGTCGATCTCCAGCCGGAAGTCGTAGTGGAGACGGCTGGCCCGGTGGCGCTGAACGACGAACCTGCCGCCGCCCCGCCCCGGCTCCCCTGCCCCGCCGACAGTCTCAGTGGCCCCGTTCGGTTCGGGGGTCCGGCCGAAGTCCCGCTTGCTCCGATATCGCTCGAGGCTCATGTCGGGTTGAGGGTAGATCGCGCGACGATCGAGCGGGTTGCAGTCCCGGAGCGCGCGGCAAGAGCCGAGGCGGCGATCGAGTCCGCATCGCCCAGGAGACACGGCGACCGACACGATCCAGCCGAGCGGGCTCCACTCGGCCGCGGCCGCCCTGAGCCCATACATGGCACCATAAGGTCGGGCGCCGATGACCCAACCACAGGAGATCGCCGTGCTGGACATTTCGGGCAAGTGGGTGCTGTTGACGGGCGCCAGTCGCGGCATCGGCAAGCTGGTGGCCGGCGCATTGGCCGACCAGAACTGCCGCCTCATCCTCCACAGCCGGAAACGCGAACATACCGCCGCGCTGGTGGCTGAGTTCCGGGCGCGCGGCCTGACCGTGCATGCGCTGGAGGCAGAGCTTTCAGACCAGAAGCAGGTGATCGGGCTGGGTGAAGAGGCTCTCCGCATCTCCGGCGGCATCGACGTCCTCTACAACAACGCCGCCATCCAGCTGCCCTGGCACGAAGACATGTTCACCACGGATCTGCGCGAGTTCACGCTTAGCTACCAGGTGAACGCGATCGCGCCGATCACCCTCTGCAGCCTGATCGTGCCGGGCATGATCGAGCGGAAGTTCGGCCGCGTGGTGAACGTCACGTCCGGCATCGCGGAGCAGCCCCAGCTGATGGCCTACGCCGCGTCGAAGGCCGCTCTGGACAAGTACGTCTACGACATGGCGCCCCATCTCGAAGGCACGGGCGTGACCATGAACCTGCTCGATCCGGGTTGGCTGCGCACGGACCTGGGAGGGCCTCAGGCCCCCAACGCCCCGGAATCTGTGTTGCCCGGCGCAATGGTCCCGGTCCTCCTGGAGGACGGCACCTGCGGGAAGTGGTTCAGCGCCCAGGACTACCGGTAGAGCGCCGACCCGGCAGCGGACCAGCCAGCACGACTACCGAAGACCCGCCTCATGGGATCCCGTTGAATTCGTCCGGGTTGGGGCCGCGACGGCCGTCCTTGCGATGGAGACCGGTAATAGAGCGCATGTCGCCGCCCGTCAGGTCGAAGTCGAACAGCGCGAAGTTCTCGGCGATCCGCCTCGGCGTTACCGACTTCGGGAAGACGATGTTGCCCAGCTGGATATGCCAGCGCAGGGTTACCTGAGCCGGGGTCTTGTGGAGCCGCTCGGCGATAGCCACGATCGTCGGATCGTCGAGGATCTGCCCCTGTGCGATCGGCGACCACGCCTCCGTGGCGATCCCATGCTCCCTGTCGAATGCGCGCAGGTCGTCCTGAACGAAGTACGGGTGGATCTCGATCTGGTTGACGGCCGGAACGACGCCGGCCTCCCGAGCGAGTCTCTCCATATGGTGCGGCTGGAAGTTCGAGACGCCGATGGCCTTGACCCGACCGGACTGGTAGATCTTCTCCATCGCCTTCCACGTCTCGACGAAGTCGCCCACGGCCGGCATCGGCCAGTGGATGAGAAAGAGATCGAGGTAGTCCAGCTTCATGACCTCGAGCGATCGGGCAAACGCCACCAGCGCCTTGTCGAGGGCGTGGAAACCGTTGTTGAGCTTGCTCGTCACGAACACTTCGGCGCGATCGATGCCGGAGTCCCTGAGGGCCTCGCCCACCTCGCGCTCGTTGCCGTACATCTCGGCCGTGTCGATATGCCGATAGCCCACCTTCAGCGCCTCGAGCGTCGCCGCCTTGGTCTCGGCAGGCTCGATCTGGAAGACCCCGAACCCGAGCTGTGGGATCTCGACACCGTTGTTGAGCTTGATGTTCGGAACTGCGCTCATTGGCATTGGCCTCCTGCTATCGCACGACCACAACTATGACACCCATGAGAGCAACGGTCAGGATGAGAGCCGTGATCCATCCCAGCCCCTGGCCTGCCTAGACCGGTCGTTTTCGACCGGTCGTGCGAGCGCCATCGGTGCCGTCCAGGACCGTGCGCACCTTGTGTGCCAGATGAACTGGCGTGAAGGGCTTCTGCAGGAACGGGATGAGGCGCCCGTCCCGGTCGCGGAACGCCTCCGGCACGTCGGAGTGGCCCGAAGTCAGGATCATCCGCGCCTCGGGGCGGAGCTCGAGGAGACGGGAAGCCAACTCCGGTCCGCGCATGCCCGGCATGATCACGTCACTTACTACAAGGGCGATGTTGTGCTCGGTCGCGGCGACCCGCAACGCCTCGGCCGCATTGCTGGCCTCCAGCACGACGTAGCCATTCGATCGGAGGCCAAGGACCGCAAGACGGCGCACGCTCTCCTCGTCTTCGACCACCAGCACCGTCTCCGTTCCTCGCGCCGATTTCTCCGGCAGCGCCGGCCCCACGACTGTGTCCCGAGACGGAGCGCGCCGAGGCAGGTTGATCGTGACCGTCGTTCCCTGGTCCACTTCGCTGTGCACCCAGATGTGGCCGCCGCTCTGCGTGACTATGCCGTGGCAGGTTGCCAGACCAAGGCCGGTACCCTTTCCCTGAGGTTTCGTCGTGAAGAACGGCTCGAATAGGTGCTCCTGGACGTTCCTACTCATACCGCTCCCGGTGTCGGTCACCGACAGCGTCACGTAGGATCCGGCCGGTATAGAGGGCTGCCTGGCGGTGTACTCGTCCGTGATCGTCTCGCTGGCCGTCTCGATCACCAACCGCCCACCCTTGGGCATCGCGTCGCGGGCGTTGACCGCTAAATTCACGAGGAGTTGCTGAATCTGGCCCGGGTCCGCCTCGACGATCCCGAGCGGTTCTTCCAACGCGGTGGTGATCTCGATGTCCTCGCCCAACAGGCGCCGGAGCATCTCCATCGAATTCCTGGTTACCTCGTTCAGGTCGAGAGGGACAGGCTGGACTACCTGACGCCGCGCGAAAGAGAGCAGCTGGCGAGTGAGTCGAGCCGCACCTTCGGCCGCCTTGGTGACCTCGTCGATGTTTGCCCGGGCCGGGTGATTCGGATCCAAATCCAACAGAGCAAGCTCTGCGTTGCCGAGGATTGCCGTGAGCAGGTTGTTGAAGTCGTGGGCAACGCCACCGGCGAGACGGCCGATGCCCTCCATCTTCTGGGCCTGGACCACCTCTTCTTGGAGGGCCCGCCTCTCGGTGATGTCCTGGACCAGTTCGTCATAGGCGACAAGCGAGCCGTCGGACCCGTATTGCGGCACGGGCGTGCTTCGAACCCACCGTACAGCGCCGTCCTTGCGCACGATCCGGTGCTCTATCGCTCGCATTCGCCGGTTCGTCTGAACATCGTGACCGTATTGCATGACAGGTTCGCGGTCTTCGACTGGCACGATGCTCAGCCAAAGCATCGGGTCGGCCGCGAAATCGTCAGGGCTGTACCCGGTAACCGAAACACATCCGGGTCCGTGACCCGTACTCACGACCGTGTCCCCGGACAACTCCACGTGGATCAGGTAGTTCGTGATCGTTTCCGTGATTCGCCGGTACCGCTCTTCGCTCTCGGCCAGGGCCGCGGTGCGCTGAGCGACTCGAGCCTCCAACTCGGATCGAGCGGCCTCCAGCTGCTCCCCCAGAGACGCGGTCTCGAAACAGACGGCCGCCTGGTCGGCCATGGCCGAGAGCAAGTCGGCGTCTGCCTGCTCGAACTGGCGACTGCCGGCCGCGTTCGTGACGACGACGCCGCCGAGCAATCGCTCGCGATAGAGAATCGGAGCGACCATCATGGGCCCGTGGCCGTATTCGACGCGCCGATCGTGAACGCCTTGAGGCTCGCGCGGGTCTCGGATCCCGCCCGGAGATATCGCTACCTTCCGCTTTCGGAATGCCCAGCCCACGAGCCCGTCCATCAACTCGTCGAAGCTGACGGGGAAGTAACGCTCCGAAACCCGCCCGCCACGGTAGTTGCCGATCACCGTCCGCCTCTCCGCATCTAGCGCGAACAGGTTCACTCGGTCCGTTTCGAACGCTTCGGCGATCGCGTCCGCGACGCGCTGACGAACGGCCACGACCGTCTCCGCGGCCACCAGCGATCTGGTGACCCGATAGAGCGCCTCCGACCTGCTCAGCGCCGCCTGGGTCTCGAGCAGCGCCTTTCGGTACCTGGCCTCTGACGCGCGCAGCGCATGCTCCGCTCGTTGCTGCCCGGCGAGGGCCGAGACAGACTCTTCGCCAGGGCGAGCGTCCGTCCGCTCGTCGAGGCTGGCGGCGACGACCTCCCGATGTTTGCTAGGCACACCCACACCTGCAAAGCTCCCACGGCCGGCACCACCGCGTCAGCCTGGCCGACCTCCGTGCCGGTAGGGCTACTCCGGCGATTGTACGCGCGCCCCGGCCGCGGATACGCATATGTCCCGAGCTTAGTGAATACACCCGGCGCAGAGAGACGCCGCAGTTGCGTCCAGCCTCCCGCTTAGTCGGCGTCGAGGATTTCACGGACTTTGCGGACCAAGCGCTCCGGAGTGAACGGTTTCTGCAGAAGCTGAATCGACCGGCCATCGAGATCGTGGAAGGCCTCCATGGTGTCCGTATGACCCGACATGAGCAGCGTTTTCGCGGCAGGCCGAAGCTGGCGCAGCCTGGCGGCGAGTTCGGACCCGCGCATGCCGGGCATGATGACGTCGCTGACGAGCATCTCGAGCTCCGGCTCCGCAGCGGCTAGGCCGAGAGCTTCGGCCGCGTTCCCAGCCTCCAGCACCCTGTATCCGCGAGACCGAAGGCCGATGACCGCCAGTCGCCGGACGCTCGGGTCGTCTTCCACGACCAGGACCGTCTCGGTCCCGATCGCCGGCGCCTCCCGGACGGCAGCGCCCTTGGCCGGCCTGGCGGCGGACTCGACCCGCGGCAGCAGGATCGTGACCGTGGTGCCCAGGCTCAGCTCGCTATGGAACCAGATATGCCCGCCGCTCTGCTTGACGATGCCGTGGCACGTGGCCAGGCCCAGACCGGTCCCCTTCCCCGGGCCCTTAGTCGTGAAGAACGGCTCGAAGAGGTGGCTCATCGTCTCGTCGGTCATCCCCGAGCCGGTATCGGTCACCGACAGGCTCACGTAGGATCCCGGCGCGATCTCAGGATGGCTGGTGGCGTACTCGCGGCCGACCGTCTCGTTGGCGGTCTCGATGACCAGGGAGCCGCCATCGGACATCGCGTCGCGGGCATTGACTGTCAGGTTCACGAGCAGCTGCTGGATCTGGCCCGGATCCGCTTCGATGGTGCCCAGCTCCGAATCGAGGACGGCATTGATCTCGACGTCCCCGCCGAGAAGACGCCGCAGCATCTCCAGGGAATCGGCGACGAGGGCGCTGAGATCCAGAGATGCGGGCTCGATAATCTGCTTGCGAGCGAAGGCCAGGAGCTGGCTGGTCAGACGAGCCGCCCCTTCGGCTGCCTTGACAATTTCGGCGATGTTCTCTCGCGTCGGGTTGTCCGGCCCCAGGTCCATCAGCGCCAGCTCGGCATTGCCCATGATGGCGGTCAGCAGATTGTTGAAGTCGTGGGCGACGCCCCCGGCCAGCAGCCCGATGCTCTCCATCTTCTGGGCCTGGACCAGCTGCTCCTCGAGGGTCCTGCGCTCGGTGATGTCCTGGATCAAACCGTCGTACCCGACCAGTGTTCGGTCAACCGCGTACTCAGGCACCGTCGTGCTGCGGACCCACCGCAACGATCCGTCCTTGCGGACGATGCGGTGCTCCACGGGACGCATGCGGCCATTGGCCTGCACGTCCGAGGCCCGCTCGAGCACCCGGTCGCGATCCTCGGGCACCACCATCCGCAGCCACAAGCCCGGATCCGCTTTGAAGTCCTCCGAGGTGTAGCCGGTCACTGCGACACAACCGGGACTATGTTCCGTGGAGACCGGCACGCCCCCGTCGACAACAACTCTGAACGCGTAGTCGGTGATCGACTCGGTGATGCGCTGGTAGCGATGCTCACTCTCGGCCAGCTGGGTCTTGCGTTCCGCGACATGCCCCTCCAGCTCCTGCTGCGCCGCATGGAGCCGCTCGTGGGTGTAAGAGGATTCCAAGGCCACGGCCGCCTGGTTCGCCATGGCCGTCAGGAGGTCAGCATCCGCCTGTACGAACTCGGGTTGATCGGTCGCGCGGCTGGCCAAGAGGATACCCAGCGGGCGACCTCCGTACAGGACCGGCGCCACCACCATCGGCCCCAGCCTGACCATCGTCCGGCGTGCACGCACACGTGGAGACTCGCGCGGATCCGGCCCGTTTCCAGACGAGAGGGCAGCGACTCCATGGGTCAGGACCCAGCCGCCGAGCCCTTCCATCAGCTCCACATAGTCGAGTTCGGTGTAATGGCGGCCTCTGGGCCCACCTATGTGGTGACCCGTCACCAGCTGGCGTTCCGTGTCCACCGCCATGAGGTGGGCCATGTCTGCCGGCAGGGCCTCGGCGGTCGCGTCCACGATGCGCTCCAAGAGCGGCCCGATGCTGTCGGCGGCGACGAGTGCCATGCCGACTCGATAGAGAGCTTGGGTTCGGGCGAGCGCGGTCTTCGTGGCCCCCAGGACCGGGGCATGAATCGGCTCGTTGAGCCGGAGCGGCTCACCGGCAACGTTCGGATCGGCCCTCGATCCAACCATGCGGTGGTTCCTCGGCGCCACTCGGGCACGTACAAGGGACGGCAGACGCTCGGACGGCCCGGGAACCATCCCGGCGCTGCCTCCCGCGCTCTCCCCCACTCGTGTGCTTCGCTGCGAATGCACCCGCGCCCGCCTTCAATGTGCTGCCATGGTGCAGGGCTTGGGGCAGGTCGAACGATACTGGCGTCAGAAGGCCCACCTTGCTCCGCATTGGGGGTGTCGGCTGTTCAGCGCCAAAAGGAAGCTTCCCGGCAGGTCGTCACCGCAACCGAGGCGACACCACGGCCCGCGGACCGTGCTCGCTACCCTAGACCCTGGCGGAAACGGCCCGCCATGTCCGACCGACGATGCCTTCGCCCGGAGCGCTCGAGGCGATGGCACCCCCATCGCCCGTAGCTTGAGCCAGGCCGGCAGCCACGTCGGCGGCCACGCCCTCCCAGAACTCAACCGCGGCCCGTTCGTACAGCACCCCCATGCGCAGCGTTTGACCGCGCCAGTGTTTCACCGTCAGGTCCTCGGCGCTCATTCCTTCCGACCCTTGCTCGAGTTGATCCTCCGCCTCGTACGAGGCGAGCTTGGTTCGATGCATGGGCAGCTGCTCACGGGCGATGTCGCCTTGTGCGTCGGAGGAGCCCTGGTCCGCGAAGAAGAGCTGGAGCAACCCAGGGTCTCGGAGTTCGGTAGCCTCCCACGACGGCCGTTCCAGCCACGCCTCGAGGGCCTCCGCTCCCGCAAGCGTAATCGAGAACAGTCGCCGTCGCCGCCCGCTCTCCTCTCTCTCCTCGGTCAGGAGCCCCAGCTCGACCAGGCGTGGCGGTTCCTTGTACAGGAGCGCGTGCGGGAACGACCAGAAGTTGCCGATCGTCGCCGCCACGTGACGCTTCAGGTCGTATGGCGTGGAGGCACCTTCACGGGCAATCAGGCCGAGCACGAGATACGACGTCGAACTCAATTGGCTAATTGACATAGTCCATAACATACCATATGCGCCAGATCAGTCAATAGGCACGATCGAAGGTGGGTAGAACTCCATGGCCATCCAGGAAGAACACGTCAAGGTAGATACGACCGGCCCGAGCAACGGCGAGTTTGCTCGCAGGATTGCGGTCTTCGTATTCGGAATCGTGCAGGGCCTGATCGCGCTGCAAATCGTTCTCCTACTGCTCGACGCTCGCGAGGGCAACGGACTGGTCGCGGGCATCCTCAACATCAGCCAGGTCTTCGTCGCACCGTTCGACGGCATCCTCCACACCAATGCGCTGCACGCCGGCGGCTCCATTCTGGATATCGCCGCAGTAGTAGCTCTCCTCGGCTGGACGATCGTGGAACTCCTCGTCGTCGCCGCAATCGGGATCTTCCGCCGCGAACCCGCCTGAGCGGGACGTGCGGTCATCGTTCGTGGGGGAATCCACTCCACGACCACACAGAACGTAGGGGAGGCCACTCATGAAAGCATTGCGCATCATCGGCTTGACGGCCTTCCTGGCCGTCTTCCTAACTGGACCGGCGCTTGCCGCCGAGACGACCGTCGGGCTTGGAGCGGCGAGCGGCTTCGCGGTCCTGGCCAGCGAGACCATCACGAACACCGGCACGACCACGATCACCGGAAACGTTGGTCTTGCTCCGGGAACGTCGGTGACTGGGTTTGAAACCGTGACATTGAACGGTAACCAGCACGTCGCAGATGCCGCGGCGCAGCAGGCACAAGACGCCCTGACCACCGCGTACAACGACGCCGCCGGCCGAACGCCGGTCACGTCCATCCCAGCCCAACTCGGTGGACAAGTCCTGACGGCCGGCGTCTACAGCTCGCTCGACGGCGCGTTCCTGTTGACGGGAGCTCTCACGCTCAACGGTGAGGGCGATCCCAACGCCGTGTTTATCTTCGAGGCTGCGTCCACTTTGACGACGGCGTCGGGCAGTAGCGTGGTCCTCAGCGGCCAGGCTCAAGCTTGCAACGTCGACTGGCGGATCGGCAGTTCAGCGACTCTCGGCACACGCTCCGCCTTCACGGGCAACTTACTGGTGCAGGACTCCATCACGCTCACCACTAACGCAACGCTGGATGGCCGGGCGCTGGCGCGGACCGGCGCGGTAACGCTGGACGCCAACGTCATCACCCAGTCCACGTGCACGGTAGCCGCCGCCCCGACCCCTACACCCGCCCCCGCCACAACAGCCTCCGCCTCGGCCACTCCCGCAGCTACCGTTCCGCCCACAACCACGAGTGGCTCCCAGCAGAACGGTTCCGGCCCCATCCCTTCGCTCATGCTCCTCTTCGCCGGATTCGCGGCGGGCGCCGCGTTCGTGACCATCAGGCGGTTCAGCCAGATCCGGCGGTAGCCGGCTTCTTCATTGTCGAAAAGAATGTCAGAAGCGGCGCCCGCGGGGGCACCGCCTCCAGGAGGAGATCAGATGACAGCTATCGAGACCCCCAAGGGAGCCCCCGAAATCGTGGACGACGCCACCCGCGAACAAGCAAGCGAAACCGCTGACGACTCGCGCTCGGCCGCAGATCGCGCACGAGTCGCCGTTATGGGTGCTTTCGATCGCGTTCCCGACCTGTTCGGCAGCGCCCGCAATGGTGCCTCGCAGGTGGCCGGTCACGTGCCGGACCTGGTAGAGAGCGCCCGCAGCGGCGCATCGCAGGTCGCTGAGCACCTTCCGGACGCCGGGCGGCGCGCTCGAGTCGGCGCTCAGGAGACCGCCACCCAGCTCCAGACGATGTCCGATCCGACCTTGCGGCTGCTGGCCGCGGGCTCCATCGGCCTGGCCGTCGGGCTGTATCTCGCGGGTGCGCGGCGCCCGGTCACCCTGGCGGCCATGGTACCCGCGGTCATCGCGGGCAGCGCGATCGCCACTCGCCCGGCACAGACGGGCCACCCTTCACGCTAACGCCTCTCCGCGGAGCGTCGGTCGCCCCGCGTTGCCCGCACCTCACTGCCGAGCGACGGGCACCGCCTGAAATCGCGGCTGCTTAGGTATCGTCGGCCGTTATCAGCGCTCCGTCGTCCTCGGCACGAGCCCGATCCGCGGCCGTCTCCTCCGCCGCCGCGCTGCCTTCCACGCCCTTCCAGAACTCGACCGCTGCCCGCTCGTAGAGCAGGCCCATCGGCAGCGTGACCCCGCGCCAGTGCTCGACGCTTCGTGTGACGGCGCCACCGCGGTCGATCCCGATCTCGGCCGGCTGTCCGGCCTCGTATTCCGCGAGTTGAGCCCGATGCACCTCGAGTTGCTCGCGTGCGATGGCAAGCCTCGCGGTCGTCGGCTCGAGGTCGGCGAAGAAGAGCTGCAGCAACGCCAGGTCGCGCAGTTCGGTCGGTTGTCTGGCCGGGCGGCCCAGCCACGCGCGGAGGGCCGCGTGGCCCGCGTCGGTGATCGTGAAGAGCCGCCGCCGTCGCCCGCTCTCCTCTCGCTCCTCGGTCAGGAGCCCCAGCTCGACCAGGCGTGGCGGTTCCTTGTACAGAAGGGCGTGCGGGAACGACCAGAAATGCCCAATCGTCGCCGCAACATGGCGCTTGAGGTCATATGGCGTGGATGGACCCTCACGGGCCAGCAGCCCCAGCACCAGGTACGAGGTCGGCGTCAGTTGCGGTGTCGCGTAGGTCGAATGCTCAGTTGACATACTACACAACATACCATACTGTAGTGATGGTGTCGCAAGAACGATCGTCAGACTGGCGAAGTGGCCTGCGAAGCCTCGGAAGGATCACGTATGAGCATCTTCGCATGGATCGTTGTCGGCGCGATTGCCGGCTATGTCGCCAGGCTGATTCTGGGAGGAGGCGACGGGATCATCGGCACGATACTACTCGGGATTGTCGGGGGAATGGTTGGCGGCTACGTCGCCATTAACGTCTTCCGCTACGGGTCGATGGACGGCGTCACCGTCGAGAGTTGCATCATCGCCACGGCCGGCGCGCTCGCCGTGATCGTTTCCTGGCACGCTCTGACGTCCCGGCGCAGGAGCCGCCTCCACCTCTAGGACGACCCGAGGCCGCGGTTTGGCCAGCAGGTCGCCAGAGCGACCTTGTCCACTACATAGGAGACCCGATGTTCAAGAGCAACAAGTCGATTCTGATCCTCGTGGCCGTCATCTGCTTCGCGATCGCTGTGGTTACGCACGGCGGTTGGGTGACGCTCGACGCCAAGATCGACTGGATCGCTCTCGGCCTATTCTTCGGCTTCCTTTCCTTCCTCTTCTGAGACGCCGGCCGCAGCGGGTCGATCCGCCCAGCCGAGGCCGGAGCCAACCTGATCGACAGCTAAATCCGGACGCGGATCCGGAGGCTTCCTCCGAATCCGCGTCGTGAGTTACCCGACAGCTTCTGGGGTGCCCGAGAGCCCGTCCCGGTCAGACCTCCGCTGGATCTCCTCCTGGCGGCATGGGTCCTGAGACACAGCCTCGGGCATCCCGAACGTATGGCCCTACCTGCGAGCGGCTCTGACCGGCTTGAAGGCGATAGCACCGAAGAGGCACGACAACACGAGGAGCAGGAGCGGGACGGCCGGCCCTCCATTAGCCGGCGCGACCGAACCCGCGTTCGTCGCGGTCGGCGGAGCGGTCGGAGCCGGGAGCGCCGTCGCACCCTGGATTGACTGGAACGGAGTGGGCGTTGCCGCCGGCGTGGCCGTCGCACCCTGGAGCGACTGGAACGGAGTGGGCGTTGCCACCGGCGTGGGGGTCGGTGTAGGCGTCGGGTCCACGACGTCAAACGTCGCGCACTGCACTCCGCCGATCTCCTGGTCGTCGACCGCGTTGTCCTTGTTGCGACCCGTTCCAGTGGCCTGCAAGCTGTGGTAACCGGTCGTCTTGTACGGATGGACCTGACCAATGTCGTACATGATCACGCAGGCCGTATAGGTGCCCGCCGTGGCGTACGTGTGATCGACCGGGCCCCACGTCCCGCTCGTTCCACGATCCGGGGTCGTCGGCTGCATTACGAGGTTGGTGGCCGCGGTCCCATCACCGATGTGATAGGTACCGAGCTGATTCCCGACGCTGACGTCGCCCCAGTCGATTGCGAACCCGGCGTAGTGCAGTTGGCCATTGTTGGCATTCGTCGCCCACGACCACGTGCCGGAGGCCTGGATAGACAGACCGTTCTGCGTGACGTTGACTGAACTCGGTGAGCCTGTATCGGCGTTGACCAGCCCCGCAGCTGCCAGGGCCAGACACATGCTGACCAGCCCCGCCCCGAGCCGCAGAACTCGTCGCCGCGAGGACCGCGATGACATTCTTTCCTCCTGCAGCGCCCGGTCCAAGTGGACTTCTCTCAACACGCTGCTGACGAGACCACGCTACCCGCCGGGGGAGCGCTTCTGGTCGATGTGCCGGCCCGCGCATTCACCGGTGCGCGACGTGCGACACATTCTGGTGTTCCTACCCGTTGCGGCAGGGATCTGCGGGCATCGGACCTGCCCGTTCTGGTCCCCTGGTCCTGAGAAGGGCCTACCTCTCTCCTTCGCGATGTGGCAGTCTTGCCGGAGTGCCACATCGAAACCGAGTCCCTCGACCGCGGTCGACTCGGGCCGCTCGAGGACTCGCTCCCTGGCGCAAAGGAGAGAGATGCTGCGACGTCTGGCGGTAATCCTGGTTGGCATCGTCGCCGCCGTTCTGGTGGTGGTTTCCTGGTTCGGGCTAGCTCAGGTGCCGATCCTCAGCTCGGTGTTCGGCATGGATCACGCGCGTGACCTGGGTATGCCTCGCGATCGCGTTGCTTTCGAGGAGTTCGCGGACAAGTACGGCATCACCAGGCCGTCAGATCCTGCCAACTACACCCTCTCCAGCAAGCATCACTGGTCCGGTAACGTCGCGATCGATGACACGCTCTCGGAAGCGGCCATCGGATCGCTGCGCGAGTTCAACACCCCCAACTCGATGATGCGGGACCTCCAATTCCGGATCCACCCCGGATATGTCGAGGTTGCAGCCTTCGTCAACGTACCCGGCTACCCGATCTCCGGTCCGCTGTACGGGCAGTTCTCCATAACGAGGCTCAACTCACACGCCGTCACGATCCAGATATCCCAACTGGACTTCGGCCGCCTCGGCGTGCCCGGCGACGTGCAGAATCAGGTCGAGACATCCATCGATGCCTACCTCAACAAGACGATCCTGGAAGCGGGCATTACTGTCGATACAGTCGAGTTGCAGGAGGGCGGGATCCGCTTCAAGGGCACCTGGCCGAGCGTGATCACAGCCGATCCTCCGAATCCGAACGACGTTCCGTGACGAGCCCGATCGATAACGCGGTCCTCGGCTCTGCCGGAGCGGGGTCCCGACCGAGGCAGGGGTCCCCCGCCGGCCGTAGAACGTCCGTAACGTCCGGCGTCGGTATCCTGAGCGAACGAGTGTCGGCAGGCGACCTCCCCACTGTGAGGCCACGATGAGCGAAACGTCGTTGACGCAACTACTGCGAGCACGGATCGCGGAACTGAGCGGCCTGGATTCGGTTCACGATTGTCGGATCCGGCTGATGTCCATCAGAACGAGAATCGAGACCAATTGGCCGCGCCCGACCGGCCGCCTGCGCCGCAGTCCCGGTCTCGATCGTGCGAGCCAGGATGCCATCGCGGATCTCCTGACCGCCCTACCCTGCCCGCTTCCGCTCGAGGCCGGCAGTGAGCCGGTGCCGCTCATCACGCCTGGAGATCCCGATCTCCGCGCCGCCGCCGGACGAGCCGTGGACGCGGGCATGGCCCTGCTGGTCGGGGCCTCGTTGGACGACATATACCCTCACGAAGTCGCCCTCCTGGAAAGCAACCTGCCGGGCGCCGCGGAGCCCATCGCGATGTCCGAGCCCACGGTAGGGCTCCTCGTGGCGATGATCATCGGTAACCTGGAGGCGATCGTGGAGCTGATCGGGCCGAAGCCACGGTCGATTGCCCCTCCGGTCACCCGGCCTGCCTCAAAGATTGCCACGCCGCCAAAGGACCGGCGCCATGTCCGCCGTCCGTGAGGTATACGGGACCAACCTCGCACTCCTGACCGATCTCTACGAGCTCACGATGGGGGCCGGCTATCAGACGGCCGGGTTGGCCGACCGAGAAGCGGTCTTTGCGCTGAGCTTCCGAGACTTGCCCTTCGAGGGCGGGTACGCGCTTGCCGCCGGCCTGGACGACGCCCTCGAGATCCTCGAGCACCTGCGATTCGAGCAGGTCGACATCGAGTACTTGCGCGGCCTGCGCGGCGCTGCTGGCCGGCCGATCTTTCGCCCGGCTTTCCTGGACCGGCTCGAATCCTTCAAGTTCACTTGTGACGTCGATGCGATTCCCGAGGGCACGGTGGTCTTCCCCAACGAGCCGCTGATCCGCGTCCGGGGGCCACTTCTCCAGGCCCAGCTCGTGGAGAGCGTGCTCCTGACCGTCATCGGTTTCCAGACTCTCGTGGCGACGAAGGCGGCGCGCGTCGTCCAGGCGGCGGGCGGTGCCCCCATCCTGGAGTTCGGCCTCCGCCGGGCCCAGGGACCGGACGGAGCCCTGTCGGCCGCACGGGCGGCGTATGTCGGAGGAGTGGCCGCAACCTCCAACGTGCTGGCCGGCCGGTTGTTCGGAATTCCGGTGCGCGGCACCCACGCGCATTCGTGGGTCCAGGTCTTCGACGACGAGCAGCACGCCTTCGACGCTTACGCCGACGCTCAACCGGACAACGTCACCCTGCTGGTCGACACATACGGGACTCTCTCGGGAGTGCGCCACGCGATCACGACGGGCCTCCGTCTGGCGGCTTCGGGCGGTAAGCTGGCCGCCATCAGGCTGGACTCGGGCGACCTGGCCTATCTCTCGATCGAAGCCCGGCGCATGCTAGACGAGGCGGGCCTGACCGAGACCAAGATCGTCGCCTCCAACGACCTCGACGAGCAGACCATCGCCTCGCTTCGCGCACAGGGTGCGCGCATAGACGTCTGGGGCGTCGGCACGAAGCTGGACACTTGCTTCGACCAGCCGGCGTTAGGCGCCGTCTACAAGCTGACCGCCTTCTGCGATCCATCGGGCGGGTGGCGATACCCGGTCAAGCTGTCCGAGCACAGCGCCAAGATATCGATCCCCGGAGTCCTGGGCGTAAGACGCTTCGTAGACGGCGCGGGCCGCTTCAGGGCCGACATGATCTACGACGAGGACCTGCCGGTCTCAGCCGATCGAGGCGTCATAGTCGATCCGGCCGACGCCCTTCACATGCGCGTCATCGAGCCGGACTGGCGATCTGAGGAACTGGTCCTGCCGGCTCTACGAGGCGGCAAGCGAGTGGCCCCGGCACCGGACCTCAATTCGATCCGAGCACGGGCCCACGCCCAGCTCGATAGTCTGCATCCCGCGATCCGCCGCCTCATGAACCCGCACACCTACCCCGTTGGGCTCGAACGCCGTCTCCACGATCGCCGCGTGCAGCAGGTTCTCGAGCGGCGGCTGCCCCGGCCCACGACCTGACCGCTCGGACGAGCGCGCCGGGCCGGGCCGGCTTCTACTCCGCCAGGCCTTGCTCGCCTTCCGGCGCCGTGACCGTTTCGGGTTCCGCGGCGAGGCCCTCGCCTTCGGCCTCCGGAGGCTCGACCGGGCCGCCGTCCGGCACGGCCTCCTCAGTCGCAGGCTCAAGATCGGACTCGTCGATAGCGTCGGGCGGCGTCGCCGCGATCGCCGCTTCGGTCGTCGGCTCCTCCAGTGCGCTCGGGCCGGCCTCTACCGCCCAGGCGACGACCGTACCTCCCGCCGACTCCTCGACCATCCCGGAGGCAAAGGTCGGTTCCACGGATGGGTCGAAATCAGGGGTGGTCCAGGCCGGGTCGAGAACCAGATGCAGCAGGGCCGGCCGGCCGCTTTCGAGTGCCTGCCGCAGGGCCGGTTCGAACTCGTCGTCGGTGGTTACGGACAAGCCCATCAGGCCGCATGCGGCGGCTACGCCCACAAAGTCCATGGGCCCGAGCCTCGTCCCCAGGCCGGCGTTGGCGGCGCGCCTCGCCTGCGCTCGCCAGATCGTGCCATAGCGTCCGTTGTCGAATACCAGCACGATCACGTGGGCTCGCTCTCGAACGGCAGTCTCCAGCTCGGCCATGCTCATCGCGAAACCGCCGTCGCCGGTCAGAGCTACTGCCAGACGGCCGGGTCGGGCCACCGTCGCCCCAATTGCCGCCGGCAGACCGTAGCCCATGGGCCCTGCCGTAGAACCGAGGAAGGTGCCCGGCCTGGGAAACCGATAGCCCCGCGCCGCCCATGTCCCGAAATCGCCGGCGTCCGTACTGATGATCGACTCGGGCGGCAGGACGCGCGCCAGCGTGGCGACGATCCGACCCGGATGCACTCCCGGGCCGTCCCACGGCACCGCGTCTACCACCGAGGCCAGCTCATATGCCACGCGGTCGGCGGCATTGGCCGCGGTGCGTTCGTCCAGGGACGGCGCATCGAAGACGGCCCGGGCCAGGATCCGCTGGGATACACGCAGGAACGCGGCCACGTCTGCCGCCATCGCCACGTCCGGGCGGTGCGTCGATGCCGCGCTGCGCGGTTCGGCGTCGACATGGGCCCATTTCGTGGAGGGGCCCGGGATGCGGTAACCGTAAGTCGTGATCTCGCCGAGACGCGACCCCAGGACCAGCACCGCGTCGGCCTCCTCGATTCGGTCGAGAACGGTGTGTGGCGCACCCAGGCCCGTCATGCCCAGGTAGAGCGGGTTGTCGTTGGGGAAGACATCCGCCCGCCGCCACGAGCTCACCACCGGCACGCGCATCGTCTCTGCGAAACGAACGAGTGCGTCCGTGGAACGGGCCCGCAGGACTCCCGCTCCTGCCAGAATGAGCGGCCTTCGAGCGTCGGCGAGGAGATGCAGCACCTTGCGTACCAGCGCCGGATCAGGGTCGGCGCGGTGCTCCGGGTGAACGCCCGCACGCGGGCCCGGCTCGCTGGCCGGCAGGCGGACGTCGAACAGGTCCCCGGGCACGACCAGCACAACCGGCCCCGGTCGTCCTCTCGTGGCGGTGGATAGAGCGCGCTCGATCATCGGTCCGGCATCTGCCGCGTCGCGGAGTTCGGCCGCCCACTTCACGATCGGTTCGAACGCACCGACCGCGTCCATCTCCTGAAATGCCTCGCGGCCCTTCACGTCCCGGCGAACCCCGCCGACGATGGCGACCACGGGCGCTGAGTCCGCCTGTGCGGCATGGAGGCCGATCATCAGATTCGAGGCGCCGGGACCTCGCGACGCAACGCACAGCGCCGGCCGCCCGGTCAGCTGCGCCACGGCCTCGGCCATGAAGGCGGCCGACCCCTCGTGCCGGGCCGCGACCACGCGGATGTGGTTCGCAGCGAGGCCTTCCAGCAACCCCAGGACGCTTTCGCCCGGCACGGTGAAGGCGATCTTCACACCCGCCCGAGCAAGTCCCTCGGCCAGGACAGAGCCGACCGTCGTGGTCGCGTCCTGGCCTTCAGTCATCGACATTGCCGCACTCCTTCGGACCGTTGCGCCGGCTGGCCCGAGCAACGCTCACCGATAGTTCGTGAACTGCAACGGCACCGGTTCATCGAGTTCCTTGAGCCGGGCGATCACCCGTTGAAGGTCGTCCTTGTTCTTGCCGAATACTCGCAGGGCATCGCCCTGCACCTGGGTCTTGACCTTGGGGAATTCGTCGCGCACGAGCTTGCTCAATCTCCGAGCCAGATTCTCGTCCAACCCTCGTCTCAGAGTTATGTGCTGGCGAACCTTGTTCCCGCCCGTCGGCTCGAGCTTTCCCCAGTCGAATATCTTCAGGGACAGACTGCGCCGAACCGCCTTTGACTCGATCAGCTCGCGAACCGCCTTGGCCCGAAACTCGTCGTCGGTGAGGAGAACCAGCTCCGTCGGCGTCTGAGTCAGCTCGACGGTGGCACCCTTGAAGTCATAGCGTTGCTGGACTTCGCGCCGAACCTGATCGAGGGCGTTTCGCATCTCTTGATCGTCAAAGTCGCTGACCACGTCGAATGAGGAATCTCCGGCCATCTAGCCTCCTGCCTCCTGCATCGCGCCGCTGAGGACGGCCCCGGCAATCGCTCCCGGGCGATCGAGGCGGCGGCGTAGTCCCCGCCTGCCGGGCATCTACCGTGTATCTGTTTGATTGTGCCCCACTCGCGGGGTGTCCGGGAGTCCGCTACGCCCCCGCAACGGACGTCCCTCCAAGCCCACGTGAGCTCCAACGCGTTCAGGCCCCCAGGGCCTGAACCAGCAGTTCGGCTATCCGATAGCTCCTGCCTCCGCCCATCACCAGGACGGCGTCGCCGGGCTGGACTTCCTTCGCCAGCCATGCCGCTGTGGCTTCCACCGAACCGGGCGCAACTGCCACCATGCCGGGTCGCTGCCGCGCCACGGCTTCGGCCAGTGCGGCGGCGGACGTTATCGACGTGTCCGGGTCGCGACCCGCCCAGATGTCGGCGATGGCGACGTAATCGGCCGTGGCCAGAACCTGCGCGAATCGCTCCAGCATGGCGGCCGTGCGGTGGTAGGTCAGCGGCTCGTAAACGGCCCAGATGCGCCGCCCGGGCTCTATCTGGCGGAGCGCGGCCAGGGTCTCGCGAATGGCTGTCGGGTGATGCCCGTAGTCGTCGTAGATCACGACGCCCCTCCCCTCCCCCTTTCTCTCGAGGCGCCTGCCCACGCCTCGGAAGTCGGCCAGCACCGCGGCGATCGCGTCGCCGGGAACGCCCATCGCCAGCGCGGCCCCTGCGACGCCCAGAGCGTTGGCGGCGTTGTGCCGGCCCGGCAGCCGCAGACGCACCGCAAGGGAATCGATCGAGACGCCGGCGCCTCGAATCTGGAGAGTCGTGCCCTCGGGTCCGGCCTCGAGGATCTGCCCTTCAAGGAGATCCGCGGGGCCTCCGCCGGTGGCGAAACGCGCACGCAGACGGTCCCGCGCCCGGCCGTCGAGGAGCCCGCCGGATTCGCCGGCGAGGACCGTCGCCAGCACCCGCCCGGGCCATCCGTTCAGGCGCTCCACGACTGCGGCTACGCCCGGATCTGCCACATTCGCGACGAGGAGCGGCTCGGGAACCGACAGCGCCGCGCGTTCCAACCAGACCGCGAAGCAGTCCACGACCAATTCCTGGTCGGCGAAGACGTCCGGATGGTCCCACTCGGCCGAGGTCAGAATTGAGATTGCCGGCCTGTATGGATCGAAGTTGCCGGCGTATTCGTCCGCCTCGACCACGAAGCCCTCGCCTTCTCCCCAGCGGGCCGTGGCCGCCAGCCCGCCTGTCAGGGACGCCGGCAGCAGGGCCCCTACGAACCCAGACGGATCGAGGCCGGCCGAGGCAAGGACGCGCAGCAGCCAGCCGGAACAGGTGCTCTTTCCGTGCGTTCCGGCGACGGCGACAAGGAGCTTCCCGACCGCGGCGTCGGCAACGACCTGCTGCCACGCCTCCAGCGGGACAGAGGCCGCCCGCGCAGCCTCCAGCTCGGCGTTGCGTGGATCGACGGCCGTGAGCGCCTTGGTGACCGCTAGCCGTTCGGGCCGCTCACCGGCCGTGACGTGCCGCGGGTCGTGGCTCCAGGTAAGGGCGATGCCCGCGGCAGCCAGCGGAGGCGTGTACGGCGACGGCCCGCCCGAGTCGCAGCCCGTTACGGAGGCTCCGGCAAAGTGGGCGAGCAGGGCCGCGGCACTCGCACCGGCTCCGGCCGCTCCGACGACGTGGATCCGCTCCCCCTGGCGGATCGGGCGTGCCGCACGGCCGGGTTGTAGCCCGCTTCCGACCGAAGCCGCGCCGCGGACGTGGCTCAAGCCGTTCCCCCCGTCGCGGCCGTCATCGTCACGCACTCCAGCAGCAGCTCCAGGGCAGCGCGGGCAGTCGCCTCGCGATTCTCGGTGCGGTCGCCCGTCCATAAGTGGCGCCGAACTTCCACTCCCCCGGCATGCGCAACGGCCACGTAGGTCAAGCCGACGGGCTTGGCCGCGGTTCCGCCGCCCGGCCCGGAGACGCCGGTCACAGCCACGGCGAGCGCCGCGCCGGTCCTTGCGCTCGCCCCATTGGCCATGGCACGCGCCACCTGGGCACTTACCGCGCCATGGGCGTCTATGAGTTCTGCGGGAACGCCCAGAAGCAACTCCTTGGTCTGGTCGGCGTATGCCACGATCCCACCTCGAAAGTAGCCGCTAGACCCGGGAACGTCCGTGATCAGCTTGGCTACGAGGCCGCCGGTGCACGACTCGGCGGTTACCAGGTCAAGTCCCCGCTCGAGGCACAGGGCTTGGAGCCGGGCGGTCAGCTGGAGCAGCGGCTCGCTCTCCATCGCCGGTCAGGCGGGGCAACCGCTGACGTTCTTGGCGGAGCTGGTCGTGTCGACGTACAGGTGGGTGCCCCCATACTGGCTGACCGGCCCGAGCGAAGTGCCGTTCACGGTGATGAAGACTCGACTGGGCTGTCCGCTCACGAGAATGCAGAACCACTTGTTGAGAGTTACGGTCGCCTCATATCCATCCGGATAGGTGCTCTGCGCGATGCCGGCACCGTCACCCGCGTACCTCAGCCAGGCGTCGCCGCCCTTGACCTGGATCACCACGTTCAAACCCTTGTACGGGACGACGATGGTCCGCGAGACAGGGGCGGCCATGTGGCCGTTCGGGTCTATGCCGAGGAGAGTCAACTGCCATCGACCCGGGGCGAGCTGCATTGATGCCGCGAACGATCCATCCGCCGCCGCCTTGACCGTGGCCGGCGTCGGAGCGGGTGTCGGGCTCGGACCGGTCGGGGCGCTCGGGGAGCTGCCCGAGCCGGCCGACGGCGCAGGCGAGACGGGAAGCGACGGCGTGGGCGTGGCGGGTGGAATCGTCGCGCCCGGCGCCGGCGGAGGCCCGAGATACGTCGGCGTCACGGTCACACTGGTGACCAGCGTGCTCGTGCCACTCACGTTGACGGCGCCGTCCTTGACCGAGGCTCCATCGGCCGGCAGGAGAAACGCGATCTCGGGCTCGGGCGGGCTGGGACTGACCACGGGCACCTCGATGATCACCCGCGAAGTGTCGCTGGCGTGACTCGTATCCAGGTTCTTGGCCGTGATGTCGAACTGGTTGCTGCCGAAATGGAGCAACGCCGTGTACGTCCAGTTACCCGTTTCGTCGACCACGACTGTCGTGGGGTCCTGGCCATCCCATGAGACCAGGACGGTGGTTCCAGGCGTTGCTGTGCCCTTCAGGACGTAGCTCGTAGTCCCCGGGGGCAGCTCGAGCGTCTGCTGGCCGGAAGGATCGGAGACACCCAGCGACGGGTACTGCAGGAACCTCGTCACCTGGTATCCGAAGTACGACCCGACTCCGGCCACGATGAGCACGACTACGAGAATGATGGCGTGGCTGCGCTGGAAGACGACGCCGCGCCTGATCATCATCGGCTGCGGGCCGGCCAGTTTCGGCCTTAGCGGCTCCGGCTCACCAGCTTCGTGGCGCCATTCGTCGACGATGTCGTCCGCGTCGAGGCCCAGATACGTGGCGTAGTTGCGCAGGAAGCCGCGGGTGTAGACCTCGCCCGGAAGATCCCCGAAATCGCCGCTTTCGAGCGCCTCCAGGTACTTGATCCGGATCTTGGTGTCGCGCTCGACCCGGTGGAGGTCCACTCCCTTGACCTCGCGAGCGCCCCGAAGCTGCTCCCCCACCGGCGAGCGGCCGTTACCGCTCGGTTCCGAGCCGCCATGTCCCGCCCGGAAACCGACGGGGCGTCGCGTCGTCGCTCGACGCGGTGAGTTAGTGCTCGTCATTCCTCATCCCCGCCGCTTCCGAAGGTCGGATTGGACGGCGTGCCATTTCCGCGCAGCACCTGCCGCGCATTGGACCCATCAAAGGGCCCGATGTATCCGCGAGCCTCGAGCTGATCGATGATGCGAGCCGCTCGGGCGTAGCCGATCTTGAGGCGCCGCTGCAGGAGAGACGCGGATGCACGATCGTACTCCTGGATGACGGCCATGGCATCCTGCAAGAGCCGGTCGGCATCGGAGTCGATCGGCTGCTCGAAGCCCTCGGGCTCATCGTCGGTCTCGACGATGCCCATGTCGTAGTGCGGCTCGGCCTCGGCTCGCCAGTGCTCACCGATGTTGGCGATCTCCTTGTCGGAGACAAACACGCCCTGGAGCCTGATCGGCCGCGGCAAGTCTGCCGGCTGGAAGAGCATGTCCCCCCGGCCAATGAGGTCTTCGGCGCCGGGAGTATCGATTATTGTCCGCGAATCTATCTGCGACGACATCGCGAAGGCTATTCGGCTCGGGAAATTGGCCTTGATCAGGCCTGTGACGACGTTTACCGAGGGTCGCTGAGTGGCCAGGACGAGGTGGATGCCGGTGGCTCGCGCCTTCTGGGCCAGGCGGACGATCGGCTCCTCCATGTCCTTCCCCCCGCGCATCATCAGATCCGCAAGCTCGTCGATGATGATGACGAGGTAGGCCATGCGGTCCGCGGGATCGGCGCGTGTCTCGTTGAAGCCCGCGACGTTCCGCGCGCTTGCCCCGGCGAATCGCCTGAAGCGGTTCTCCATCTCGGACACGGCCCACTTGAGAGCCGCCTTAGCTCGCCCCGGTTCAGTGATGACCGGGACCATCAGATGAGGGAGGCCGTTGTAGGCGGAAAGCTCGACGCTCTTGAGGTCGATCAGGACAAGGCGCACTTCATCCGGGGTCGCGTTGCAGAGCAGGCTCGTGATCAGGGCATTGACCATGACGCTCTTGCCCGAGCCGGTGGCACCGGCGATGAGCAGGTGCGGCATCTTGGCCAGATCCGCGGCTCGGGCGTGGCCGGCGACGTCCCGCCCCAGAGCGAAAGTCAGCTTCGAGGCGTCCCGCAGGTCGACTTCCTCCAGGATGCGCCGGAGGGCGACGATGTTGAAGTCCTTGTTCGGGATCTCGATTCCCACGACGCTCTTGCCCGGGATGGGGGCCTCGATCCGGATGGTCCGAGCGGCCAGTGCCATGGCCAGGTCGTCGGCGAGAGCCTCGATGCGGCTGACTTTGACCTCGGGCGAGGGCTCCACCTCGTACTGAGTCACGACCGGGCCCGCGTTCCAAACGGCCACGCGGGCCGGAATCGAGAAGCTGGCGAGCTTGCCCTCGATGATGGCCGCGTTGCGGGCGTGGTCCATCGGGCTGTCGACGGCCCGCGGGGCGATGTCCTCGAGCAGGGCCAGCGGCGGGAGGTGGTACTCGCGACGCAACGCCAGAGCCGTCGTAAGCGCGCCACCGCCGAGCCCGGCGGCAGACGGGCTCCCGCCTCCAGCATCAGATCGTTGCCCCCTCACTGGAGCGCCGTCACGGATGGAATGGCCGTCGCGGCCCGGAGCGCCGGATGGCGCGCCGTCGGCATCCGTTGGCGCCTCTCTCAACGGACCGCCGTCTCGCAACGCGGAAGACGGCGCGACGGGGGGCGCGAAGGTCTGCGAAGTCGGGCCGGGATTCTGGATCGCCACGGGAATCGATCCGGTTCGGTCGTTCGACGGCTTTCCGCGCGCGTCGGCCGCGGACCAATCGCCGGCCGGCTTGCCCGTCCGGTCCGACCTGACGGGCGACGCAGGACCGCTGGGCGGTGCCGGCTTGGGCGCGGGTCGGAAGAGCTTCGTGACAGCGCGCCCCATCAACCGCGCCGGAGGTTCCACGACCGCCGGCAGGGACATGTCGAGAGCGAGGGCGACCCCCGCCACGACGAGCATGGACAGGATCAACCCGGCGCCCGGGCTGGTGACAAGGGGGGCCAGAACGTCGGCGATCGCCCGACCGACGGTGCCGCCCCAGGGCTTGTCGTGGTTCGCCAGGGCTGCGATACCGACTGCCGAAACGTAAGCAACCGCGGATCCCAGCAAAGTCAGCTGCCAGTCCCAGTGCTCGCCGTTGGCACGCTCCAGGTAGTAGCCCAACGGAATCAGGATCAACGGCAGCAGCCAGCGCATCGAACCGAAGTACGGCGCGATCAGGTTGAGCTCGAGGTCGGTCAACTGGCCGCCCTTGAGAGTGAGCCCGATCAGGAGGGTCACACCCAGGATTAGGAACACCACTCCCAGGAGCTGGCGCACCAGGTCCGGAGCCACATGAATGGTGCGCCGGCGCCGGCGCGCAGCGGGCGGCCGTGTGCTTCGGCTATAGGCGGAGCGGCTGGAGGCGGCTGTCCTGCGAGTCGCCATCTACACCTCCACCACGACGGGGAAGACGAGCGGCCGCCGCCGCGTCTGCTCGTACAGATAGCGGGAGACCTCATCCTTGATCTGGCTCTTGAGCAGCGCGACTTCGCTCGTTCGATCGCCCGGGCTCTCTATGGCCGCCATGATGTGCTCGACGGCGCCGTCCATGAGCGGATCCCTCTCGTTGCCGTGGACGAAGCCGCGGGTCACGATCTCCGGGCGCGCCACTACCTTGCCGGACTGTTTGTCTACCGTGACGACGACGATGAACATGCCGTCGCTGGCGAGGGCCCGCCGGTCGCGCAGGACGACCTCCCCCACGTCGCCGACGGAGAGGCCGTCGACGAGGACGTATCCCGACGTGACCGGAGCGGCGCGACGCGCCGTTCCGTCCGGGTAGAACTCCACCGCCTGGCCGTTCTCGATGATAAAGATGTTCTCCGGCGCCACTCCCGTTTCGACGGCCAGGCGCCCGTGCTGGACGAGCATCCGGAACTCGCCGTGGATCGGGATGAAGAATTTGGGCCTCGTCAGACCGAGCATCAACTTCAGCTCTTCCTGGCTGGCATGGCCCGAGACGTGGGCGTGCTTGACGGCGTGGTAGTAGACGTTCGCACCCGCCTTGAACAGGTTGTCGATCGTCCGCGCCACGTACTCCTCGTTGCCTGGGATGGGGCTGGCGCTGACGATGACGGTGTCGCCGGGCTGGATCTCCACGAATCGGTGATCGCGATTGGCCATACGGGCCAGGCCGGCCATCGGCTCGCCCTGAGAGCCCGTAGTGGCGATCACCATCTGCCCGGCCGGCGTGGACCCGATCTGGTCCTTGCCCACGACCTGCCCGGGCGGGAAGGTGAGGAAGCCCAGATCCGTTGCGATGCGGAAGTTCTGCTCCATCGACCGCCCGACGACGGCCACCTTGCGGTCGAACGTGTTCGCCGCGTCGAGGACCTGCTGAATTCGGGCGATGTTGCTCGCGAACGTGGCCACGATCACACGGCCGTCCAGCGGCTCCATGATCTCCCGGAATGTCTCGCCAACCGTTCGCTCGGACAGCGTGTACCCGGGGCTCTCGGCGCGGGTCGAGTCGGAGAGCAGGCAGACGACACCGTCCTCACCAAGCCGCGACAGCATGGCGAAATCCGATCTGCGGCCGTCCACCGGCGTATGGTCGAACTTGAAGTCCCCGGTCGTTACGACGGTGCCGATGGGCGTGTGAAGGGCCATGCCCATCGCGTCGGGAATAGAGTGGCTGATCCGGAAAGGCTCCACGCGGAACGGGCCGATCTCGAGGTTGTCTCCAGGATCCAGCGGCAGCAGCGGGTTGTTGTGGAGCTTGTGCTCCTTGATCTTGATGCCGAGCAGCCCACGGGCGAGCGTGGAGGCGTAGACGGGCACGCCTGGGAAGTACGGCAACACGTAGGCCAGCCCGCCGACGTGATCCTCGTGAGCGTGGGTTATCAGGAATGCCCGAACCTTCTCGCGGTTCTCGCGCAGGTACGTGACGTCGGGGATTACCAGGTCGATGCCGAACATCTCCTCGTCGGGGAACATGAGCCCGCAGTCGACCACGACGATGTCGTCGCCGTACTCGAAGACGTACATGTTCTTGCCGATCTCCCCGACTCCGCCGAGGGGGATGATGCGGAGCGGGATCTGGTTGTCAGGCATCGATGCTCGCGTAACGGAGTTGTTCGCCGGTACTCATCCTAGAAGAGGGGGAGCTGCGCTGTAGGGTCGGATTCGACGAGGCCGGTCGTGCTGTCAGCGGATTCGCCGACCTCCTCCTCGACGACGTCTCGAGTGATTTCCGTGTCGGGCTCGACCCTGGACGTGTCCGCGAACCGTATGGCTCGCGCCTCCTGGAGGGCCGCGGGTACGCCCTGCATGTCCGCGAAGGAGGTTGCCTCGACCGAGCTGGTGCGGAGGGCCGCGGCCGGGTGGTACATGAAGAACGCCAGGGCATTTGGCGCGCCGGAGTCAGGGTCGGCCGCCCGGAACGTTCCGTGAACCTGCCCGATCCGCGCTCCAGGGTTGAACCGGGCCATCGAGAACCGGCCCAACGTCACGATCAGGGCCGGATCCAGAGCCTCGATCTGACGGGTGAGGAACGGCGCGCACGCGGCAATCTCATCCGGTTGGGGGTCGCGGTTCTCCGGGGGCCGGCACTTGACGACGTTCGTGATGAAGACCTCCTGGCGCGACCAACCGATCGAGTCCAGCAGCTTGGAGAGAAGCGCACCCGCCCGACCTACGAACGGCCGGCCCTGCTGATCCTCTGTGAAGCCCGGCCCCTCGCCGACGAAGAGGACCTCCGTCGCTGCCGTGCCCTCTCCGGGAACGGCCCGCGTACGAGTTTGATGCAGCCGGCACCGAGTACAGACCGCCACCTCCGCCGCGATGGCCTCCAGCACAGCCTTGCGCTGCGCCTCGGGCACGGCCTGAGGCGCGGCTTTGGTCACGATGGCTTCCCTGCCTTCGCCCGCAGGAGCCCGCTCGGGACTTCTCGGCGCGAGCGTGCCCTGACCCATCCGCGCTCGACCAGGACCTCGGCGATCTCGACGGCATTCGTGGCCGCACCTTTGCGGAGGTTGTCGCTCACGACCCAGAAGGCCAGCCCTCGATCCACCGACGGGTCGGTCCTGATCCGCCCGACGTAGACATCGTCCTTTCCGGCCGCCTGAATCGGTGTCGGATAGACATGGGTTGCTGGATCGTCCATCACTACCACGCCGGGAACGGCGGCAAATGCCCGTCGCGCTTCGTCGGGAGTAATCGGCCTGGTGGTCTCGACGTGAACGGCTTCGGAGTGGCTGACGAAAACCGGCACGCGTACGGCCGTACACGAAATCCGCAACTCCGGCAGGTGCAGGATCTTCCGGCTCTCAGTGACGACCTTCCACTCCTCGCGGCTGTAGCCGTTGTCCAGGAAGATGTCGATTTCCGGCAGGACGTTGAACGCGATCGGGTGTGGGTAAACGCTGGCGACCTTGGGCTCGCCCGCGACGTGGGCTCTGATCTGCGACTCCAATTCCGCCAGGGCCTCGGCGCCGGTGCCCGAGACGGACTGATACGTGTCCACGACGACACGCTCCAACCCGACCTTGTCGCGCAGAGCCATCAGCACCGGCACGAGCTGCATCGTCGAGCAGTTCGGATTGGCGATTATGCCCTCGTGCCACTCGCCGTCCTCAGGGTTCACCTGACTCACGATGAGCGGCACCGCGGGATCCATCCGCCATCCATTCGAGTTGTCGATCACCGTCGCGCCGCGAGCTGCCGCCTCGGGGGCGAGCTGGCGCGAAACGTCGCCTCCTGCCGAGAAGAGGGCGATGTCCACGCCTTCGAAGGCGTCCGGAGTTGCCTCGTCAACGGTCAGGGTGCGCCCATCCGCGCTGACGGTCGATCCGGCCGAACGGCCGGAGGCCAACAGCCGAAGCTCCTCCACCGGGAAGCGGCGTTCGGCAAGCACCTGGATCATCGTTCGTCCGACGACACCAGTCGCTCCGACGACCGCAACGGTCAGTGATTGAGGGTCTCGGGACATGGCTCCACTCAGGACGGTTCAAACAACGGGCACGTGGCGAGTATACCAGCGGCCCGCCTCATCACCCCCACGGATGCATAGAGAGGACGCCTATGCACCGCTGTATGCAGTGACCGACGGGCGGGACCGACCGACGCGGCCGGCCCCTCGCTGCCGCTGCTACTCGGTGTCCACCTTCGCCAGATGCCGCTGCATTGCGGCCTTGCGCGAAAGGTTGATCCGCCCCTGGCGGTCTATCTCCATGACGACGACCATAACCTCGTCACCGACCGAGACCACGTCCTCGACAGTGGGAACGTGATAGTCGGCCAGCTCGCCGATGCGGATCAGGCCTTCCTTGCCGGGCAGGATCTCGACGAAGCAGCCGAAGCCCATGATCCGGGTCACTTTGCCCAGATAGAGTCCACCGATCTCGACCTCGCGAGTCAGCGATTCGATCCAGGTGACCGCCTTGCGCGAGTTCTCGCCGGAGACGGCCGCGATCTGGACCGTGCCGTCATCCTCGACGTTGATCTCGGTGCCGGTTTCCTCCTGGATCTTGCGGATCACGGAGCCACCCTTGCCGATGATGTCGCGGATCTTCTCGGGGTTGATCTTGATGGTGATGATGCGCGGCGCGAAATTGCTCATTTCGGTCCGGCTGGTTGGGATCACAGCGTCCATCTTGTCCAGGATCGCCATCCGGGCCTCGTGGGCCTTCTGCAAACCCTGACGAATGATCGCCTCGTTGATGCCCTTGACCTTGATGTCCATCTGCAGGGCGGTCACTCCATCGCGGGTGCCCGTGACCTTGAAGTCCATGTCCCCGAACGCATCTTCCTTGCCGAGGATATCGGTCAGAACCACGAATCGCCCGTCTGGCTCCGTGACGAGGCCCATCGCGGCGCCACCGACGGCCGCCTTGATCGGGACGCCGGCGTCCATGAGGGCCAGGCTCGAGCCGCACGTGGATGCCATCGAGGTGGAGCCATTCGAGGTCACGCACTCGCTGACCAGCCGGATGACGTACGGAAACTCATCCTCGGACGGAAGGACCGGCAGAAGGGCCCGCTCGGCAAGATGTCCGTGCCCGATCTCTCGCCGCCCTGGGCCGCGCATCGGCTTGTTCTCGCCCGTGCTGTAAGGCGGCATATTGTAGTGGTGTAGGTACCGCTTCTCCGTCTCCGGGCTGATCGTGTCGATCCGCTGGACGTCGGAGGAGGGACCGAGAGTGGCGACCGTCAACGCCTGGGTCTGACCACGAGTGAAGAGGCCGGAGCCGTGGGCACGCGGCAGAACGCCGACGTCCACGGTGATGGGGCGGAGCTCGTCGACCCCTCGGCCGTCCATGCGGATGCCCTCGTCGAGGACGAGTTTGCGGACGGTCTTCTTCTGCATCAACGAGAAGAGGCCCTTGCTTACGCGGGCCTGCCTCCGAGCGGCATCGAGGAGAGCCGACGCATCCTTGCCTTCCTCGCGATTTGCCCGGATCGAAATCGCGATGGCGTCCTGCAGGTTGTCGATTTGGGCGGACAGGTCCTCCGCGAAGCGGGCCAGGATGCCGGCCGTCGTCTCGGCATCGGCGAGGCCGCGATGGGCGGTTTCGACGGTGATGCCCAGGAAGCGGGCTATCTCGCCGAGCTTGTACGACTCGAGGTCCGGGTAGCCCTCTCGGGCGATGACGAGCGTATCGAAGTAGCCGCCCGCGATGAACTTGCCCGGTTCGCCCAGGGCCGTATCGAGGAACCCGAGGTCGAAGCCGACGTTGTGGCCTACTACAGGGGCACCGGCCACGAAGGCGAGCAGCTTCTCGGCCGCCTCGCGGGCTACCGGCGCGCCGGCAACTTCCGCGTCGGTGATGCCGTGCATCTGGGCGCCGAAAATCGTCCGGCCCGGGTTGACGAAGGTCGAGAAGCTATCCACGACCTTGCCGTCGCGTACGCGCACGGCGCCGATCTCGATCAGGTCGGCAACCTTGGGATCCCGACCGGTGGTCTCCACATCCACGACAACGAATTCGCTGCCTGGCTCTCTGACCTTCTTCAGGAACTCGAGAACGGAGCCGGCGCCGGGCTCCAGGTATCCAAGCACCTTGGGCTTGCCGGCCGCCGCGCGCAGCTCCTCCTGAATATCGATGAGCGGCTGAAGGGCTCGATGGCCGAAGAGAATGGCCTCGGCCATGACCTCTTCCGGAACGATCTGGGCTCCGGCCTCGACCATCATGATGGCGTCACGGGTACCCGAGACGATCAGGTCGATGTCGGAGCGTTCCAGATCCTCGATCGTGGGATCGACCACCAACTCTCCGTCGATTCGGCCAATTCGAACGGCGCCGATGGGGCCCATGAACGGGATCTCGCTGATCGTCAGCGCGCACGACGCGGCGAAGGTCCCCAGGACGTCGACTTGGTTCAACTGGTCGGTCGAAAGGACCGTGATCACGATCTGGACGTCGTCCTTGTAGCCCTCCGGGAAGAGCGGCCGGATCGGGCGGTCGGTCAGCCGGCACGCCAGGATCGCCGCCTCGGACGGGCGTGACTCGCGCTTGATGAAGCCGCCGGGGATCTTGCCGGCCGCGTACATGCGCTCCTCAAACTCGACGGTGAGCGGAAAGAAGTCCAGACCCGGCCGGGGGTCGGATCGGTTAGCCGTTCCCAGGACCATGGTGTCGCCGAAGCGAACGGTGACGGCGCCGCCCGCCAGCAGTGCCATCTTGCCGGTCTCGATGGTCAGGGTGCGTCCGGCGAATTGCGTCTCGAATGTTTGAGACACGGGTGTTGTTCCTCCTGAGCTAGGAGGAAGAAGGTGTCCTTGCCTCGCCTGGGCGAGCCGGTTGCGAGAAAGGCCCTTGACGAGGCCTCGGCCTCGCCTCGAAGGGCGGTTGCGCTAGCGGCGCAGACCGAGCCGTGCGATGACGGCCCGATAGCGAGCGTTGTCCTTCTTGATCAGGTACGCAAGAAGGCGGCGTCGCTGTCCGACGAGCTTGAGGAGGCCGCGGCGGGACTGGTTGTCCTTCGGGAAGCTCCGCAGGTGCTCAGTGAGCTCCTTGATCCTTTCGGTCAAGAGCGCGACCTGCACCTCTGCTGAGCCTGTGTCGCCGTCCTTGACGGCGTATTCCGAGATCACCTGTTCCTTCGTCTCCCGCGCGAGCGGCACACGATCCTCCGAATAGCTCTCTCTGGCTATGGTTTCATTACTCTCTAAATGCCTGGCGGATGGTAGCAGGGTTCGGCCGGCTATGCCAGTTGAAGCCGCGGTGCGGCAGCTTCGGGCTTGCCCGGCCCTGCCGGGCCGCCCGCAGGCCACGCGTCCTGGAGCGACCGATGCCGTCGCGTCGACGGGGCGGTCAGGACTCCGCCGCAGAGATCTCGAAGACGACACGGACGCGCTCGCCGACCTGGCCGCCGGTGCCGATCGTGTCCAGCCATAGCGCGCCGCCGGCGATAGTCGCCGTGCCGCGTAAAGTGGCCGGCAGGGGCGGCCCGCCGATCGCCCAGCCGGGCCCGATGAGGACCGCATACGAACCGTCCGGCGGCAGGCAGACCGGCACGTCGAACGCCACCGGGCGACCGGTTCCGCTCGCCGCGTCGCCGGCCACCCGCCCAGCCAGGCTCAACGGCCTGCCCAGAAATCGCCGCACGCCCGCCAGGTCGCCTTCCGCGACGCGCCGCCGGATCTCCGAGCTGCGGACCTGCTCGCCGTCGAGCAGATAGGAACTGACCATCGTTACGGCGAACCCGGTCCGCTCACCGAGTTCCGTCAAGGCCTCCGGAGTCCCGCGCCGCTCGAAGCCGAAGGCCGCGTCCGGCGTCATCACGAATCCGGCCAGGTCGATCCGATCGGCGATTCGGGACACGAACTCGTCGTAAGTCGTGGTTCGCAGCGCATGGTCGAAATGCTGAACCACCGCCACCTCGACGCCGGCCGCCTGCAGTCGAACGAGGCGCTCGTCCGGATCGCAAAGCAACGGCGGGGCCAGACCCTCGATGATCTCTTCGGGATGGGCGTCGAAGGTCACGATCCCGGGCCGGGCACCAGCCCGAGCGGCCGCCCGGCGCAGCTCTCTCAGGAGATACAGATGGCCGCGGTGGAGACCGTCGAAGACGCCGACGGCCAGGTACAACCGGCCCGCGTCCCGCGTGAGCTTGTCGATCCCCGGCACCACGTCCATGCGGTTTCCGGCGCGGACCACGCGCAGCGGCCTCTCACCCGACGGCGCCGGCGCTCGCTCTGCACCGGCCGTCCTGGCTGCGGAATCGCTGCCTCCCCCGAGCCCGACGAAGATCTTCTCCGGAACGACGCGGCCGCCCGTCCACGAACCCATGCCGATCAGTGACCGGCGCTCGTCCAGGATCCGAAGCCGATCATTCTGTTCGGCCTGTGGCCGTTGCGCGGGTTTGATTTGCTGCCCGCGCACCACTGCTGCCGTTTCGGCCTCGTTCAGGACCACGGGCGCAATCCCCTCCAGGCCGGCGTCTATGGGCAGCAGAAGCGCCGCCAACGCCGCGGGCCCCGCTGCGGCCGCCCGGCGGATCTCGTCGAGGGAACGCGCGGCCGCGAGGCGGAAAGGCCCGCTGGCAGTCCGTGTCAACGCCCCCAGGTAGGCGCCGCACCCCAGCCGCTCCCCAAGGTCGCGGGCGAGCGAGCGGATGTAGGTGCCGGCGCCGCATTCGACTTCAAGCACGGCTGTCGGGCGGTCCGGGTCGGCGGCGTCCCACTCCAGTAGATCCAGCCGGTAAATCTCGACCGCCCTCGGCGGAAGATCGAGCGGCACCCCCTGTCTGGCGAGTTGATAGGCCCGTCTACCGCCTACCTTGAGAGCGCTGTACGCGGGCGGCCGCTGCTGGATCGGTCCCCGGAACCCGGCAAGGGCCGCTTCGACCGCCTCGCGCGTGGGCGCCGGCCCACTGCCGGCAACGAGTTCTCCGTCGCGGTCGTCCGTCTCCGAACTGGACCCGAAGCAGACCGTGGCCCGGTACGACTTCGCGTCGCCCATGTGGTACTCGACCAGCCGCGTCCCCAGGCCGAGGAAGACCGGCAGGACGCCCGAGGCGAAGGGATCGAGAGTCCCGCCATGGCCCACCCGGCGAGTGCCAGTCAGGCGGCGAATCAGGGCCACGACGTCGTGCGAGGTGAAACCTGGATCCTTCGAGACGACGAGAATCCCGTCCATGCCTCGTTGACGAGCCGACACCGGCTAGCGCTCGACCGCCGCCACGAGCTCGGCCGCTCGGGCGAGAAAGACCCGCCGCGCCTCGTCGAGTGGCAGCGGCACCGTGGCCCCGGCCGCCCGCGCGTGCCCGCCGCCGCCGAAAGCGCCCGTCAGAATCGTCGCATCCACGCCGCCGTCGCGCGTTCGGACGCTCACCCGCGTTTCGCCGTCGGCTTCCTTGAAGAGAATCGAGGCTTCGGAGGTCTCGGATTGGCCCAGCAGGTCGACCAGGCCCTCCGACTCGGCCGGAACCGCGCCGCTCGCGGCCAGATCGGCCAGTTCGAGCGTCGACCAGACGAGCCGGCCGTCCAGGTCCGATTCCATCCGGGCGAGCACCCGCCCGAAGAGGCACAGCTGCGTGTTCGGCTTGCTGCGGTACAACCGCCGCGCTATCTCGCTCAGAGGCGCCCCGGCTTCGCGCAACGCCGCGGCTACGACCAGGGTCCGCGGAGTCACGTTGGGGTGCTGGAAGTTGCCCGTGTCCATCACGACGCCGGCCGCGAGAGCCGCCGCCAGCATGCCGTCCCCGGCAGTGAGCGGCACACCCATGCGCCAGGCCAGCAGCGTGACCATTTCGCACGTAGCCGAGCTTGCCGGATCGACCCAGTCCAGCTCTCCGAAATGGCGATTCGAGATGTGGTGGTCTATGTCGAGGATCGGAACGCGCCCGAACAGATCGGCGTGAGTCCGCAGCACTGGGCCAACCCGCTCCAGCTCGCCGCAATCGCCGACGACGATCAGGTCGTAATCGATGGCCGGGTCGGGCTCCAGCCGTAACCTCTCCATGCCTGGAAGAAAGGAGTACATCGAGGGGACGGGATCTGCGCAGACGGGCGTCGCCACTCCCCCACCGGCTTCGACGAGCAGGCCGACCGCCAGGGCGGACCCGAGGGCATCCGCCTCGGGATTCTCGTGGCAGATCGTCATAACGCGGCGCCCGGATCGCAGGCGCTCTACCACGGTGTCCGGAACGGCCGCCGCATACGCGGACAGGTCCACGGTCTGACCGGGTTTGCTCACCGGGGTCTCCGAGACGACGAGCCCCTGGTCGGTCGGGCGCCCGGGCCCGGACCGCCCCTGTCTAGATCGGGACCACGGCCGGAACCGCTCGCGGAACCGCGGTCCGGTCGCCACGCGCGCTTCTTCCGGGGTGTCGGCCCGGCCCTGGGGGTGGTCTCCTCGGGTTCGACGTCGCCTTCGTGCGGAAACCTCGCAACCGGGGTGGGCAGCGATTCGCCGGTCTCTGGGACATCCTCGGGTATCCGACCCGCTTCAAGCTCGTTGATGATCTGTAGGACGCGCGTCCCGCGCTGAACCGTGTCGTCCAGCCGGACGTCCAGCTCGGGAATCCGACGCAGCCGGATCTTCGACCCAAGGCCGCGGCGGATGTACGGCATGGCCCGTCTCAAGCCCGCGAGCGCCTCTTTGCGTCGCTCATCCGAGCCGATGACGCTGACCCATACGCGGGCATGGGCCAGGTCCGGGGAAGTCTCCACTTTGGTGACCGTCACGAACCCGATGCCGGGGTCGGTCACCTCGCGCTCCAGCGCCTGACCGATCTCCTGGCGCAGAAGCTCGTCAATTCTGTCCGTTCGCTGCGTCATCGAGGCTGGCCTCTCCGGAGCTCAACCGGTCGCCCGGCTCACCATCTGCTGAGTAAAGCACTCGATGATGTCACCTTCGACCAGGTCGTTCGAGCCGGCCAGGCCGATCCCGCATTCGAAGGTGGTCGCCACTTCGCGCACGTCGTCTCGGAAGCGCCGCAGAGACTCAATCCTGTCTGTGAGCACGACCTTGCCGCCGCGCCAGACGCGCGCCCCGCCGCCACGGACGATGCGTCCGTCGGTGACGTAGCAGCCGGCAATGACGGCGACCTTGCCTACCTTGAAGATCTGCCGGACTTCTGCGCGGCCTTCCACGGTCTCGACCTGCTCGGGCTCGAGCATGCCGCGCAGCGCCGCGGAGATGTCGTCGGTCAGCTTGTAGATGATGTCGTACAGGCGGACGTCGACCTTCTCGGCTTCGGCGGCACGGCGGGCGGTGTCCGTGACCTTGGTGCTGAAGCCCACGACGATGGCATTGGACGCCGAAGCCAGCATGATGTCGTTGTCGGTGATGTCACCAGCGCCCTCATGGATGACGTTGATGCGGACTTCCTCCGTGGACAGCTGCTGCAAGGCGTGCGTGATCGCCCCGAGGGAGCCGGACACGTCCGTCTTCAGGATGATCCGGAGCTCCTTGGTCTGGCCGGCCTGGATCTGCGCGTACAGGTCCTCGAGAGTGGTCTTGCCGCTGCCCTCGGACCGGGACGCTGTCGCGGTGCGCCGTTCCTCCACCATGGTTCGAGCGATCTTCTCGTCGGCGACCACGCGCAAGATGTCGCCGGCCTGGGGGACGTCCGCCAGACCGAGGACCAGCACCGGGGTCGACGGGCCCGCCTTGGAGATGCGTTTGCCCAGGGCGTTCTCCAGGGCACGAACCTTTCCGTACGTCTCGCCAACGACGATGACGTCGCCGACGCGCAGGGTCCCCGTCGAGACCAGGGCAGTGGCCACCGGGCCGCGTCCCTTGTCCAGCTCCGCCTCGACAATCGTGCCGACGGCAGGCCGCTTCGGATTGGCCTTCAGCTCCAAGAGATCCGCAACCAGGATGATCATCTCGAGCAGCTCGTCCAGGCCCGTTCTCGCTTTCGCCGAGACGGGCACCATCGGGACGTCGCCCCCGTACTCCTCGACTACGACTCCGGCCTCAGCCAGACCGGTCTTGACCCGGTCCGGGTTTGCGTCCGGCTTGTCGATCTTGTTGAGGGCGATGACGATCGGCACCTTGGCGGCACGCGCGTGGTCGATAGCCTCGAGAGTCTGGGGCATGACGCCGTCGTCCGCGGCGACGACGACCACCGCGATATCCGTGACCTTCGCACCGCGGGCGCGCATGGCCGTGAATGCCTCGTGACCGGGCGTGTCGAGGAAGACGATGTGGCGTCCGTCCTTGACAATCTCGCTCGCGCCTATGTGCTGGGTGATGCCCCCGCGCTCGCCGGCCGCGACCTTCGTCGTCCGGATAGCGTCGAGAAGCGATGTCTTGCCGTGGTCGACGTGACCCATGACGGTCACGATCGGCGCCCGGGGCTGGAGGAGCGACGGGTCGTCCTCCTCGAACAGCTGCTCTTTCGTCGCGGCGCTCAGCGGCGCCGCCTCGGCGTCTGTGCCGTCGCCGGCGGCAGGGCCACCTGCCGCGACCGTCTCCGCGACTTCGTAGCCGAGCTCTTCCGCCACCAGCGAGGCGGTTTCCCGATCGATCCCCTGATTGATGTTGGCGAAGATACCGCTCTTGATCAGCTCGCGGATGACGTCGGCCGGGTTGACGCCCAGCGTGTCCGCGAGGTCCTTCACGGTTATGCTCGAGGGCAGCTCGATCGCGCCGCGTTCACGCGGATCGCCGACCGCTACAGCGCCCGGAACTCCGTTGTCTCGGCGCGGTGGCTTGCGGGGCCCACGCCGGCCCCTCGTACCGCTCCTACTCCTGGCCACCGCTGTCTCCTTCTTCGATCTCCGCCGGCAGGATCCTCGCCGGCAAGAGCGGGCTCGCCTCCCCGGCCAGTTCGGCCCGGAGCTCGGTCGGGATGGGCACCCCGAGCGCACGCTCGAGCGATCCCCTGTCAAACGCTACCGTTCGGCACATTTCACTGTTGCACACATAAGCGCCGCGGCCGTCCATCTTGCCTGTCGGATCCACGACGACGCGGCCGTCCGGCGTCCGCACGATCCGGCGCAGGTCGCGCTTCTGCCGCGCCGTGCGGCAGACGACGCAGGACCTGGTCGGAAACCGCCGTGCCGGCGCGCCCCGGGCTACGGGGATACCTCCCCGTCGCCGGCGGGCTCGGCCGCGATGACCTTGCGCCGCTTCGGCTTGGCCGGAGCTTCCGCCGCGGCGACCGCAACGGCGGGCACAGGCTCGTTCTCGGGTTCGACAACCGGCGCAGCCACGGCCCTGCGCCGCTTGGGCTTGTCCACGGGCGCCGCGTCGCCGACGGGTTCCACCGTCGCGGGCTTGCTCCGCTTGGGCTTGGCCGGAGCTTCTGTCACCTCGCCCGCTTCGGCGGCCACAGGCTCGGCACCGGCTGCGGCCTTGCGCCGCTTGGGCTTGGCCACCGGAGCGGCGTCGGCCACCGGCTCGGCCCCGGCTGGGGCTTCCAGTCCGGCAGCTTCCGCCTCACCCGCCGCCGCAGCCGAGGGAGCGGCTCCTGCTGTCTCGGCCGATAGACCTTCCGCCTCTGCCCTGGCCGCCTCGGCGACCGACACGTCGCTGCGGATGTCGATCCGCCAGCCTGTCAGCTTCGCTGCCAGCCGGGCGTTCTGGCCTTCGCGCCCAATCGCCAGGGACAGCATCCGCTCGGGCACCACGACGTTGGCAATGCGGTGTTCCTCGTCGATCCGCACCTCGATGACCTGGGCCGGGCTCAAGGCCTTGGCCACGAAGCTCGAGGCATCCTCCGACCACTCGATGACATCTATCTTCTCGCCGCCCAGCTCCGCGACGACGGCTTGGACGCGCGCTCCTCGCTGGCCGACAGTGGCACCCACCGGATCGAGACCCGGCTGGCGCGAGGCTACGGCCACCTTGGATCGGCTGCCGGCTTCGCGGGCTATCGCCTTGATCTCGACCGTTCCGGCGTGGACCTCCGGGACTTCGAGCTCGAAGAGGCGCCGCAGGAAGCCCTTGTGCGTCCGACTGATGTAGATCTGCGGGCCCTTGACGCTCCGACGGACCTCCAGGACATAGGCCTTGACGTTCTGGCCGATGCGGTAGTGCTCCAGCGGCGATTGCTCGGTGGTGGCCAGGATCGCCTCGGCCTTGCCCACGTCCAGGACGATGGCCCGCGGTTCGACCCTCGAGACCGTGCCCGTGATCAACTCGCCCTCGCGACTGGCGTACTGGTCGAAGACGACGTTGCGCTCCGCCTCATGGAGCCGCTGCAGAACTACCTGCTTGGCGGTCTGGGCGTGAATGCGACCAAAGGCCTCCTGGTCCAGCTGCTCGGTCTCGACCAGATCGCCGACCTCGGCTCCGGGCTGGTAAGCCTGGGCGTCCGCGACCGTGATCTCAGTGGTGGCGTCTTCCATTTCCTCGACGACCAGGCGCGCACGAAAGACCCGGACCTTCCCCAATTCGGGGTCGATTCGGACCTGGATGTCCTCGTCACCCGCCACTCGACGGTAGGCGGACTGGATCGCCTCCTCGACGGTCAGGACGAGCTGCTCGCGCGAGACGCCCTTCTCGGCGTTGAGCTGCAGGAGGGCGCCGACGAAATCCCGACTCATTGCGCGCCTCCCATCCGTGCTTTCGGCTCTCGACTGACCACCCGACTACCAGCCGGTCAACAAAAGACGTGGGGGTCACCCACGTCACGAGCGGCCGTTAGATTATCGAGAGTATACACATCGCCACTGGACCATCCAATGTACGGCCTGAGTCGGGCGGGCGCGACCGATCCATCCGGACGCGCGCCCCCCTGTCGGTACTCGACTAAGGGGCTGCCGCAGGGACCGGTACGTACAGGTACACGTCGTGGTCCGGGAAGGTGGCGGCAAGCCGATAGTGCTGTCGCGCGTAGTCGCGCAGCGGCCCCAGCGTGTCCAGATTGCGCAGATCGGAGCTGTCGAAATCGGTGGGACTGGCGCGAAACATCGGAACGGCACCCGGGCCGTCCACGATCACCGAAGGCGGCGAAGACTCCCACTCCGCCAGCAAGGCGGACGTACGGTCGACCGACCAGTAGCCAGGCGTGACCAGGGGGTACTGGTAGACGAACTGATCGTACGGACTGCGGTTCGAATAGAGATAGACGCGGGTGTCGTCACCCCACACGAATACGGTCGCCGACGCGGGCGTGTTGGCTCGTATCCACGTGGCGGTAGCGTCAGACGCGGCCTCCGTCTCGCCGGCGTGGCTGGTCATGGTGCCCACGAGCTGACCGGCGATGGCCGCCGAAATCAAGAGCAGGCATGCGGACGCGCCTGCGATCGAGATGGCTCGGACCCGAAGTGCCTGGTCCTTTGACTTCGCCGCGACCAACTGCCATTGCACGCCATGGGCCGCCAGCAGTGTAAGCGGCGGTGCCAGGAGAATCGCGTAGTGGAAGTTGAGCCGCCCCTGGTAGCCGGCATACAGAGCGAACACCGCGATCCAGGCCAGCGCGGACCAGTGGACCCGATCGAAGGCCCGGGGAGCGCGGACCATCCGAGCGACCGTAACCCCCGCGGGGAGCAACAGCCAGCCAAAGGTCAGCACCGCCACGAGCAGGTCCTTCGTGGAGTCTGCGCCCGTCTGACGGTAAGCCGCGTTGTAGGTCACGATCTGATCGAGGAAGCTGCTCATCGCTCCGCCGGCCAGGAGCCACGCCAGGACCGCCAGCGGCAAAACCGCGCCCCCCAGGACCATACCGACGGCGCGCCGGACCACGTCCCGGGCCGTCCGCGAGCCCTTCTCACCCGTGCAAGCAACTACGCCGATGACCGCAGCAGGCGGCACCGCTTGCAGCGACATCAAACAGGCGACGCTCAACAAAACCCCAACACCTGCCGCAACCGGCCACGTGCGAGGGCGGCAGGCGATCGTCCACAAGGCAGCCGCCAGAGGCAGCAGGGCGAATGACTCGGTCATGCCTCCGCCCGCTGCCGCCGGGTACCACGCGATCACGACGAGACATACAAGGCTCGAGAACCACGCCAGGACGGGCGATAGCCGGCGCTTGAACAGGTTGTCGATGATCAGGATCGCGGCCGCGGTGACGACGAAGGTAATCAGCCAGCTGACGAGCCACGGATCGAGCCACGGCAACACCGCCTGTCCGAATGCATCCACCAGGTACGCGCCGGGCGGCTTGTGGTCCCAGAGGTCTCGATACGGCATGAAGCCCTCGCGGATTCGGGCTCCGGCAAACACGAAGACCGACGCGTCCAGAGACGGACCCAGGACCAGACCCGGCGAAAGCAGAACCGCCGCCGCGGCGACAAGTGAGGCCGGCCTGGTCAGCCGCATGAGAAGGCCCTCGCACCGGCCCCGCACCGGCTGGAGCTCCGGCTCACCCCGGGCCACCTCTGGCCAGCCATGCGGCCGTGGCGATCGCGACGCGACTGCCAAGGGCAAGCGCCTGCGACACGCCTCGATCGTCGGGGTAGATGTGGGCCATGCTGGCGTGAAAGAGGCCCGGCAGACCGGTATCCACGGGCAGGTCCGCCATGGGCCCCCCTGCCAACGGAACCGGCTGCGCCCAGAGATCGCGTGACAGATGCGAATCTACGATCCAGCTCCGGTCGAAGTCGCCGTTGATGGCGCGCAGAACGCTCTCCACCGCCCCGACGATCTCGTCCACGCCCGCGTTCCATGTTCGGCCGTCCGGCTCGACGTAGTGGGTGAGATAGACCAGGTGACGACCACCGTACCGGTCCGGCGGAACGAAGTTGGTGTGCTCGATCACGGCCAGGCAGCCCAGTTCGGTGTGCTGCGTCAGGTTGACCCAGTAATGGCGTCCCAACGGCCGATCCAGCTCAAGGAGAACGCAGACGGCGCCCCGATATGGAATATCGGCCACGGTCTTCTGGTAAGCGTCCGGCAGCGTCACGAGGCGCGCCAGGACCGCACCGCTCACGCAGGCCACGACCGCCCGCCCCTCGACTTCGTCCTCTCCGAAGCGTACGCGCCACTGCCCGTCCACCTGCGACACCGATCCGGCCCGGACGCCGCAGCTGATCCGGACTCCTCGGCTCCGAAGATCAGCGGCCAGACCGCTCGCCACGACCCCGAAACCACCGCGCACGTATCCGAGCCGATCCCCCTTACCTCCCTTCCGGGCCTGAGCACGCTGCCTGATCCTGCCCACCAGCCAGGCCATCGCCACGTCCGGGGCCATCGATCCGAACTTCGCTTCCAGGAGCGGCCGCCACAGGGCGTCGTAACCGCTCCGTCCGAACCAGCGTGGACCGGCGTCTGCCACCCGCATGCGGTCCAGAGCATGGCTCCTTCCTCGGACGAACCCCACGGCGCTGCCCATACCGAGCCTGAATCTGGCCCATGGCGAGAGCGCCCGGAAACGCAACAGGTCCAGGATCGTGTTGAACGAGTACAGGCGGTCGTCATCGAGAACGGCCGTCGACGCGCTCCGCCATTCAAGCCGGTCGGACATACCGAGCCGATCGATCAGCTCCCGTAACTCGCGATCCTGGGGAAAGGCGTGGTGGTAGTAGGCCTCGATCCCCTCACCGCCGACTTCGATGATCCGCGCCAGGCCGCCGACGTCGGGCGCAGCCTCGATTACCTGGACGCTCAGGCCGCCCTTCGAGAGGGTGTCGGCGGCGCCGAGGCCCGCCATTCCCGCGCCTATCACGATCACGTCGACGCGTTCGCGCTTCACGGAGACCCGGCCGGGCTCCCCAACCGCGTCGCGTGCCGGCCCGGCTGGGTCCCCGGAGTCGGTGCGAAGTGGCGTCATCTACCCCTCCCGTAGCGGTGCGGACTCAGTATGCCCGGGCGAACAGCACGCGGCGCTCGGACGAGCCGCCGCAGACAATGCACTTGCCCTTCTCGTCCGGGGAATCGAACGGAATGCAGCGGATCGTGGCTCCGGTCTCGTCGCTGACCTGCTTCTCGCATTTGCCATCGCCGCACCAGGGCGCCAGGAAGAAGCCGCCCTCGCCTTCCACCCCGTCCTTGAGCTGCTGGTATGTATCCACGCGATGGGTGTTCGCCTCGCGAAAGTCGAGCGCACGCCGGAACAGCTCGGCCTGGTATGCGGCAAGCCGAGCCGGCAGCTCGGCGGCGAGCCTATCGAGCGGGACGGCTTCCTTAGAGCGGTCGACTCGCTTGACGACCATGGCCTGGCCCGAGGCGACATCGCGCGGCCCGATCTCCAGCCGGAATGGCACGCCGCGCAACTCCCAGTGGTTGTACTTGAAGCCTGGCGATTCATCGCGCCAATCCACCTTCAGGCGAACGGCCCTCCCTTGGGGCGTCTCGGCCAGGGCGGTCTGCAGTCGGTCGACCGCCGCGCCAACAGCGGCCTTCTCCTCGTCCTTGCGGAAGATCGGCACCACGACGACCTGCGTCGGCGCCACGTTCGGCGGCAGCACCAGGCCGGAGTCGTCGCCGTGGGCCATGATCGTGGCTCCGACCATCCGGGTCGAGAACCCCCATGACGTTCCGTGGGGATTCTTGCGCAGGTTGTCGCGGTCCAGGAACTCGATCCCGGCAGCTTTGGCGAAGTTCTGGCCGAGCATGTGGCTCGTTCCGGCCTGGAGCGCCTTACGGTCGCGCATCATGGCTTCGATGCACCAGGTGAATTCGGCTCCGGGGAACTTCTCGGCCTCGGTCTTGCGGCCTTTGATGACGGGGATGGCCAGCCACTCCTCGGACACCTGGCGGTAGCACTCGAGGCCGGTCGCGACCTCTTCCTCGGCCTCCTCGCGGGAAGCGTGGAACGTGTGGGCCTCCTGCCACAGGAATTCGGTCGTCCGCAGGAAGAACCGCGTCCGCATCTCCCACCGGACGACGTTGTTCCAGAGGTTCATCAGAAGCGGAAGATCGCGGTACGACTGGATCCAGTCCTTCACGCTCTCGGCGATGATCGCCTCACTCGTGGGGCGGATCGCCAGCCACTCCTCGAGCGCTTTCCCGCCGGCGTGGGTTACCCAGGCGACCTGCGGGTTGAACCCCTCGACATGCGCTGCCTCCTTCTCAAGGAGCTTGCGCGGAACGAAGAGCGGGAAGTAGACGTTGCTGTGGCCGGTCGCCTTGATGTGGCGGTCGAGCTCGGCCTGCATCGACTCCCATATGGCATACCCGTAGGGCCGGATGATCATGCAGCCGCGAACCGGCGAGTGGTCCGCCAGCTCCGCCCTGAGGACGACGTCGTTATACCAGTCCGAGAAGTCCTCGGACTGGCGGGTGATGCTGGTGACGAAACCGTCGCTGCCCACGGGCTCTCCTGGATGCGTGCGGATGAGTGCTGCGAAGCGGAGGGTCAATGGTAGCGTGTGTGCCTGCGAACCGATGAGCCTCGAGAACCCGGACGGCCAACGCTCGGGTATCACGGACCGCGGCAGGGCCCGGCACGAGCCGATCGGGCGGGAATGATGTTCCGGCAATTCGACATCGCCAGTTTCGTGCGCTGCGGCGCCACCGACGCCGAGCGGTACCAGTGCATCCTCGAACCCGGCCATCGCGGGCCGCACCACTGGGGACGCTGCCCGTTCGCCGACGAGCACGGTCATCGCTGCTTCCTGCCGCCCGGCCATCCGGGCCGGCACGATCTTCCGTGGTTCGACCGTCCGACGATAGCGGGCGCACGCCACGTAGTTCGATATGGCGGGAGCGAGCAGGACTGCCGGCGCCGTTCCGACGCTGATACGCGCGTGTTCCGGGTCCACGACTGGTTCCCCGTCTCGTCTGAGTTCAGGAATTCGCTGCCGTGGCCCTGGAGTCCGCTGGGGCCCCTGCTGACGGCCCTGGCCGGTCGTCGCGGGAGCCTCGACGTCGTGTACGAGTACCGGCCGCCCGAGCCCGAGACGCCTCCTTAGCGGCCCCGGCGTTACGACCACCCTCAGGCGAGACCGGATCTAGCCTGCTGCGCCCGGCTCCGGGAAGCGGCGCTCCACGTACGAGTCCAGGATCGCCCTGAACTCGTCGACGATGTGGTCGCCGCGCAGCGTCCGGTCCAGGGCCCCATCTATGAAGACGGGCGCCACCGGCTCCTCGAACGTGCCCGGCAGGCTGATGCCGACGTCCGCGTGCTTGGACTCGCCCGGGCCGTTGACGACGCAGCCCATCACGGCGACCCGCAGCTCCTCCACGCCCGGGTGTCTCTCACGCCATACGGGCATCTGCTCGCGCAGGTACGACTGGACATCCCGCGCAAGCTCCTGGAAGTAGGTGCTGGTGGTACGGCCACAGCCCGGGCATGACGAGACCTGAGGCATGAACGACCGCAGCCCGAGAGACTGGAGGACCTGCTGCGCCACCGCCACCTCCTCGGTCCGATCCCCATCCGGCTCCGGCGTTATCGAGACGCGAATCGTGTCCCCGATGCCCTCGGCCAGAAGCAGCGACAGTCCGGCCGACGACGCCACGATTCCCTTCATCCCCATCCCCGCCTCGGTCAGGCCCAGATGCAGCGCGTAGTCTCCCCGGGCCGCCAGACGCCGGTAGACCTCTACAAGATCGCGCACCCCGGACACCTTCGCCGAGAGGATGATTCGGTCGTGCCCCAGGCCGGTCGCCTCCGCCAGCTCGGCTGACCGCAAGGCGCTCTCCACGATCGCCTCGATCATCACGTCGCGCGAATCCTTTGGCTCCGACAGCCGCGCGTTCGCGTCCATCATCTCCGCAAGGACCGCCTGATCGAGCGAGCCCCAATTGACCCCGATCCGGACGGGCTTGCCGTACTCGAGAGCGACTCTCACGATCGCTTCGAAGTGGTCGTCGTGGTGGCGGCCGGATCCAACGTTGCCGGGGTTGATGCGGTACTTGTCGAGCGCCCTGGCCGTCTCGGGGAACTCCGCGAGGAGCTTGTGGCCGTTGTAATGGAAGTCGCCCACGATCGGCGCGGACACGCCAAGGCCACGGACCTTGCGCAGAATCTCCGGAACCGCGGCTGCGGCCGCCTCGGTGTTGACGGTGATCCGGACCAGCTCAGACCCGGCGTGGGCCAGCTGGGCGATCTGAATGGCCGTGGCGTCCGCGTCGGCCGTGTCCGTGTTGGTCATCGATTGGACGACGATTGGGTGGCCGCCGCCGACCATCACTCCGCCCACGTCGACGGCGACGGAGCGCCGCCGCGCGTCGAAGGCCAGTCCGGCCACGGCTACTGGCCGGCCCGCACTAGGTCGAAGTAACTGACCCATGCGATAAACGCCATCAGCAGGCCGAAGCCGATCAGATTGGTGGCGATCTCGAGCGCGCCGACGCCGCGCATTCCGAAGACTCGCTTGACGACCATGACCGCCACTTTGCCGCCGTCGAGAGGCGGGAAGGGCAGGATGTTCACCAGGGCCAGGTTGGCCGACAGGACTCCCGCCAGCAGAAGGAGGAGCATCGGCGCGTCGTTCTGGGATAGCAGATGGCCGACATCCTGGGCGATCCCCACCGGACCTTGTACCCCGGCCGGCCCCTGGGTCGGATTAGTCGCGATCTGGTGGCCCACATCACCCAGCGCCACCACGACCAGCCCGAGGGCTTTGTACGTGGCGTTGACGGCAGTGCCCAGCGCGTCGACCGGATTTCCGGCCGTGTACGCGAACGAGAAGCCGACGCTGGCGCCAAGCCACGGCCTAGCCTCATTGAGCGCGACCGCCACCGTCCGCTGCTGCCCCGACGGGTCGGCCACGACAAGCGTCACGGTCCTACCGGCGTGCGCGCTCAGGTCATCGATCCACGGCTGGACCGGGTCGGCACTGAAGTCCAAGAACGAGCGCGTTGCGCCATCTATGGAGATCAGAGTGTCGCCGGTGCGAATGCCCGCTGAATATGCGGGCGTCCCCGGGCTTACGTTCGTGAGCGTCGGCTGGACCATCGGGTTGAAGATCCAGGCCACGGCGAACAGCAGAACGACGGCCGTGAGCAGGTTCATCACGACCCCTGCGACCATGATCAGCAGCTGCCGTGACAGCGGCGCATTGCTCAGCGAACGCGGGTCCTCAGAGTCTGTCTCCTCGCCCTCCAGGCGGACGAAACCGCCTATCGGCAGCCAATTGAGCGTGTACTCCGTCTCGTGATCGTGGCCCAGGACCTTCGCCTTCGGCGGAAAGCCGATGCCGAACTCGAGCACCCGGACGCCGGTCAGTCTGGCCATGATGAAATGGCCCAACTCGTGCACCAGGACCAGACCTACCAGGATGAGCAGCAGGACTGGTACCGCCTTGCCCCAGAAGAGGATGCCGTCAAGGCTCATCGATACGCCTCAGCGAAGCTACGGACCTCGGCGTCGAGCGCGATGAGGCCTTCCAGGGACGGCGCCGCCGGGCCTGCCTGACCGAAGCGATCTACCGCCGCGCCCAGAACCCGGGCGATGCCGTTGAAGTCGAGCCTGCCGCCCAGGAACCGAGCGACGGCGACCTCATCCGCGGAGATGAGGGCCGCGCTCGCCCGAGGACCGGCGAGACCCGCCTCGCGCGCGATTCGAAGGGCCGGGAATCGACCCTCGTCGGGTGCCCGGAATTCGAGCCGTCCGGCTGCGATGAGGTCCACCGCGGCCGCGGGCGACGGTCGTCGCTCCGGATATGTCAGCGCGTACTGGATCGGTAGTCGCATGTCTGGTGTCCCAAGTTGTGCCTTCAGTGAGCCGTCCACGAACTGCACAGCCGAGTGGACGACACTTTGCGGGTGGACGACGACGGAGATCGCCGATAGCGGCACATCGTACAGCCACCGCGCTTCGATGATCTCCAGCCCCTTATTGGCCAGGGTCGCGGAGTCTATGGTGATCTTCGCGCCCATGGTCCAGGTTGGGTGGCGAAGAGCCCTCTCGGGGGTGACCGTCGCGAGGTCCGCGACGGACGCGTCCAGGAATGGGCCGCCTGAGGCCGTGAGCAGCAATCGCTCGATGGCGGCATAGTCCTCGCCGGCCAGGCACTGCCAGATTGCGGAGTGCTCCGAGTCGATGGGGCGAAGCCAGCCCAGCGGACTTGCCAGCGGGTGATTGGCGTCCCGGGTCGCGCCGGCTGCCCCGGCCGCCAATCGCCGGACCAGAGGCATCACCAGATGCCCTCCCGCGACGAGAGTCTCTTTGTTGGCCGTGGCAACGATCTTGCCCGCGCCGAGTGCGGCCAGCACGGAGCGGAGCGCGACCAGCCCGCCCGTCGCCACGACCACCAGGTCCACGTCGGAGCGCGTGGCGATCTCCTGCAGCGCGTCCGGACCGCCGGCGAACTCCGTTTCCGGCGGTAGATCGAGGCGGGTCCCAGCTCGCACGTTCGCCAGTGAGACGACGGCAGGTCGTAGAAGTCGCGCCTGCTCTTCGAGGATCTGCGCCTGCGAACCCGTGGCCAGGGCGACAACCTCGAACGAGTCCGCGTGCCGCGTCAGGACATCGACTGCCTGGCGGCCGATCGACCCGCCCGAGCCGAGGAGAGCCACCCGCGTCGGGCGCTCCCGATTGCCGGCACTCCCCTGCCCCGCCACGCCAGCCACTCAGCGCACCAGCGCAGTGACGAAGATCACGGCCACCGGCGCCGCGAATATGAACGAGTCGACGCGATCGAGTATCCCGCCGTGCCCGGGGATGAGACCGCCGGAGTCCTTCGCGCCGGCGGCGCGTTTGAGCATGGATTCGGCCAGATCGCCGGCTTGCGCGGCGGCCCCGATCAGCGGCCCGAGCAGCAGGCCCATGGCCGGTGGCTGACCCAGCAGCCACAGACCGGCCATCGCGGCGGCTGTGGAAGTCGTGAATCCGCCCAGCAGGCCCCAGTAGCTCTTGGACGGCGATATGTGGACCAGGAACTTGCGCTTCCCAAGCGCGATCCCGACCAGGTAGGCGCCGGTATCGAAGGACCAGACGAGCAGGATGACCAGGAGAATCCAGGCTCGTTCCGCGCCGAGCTGGGCGAGCGGAGCGGAGCCCGCCAGAGGCGGCCCCACCTGCCCGACCCGCACGAGGGCGCCGAGCATCCCGACATACACCGCGACGAAGGCCGTGCCGATCCAGGCTCCGAACCCGACGCTGGTGTCCCTCTCCACGAACGCCGCCACTCCGGTCACGACCAGGACCGCGGCCACAAGAAGATCGGCATAGCTGCCCAATTGCGTTGTGGCGGCGACGTCCGCGGCCACGGCCATCGCTCCGGCGATCCCCAGGACAAAGATGGCCGGGTATCCGGCAGCGCGCAGCAGCCGGACGGCTTCCCAGGCCGCAATGGCAACGAAGACCGCGACGAGCGCCGCGAACCAGGGCTCGCCGAGGGCGAGGCCGATCACGAGAGGCGGAACGACGATCGCTACTCCGAGAGCCCGCTGCGCAAGCATCGGACGGCGCCTAGCGGCCAAATCGGCGCTGGCGGCTCGCATATTCCACGAGCGCGGCGTCGAACGCCTCTGGCCCGAAGTCCGGCCAGAGTGTCGAGCTAAAGTAGAACTCGGCGTAGGCGGCCTGCCAGATGAGGAAGTTGGAGAGTCGCTCGTCGCCGCCGGTTCGGATCACCATGTCAGGGTCCGGCAGGCCGGCGGTGTACAGGGCGCCGGCCATGACCTCTTCGTCTATCTCGTCGGGTCGCAGTCCCTGTGCCGCCAGCGCGCGAGCCGCATCGACCAGCTCGGTTCGGCCGGAGTAGTTGAAGGCGATGTTGAGCTGAAGTCGCTTACCGCCGGAGGTGGCATCGAGCGCCTCCTGGATGGACGTCCGCGTTTCCGGAGGAAGCTCCTCCATCCGACCCAGCACCCGAACGCGCGCGCCCTGCCGTCGCAGCTCGTCGGTCTCGTTCCGAATCACCTTCTCGACCAGCATGAAGAGGCCGCTGACTTCCTCGTCCGAACGGGCCCAGTTCTCGCGGCTGAAGGCGTAGAGCGAGAGAACCTCGATGCCCCGGCGAACGGCGTGCCGGATGATCTCGCGGATCCCTTCGACCCCGGCTGCGTGGCCTTCCATCTCGTTGAGGCCGCGACCTCGGGCCCACCGCCTGTTGCCGTCCATGATTATCGCGACGTGGCGTGGAAGCTCCTCCGCCGGAACCGAGAAGGGCTCCGTCGGCGCAGCGTCGGGCGACCCGACCACGCCGAGCGGAACCGCCGCCCGCTCCGTCTCCCGGTGAACCAGCGCGGGAGAGTCGGTCGGGCGGGAAATCCGACGAGCCACTAGACCTCCAGGATTTCCTGCTCCTTGGTGGCACCAACGCGATCCACATCGGCGATGTGCTTGTCGGTTACGCGCTGCAGGCTCTCGTGTTCGCGGTGCCCCTCATCCGTGCCGATCGTGCCGTCGTGTTCTTCCTTCTTGAGCTGTTCGGCGGCCTCGCGGCGCAGATTACGGATCTCGACCCGGGCTTCTTCCATGCGCTTGTGGACCTGCTTGACCAGATCCTTGCGCCGCTCTTCCGTCAGAGGCGGGATGTTCAGTCGAACGACTGTGCCGTCGACGTTGGGAACCAGGCCGATGTCGCTCTTGATGATGGCCTTCTCGATGGCGCCGAGAACGCTGCGATCCCAGGGCTGGATGACGATCTGGTGGGCCTCGGGCACGTTGATTCCGGCGATCTGATTCAGCGCCGTGGGGGTGCCGTAGTAGTCGACGAGGATCCGCTCGACGATCGAGGTGGATGCCCGACCCGTTCGGATGCCCTGCAGATCGCGCTCGAGAACTTCCACCGCCCGGATCATCTTGTGCTCGGTGGACGCCAACGTCTCGGTGCTCATGCAGGGCTCCCTCCCGTGATCAGGGTGCCTACGGAATCGCCCGCGGCAACCCGCGTGATGTTCTCGGGCTTGTTGAGGTCAAAGACGATGATGGGGGTGTCGTTCTCCATGCACAGCGACACGGCCGTTGCGTCCAGAACGCCCAGTCGCTGCGCCAGCACCTGCGAGTAGGTCAATCGGTCGTAGCGCTTTGCCCCGGGGTTCGTCAGGGGGTCGGAATCATAGACGCCATCGACCTTGGTGGCCTTCAGGATGATTTCCGCCCCGATCTCGACGGCCCGCAGCGCCGCCGCCGTGTCCGTCGTGAAGTAGGGGTTGCCGGTTCCCGCGGCCAGGATGACGACACGTCCCTTCTCGAGGTGCCGCACGGCGCGGCGCCGGATGTAGGGCTCCGCGATCTCGTTCATGGCTATCGCGCTCATGACGCGAGTCGGCACGTCGGCCTTCTCCAGCGCGTCCTGCAGAGCCAGGCCGTTCATTACCGTGGCCAGCATGCCCATGTAATCGCCGGTGGCCCGGTCCATGCCCTTTGCGGCCGCCGCCAGCCCACGGAAGATATTGCCGCCTCCCACGACGATCCCGGTCTGGACACCGAGCCTGTGGACCTCGGCGACCTGGCCGGCGATGAAGGCGCAAAAATCGGGATCGACTCCGTACTGGCGCTTACCGAGGAGAGCTTCCCCTGACAGCTTCAGGAGGATGCGTCGATAGGTCAGTTTCTTCGAAGCACCAGTGGCCGGGTCGGCCTCGGCCGATCCGGAGGCTTCGGCATTGGCCGCAGTGGCCTCGCTCATCTACTCCCCCAGCTCGAACCGAACGAAGCGTCGGACCTTGATATTCTCGCCTGTCTTGGCAATCGTTTCAGCGACCAATTCGCCTACGGTCCGGTCCTCGTCGCGGAACGGCTGCTCCATGAGAACGACCTCGGCGAACCATTTCTTGAGCTGGCCATCGACGATCTGGGCCCGGATGGCTTCGGGCTTCTTCATCGTAGCCTCGTCGGAGAGGAGCGCGGCCCGCTTGGCCTCGAGTTCATCGGCCGGGATCGCGTCGATCGTCGTGTAGAGCGGGCGCAGGCCGGCCACCTGGACGGCCAGGTTTCGCACGAGCTTCTGGAACTCGTCGGTCTTGGCAACGAAGTCGGTCTCGCAGTTGACCTCGATCAACACTCCGATCTTGCTGCCCATGTGTATGTAGCTCGAGACGAGGCCTTCGTTGGCGGCTCGGTCGGAGCGTTTCGCAGCCTCAGCCTGTCCGCGCTCCTTCAGAAGCGCGGTGGCTTTCTCCATGTCGCCGTCTGTCTCCTCGAGCGCGCGCTTGCATTCCATGACACCGGCGCCGCTGAGTTCGCGGAGAGCCTTGACCATCTCCGCAGTGATCTTCGCCATAGTTTCTCTGTTCTCCTGTCGTTTGCGTCCGCCTGACCGTTCGGCGCCTTCGGGCGGCCACGATCGGGCGAGTCTGGGCCGGCTCAGTGCGGTCGGTGAGGCTCGTCGGGTTCGCCGTCACGAGGGTGGGGCGGAACCTCGCGCGCACCCGGCAGAAGGACCTCTTCCTCTTCGACGTCCGGCTCGAACGACAACGCGGCGCCGCCTGCCAGGGCCGCGACCAGCTCCTCGGACGCGGCCTCCTCGATCTCCGGCTCCGCGGGCGCTTCGGGCTGCTCGGCCTCGCCGGCAACTCGGGCGCCGCGCTCTCGCTGACCCTCGATGCACGCATCGGCCACGAGCTGGCAGAGCAGCCGGATGGCCCGAATGGCGTCGTCGTTGGCCGGGATTATGTAGTCGAGCTCGTCCGGATCCACATTCGTATCGCCCGTGCCGACGATCGGGATCTCGAGCTTGCGAGCCTCGGTGACGGCGATTCGCTCCCGATGCGGGTCGACGATGAAGATCAGGCCGGGCAGTCGCTTCATCTTGCGGATGCCGCCGAAGACGTCCCGCAGGTGCTCCATCTCCTCGACGAGCTTGGCGGTCTCTTTCTTCGTCAAACGCTCGAAGTCGCCGCTCGCCTGGCGGGCCTCGAGCTGGTCCAGGAGAGCGACGCGCTTCTTGATCGTGACGAAGTTCGTGACCATGCCGCCAAGCCAGCGGCGGTTGACGTAGGGCTGGCCGGCGCGAGTGGCCTCCTCGAGGACCGGCTCCTGGGCTTGCTTTTTGGTCCCGACGAACAGGACGCTGTCACCACGCGCGACAGTGTCGCGGGCGGCAGCCAGGGCAAGGTCCAGCCGCTTGACGGTCTGGGCGAGGTCGATGATGTGGATCCCGTTGCGCTCGGCAAAGATGAACGGGCGCATCTTGGGATTCCAGCGGCGGGTCTGGTGGCCGAAGTGGACACCGGCCTCCAGCAGCGCTCGCATCGAGACGGACGGCATGAAACGGACCTCCTGCGGTTGCTTCCTCCGCAGCGCTCCTGTCGGGAACCGAAAGCCAAGGCCTGCGGTCAGTCGCGGACTGCCACCCTAGACTCCGGCACCGCCCCGACACGGCGGCTCTGCGTGTGATCTCCGTCTGCGCCACGTTGCGGCGGGGCGTAAACGCGTGCCATCGCGAGGCGATGACCGGCGCGGAGTGTAGCACAGCAAGGTGGCTCGACCGATCGTCGGGCAAGTCCGCACTCCCGATATGGGGCGGCCCAATGCGACCGCAACCGGAACACCTCGTCGCTACGGACGACGGCGGGGCGACCTGGCACGAGCTGACGCCGTAGCGCTCTCGACCCTCAGCCGTCAAGAGCATCCCGATAGAGCCGCGCCGTCGGCGCGCCGCCTGGGCCGGGCTCCACGACAGCCAGGTCCACCGCGATCGGCAGGTGCGGTAGCGGCGAGCGGTCGGGCAGCGTGCCCGCATCCAGGAGACGGGCGATGCCACGCCGCAGCAGCGCGCGCTTTCGGAAATCCACTGTCTCCTCCGGCAGCCCGAAGTCGCGCGAACGGCGCCAGCGCACCTCCACGACGACGAGCCGCGCCGGTGGCCCCGGATCCACTGCAACGATGTCCAGCTCGCTCCGACCCGCGTGCACGTTTCGGGCCAGCACACGCCAGCCGCGCGCCGTCAGGCGCTCGGCCACCAGGCTCTCCGCCGCGTCGCCAAGCCGCTGCCGGCTGGTTCGAACACCGGCTGGTTCATCGTCCATTCGACTCATCGGCCCATCCAATGCGGGCGGGCCTCAGTCGATGAGTTCGGCCATCTCGAGCTCATCCGGCTCGTCGGTCCCGTCGATCCCGTTCGTCTCGTCGTCCGTGTCCGCTTCCGCCTGAGCATCCTGCCACAGCGTCATTTGCTCCCGATCACGGCACGGGGCGAACGAGAGGCGGTGGATCGCGCAGAGGCCAAGCTCCGCCAGACCGGCCCGATGCTCGGGTGCGGCATAGCCCTTGTTGCCGGCCAAGCCGTAGCCGGGATACACGCCGTCGAGCTCCACCATCAGGCGGTCCCGGGCCACCTTGGCGATCACCGACGCCGCGGCCACGGAGGCGCACAGCCGATCCGCTGACACCAGGACGCGCTGGTGGACACGAACTTCCGGCAGGGCGACGGCGTCCAGCAGAAGCGCATCCGGCCGAACAGGCAGACGCGCCGCCGCCAGCGTGCTGGCAAGCAGGGTCGCCTGAAGGATGTTGATGCGGTCGATCAGCTCCGGGCTCACGAAAGCGATCGCCCACGCCACCGCATGCCGGCGGATCTCCACGTCGAGCCGCTGCCGATCCTCGGGCTTGAGTAGCTTGGAGTCTCGGAGGCCCCTCGGCCTCCAATCCGGCGGCAGGATGACTGCCGCCGCGGCCACGGGGCCGGCGAGGCAACCGCGGCCGACTTCGTCTATGCCGGCCACATGTCGATACCCGCGCGACCACAGGATCCGCTCCTCGGCGAAGTCCGGGTCGAGCCGGGGTCTGTGCCATGGCGCGACTTGCAGCCGGCCGCCGGCCGAGCCGGGGGCGGAGACAGAAGAACCCCGTCGTGCCTCGGAAGGCGACCGGACGGGGTCCTCGATCGGAGCGGCGGAGCGACGGGCGTTCGGCATGCCGCTCCCGGCTGCTAGTTGTTGACGCGGCGCTCGCGCAGCGTCGCTGCCTTGCCCACGCGCTTACGCAGGAAGTAGAGCTGGGCGCGGCGCGCCTGGCCGTGACGGACGACCTCGATCTTGTCGATGCGCGGGCTGTTGACCTTGAAGGTCCGCTCCACCCCTACCCCGCTGGCGATGCGGCGAACGGTGATCGAGCGCTGGATCCCGCCGGCCCGGAGGCGCATGACGGTCCCCTCGAAGACCTGGATGCGCTCGCGGGTGCCTTCGACGACGCGGGCAGAGACGCGGACGGTGTCGCCCGGGCTGAGTTCCGGGAGATCCGTCCGGATCTGGTCCTGAGTTATCTCTTCGAGCACACTCACGATCGGTCCCTACTCTTCGTCAAGCGCCTCGGCTGCGCTCGGTGGCTGATGACGGCCCGCAGCCCGGCTGCGATGAAGGCACATTGGAACTGGCCGCCAGCGCGGCCGACGGCGAAGAATAGCATAACCGCGCCTCGTCGCTCAGCGTCCAGGAGTCGCCGGGCTACGTCGAGTCGTCAGTCTCAGATACAACTTCCGCAGAGGAGGTCTCGTCCCGGATTTCCGCGAGCAGCTTGGCCTCTTCCTTGCTCATCGGCCGATCGGCCAGGAGCTCCGGGCGGCGCCGAGCGGTCCGCCGGAGCAATTCCTTGAGACGCCACTTGCGGACCGCTTCGTGGTGGCCACTGGTCAGCACGTCCGGAACGGGCACGTCGCGAAAGATCGGGGGGCGCGTGTACTGCGGGTACTCGAGCAAACCTGCCGTGAACGACTCCTCCGCCGTGGATTCGGCGTCGATCGCGCCGGGGAGAAGGCGCATGATCGCGTCCACTACCGCCAGGGCCGGTATCTCACCGCCGGACAGCACGTAGTCACCGATCGATAGCTCCAGGTCCACCAACGAGCGGATGCGCTCGTCTACCCCTTCGTAGCGGGGACAGAGGATGATCAGGTGCGTCTTCTCGGCGAGGTCGTGGGCCCGAGCCTGCGTGAAGACCTCTCCCCCGGGATCCGGCAGGATCACGGTGCTGTTGGGCCGTCGCAACGCTCCCAGCGCGGCCGCGACCGGCTCCGGGCGCAGGACCATCCCCGCTCCCCCGCCGTACGTGTAGTCGTCCACGGACTTGTGCCGGCCCAAACCCCAATGCCGGAGGTCGTGGACCCGAATGGTAGCCAGTCCACGGGCCTGGACGCGGCCGGGGATGCTCTCGGCCAGCGGTCCCTCCAGCATGGCCGGGAAGAGCGTCAGGATCTCGACCTCCAGCGGAGTGCGGGTCGGGGCGGACGCCGGCTGCGGCGATTCAGGCTCTTCCGCGGCGGTCACGATTCGACCGAGCCTCCGAAATTGGCCGGATCGGCCCCCTGCTCTGCCTCGGCGGCTGCGTCGGACTCGCCGCCGGCCTCGGACGCGTCGCCTGGACCGCGGAGCCCCAGCGCCTCGCCGTCCACCACGATCTCGCCCCGGGCCGGCGCGAAGATCCGCACCACCGCCCTCACCAGCGGCACGTCGATCTCACCGGCCGGGCCGCGGACCACTACGACTTCCGCACCGCCGGCCCGGTAGACGTCCGCGACCTTGCCGAGGTCGGTGCCATCGGTGTCGGTCACAGAGGTTCCGACCACCTCGTGCCAGTAGAACTCGCCGCGGGGCAGCTTCTCGTCGGGGGCCACGACGGCCTCCAGGTAGACGTCGCGCAGCGCCTCGGCCGCGGTCCGATCCGCGACCTCCGCGAAACGCAGCCGCCAGCCCTGCGCATCCGGTCCCGCCTCCACTATCGTCAGCGGCGTGTCCCCACCCTCGACGAACAGTGAGCGGCCGACCGAGAACCGCTCCTCAGCTCTGTCGGTCAGCGACTCGACACGGACCGTGCCACGGAGGCCGTGGAAGCCTCGGACCAGCCCGACCACAAGCCTATCGGCGGGGCTCACTGCACGGGCTCAGCCGATTTCCAACGAAACGGCTTCGCCTTCTCGAGCGGAAAGGACTTTGAGCAGGGTTCGCAACGCCTTGGCGACGCTGCCGTTCCGCCCGATCACCTTGCCCATGTCCTCTTCAGCGACATGTAGCTCGATGACCGTGCCGTCGGGGCCTGTGTGGACTTCCACAACTACCGCGTCGGGATCGTCCACGAGGTTCTTGGCGACGTATTCGACGAGATCCTTGGCCGCCATGGCCTACTCCTTCATTGTTCCGAGTTACTTGGGTCCGGCGACGCTACGGCGACTCCGAGAGTCGCGAAGCGACTCTCAAAGCGATGCGCAGCATCGCTCGGCTACTTGGCGGAGGGAGCGGCCTTGCGCTCGACCTTGGGGATGATGCCAGCGTTCCCGAGCAGTCGTGCGACCGTGTCGGACGGAAGTGCGCCCTGCGCAAGCCACTTCTTGACCTTCTCCGCGTCGACAGCGAACTCGATCGGGTCGGTGCGGGGGTTGTAATGGCCGAGCGTCTCGATGGCACGGCTATCGCGCGCGCCTCGACTATCCATAACGACAACCCGATACGCGGGCTGCTTGGTGGCCCCGACGCGGGTGAGACGAATTCGAACTGCCATGGCGCGAGCTGGTTCCTCCTAGATACTGGCGGCGTGTCGTCCGGCGAGCTATCTGGCCGTCACGACGAGCCGCACGATAACCGTATTGCCATCGGTCACGGAGCCGGCGATGCCGCCCACGTGGTCGAAGTAGGGCTTGTAGTCCAGCGTCCACCGCGACGGGTCGGCAGCGAGGCCGGCGCGGCCCATCTGGTCCTCCAGCGCAGGGACGTTGATGTAGAACGACCCCTCGTTGCTGCTGCCCAACGCGCCGATCGCGGCCGAGTAGTCGTGCTGAGAAGCCAGTGAGGAAGCTGGGGTCGTGTCGAGAACGGCCTTTACGAACGCGTCGGTGTAGCCGACCACGATGAGGTTGTCTTTGGCCGAGATCGCGAGCCGCAGCGGGCCGTTGCCGCCGGTCGTGGGGACAGTCACCAGCGTGATGTTGTGGCCCTTGTAAGTCTCGCCCTGCGCCTTGAGGCCCGTGGCCAGGCTGGACAGGCCAATCAGGCTGCCGATCGTCTCCACTTTCGACTTAGCCGTGGCGGCGTCCGTCGCCTCGGCCACGATGCCCCCGTCGAACGTGGAGCCGTCCTTGGTCACGACGGCCGTTCCGTCACCAAGCCAGTCGACGCCGCCGATGAGAGCCAGTGCGCCCTGGGCGCTCTTGAGCGAGTCCGGCAGCTGGGCAGTCGGCCCAAGCGCGCCGAGGGCGCCGAGAGCGTCATCGACGACTCGCCCGAGCGAATGCACTTCCAGCATTCCCACGGTGCTGGCGGGGAGGCTCGAGGCGATCCGGCTCGAGTGATTGCCCAGATTCGGGGCCCCAGTTCCCGACATAGCCATCTCGACGACCATGCTTTGAGCCTCGGCCCGGACGGAGCCCGCGAGCCACGCCGGCATCGAGTTGGCGCCCAGCGCAGGCGGTAGGGTTGGCGCGAGCGTCCCGAGGACTCCGCACGCCAGGGGTCCATATGAATCGAGACCCTGAGCGACAAGCGTGTGCAGGTCGACGTAGAAGCGAGCCAGGCTGTCGCCCGAGAGCGACTTCATCGCCGCCTGGTAGTTCGGGTTGTCGGCAAGAGAGCCGTTCGTCTGAGTGTCGAGGGCCGCCTGGACGCCCGTCACGGTGCCGAGGATGAGGTCGTTGTCGGTGAGTGCGTAGGCGCCCGGCGTAGTGCCCGACCCCACTGTGTAGAGGGTGGCCCCGGCATAGTCCTGCGATGTGGTCGTGAGGTTGAGCCGGCTCAGCTCGCCCTCGATCCACGTCTGGGCTCCCGCATGATCTTTGAGGGCGAAGATCGCCACGGCGCTCGGGGCCCTGCTCAACGACAGCCCGCCCAGGAAAGTCCGGGCATTCGGGTCGATCGAGAGCTTGTCGATCGACGGGTTGTCGCACACGGGCGAGCCGCTCACGTCCACCGCGCCCAGATCCGCAACCGCAATCGAGACCTCGCCCTCCATCCAGGGCTTGAACGCGGACGTGTACCTCAGTTCCGGCGAGACCTTGCCGGTGACCACGTTGAGCAGTTCATCCAGGGCGTTGTCGAACTGGGCCCGATCTTCCCACCCAGGAAAGTGGCTCATGAAATCGGCCAGCCTGGCGCGCTGATCGCCCGGCAGATCGGTACGGACTTCCATGAAGTACAGGGAATTCTTGGGGGCCATGCTTGCCGTAAGGGACCTGGAGCCAACCGCGCCGGAGAGCACGAACGCGCCCGCCGTCGTGGCCAGAGCCACGATCACCACGATCGCGCCGGCAACACCCCAGCGGAACCGTCGCGAGCGCGGCGCTACAGCCACCGGGTGAACGCCCGCCGCCCAAGCGTCGTCCATGGCAACGACCGTGCCCTGGGGCAAGCCCGACTGGGGCCCGCCATCGCCACCAGGCTCGTGCTTCGTCGTCCCAGACATGGAGGCCGCCTCCTAACCCTGGCCGAACATGCCGGGGATCCGCCGTGCCAGCCGGCCGCCCGACATCTGTTTCATCATCTTCTGCACGTCCCCGAACTGCTTCACCAGCTGGTTGACGTCCTGAAGTCGCGTACCAGAGCCGCGCGCTATGCGCCGGCGGCGGGCGCCATTCAGGATCGTCGGGTCTTCACGTTCCTCGGTCGTCATGGAACGAATGATGGCCTCGACGCGCTTGAGATCGCCCCGGTCGACGGAGGCCTGGGCCTCCTTGGCCATTCCGCCCAGCCCCGGGATCATCTCGATGATCTGGCCCATCGGCCCCATCTTCCGAACCTGCTCCATCTGCTCGAGCATGTCCTGCAGGGTGAAGCTGTTCTTGCGGAGCTTCTCGGCCATCTTGGCCGCTTGCTTCTCGTCAAAGTGCTCCTGAGCCCGCTCGACGAGAGTGAGCACGTCGCCCATGCCCAGGATGCGCCCGGCCAACCGATCGGGGTGGAACGGCTCCAGGGCGTCCGTCTTCTCGCCCGTGCCCATGAACTTCACGGGTATGCCGGTCACGGCGCTGATCGATAGGGCCGCGCCGCCTCGGGCGTCACCGTCGATCTTGGTCAGGATCAGGCCCGTGAGCGGCACGGCGGCCGCGAATGCCTCGGCCACGCCGACGGCCTCCTGGCCCGTCATCGCGTCCACGACCAGGAGCGTCTCGGAGGCCTTGAGTGCGGCCGATAGTTCCGCGATCTCCTTCATCAGCGGCGCGTCCACGCTGAGCCGGCCCGCGGTATCGACGATGACGACATCGCGCACCTGCTTGCGAGCTGCCTCCACGCCTTCCTTGGCGATGGCCAGAACGCTCGTGCCGGTCGCGGCGCGGTAGACGGGTATGTCCAGGCCCTTCCCGAGGGTCTGCAGCTGCTCCGCCGCGGCGGGACGATACGGGTCCGCGGCCACGAGCAACGGCCGGCGGCCCTGGCGGTGAAGATGGCGGGCCAGCTTAGCTGCGCTGGTCGTCTTCCCGGAGCCCTGCAGACCGACGAGCAGTACCACGGCTGGCGAGCCTGTCAGCCGGAAGGTGCGATCGCCCGCGGACAGCAGCCCGACGAGCTCCTCGTTGACGATCTTCACGACCTGCTGGCCGGCTGTCAGGCTCTCGAGAATGTCCGCGCCGGTCGCACGCTCACGAACACGCGCGACGAAGTCCTTCACAACCTTGAAGTTGACGTCCGCCTCGAGGAGAGCCAGTCGAACCTCTCGCATGGCCGTGTCGACGTCGGCGGCGCTGACCCGCCCTCGGCCCGTGAGGGCGCTGAGGGTATTGCGCAGCCGCTCGCTCAGAGCATCGAACATGGGAGGCTCGGACTCCTCGATCCGTATCGCCGTCCCGGGAATTGGGACTGGCGCTGGGCCGCGGATTCTGGCGGCACCGAAGGCGCGGGGAGTGTACCGCATCGCGGCTCGGGCGCACAGCGGAGACGTGGTTGCAGTGCCTCGAACATGCCAGATCTGCCTGGTCTATCTCCCACCGTCCCGGTCTTAGGCGAACAGCGCCGCCACGAAGGCGTCCGGGTCGAAGGGCAGCAGGTCGCCCAGCTTCTCCCCCACTCCGACGAACCGCACAGGCACCTTGAGGGCGTCCTCGATGGCGAAGACGATGCCACCCTTGGCTGTCGAATCGAGCTTCGTCAGCACGATCCCGGTCAACCCGACGGTCTCGTTGAAGACCCTGGCCTGGGCCAGGCCGTTCTGGCCGGTGGTCGCGTCCAGTACGAAGAGCACCTCCGGCCTGGCGCCGGGGATCCGTCGATCGATCACCCGCCTCATCTTGGCCAGCTCGTCCATCAGGTTCGCCTTCGTGTGCAATCGCCCGGCCGTGTCGGCGATGACGACGTCTACGTGGCGAGCGAGTGCGGCGTCCAGGGCGTCGTAGATAACGGCCGCTGGATCAGCGCCGGGGGCATGAGCCACGAACTGGCTGCCGGAGCGGTCCGCCCATATCTTCAGCTGGCCTATGCCCGCGGCTCGGAACGTGTCTGCCGCGGCAAGCAGCACGGTCCTGCCCTCCGCCCGCATGCCGTGGGCGAGCTTGCCGATGGTCGTTGTCTTGCCGGTCCCGTTGACCCCCACCACGAGGACCACTGCCGGCTGACCTTCGGCGGCCGGCTCCATCCGCCACCCTGGCTCAACGGGCAGGAGAAGTGCGGCGAGCTCGGCACGAACGGCAGCCTCCGCCGTCTCCTCGCGCTTTCGTTGGCGAGCGCGTTCCACGACTTTGATGGCAAGCTCGCCCCCCACGTCGCCGGAGATCAGGATCTCCTCGATGCCGTCCCAGTCGGCTTCGGCCGGGCCCTCGCCCAGCAACCCTCGCAGGCGAGACATGAAACCGCCTCGGCTCTTCTGGAGGCCCGCAGCCAGGTCTCCCGGAGCGGACTCTTCGGACGGCTCGCCGACCGACCAGGGGATGGCGGGCAGCTCCTCCCGCGCGGAGGCGGATTCGACCCAGATGGGCGCGGGAGTCTCGTCCGTAGCGACTTCCGGCGTGGCGGACGCGGCCTCGTCCTTCGGTTCTTTCGGCTTACGGCGCAGGAACAGGGGGCACCTCCCGATCAGCCGGCGGCAGTCGCGGCGTTCTCTCTGGTCACCCTGTCGGCCATCTCGCGGGCCTCCTCCAGGCGCAGGCTGATCACTCGGCTCACAGCGTCGTCGCCGACGGTCACACCGTACAGCGCGTCGGCGGTCTCGATCGTCCCTCGATTGTGCGTGATGACGATGATCTGCGTCTCGGCCGCCAGGCCGCGCAGGGCTTCCGCGAAACGGCCGATGTTAGCCTCGTCCAGGGCCGCGTCCACTTCGTCGAGAACGCAGAACGGCACCGGGTGGACCTCGAGCATGGCGAACAGCAGGGCCACGGCCGTGAGGGCGCGCTCTCCGCCCGAGAGCATGCTCAGCGGCTGCGCCTTCTTGCCGGGCGGGCGCGCCACGATCTCGATACCTGTGGCCGCCAGGTCCTCCGGCTCGGTCAGGCTGAGGCGCGCATAGCCACCTCCGAAGAGCTGGCGGAAGCGGGCGCCGAAGGCCGTCTCGAGAGCCGCGAACGTGGACCGAAACTGCTCGGCGATCATCGCGTTGAGTTGCTCGATCAGGGCCCGCGTCTTGGAGATGGCGAGCGTCAGGTCCGATCGTTGGGCCTCCAGGCCGTCCAATCGCGTCCTGACGGCCTGGTACTCCTCGGCGGCAAACGGGTTCGGGGCCCCCAGCTCGTGGAAGCGCCTGCGGAGGGTGGCGAGCTTCGCCGGACCCGGCGGTTCCACCGGCGATCCCGCGGACCAGCGAGCCGCGGCGTCCGTAAGCGCGGTCTCGAGTGAGTCGGTCGCGATCGTCTCCGGATCTTCGGCGGTCTCGGCGTCATCCGCGATGGGCCGGTCCCCGGCGGGCCGCTCCGCGGCGTCCACCCGATCACCATCCCCATCAGTCTCGCCGGCCAGCAGGCGGAGCCCGAGACCGCCCAGACCAGCCAGCTCAAGGAGGACCTGCTCCCGGATCGAATCGAGCGCCAGGCGAGCCTCGAGCTCGGAAACCTCGGCGGATCGCATTCCATCCTGGCAAATGCGTAGCCGTTCCCGTGACTGGGAGGCCGCTGCCTCGGCTTCGGCCAATCTGGCCCGCGCGGCAGAGGCGGCCGCCCGAAGCTCCTCCAGCTCGACCCGCACCGCTGCCTCGCGGCTGGCCGCCGCGGCCAGCTCCTCGCCGAGGCGTTCGCGCTCTGAGCCAATCTGCCGCTCCCGTGCTGCAAGCTCGGCCGTCTGGCGTTCGAGACCGGCAATTCGGTCCTGGTTCAGACTGGCGGCCGCCGACGCCCTGGCGCGCCGGGCCTCGACTTCGCGACGATCGGCCTCGTGCGCGGCCTCCTCGGCGGCCAGCTGGTCTCGTCGGGCTCGCAGCGAGGCCGCTCGAGCCTCCCATTCCCTCAGGGCGTTCGCACGGTCGTCGTCCGCAGCCGGCCGGGGAACTTCGCTGGAAGCGACCCCGACCGTATCGATGGCCGCGGCAGTGGCGGTGACTTCGGCCGAAGCCTCAGCGTGACCGGAAGCCTGACGAACCGCCTCGCCCAACCGATCTCGGTCGGCCGAGGCACGGACGGCCTGCGCCTCGCGCCAGGCAGCCTCTCTGGTCACTCCTTCCAGCGCCCGTGTGGCCTTCCGTTCGGCTTCCTCGGCTTCGCGACGGCTCGACCCCGCTCGGCGCTCCGCCTCGCGCGCCGCGTCGAGCGCGACCCTCGCCTTGGCGACGGCTTCTGTGGCCCTCGCCGCCTCCGTTCCGGCCCGCGCCGCGTCCGACTCCACCCGAGCAAGTTCCTCGCCCAGCCGGTCGCTCTCGGCTCGCCGCTCCAGGAGTGACTCGGAGCGGCCGACCGTCACGACCCCGAGGGACGTCACAACGGTCCCGTCGCGAGCCACGACGATCCAACCGGCCGGCAGAGTCCGTTGCACCACCAGGGCCGCCGTGATGTCGGGGACCCATACGCCGCGAGCGAGCAGCCTGGTCGCCGTACCGCCAGGATCCACCCGGATCGCCTCGACGAGCCGCCCGCCACCATGTGCCGCAGCGGCGGCAATCACGGCCTCGCCCGCCTCCTTCTTGCTGTCGCGTACGTCCACCCGAGATCCGCGGCGACTCTCGGCGACCGGCGTCTCCGCCGCGAGCACCAGCACTCCACGCTGGTCGTCCAGACCGGGTACGGCGTCCCGTCCGACAACGTACCCGCGCATTGCCTCACCGAGGGCCGCCTCGACGGCCACGCGGAATCCCGCCTCCACCTCCAACCCGTCCGCCAGCGGCTTGCCACCGACTTTACGGGCGGCCTTGGCGATGCCACGCGCCTCGTCTTCCGCGAGCCGGGCCTTCGCGGCGTCGAGCCGGCCGCGCAGTCCGGCTGCTCTGGTGGACGTTGCCGCGGCACGTTCGGCGGCTGCCTGGCGGGCGCCCTCCAGTCCGTCCAACTCCGCCCGGGCCGCCTCTCGGGCCGTCACGGCCGCCTTCTCCTCTTCGATTGCCTCGGCCAGCGCCGCCTTCGGCCTGGTGCATGCCGCGTCCGCCTCCGCAAGCCGGCGAGCCAGCTCGTCGGCCTGGGCTCGCTCGTCCGCGGCCTGTCTCTCGACGTCCGCGAGTCTCCGACGAGAAGTCTCCAGTTCGGCTGTTCGAGCCGCCTCGACGCGCCGAAGCGCTGCGAGCGCCTCGCCTTCGGCCTGCCGGGCGGCGCGCATCGCTCCGAGCTCCCCCAGCGCTTCTGCGAGCGATCTTTCCGCCTCGGCGACCGCCGCGGAGAGCGTCAGGTCGCGCGCCGGGGTCGGCGCCGCAAGCTCGCGTTGCGCAAGTGCCACGTTCGCTTCCGCGCCGGCCAGCTCTGCCTCGAGCCGCTGCCGGTCGCGCTTCGCCGCACCGACGTCGCTGACTGCACGGGCGTCGCGAAGCTGCAACTCCGTGAGCGCGGCCCTGGCGGCCTCGTGCGCCGTCCGCCGCTCGACTTCCGTCTCCGACCCGAAGGCCAACTCGCGGGCCACTCCCGCAGCCCGTTCTTCCGCCTCCCGGAGCGCAGCCAGGGCGGAGTCGATCTGAGAACGCCACGATCCCAGCTGGTGGCCGGCCTCCCGAGCGCTTGCCGACGCCTGATACCAGCGAGACCTCGCCACAGCGATGATCGCGCGGCCGTACTCGCGACCGGCGGTCTGCCGGGAGGCATGCTGCTCGGCCTGCGCGCCCAGGCGCCTCGCCTGCGGCCGCAACTCCGCCAGAACGTCCTCGACCCGGGCCAGGTTCGCCTCGGCCTCGACCAGCTGCTCCTCTGCCCTGGACTTGCGCCGTTCATGGCGACGGACACCGGCCACTTCCTCGAAGAGGGGGCGCCTCTCCTCGGGCCGGAGCGCCAGCGCCTGGTCAACCATGCCCTGGCCGATGAAGAGGAACGCGTTGTCGGCCAGGTGAGCCGAGTCCAGCAAATCGACGAGGTCTTTGAGCCGGACGCGCTGGCGGTTCAGCAGGTAATCGTTCTCGCCCGAGCGAAACAGGCGGCGCCCAAGCTCCACCGTCTCGAAGTCGACCGGCAGCAGCCTGTCGGAGTTGCCGAAAACCAAAGTCACGTCCGCCATGCCGACTCCGGAGCGCTTCTCGGACCCGGCGAAGATGACGTCCTCGGACTTGCGCAGGCGCAGGGCACGACCCTGTTCCCCGAGAGCCCAGCGGAGCGCGTCGGCCAGATTGCTCTTGCCCGCTCCGTTTGGGCCCACCACGGCACTGATCCCGGGACCGAACTCGACCAGAGTCCGTTCCCCGAACGACTTGAAGCCCTGCAATCTCAGGGCCAGGAGGCGGGCGGGCGCTGTCATGGGCGCCGGCGGCAGCCCGGGCCGTCACTCCTGGAGCATCCCCGCCGCCTGTGGAGGGAGAGGATCACGACTTCGGGCCTTCGGGTGAGCCTTGCGGATCCTTGGGTCGGGCGGTCTTCTTGCCCGGACCCGCGCCGGAGTCGATATCGAGCAGGTCGACTTCCAGTTCGATCCAGGGGTCGGGCTCGCGTCGCGCATCCGCGGCGGCCTCCCAGCGATGGTTCAAATCGTCCTCGAAGCCGGCATCGGATACACCGAACTCTGCCAGCTCGGGCGCCCCCTCCTCGCCTTCGGCGAGACGACCCGACTGCGATCTGAGCGTCTCTATACCCCGCGCCGCCGCCTCCGTCTCGGCCACTCGCCGGGAGTGGCCCTGGCCCATGCCGATGATGCGCCCGCCGACGGCGACTTCAATCCTGAACACTTTGTCGTGGTCGGGCCCGACCGCGTCCAGGAGGCGGTATTGGGGACGCTCTCCGGAGAGGCGCTGGGTATATTCCTGCAGCCGGCTCTTCGGGCTCTTCAGCGCCCCGAGAGGGCGATCGCTGGTTATCTCGGGGTCGGCGAGGGCAGTCACGAAGTCGCTGGCGGCGTCGTACCCAAGGTCGAGGTATATGGCGCCGACGAGAGCCTCGAAGGCCGACGCCAGCAGGGTGGGCCGGAGCCGGCCACCGCGCTGGGACTCGCCCTCACCGAGCAGCAGATAGTCACCCAGACCGATACGGCCTGCCAGACGGGCGAGGCCGGCGGTGCTGACGATCGAAGCTCGCCGAGCGCTGAGAACCCCCTCGTCGTCGTCGCGATGGCGGCGATAGAGGACGTCCGAAATGGCCAGACTCACAACCGAGTCGCCAAGAAACTCAAGGCGCTCGTTGTGGCCGGCGGCCAGGTCCCGATGCTCGTGCAGATAACTGCTGTGAATCAGCGCCTGCTGTAGCAGGCCGAGGTCACGGACCGGGAGCCCCAGCCGCTCAGCAAGAGCGGCCGCGGGGCGCATCAGTCGAGCGACTAGGACGCGTGCTCGTCGATGTAGTCGGCGGCGTCCTGGACGGTCCGGATCTTCTCGGCATCTTCGTCGGAGATCTCGGTCCCGAACTCTTCCTCGAGGCTCATGATCAACTCGACGAGATCCAGGGAATCCGCGTTCAGGTCGTCAACGAACGAGGCTTCCGGCTTGACCTCGTCCTCGTCGACGCCGAGCTGCTCGACGACGATCTTCTTGAGTCGCTCGTAGGTTGTGGCCACTGACGCCCTCCTCGGGGTACCTTGGCTGCTGATTGACGGTCAATGCGGCCCCGGCTCCGGGGCGCGGCGCGCACCGGCGACGGAGTCGCGAGTCATCCTCCCGAGTACGCCGTTGACCAAGCGCCGCGTCGGCTCGCCACTGTAGGTACGAGCCAACTCGACCCATTCGGCAATCGCCACCCGGGACGGCGTGCCGGAGTGTAGCACCTCGCCGATGCCGCTACGTAGCAGAGTTCGATCCATTCTGGCCAGCTGGACGACGGGGTATTGCGGGGCCAGCCGCTCTATCAGAGCGTCGATGCTGTCGCGGTCGCCCACCACGCCTTCGACCAGGGCTCGGGCGAACTCCGCTGTGACGTCGTCGGCGGCACTCTCGGCCAGATGACGCTCCAGGACCGCCGCTGCGGTGCGCTGCCCGAACTCAGCCTCGAAGAGAGAGGCCAGGGCAAGTCGCCGAGCCAGGCGGTGGGAGTTGACCTCATCGGTCGTCCCTCTGTCGCGGCGCGAGCCTGACGGCACGCGGCGCGAGCCTGACGGCACGCGGCGCGGGCCTGAGGGCACGCGGCCCTCGCCCTTCGGGGCCGGGGTCATGCGCCCAGGCCTTCCACTCCATCCACGACGACGGTCACCTCTCCCGGCTCCAGGTCCAGCAGGCGCTCGATAGTCGCCCCGACTGCCCGGCGAACCTGCGCCGCGAGCGGACGCAATGCGTGGCCCGGCCGGGCCAGGACCCAAACGCGGACGGAAACCTTGCCGTCTACGAGGCGTGCCCTGACGGGTGAGCCGGCCAGCCAGGCCAGTGGCCCGCCGTGGCCGACTTTCAGGACGCCCGGCACCTCCAGTGCCGCCACCCTGACCATCTCTACGATGACGGAGTGGCTCACCGTCAGCGGATCCGCCGATCCCGCGCGAGTCGCCCCGCGGGAGCTTCGACCGTCCATCGCGCGCCTCCGTCTAGGTCCGCTTCAGCCTTAGTCCGCTTCAGCCTGGGCGTGCTTTCGCCCTGCTGCGGCGCCCAGAGCGTCGGCGATCAAGTCGGGTACGTGCGCCCGCGCCGCCGTCGCTCCGGCCTCCACTGCAAACTCGATCATGCGCCGCTTGGCCGAGCCATGAGTGATCAGAACCATTCCCTTCACGCCGAGCAACGGCGAGGCGCCCAACTTCTCGTAGTCGAACAGGTTCCGGATGCGGCCGACCGCGGGGCGCATGAAGAGGTATCCGATCTTGCCCCGAACGCCACGCTGGAATTCCCGCCGCCACAGGTCGAAGATGAAACCGGCCAGGCCCTCGAAGAACTTCATCGTGACGTTGCCGACCACGGCGTCGCACACGGCGACGTCCGCCATGTGCTTGACGAGATCCCGACCCTCGACGTTGCCGACGAAATTGAGGCTCCCGTCGTTGTCGAGCATCTGCGTCGCCTGCTGGATGGCGAGGTCGCCCTTGCCCTTCTCCTCGCCGATCGAGAGCAAGCCGACGCGGGGCTTCGGAACGCCCAGGACGCGCTCCGCGTAAAGCGAGCCCATGTGAGCGAACTGGTACAGGTTCTGACCGGTCGAGTCCATGTTGGCGCCAATGTCGAGCAGGACGAACGGTCCGGTCTCGGTAACCATCTGGACCGCCAGGGCCGGCCTGTCGACCCCGGGCAAACGGCCCAGCCGCAGAACCGCGGCCGCCATGCCCGCGCCGGAATGACCGGCCGTCACCAGCGCGTCCGCTCGCCCCTGCTTGATCAGGTCCATGGCGACCATGATCGAGGAGTCCTTCTTCGTCTTGAAGGCGATGGCCGGAGATTCATCCATCTCCACGACCTGACTCGCCGGAACGATCTCGACGTTCGTCGGGATCGGGCCGCCTGCGGCCTCCTCGATGCGCTCCGGAATGCCGACAAGAAGGATCGTGTCGGTCGGGTGCGCACGAGCCCACGACAGCGTCCCTCGGACTATCTCGAGGGGCGCGTGGTCGCCGCCCATAGCATCTACGGCGACTCGGACGGCTCCGCCATCGACCGTGCGGACCGTGGTCAGATCCACAGCCTCAGGCCGTCTGCTGCGGCTTTTCCTGCTTGATCTCGAGGGTAGGCCGGCCGGCGTAGTATCCGCATTCCTTGCAGGCGTGGTGCGTCAGCTTGGGCTGGTGGCAGCGCGGGCACGGCTCCAGGTGAGGCACGGAAATGGCCAGGTGAGCGCGTCGATCGCCCTGTCGGGCGTGCGAGACTCGCCTCTTGGGAACACCCATTGGTGTGGTTACTCCTTATCGCTCCCGCGCGTGGCCTGATGGCCGGGCCGGGAGAGCGCCGTGGCGCGACATCCGATCCGTGACGGGGTGCAACGAATCATACCCTGCGCGAGGGGACCGAGGCGGGAGTGTAGCGGTTCCTGGGGCCGCTGTCATCGCTTGCACGCGATCACCGTGGTACGGCCTTTCGCGCGCGACGCTACTGCGCGAGATCGGACAAGACCGTGGCGACGGCCCCGATCCAGGCATCGAAGAAAGTGGCAAAGGCAGGACCGCGGACCGTGAGGTCGGGCCGGGGCAAGCCAGCGTCGCGCAGCTTCGGGCCGAGGTCGCGAACTCCGGCGGCAACAACGTCTCGCGGCTCCGCAACAACGGCAGCCTGGTCGCGGTGATCACGGTCGGGACGCAGCCGATCTCCGGTGAGGGCGCAGCGGCGCCGAACTAACCTTCGTCCGAATCCATTGCGAAATCGCGCAAAACCTCCAGGCGCGGATCGATCTCGGCGTCGGCGTGATCGTGCGGCCCGCCGGCGAGCTCCTGCCCGCAGACGACGCACAGCCCGGGGCAGTCTTCTCGACATAGCGGCGCGATCGGCTCGGCCAGCCGAATCGCGTCACCGACTTCACCTTCCAGCTCGAGCTCGTGGTGATCGTTCAGACGAAGGTCGTCGGGCTCGGCTGCGGTGTCGGCCGGAAGACCGCTCGCGAGATCTATGACCGGCAGCGCTTCCTCGTCGATCTCGATCTCGACGGGCCACTCGAGATCCCGAAGGCAGCGACTGCAAACCTGGTGGATGGCGGTCGAGAGCCGGCCGCGGACAAGGAGGCCGCGGTTCGTCCTGGTGAGGCGGACCTCACCTTCGACTCCCCTGGTCTGCCGAAGGTCCGGGCCCAAGTCCAGTTGCGGCCCCGAGACCTGGAGGTTGCGGATCGTGCCGAGCGGCTCGGCCAGGAGCCCGGCCACGTTGAAGGTGAGCGCCTCAGCTGCTGACGGGCTCTTCCTCGCCTGCTTCGTCGTACTCGCCGGGTTCCTCCTGGCCTTCGTCGGGGGTCGGTTCCACTTCGACGGCACGCCGATCCTCCAGTAACTCCAGGCCACGCTGGATGGTCTTCAAGGTCCGCATCACGTCCGTCTCGAGCCCCAGCAGGACCTCCGACGCGTAGTCATCGGCGCCCCGGCGGATCGCCGCCGCCTCAAGCTCGGCCTGGCGCACGATCTCATGGCCCAACTCTTCGGCCTGGCGGGTCAGCTCACGCTCTTCGATCAGGTAGGTGGCCTGTTCCTGGGCCCGGGCCAGGATCTGTTCGGCCTCCTCACGCGCCTGCTCGAGCAGCCTCTCGACTTCCTTGTTGACGCGGCGGGCGGACTTGACCTCTTCGGGGATTGTCACCCGCAGCTGGTCGATCCATTCGAGCGCCTCGGCCTGATTGATGAGCACGCTGCTCCCGAATGGGACTCTCCTGCCGTTCGCCACGAGCCCCTCTAGTCGCTCGATCAAGACGATGATGTCTATCGGACGGGCCCTCCTTGGGCAGGTCGCGCGAGCTGCCGGTACGTTCGATTATAGACTCCGGCCTCCACCGGACAGGCGCCTGGTAACGGCTGGGGGCACCATCTGGGTCACGTCGCCCCCGAAGTCGGCGATCTCCTTGACCAGAGTCGAGCTGAGATAGCTGTGCTCGAGCGAGGTCATGAAGAAGACGGTGTCGACCTCCGGGGCCAGCTTTCGGTTGGTATGGGCCATCTGCAGCTCCGATTCGAAATCGGAGACGGCCCGCAATCCGCGGACCACGAACGTGGCCTGGCGGTGGCGGCAGAAGTCGACCGTGAGGCCGTCGAACAATTCCACGTCGATGCGAGAACTCACCTCCGGCGCACAGCACTCGGCGACAGCCTCCCGTATGACGGTCAGGCGGAGGTCGGTCTCGAAGATGGGGACCGATTTGTGCGGGTTCACCAGGACGGCCAAAACGACGCGATCGAAGACCGCGGCGGCTCGTGCCACAACGTCGAGGTGCCCGTACGTTATGGGATCGAACGAGCCCGGGTAGACGGCGATCTTCACCTGGCTGCCTCCTCAGGCCGTGGTGGCGGATCGGTAAGCGACGGGCCCGCCTGGCGGTAGAACGCCAGAGCGGTCTCCCCGAAGCGCCGGGTTCTCACGGATGCTAGCAGTCCGGAAGCCTGAGGTGGAGGCGTGCGCCAGAAGTGCTTGGCTGCGACCCACGCCAGCGGGTGCAGGAGTGCCGGCTCCTCGGCCCCGAGAACAGCCAGAGCCGCCTCCAGGAGTTGCGGCTCGGCGTACGGCGGATCGATCAGGACGACGTCGAACGGGCCGTCCGAGGGCGCTCGCTCCTTCAGGTACTTGAGGGCGTCGATGCGCACGACGCTGCCGCCCTCGGACAGGTGGGCCCTGGCCAGGTTCTCGACGATCACGCGACCGGCTGCGCCATCTCTCTCCACGAAGACGGCCCGGGCCGCGCCGCGAGAGAGCGCTTCGATTCCACCTGCTCCGGAACCGGCGAAGAGATCCAGGACATTGGCGCCGGCGAGATGTGGCTCCAGGATGGCGAACAACGTCTGCTTGACGCGGTCGCCGAACGGACGAGTCCCCTCCCCGGGCGCGGTAAGGCGCGTGCCCCTGGCGGAACCGGCGATGACCCTGCCTGCGTCGCTCATGGCACGTCCGCGTCGTCGGGCACGTTTGGTGCGTCGGGCGCGGCGGCCTCCGAGTCGGCCGTGGCGGTCTCCGAGCCGGCGACGTCGGCCAGCACCTCGCCCGCGCCCACTCGAGCCAGCCAGCCGCGCTGCAACTCATCCGCCAGAGCCTCATTCCCCGGTAGCAGCATCCCGTCTTCGTCCACGAGCTTCTCGGCCGCGTCCCGCGCGGTGGCTGCCAGCTCCCGATCCTCTTTGTTTCGAAGGGACGCGATGCGGAGGGTCGGCAGGCCGCTCTGGCTGAGTCCGAGTAGCTCGCCTTCGCGGCGCAGCTCGAGGTCCAGTTCGGCCAGCTCGAAACCGTCCGTATGCGTGGCCAGAGCCGTCATTCTGGCCTTCGCGGTCTCGTCGTCGGAATCGGAGACGAGGATGCAGTACGCCTGCTCCTCTCCCCTTCCCACGCGGCCGCGAAGCTGGTGGAGCTGAGCCAGGCCGAACCGATCGGCGTCCAGGATCAGCATGACGGTGGCCTCCGGCACGTCGACGCCCACCTCGAGGACGGTCGTGCCGACCAGAACGTCCAGCTCGCCCCGGCGGAACAAGTCCATCGTGGCGTCGCGCTGGGCCGCCTTCATCTGACCGTGCACGACTCCCACGCGAACGGCCGGCTCCGCGGGCAACCCGGCTCGTGCCGCGGCGTCGGCAAGCTGGGCCGGCAGGGCCGCGGCCACTTCGTCGGCGGAGCGCGCGGCAGTCTCCTCGTCTTCCTCGACGAGCGGGACAACGACGAAGACTCGATGCCCGGCTCGAACTTCGCGGACGATCAGGGGGTAGGCACCTCGGCTCGGATCCCCGGCCACTCCGACCAGGTCCTCGGTGCGGCGGACGCCGGTCAGGATGCGCTGCCGTCCGGCGGGAAGAGACCTGAGATCGGACACGTCCAGATCGGCGAGCAGTATCTGGCCCAGCGTCCGGGGAATCGGCGTCGCCGTCATCAGCAGCACGTGCGGCGAGCGGCCCTTCGCGCCCAGAGCCTCTCGTTGGGTGACCCCGAAGCGATGCTGTTCGTCGACGACGGCGAGGCTCAGGTCCGCGAAATGGACCGCCTCCTGGACCAGAGCGTGTGTCCCCACGACGATCCGGCCGCTCGTGAAGGCCAGCAGACCGTCGCCGGGAGTGGGTGCGGCGAGCTGATCGAGGGCGACGCGACGCTCGTTGGCCGGCAACGAGCCCGTCAGCAGCGTGACTCCGTGGCCGAGTGGCTCGACGAGCCGTCGCAGGGCCACGGCGTGCTGACGCGCCAGCAGATCCGTCGGCGCCAGGAGCGCGCCCTGATGGCCGGCGTCCGCGACGAAGACGAGCGCCAGGGCCGCGACCGCGGTCTTGCCGGAACCGACGTCGCCCTGGAGGAGTCGCATCATCGGCCGCGCCTGGCCGAGGTCCGTGGCGATGGCCGTCACCGCTGCGGCCTGGTCGGGCGTCAGCCGGGCGTCTTCCTCCGCTCCGGTCCGAGCCCGTATCTGCTCGGTCAGGGCCGTCTCCACGATGCCGATCGCCTGGCGGAGCCTCGAGGGCGGAACATCGATCGGCTCGCCGACGGCGCGGCGGCGCTGCCGATCTCGAGCCACCATCCCGACCTGCAGGGCCAGAAGCTCGTCGAATCCGAGCCTGCGCAGGGCGGCGTCACGCAGATCGAAACTGTCGGGATAGTGGGCGTTCTCCAGAGCGGCGGCAATCGGCATGGGTCCCGCGACGACACCCGCGGCGGTGGCGCGGGCGGCGGGCGTGGCACCGGCGGCGGCCTCCGGCGGCAGGTATTCCCTGTATTCCGCCCCAACCGTGTCGAGTGCCTGGCGTATGGCCCGCCGCAACGTGACCGCCGTCAATCCGGCCGTCAGGCGGTACACAGGCACGATCCGGCCCGCGTGAAGCAGAGCCGACCCGTCGTCGAGCTGGAAGTCGGGATTATCGAAGGTGGTGAGAAACCCGCGCCGCCTCAGCTTGCCGCTGATCACGATCCACTGCCCCTCGCGCAGGCGCTTGTCGATGTACCGGCGCCCGAACCAGGTCGCCTCCACCTCGCCCGTGTCGTCGCCGAGATAGGCCGTAGTGCGCTCGACTCGCCTGCGGAACGTCTGCTCCTTTCGAACGCCACGCACCTGGAGCCGGGCACTCGCGGCGGCGCCGTCCGCGATCGAGTCCAGCTCTCGGGCGCTGCTCAGCTCGCGCAGATCGTCGTAGCGACGGGGCAGATGGAAGAGCAGATCGCGGACCGTGTGGATCCCAAGACGAGGGCCGACCCGTCTCAGAACGGTAGCCCCGGCGAGTCCGCTCATCCCGATCGGGGTATCGGGGCCGACCGGGCCGCGAACATGAGCCACGGCTGTTCCACGAGTCTTCGTCCCCCGCCCGGATCCTCGTCCGACCATCCCGCTACTCGGCCGCGATGAGATACCGGTAATGGGGCTGCCCGCCGTGGATGACCTCCACCTCCACGCTCGAGCGCCACTCCCCCACTCGACGGGCCACGGCCTCGGCCTCGGCCAGGTCCGCGCCGGCACCGTAGTACAGCGTAACCAGCTCGAAACCAGGTTCGAGGGCCTCGAGAGCCGCCAGAATGGCCTTCATCCGGTCGCTGTTGACGGCGAGCAGTCCGTCGTCGGGGTCGAGAACGATCGTCTGACCCTTGCGGACTTTGCGCCCGCCGATGGCCGCGTCGCGGACCGCCTCGGTTACCTGGAGCGTCTGGATCGCCCGTCCCGCGAGGGTCATCACCTCCGCGTTGGCCGTGGCGTCGCGCGAAGCATCCAGGGCCAGCAACGCCGCGAACCCTTCGGCCGCATTCCGGGTTGGCACGACTCGCACGCGGCGCGTCGTCATTTCGCTGGCCTGACGCGCGGCAAGAACGACGTTCGGGTTATTGGGCAGCAGCAATACCTCTTCGGCATCGATCCTCTCGACCGCGTCCAGGAGTTCGCCGGTCGATGGGTTGCTGGCCTGCCCGCCGTGGACAACCGCCGCGACCCCGTACGAGTTGAAGATCCGCGACAGCCCCTCGCCGGACGCCACCGCGACCACTGCCAGGGCGGCCAACTCGCGCGGGCCCGACGCAACGACCGACGAGCCGTTCGAGCCGCGACCGGGCGAGCCGTTCGAGCCGTCTCGGCCGCCACCCTGGCCCGCAAGGTCAACTTCCGCGCCGAACGTCTCGGGATCGACGTGAGGCCTGCCTTCAATGTGCGGCCCGCGAGCGCGGGCATCGTTGCGTGCGCCGGCGCCGGCCGCCTTCTTCTCGCGAACTTCCTGCGATTGCGAATCGAGGTTCTCGACGGTGATCTGTGTGAGCGCGCCCATCGACATCCCCAGGGCGATCACCCTGTCCGGTCGGTCGTTGTGGACGTGGACCTTGACCCGGCGAGAGTCGCCCGCCACCAGCACGGACTCCCCCAGAGCCTCGAGTGCCGCCCGGAGCCGATCCACGTCCAGCGGTGCGGCTCCGGCCTGCAGCAAGAACATCGTTTCGTAACCGAACACCTCGCCGGCATCGGCCACGAGCGCCGACGCTCCCGGCCCAACCGGCGCCGCGGCATGGACGCGGGGGGAAGCGCGGGATACGAGGTACTGCAGCGTGCCCTGCATCAGCCGGTAAAGTCCTTCCCCGCCCGCATCGACGACCCCGGCGTCGCGCAGGACCGGCAGCAACGAGGGCGTCTTCGCGACCGCCTCGCGCGCGGCTTCGACAGCCGCGGTCAGCACGTCCTCGACGTCGCCGTCCTCCTCGGCCGCAACCACCGCCGCGGCCGCGGCCTCCCGGATGACCGTGAGGATCGTGCCCTCCACCGGCTTGCCGACGGCCTTGTACGCCGTGGCGGTTCCCTGCGTCAGGGCGTAGGCCAGGTCCGGGCCGTTGAAACGGTGTTTGCCGCCCAGCGCCTCGGCCATGCCTCGGAAGATCTGCGAAGCGATCACCCCGGAGTTGCCCCGCGCCCCCATCAGCGCCCCGTAGCTGAGCGCCTGCGCGACTTGATCCGCGGTTGGATCTGGCAGGCCCTCGGCCTGAGCGAGCGCCGCCTGGACCGTCGCCAGCATGTTGCTGCCCGTGTCGCCGTCCGGCACGGGGAAGACATTTAGCGCGTTCACTTCCTCGACATGCTGCTCCAGGTTGTCGACGGCATTGCGAAAGGCGCCCAGCAACCCCGCTCCATCCCCCGATCGGCGCGTCATCGGTTGACTCGCGTGGTCATGTCGTCTTGCGTTTCCTCGTCGCCCTTGCCCCCTTGGCCGTAGAAGCGGCCGGTTCGCGATCGTCCGTCCCCACCGGTGGCTGCTCGGGCGATACGCCCGAAAGCTCGATCGTCTCCGCCCGCTCGATCGCTTCGGCCCGCTGTACTGCGCTCGGCTGGTAGCGGAGTCCATCGACATGGATCGACAACGATGCCACCTCGGCGCCCACGTACTGGCGCAGCGAGTAGCGCACGGCCGAGTCGACCTGCCGGGCGACCTCGGCGACGGGCACCCCGAACGAGACCGTGATGAAGACGTCCAGCTTGATCCCCCCGGCGGTGGTCAGACGAATGCCGGGCCGATCCAACCCGATCCAGCGCAGCAATCGACGACCGAAAGAGGGGTCGCTGAAGCCCGTCACGCCGTAGCTACCCTGTACGGCGATCCGCACGATGTCGACGATGGCACGGCGCGTGACGATCGATCTGCCGGCCACCGAACGCTCGGGCATGTGCTACACGACCTCCAGCCAGAGCGGCGCAAACGGTGTGCTATCATACCGCCCCGGTCGGTCCCGGACGGGACCGTGCCTTCCGAGCAAGTATTCGAGAGGACCTAATGGCACGCTCCTGCGCCATCTGCGGGAAGGTCTCAATGGATGGCTTCAACGCGCAGTCGTCCGGAATGAACCGGGTCCGCGCGCATCGCCGCTTCCGCCCTAACCTTCAGCAGGCGACGATCCAGCAGAACGGCAAGACGGTGAACACGCTCGTGTGCACCCGCTGCCAGCGCACCATGTCGCGAGGAGCCCGCTAGCGCCTCGCCGGTCCCACATCTCCCAGTCTCTTCCTCGGCGTCGAGCACCCGCTCGGCGCCGATTGTGTTTCCGGTGGATGACGCCGCCCCGTGTGCGCGACCCCGACCTCAGTATGTCGCGTCGAGGGCGGCCCTAATCGTGGGGTGATGCTCGCGCCACGACTCCCAGACGGAGCCCGCCCACCTGCGGACCAGATCGTCGTGATCGCCGAGACTCGCAGCGTCCATGGCGGAGAGGACGGTAAGGGCTCCGGGACCATGAGCCCGAAGGAGGACCGAGAACTCTCTGTGGCGAACGAGTGCGGCTCGAAGCAGGTCCGGTGAGCGCGACGGTGACGCCCCGCGTTCGATGACGGCGCACAAGCTCACGAGATGGACGAACACGGACTGGCGGTCGCGCCGATCCATGCCGTCGCCCGGGTGCTGGGCCATGTAAGTGTCAACGGCAAGGTTGTTCGCCTCCGATCCGGGGAACCGGAGCGTCTCGTCCGCTCGGAGAGCACCGAACGCCGCCCAACAGCCGGGGGCGCTCGGAACGTAGGCGTGGACGGGTCCGTCGACATCGGGCACCACGGCTCCGCACCCCGGACAAGCCGTCGTGGTCATCTTCGCGTGCTGCCTCACCACTCGCTCCACCTCCGCGTCGGTCAGTTCCCGCCGCGGCTCGTCCATTGGCGCAACGCTCGCGAGCGGTTCACTCCGACGCGTGCGGTTCGATCCCGAGCTCGGCGCTGTCCAGCCAGATCGTGAACGGTCCATCGTTCACCAGCTCGACCTCCATGTCGGCGCCGAAACGGCCCTGTCGGACGGGAACGCCCGCAGATGCCAGGATTTCGCAGAAGACCTCGTACAGGCGCTCGCCGACAACGGGGCCTGCCGCACCGATGAACGAGGGACGCCGACCGCGCCGCACGTCTCCATAGAGCGTGAACTGGCTCACCACCAGGGCCGCTCCGCCCACCTCCGCGAGGGAGAGATTGGTCAGTCCCTCCGCATCTGCGAAGACGCGCAGGCCGGCGACCTTGGCCGCCATCCCAGATGCCACCCATTCGTCGTCCGACGGCGCAACCCCCAGAAACACGAGCAGGCCGCGGTCCATCTCACCGACCGAGTGCCCGTCCACGCGAACATGCGCCCTGGTCACGCGCTGCAGTAGAGCCCGCATCTCCGGTACTCCGTCAGCGGCTGAAGAGCCCGGCGGCCCCTCGCCACAGGCCACCCAGGATCCCGAGCCACGGCATCAGGTAGAGGGCGCTATGAGCACCGCCGAGCCAGCCCAGCGCATTCATGCCGTACCCCAGGAGGGCGCCGACTCCGGCAATCGCCAACCCTTGCGCGACCAGCGACCACCGCACTCGGCGTTCGAGCCTGCGCAAGGCGCCCGCATCCCCTTCGTCCTCGGCCTCCACTCCGGCTTCGATCTCCACGTCGGCTATCTGCTCCATGAAGCGCCGGGCCCATCGCGGACCGTGAACGATCGCGAAGTAGGCCGCCAGGGCGTAGACGACCGCGCCGATGATGTCGACGACCCAATGCTCGCCCAGGTACACGATGGCGATCCAGACGCAGATCGTATAGGCCAGCATCAACCAGGCCGCCCGGGGGAAGGCTCGCCGGGCAAAGAGGAAAGCCAGGAACGGGTACGCGGCGTGGAGCGAAGGAAACGCCGCCACGTCGTTGGAGCTGATGTTGTAGAGGTTCGTGTACGAGTAGAAGTAGTTGCCGAATCCGAAGAAGTTGGCGAGGCCCTGAAAGCCCGTATCGCGGAGATGCAGCACGCCGGTCACGTAACCGTGCTGCTCGGCCCACCACGGGGGCGCGACGGGCAGCAGCAGGTACGTGACGAATGCGGCCATGGACAGCACGATCAGCGCGCCGACGTAGTCGTAGTAGATCCGCCGCTGATGGATCCACAGCAGGAACCCCACGGCCAGCGGCAAAGGGAAGTGCAGGAAGTAGAAGATGAGCGATAGCGTGGCAAGACCGTCGGAAGCGGTCTGCGGGCCGTTGTGGAAGAGGCCCTGAAGCCAGACCGTCGGCAATCCGCCCAACCCTACGATCCGCTCCAGCCAGACGATGTCTCCGACGTGGATCGGGAGGCCGAACTTGTCGGCATAGCCGCGCATCAGCTCGTAGGCGAAGAAGAGCGCCAGGAAAGGAATCCAGTCGCGAAGGAAGAGCTTGCCGCGGCCCAGCAGCAACGCCGCCAGTCCGAAGCCGACGACCACCACGTCCGGGGTGACCGAAATGCCGCGAGCGATCATCAGGATCGACAGAAGGACTGCGTACGCCGCGACCGCGAGCAGGAGAAGCCGGTCGTTTCTCCGACCCAGATGCGCGTGAGGCAGACCGTCGCCCGACACCTCGCCGGCCGCTTCCGCAGGCGCAGCTCCCGCGGGGATGGCGCCGCCCGCCGCCGCGTCTTGTCTCAAGCGGGCTCTCCTCGGTCGCTTTGGCTCTTGCCCGTCCGGTAGCCCTGGTCGGCAAGGCTCTTGATCAGCGCGATCTCGCCGGCGATGTCGCTTCCCTTCTTCCACAGGGTCGAGCCGACGACCAGGACCTCCGCTCCGGACCTGCCGCACAGTGCGGCGGACTTGCGGTTGACTCCGCCGTCTACGTGCACCTGGCCGGTCTCGCGGTCGCCCAGGAAGCCATGGGCCGGCAGAATCTTCTGGGCCGCATCCTTCATGAACGTCTGGCCTCCGAAACCGGGCTCGACCGTCATGACCATGACGATGTCGAGCAGATCGCGGTAGGGCTCCAGGGCCGAAAGCGGAGTGCCGGGCTTGAGCGCCAGTCCCGCCTGCCGGCCCGCCTTTCGAATCTTGAGGAGCGTCGGCTCGATCGGTTCCTCCACCTCCACGTGGAAGGTGATCGAATCGCATCCGGCGTCGATGAACTGGTCCATGTAGCGGCCTGGCTCGGAGATCATCAGGTGGGCGTCGAAAGGCCGCTTGCTGACGCACCGAAGCCGCTTTATGAGGCCGGGCCCGAAAGTGATGTTGGGGACGAAGTGACCGTCCATGACGTCGAGGTGAATCCGATCCGAGCCCGCCCTCAGCGCCTTGCGGCACTCGCTCTCGAGATCGGCGAGGTCGGCGTCGAGAATGCTGGCGCTGACGAGAGTCCTGCGGGCGAGGGTCTTGCGGGTTGCCATCAGTGGGTTGCTCCGCGATCGGTGGCTGAGCCGGCGACGGTGGCCGCCCCTGAGCCGCTGGCCGGGCCCGAGCCAGGGCGCGGATCGACGACGGCGGCCGGGCCCGCGACTGCGGTCTGAAGCTCCGCCGGCATCTCCGAGTTGCGGGCGCCCAGCAGCGCGGCCTCGCTCTGGCGGAGGATCATGTCGCGGCGGTGTGCCACGGCAGAAGTGGGCGGCTCCCCCGCCCGTGCGGCGGCCAGCTGGCCACACGCGGCGCCGGCGTCCTGGCCTCGATTGGCGCGCACCGTGACGCCGACGCCGCCGCGCCGGACGCGGGCGGCGAACGCAGCCACGCGTTCCGCGCTGCTGGCCTGCCAGGGCGTGTGGGCGACCGGGTTCATCGGGATCAGGTTGACGTGCGCCAGATCGCCCCGCAGCAGCATCGCCAACGCGTCCGCGTCGGCGCTCGTGTCGTTCACACCTGAAATCATCACGTACTCGTAGCTGACGCGCCGGCCCGTTACGCGAGCATGGTCTCGAGCCGCCGCCACGACCTCCGCCACGGGCCAGCGGCGGTTCAACGGGACGAGCACGTCTCGCAGGGGATCGCGAGCCGCGTGAAGGCTGACGGCCAGCGTGAATTGGGGGCCAAGCTGCGTGAGACGGCGAATGCCCGGCACGACGCCGGACGTCGAAACGACGACGTGTCGCGCCCCGAGGCCGAAGCGTCGCGGGTCCGACAGGGCGGCGATCGCCTCCAGAACGCGGTCCAGGTTGAGCAGCGGCTCGCCCATACCCATGAAGACGACATTGGTGAGCTGCCGGCCGCTCCGGTCCGCCGCAAGCCGGCGTGCCGCATGGCGAACCTGGTCCAGGATCTCGCCGGTTTCGAGGTCGCGGCCGAATCCGAGTTCGCCGGTAGCGCAGAAGGGGCATCCCACGGCGCAGCCGGCCTGGCTGGAGATGCAGAGGGTGTGCCGCTCGCGATGCATCGCCCGACCAGATGCCCCGAACCCTCGCGCCGGGTAGTGCATGAGCACCGACTCGACCAGGGCCCCGTCCGAGAGCAGATGCAGCGTCTTCTCCGTCAGACCACGATCCGCGACGGTTACTTCGTCCGCCGCGATCGTGTCCACCCGGAAAGCCTCGTCGACGCGGGCTCGAAGCGACGCCGGGAGGGTGGTGAACTCGTCCGCAGTCTGGGCGTTCGTCCTCCAGACCGCGTCCCTGATCTGACGGGCACGGTACGCGGGCTGGCCCTCCGACGCGAACCAGGCCTCGAGGACGCCCTCGTCCAGGCCACTCAACCCTGGGCGCGGATCGGTGGCATGCCGGGACGGGGGCGAAGTCACGACGGCGGGCTCCTCGCCTGAGGCACGGGTGGGGCTCACGGAGTAGCGATTATCGCATGCCGGCTGAGGTCGGCCCGGACGCCGGCCGACGGACCGGCCCCACCGGGGCCGGACCCACTCGGCCGCCGGGCCAATGCCACCACCGGCCGGCCGCACTCGGCCGACGGACCGGCCCCACCGGGGCCGGACCCACTCGGCCGCCGGGCCAATGCCACCATCGAGCCCGTGCCCTGCCGCACGCGACCCTCCGGCCGCCCGCCGTTTCCGTCAGATACGCACGCCACGCGTGTTGTGCGCAATAGCAACCCGTCGGCAGCCTCAATCCGGCCAAGCGGTAGCCATCTATGGCTAACTTCTGGCTTTCACTCCCAGTCTGTTAGCCAATAACAGCTACCAGATACTTGACCAGGGCCGAGGGCCGACGCCTGTCCGCGTCCAATACAACTACCAGGCGTAAATGGCGGAAACGGCTCTCTCCTACTCCGCGGACTTACCCACCAGCCCCGGATACCCTCGTCGAAGTTCGGCCCCCTTCATCCGACGCTTTCCGGCAAGCTGAACTTCGTCCAGGACCAGCCGGCCGCTTGCAGTCGACAACGCCAAACCATCCCCTCGAGCGGCCAGCATCCCGGGTACGTCTCCGGGCTCGTTCGGGAGGACGCTCGCCAGCCACACGATCAGGCGGCCCGCGGGCGTCTCGAAGAAGCTGCCGGGCCAGGGCTGGTACGCACGAACCTGCCGCTCCAGCTCGACCGCGGATCGTCGCGCATCCAGCAGCCCGTCCTCGCGGCGCAACGGCCGAGTCAGCGTCACTCCCTCCGCGGGCTGCGGCCGCACCGCCAAACGCCCCGCAAGCCACTCCGGCAGCGCCCGAGCCAGCAACCGGGCCGCCACGCCGGCCGCGCGTTCTTCGAGCGTGACCGACGTGTCGTCCGGCCGCACTTCCAGCGGCTCCGTCGCCACGATCGGGCCTCCGTCCATCTCCTCGGTCACGACGATGAGCGTCACCGCGGAGGTCTCGTCGCCCGCCAGGATCGTGGCCGGGATCGGCGCCGCTCCCCGGTGACGCGGCAGCGCGGAGGGATGCAGATTGAGGAAGCCACGAGGCGGAAGATCAAGCAGGACGCGCGGAATCAGCTGTCCGTAGTCGGCCAGGACGGCGACGTCCGGCGCCAGCGCCAGTAGCACAGCCACCGAGTCGACGGCACGGACTCGCGCGGGCTGCAACAGCGGCAAGCCCAGCTCACGGGCTCGCGCGGACACTGGAGTCGGCGTCAGGATCGCTTTTCGGCCGACCGGTCGATCCGGCGCCGAGACAACGGCTTCGACCGACACGCCCGGGGTCGCCACCAGCGCGTCGAGGATGGGGACCGCGAACGAGCCGCTTCCGAAGAAGACCGCGCGGACGGCGGGATGGTCCTGAGGCGACGACGCCGATCCGGCACTCGCCCCATCGGCCGCCGCCCCGTCGCTCACCCTACGGCGACGCGAGAGGCTTCCGTCGATCCCTCTTCTTCCTCGCCCGCGTCGGTCGAGATCAGCTCGTCCATCGAATCGAGGTAGTCGATGTAGAGCTTGCCGTCCAGGTGATCGATCTCGTGCTGGAAGGCCCGCCCCAGCGTGCCCGAGCCCGCGGCCTTGATCTTGCGGCCGTGGCGATTCTGAGCGACGATCCAGACCTTCTCGCGCCGGGTGATGTACGCCACATAACCCGGGATCGAAAGGCAGCCCTCCAGGTCGCGGTCGTCGCCGTCCCCCCGAACGATCCGCGGGTTCACCAGCTCGTGGAGCCGGCCTTCGACCTCGATCGTACAGGCGCGAACGGCCTCGCCCAGTTGCGGCGCGGCCAGGCCGACGCCGGGAGCGTTGCGCATGGTCTCAGCCAGGTCGTCGAGCAGCTCGTGAAGGTACTTGCCGAAGCTGTCGACGGGCTGGCCGACCAGACGAAGCCGCGGGTCACCTAAGAGGACGATGGGTCGGACACTCATGGCCCGGAGTATACCGAGCCTGCCGTCGCGGCCATTCTTCCGACCGTTGGATGGGTCGATCCGCGACCGCTCGGCGCCCCGAAAGGATCCATCCCGCCAACCCATTATCCGTGCGGCCTGGCCCGAGTCCGCAGGGACGCCCCAGCTCGCTCTTGCTTCGGCCTCAAGTCCTAGAGCAGCGAGTCCGGGTCCACGTCGATGGACCAGGGGGCGCCCGGCGGAGGGTCGAGCAGGTCGAGCGGACGGTCGCCGCGGAGTACGACGTTCCAGCGCCACCGGCCTGCGCGGCGGGCGATGTATGCCGGCGCGGGACCGAGAACCGAGACGCGGACTCCGGCGGCAGCGTTCCGCGGCAGCGAGGAGGCGGCGATCAGGCGCTCGGCCATCGCCGCCGCTTCCCGCTCGGCGGCCTTAGCGTCCGGCAGACCGACGGTCAGCTTGACCAGGCGGCCGAAGGGCGGCGAACCGAAGCGGCGCCGCACCTCGAGCTCGGCGTCGTAGAAAGCCGACGTATCTCCCGAGGCCACCGCCTTGATGGCCGGATGGTCCGGCTGGTAGGTCTGGATGATCGCCAGGCCGGGCCGTTCGCCACGTCCCGCGCGGCCGATCGCCTGCGTCAGCAACTGGTAAGTCCGCTCGGCGGCCCGCTCGTCGGGAAGGTTCAGGGCTATGTCGGCGGAAACGACGCCAACAAGAGTGACCTCCGGGATATCCAGGCCCTTCGCCACCAGGCTCGTGCCGACAAGCACATCCAGCCGGCCCTCGGCGAACGCGTCCAGGACTTGCTCTACGGCGCCCTTACGCTCCGCGACATCTCGATCCAGACGGCCGACCCGGAGATGGGGAAACGCAGCCCGGACCTCCTCTTCCACGCGCTGGGTTCCACCGCCGAGGTACCGGATCCGCGGGGAACGGCAGGCCGGGCACCGCGTCGCCAGCGGCGTAGCCGTCCCGCAGTGGTGGCAGCGCAGCGTCACGCCCGCCTGGTGATAGACCAGGCTGCGTTCGCACTCGGGGCAGCGCTGGACGTGCCCGCAATCGCGGCAAACCACCACCGACGCCGTGCCCCGGCGGTTGATGACGAGGATTGCACGCTCGCCCTCCGGCAGGGACTCGAGAGCCGTCCGGAGCGCGCCAGACAGAAGGCCGCGGTTGCCGGAGGCCAGCTCCGCCCGCAGGTCCACGACCTCGACACGGGGCGGCGCGCCACTGGGCCGCTCCGGAAGGACGGCAAGGCGGTAACGGCCCTGGCGGGCGTGGCCGACGCTCTCGACCGAGGGCGTGGCGCTGCCCAGGACGACCGCCGCGCCGGACAGGCGGCCCAGGGCCAGCGCGGCATCGCGGGCCTGAATGCGCGGCGTGCGGTCGCTCTTGTAGGCCGCGTCGTGTTCCTCGTCGACGACGATCAGCCCCACGTCGGCTAGTGGCGCGGTCAAGGCGATCCGCGTGCCAACAACCACGTCTACCTCTCCGGCCTTGATACGGCGCCATTCATCGGCTCGCTCGCCCGCGCCGAGACCCGAGTGCAGGATGGCCAGCTCGGCTTCCAGCTCCACCCGCAGCCGATCGACGAGCGGCATCGCCAGGGCGATCTCGGGCACGAGGACCAGGGCGGGCCGGCCGGTCGATATCACCTCGGCGATGGCCTCGGCGTAGACGGCGGTCTTGCCCGAGCCGGTCACGCCTTCGAGGAGCATGGGGGTTGGGTCGCGCCGCGAGGCAGCGGCCAGGATCGCCGCGAGGGCCTCCTGCTGGGAAGGCGTCAGGACCGAACCCTCGGGACGCGTTCCGCGCCGGCCGGCCCGCCGCCGCGCCAGAGGCCGACGCGGCCTCTCGCGCACGTCGACCACTACAAGGCCGCGCCGGACGAGGCTCGCAACCGTGCCGGAACCGTGAACCCTGGCCGCGTCCGCGGCCGCGAGGCCGATCGCCCCGTCCGCGGCCGCCGATGCCTCGGCGTTCGCCAGGTCTGCCAGGAGCGCCCGCTGCCTCGGCCCCAGGCGGGACGAGTCCCCTGCCCCACCGGCGGCCACTCGCCTCGCCTCCTCAGTCGGCAACAGCCACCTCTCGAACCGCGGACCGGCCGTGGCGGCGGTCAACCTCCACTCCAGGTTGATCAGGCCACGCAAAGACATCGCCCGGAGAGTCCGCAGCAGTTCAGCGCGCCCCTCCCCGCCTTCCAGGTCCCTCACCGGCAACGGGCCGCCGGCGAGCCTTTCGCGGATCACGGCCTCCGCGGGCCCGAGTTCCGGCGCGGCGCGCGCGGTCGCAGCTTCGGCACGCCCAACGCCATCCTCGGGGACGGTCCCGTCGATCCAGCCCGGCGGCACCCACTCGGCCACCAGTTCGAGGCGCTCCAGCATTCCCGGCGGAAGCATCGAGCGCACGACGGCTGCCGGAGGAGCGATGTACTCCGCCGAGATCCAGCGCGCGAAATCCAGGGTCAACCGGGGCAGCAGAGGCCCGTCGGCGTGGACCCGAGCCAGCAGCGGCTTGAGCTCGATGCCCTCGAGTCCTGTCGACGGTCCGAGCACGATACCGAGAGCCTGCCGTCTGCCGAATTCGACCAGCACCGCCTCTCCGAATTCGACCGGCACCAGTCGGGATGGCACGGTGTAGTCGTAGGTCCGCGTGGCCCCCGGAGCGTCCACCGCCACCTCGACCGGCGCCTGCGAGTCAGCCGCGCCGCGGTCCGGCCGGAGCGCGCCGGCCAGCGCCTCCAGCTCGACGCCGCCCTCGATCTCCTCGGCCATCAGGCTTGGTCTCGAACAACCGCGCCGCGATAGGCGCCCATCTCTCTCCTCAGACGGTCACTGGGCCCCGAGATCCGCGCCGTTCCTCATGCGAGATGATCTCGTCGATGCGCTTCGCCGTCCGGTCGACGTTGCCCTCTTCGTTCACGACCACGTAGTCGTAGTCGTCCGCGCGAGCTAGCTCGATGGCCGCGTTCCGCTGGCGTAGCTCGAGCTCGTCGGCCGACTCGGTCCGGCGGGCTTTGAGGTGCTGGAAGAGAGTCTCCAGCGAAGGCGGGACCACGAATATGAGCAGGGCATCGGGTGCGCAGCCCTTGACGACCTTGGCGCCCTGGACGTCGATCTTCAGGATCGCGTGCTGCCCTCTCGCCAGGGCGTCGCGGAGTCCGGCCCGTGGCGTGCCGTACCAATGGCCGTGGACCTGGTTCGCCTCGAGCAGCTCGCCCGCGTCCCGGAGGGTCAGGAACTCCTCCGCGGTCAGGAAGTTGTAGCTGACGCCGTCTGTCTCGCCGGGCCTGCGGGCTCGGGTCGTGCAGGTCACGACGTAGTGATACGGCGGCCGATGGCGACGGCGTTGCAGCGCCTCGATGATGGTGTCCTTTCCGACCCCGGACGGTCCCGAGATGATGACGAGCATGGGTCTCGGCTCATCGATGAACGCGCCGTCGGAGCCAGGCCGGCTCATCTGTGATGCCGCCCCGCGGTGCGAGCCGCCTCCCGTTGGTAGGCCTCGGATTCGCCCTCGCGCTCTTCCTCCGGCAAACGGCTCGCAGGCGTTTCAGTCGATCCGCCGCTTGCCTGGGACCTCAACCCCTCCAGCACCGCCTCCAGCTCGGCGGGGAGTGGGGCTTCTGCGCGGATCAGATGGCCGTCGTCCGGCGACTGCAGTTCGATCCGCCAGCTGTGCAGGAAAAGACGGCCGAGCCCAGGCGCACCCCGACGAGATGTCCCTGTGCCGTATACGGGGTCGCCCGCCAGCGGATGCCCGATGGCCGCGAGGTGGACTCGGATCTGGTGGGTTCGGCCGGTGATCAGGTCCAGCTCCAGGAGCGTCCATCCGGGGAGGCGCTCGCGGACGCGGTAGCCCGTGACCGCCGCTCGGCCGTCCTGCGTCACCGCCATGCGGGTTCGGTGGTGTGGATCTCGCCCGATCGGCGCCTCGATCCGTCCCGTCGTGGCCGCCACAGCTCCGTGGACCAGCCCCAGGTACGTCTTCTTGATGCCGCGGGCCTTGAGCTGAGCCATCAGGCTCGCCTGGGCTCGATCGTTCTTGGCCACCATGAGCAGTCCGCTCGTGTCGCGGTCCAGCCGATGAACGATGCCCGGGCGCATGACTCCGGCAATACCACCGTACTCGGTTCCGCGGGCCAGCAGGGCGTTCACGAGCGTCCCGCCCTCATGACCCGCGGAGGGGTGGACCACGAGACCCGCCGCTTTGTCGACGATCAGCATGTCGGCGTCTTCGTAGACCACGCTCAGCGGTATGGCCTCCGGAGTCAGTTCGAGCGGCCGCGGATCCGGGACCTCCAGCTCGACGATCTCACCCGCAAACACGGACTCGTTGGCCTTGAGCGGCAGGCCGCCCGTAGTCACATTGCCTTCGGCGATGAGTTTCTGAACGTAGCTTCGCGAGAGTCCGGACACGTCGGCGACGAAACGATCGACGCGACCCGAGGCGGCCTCGGGAACGGTGATCGTCAGCCGTCTCATCCGACCGCCGGCCCGCTTCCGGAGTCCGAGCCTTCGATCGGATCGAGGGGCCGTCCGGCTTCGCGTACGGTGCCATCGTGTCGCGACAGGGCAGGCACGACGAACCCCACTACCAGCATGACCAGGATGGAGACCGTCACCGCCGAATCCGCGATGTTGAAGACGTACGGGAAGCGGAACGTCCCGATGCCGATGTCGGCGAAATCGACCACGTAGCCGAGCCTGATGCGATCGACGAAGTTGCCGATCGCCCCGCCCAGCAGCAATGCCAGGGCCAGCGTGACCAGCCAGCTCCGCCACCCCGAACTGAGCTCCATGACCACAAGGGCGGCAACGATGGCGACGGTCACGAGCGCAAGCAGCTGGCCCGAACCCTGGAGCATCCCGAAGAGGCCGCCGGAGTTGTGGATGAAGTCGATGCGCACCCAGTCGCCGACTACCGGAGAAAGTTCGTTCAGGCGGTAGTTGGCCACGACCCACTGCTTGAGCAGCTGGTCGCTCACGACGATTACCGAGGCGACGAGAGCGAAGACGACCAAGGCCGCGAGCCGCCGCTCGTGCGAGCCGTGTTCGTTCGCCGGGCGGCCTTGGGGGTCTGCGGGGTGCGCTTCGACAGGGTCCAGTGCATTGCCTCCGTGGTGTTCCGCTAAGCCTAAGGGGCGACTGCTTTCGACAGCAAGCCGACCCGGGCTGCTCCGGAGTCGAGTGATACGTCCAGCGCCATAACGGTCGATGGAACCGGCCCGAACTCGATCTTGCTGCGGGTCTCCGTCTCGACTGACCCAATATACGGCTTGAGCGTCAGCTGGATCGCCGGCGGCGCATCCACTCGAACCATTACTTCGTCGTCGAGTTCCACCCCGGCGTCCTTTCGGGCATCCTGGATCGCCCGCTGTAACTCGCGTGCGTCGCCTTCGGCTCGCAGTTCCGGCGTCAGCTCGGTGTCGATCACCACGACCAGGCCCTCGTCGTGGGCAACGGCGGTGCCGGGCCGCGGAGTGGCCTGGATCTCAACCTCGTCCGGGGCCAGGGTCACGTCGGCCAACCGGACCGATCCGTCCGCCAGGATCTCGAACATACCCTCCCGAGCCGCAGCCATGACGGCCGGGATCGCCGCACCAAGCTTCTTGCCAATCTTCGGCAGCAGAGGCTTCACCCGCCTGTCCACCAGTTCGGACTCGTCACCGATCACTTCGATCGACTTGACGTTCACCTCGTCCGCCACGAGATCGAGCAGCGCCGCTCGGTCGACGAGACGCTCAGGGCGCGGAAGTGCCAGCCACATACGAGAGAGCGGCACGCGGACCTTGATGCTGTTCTGGGACCGCAGAGTCCGGGCCAGGTCGACGACGCGCATGGCAACGTCCATCGAAACCTGGAGTTCTCGGTCGTTGAGCTCATCGAGTTCTTCGGCCGGCCACACCGTCAGATGGACGCTGTCTGGAGCGTCGGGCACTCCACCGGCCACGACCAGGTTCTGGTACATCGTCTCTGCCATGAACGGCATGATCGGGGCGATGATTCGTGCCAGGGCCACGAGAGTGGCATGCATCGTGGCAAACGCGCCGGCTCGGTCCGAGGCTTCGGCGCCCCGGCCAAAGCGCTTCCTGGACCGCCGCAGATACCACGTCGACAGCTCTTCCACGAAGCCATCGATGGCTCGGGCGGCGTCGAGCGCGTCGTAGGCCTTGAGGTCGATTTCGACCTCGTTCGCCAGCCTGGCGACCCGCGCGAGGATCCAGCGGTCGAGCGGGCTGCGCTCGGCGACAGCCGGCGCCTTGGAGGTCGGCTCCCAGTTTGCCAGCCGCGCATAGGTCACGAAGAACGAGTACACGTTCCAGAGAACGAGGAGCCGCCGACGGGCTTCGTCCGCCGCATGCCAGCCGAAGTTGATGTTGTCCTCCGGCCGGGCGTTGGCGAACATCCAGCGCATCACGTCGACGCCCATCCGCTCGGCCGCCTCATCGAACTCGATCGCGTTGCCCCAGCTCTTGTGCATCTGGCGGCCGTCCTCGCCGAAGACCAGGGCATAGCCGAAGAGCGTCTTGAAGGGCGACTCGCCGCGCATGACCGTGCTCATGGCCAGGAGCGAATAGAACCAGTTACGGAACTGTCCGGGGAAGCTCTCCGTCACGAAGTCCGCCGGGAACCAGCGCTTCCAGTACTCCGGGTCGGAGCGGTAATGCAGCGTCGAGAACGACACGATGCCCGCGTCCAGCCACGGGTTGCCGACGTCCCTGATACGGCTCACGGGTTCGCCACAGCCGGAACACCGGATCTTGACGGCGTCCACGTACGGGCGGTGAGGCGTATGCCCCTCGAAGACCTCCCAGCCCTCGGCGGCCCGCTCCGCGAGCTCCTCGCGGCTGCCGATCACGGTCACCGTGCCGCAGCCGCAGTCGTAGATCGGAAGGGCCAGTCCCCAGTAGCGCTTCTTGCTGATCATCCAGTCGTGCATGTTCAAGAGCCAGTCGAGCTCTCGCTCATAGCCAAAACCCGGGATCCACTTGATGCCTTCGATGACATCCATGATCTGGTAGCGCAGGCTGGCTTCGACCTGGGCCGCGGACAGCTCCGCGCGCGGCTTGTCGTATACCTGGCCCATGCTCACGTACCACTCGTCCACGAGCCGGAAGACGAGGGGCGTCCCACAACGCCAGCAATGCGGGTAGCGGTGGGTGATCGTCTCCAGGCGGTAGAAGCGGTGGTGGTGCTTGAGCGACTCGAGGATGGGGTCGGCAACATCGCGCACGTCGCGGCCGGAGAATGCCCCGAACCCGGGCAGGACGACGCCGTTCTCGTCGAGCGGCGCGATCATCGGCAGGCCCAGCTTCTTGCCCAGAGCGAAGTCCTCAGCGCCGCAGCCGGGAGCGATGTGGACGATGCCGGTCCCTTCCTCCTCGCCCACTTCGTCCCAGGTCACGACACGGTGCTCATAGTTGGGTCCCGCGGCACCGCCCGCGGTGAAGGCCGCTTGAACCGCGGGTAGGTCGTCGAACGGCCCGGAGTAGCGCCAGCCCTCCAGTTCGCGGCCGGGCTTCTCCTCGAGCACCTGGAAGTCGCCGGCCAGAGCGTGTTTGAGCGTTCCTCGACCGAGCCAGAAGATCTCCTCGCCCTGACGGACCCGGACGTAGCGCAGATCCTCGCCCACGGCCGCCGCGACGTTCGAGGTCAGCGTCCAGGGTGTCGTGGTCCAGACGAGCAGCGCCTCGCCGGGCCGGTCGAGCAGCGGGAACTTGACGGTGAGACCGGGGTCCTCGCGATCGGCATAGCCTTCGGTCATCTCGTGCTGGCTGATGCCGGTACCACAGCGGGCGCACCACGGCATCGAGTCGTGGCCCTTGTACAACCAGCCCTTCTCGTGGCATTTGGCCAGGAAGGACCAGATCAGGTAGTTGTTCTCGTTGGAGAAGGTGAAGTAGCTACCGCCCAGCTCGGGCATTCCCAGGCGCCCGACGAGCATCTCGGCCGTATCCGTTACGGGCCGGCCATCGGCGCCGGCGATCGTTACCTGCTTGGTGGGGTCATCGGCCATCTCGTCGCGAAGACGGCGCAGCTCATGTGGATCGTTCCAATCCATCCACATGCCGAGGCGGATGGATTGTTCGGTCTGGCGTGCGGCGTAGGTCAGGACGCGCTGCTTGCAGAGGCTGACGAACTCGGCGATGCCGTATTCCTCGATGTCGCGCTTGTTGGTGAAACCGAGGTCGCGCTCGACGTTGACCTCGACCCACAGACCCTGGCAGTCGAAGCCGTTCTGGTAACGCTGGTCTCGCCCCTCCATGGCCCAGAAGCGCTGGAAGAGGTCTTTGTACGTTCGACCCCAGGCGTGATGGACACCCATGGGGTTGTTGGCGGTTATCGGTCCGTCGAGAAAGCTCCAGCGCTCGGCTTCGCCAGACGCCGCCTTGCCGGCGTTCTGGGCTCGAAGCCGGGCGAAGGTCCGGCGCTCGCGCCAGAGAGTCAGGATCTCGTGCTCCTGGGCGACGAGGTCGGGCTTGGAACTTACTGGTTTGAACATCGTCCTCGTTCTTCGTCTGGCTGTGCGCGGATCCAGCGATCTAGTCACACGGAGCCAAGAAGCGCAGTGCAAACGAGCACCGGAATCTGGTGACGGCGTGGGACGTGTACGCGGCTATCCTAGCGAACCAACGGCAACCTCAGCCCGCGGGACCTCCCGGCGGCTCGTGCCCGAGCCGCGGCCCCGGGCCGCTACGCCTTCTCCGTGACCCGGTATTCCAGGTATCGTCCCGTCAGAAGCCTCGTCTGCGCGTCGAGAGCCGGGAGGTTCGTGAAGAAGAATCCGACGATCGGGAGGCAGATCCACTGCGCCCACGAGACGATCCGCATTCTGATCCCCCACTCCGCCGGTTTGGGCGGCGCCAGCTGATCCTCGATGAACATCAGGACGAGCAGGGAGGCAATCGCACCCGAGAGGATCCACGCCGAGTAGATCGGCAACTGCTGGCCAAAGATGGTCAAGGCAAACGTCTGGTTCAGTGCCACGGGCAAGACCGCGCCGAACATCAGAATGAACGGCGCCACGGCCCAGTTGATGTGGTCGACCCACAGGTCTATGAGGCGGGCGACTCGGTCCCGCAGTGGAATCTCGGAGTGGCTCAGCGCGTTGTCGATAAAGAAGGGGATGTCAGTCACGCCCCAGGCCCAGCGCCGGATCTGCATGTACTGCGCCACCAGGCTCCTGCCGTAGGACCGCGCCCGCACAGCGTCGCCGTACACCGGAATGAAAAGTGGCGTCCCCCTGAACTGCCCGCTGAAGCGAAAGAAGCTCTTCCAGTAGAACCGGCTGTCCTCCGGGATGGCGTCCGTGGCCCAGTAATCCACCTCGTGGACCGTCTGCAGGCAAACCGCGTATGAGCTGAAGCTGACCAGCCGCTCGGGCGTGACGTGGTGCCACATCTGGATGTGCGTCGAGCTGACTGCCACGAGCCTCACCGGCAGCGGACACCGCCAAAGGTTGTTGTGGAACATCGGCACCGGCTGGTAGAGACGGCGATAGCGGTCCCGATCGGTCAGGAACATGTATGTCAGATAGCCGAAGTACTGGCGGTGCACTCGGTAGTCCGCGTCGAGATCCGTGACCACGATCTCCCTGGGATCGTAACCCAGGCGCGTTAGCTCGAGGTATAGCCACCGGCCGCCATAGGCCATGGCGCTCGACTTGCCCACGACCACGCCGGGCTCGAGCGGATCGAGGATGTGGAAGAAGTGGCGGAACTCGTCACCGAAGATGTCGCGCAGCTTTGCCACGTTCTCGCGGCCCTGCACGTCGGTCTCACGGGTGATGATGGCGACCATCCGCATGTCGCGCGGGTAGTCCGAGTCGGCCAGGGCCTTGACGGTCTCGTAAAGCTTCTCGTAGGGCTCCGTGTAGGTCGGGATGAGGGCTACGTGCCACAGTTTCCGCGGATCCGGGATCGGCTCGCCGAGGGCGACCAGCCGCTCCAGGTTCCGCTGCTCGTCGACGAGTTGACGAAGCTCGCGCCGTCCCCCGTGGGCCGCCGATCTCATTCCCGTGGTCTCCATCTCGGCGATCCGCTGGCGTACACGCTCGATCGTGAGGGTCAGCTCATCGAGGCGCTTCTGCGGGTCGGCCAGGGAGAAAGCGCGCTGCCGCCAATCCACGGCAACGACGCGCCGGATGCGCCGGAAAGTGATCGCAACTCCGACAGCCAGGACGACGGCGCGGTAGAGCCAGTAGAAGTCGAAGCTCAGGACGAAGACGCCCAGGACCTGCGGCCACCGAAGCGACAGCGGGATCAGGGAGAAGATCACGAACCACGTCAAAAGACCCGGGATGAGCTCGAGGACCCTGTGAGAAAGTCTCCGCTTGGTCGCCTGCCCCGGCTCCGCGACAGCGGAGACCAGCCTCGGCGCGGAGGAGTCTCTCGCGGCGGCCTCACTCACCAGTGTGGATCGGCGTGACCCAATGCCGGAAAGCGTCAAGGCGTCCCCTCACCGCGTCGAAGTAGGTCCGGCTGATTTGCCTCGATATGGGGCCGACATGCCCTTCTCCGACGGGCCGGTGATCCACCGACGAAACCGGCGAGACCTGAGCTCCCGTACCGCAGAGGAAGACCTCGTCCGCTATGTACAGCTCGCTTCGGTCGATCGAGCGCTCCACGACCGGGAGGTCCAGGTACTTGGCGATTTCGAAGATCCCGGCCCTCGTGATTCCCTCGAGGATGTCGCTGCTGACAGAGGGCGTGATGAGGACGCCATTGCGGACCATGAACAGGTTTTCGGCTGAGCCCTCCGAGACATGGCCGTCCGCGGTCAGAACGATCGCCTCATCGAAACCGTTGAGCATCGCCTCCGTCTTGGAGAAGGCGGGATTGACGTAGCTGCCCGTGATCTTGCTCCGCGACGGGATCGAGGTGTCGCTCGTGCGCCGCCACGAGACGGTGCCGGTCGAGATCCCCTTCTCCGTGTCGATGTAGTCGCCCATCGGGATGGCCAGGACGTAGAAATCGTGGGTCAGGCCGTGCAGCTTGACTCCGATCGCCTCGGTGCTCTTGTAGACCGACGGACGGCAGTAGGCGTCTTCCTGGAACTTGTTTCGTCGAAGCACCTGCTTGACGATCTCGGTGAACTCGTCCACGGATGGCAGCTCAGACATGAGCATGATCCGGCTCGAGTTGCGCAGGCGGACCAGGTGCTCCTTGATTCGGAGCCCGTAGAGCTGCTTGTCCTCGGGATTCCAGTATGCGCGGATGCCCTCGAAGACCGCTGTCCCGTACAGGAAAGCGTGGGTCATGAGCGGAAGGCGGGCCTCGCCGAGCGGTACGTAATCGCCCTGGAAATAGCACACGAGGCTGCTCTGATCGGGCTTGGACGCCGCGCTCGCGGCGGGGGCCGTTCCCTGCTCCGTGACCATGGTTCGACGCTCCTGCTGATAGCCCCGGCGGTTCTGGGGGAACCCTGAGTATACCCGCCCAAGTCCTCCTCACGGGCCCGCGGTCGAGCCGATGGTTACGGCCGGGCGCTCACAGGCGAACGCCGGCGAGAGTCGCGATTACGAGGGCGACATATGCCAGGTAGAACAGGCCGCCGACCAGCAGGGCTCGGCCGTCGAGACGGCGGCGCGCCAGCATCGGCAGGATGATCGCGGCGGACGAGAGGAACGTGATACCGGCGGAAGCAAAGGCGACGCCGGCGCCCGAGGCCAACCAGATCTGCGGAGCGAAAACGAGAGCGACGGAGGTCGGGATGGCGCTCTGGAAGACCATCGCGCCGGTGATGTTGCCCAGGGCAAGTGTGTCCTTGCCCTGTCGAACCCAGATGACGCTATTCAACTTCTCCGGCAGCTCCGTGGCGATGGGCGCGATGATCAGGGCGAGCAGAGTCCCGTTCAGGCCAAAGGAACGCGAGAGGTCCTGCACTCCGTTCACGAAACCCCACGCCCCACCGATGATGCAGACCAACGCCACCAGGACCTGCAACGAGACGACGCGCAGCCGTGGAGTGTCGAGATCAGCCGGTGCCCGGAGATCCAGCCGACGGAAGCGCAGGGGCGCGAGCTCGGCCTCCTCGGCCGCCTCGGCCCGAAGGTGCCCGACCACGTACCAGGCGTAAGCCAGGACAAGGCCCACAGCCGTCAGTTGTCGCGGCACGATCAAGTCCGACGGCAACAGCGCTATCCCAACGGCAACGGCATACAGCAGGGCGAAGTAGCCCATGTCGTGGCCCAGGACGCCCGGATCGACGACGACGTCTTCGCGGTTCACGCGACGCTTCCGCATCAGGAGCACGGCGGCGCCGGTAACGAACATCGCCAGCGTGCTGAGCATGAACGGAGCCCCGAGGATCGCACCGACGCCGACTTCGCTGGCCGCGACTCCTCCGCCGAAGACGATGGCGATCAACGGGATCATCGTCTCCGGGAGGGCCGTCCCGACGGCAGCCAGAACCGACCCAATCGCACCTTCGGCAAGCTCGAGCTTGCGGCCGAACCACTCGATGCCGTTGGTGAACAGTTCGGCGCCCGCGAGGATGACCGAGAACGAGATGACCAGGATGACGATGTCCAACTCATCCTCCCGTTCCTGGAGCCGCGATGAGGCCCGCAACCGCTATCCCGCGTTCGACTCAAGCGCCGAAACCGACCAGCTATAGGTCGCCCGAACCGATGGCGTCAGTATCAACCAGCAGCCCAGGCCGCAAATACGAACCGGCCCAGACACTCGCCGGGATTTGCGAGCCCTGCCGGCCCCGTCCCGGTAGAGCTAGGGGCGAACGTGCTGAGGCGCGTACGGCAGCAAGGCGACGATGCGAGCGCGCTTGAGAGCCACCGCCAGCTGACGCTGGTGATTGGCGCAGGTCCCGGTCTTGCGGCGCGGCTCGATCTTGGCGCGCTCGGACAGGAAGCGGCGAAGACGGTTGACTTCCTTGTAGTCGATCGCAACGGTCTTGTCCGCGCAGAACGTGCACACCTTGCGGCGGCGGCGGTCGCGGTAGTAGTCATCTCGCTTGGCGCGGGTCTTCTCTCGCGGGTAAGCAGGCATCTGATTCCTAGTCCTCTATTCGGGCTGGCCGCGGTGTCGGTGCGGCGATTGAATTCGTCAGTGGGTCGGCTTGAAAGCTCAGAAGGGCAGTTCGTCCAGGTCGCCGGCGCCGAAGTCGTCGCCAGGACCAGCTGGACTCGCCGGCGCGTCGTCCCCACCGGCAGGGCTGGCCGTCGCGTCGCGTCGGGCGGGTCGAGCGCCGACCGGTTCCGTTGTCCCATCTTCCCGCGGCCGCGGGTCAAGAGCCGTAACTGTGTTGGCGATGAGCTCGGTGGTGTAGTGCTTCTGCCCGTCCTGGCCTTCCCAGGTCCGGGTCTGCAACCGGCCCTCGACGTAGACCTTGCGGCCCTTGCGCAGGTACTCGGCGGTTCGCTCGGCCAGTGCGGCCCAGGCCACTACCCGGAACCACTCGGTCTCTTCCTTCCACTCGCCGCTCGAATCCTTGTAGTTGCGGTTGACGGCGACCGTAAATTGCGTCACCGCCTGGCCGCTCTGCGTGTACCGCATCTCCGGGTCGCGGCCCAGATTGCCGATGATCATCGTCTTGTTCAGCGACATCGAGCGTCCCTCCAGTTCCGCATGGCGCGGGCCTCTAGTCGATGGCGGCAGGCGCCGCTTCGCTCTCGGATTCGTCGATCAGCTCGACTTCCTCCTCGACCTCGTCTTCGTCGGCAGGGGGTTCGACCTCGGCGTCCGCTTCGTTGTCGCGCCCACGAGCCGCCTTCAGGGGGCGCTCGACACGAGTGACGAGGTGGCGCAGCACTTCCTCGCTGATGAGCAAGCCCCGCTCCAACTCGGAGATAGCGGTGGCCGGTGCCTCGAAGAGGATGACGTAGTAGGAGCCTTCACGATGGTGGTCTATCGGATAGGCCAGACGCCGACGGCCCCATGGGGCCTGCTTGACGATCTGGCCGCCACCGGCCGCGATGGCCCGGGCGGTTCGCTCGAGAATCCCCTGGACCTTGTCGTCCGCCAGATCGGGACTTAGCACGAGCATGAGTTCGTATCGGCGCATGCGCCAGAATCTCCTTCCCATGGGAATGCCCCGATGCGCGAGCGGCAACGCCGGTCGGTCGGAGCCGAAAGGACCGACGCATTCTATCAGGACCGGCGGCAGTGGCCGTTGTCAACTCGGACCCGTCCTTCCGGTCTCCCGCTGGATCGGCGACGCCGTGCCGGCCCGGGCAAACTGGTGACAGACCGCACCGCCTCGCCCGTCCGAACGTGGTGGCAGTACCAAAGTTATGTCTGCAGCGGGCCGCGGCGCGCCTATCCTGAGGTGACCCCCGGGGCGGTCAGGATTTCTCGCGTGTCCGAGAGCCCACCGCCGGAGGTCGCGACGAACGCCAACCGTCGTCTGCGAAAGGAGGCGCTGTGTATTCCGTCCTTCATCACGAGGAAGGACAGGGACTCGTGGAATATGGACTCATTCTCGTCCTAATTGCCGTTCTCGCCGTCACCGCTCTCAGTTTTGTCAGCGGCAACCTGAATTCCTTGATCAGCACGATTGGCACGGAACTCTAGGATCGGCGAGCGGTAGGAAGACGGGCCGCATATGCGGCCCGTCTTTTCTTTGCCGGCTACGCGAGCCATCGGAGGCCGCGTCGCCTGCGCGGAGCACTCGTGAGTTCTCAGACTCGGGCGCGCGGTGAGCGCTGGTGCCGGAGCAGGGGTTCGAACCCTGACGCCCTTGCGGGCCGCGGATTTTAAGGGTGCTCCAGAGCGGTCGCGCGGGTCCGTCAGCGTTCGATTTGAGCGTGAGGTCGTCCGACTTGGCGCCTCGCCGTTCGCCTCTGTTCGCCGGCGAAGATGCCAGCGAAGCTGCCAAGTCCGGCTCGCCAGGTCATCATCTTGGAGGCTCTACTGGACTTGAGGCCGAGATAACAAGCGAGCCGGCGAAAGATCAGGCCACGCTGGCGCGCTTCGCGGCGCCGGCGCCGGGCGTACGGCACGAGCCCCTCAGTTCAGAGGGGCACTTGTTTGGTTGTGCTAGCTCGTGAATCAGCTCAGGCGATCGGTGGATCGGGGCTTAGGCTGGCCGGAAGGCGAAGTCCGGCTGGGTGCGGGAAGCTCGCCCGACGCCGCTTCTAGACGAAGCGCGCCTTCGCATCGTCGCAGTAGGATGTTCCACCGCCGGTACCGGGGTTCCAACGGCGGCGTCGAGGTGGCTCTGCCGGCGACATTCCCGTATCACGGCGCTTCCGAGGACAGCCACAACCAAGCCGCCCGGCAATTCGAGCAGGGCTCCGGGGTTGTTACCGTACAGTCCAGCTGCCCCCGAAGTCGCCATGGCAAGGCCTGCGACCACGTACACGCCACCGCATAGGTAACGGTGAATTGGATTGGGTGTGTCGGTCATCGTTGCTCCTTGTCACTCCCCGTCCGAGGGCCTTGAAGGTTCCGCAAATGGCCCTTACATAGTCGCTGAGTCAGTGTCTTTCGTTAGCGCGGAGCTCCGCCGGCGAGAAGCCGGCGGAACTCCGCATATCTCCGGACGATTCGACCCGCCATAGCGGCCGTGACGATCCCGACGATGAACAACGGGATCGCCCGTTCGTTGCCGGCGATCGCGTTTGCCAGGGCAAATCCGAGGACGATGGCCGCCACGCCGATCGCTACGGCGATGGTAAACGCGGCCCATTCTAGCGCGGCCTGATTGATCGTCTTCGACTCGTTCGGTTCGGACCGAGTCATCGCGCGCCGAGCCATTAGCCGTTCGGCCGACGAGCAGCGCCGGTAGTTTCGCGCCAGGATCAACACCTTCGAGCACCGCCCTCGTACGTGGATAGCGTGACGACTGGGTTATCGGATCAGCAGCGTTCCCACTTGGAGACTATGCCCAAGCCAACGCCGATGTAGATGCAGCGGCCGGTCCAAGTCGGCGGGGTCCAGGCATAGGCAGCGATAATGCCCCACAACGCCCCCGCAACGAGACAGGCGAGGCCAGCGCTCTCCGGTCCGAGGAAGAAGCAGACCAAACCCGGGCTCGAGAGCACACCCGCCCAGACCAGCCACGTAATCCCAAAACTGCTAGCCGCGTCAAACTGCCACCCGCAGGTCCAATCTTGGCACGATGCGCCAGACATGGGCTGTACGCCGCCTTTGGCCGCGCTGCTGGACACCGCGTGGCCGGTGATGGCGGGAAGCCCGGCTTCTTGCAACGCCACGGCGAGCGACTCACCGCGAGCAAGACCGGCCTTCAGGGCTGGCAATTTCGCATTCCAGGACGCCAGCAATTGTGCGGTGTCGATGGGATGTTGGAGCGGGGTAGGTACCGCGGTGACGTGCCCATCAACAAGGAGAAGGGAGGTGCCGTCGCTGTTCAGCGGCGTCGGCACCGACACCGACGCGGGGACGGGAATGGGGACGGATGTAGCCTGGGCGACCGAGGCAACTCCCAGCGACAGCGCAAACGACATAATCGTGGCTGCTCCGCGTTGGCCAAACTGACCGAATCGTTTCATTGCTGCCTCCTCTGATGCGAACGCTACGTGGTTCATTGCCGAGCAACGCACAAACACTCGGGGACGCATACAGCGCCCAATTGTCAGAGTACCCAGTCGGGATCGCCGGTCCAATAGGACTGGTGCCTCATGTCTAGCCCCACACGACATGCGGCCCCGGCTTGATAGACGGATCCGCGTCAAGGGAGTGATCGAGCGCGCCGAGCTCTCCGATCATGCTCGAGCGCTGATGCGCTCCGCCTGGACCGTCAGCCCACGCTGGGCCCACAGCCTCGGCTTTCGCGGCCACTTCCTGACAAAGGCCCGTCGCTACTCGGTCACTTTCGCTGCCCTGCGAGGCGTCCGGGCTCAATACCGATCCCAGGCCGATCCCTGGCTCGCGGACGTTCGTGCCAGGGCCACAGGCGACCAGGTCGTCATCCGTCGGAGCTTCCACTATGCCGGATCAGGGCTGAGTCCGGCTGAGCGGGCCGTGGCCGCGAGTTTCCGATCGAGCGTAACCTCGCCGGGCCGTTCGCGGCCCATCGGTGCTGCGGTAGCGGGCGATAGCCTGGGAATGCCCGGCGGCGCCGGACTCCACTGGTCTCGGGATCGCGCGTGGCCATGAACCAGCTGCAAACTCTGAGGCCTCCACCTGAACGACTACGCCGAGGCTGGCGGCAGTCATCGAGCAGCCCGTCCAGGATAGACACGCGCACTCTCATCCCCGCCCGGTCAACGAACGAACCTGACCTGGTGAACCACCGGCTGCGTGCTGCCGTCATGGAACTCGTCGAGGCCTTGCGAGATGAGATTGGTGTCGGAGCCCGTCGGAGCGAGCGCGAGCCCGATCGCCTGCTGAGCATCGAGCAGGCCGCCCAGGCTCTCGGCATCGGCCGGACGGCCCTGTATTCGGAAATCTGGGCGGGACGCATCCGGAGCGTGAAGGTTGGCCGGCGACGATTGATTCCGTCCTCGGCGATCAGCGAGGTCGCGTCAAGGCAGGGGTGATCGACCGACGCTCGAACGCTCCTTCGGTTCAGTCTGCCGGCCGGACTTGCAGCGCCCGGTTGAGCGCTTCTGCGGCCTCCCGCCTGAGGTCGGGGGTGACGTGCTGATAGGTGTCGGCCGTGATGGCGATCGAGGAGTGGCCGAGCGTCTCGGATACGACTTTGAGGGGTACGCCTGCAGATAGGAGCAGGGTCGCGGCGCTGTGCCGGAGATCGTGAAACCGCACCGGCTGGAGACCGAGCCGCGCGACCGCCTTGCGGAAGCCAGATGACACTGTCTCAGGGCTCAGCGGTCGTCCGAGTTCGTCGGTGAACACCAGACCGAGCTGGTCCTGCCAGGCAGTCCCTGCAGCGAGCCTGGCCGCGGCCTGGCGGGCCTTCTGACGGCGCAGGCCTTCGATTGCGATCTCCGGGAGCATGACCGTCCGGCGGCTTCGTGCTGTCTTCGGCTCGGCCATGGCCCAAGTTGTGTGTCGCTTGCCGGCTGCGTCGACGACCTGGCCGGACTCTGCGAGAGCTCGACGGACAACAAGCGAGGCGCCGTCTGGCGCGATGTCACCCCAGGAGAGCCCGAGCAGCTCGCCGAGCCGGCATCCGGTCCCCAGCGCGACGGCGTACAACGGCCCTCCAGGCTCGTCTCTCGTAGCTTCCAGCAGCCGTTGGGCCTCTCCCGGAGATAGGGCCCGCATTTCGTGCAGTGGGAGTCGTGGCGGCCGCGCCAGAGCCGCGGCGTTGCGGTTTAGAAGCCCTTCGCGCATGGCGTCGTTGAGCGCTCGTCGTAGAACAGAGCGCGCATGGCGCGCCGTAGCCGGCGCAAGGCCGCGGTCGAGCATCTCGGTCATCCGCCGCTCGACGTCGACCGGCTGCAGCTTCGTCAGCGTTCGTTTGCCCAACTCGGCGCTGAACCCACCGGCAAGCCAGTACTGATTACAGTGCCGGACGTACTCGACGTGCGTCGAGGGCCGGATTCGGGACTTGCAAGCCTCGAGCCAGCGCGGCAGGTACTTGGCCAGCGTCTCGGCCGTTACGGCGCCCGCAGTGCTCTCCTTGTGCTTCGCATCGAGTTTCCGACTCACGTCGGTTCGCGTCTTGCCGCTAACGAAGACGCGCTTCTGCAAGCCGTTCGGAAGCGCTACAAGGACTGATCCACGAACCCGCCCATCTGCGGTCTCGTAGATCGCCCCCTCGCCAGCAGACCGCCTCGGTCGCTTGCCAGGCTGCTCCACGGCATCTTCCTCCAATACAGGGTCGCCGCTGAAGGCCTCTAGTTGGCACCAGTGGGCCTTCGCGCCGCTCGTGATTGTGGAGCAGCGAAGCTGCCACGAAGCTGCCAGGTGTCGCCAGGCGGTCCGTCCGACCCGTCTACGGGTGCAACATCCGTGCTGTTCGTGCGTGAAATGTGGTGCCGGAGCAGGGGTTCGAACCCTGACGCCCTCGCGGGCCGCGGATTTTAAGTCCGCTGCGTCTGCCAGTTCCGCCACTCCGGCACGCCCGAAAGGTTAGCGTGCCGCGGCGTCCGCGGCGTCCCGCTTGGACCAGTCCATCCCAGGGAGAGTGGAGGCGACGGGCGGGATCGAACCGCCGAATAGAGGTTTTGCAGACCTCCCCCTTAACCACTTGGGTACGTCGCCTCGGACGACCGGCCGGGGAACCGGACTATGGTGCAGGCAAGACTGGCTGCCCCTCGAGGATTCGAACCTCGCCTAACGGATCCAAAGTCCGCTGTCCTACCACTAGACGAAGGGGCAGAGGATCGATCTCTCGGCCTGTGACGGCCCGGGTGAGCAGCATGGAGGGAATGGAGCGGAAGACGGGACTCGAACCCGCGACCCTCACCTTGGCAAGGTGATGCTCTACCAACTGAGCCACTTCCGCTCGAAGAACCGTGCCAGTCCAATTGTATGGTGCCGAGAGCCAGGATCGAACTGGCGACACCGCGATTTTCAGTCGCGTGCTCTACCGACTGAGCTATCTCGGCCCGTTCAACAGACGGACTGGCTGCCCGTCGGCGCGACGAAAGGTACCACGAGCGAGTAAACGGCTGCAAGGCAGCGGAGGGGGCGCCGGACGGGCCGCCGATACGGAGGCCGATGGGCATGCCGGACGGCAGACCGACAGTCAGCCCGGACTCCCTGCCACCCTACTCCAACCCGGTCAGAGCCCTCGTGTCGGCCTGATTCATCGGCGCGTCACCGGTCAGCTGACGCAGCCTGTTGATGCGATCCACGATGGGCGGATGGGTCGAGAAGAGATCTGAGCCAATCCCGTGCTTCTTCAGCGGATTGACGATGTACAGGTGCTGGGTGGCGCCGTTGACCGAGTGCAGCACCGCTGGGTCGCCGGCGATCTTGGCCAGGGCGCTCTCGAGACCGTGCGGGTTCCGCGTCAGCTCCACAGACGAAGCGTCGGCCAGATACTCACGCTGGCGGCTGACCGCCATCTGGACGAGCGCCCCGAAGAAGTAGCTCACAGCCGCCATGACCAGCCCTACGACGAGCAGGATGATGGCGAGCCCGCCGCCACCTTCGCGATTGTTGCTGCGGCGCCCGCCCCCGAACCAGAACGTGTATCGGAGGAAGAAGCCGGCCAGCAGGGCGATGCTTCCGATCATCACACCAACGAACAGAGTGAAGCGGATGTCGTAGTTGCGGACGTGGGACATCTCGTGGCCGAGAACGCCCTGAAGCTCCTCGCGGTTGAGCTTGTTGAGCAGGCCCGTGGTGACGGCTATGGACGAATGCTGTGGATCGCGCCCGGTGGCGAAGGCATTGGGCGAGGGGTCGTCGATGATGTAGACCTTGGGCATCGGCACGCCCGCGGCGATCGCCATTTCGTTGACGACGTTGTACAGCTGAGGCGCCTGATCGGCTGTGACCTCTCTGGCGTGCGAGCTGGAGAGGACCAGCTTGTCGCCGCTGTAGTACGAGAACAGGCCGCTGAGACTGCCTATGGCGACCGCGATCACAAGCGCCCCGATCCCGAACGCGACCTCTTGACCGCTGCCGTAGCCGATGCTGAACCCGATCACGAATCCGAAGACGGCCAGGAAGGCGATGACGACGAAGGCGAGCAGGAAGGAATTGCGGCGATTGGCCGATTCCTCGGCATAGAAGGTCGTGGTCACGTGGGCGGCCTCAGGGCAAGGAGGCCGTGCCGGCATCCCGCCGGCGGGGCCTCACAAACGCTTATCCCAGGTTGACGACGGGGACCTGAGCGGCCTCCGGCTCGGCCTCGAAGAACTCGCGCTTGGTGAAGCCGAACGGACCTGCGATCAGCACGTTCGGGAAGGTCTGCAGCGAGTTGTTGAAGTCCAGGACGCTGGCGTTGTAATGCTGGCGCGAGAAAGAGATCTGGTTCTCGGTGGTGGTCAGTTGCTCCTGCAGCGCGAGGACGTTTTCGTTGGCCTTGAGCTGCGGGTAGTTCTCCACCACGGCGAAGAGCGAACGGAGGGCGCCGGTCAGGACATTCTCGGCCTGAGCCTGCTGCGCGGGACCCTGGGCACCTGCGGAGATTGCGCCGGCCCGAGCCTCGGTCACCTGGGTCAGGACGCCCTTCTCGAAGTCCATGTAGCCCTTGACCGCGTTGACCAGGTTCGGGATGAGGTCGTGGCGGCGCTTGAGCTGGACCTGGATCTGCGCATTGGCTTCGTCGACCCGGTTTCGCCTGGTCACGAGCCCGTTGTAGATCCCGACCACGAGCACAACCAGGACCACCAGAACGACGATTACGATGATCAGCGCTACAGGCATTGCCCCTTCTCCGATCGATATAGGTCGCGCCAGATGGCGTGCGAGAACTCAGTCTAGCAGGAGGCCACGGGAAAGCGCCGCGGCCCATCTGGTCGTTTGACTCGTCCTGGCAGCGCACGGTTCGACCGAAACCGAAGAGTCGCCGGCCGTCCCGCAGGCTCGCACGGCGGCGCGCAGGGACGTCTCAGCGGGCGTCACCGGCATTGGGAAGTGGTGGGCGGTGCAGGATTCGAACCTGCGACATCCTCGGTGTAAACGAGGCGCTCTAACCACTGAACTAACCGCCCCGTGGAGCCGCGATGGGCGGCGAAACGACCGCCTGGCGGCCACGTGCCATGTCAGAAGTAGATTGGTGCCCAGGCCGGGACTTGAACCCGGATGGATTGCTCCATACGCCCCTCAAACGTACGCGTATACCAATTCCGCCACCTGGGCACGAGTTACGGTCGCGACGGCTCTACGTCGCCGCGTACAGATTGCCTGGTGCCGAGGAGGGGATTTGAACCCCTACACCCTTGCGGATACTAGCTCCTGAAGCTAGCGCGTCTGCCATTCCGCCACCTCGGCGCACGCAACAACGGGCCTACCCGTCGCTGGCGAGGCGCCAGTCTATCACATCCCAATATCGACTCGATGGACGCGAAATCTGGGTCCCCGAGACGCTCTGGACACGTCTCGAAACGACGAGATCGTAGTCTCGGAAGGCCAGCGGAAGGATGGGTTCCGTGGTGGAGACGTATTTCTCGACCGCCGAAATCGCCGTCTGGCGATCGGCCTGATCGATGGTCTTGCGCGCCGTCAGAAGTAGCTGGTCCAGGACCGCGTCCTGAACACCCGAGACGTTCGAGCCCCCCGAGCCGACCTGCGAGGAGAGAAGAAGCGGACCCAGGTCCGGGTCCAGCCCGACCTCGAAATCGACCACCGCAGCGGCGAACACCCCGCTACTCAACCGGCTCACGTACGTCGCCGCGGGCACGGCGTTCAGGGTGACATCGAGGCCTATCGCTCGCCAGTCGGCGGCCACCTGCAGGGCCGTCCGATAGACGATCGGATTGCTCTCCTCGTTTGGCGTGAGCAGATCCAGGGCGTACGACCCGCTTGCCTTCGGCGCAATCCAGGCGGCCCCGTTCCGCTGCCATCCCGCTGTGGTGAGGCGGCTGATCGCATCAGCGGTGTCATACGGTGTCGGGACGACGACCGTGGCGTCGAACGCGGACGACCAGCTGGGGATCGGAACCTCCGCGGTGCTGCCGCGCCCTTCCAGGACACCGGTGAGAAGGCCCGCTCTGTCGATGGCGGACATCAAGCCGATGCGGGCGTTTGCGTCGCGCATTTCGGGATGGTCGACCCGCTGGTTCAGGACCACGCCCAGGAGGCTGGTCCAGCGATAGGCAACCAGGCGAGAGCCGGGGGCTGTGAGGGCGACGTCGGTCTGTTGCGGCGTCAGTCCGCCGACCGCATCCAGCTTGCCGGCCACGAACTGGGCGGCCGCCGATTGAGCGTCGTCGAAGAACTCCAGCTCGATCGTGTCGAGGGGAGTCTGCGGGCCGGTCGGTGCGTTCGTAGTGGCGGTCGGTGTTGGCGTTGGAGTGGCGGTCGGTGTTGGCGTTGGAGTGGCGGTCGGTGTTGGTGTTGGAGCCTCGCTCTGCGAGGCCGACGCCTTGCTGGCTGGTGTCGGCGTGGGGCCGGCGCTCGGCGTCGAGCTCGCGCCGGGGCCAGGGGTCGAGCTCGCTCCGGCGCTGGCCGTGGGCGGCGGAAGGGGCGAGTTGGTACGCACCACCGACGGCACGCGCTGCAGGACCGCGTGAGACTGGTCCAGGGCCACGAGTCGATACGGTCCATCGCCGATGGGCCTGGCGCTGTAAGGGGAGTCCGCCAGGTGCGAGGCCGAAACGCCGTCCAGCAGGTGTTGCGGCAGTATCGGCAGCGCGGCCTGTCTCAGGAAGCTGGCGATCGGCAGGGTCATGTTGAATCGAACCGTGGAAGGGCTTTCCGCGGTGACGTGTATTCCCTGCCACGAGGAACCGTACGGGCCGTCGTACGTCGGATCCTGCAACAGCCCTATGGTGAAAGCCACGTCTGCCGCCGTGACGGGCTCACCGTCCTCCCAGTAGGCGTCCGCCGAGAGCTGGAAGGTGTACGTCCGTCCGTCCGCGGAGCTCGTCCAGGTTTCCGCCAGATCAGGCAGGATCGACCCGTCCGGCCCCTCACGGACGAGACCACGGAACAGCAGGGCGACCAGATCCTGATCAGCCTGGGTACGCGCCGTGAGTGGGTTGACCGAGCTCGGATGGCCGATTACGCCCTCGCGGTAAGGCACGAACGGGGCGCTCAATTCACTGGAACGATTGCCGCCGCTCGGCGACGCCGGCAGCAGCATGGCTCCGCCGATCAGGGCCAGCGCCAGCGCCAGGCCGAGAATGACAATTCGGTCGCCGCGGTTCACGGCCTCAGACCGAGCCATGAGTAGTCCCACTCATCCGCCGGCGGCCGGCGAGACGCCGCCGGGCCACCGGCCCAAGGATCAAGACTGCGGAACGACGGTGTAGCTCGCGACGGAGAAGAGGCAGAACAGGATCGTCAGAAGGATCGTGAACTGCCATAGGCGCCGCTCGATCCCACGCCGGCTGCGGTACACGGACGAGTCGCCGCCGAAGGTGGCGGACAGGCCCGATCCTCGCGCCTGGAGCAGGATGGAGATGACCAAGAAGACGCCGATGATGTCCTGGCCAACGGCCATCGCGGGGGTCACGGTAGGAAACAACCTCGTCTGTAGGCCCGCTCGGACGGCGGACCGGCGCATGTTAGCACAACACCGTCCCTTCCCGGCCTTGAGTGCCGGGGACCGTGCCGCTGCGGGCGGGTGCGGCCTGGAATGTCGTTCGCGTCAGCCCTTTGAGACAAGCAGCGAGTGCCCCGTTACCTCCGGCCATGGCTTCAGGCCACCGATCTCCAGGATGGTGGGAGTGACGTCCGCGAGGCGGCCGTCCTCCAGGCGCTTCCCGTCCATGAAGCGGCCGACGCCGAGGAGAGGGACCGGGTTCAAGGAGTGCTTCGTGATCGGATTTCCGGCATCGTCCTTCATCTCGTCGGCATTGCCGTGATCCGCGGTCACGAACATGACCGCGCCCGGGCCGGTGGAGTCGCCGGAGTCAACCGCCAGGATCGCCTTGGCCACACGGTCCAGGGCGGCGTCCACGGTTTCGCAGGCCTTGATGGTGGCGTCCCAGACGCCGGTATGGCCGACCATGTCCGGATTGGCGAAGTTGGCGACGATGAGGTCGTACTTGCCGCCCTCGATGGCCGCGACGAGAGCGTCGCATACGCCTTCGGCCGCCATGGCGGGCTGCAGGTCGTACGTGGCGATCTTGAGGCTCGGGATCAGCTTGCGGTCTTCGCCCGGCCACGGTTCTTCTCGGCCGCCGTTGAAGAAGTACGTCACGTGGGCGTACTTCTCGGTCTCGGCGACGTGGAATTGGCTCCAGCCGGCCCTGCTGACGGCCTCCGCCAGCGAATGAACGACCTCGGGACCGAAAACGACCTGCACCGGCAGATCGGCCTCGTAGGCGGTCATGGTGGCGTAGAGAATGCCCTTTGGGATGGGACCGGCCGCGCGCCCCGGGGCCGCCCGGTCGAAGCTCGAGAAGTCGGCGTCGGCGAGAGCGTGGGAGAGCTGCCGCGCGCGATCGGCCCGGAAGTTGCAATGCAAAACCGCGTCGCCGTCGGCGATCGTCCCGTGGTCGACACCATCGACGATCGTCGGAGTGATGAACTCGTCGTTCTCGCCCCTGGCGTAGCCGGCCTCGACCGCGGCGACGGCGGACGGGGCGTGGTACTCGGCGATGCCGTGGACGATGGCGTCGTAGCCCTTCTTGGTTCGCTCCCACCGCTTATCGCGGTCCATGGCGAAATAGCGGCCGCCGATCGTGGCGATCTTCGCGTTCGGGTGCGCGGCAGCCAGACGCGTCTCCAGGTCGGGCACGAACTCGATGGCGGAGCGAGGCGGAGTGTCACGGCCGTCCAGCAGGCCGTGGACGCGAACGCGCTTGACGCCCTCACGGGCGGCCAGTTCGGCCATGGCGACGAGGTGGCGGTCGTTGGCGTGGACGCCGCCCGGCCCGACCAGACTGATCAGGTGCAGGGTGTGGTCGGCCTCCTTCGCGCGGGCGCACAGCTCGAGCAAAACCGGTCGGGTGAAGAAGCCGCCGGTTTCGATCGACTTGCTGATGCGAGGCAGGTCCTGGAGGACGGGCTGGCCGGTGCCCAGGTTGAGGTGACCGACCTCCGAATTACCCATCTGTCCTTCGGGCAGCCCGACGAACTCCTCGGATGCCTCGAGGGCGCAGTGCGGCCACCGCTTCAAGAAGGCGTTCCAGACGGGCATCCGAGCCTGGACGATCGCGTCCACCTCCGGCTTGTGGCCGATGCCGAAGCCGTCCAGGATGACGAGGCAGATCGGCCGGGGACGATTTGCCTTCGGGACTGTGGGCTGCGGCCAATTCTCGCTCCCGGCCGTCATGCGGGCTTGCCTTCGGCCTGGGCGCGCGCCTTAGCGGTGACCGCGGCGCGGGCTACCATGCCGGCCATCTCGTCCGGCTTGAGCGAAGCACCCCCCACGAGGCCCCCGTCGATCGAATGCTCGGCCAGGAACTCGCCGATGTTGGCGCTCGTGACGCTCCCGCCATACAGGACCGGAACGTCCTCCGCGGCATGGCCCCAACCGAGGTCCGCGGAGAGGCAGGCGCGGATCGCTTCCGCCATTGCCGCGGCATCGGCGGCGGAGGCGGTACGGCCGGTGCCGATGGCCCAAACCGGCTCGTAGGCGATCACGAAGCCCGCGTTCTGGAGGGCCTCCACGTCCTTGTCCGCAAGGGCGCCGCGCAGCTGAGTGGCCACCACCTCGACGGCCCGGCCGGCTTCGCGCTCGGCCAGCAGCTCGCCGACGCACAGGATCGGCCGCAGGCCGGAAGCGACCGCACGGGCCAGCTTCTTGCCGATCAGCTCGTCGGACTCGTGGGCGTCGCGGCGCCGTTCCGAGTGGCCCAGGATGACCCACGTCGCCAGCCCGTTCAGCATCGCGGCCGAGATCTCGCCCGTATAGGCCCCGGCCAGCTCGTGGTGGACGTTCTGGGCCCCCACGGCAACGCTCTTGCCCGCGAGGGCATCGCGAACGGCGGCGAGGCACACGAACGGCGGGCAGATGACTCGCACCACGCCGGGCTCCTCGGTCCGGGCGGCGATTGTCGCGGCCAGCTCTCCAGCGTCCGCGGGGGTGGTATTCATCTTCCAGTTGGCGGCAATGATCAGTGGTCTCATGGTTGGAAATGATGACAGACTGAAGGCGAACTCCGGAGAGACACTCGGCCCCTCGCTCGGCGGCCGAACGGCCGCGCCTGGGTGTCAGTCGGCCCCAGAGCGGCCCCGCTTGCCCACTCCCTCGTCCGGATGCAGGGCGAGGCGCTCTACACGGTCGAGGGCGCGCTGGACCGCGGAACGGTGCATGCCGAGGCGCTCTGCCAGCTCTGAGAACGTGGCCTCCGGCTCTTCCCGGCGGGCGTCGGCGACAAGCCTGACCAGGTACGGCTGCTCCGCCAGGCGGCCGTCGGCCTCCACGGCGTCGATCGCCTCCAGCTGTCTGGCCGCGGCGGCCACGGCCCGCTGCAGGTTGGCCGACTCGGCGTTGATGACGCGATTGAGGTCGCCGCGGACCGACCGCGAGACCTGGCGCGCCTCCAGCTCCAGCAGAGAAGCCCCGCCACCGACGAGCCGCAGGAACGTACCGACGGCCTCAACACTCTTCCACGTGACCACTCCCCGGCCTCGGCGAACACGCCACGCGGCCGCCATCTCGAACTGGCGGAGCCTCTCGCACAGCTCCCGAGCCTCCTCCACCGGCAGGACGAACTCGAGATGCGTGCGGCCGGACGCCAGGCTCAGCGACCCGTGCGCCAGGAAGCGGCCCCGCAGATAGGCCACCCGGCAATGCTCCGCGGAGCGCGACCAATCGAACGCGGCCGGCTCGGGCCCACGGCCCTCCACCGAGCCTGCATCCGCGGCGCCGCCGCGAGGCCCCGCCGCAGCCGGCGCCATTTCGGCCCGCACACGGCCGCGGCTCAGCCGCAGCGCCACTCGAGCGATCGTCCGGCGGCGCGGCGCGAAGGTGCCGGCCAGCCCGGCTGCCTCGGCCGCGCGGCAGCATAGACGTGGAGGATCTATCGCCGCCAGCTCGGCGCGGAGCGCATCCGCCAGGTCACGCTCCGCGGTTGTCACGCCGATCTCCGATTCGATGCCTCGGACCATGACCTCGGCGCCGGCACATCACGCGGTCCGGGAGACTCGCGAGCGGCGCCGTCCGTAGGCCTCGCGCTCGAAGACGCGCATGATCGCCGCTGCCAGCCGCGACGGGTCGTGGTGGTGGGCATTGTCGGGATCGACCACGTCGTCCAGGACGAGCCGCGGCCCCGACTCTCCGGATCGTGGATCCATCGGCGGCCAGCGCAGCTTCACCGGTTCGGCGACGTAGCCGCCGGGCCGCCTGGCATCGAATCGATTGTTGGCCAGAACAACGTCTATGAGGCCCGGTCCGGTGTGGCGCTCGAGGGCGACGATGTGGTCGGCCAGGTCGAAGCCCTCCGTCTCGTTCTTCTGGGTGGCCACGTTGCAGACGTAAAGCCGCACTCCCGACGAGAGGCGGATGGCCGTCGCGATCTCCGGCAGCAGCAGGCTCGGCATGATGCTCGTGTACAGGCTGCCGGGCCCGAGGACTATCAGGTCGGCCTCCTCGACGGCATGCCGGGCGTCGTCTCCGGCGGAGACATCGGAGGGCGTCAGCCAGACCCGGTCGATTCCTGCCGACCTGCCGATCTCCGACTGACCCGTCACTTCGGTCCCGTCGGCCATTCGGGCATGCAGCGTTACGGGCGCGGCGGTTGCCGGAACGACCTGGCCCCGCACCGCCAGGACCCGGTTCATCTGGCGGACGCCCTCTTCGAAGTCGTCTCCCTGGACCGAGGTCATGGCCGCGAGAAGCAAGTTGCCGATGGTGTGCCCGCCCAGGCTCGCCTCCCCGTCGCCGGGGAAGCGGTACTGCAGCAGTTCGCCCATAAGCGGCTCCGAGTCGGCCAGCGCGACGATGCAGTTGCGAATGTCGCCGACCGCCGGGATTCCCAGCTCCTCTCGCAGGCGCCCGGACGAACCGCCGTCGTCCGCGACCGTCACCACGGCCGTGATGTTGCTTGAGTGTTCCTTTATGCCACGCAGGAGTGTCGACAGCCCGGTTCCGCCGCCGATCACAACGATCCTGGGACCGCGGGAGAGGAAACGCTTCTGGTAGATGACCTCGACGAGCGGCTGGTCGGGAGAGGACGACAGAAACGGCGCCATCAGAGCCCCGACGACGCGCCAGGACCCGTACAGGAAGAACCCCAGGCCCGTCAGGCCCAGGATCGCGCCGCGGACCCAGTACGGCAGGAATTGGAGAGTCAGCGTCCAGACGACCGCCTGGCCGGGCCCCGAGACTTCGGCCTCGCGATAGAACTGCCGCAGCGCAAGGGCCCCGGCCAGTGCCAGACAAAGCTCGCCGATGAACACGATGACCAGCCAGCGCTTGACGCCGATCCCCGGGACCAGCCATCGACGCAAGCTCGAACCTGAGATCCGCAGTCGCGGGACGCTCATTCGCGCTCCAGCTCACGGTGGAAGACGGCCACGGTACCGAAACCCTTCCGCTCCAGCCACGACCGCAGCTCCTCGGTGATGACGATGGATCGGTGGTAGCCACCCGTGCAGCCGATGGCGATGGTCAGCCTGGTTTTGCCCTCGCTCTTGAACCCGGGCACCGTCAGGTCGAGGAACCGGCTCAGGAATTCGAAGAACTGCTGCGCGATCGGTTGACCCATGACGTAGTCGCGCACGGCCGGCGTCAGTCCGGACAGATGCCGAAGCTCGTCGACGTAGTAGGGGTTCTCCATGAATCGCACGTCGAATACGAGATCGGCCTCCAGCGGCACGCCGTACTTGAACCCGAAGCTGATCAGCTGGAAGACCAGGCCCTCGTCCGACGGCGTGTCGACCAGCTGGGAGAAGATGCGCTCCTTGAGCTGGCGGAGGGACAGGTCGGAAGTGTCGACCACGATATCCGAATCGGCCCGAATCGGATCGAGGCGACGCCGTTCCTCGGCGATCGAACCGGCGATCCCGCGACGGCCGGCGAGCGGATGGCGGTGTCGGGTCTCCGAGAAGCGGCGGATCAGGACCTCGTCGCGAGCCTCCAGGAAAATGACCCGCGGTTTGATGCCCCGGCCCTCGAGGGCGCCGCGCATCGCGGCCAGCGCGAGAGGCGCGTTGCCGGCCCTGACGTCCAGGACGATGGCGACCTTCTCGAATCTGTGGCGATCCGTCGAAACGAGTTCCGCCAGATCGGGTAGCAGTTCGCCTGGTACGTTGTCCATGCACGTGTAGCCGAGATCCTCGAAGAGCTTGGTCGCGGCGGTCTTGCCGGCCCCTGACAGCCCGCTCAGGATCACGACACGCTGCTCGTTGTCGTGGACCAGGGGCACTGCTTTCGACGCCTCCCCGGCGGCCCCTGCCCCGTCAGCCTGGCGCCGGTGCCGCGGGGGGCGCGGTCGAGCGGCTACACCGCCGGGCGAACCTCCGGCGGCCGTCTCGAACGCGTCCGACTTGCCACGCATGAACCTAGTCTATCTCCCCCGCCCAGCAGTCCGGCCGTAGCCCGGCCGTGGTCAAAGCGAGGCGCTGTCCCTTGCGTTCGAGGGGCGACCTGCCGGGGTCAGACGGCGACGCGCAGCCGCGCCGCCCACTCCGCCGCCGCCGCCGCGAGCAGCTCGCTCACTTCCACGGCTGTGGCTCCTGCAGTAGCGGACCCGGCCGCGCCGGCGATCCCACGCGACACGTTGACCAGCAATCCCCCGCCTGGGCGTCCGCCCGCGGGGGCGGTCGCGGCGGGACCGAAACCCAGCACCGGTTCCACTTCCCCACCCTGCGCCCCGACGCCCGGCACCAGAAGGGCGAGCCCAGGCGCTATGCCGCGTATGTGTTGCATCTCCGCGGGCGCGGTCGCGCCGACGACCAGGCCCACGGTTCCGCCCGGTCCCCAGGCCTGGGCTCGCCGGGCGACCCGCGAATAGAGGGGCTCCGCGGGAGCCCCCAGTGCCGGATCGGCCGCGACCTCGAGTCCCTGCAACTCCCCGGCGCCGGAGTTCGAAGTGCGGCACAGCAGATAGGCGAACCTGTCGCCGCGGCCGATGAGCGGCTCGATCGCCTCCGACCCCAGATAAGGATTGGCCGTGACAGCATCGCAGCCCAGGATGTCGTACAACGCCACGGCCTGACGCGCCGCAGTCGTGCCGATGTCGCCGCGCTTTGCGTCGGCGATGAACGGGACGTCCGCAGGCACGCGGCCCCGAAGTCGCTCCAGCGCCGCGATGCCGGCCGAGCCGAAAGCCTCGAAGAACGCCAGGTTCGGCTTCACCGCCGCCGCGTACGGCAGGGCCGCCTCCAGGAGCACCTCGCAGAAGCGCTCGACGCCGGAAAGGGTCGCCGGAAAGCCCGCCGGCAGGGCTTCTGGAGTGGGATCCATGCCCACGCACAGCACCGAACCGACGGTCCGCGTTCGCGCCGCCAGCCGTTCCAGGTACGAGTTCATGGTTCGAAGGTTAGCGGACGCGCGCCCGGCGCATTACGCCGTCGAGTCGGGCGATCGGGCCGGCTGCGATGCATCAGTGGTGGCTGGCTGGGCGCCCTCCGCCGCCACATCCACGATCTCGAGCTGGATTGACTCGAAACCACCGAACTTGCGGCTGGTCGCGCGGGCCACGACGTCGATCCGATCGCCCTCGTGGAGCATCGCCGGCAGGTCCGGCCGACGAAATGCCACCGCGTCGAGCACGTCGCGACTCCGCCTGAGCACGAGCTGGGTGTGGCCACCGCTCACCGCGCGCACGCGGACAACGCGAAACCCCGTGATGGCGACCGTCGGGATGGGATTACCGACCCCCGTGGGATCGAGCAAGGCGATCTCACGGACGAATGGATAATCCACGGAATCGGCCGGGAGCACGAGGTCGACGGTCAGCTCGGGCGGGCCGGGAGGGCGATCGCCGCGGCCGACCAGACTCATGAAGCGGGCTGCGAACTCCGGCCAGCGGTCCGCCTCGATGTCGAAACCTGCCGCAGCGGCATGACCGCCGTGACGGATGAGGAGGTCCTGGCAGGCGATCAGGGCCTCGGCCAGATTGCAGCCGCCCGGGCTGCGGCACGACGCCCGCAGGATGGCGGCCTCCGGGTCGACGACGGTCGCGACCACGGCCGGGCGATCCAGGTCATCCGCCAGCCGCCCGGCGATGAGGCCGATGATCCCGACCGGCCACTCTCCCCGGACCAGCAACGCGGCGGGCAGGTCACCTGGGACCGCCGCGACGTCCAACGCCGCCGCGGTCTCGGGCTCCGCCGCGGTCTCGGGCTCCGCCGCGCTTGCCGGCGCCGGATCCAGCCCGAGGACGACCCGCGCCTCGGCAAGGGCCACGCGAGTCATTTCGCGCCTGTCCAGATTCGCCTTCTCGATCTCGGCGGCGAGAGCGTCCGCCTCGACGCGATCGACGGCCAGGAGCAGGCGCGCCGCCCGCGCCGCCTCCCCTACCCTCCCTGCGGCGTTGAGGCGCGGCGCCACGACGAAGCCGATGTCCTCGAGGTCCACCCGGTCGCGGGCAACGCCTGCGCGCTCGAGCAGCGCCGCCAGCCCCGGGCGGGGCGTGTTGCGCAGCTGGCTCAGCCCAATGCGGGCGATAGCTCGGTTCTCACCGAGGATCGGCGCAACGTCCGCCACCGTGCCGATCAGAGCGAGGTCCGCCAGCTCTCGAACATAGTCCGACAGGGGTACGGCGCGCCCGGGAGACGCTTCTGCGTCCGGCCCGTCGATGAGGAGCGCGGCCACTTTCCAGGCCACGCCGGCTCCGGTCAGCTGGCGCTCCGGATAAGCGCTGTCGGCGCGCTGCGGATTGACGACGGCCACGGCCGCAGCCGGCCAGGTTGGGGCATGGTGGTGGTCCGTTACCAGGACGTCGACCCCACGGCTCACGGCCAGCTCGATCTCGGGGCCGCTGCTGGTTCCGCAGTCGGCCGTGACAATCAGCGACCGCCCTTCCGCCACGGCCCGCTCGATAGCCCGGGTCGAGAGACCGTGGCCGTCTCCAAGCCGCTCCGGCACGTACGGCTCCACGTCCAGACCGAGATGCCGCAGCGCGAGCACGAGGATCGACAGGCCGGTCAGGCCGTCCGCGTCGAAGTCGCCATAGACGAGGACCCGCTCGCCCCTCTCTCTCGCCTGCGTCACTCGGGCAGCCGCGGCCTCGGCATCGGGCAGGAGCCGCGGATCGTGGAGTCCCTCCTCGGCGGGGGCGAGGAACGCCGCCAGCGCATCGGCATCGGCAACCCCACGGGCCGCCAGGATCGCCAGCAGCCGTTCGGAGATGCCTCGCTCCGCGCCCAGCGCACGGCACGCGCGATCGATCGAGACCGGCGCCGGGACACGCCATCGGTAGAGCGATTGGATCATGCCGACCAGCATGCCACGCCCGGCTCATCGCCGGCGTACCTGGCGATCACCCGACCCGGGACGCGCAGGGCGCTAGTAGGACCGTCGGCCTCCGCGCAGTGATTCCAGGCGCTTCGCTCGCCGTTTGTCGTCCCACAGCTGCCAGACCACGAGCAGCGGGCTGGCGTTGAAGATCGACGAGTAGGTACCGGAGATGATCCCAATGAGCAGCGCGAGAACGAAGTAGTGGATCGATGCGCCTGAGAACAGGAGGAGAGCCGTGAGGGTGATCACCACAGTGAGGCTGGTGTTGATCGACCGGCCGAAGGTCTGGAGGATCGAGTGGTTGACGATCTGGTCGAACGGCTCGCCGGCATGGCGGGCCTTGTTCTCGCGGATCCGGTCGTACACGACGATGGTGTCGTGCACGCTGAAGCCGATGACCGTCAGCATCGCCGTGACGAAGAGCGCGTCTATCTGAACCCCGAAGACGGTACCCAGAATGGCGAAGATCCCGACGACCACGATGACGTCATGAACGAGCGCGGCGAGAGCAGTCGCGCCGAACTTGATGCTCTGGAACCGGATGCCAACCCAGATGAGGATGCCCAGCGAGCCGAGCAGGATCAGCAGAACGGCCTGCTGGATCAGCTGAGCGCTGACGATCGGACCGACCGTGCTCTGCAGGCCGGTGCAGGCGATCGGACCGAGCTTGGGATCGGCCTGGAGTGCCGTGGCGATCTCGGCAAGTTTGCCGGCTGTGGGCAGGTGGAGGTCGCACGACTTGCCGGCCTGATCGAAGCTGTTGGGTGTCGGGGTCGGCACGGCTGTCGGACTGGGCGAAGGGCTGGCGCTCGGAGCCTCACTTGGGCTCGCGCCGGGGCTGGCGCTCGACGAGCTTGAAGCACTGGGCTCCGCGCTCGGGCCGACACTCTCGCTGGCGCCCGGGGACGCGCTGGGCCCCGCGGTGAGGACGGGCTCCGGAGTTGGAGGCGGCAGGAGATCGACCTGCTTGGTGCGGATCGTGATGTTGTGGGCGCTGTCTTCGCTGACCTCGGCGTCCTTGATGTCGTTCTGCACCAGGATCGCCTTGACCTCGTCGGTCGAGGCGTTCGGGTTCTTGAACTGGATCTGCCACACAGTTCCGCCCGTATAGTCGACCGAGAACTTCAGACCGACCTGGCCGTTGGTCGCGGGCGTCAGGAGGATGAAGATGAGACCGGGTACGAGGACGAGGCCCGAGAACAGGAAGAACCAGTTCCTCTTGCCGATAATGTCAAACACGTCCGCGGGCCTCCCGCCGCCCGAATCGACCGACCATCGCTCTGGCCTGGAACTCCTCGTCGGTCACGCCGTAGAGCCATGCCTTCTGAGCCCACTGCTGGTGGACGACCAACCGAAGGAGAGTCCGCGAGACCGTGATGGCGGTGAACATCGACATCGCGACGCCGATGATGAGGACGAGGGCAAAGCCCTTGATCGTGGACGAGCCGCCGAAGTACAGGATCGACGCGGTGATGAGCGACGAGACGTTCGAGTCGAAGATGGAGTTCCAGGCGCGGTTGAAGCCGGCCTCCATAGCCGTGACCAGCGTCTTTCCAGTCCGAAGCTCCTCTTTCGTGCGCTCGAAGATGAGGATATTGGCGTCAACCGCCATTCCTACCGAGAGCACGAAGCCCGCTATGCCGGCCAGGGTCAGCGTTACGGGGATGATCCGGAACATGGCCAGGACCGCGATCCCGTAGTAGGTAAGGGCCAGGCCCGCCACCAGCCCGGGCAGGCGGTAGTAGATGAGCATGAAGAGCAGCACGAGACCGATTCCGATCGCACCGGCGAAGAGGGTCTGGTTGAGGAAGGCCTTTCCGAGGCTAGCCGGAATGTCCTGGCTGCTTTCCTGCTCCACCGGATATGGAAGGGCACCGTACTGCAGGATCGTGGCCAGGCTCTTCGCGCTGGAGGAGGTGAAGTTGCCGCTGATCTGGCCCTTGCCGCCGGTGATCTCGCTCTTGAGATACGGCGCTGAGATCACGTTGCCGTCCAGGACGATCGCGAAGAAGTCGTTGATATGAGCCCCGGACCATGTCTGGAAATCGGTCGCAGCAGTGCCCTGGAATGCGAAGTTCACCACCCAGGGATTTCCTGCCACGCTGGTGTCCACCGCAGCGCTGATCGCGCCCAGATCGAGGTCTTTGCCCGTGAACTGCGCAGGAAGGGCCGGGTCTATCGGGGTCCCTTCAGCCGGCACCGGTTTTGAGCCGGCGGCGTTGATGGTTCCGTAGGTCTCCGGGGGAAGCAGCACGAACGCTAGCTGCCCGGTGGCTCCCACCAGCTTCTCGATGGCGGACGGATCCGTAGCCCCCGGCACCTGCACCAGCACCTCGTTGGACCCTACGGTCTCGACGATCGGCTCGGAGACGCCCGTGCTGTTGACGCGCTGCTCCATGATCGAGCGAATCACGTCCATCTGGGCGGAAGTCGGATCCTTCTGCCCGGCGGGGGTCACCGTGCGGTACTTGATCTCGAAGCCGCCCTGCAAGTCCAGGCCGAGCTTCGTCTCGGGCGTTTGCCCCAATCCGCCGTCGATGTTGCTCAGGACGACGAACTTGGCGCCGCTGCCGAGCCCCTGGGGTCCCGGCATGAAGTCGATGTAGAAGGCAAGCGCGCCGATGACGAGGATCAGGAGGGGGACGATCTTTCGCACGAGGTGGGATGTTAGCAGGGATCGGGGCGGCGCCGCTCGGCAGGGCCACCGACCCGCGCGCCGAGTGCTCAGCCCTCCAGGCCGGCCTTGATTCTCGCCGCCAGCGCGGGGCCGATTCCGGGAACCGCCGCGACTTGCTCCACCGGCGCCTCGCGCACCCGCTTCGCGGATCCGAATACCCGCAGCAGAGCCGCGCGCCGCTTGGGGCCCACGCCCGGCAGGTCGTCGAAAGCTGAGTGAGTGGCCGCCCTGGCCCGCAGGGAGCGGTGGTACGTGATCGCGAACCGATGGGCTTCGTCCCGCAGCCGCTGCATCAGATAGAGCGCCGGCGACGTTGTGGGCAGCAACACCGGCCCCTCCCGGTCCGGCAGGAAGATCTCCTCGCGCTCCTTGGCCAGGCCGACGACCGCCAGATCGTGGTAGCCCAGCTCGTCGAGCACCTCCTTGGCGGCCGACAGCTGACCCTTGCCGCCGTCGATGACGACGAGGTCGGGCAACTGCCAGCGCAACTCTTCCTCGTTGCCCTCCTCGCCCGAGCGGGCGCGCTTGAAGCGGCGACCAAGCACCTCCTGGAGACTGGCGAAATCGTTCGCCCCCACCACGTCCCTGATCCGGAAGCGGCGGTACTCGCCCGTGCGGGGCCGACCCTCCTCGAAGACGACCATGCTGCCGACCGACTGCGCGCCCTGGAAGTTGCTGATGTCGTAGCACTCGATGCGCAGCGGGGCTGCCGGTAGATCGAGGGCCGTGGCCAGCTCCTCCAGCGCGGCCAGGGTCTTGCCCTGGTCGGCCAGCCAGCGGGCATGCTCGCGTTGCAGCGTCTCGGTGGCGTTGCGCGTGGCCAGCTCCAGCAGCTCGCGCTTCTCGCCGCGCCGCGGGACGTGGATGCGGACGGCCGCTCCCCGCCGGCCGGCCAGGAATCCCTCCAGATCCGCCGCGTCCTCGGGGAGCGCGGGCACGAGCAGGTCCGGCGGGATGCTCGTGGCACGCTCGTAGTACTGCTTCACGAATCCCGCCAGGACGGTGGCGTCGTCCGTCTCGCGCGGGGCGTCGAGCAGGAACACGTCCCGCCCGACCATCTTGCCGCCGCGCACGGCGAAGAGCTGGACCGCGGCCTGGGCATCGTGGCGAGCCAGCCCCAGCACGTCCTCCTCGGTCGTGGCGTGGGCGGCCATCTTCTGCGACTCCATCGTCCGCTCGATGGCCTTGACCTTGTCGCGGAGGGCCGCCGCGCGCTCGTATTCGGTCGCCTCGGAGGCTTCCTTCATCTGGCGAGTGAGCTCCCTGGCCACCACTTCCTGGCGGCCTTCGAGGAACCGTTCGATCTGGTCGATGTCGGCCCGATAGCCGGCCTTGTCGATGTAGCCGACGCACGGTGCCTGGCAGCGCTTGATGTGGTAGAGCAGACAGGGCCGCTCGATCGCCTTGCGGCCTTCGTGGATGTCGAGGGTGCAGGTCCGGAACGGGAAGAGCCGCCGAATCAGGTTCATCGCCTCGTCGACGCTGCTCGCCGAGGCATACGGCCCGAAGTAACGGCTGCCGTCGGCCGGCAGCTTGCGCGTGCGCTCGACCCGCGGGAAATCCTCGGCCGTGATCTTGATGAACGGGTAGCTCTTGTCGTCCTTGAGCCGGACGTTGTAGCGCGGCCGGTAGCGCTTGACGAGGTTGATCTCGAGCAGCAGCGCCTCGCTGACCGAGTCGGTCATGGTGTACTCGAGGTCGGCGATCCGGTCGATGACGCTGCGAATCAGCTGGCCTTCAGGCCCGATCGACTGCTTCTGCCAGTAACTCCGGACACGGTTGCGCAGGCTCTGGGCCTTGCCGACGTAGAGGACCGTGCCCCGGGCGTCCTTCATGAGGTACACGCCGGGCCGGTCCGGCAGTCGCTTGAGCGTCGCTTCGAGATCGGGCGTCACAGGCTGATTCTATGCGGCGGGCCCGCAAGCCCGCCGCATAAGATCCCCCTGCCCCCCTACGGAACTGCTATGGCGTCGCCACGCTCGGCTCCGGCGTCGGAGCCATCGACTCCACGGGCGTCGCGCTGGGCTCCGGAGTCGGGGCCATCGACTCCACGGGCGTCGCGCTGGGCTCCGGCGTCGGGGCGACCGACTCGGAGGCCGTCGGGATTTCGACCGGGGTCGCATTCGGGTTGTACGGGACCGGACTCAGCACCCAGTGGACGATGAAATCGTCTCCGGCCAGCTGGATGCGACCGCTGATCGAGTTGTACATGTCACCTGAGATCGGCGCGCCTGAGAGGTCATGAAGCTGCCGCCAGGACTGACCCGAATCGTCGGACTCCCAGCAGGACTTCGGACCGACATTCGGATCCCTGGACAGGCCGACCACGAGGCGATCGCCGATGGCCATAAGCTGCGTCACGACCCCATCCAGACTCGTCGACTGACTCTGCCACGCCAGACCATCGGTCGAGTGCATCATCACGTTCGGGTGAGTTCCATCATTCGAGGATCCCAGGCCCAGGAAGCTCCCGTCCGCCAGGCGGACCACCTGACCAAGCTGATCGACGCCCGCTCCTGCGGGGAGGCTGACGGGCGCCCAATTGCGCCCATCCACGGTCCGCCACAACGCCACGTCAGTGGTCCCGTGTTGCGGGCCTCCCACGTAGAAACCTGCCGGCGTGGCGACTTCGTAGCTGGCGGCACCGATGACCGAGAAGTCGATCGGCACTTCACTCGCCACCGACCAGGTCAATCCGTCGGCAGAGACCAGCAGGTTCACGGTGAACGACGCGCCCAGCGGACTTGGCCGAGCCGTCGCCACGAACCCATCGGCAATCGCCCCATCCAAACTGACGCTCATCCCCGCGAAAGCGGGCGAGTCCACGACGGACCAGCGCCGGCCGTCGGTCGATCGCCAGAGTGAACGAGCAGGACCCGTGTATTCCCCGGGTTGAGAGTGATTGAACGACGTGGCCACGTACACGCCGTCGTGTTCGATCACCATGTCAGGCAGGAAGACTCCGCCGCCGTCCATTGAGACGATCGCGGGATCTGCGGGCGTGGTCCATTGCAGCCCGTCCGAGGAGCTGCACAGCGTCTGGTCCACCAACGCATTGTCGGACCACCGGCCGCAGACCGCGATGAATCCACTCGCGACCTGGAAGGCGGGCAGGTGGACCGTTCCGTCGGTGGCCTGCCACGCCCACCCATCGCGGCTGGGCAGGGACTCGGACGCCGGCCCGGGCGAATGGCGGACGGACATCAGCGCCGCGGTGCCGGCCAATGCAACCACGATAGCTGCTGCGGCGGCCAGGCCCAGGACGCCGCGCCGGGCGGTTCGCCCGGGAATGACCCGGCCGACCAGGCCGCTCCGTCGTTCTATTGCCGGCATGGTGTCGATGAAGTCCACCAATTCGTCCGGAGCAGGAGGCCGGTGGCCTTCTACCGATTTGCGAAGCAGTTGCTCGAGTCTTGCGACTTCCATGTCGTCCATTTCAGACCTCATCGATCGTTCTCCCCAGCTCCGTACGAAGCGCTCGGAGCGCGTAATGCAGTCGCGATTTCACGGTTCCAAGCGGCAGGTCGAGCGTTTCGGCGACCTGCTCGAGCGTCATGTCCCGCCAGAACCGCAGAGCGATGACGATGCGGTGATCCGGACCGAGCCTTGCCACGGCGCAGGCGACCTTGTCCCCCTCGGCCATCGCGGCGAACGTATCGGCCGACTCGACCTCGCCGGCCGCCTCCAGATCCACCATCCGCAGCGTCCGGTGGCGCCTCATACGATCCCGGCAGGTGTTGACGACAATGCGGTCGAACCAGGGCCCGAACGCTTCCGGGTCGCGCAGGCTCGACCAGCTCCGCCAGGCCTTCACCAGGGCGTCCTGGACGGCGTCCTGGGCATCTGTCGCGTCGCCGAGGAGATAGCCGGCGAGACGGTAGGCGTCATCGACCTTCGCCCTTGCGGCGCTCACGTAGTCGGAGGAAGCGCCGTTCAAGGCTTTCCTCCTCGTGGCGATGAGTTGACCCTCCACATTCACGCCCTCAAACGTCCCGATCAACCAACCGATGGGTCGGCCGCGATCGGCTACGACTGTCCAGACGAGAGTCGGCGCCCGAAAGGTTCACGCGAGCCGAGGCGATCAGTCGGACGAGAGTCCCCGTCGCACTCGAACCACTGCGAAGTCCACTTCGGCCAGGAAGGCCGGCATGCCCTCCACCGCGTCTATGTCGTAGCGCTTGATGTCTTCGGGCAGCTTCTCGTAGTCGACGAGATACGGGCTCTCCTTGCGCGGTTCGTTCCTCTCCGACGCGAGTTTCCAACCCGCGGCTTTGCGCTCCTCCCACCAGCGCTTGTGCTCCATGCGAGCGAGCATCTCGACCTCCTCGGGGCTGAAGACCGGCAGCGGGGCGTCCCAATCGGTAAGCGGCTCTATGTCGCAGCCAATCGCCCGGAGCTTGCGACAGATGTCCGCGGCCTGGTGCCGGTTCGCTTCCCGCAGGGACTCGGGCAGCCCCTCCCATTCGACCATGGAGGGGTTGGCTGCCCTCGTGTGGCCTTCCTGACGCTGGCGGCGCAGGTAGGTCTCGTGGATGGCCCGCGCGAGGACTTCGTTCTGGCCCCTTAGCAGCACCTCCGGATTGCATACGAGATCGAAAAGCCCGAAGACATCAAGACTGCCGAGTCGATCTGCACCGGCTCCGTCCCCCATGAGAGCGGAGACTCCGCCCTCCTGGGTTGTCCGGACCACGATCGGCACGTTGCGATCGCCCAGGCGGTGGCGCAGGTGCATCGCCGCGGCCAGTCCTACAGCGTCCTCACCGACGCAGACATACACTCCGGTCACACTGCAGACGCCGTCAGCGTCGAAGAGGAAATCCCCCCTCTCGAACTCGACCGAGTCGAGTTCCATGCGACGGGCCACTATCTCGCAGGCGTTTCTAAGCCGCGGGAAGCGCTCGTTGAGAACCCCGACATGTTCGTCCGCATCGTTATCGATGACGGTCACTTTGAAGCGCCTATGCCCGATGTCGGGGGTCGACCTCCAGCGGCGAGCCGCCTTCACGACCAGACTGCCGCCCATTTCGCCCAGGCCGACGACCAGGATATGGGGCGGGCCCAAGGGAGTCTTGCCCTCGTCGTCGAACGGGGGATGCTGGCGCAGCAGGGCCGGAGCCCCGCGCTCCGCCGCGTTGAACGTCTCGAGCCGGAACAAATCGCCACCCCGTTGGGCGATCCCCATTTGCCTCATCACACGGCCCAGTTTCTCGCTGGATACGTGGACGAAGCAGGTAAGCGGTGCTCTCTTGCGGCCTCCCAGCAGCTTCCTGGCGTCGAGAGCGATTTCCGCGTTGGCGTTGTCGTCGCCCGTGACGGCAAAGAGGTAGCGCGCCCGCTCAACCCCCGTTCGGCGAAGCATCGTCCGATCTGTGGCGTCGCCCATCAAGACAATCACGCCAGCCTCGCGGCATTCCCCGATCTCCGCATGGTGCGGATCCGACTCCATGGCCACCACGTCGTAGCCGGCAGCCCGTAGCGCTCTGGCCAGCATCTCTCCCAGGCGTCCCAGGCCGCACACGACGACGTGGTCCGAGTACAGCCGAGCGCGCATGCCGGAGAGCTGCTCGCCCAGGAGGGCGGCCAGCGCGCTCAGAGTTGCGTATGCGGTCACCGCAGGTGCGAGGAAGCGTGCGACCTCGAGTTGCCACGGCATCGGCGGCGGGACTGCGCCGGACTGGAGCACCAGCAGCTGGAGAGCGAGATAGAGCTTGTCCAGGAAAGTGCCGGGCTGACCGAGCGCCCGCATGTTCTCGTCGAAGCCGATCCAGCCGAGCACGATGGAAGCGACGAAGAGCCCCGCGACGATGCCCCATCGAGCCGACTTCCAGCCGTCCGCTCCAAACCAGTGCCAGAACGCCCAGCGGCGCCCGCGACGAGGCGCCGTACTCCGGACCACCTGCTGTTCGGTCACCAGCTCGTCCTCCTCGGCGTCGTGGTCACCCACCGTCGCATGTCACTGGCTCCGCCGCAGCCTGTCCACGATGGGCCGGATCTGGCCAGCCAGAGCGGCCAAGCCGTGCTGGCTGGCCAGCCGGAAGGCCTCCTCGGCCAGAGGCAACGCCTCACGGGGCCGACCCATCACTTGACCCAAGAGGATTGCCCGGTTGGTCAGAGATCTAGCCAAACCCTCCATGTCGCCAGACTCCCGGCAGATCCGCTCCTGCTCCTTGCGCAAGGCCAGGGCGCCATCGAGATCGCCGCGTGCCTCGAGGATGACGGCCTGTCCTTCGAGGGATCGCCGCAGGCCTGCAGGGTCGCCGAGCTCGCTGCAGATCCGCTCCTGCTCCTTGTGCAGGGCCATCGCGCCATCGAGATCGCCATGTTTCTTGAGGATTGCGGCCTGTCTGCCGAGTGAAATCTGCAGGCTCGCCGGGTCGCCAAGCTCGCGAGAGATCCGCTCCTGCTCCTTGTGCAGGGCCATCGCGCCATCGAGATCGCCGCACGCCTCGAGGATGACACCCTGGTTTCCGAGTGAAATCTGCAGGCTCGCCGGGTCGCCGAACTCGCGACAGATCCGCTCCTGCTCCTTGAAAAGAACCATCGCCGCTTCGGGATCACCCTGCTTCTTGAGAATGACGCCCTGGTTGCCGAGCGCCCGCTGCAAGCCTGCAAGATCGCCCAGTTCGCGATAGACACGCTCTACTTCCTTGAGGATTGCCATCGCGCCATCGAGATCGCCCCGGCCCTGGAGGATGCCGGCCCGGTTGATCAGCGAGGCCTGCAAGCCTGCAAGATCGCCCAGTGCGCGGGAGATCCGCTCTCCTTGATCTACAAACGCCATCGCGCCGTCGACATCGCCTCGTGCCTGGAGGATCAGTGCCTGGTTGCCGAGCGAGCGCTGCAGGCCCTCTTGGTCACCGAGCTCGCGGGAGATCCGCTCTGCCTCCTTGAGGACTGCCATCGCGCCATCGAGATCGCCTCGACGATGGAGGATCGCGGCCTGAATGCAGAGCGAAGCCGCCAGGCTCCCCGGATCGCCGAGATCGCGACAGATCCGCTCCTGTTCTTCGCCCAGGGTCATCGCTCCCATCAGATCGCCACGTGCTCTGAGGATGTTGGCCTGGTTGCCGAGCGACCGCTGCAAGCCCGCCGGATTACCTAGCTCGCGGCAGATCTGCTCTTCCTCCTTGTGCAGAGCCATGGCACCGTCGAGATCACCCCGCTGCTCGATGATGTTGGCCTGGTTTCCCAACGAGGCGGCCAGGCTTCCCAGGGCTCCGAGCTCGCGACAGATCCTCTCTTGCTCCTTCATCAGGGCCATGGCGTTGTCGAGATCACCCCGTGTCGACAGGATGGTGGCCTGGTTGCCGAGCGAAATCTGCAGGCCATCTGGGTCGCCAAGCTCGCGACAGATCCGCTCCTGCTCCTTGTACAGAGCCATGGCACCGCCGAGGTCACCCTGTCTGTGGAGAATGTTGGCCTGGTTTCCGAGCGGAATCTGCAAGCCAGCCACATCGCCGGCCAATCGGTGTGCGGCCACGAGGAAGGCATCTAATGCCAGTGCCTGCTCAGGATGACCGGTGTCGCCCAGGAGCCCGGCAAGACAGAACACGGTTACGAACTCGTAGTTCACGGGGCCTTCGAGCACGGGCTGGTAGGCATCCACGAGATGAAGCGACGAATTGCGCTCGACCTGAGCCCAAGCGGTCTTGACGCTGAACTCGTCCGCAATCCACGCCTGCTGGAGGAACGTCAGGTCAGCGAGCAGGTCGGCCAGCCGCTGCCAGGCTTTGGCCTCGGCCAGTTGCCAGGGCAGTTCGCCGATCTTGCGCGGGCCGATCTCGCGGGCGGCGAAATAGTCGGCCAGGCGCAGATGAGCCGCCGTGCGGTCCGCTTCCGTGGGGAGGTAGTGGTGCTCGACGGCCGCTCGCAGGTAGTCGTGGAAGAAGCCGAGCAGCCCTGAGCGGCTGGTGAGCGAGGTCTCCGCGGCCAGATACAGAGGCGACCAGTAGGCGCGGGGCAGGGCCCGGCCGTCGGTGCCGAGCAGGTCGAGCAGCTCCGCCTCCGACAGTCCGCGGCGAGCGGCCCACAGCAGCGAGAAGGCGTCGCGGACGAGACCCGCTCTGTCGCGCTCGTAGTCGGCCTCGTAGCGGGCGAGGATGAGTTCGAAGAGGGCCTCGACGGTGGGCCCGGAGAGGTAGTGGTCGATCCGCTCGCCCAGGGTCTCGTGCTCGCCCCAGACCCGCAGCTCGTCGAGCAGGGCCCGCAGGTAGAGCGGGTTGGCACACTGGGCCGCGGAGGCGATGCGACCGCGCAGGGCCGGACCAAGCGCTCGCGAGTAGCCGGCCAGGTAATCGACGATGAGCCGCTCGCGCTCCTCTGGCTCCAGAGGCGAGACCGCCAGGCTCGGCCAGCCCCGCTTCTGGGTCTCGGCCAGCGCTCGACCCGGCAGAGTCGAGACGACCAGGCGGACGTTGGCCGGGACGGCTGCCGGCAGCCAGGTCAGGTCGAGCGCTCCTTCTCGATCGTCGAGCTGGTTGAGGGCGTCGATGACCAGGACGATCCGGCCCTTCGCGGCGGCCATGTGGAGGGCGTTGGCGAAGGTCAAACGCAGGGCGTCGGGCGCTTCGGGGATCTCGAGGGTGAGCTCGAAGCGAGCCTTGAGCTCGGCCATCAGCCGCCGCAGCAGCGCGGCCCAATCGGCGCTTTGGGCGGAGGCGCCGATGAAGTGCATCAGCACGGCCTCCTGGGGTTGGGCCGCGCGATGGGCCAGGGCCCAGTTGGCCAGCAGGGCCGACTTGCCCGAACCGGAGTCGCCCACGATAACGAGCGGCGCGCCGTCTCCGGCGGCATGGGCGTCGAGACGGTCGTAGTACTCGCGGCGTCCGATGTAGACCCCGGATCGACTTCGGGCGAAGGCCTCGTGCTCGGCCGCCTCGCGGGTCAGAGGATCGGGCTCCGATCCGGCCGGGTAGAGGTTCTCGATGACCGCGGTCAGGTCGGCCAGGACCAGCTCGCCCAGGCTGGGGGGATCGGGGTAGCCGTCGTGGAGCGGCAGGCCGCTGCCCCGGATGCGGTCCTTGAGGGCGGCGAGCTTGGTCCGCCGGTCGGCGGCTCTTCGGTCGGCCTCCTCGGCGCCCAGAGATGCGATCTCCTGGGGGCCCGCGGTCTCGCGGTATTGCTCGGCGGGCCGGGCTTTCGCGTATGCCGGATCGCGCAGGTAGAAGAAGGCGTGATCGGTCATGGCCGGGTCGCGCAGGACGCCGTGGAGGATCTCGAGCTCGGTCACCGAGTGACCCGCAAGTTCGGAGAGCCAGGGCTCCGCTTCGATAGCCGCCGGCTCGATCTGGTCGGGAACCCAGCCGTATCGCTCGCCCAGGAGGCCGATGAAGTAGGGCCGGCAGCGGGCGATCTCGGCCAGGCAGATGGGCAGGACCTGGCCCTCGGCCTTCTGCTCGTCGGTGATGCCCCAGCGCAGGTCCACTTCGCCCCAGGTGACTCCTCGGGACTCGCACAGCTTGCGCAGGGCCGGGAAGGTCCGCTTGACCAGTTCGTCGCGCTCGGCCCCCATGTCGCGGAACGTGGAGCTGATGAAGACGCGGATAGTGCGGGAGTCGGTGGCCGGCGTCGGGGCGGGGGCCGGCGTCGCGACCGCAGGCTCGGGCTCGGGTGCGGGCGCGGGCGCGGGCTCGGGCGCGGGCTGCGGGCGCGCTCGTCGCTCCGGCGGCGGCCGAAAGGATCCCCCAGGCCACGTCCGCGATCGACGCCACCGAGCGGCCGGCATCGGCGGCATGGGTTGCCGCGCGCCGGAGCACCTCATCGCGCCCGATGAGGGCAGCGTCCCCCAGGGCCCCAGGCCGCTCCCGCATCGCGTCCAGGTCGAGGCCGAGTTCCCGGGCCGCGTCGCCGGCCGCGGCCCGATCACGCTCGAGCAGGGTCCCCAGGGCCCGACTCGGCTGCGCGCCCTCGACCGGAACGGCCGCCTGGACCAGCCAGTCGGCGGCCATGCTGAGCGGCATCAGGTCAGGGTCCTTCGCAGCCATTTATGTGCCTCGCCGACTCCGACACGCACGAGCAGATGGATGCCCACGGCGGTCCCGCGGGCATGCCCAGGTCAGACCCTGGCGCCCTCTTTTCTCAGCATCTCGAGCGCCGACTTGCTGCCGTCAGTAATGGCCCGCAGGTTCGACGCATCCACCTCGACCGATGCCACCAGAGCTCGCACGCAGTGATCGAAGTTCTCGTAACTGAGGTCGCCGTCGTCGATCGGGATTCCGAGCTTGAACGCGACCTCGCCGTCGCTCGGGTCGTAGATCCAGTTACCCAGCATCAGCTCGTAGTTGAGGTACGACATCATCATGAGCAGTCCGCTCAATCGGTCGCTGGCGATCGAGTCCGGCTTCGCGTGGAGGATCTTGGGGACGCGCAAGATCAGGACACTGGTCTCGATGATTGGATCGATCAGCAGGCCGAATACCTCGCCGCTGGAGGCCCTCCAACCCGTGAGAACGGTCCCTTCCTTTTCTCCGGGTTCGGCGACCGCGTGGTGCTTCGACCAGCCACGGCGATCCAGGTATTTCTCGATCTGCTTGACGGTAACGCTCTTGCCTAGCACGAACCCACCTCTTCCACCCTGCGGGAACCTCGTCGGAGACCCGGAGCCCGGCACTCCCGATAGCCGGACCATGCCTCGAGCCGCCGACCGGCACGAACCCCAAACCGGGACCTAGCGACTCGGGAGCGGAACGCGGAGCGTTGCCGCCACGATGAACATGGCTCCCTTCTCCTCCTGGGAGACCTTGTCACCGAAGCGCGGCCCCGCCGCCTGGGCGGTCTGAATACAGATGCCGAGCACCGCGAGCTTGAAGCCGTCGGCCGCGCCGGCGGGCATCTTGGCGTCGAGCAGGTCGGCCGCGTTCCGAAGCCCCTCGATCGCGTTCCGCGAATCCTTCGCGAAGGCGGGCATGACCTCGTGCAGCGAGGTTGCGATCGCCGTGAGCACCTCGCGGGCGAACTCATCCTTGTACAGCATCGCCTCGGAGATTTCCTTCGTCAGAGCCGCGGCTTCCGCCTCCTCGATCTTGTTGTCGGCGCCTGCCACCAGGCCGAAGGCCCACAGCGGAGTGAAAATGATCGTGTCCCACTCGGCGTCTGAGAAGTTGCCCCGATACATCGTCTTCTCCCTTCCAACAAGGTGGCCTGGCTATCTCGGCCTGTGCCCCGACTCCGGCCTCGTTTCAGCCGGGGGACTGGCTCAGGACACAAGAACCGTGATCGTGTCGCCTTCGCGCCGCCTGGCGGCGAGGCCGGCTATCTCGCTCTCACCTTCAGAAGGCCCTCCTTTCGAGCGCCGCACCAGGCGGATGCGCCGCACGCCCTTCAGCTCACCTTGCGCATCCGCGAGGGCCAGCTGCTCGACGATCCGATTTCTCAGGATGCTGAAGACCCACCTCGCCCCGAATCGCGGAGTCCACTCGGAGAGGAGATGCTCGAACACCTCCGGCTCCCAGCTCAGTTCGTAACCCCTCAATTCGGCGGTGTCCTTCAGGCTCTCGAGCTGCCGCTCGAGGACGATCCCGATATCGTCGCGCTCCATTGCCTCGAAGACGACGAAGTCGATGTGGCGACCGAAGAACTCCTCGCCGTACCCGCGCGCCCGTAGATCTGCCTTGACGGCCTCAACCGCGACCGTCGGCACGGCCTCCCCAGCTCGATTCGGAGTCTGATCGCGCTGAAACCCGATGTGGGACTTCGCGTCGTATGTCGTTCCGGCGTTCGTCGTGAAGACGATGAAGGCACGGCGGAAGTCAAGCATGTTGCCGTCCGTGTCCTCGACCTTGCCCTCATCGAGCACCTGCAGGAGGATCTTGGAGATGGCCGGGCTCGCCTTCTCGATCTCGTCGAACAGGACGACGGACTCGGGAACGTCACGTATCCGCGACAGCACGCCGCCCTCGCCCCGGGCGTAGCCCACGTAACCACGCGGGACTCCGAGCAGACGACTGATGATGGGTCCGGGGTCCTCGATTCCCGAGCCCTGAAGGGTGTTGCAGTCCACCCGGACCATGGCCTCCCTGCCGCCGCCCAGGATTCTGGACATCAGGCTCGCCGTCTCGGTCTTACCCACACCGGTAGGACCACAGAAGAAGAAGACCCGTCGCGGCCCGTCATGTGCGAGCCAGTCCGTCGACAGGCCGGCCACAAACGCTCGAGCGATCGCACCCAGGGCCGTGTCCTGACCCACGATCTTCGACCGGAGCTGCTCCAGCACGGCCTGCTCTGTCAGGCTCCCCGGCTGCACGACGCTGTGGCCCAGGGAGTCCTCCACGGCCTTGATCAGCTCCCCCTCGGTCACCTCTTCGGTCGGTGGGCTCGACATGGTGCACAGGGCGCAGGCCTCGTCGAGGAGTTCGAGCGACTTGTCCGGTTGAAATCTCTCCGGCATCAAGTCCTCGGTGATCTTCACCGTGGTATGCAAGACCGAGTCCGGGATACGTAGTGGCGCGTAGTGGCGGCGATACTGGTCAACGCGGCCCTTGAGGATCTCGACCGCTTCTTCCGGCGTCGGCGGCTCGATCTTGACGAGCCCAAAGCGGCGGGCCAGGGCGCCGTCGGGCGCGATGTAGTGGCGATACTCCGCCAGCGTCGTCGCGCCGATCAGGCTGAAGCTGCCCTTGCCGATGGCGGTCTTGAACGACTCGTTCGCCTCCGAGAAGGGCGTCCTCTCGTGCATTCCGCTCTGGAGCAGCGAGTGGACCTCGTCGACGAAGAGAATGATCTGCGGGTTGGCCTCGAGGACCTTGATCAGGGAAGACACCCGCTCGTCGTATTGACCGACCATCGAAGCGCCCGAACGCAAGAACGACGGCGACAACTCGAACACGTCGCGATCACGCAGGTTTGGAGCGAGGGCCTGGTCTCCCTCCACGATCATGCGGGCGAATTCGTAGACCAGGGCCGTTTTGCCGGTGCCTGGTGGCCCAATGACCAGGACACTGGGCCGGCGCATCTTGAGAAGACTCTTCTGCAGCGCGCGGATGTAGCGATCCATGCGCATGGAACCCTTGTGCGGGGGCTGGCCGACGGTGAGCATCCGCCCGAACGTGGACAGTGCCTCAACGGCCTCCTGGCGCTTCGGCGAGTTCCGCCATTCGGTGGCCCGGCCATCCGATCCAGCACCGGGCAGCGGACCGCTCGCTCCCACCAGCGAATCCGCCACGGCGGCGATCTCGTTCTCAGGCATGCCCTGTGAGTGAAGGTACGTCCGCCCTCCCTCGCTCTCCAGCAAGGCACCCATCAGCTCCTCGAGGGTGACCACCTCGCGGCGCGAGAGGTCGCGGAATACCGGGCGCAGGGCATCGGCAACCGGGACCTCATCCGGCACGTGATCGCCGAGCGGCTTGATGACAGGCAGATACCCGGTCAGCTGGGGCGCGTCGCCGGCCAGGGATCCCGTTTGGTACGCGGCTGCCATCAACAGTTCGGGCGTCAGTGTCGAGATGGCTGAGACGCACCGCTTGGCCAGGTCGAGGGCGGCCTGCGCCTCCGGGGACAGGTAGGCAAGCTGACGGGCCATCGTACGGCTCTAGATCCGATCCGGGCCGGCGTCGGAGCCCGGGTTTCCTCCCGCACCCACTGGACCCGACGGGCCGCTTGGCCCTCCCGGCCCGTGTCCGATTAGCGCGCGGATCCTCTGCATCGTGGTGTCCGCGGGGTCGGCCCCAAACCCTTCCGGGTCAATTCCGGTCTCGATGGTCTTGTGGATCCGCTCATGACCCAGATCGACCGCAGGCAGGTACGCTGCGAGCATCGCCGCAAACTGCTTCTGAGTGAGCGTCCCGTCTTCCAACCACAGATCAGCGTAGGCGACGACCTCGCCGTCCGTTGGATCCCATCCGAACTTGGTCAACCGAAGCTTGTAGTCGAGGGCACCAAGCACGCGCAGGACCGCGTCCACGTGAGGGTGGCCGATGGGGCAGCTGTCGTAGCCCATCGTCCGGAACTGGAGGAACCGGCCGTCGAGCTCGAGGAGCATCATGACCTGATAAGAGCCCTTCAGCCCGCTGAAGCCAAGGAGCAACGAGGGCTTGTCGGGCGCGAGGAAGTACTTCAGGCCTTCGCCTGAGGCCAGCGACTTGAGTTGGTCCAGGGTAATTGACACGACTTCCTCCACCAGGTGCCGGGCTTTGCGCGGTTCCAGCCAGCGGCCTGGCTACGGCCAGCTTTCATCCCGCAGCAGGGTCTGGTATCCCGCCTCAGCCCACTCGATGACTGGGTTGACCGGCGTCTGCGTCGACGAGAGTCGCGTCGGTCGGTCGGAGTTGACCATTTCGAGCAATGGCGGCTCACGGAAAGCCCGGGCACCGTTGCCGAGCTTGGCCTCCGAGGAGTTGAACACCCCCCAGTCGACCCCCGGCCGCATGTACACTTCCTTGTAGCCCTGTACCGCCTGGGCGGCTCCCTTCATGTACTCCCCTTCCCGCTGGTCGCTCCGGTCTGGATCAGGGTGCCGGGACCCTCACGTCATCAGGCTGCAGCGGCCACACCCCGCTTCTCGCCTCATGACAGGGCAGGAATAGACATCACCTATCGAAGCCAGTACCCCCTAGCACTATAACTCCGGGAGGACCCGTGCGATGGACCCCGCGAACACATATTCCCACCCGCCACTCGGGGTAGCCGCCAAGGGAATCGTCCTGCGTGGGGACGGGGCCGTTCTCCTGATCAGGCGCTCTCCCGAGTCCAAGTCGGACCCCGATCGCTGGGATCTGCCCGGCGGCAAGATGGACTATGGCGAGCGACTCGTCGACGCACTCATCCGGGAGGTCCGTGAGGAGACCGCACTCACAGTCGCAGACCCCAGACCGTTCAACGTGACGCATTTCCAGAAGGAGCCCTTCTGGGTCACCAGCGTGACGTTCGTTTGCCGCGCCCAGCCGGGGGACGTCCAGCTCAGCCGAGAGCACTCAGACTATGCCTGGGTCTCTCTGGAAGACCTCGGCAGCAGGGCCTATGCTCGCGGCATCCTGGAGCAGCTCCAGGCGTACGTCACGTTCGCGGGGTCGCCGTCGCCCGATTGAGCTCCGCCGACCATTCGAGGAGGGAGTCAGCGATGTCAACGGAGACTCTGAAAGACGACCGCGACTGGCTGGCAAACCAGGTCGGTCGGTATGCCGACGTGCAGCCCAGCTACGAGCGCTATGCCGAGGTGCTGCGTCGGGTCCTGAGCAAGGCCGCGGCCAGAGAGGCACCGCTGACGATCGTCCAGGCGCGTGCCAAGACCCACGCCAGCTTCGCCGAGAAGGCGCTCCGCAAGAGGGCGACTCGCACAGACCCCGTGGCGATGTTCACCGACCTGTGTGGAGCCCGGATGATCGCCCGGACACGGGCCGAGGTGAATCGCCTCTGCGAGTTCGTCAAGAGCCATTTCGAGATCGACGAGGAGAACAGCGTAGATGCCAGCGACCGACTCAGGCCGACGGAGTTCGGCTATCGGTCCGTCCACTACATCGTGCTGTTGCGGCCTGACATTGACTATGGCGTAGAAATCCCGGCCGACATCCGCGGCCTGAAGGCTGAGATACAGCTTCGAACAGTTGCGGAGCACGCCTACAGCGACTTCGCCCACGACCTCACCTACAAGGGGGCGTTTCCGCTGCCGGAGAAATGGTTACGGGATCTCGCGGGTGCGGCCGCCACCCTCGAAGAGGTCGACGCCATCTTCTCTCGCGTCGAGCAGGGCCTGCGCGAATACGCCTCGAGCTACGGCGAGTACTTGCCCGAAGAGGAGACCAGGAACGAGGTCGATCGGCTGGAGATCGTCCTCGAACATGTCCCGACGAACGCCGATCTGGCGGACCGCATCGCGCGCCTGGCGCTTGCGCTCTGCGACTGGGACCGGGTAGTGGGAGTGCTAACGCCTTTCGTCGCGAGCGACCCGGGGACGACGCCCGCAGCCGTCCTCCGTGATCTTGGAACGGCCCTGTGCCAACTCCACGGCGAGCACCCCGGCTCCGACGCCCTGACGCGCGGACGCAACTACCTGGAGCTCGCCGCGGACACCGGCGACGTCGAGGCGATGTGCGCCCTGGCCGGTACCTGGAAAAAGGCCGACGTGGCGCGGGCCCGAGATCTGTACCGTCGTGCATTCGAGCTGGACCCTGCCAACCCCTATGCGCTCGGCAACTACCTCGAGCTGGAGCTCGCCGTCAACCCCACTCTCCTGACATCGGTCCGCCCGCTGCTTCAAGGCGCGATGGACCGGTGCCAGCGCCACATCAACGCCGGCATCAACCTGCCCTGGGCCCTGTACGACCTGGGCCGGTTCCGCCTCCTGATGGACGAGCCATATGAAGCGGTCGAAGCCTACTGCCATGCGCTGGCCAAGACCACGTCGGCCTTTGCAGCCGAAACCTCGCTCGCCTCGCTCGAGCGGATGATGGCGACCCTGAAAGATCGCCCGGGATTCGAGTGGGCACGCCGATTGCTTGTGCTGGGGCTCGCTTGCAAGTTCTCATCCCCAGCCGCGGTGGACCAGCTCCGCCAGCTCGCCACACCCGGAGCATCGCCCCTGCGGGCGCCCGTCGCCATCGTCGCCGGAGGGACCGACCCCCGCTGGCAGGACAAGTTCAGTGCCTACTTCGACCTCGTCGCCGCTGCCTTTGGCGACTTCGATGGAACGATTCTTTGGGGGGCACGACGCAGGGAATCAGTGGCATAGTCGGCGACGTAGGGCGGTCTTCAGGCGGACGGATATCGACGGTCGGCTACCTTCCCAACGCCCTGCCGGAGGACGCGGATCGAGACCCCGATTACGACGAGCTACGCATCGTTGCCAGTCAGGAGTTCGGGTTGCTCGAGCCCCTGCAGAACTGGATCGACCTCACCGCGTCGGGCGTCCGTGCAGACTCCGTGCGGGTCCTCGGCGTAAACGGCGGTCGTATCGCTGCGGCGGAGTACCGGATCGCCCTTGCCCTGGGCGCCGCGGTCGGATTGGTAGCCGACAGCGGACGCGAGGCGGGCCGCCTACTGAGCGATGTGCAGTGGGCGGACTCGAGACTGCTGCGGCTTCCGCCGGATCGGGAGACGCTCCGGGCGTTCATAACGCCCCAGGCCGAACCGCTGCCGGAGCCGGTGAGGGGCCTGATAGGCCGCAGCATCCACGACAGCTACAGGCACGAGCGACGCTATCTTCCCGACATGGACCCGGCCCTTTTGAGCTGGGCTCAACTGCCCGCGGACTTCCGGCAATCAAACCTCGGCCAGGCCGATCACATGGCGGCGAAGCTGCGGCGGATCGGCTGCCACGTCGTTCCGGAGGACGCCCCAGGTACGCCGGTCGAGTTCACCGTCGCCGAGATCGAAATCATGGCGGAGATGGAACATGGCCGCTGGACGGCCGAACGCCTGCTCCGAGGCTGGGTCTGGGATGAGGTCCGCAATCCTCTGAAGAAGCGCAGCCCCTATCTGGTCAGCTGGTCCGAGCTGAGCGAGAGCATTCGGGAGATAGACCGCCAGGCCGTTCGGCGCATGCCGGAGCTGCTGGCCGGCGTTGGTCTGTCGATCCGCCGGGAGCCAGGTTCGTAGGTGTGTAGCCAATCGCACCCTCGCGCGCCAGACTTGCCGTCGACCATTACGCTCTAGCCGGGAGGAACCCCATGGATGGTTTGATCGCCAGGGTTCGCGAGGTCCTGGTTACTACACCCGAACGCTGGGAGCGACTGGCCGAGTCGGTCGACGTCGGCTTGTTGCAGAGGCACCCAGCTCCGGGCGAATGGTCGGCCCTGGAGTGCCTGCAGCACCTGATCGACACCGATACGGATGCATTCGCGGTTCGGGTCGAAGCGTTTCTGGCCGGCCATGACTTTGCCAGTTTCGACCCGGATGCGCCGGGCTCCACGCCCGAACCGTCGGCCGACCCGATGGAGCTCGCAAGGCAGTTCGAGGCAGCCCGGGTTCGCAGCCTGGTCGCCCTCGACGGAGTCACTCCCGCGGACCTCGATCGAACCGCCCGCCATTCGGAAATGGGAGTCGTGACGATGCGCGAGATGCTCAACGAGTGGGCCGCTCACGACCTCATGCACACGGTCCAGGCCGAGCGGGCTTTGATGCAGCCGTTCGTGGCAGGATCTGGCAAATGGCGGCACGACTTCGCCGACCACGACGCGGAGCGGTCGGCGAGCTAGCAAACCGGTCGGCGGCAGCCCCTCTACGGGTAGTTGGGAGCTGACCTGGCCAGCTCGATGTCGTGCGGGTGGCTCTCGACCTGGCCCGATTGGGTCAGCTGGACGAAGCGGGCCTTTAGCCGCAGGTCGGCGATCGACTCCGCGCCGCAGTAGGTCATGCCGGCGCGCATGCCGCCGATCAGCTGATACAGGATGCCGGCGAGCGGTCCCTCCACGGAGATCCGGGCTTCGACGCCCTCTGGGACCAACTTGGCGCGGTCGATCTGCGGGTAGCGGTCGCTGCCGGCCGACATGGCACCCAGTGAGCCCATGCCCCGGTACTCCTTGACGACACGCCCGCCGACACGCTCGCTTTCGCCGGGACTTTCTTCTGCCACCGCGAGGAGACGTCCCAACATCACCGAATCCGCGCCGGCGGCGAGAGCCTTGACGATGTCGCCGGAGTATCGGATGCCGCCGTCGCCGATGATCGGCACGTCGTGGGCGCGTGCCACGGCGGCGCACATCATGATCGCGGTGAGTTGCGGGACGCCGACCCCGGCCACGACACGCGTCGTGCAGATGCTGCCCGGGCCTATCCCCACTTTCACGCCGTCCGCGCCGGCATCGATCAGAGCCGCGGTTCCCTCAGCCGTGGCCACGTTTCCGGCGAGCAGGTCTATCGAGTCGCCGTACGAGGCCCGGTAACGGCGCAACGCGTCGATAACGTTGCGGGTGTGACCGTGAGCAGTGTCCACGCAGAGGGCGTCCACACCGGCACGGACCAGAGCCTCCGCGCGAGCCACGGAATCGGCGCCGACGCCGATTGCGGCCGCCACTCTCAAGCGCCCTTGCGAATCCACGTTGGCGAGCGTCGCGCTGGCGGGAACACTGGCGGCCTTCACCGCAGCCACCTGCTCCGCCTGGCGCTCCGGGGCCTGGTTTCGATGGACGACGCCGATCCCACCCTCGAGGGCGATCGCGATCGCCATCCGGTCCTCCGTGACCGTATCCATCGCCGCGCTGACCACCGGGGTGTTCAGGGCGATGTGCCGGGAGAAGCGGCTGCCGACGTCTGCGTCGCCCGGCAGGATCTCGGAGTACTGCGGGATCAACAGGACGTCGTCGAACGTGAGCCCGAGCAACGGTTGGCTCAAGACCCCCCGCGCCACCTCGCCCGCAGGACCCTTGCCGGCAGGAGCCTCGCCGGCAGGAGCCTCGCCCGAAGGAGCCTCGCCCGCAGGACCCTTGCCGGTCCCGGCTCGTCCGATCTGCGATACCGCCATGTCGCCTCCGTCCTCGCTAAGACCGCTCGCTCGATCGACACGGCCGGCCAATTCGCGTTCCTGAAGACGGCGAAAGCGGCTTCAGGCGAGGCCGGCGCCGGACCCAGCCAAACGACTGGGTTTCGTTGTCGGACATTCTACGGATCGAGAGCACACTCCGCCCGGACGAACCACCCGGAGGCGTGGACCGGACAATTCGCCGGAGGCACGGCCGGAACGGCCCGAGTCGACACCGCCCTGTTCGCGCCCATCGTCGCACGACTCCCGGCCCTTTCGGCCGGCTGTGGGATCATGCGGCCGTGACGGACCCAGACCGCGCCAGCACTGCGCCCGAGTCGGGCCCGGACTACCCGCGCAGCACGGCCGACACGATATTCGGCCGCAGCGCCGACGTACGGTGGCTGAGCGTCGTCCTGCTCGCCGGCTTTGCCATGCTCTGGGCCGGCCTTGAGGTCGTGAGCGTCTCGTACGAGTGGGGCTTCTCCCTCAGCGGCGCGGTGAACGGGATTCTCTCCGAGCTGCCGGTGACGGGACCCGCGGCAGTGCTCGTGGGTGTGGCCGTTTTCGCGAACGTCCTGGCCGGCGCCGCGCTGCTTCGCCTGGCGGGGACGCCGGCCTTCCGCTCTCTGACGGATCTGGTGCTTGCAGGCTTCGCAACTGCGGTGATCCTGGACGCGGCGACGCTCTTCGTCCTGGGCAGCGCCGGCTTCTACGGATGGCCGGAGCTGGTCCTCCTGCACGCGGCCGTCGCCGGCGCCTGGGTTGCCGCCGGGTCTCCGCGGCTGCTGGCCGGTCCGGTGCGCGCGCAATTTCGGCGACCCGCAGCTTGGTGGCCGTTGGTGCTGGCTATCTGGGCGGGCCCGCTGATCGTCCAGCTCGCCTCGCCGACGGTGCCCTTTCTCGACGTCCTCCCGAACCACGTCGCCCCGGTCGAGCACGTCCGCATCTTCGGCAGCTTCGCCACTCTGACCACTTCCCCATCGCCGATCTACGGACCGTCCCGGCTGATGCTCGGCTACGTGGCGCTGCTCAGCCAGATGACCACGATCACGAATCTCGACGCCGTCCTCGCCGAGGCCGCCTTCGGCCTGCCACTGACCGTCCTTCTGGTGCTCGCCTTGCGCCGGCTGACCGGGCGGCTGTTCGGGGGGAGCGCCAGCTTCTGGGTCCTGCTCACATTCCCCCTCGCGTTCATGTTCATGCGCATCCCCGACGCGCGGGACACCGTGGTCGTCTTCCCGCTTGCGGCGTTGGCCCTGACTCGCATCGTCGAAGAGCTACGTCCACGAGCCGGTGCCCCGACGAGCAACAACCGGCCGGACCTGAGCCTTGCCTTCGCCATGGGCGGCGCCTTCCTGCTGCATCCGATTATCGGCCTGGTCACGTTCACCGCCGCGGGTGGAGCGCTCCTCCTCTACCCCGCACGTCTCGCCCGCAAACTGATCCCCGCCATAGGCGCCGGGGCGGTCGTGGCGATTCCGCAGGTGCTGACGATGTCCGGGATCGAGGCCCCGGCCTGGGTGGGAATCGTCTATCTGGGGATCGGCGTGGCCCTCGCCTTCCCGCTGGCCGCGGGCGTGGCATGGGTGGCCGATCGCGTCGCGCCGCCGCGGGAACTGCCGACGTACTGGCGCCCTGCCCTGCTCGTGGTCACTATCCTGGTCCTGCTGCGCATCGCCCAGTCCCATATCAGCCCGCCCGACGATCCCGTCACCGAGGTCCCCCGGGACTTCATTCGGCTCCTGGACGTGTGTCTGCTGGGAGTAGTTCTCTCGGTCTTCCGGCTCGGCCGGGGCTGGATCGTCCTGGGCTGTGGGATCGCGGCCGGCCTGGGCGCCTGGGCCGCTTCCGGACTCGTCGGCACCAACGGGTTCACTGAGCAGGCCGTCCACTTCGAGGTCCCCAAGACGCTCCAGTACTGGATCCCGGCGATGCTCGCCATCGGAGCGGCCGGGGGACTCGCCGCGATCCTCCGTCTGCGCTGGCTGGGCCTTCTGCGTCCGGTGGCGATCGGGTTGTTCCTGCTCGTCTCGGTCTTTCCGATAACGGATCCTGTCGCGATCGGTCCTGTGGTCATCGACGACTCCCGGTTCAACGCTCCGCTGGCCGCGAACTTCCAGGTGAGTGAACACCGCGGCGCGGAGTCGCTCGGGCTGGCAATGTTCGAGGCGGAGCTCGGTTACTGGGACCAACGATCCTCCTCGAAGCCATACACGGACGCGCGTCTGATCATCGATGCGCCCAGGCGGGAGGTCGTGGCCGAGCTGCGCGCGGAAGAGCAAGCCGGCCGTCTTGGCCCCTCGACCAGAGTCCTCAACATCGCCTCGAGCTTCCAGCAGTGGGTGGCCATCCCGATCGGTGTCTTCACCGGGGCGATGGAGACGTCAATCTCACTCGATCCCGAAGTCAGCATTCACACCGACGGGGGCCGCCTGCTCGGCTTCGGGGACCTACCGGCTGAACTTCGCGCCGACTATGGGTATGTCGTGCTCGAACCGGACGGGCTGCCTTCAGAGGTGCTGGCGAACACGCAGTCCCAGATAATCGGCAGCGGCTATCGCCAGATCTGGTCAAACTCCCAGGCCACGATCTACGCCCGCCCCTGAGGGGGCTACGCTGGCCCTGCGGCGCCGGGGTCGCGCGGGCCGACCGGGCTGTTCCGGCGTCCGGGTCGCCGCTGGTCGCCTCGGTCGGCGGTTACCAGATGACCCCGTCGTTGTCCGACTCGGCCATGACCAAGGCGAAAGCGGCAGCCTGGCTCATCGTCTTGACGCCGGCGCGGGTGTTCTTGTCGTTGCACGTCGGGCCGCACGTATCCATGATCGAATACGTCCCGGCGGCGTCGTCATAGCCGACGATCGTGACGAAATGATTGACCGCCCCTGCTGTCGACTTCACGTTCCAGTACGGCAGAGCGGAGGTGCCGTCGGAGGTCCGTGCGGCGATGATCACCGGCACGCCGTAGTGGATGTCGGTGTGGACGAAGGTCCGCAGATCGGCCTGAGTGAGCCTATCGGCCGCCACCGCTGCATAGAAATAGTCCAGCCTCGATCCGCCGGACGCCTCCCAGTTGAGGGCGTCGACGAGATTGGCGACGTTCGTTGCCGCAAGGCCGGGCCGGACGGTCCAGTCGACGATGCCGGGCAGTTGCCACCACGGCGCGCCCTTGTCGGGTGCGGGCCACGCGACCTCCGACAGGTACATGATCATGCCGCGCCCGTTGCCGTTCGGCCCGCTTGCCTTCCAGTAGGTCGTCGCGTGGTAGGGCGAAGCCCAGCCGGCTGGCTCGGTGAATGACCCGGCCGTGGTCGTGACTGCCGCGGTCGAGGCCGGCCAGTAGTACAGGGTCACCGCGGCGGCGCCGGCGCCGCAGAAGCTCGAGTAGTTGTAGTCCGTGTAGGCGGCGCCGCGGTCGTCAACGCCCGTGCGCGGCGGTTCCTGGATTAGCCCGGACCAGTCCGTTGCCAGGGTCGCCGAGGCCGGGAACGTCAGCGTGGGAGCCTGGGCCAGCACCACGGCCTGGCCCCTGGAATCCCGGCCCACGCGGCCGTCCATCTTGGCCGCGAGGAAGGACGAATCCTGCACCCACGAGGAGCCGGGAGTGGGGTTCGGCGTGGGTTTTGCCGTCGTTGAGGCGGTGGGCACGGCCGAGGCGGTCGAGCTTGCGCTCGGACCGGCGGTTCCTGGGGAGTCGGTCGACTGAGCTGCCGAAACTGTGCCGGACGCCGCCGCCACGCCGCTCGCCCAGGCTGAGCCAGACGGGCTATTCGAGCCGGCCGAAGACGACGTGATCTGAAGCACGAGTGCGGTCGTGAGGGCCCCGATCAAAGCCACAGCCAGGAGGCCCCCGGCCACGCGCAGTCCGGCCAGCCGCCCACTACTCACTCGAACGACTCCCTTCCGGCCTGATGGTTCTCTCGGTGACGGCAGGCGGCAACTCTACTCGGCCGCGGTAGCCCGAATCCGGCGCTCGCGGCCACGGGTATTCGTACCGGGTGGGCCGGCCATTCGGGATGGTCGGCGCCACGTTGAGACTGGCGCACGTGTTTAGAATGCAGAGCCGCTGCCGACATCCATTGCAATGGACCTGAGCGGCCGACGTCCTGCCGTCAGTGTGTTATCTGCGCCGACAGGAGGTACTGGCGGAGTCACCATGGGCGTCCACACACGAAAGCCAAGGAGGGGCGAGGACAACGCGGCCGCGGGAAGCAGCCCCGTCGCTGGATCACGTCCCTCTGGATTCGAACGGCAGCTGGCCGCCTACGTCGACGACATGGCCGACGGCATCGCCGTCCACAGCGCAATTCGGGACGGAGACGGTCGCATCGTCGACTTTCTGGTCGACTACGCCAACGCCGCCATCAGCCGGATCACGAGGCTGAGCCATGAAGACCTCGTCGGTCATCGCATCCTCGATCTCTTCCCGGAGCGACGAGCCAACGGCGTCTTCGAGTCTTACGTACGGGTGGTGGAGACGGGCGAGCCGATCCTGCGCGAAACGCCGACCGGCAAGCGGCCTGCGGGCCGCAGCGACCCCGAGGGCCTGGGGGCCGACTTCGACATTCGCGTGAGCAAGCTCGGCGACGGGTACGCGGTCTGCCTGCACGATGTCAGGGCCCGCAGAAAGGCCGACAGCGAGCTGTTCGATTCTCAGGAAATGCTGCGGGCCGTCCTCGACACAATCCCAGAGCGCGTCTTCTGGAAAGACCGGCGCTCGAGGCTCGTCGGCTCGAACGCGTCCTTCGCCCACGACGCGGGTTGGTCCGACCCCTCCGACCTGATCGGCAAGACCGACCACGACATGCCCTGGAGAGCGGACGGCGACCGCTTCTCCGCCGACGACCGCACCGTAATGGAGACGGGCGCACCGAAACTCCTGTATGACGAGCAGCAACCAAGGCCCGACGGCTCCGTCCACTGGATACGCTCCAGCAAGGTACCTCTGCGCGACAGAACTGGGGTTGTCAGCGGCATCCTGGGGACCTACGACGACATAACCGACCTCAGGAAAGCCCAGGATGAGTTGTTCGAGTCGCAGCAGAAGCTCCGTCTCGTCCTCGACACGATCCCTCAGCGGGTCTTCTGGAAGGATCGGAACTTCGCCTTTGCCGGCGCCAATGCCACGTTTGTCCGATACGTCAACCTCTCGGACGAGTCCGCGCTCATCGGCAAGACCGACTACGACATGAACACGTCGCCCACCGCCGACAAGTATCGCGCCGACGATCGGCAGGTCGTCGACAGCGGCGAGCCGATGCTCGCGTACGAAGAGCGGAACACCAGGCCCGACGGGAGCGAAGGCTGGATCCGGACCAGCAAGGTTCCGCTGAGAGATCGGGCGGGCAACGTCGTTGGCCTCCTCGGGACGTTCGAGGACATCACGGACAGCAAGATGGCTGAAGAGACGCTGAGGCAGAACGAACGCCTCCTCGACAGCATCATCGAAAACATCCCCGACATGGTCTTCGTCAAGGACGCCCACGACCTCCACGCCGTCGTCGTGAATCGAGCGGAGGCGGCGCTGCTCGGCTATACGAAGGAGGAGCTCCTTCACGGCGACGACCACACACTCGCCGTCCCGGAAGAGGTCGCGTTCTTCGAATCGATCGACAGGCAGGTTCTCGAGACCGGCCAGATCGTCGACATACCCGAGGAGCCCCTCACGAGGCGAGACGGGACCACCAGGCTCCTACACACGCGGAAGATCCCGATTCTGGACGACGAGGGACGCGCCCGGTACCTCCTCGGGATCTCCGAGGACATCACCGACCGCAAGGAGTCCGAAGAGGCGCGGCGTGACAGCGAGGAGCGCTACCGCCACATCATCGAATCGATCACCGACTACATCGTGAACGTGAAGATCGAGCACGGGCGAGCCGTCCACGTCACGCACGGACCCGGCTGCGTGGCTGTGACCGGCTACTCACAGGAAGAGCTGAATTCGGATCCCGACCTGTGGGGCAGCCTGGTCGTCCCGGAAGATCGCGAACTGGTCGAGCAGAGCGAACGGAAGGTGCTGGCGGGCGAGCGAGTCGGTCAAATCGAGCATCGCCTCCGGCGCAAGGACGGCTCCATCCGCTGGGTCCGCCACACGACCGCTTTGCGCTTCGACCTGAGCGGTCGGGCGATCGCGTATGACGGCCTCATCCAGGACACAACTGAGCAGCGGACCCTCCAGGACCAGCTCACGCAAGCCCAGAAGATGGAGGGGATCGGGCGTCTCGCAGGTGGCGTCGCCCACGACTTCAACAACCTGCTTACCGCGATTCTCGGCTACGTGGAAATGTGCAGGCTGGACCTGCCGGGCGAGCTGCCGGCTGATCACCCGGCCAGGCTCGACCTTTCGGAGATCGCCGGCGCCGGCGAACGGGCCGCCAGCCTGACCCGCCAGCTGCTGACATTCGCGAGCCGGCAGATGGTCGCCCCGGTGCGGCTCGACCTTGGCGTTCTGGTCAAGGACTCGTTGAACATGATCGGACGCCTCCTCGGCGACGACATAGAAATCGAGACCGCTCTCGACCCGGAATCCGGCACTGTCGAAGCGGACGCGGGCCAGATCCAACAACTCCTGGTCAACCTCGCAGTGAACGCTCGCGACGCGATGCCCAACGGCGGCCGGCTTGTGATTGGGACGGGCAGCGAAACGGTCGACCGGGCCACGGCCATGGTTCGACCGGGTGCCGCCCCGGGTCCGCATGTGCTCCTGTCCGTGACCGATACGGGCGAGGGTATGACCGACGAAGTCGCCAGCCACCTGTTCGAGCCGTTCTTCACGACCAAGGAGCTGGGCAAGGGCACCGGTTTGGGGCTGGCGACCTGTCACGGGATCGTGAGACAGATGGGCGGCCATATCGACGTGGTCTCGGAGCTGGGGCATGGAACGACATTCAGGGTCTACCTGCCCCGCAAGCCCGGCCCTCCCGACCCCGTACCGACGCTGCCGGCGCCGGTCCCGGCTCCCGCCGGCACCGAGACGCTTCTGGTCGTCGAGGACGATCCGCGGGTCCGCCGCCTGGCAGTTCGGGGACTGCGCCGCCGTGGCTACGTCGTGTTGGAGGCGGCGAACGGGGCCGAGGCCCTTGAGGTGGCTCGTACGACCGGCGCCACGATCGATCTGATCGTCAGTGACGTCATGATGCCCGGCATGAGCGGCCCGGAGCTAATCCGAAAGCTGTCCGTCATCGCCCCGCAGGCACGAGCTCTGCTGATGTCAGGCCACGCCGAAGCGACGGTCCTCCAGCAGGGGCCGGACCTCAGCCACATCTTCCTGCCCAAGCCATACACGCCCGAGCGCCTCGCTCGCAAAGTCCGCGAAGTCCTGGACGCGCCACCCGCCGACTAGCCAACGGCCCTGCCCGGCCTTCAGAGGCTGGCGGCGACCTTAGGCGCCAACCGCACGGCCACGCGGCGTCACTCGAACGCTGCTTCGCGGTCGGCGCTGAACCAGGCGACTCGCCACATTGAAGAAGTCGCGACGAGGAGCAGGCCACCCATGAGCACCGCGGACGCCAGGCACCACCCACACGTGGCGCCGATCACAAAGGGTTCCAGGAACGTGAGGTAGAGAGAAAAGAGCGCACCCGCGAACGCCAGGCCGACGAGTCCGAGACGGGCCGAGTGCGCAGGGCGCCCGCTCGAGACTCGACCGACGAACCAGCTGGTCAGGATCGAGGCGTAGCCCGCGCAGCCGAGCACTCCAATGGGAAGCAGGCCGAAGAGCCGTGCGAACTCGCTCTGGTGCACCCGATTGCAGTCACCGACCGGGCCACAGACCGCGGCCGCTCCTGTCGTTTCCACGATGGCCAGGTAGGCGGCAACGGCGAGACCGGCCAGCGCGATGACGGGGACCAACGCGGACGGGCTGCCCGCGGCAGCCGTCGTTCGAGCCCGCCAAATGACCGAGGCCGCCCATGCGAGCGAGCCCAGGAGACCGAGCAGCACGCCAATGGCGAGCGCGCTGCCGAACGGGTCACGAGCGAGACGATCGATAGTGTCGAAGACGAGCGAGCCCGCCGGGAGCGCCGATGAGGCAGGAACGGAAGGCCCATTCGCTTGTTCCGGCGTAAGCACGTCGGCGAGCCCCGGAATCGCGGGCCAATCTGATCCGCCACTCGCAAGCAGCCTCCCTACGAGAGACGGCAACTCCTCTGGAATCTCGGCCGACCCGACGAGAACGGTGCTGCTGACGACCAACGTCGGAACGCCCGTCCGCTCCTCCGGCACGTTGAACTGCGCCACGGCGGCCTCGTAGAGTCCGCCTCCGACCGGGGTGGTCACGTCCACCGTGAGAATCTGGAGCCGGCTGCCGTACTTGCTCTGAAGCGGCGGCAGGCTCTCCGTCATTACCAGATGACAGTGGGGGCATGTCGGAGAGTAGAAGAGGACTGCGCGGACGATAGAATCGTCGGCCTTCACGGGCGACGCGGCGAGCATTGCCCCGGGGAGGCCGAAGAGAAGCGCGAAGGCTGCCGCTGCGGTGTATCCCTTCGCGCGTCGCAACCTGCTCCAGGGCGCCCGTATCCACATCCAGCTCCTCGGCGCACGCGTGCCGCCCGGCGAATCTCTCACTCCTTCACCTCCCGGCGGCTGCCCGCTCCGTGCGGTTCCCTGTCTGGCCAGCCAGTCGGTGATGCTCGCACCCCTCGCGGAGCACGGAGACACCACATCGGGGGCAATCGTCTCCCATGATTGACTTGGCGCACGAGCAGATTGTCCGTTTCCGGCTGGCGTGTCAGTAGAGCCGTTGGGCTCGACGCTGCACGCCGACGGGCACTCATCGGTTCAGCGGGCGACCGCAATGCTCCTCGATCGCCTCTCCCGACCGGCCTCTGGCGATGAGATGACGTTCTGCAGGGGGAATCGCAAAGCGGATTGCCGGGACTCGGTGCCGTGCCACGCCAATGTGACAGTCGTATTCAACCTGAGCGGTTCCGACCTAATATGGAGAACATGCCAGAACTGAGATCGCGAACCGTTACCCGGGGTCGAAACATGGCCGGCGCCCGCGCCCTTCTGCGAGCGACAGGAGTCGCCCGGGAGGATCTGGGCAAGCCCATCATCGCCATCGTCAACAGCTTCACCGAGTTCGTCCCGGGCCATGTCCACCTCCAGCAGGTCGGCCGCGTCGTAGCCGACGCCGTCAAGGCGGCTGGCGGTGTGCCGAGGGAATTCAACACCATCGGCATCGATGACGGCATCGCCATGGGCCATGGCGGCATGCTCTACTCGCTGCCGTCGCGCGATCTCATCGCCGACTCCGTCGAGTACATGGCCAACGCCCACTGCGCCGATGCGCTGGTCTGCATAACTGCATGCGACAAGATCACACCCGGGATGCTGATGGCCACGCTGCGGCTGAACATTCCCGCGGTCTTCGTAACCGGCGGCCCGATGGAGGGCGGCAGTGCAGTGATGACGGACGGCACCATCCGCGACAAGCTCCATCTCGTCACGGCGATGACTCTGGCGGTCGACGAGTCGGTTTCCGACGAGGACATCGCCCGAATCGAAGAGGCAGCCTGCCCCACCTGCGGTTCCTGCGCGGGCATGTTCACCGCGAACTCGATGAACTGCGTGCTCGAGGCCCTCGGAATGGCTTTGCCGGGCAGCGCCACGACGGTCGCCACTCACACGGCACGAAAGGCTCTGTACGAGCGATCCGGCAAGGCGATCATGGATCTCGTCCGGCGCTACTACGAGCGGGGCGACGCCAGCGCGCTGCCGCGGGCCATTGCCTCGCGAGCTGCGTTTGACAACGCCATGTCCATGGACATCGCGCTGGGCGGTTCCACCAACACGGTTCTTCACCTGCTCGCTGCCGTCCGCGAAGCTGACATCGACTTCACGCTTGACGACATCGATGCGCGATCGCGTGCCGTCCCCTGCATCTGCAAGGTGGCGCCAAGCTCGAGCTACCTGATGGAGGATGTCCACCGGGCCGGCGGTGTACCGGCAATACTGGGAGAGCTGAACCGCGCCGGGCTCCTGCACGGTGAGGTCCACGCCATCCACGCCGGCTCGCTTGATGAATGGCTCAACACGTGGGACGTCCGCGGGTCGTCGCCGTCCGCGGAGGCGGTGGAGCTGTTCCATGCCGCCCCGGGTGGTGTTCGCTCATCGTCCGCTTCCTCGCAGTCCGAGCGCTGGGCGGACCTGGACCTCGACACCGTCGCCGGCTGCATCCGCGATGTGGGGCACGCCTATTCCGCCGACGGCGGCCTGGCCATTCTGCGCGGCAACCTCTCCGAAGACGGCTGCGTCGTCAAGACCGCCGGAGTCGACGAATCACTCCTCACCTTCTCCGGACCAGCGGTGGTGGTGGAGTCCCAGGAGGAGGCCGTCGACGCGATCCTCGCCGGACGCGTCAAGGCCGGCGACGTCGTCGTGGTCAGGTACGAGGGTCCCCGCGGCGGCCCCGGTATGCAGGAGATGCTCTACCCCACCTCGTACATCAACGGCCGAGGCCTGGGCAAGAGCTGTGCGCTCGTCACCGACGGCCGGTTCTCCGGCGGCACATTGGGCCTCTCGGTCGGCCATGTCTCGCCTGAAGCGGCCGCCGGCGGCACGATCGCGCTGGTGGAGAACGGCGACACGATCGTATTCGACATCCCGAAACGCTCGATCCGAGTGGACGTCCCCGAGTCGGTTCTGGCCGAGCGCCGCTCCCGCCTGGAGGCGGCCGGCGGCTACAAGCCTCGCCACCGCGACAGGCCGGTCTCGGTCGCGTTGCGCACGTATGCGGCCATGGCCCTGTCGGCCGACAAGGGCGCCGTTCGAGACGTCGGCAAGATCGAGGGCCAACTCGTACGGCGCTGAGCGATGGGGACCCCGGCTGACGGCCGATGGACCTGCCCGCTCGACAAAGCCAAGGGCATGTTCCCTGCCCGACTGCCGGGCACTACCTGAGTTCGTGAGCGCCCTGGCCAGTCGGCGGCCTCGGCCCTGCCCCGCATTCAGAGGCTGGCGGCGACCTTGGGCGCCAGCTGGCCCCGCTCCCCGGCCTTGACGGGATCCAGGAGTCGATACGCGAGCAGTTTCACGCGGTCGTTGACGAGGAACCACGCAATGGCGTACGCCCACACGAACAGCGCCCAGCCCCAACCCAGCGGCGTCATGAACACCCCGAAGACCGCGATCAGCGTCGCCACGGCTTGGGTGCCCAACACCGCCATCCACAGGATCTTCGCCGGCCGTATCGACCAGAACGGGCCGCGGGTTCGGGTCAGGAAGATCGTCAAGTGGCCGGCCACGGACAACTTCAGGTACATCAGTGTCTGAATGTGGTCGCGATCGAGGTTGAAGACTCGCTCGCCCAGGTAGAACAACCCGAACGCCGCGACGACGCCGATGACGCCGAGCACCGTGGCGACCCCCAGCACCAGGCGCATATTCCACGCCTCGGGCGCGTTCTTGTAGCGGACCCTGTCATAGGCGATGGACAAGATCGCGCCGTCGTTGAGCAACGCCAGCATCACGATCATGACCGCTGTGACTGGGTAGAAGTTGAACACGAGGATCGCCAGGGTCATGAACAGGAGCACTCGCAGCGTCTCGGCGATGCGATAGATCGCGTAGCTGTTCATTCGCTGGAAGATCTTCCGGCTCTCCTTGATCGCCTCGATGATCACGGACAAACCGGAGGTCAGCAGCACGATCGAGGCCGCCGCTCGGGCGGCATCCGTAGCGCCCGAGACCGCGATCCCGCAGTCGGCCTTCTTGAGGGCCGGGGCGTCGTTCACCCCATCGCCGGTCATGCCCACGATGTGGCCTTGTTGCTGCAGGCTCTCCACGATTTCGAACTTGTGCTCGGGGAACACCTGGGCGAAACCGTCCGCGCTCTCGATCGACTTCGCGAGCTCGGCCGTCACATTGTGCTTTCCGTCGCCGAAGCCGCCCGCGTCGAGGATGCCCGTGCCCATCCCCAGCTTCTTCGCGGTCTCCACGGCGATCGCCAGCGCGTCGCCGGTGACCATCTTGATCGTCACGCCCATCTGGCGGGCCGTCGCGATGGTCGCCTTCGCTTCTTCGCGGGGCGGGTCGAACAGGGGCAGGACACCCAGGAACTGCCACTTTGCCTTGCCGTCTGCGCGGGCAACCCCAAGGGACCGGAACCCTCGCGCCGCGAATTCGTTGACAGCCTTATCGACGGCCGCCTTCACCTTACCCGTGTCCGCCGACATGTTCAGGACCACCTGCGGCGCGCCCTTGGCGACCCGGAACTCCTTGCCGTCCGAGCCCTCGACCGTGGCCTCGGTGCGCTTGTGGACCGGGTCGAAGGGCTGGAAGTGGACGACCTTGTAGCCCTTCAGCGCCTTTCCATCCAGGCCATCGAGGACGGCCATGTCGATCGTGTCCTTGTCTTCCTCGCGTGAAGCCAGTGCGGCACAGAGGATGACTTGATTGGCATCGACGCCGATGACGGCGAAGGGGTCGCCGAGGGTCAGCTTGTTCTGGGTCAGGGTGCCGGTCTTGTCCGCGCACAGCACGTCCACGCCGGCGAGTTCCTCGATGGCCGCCAGACGGGTGACGATCGCTTCACGTTTGGCCAGCAGGCGCGCGCCCACCGCCATCGTCACCGACAACACCGTCGGCATCGCCACGGGGATCGCGGCCACGGTCAGCACCAGGGCAAACTGCAACGTTGTCAGGATGGGGTCGCCGCGGACGATCGAGACGGCAATGATGATCGCCACGAGTGCCACGGCGAGGATGATCAGGTAGTCCCCAATCTTGAGCACGGCCCGCTGGAAGTGGCTGACGGTATGCGCCTCCTGGACGAGTTGCGCCGTCTTGCCGAAGTACGTGCCGGCGCCTGTGGCATACACGAGGGCGCCGATCTCGCCCTGACGGACGATCGACCCGGAGAACACGGCCTCACCGGGCTTTCGCGTGGCGGGCAGCGACTCTCCGGTCAGGGCGGACTGATCGACCTCGATCGGGTCGCCCTCGAGAAGACGCGCGTCGGCCGGAACGATGTCGCCCAGGCGCACGCGGATCACGTCGCCCGGCACCAGTTCACGCGCGGGTGCAGTGACCCATTTGTGGTCGCGCTTGACCCTGGCCTCGATTGCCAGCTTGGCCTTGAGCGCATCGATGGCGTTGCCGGCCTGATGTTCCTCCCAGAATCCGACCACAGCATTGGCCAGAAGAAGGACCAGGATGATGAAGAAGTCCGGCCAGTGCTGGGCCAGAGCAGACAGCACTACGGCCGCCTCGATCATCCAAGGGATCGGGCCCCAGAGATAGGTCAGGAACTTGAGAAACGCATTGGCCTTCTTCTCTTCGATCTCGTTGGGCCCGTATTGAGTGAGCCGCTGCTTCAATTCGGCCGCGGTCAGGCCGTCCTCCGACGACTCCAGCTTGGCCAGCACTTCCGACATTGGGAGCGACTTCAAGTCGTCCTGCGCCTCGGTATGGCCAGTCGGCTTCGCTTTGGGCTTCTCCGGGCTCGCTTTCATATCGTGCCTTTCATGCCGGGGCTACACCTTTGCCCCCGGCGAGTCGGCCGCTCCTCCGAGCGGCAGCAGATCCGGCAGGTCCATGCGGGCGACTCCAATCCGGTCGTCTGCCATTCCGTAATAGACGTCGAAGCGATCCGGTGCACCGAGGTCGTCGCGCCGGTCGATGCCGGTGGGGAACACGACGTCGGCAACGGTCCCGCGGCGTTCCTGCGGCAGCGTCGGCGTCAACACGGCCTCGACCGATCGATAGAGAATCTTCTGCGGGTGCTCCCAGGAGAGCACCATCACGCCGGCGGAGTAGCGAAGCTTGTGACCGCCGCCGGCCCTCTCGCGCTCGTCGGTCACACCGTGATAGACGATCAGCCATCCATGCCTGGTCAGGACGGGAGGCGTTCCACCGCCGATCTTGAGCCGCTCCCAAGGCTCTACCGGCGTAGCCAGCCTGTGATGCGAGGCGAACCGGCCGAAGCTCGCCCGCCCACCGGCCTCACCGGTCATGTGGCAGTAGGAAATCCAGATGCTCTCCAGGTCGATGTCCACATCTCGGGATGAGGGGTGGAGGGCAGTCTCCTCGGGGCGAGTGCCGGGGAATAGCGGCCGATGAAGAATGGCCATCTCCGGATGCCCCGACGGATTCTGGATTGCCACCGGGAAGAGGCTGGCGTCCTTGTCGTCGACGTCGTCGAACTCGACCAGGTCATGTGGACCGAAGGACGCGAGCCCGAGACGCTGCCAGTGGAGGAGGTCCTCGGACGCGGCGAGCGCGATCCGCGGCCCGCGAGGCGAGAACGCCGTGTAACTCATCACGTAGCGACCGAGCGGCTCCACGAACGTGACGCGAGGGTCCTCGCAGCCTCCGCTGCCGTCGGGCCGCATTTCGTAGTCGGCCTCCGGCTCCAGCGCGATGCCGAGCCGCTCGACACCAACAGGATCGCCGGCTGCGTCGAAGCGGACTCGGGCGATGCCGATGCGCGAGTAGTTCCCCTGAGCGACGAGCCGTGGAAACAGGTAGAGGTTGCCATCGGGGCCGCGCGCGGCGGCCGGATTGAGCACGCCCTCGATCTCGCCGGCGTTCCCGGGCTCCGGCTCCATTACGATCCCCAGGCGGCGCAACTCGAAGCCGGTCACAGCGCTCTTCACGAGATCACGAATCCTATCCCGGGTCCAGGCAGAGGACGATCGCTTCGGTCACTTGGACGCCGGAGAATCGTCTTCCCAGATATGTTCCATATGGAATGTAGCCACCTGCATTCTAGCCCCAAGGCGACCATCAACGGGCGTAGGCTTTGTGCCGCGCCGGCGGGCCGGGACTCGTAGCTAACGCTCTCTCATTCAATCGGTTGGACTGAGCCGACCGAGGAGTTCCGCGGGGACCGCATCCGTGGCGACAGCGAGATCGCGCTGCCACCACGAAACGTCGTGCCAGGAACCCATCTTCCACCCAATCCGCCTGAAGACGCCAACCGGTTCGAATCCCATGGCTCGGTGAAGTCCGACGCTTGCTTCGTTCGGGAGAGTGATCCCGGCGACCAGGAGCTGAAAGCCCTGGCGACGAAGGCGCTCGAAGAGCTGCTCGTAGAGGCGGCGCCCGGCTCCGATGCCGCGATGTGAAGGACCGACGTATACGGTCACTTCGGCCGTCCAGCGATAGGCCGCACGAGACCTGTGCTGCGAAGCATAGGCATAGCCCACGACCCGCCCGGACACCTCGAGAACCAGCCACGGATGGGTGGCCACGACTATGCCGATCCGGTCACGGAACTCCTGGACGGTCGGCACGCGTTCCTCGAACGACACGCAAGTGTCCCGTACGAAGGGCGCGTATACATCCAGGCACGCCGCCGCGTCGGCCTCGGGGTTCACGTCCCGGATTAGCCAGCCGGCGTTTTCGTCCATTCCGGCTTCACCTCCCGTCAGGGCGTCACACGTGCTCGGCCGACCGCAGCCGTCGCCGGAACCAGACGGTCAGCAGCACGCCGTTGATTATCAGCGTCAGCCAGCAGGCCGACAGGATGACGACTTCGAAACGATCTTGACGGTCGAGACCGAAGGCGATCGAGAACCAGGCGAGGCCGACGGCGGCGACCACAAGCGGCACTCGGAAGAGCCAGCGAACCGCAGCCTCGAGCCGACCCCGTGACACAAGGACCGAGGCCGCGAACACGAAGGAAACGCTCATCGCCAGGTAGCCCAACTCCTCGAGCGCGATGAACATGCCGTGCGAGTTGTACATGCTCAGGAGCGGCAGCCCGTTGGTCTCATTGGCCTGCAGGCTCACAGGAACTACGGCTAGCTGCAGGTAGTAGTCGATAGCCAGCGTGGTTGCGGAGACCAGCGCGAGGCACAGACCGACCAGACCGAAGATCCGCCGGGATCCGGAAGCTGCGTAGTAGACCGCGGCCATCACCGCCAGGTAGCCAAAGACGAAGAGGATCGCCGGCGGCAGCCACATGAAATCGTTCGGCCAGCGGTCGGCCATGGTCATGTACGGATAGGGCCTGCAGTTCGCCGTGCAATTGCCGCCGGCTACCGGGACGGCCATGATCGCCAGGGCGAAAGCCACGAGCCCGGTCGCGGCTGTGAAGATCGACGCGAACATGCCAAACCGGTTCGCGGCCGATGCCTCGTCCATTGAGTAACCTCCAACTTGGCTGCGTCTTTGCCGAACATCGGTTCCGGCGGCCGGTGAGGCCACGGCCCCTGCCCAACGAACCGACGGGAATGAGTTTGGCAGCGCAGGCCCCGCGGACCGTCCCCCATGAGTCTGATCGGATCTCAGGCTCGCGGACTACTTCACCCGACACTCCAGCCAACCGGCCGACGAGATGCGGACACTGATAAGCGCCAGCGAAGTGGCGCCTGGCATGGTGCGCGGATGCTCCCCTCTTCCGTCACCGAACGCCTCGAGCGCCTCGCGCCGGACCAGCGGGCGGCGGCCACCGCACCGCCCGGACCGGTGCTGTGCGTGGCTCCGGCGGGGAGTGGCAAGACGACGACACTCGTCGCCCGGATTGCGTGGCTCGTGGCCACGGGTGCGGACACCTCGCGCATAACGGCGGTCACGTTCAACAAGCGCGCCGCGGATGAGATGGCATCGCGCGTGGACTCGGCGCTCGAGCCGCTCGGCCTGGCGGCCGGTGCCGTGCGGGTCAAGACGTTCCACGCTCTGGGGCGCGAGATCCTCGCCGACGGCGGACAGTCCGTGGAACCGCTGCTCGATCGCGAGGTGGTCCTGCGCGACATGTGGCCGGACATCACCCGTGGAGCGCTCCGCCGTCTCGACGACGCATTCAGCCGCCTCAAGCTGGACATCGCGGTCACGGCCGCGGAGGTCGGCACGGATCAGGAGCCCGGCCCCATTGCCCGCGCCTTCCTGGCCTATGAGTCTGCCCTCGAGGACGCGGGCGGCCTCGACTTCGATGACCTGGTCGCTCGGGCACTTCGCCTCCTGGAGGCTCGCCCTCCCCTGCTCCGCCGCTGGCGGCAGAGCTGTGAGCACCTGCTGGTAGACGAAACGCAGGACGTCGATCGCACACAGCTGCGCCTGGCCCTCCTCCTCGCCGCGCCGGCGAACGACGTGTTCTTCGTCGGTGACGACGACCAGACGATCTACGGCTGGCGGCTTGCGGACGTGAGGCGGGTGCTCGGCCTGGCCGGCTCGCTGCCGGGCCTGCGGCGAATGGACCTGACCGTCAACTACCGCTGCCCCGCGACCGTGGTCGAGCGCGCAGTCCGCCTCGTCGCTCACAATGCCGAGCGCTTCGTCAAAACGATCCGGGCCGGACCGACGGCCGAGGGCAGACTGATCCTCGCTCCGGACGGCTCAGACGACGCGGTCCGGGTCCGGCGCGTCTTCGAGAGCTGGCCGGATGACGGCGGGACCCGCGCCATCCTGGCTCGAACTAACACCGAACTGCTGCCCGCGGCCGCGGTGGCGGTCGAGATGGGGCTTGCGTTTCGCGCGCCGCGGTTGCGGCTGCTGTCCGAAGACCCGCGGGTGGAAGCTCTGCTGAGAGCCGCGGCCGGGCCGATGGCCGCGATGTCGGCGCAACCAGTGGACGCCGCGGCCGCCACCGCCCCCGAGTGCGACGACACGCTGCCTCTCCTGCCGCGGCTCGCCGCCCTGGCACGCTCCGACTTTGAGTTGCCCGACCCGCCGGCTGCCGCGGAGCCCGGTGCCCACGGCAGAGCCACCGCCGACCGGGACCGTCGTGACGCCGAGGAGCAGCTTCCCATCGAGACGTCCGACCTGCTTGCGGCTCTCATCAGCTGGGCGGCGCCCTATCGTTCGCTTCCGGAATTGGCCGCGGCCGTCGCACGCAACCGCGCCCGCGTCGCCGAACTGCGCCGCGACGACGCACCACTGACCCTGGCCACGGCCCATTCGACGAAAGGCCTCGAGTTCGACCACGTGGCAGTGATCGGGCTGGACGCGGGTCGCTTCCCGTCCGGCCGCTCCCTGCGGGATGCCGCGGAGCCGGAACGGGCCCTCGAGGAGGAACGGAGGCTCGCGTACGTGGCCTGGACTCGAGCCCATCGCTCGCTGACCCTGGTCTACGACCCGTCCTCGCCCTCGCCTTTCCTGTTGGAGGCGTTCGCCGTCGACGAGCTCGGGCTGGACCTCCCCACCCGGTGAGCGGGCGCCGCCAAAGCCCCTGCCCCGCACCGGCGGAGCCCACGCTCAACGCGACAGCGCGTCCTTCGCCAGCACCCGCAGCAGCCGATCAAGATCGTCCAGAAACGGCTCGGTCAATTCGGCCGGAAGGGCATCCCGGATCGAGTCCCGCGGCCCGTAGGCGGCGCGAGCGCGACGAACGACCAGGCGCAACTCGTCGATCGGGGCGTCGCGCAAACGATCCGGGAGACCGGCGAGGAAGACGGCCCAACGCTCCGAGCCACGTTCTCTGGCGCTCGTCAGTAGCTTCTCGGCATCGTGGGCTGCCGTCAGAGCGGCTTCGTCGATGACCGGCCGCTCGTGCCTGGCCGGTCCTGGGTCGCGTGGCAACTCAGGCCAGGTAGCGCTGTTCCGGGGCGCCCGGCGTAACCTCGTGCGATACGACCACCATCAACGGCAGGCGCTTTCGTTCGGATCCGTCGATCGTGACCCGGACCGCGTGTTCACCTACGACCTTCAGGTTCAGATTCCACAGGTCGATGGCGATGTTGAGCACGATGTCGTTCGGATCCACCGGTCCGTGCGCGACGACCTTGCCCGACGCGTTGGTGACCTCGCTCCCGTCCGGGGCGGTCACCACGAACCCGAGATCGTGCTCTCGATCGCGCTCGACCGAGGTGAGCCGCAACCCCACCACCAGCGAGATGTGGGGGTGCACGAATGGGATCGCCGGGCCTGTGAGTCGCGAGATTCCACCGCCCAGGACGTGGAACTTCTGGCCCGGTTGAACTTCGGCGGCATCCGCCAGAAACGCGTACTCGATCTCAGGCATGGTCTCGCTACTGCTCGCTAAGGTTTGACGAGTGGCTGAGCCGAGTCGAAGTCCTCCTGGAGCTTCGTTTGCAGCTTGGTCAACTCGGCGACTACGTCCAGGTCGGGGGTGGTCTGGAGCCTGGTCAAGAGCTCCGTGTAATCCGCTTGGGCTTGGGCGAATGCCGGCATGTTCGCCTCGAAGCTCGGCACGGCCGGGTGCTTCTGCATCTCTTCGAGAACCGACCAGGTGACCTGGATGCCGGGGAATATCGGGGCGAGAACCTCATCGTAGTTGGCGAAGTAAGCCGGCTGGTCGTTGGTCTTCGCCGGCTCGCCCCCGTAGTTCCTCAGAAGGGTCTGGTCCGCCATGATGGCCATCATCACCTTGAAGGCCGCGTCGGAGTCGGCGCTGGCTTTGGTGATCGCGAAGGTGTCGGCGTACATCGGTGAAGTTGTCGTGCCCTTCCAGGACGGCATGACGGCGATGCCCCAATCCTTGACTTTCGAGGTCGCCGCGTCGGCGGCGATGGACGGGATGCTCGTGGTCCAACCCACGGTCATCGCGACCGCGCCGGAGGACTGTACGTTGCCCTCTCCGAGCTGCGCACTGGCCTCGGCGAGGCCATTCGGCATGAAGGGGCTCTTGCCCCAGATGCCGGCGTAGTACCAGCTGACCGCGTCCGCCCAAACGGCTGGGACCTGGGCGGTCTTGCCGTCCGGTCCCACGAACGAGCCGCTGCCGAAGCAGGAGGCCATCCGGCGAAGGTCGTTCCACTGGAAGTCGAAGCCGTACTGGACGATGGTCTTGGGATCGAAGCCGACATCGCTCGGCTTGTGGTCGGTCTTGTCGACCGTGAGCAATGCACCGACCCTGGCGAGTTCGTTCCAGTCCCAGACCTGACCCTGGTACGTGTCGCCGACCCTGGTCGGCAGGTCCGGGAGCTTGGCCTTGCTGAATATGTCCTTGTCGTACCAGATGTAGCCCGGGAAGATGAGGTACGGAATGCCGACCTGGCCCTGGCCGCCTATCTGCAGGAACTTGACCAGCGCCGGATCGAAGGCGGTCATGTCGATGTTGTTCTTCTCGATATAGGGTCCGAGATCGAGGAAGAGGTCTTCGAAACCGTTCAAATCCCCGACACCGATGGGCCCGACGATGTCGGGTGCGCTGCCGGCGGCCATCTCCTTCTTCAGGACGTCCGCTGCGGTCGTGCTCGGGACGACCTCGAGCTGGATCGTGATGCCGTCCTTGTTGAGCGAGTTGTAGCCGGCCACGAATTGCTTCTCGGCGGCGACCTGGGCGTTGTCGGCACCCTGGTCGAGGCCGACGAACCAGCGGATGGTGCCCGGAGGCGCCGACGGAGTCGGGGCAGCCGACTGAACTCCACTTGCCGACGGCGTAAGCGTGGCTACCGTGCTGTTGCAGGCGGTCAGGACGAGCACAGGAATAGCGATCAGACCGACGAGGCGAAACCCTCTCCTGTCCATTGGGCTCCCTTCTCGAATCCTGCTGACAATCTCCCCGGTGCCGCAACTGGCTCGCCCACGGACTCTAGCAGCCCGAACGCCGAGCCGCCCGATCAGCCCGGGCCACTCCCCCGCGACCCGGCCGCGGCGGCGCGCTTCGAGGAAGCCGGCAGAATCTGCACCGGAACCGCCGCCTGGGGCACGTGGCCGGCCAATTCGGCGAACGTGATCGCGGAGAGCGGCACCAGCGGCTCTCCCCGCAGAACGCGGGCCAGATACTCGCCCGTGGCGGAGCCCGGAACCCGCGCCACATCCTCCGGGGTGCCCGCGGCGATGACGTAGCCGCCGCGCTCGCCGCCCTCTGGGCCCAGATCCACGATCCAGTCCGCAGTCTTGACCACGTCCAGGTTGTGCTCGATCACGACGACGGTGTTGCCCGTATCCACGAGGCGGTGCAGGACCAGGAGCAGCTTCTCGACGTCGGCCATGTGCAGGCCCGTGGTGGGCTCGTCGAGCACGTAGACGGTCCGCCCCGTGGCGCGCTTCGAGAGTTCCGTGGCCAGCTTGACCCGCTGCGCTTCGCCGCCGGAGAGGGTCGTGGCCGGCTGGCCGAGGTGGACGTAGCCCAGGCCCACGTCGAAGAGCGTCTGCAGCTTGGCCTTCACGCTCGGCACCGCCGAGAAGAAGTCGAGCGCCTCCTCGATCGTCATTTCCAGGACGTCGGCGATCGATCGGCCTTTGAAGTGGATCTCGAGGGCCTCGCGGTTGTACCGCTTGCCCTTGCAGACTTCGCACTGGACGTAGACGTCCGGCAGGAACTGCATCTCGATCTTGAGGATGCCGTCCCCCTTGCAGTGCTCGCAGCGGCCGCCCTTGACGTTGAAGCTGAAGCGGCCCGGCTTGTAGCCGCGGAGCCGCGCCTCCTGGGTGCCCGCGAACAGGTCGCGGATCGGGGAGAAAAGGCCGGTGTACGTCGCCGGATTCGAGCGCGGCGTACGGCCGATCGGGCTCTGGTCGATGTCGATGACCTTGTCGATCGCCGCCAGCCCCTCGATGGCATCGTGGTCGCCGGGCTTGTCGCGCGCGCCGTTCAGCTCACGAGCCAGAGCTCGATACAGAACGTCCGAGACGAGCGTGCTCTTGCCCGATCCCGAGACCCCCGTGACCGAGACGAAACAGCCGAGAGGGAAAGCCACGTCCAGGTTCTTCAGGTTGTGCTCGCGGGCGCCTCGTACCACGAGCGACTGGCCGCTCCCCGGGCGCCGCCGGCCCGGGATGGCCACCGAAAGCTCACCGCGCAGGTACGCGCCGGTGATCGACCGCGGCTCGGCCAGGATCGTCTCCAGGGGTCCCGACGCCACGATCTCGCCGCCGTGCTCGCCCGGCCCGGGCCCGATGTCGACGACCCAGTCGGCCGTCCGGATCGTCTCCTCGTCGTGCTCGACGACCAGGACCGTGTTGCCGAGGTCGCGCAGGCGCGTGAGGGTGGCGATCAGCTTGGCGTTGTCGCGCTGGTGCAGGCCGATCGAGGGTTCATCGAGGATGTAGAGCACGCCCATCAGGCTCGAGCCGATCTGGGTAGCCAGCCGGATCCGCTGCGCTTCGCCGCCCGACAGGGTCTGGCTCGTTCGATCCAGGGTCAGGTAGTCCAGCCCCACGTCCAGGAGGAACCCGAGCCTGGACGAAATCTCCTTGAGGACCTGCCGGCCGATCGTCTGCTCCCGCTCGGTCAGGCGCTCGGCGAGCACGCCCACCCACTCACAGGCGGCGGTGATCGAGAGCGTGGAGACGTCCCAGATGTTCTGGCCACCGATCGTGACGGCGAGGATCTCTGGCTTGAGGCGCTTGCCCTCGCAAGTTGGACACGGCCGGGCGACCATGTAGCGCTCTAGCTCGGACTTGATGAAGTCTGAGTCCGTCTCGCGGAAGCGGCGCTCGAGGTTGGGGACGATTCCCTCGAAGATGGCGCCGTAGGTGTTTTCGCCTCGCTCATGGCGATAGCCGATAACGACGCGCTCGCCCTTGTTGGCGTAGAGGACGTAGTCGAGGGCTTCCGGCGGAAGATCCTTGACCGGGGCGTTGAAGTCCCAGCCGTGCTCCCGGCAGACGGCCTCGATGATCTTGCCGTGCCAGGAGCCCTCCATCGGCAGGCGGGACCAGGGCACGAGCGCGCCATCGGCCAGAGAGAGGTTCTTGTTCTGGATCACGCGGCCCGGATCGATCTCCAGGCGGCTGCCGATGCCGGTGCAGGACGGGCAGGCGCCATGGGGAGAGTTGAAGCTGAAGCTGCGTGGCTCCAGCTCGTCCACCGTGGTGCCGTCGTAAGGGCAGCTGTACCGCTCGCTGTAGCGGCGGTCCTCGAACTCGGGCTCGTCGCCGTCTCGAGGCGCCGGCGCGATCAGGACGACGCCCTCGCCGAGCCGCAGTGCCGTCTCGACGCTGTCCGCCAGGCGGCTCGCGTCCGGCCGGGCATCGCCAGCCGAGCCTGGCGCGGCGTCGCCGGGCCCGCCCCCGCCGGCCGCCCCCTCCGCCTCTCCGTGCCGCACGACGAAGCGGTCCACGACGACCTCGATCGTGTGGCGCTTGTACTTGTCGAGCTGGCGCGTCTCGGCCAGGTCCATCAGCTCGCCGTCTACCCGCACTCGGGCGAACCCCTGGCGGCGGATGTTGTCGTACTCGCGGTTGCCTTCCGTCTTGCGGTCCTTGATGACCGGCCCCAGGACCAGCAGCCGCGTCCCTTCGGGCAGGTCGTAGATCTGGTCGACGATCTGCTGGACGCTCTGGCGCTGGATCTCGCGGCCGCACGTCGGGCAATGCGGATGGCCGATGCGGGCGAACAGCAGGCGCAGGTGGTCGTAGATCTCGGTCACCGTGCCGACCGTCGACCGCGGATTTCGGCTGGCGCCCTTCTGGTCGATCGAGATGGCCGGGCTGAGGCCGTCTATCTGGTCGACGTCCGGCTTCTGCATCTCCCCCAGGAACTGGCGGGCGTACGCCGACAGGCTCTCGACGTAGCGGCGCTGGCCCTCGGCGTAGATCGTGTCGAAGGCGAGGCTGCTCTTGCCCGAGCCGGACAGGCCGGTGATGACCACGAGGCGGTCGCGCGGCATGGCCACCGTGACGTTCTTCAGGTTGTGCTCGCGGGCACCGCGAACGACGAGCTGTTCCTGGGGCATGGGCCGCAATTGTAGTGCAGATTGACAAAACAGAACAGACGTTCGCGCATGTCGTGTCGGGCGGCGAGCAAGGCCGCCACTGCTCCGATCGCGGTGGGACTGTGGCGGTCCGTCAGCCCGGCTGATCCAGGAATTCGACGGCGCCGCTAGTCACGTCGTAGATTGCGCCGACGACGCTGAGCTCGCCGGCGGCCACGCGGCGTCGAATCGGGTCCGACCAGTTGAGCAGCAGTTCGACGGTGCGTCGCACGTTGAGGCAGACGGCGTCCCGCCACGGGTCGTCCGAGTCGCAGGCAGTGGTCCGCCCCAGGTTTCTCTTGATCGAGAGGATCAATGAACCCAGATGGGCGGCGCTCGCCACCTCGGGCGGAGCGTCGGCGCCAGGCGGGAGCGCGTCCATTGCGGCCGCGATGCCGCCACATTCGGTGTGTCCCAAGACCACAAGAAGCGGGCAGTTCCAGCGCGCCAGCGCGTACTCCATTGACCCGATCTCTGCGCTGCCGGCGACGTTCGAAGCTACGCGAACGACGAAGAGCCGACCGAAGGTCTCGTCGAAGATGACCTCGGGCGGCACTCTGCTGTCCGAGCAGCCGAGGACGATCGCGTATGGGGCGGCGAGGCGCAACGTCGCGGCAGCGGCGGCCGGGTCAGACGACGATGCGATGGCACCGAGCAGCCGGTCGTTGCCGACCACGAGCCTCTCCAGCGGATTCATCTTCGAGTCATCCGTGCCCGCGAGAGTCGCCTCTAGCCCGGCTGCAGCGACTCCGCCGGGAGCAACCTCAGCGGCAGTCGTCTCCTGCGAGGCGGTCGCGAGTTCGGAGATATCCCCGTGCTCGGCCTCCGGCTCCATCACTGGACCACTCCCTTATCACCGATTACGTGCCGGAATCGTAGCATCGAGCTCCCACAAGTCGCCTCACGACGCCTCGTCGCCGGTACGAGTATCGGAGGAAGGGGCCCTCGACCTTGTCGTCATAAGGGCCGCCTTCCGGGAGCGTGGTGATCGAAATCGGCAACTCGCAGGCCTTCGGCTTGAAGATGCCCTGCGGACCCAGAAGGGGCACCCGTTGACCTTCGAGGACGAATCCCTCCTCGAGCAGCGAGCGCGGAAGCACGTCTCCATGCGTCTCCACCTGCTCGCGCACCCAGCCTAAGGCTGCAAGCCGAACCTCAGATCCCCCGCGGCGTCCACACTCGGAGCATACGCTTCGCATCCGCGCCGCGTCCGGTACGATCCAAAGACCCAGGGCGAGGAGTGAGGTTCACGGGCGTGGCTGTGCAGGCAACGGCGGGAGAATCGATGGAGGCGTCGCGACGACGGCTGATTCGCGATGCTCTGGCCATCTCCGCCTACGCGCTCCCCGTGGGCCTCGTCTTCGGGCTGACGGCCCTGCAGGCCCACTACTCCCTGCTGGACGTCCTGGCCAACTCGACGATCGCCCTGGCCGGCGGAGCTCAGTTCGCGGCCGCGGGGCTCGTTAAGGACGGGGCGTCCTGGTTCGCCATCGCCGGCGTGACCGCGTTGATCAACGCCCGCCACCTGCTCTACTCGGCCGCGGTGGCGCCGTATGCGGGGACCAAGTCACGCCGCGAACGGGTGGTTATGGCCCACTTCCTGACCGACGAAACGTTTGCCCTGGCGTTGACCCATTTCCGGCGCATCGGATCGTTCGACCGGCGCGGATACTGGATCGCCGCGATGGCCATCTTCGTGCCGTGGACGATCGGCTCGGTCCTCGGCTACATGGCCGCCGGCGCGGTCGACGTGAATCAGCTCGGCCTGGACGTCGCCTTCCCGGCCGCGATGGCCGGGCTATCGCTGGGGATGGTGTCGGGCCGGCGCGACGTGGCCGCCGCACTTGGAGCCGTGGCCGTGGCCGTCCCGATCGGGCTCCTCGCCGGCTCCTCGGTCGGCCTCGTCAGCGGAGCCGTCCTGGGGCCGTTCTTCGGGCTCGCTGTGCCGCCTTCGAAGAACGAGGAATCGAGCGCGCCTGAGACCCCCGAGCCTTCGGCCGAGGCGGGCCTGCCGTGAGCATGGCCCTGGTGCCTCTCGCCTTCCTCATGTGGGCCGTGACCTACCCGGCCCGGGCCCTGCCGATGCTTGCGCCCGGGATCGAGCGCCTGCCGCCACAGGCCGTCACGTACCTGCGGCTGGCCGGACCCGCCGCCCTGGCTGCGCTGGCGGCGGTGAACTGCCTCCTGACTTCGGACAAGCCACCCCATCTGCTGGTCGGCATCGAACCGCTGGCTGTCGGGCTGTGCGTCCTGGTGGTCGCCCGGACGCGGCTGCTGCTCCCCGGCGTGACGGCCGCGGTCGCGCTCGTGGCGTTGGCTCGGGCCTTCGGCGTAGCGGCGTGATCCAGGCTGCCGCGGCGTCCCAGCCACGGCTCAGGATTCAAACGGCCGCGGTAGGTTCGGCGTTCCTCCTAAACGGCCTTTCGTTCGGGATCTGGGCCGCGCGCATCCCCGCGGTGAGAGTCCAGACGGGCCTCGACGAAGCCGGCCTTGGCTTCGCCCTCCTCGGCGCTTCGATGGGCGCAGTCCTGACGATGACGCTGGGAGGCTGGGTGGCCAGCAAACTCGGCACCCACGTCACGACGCCCTTGGGCCTGCTCGGATGCGCGCTGCTTCTGCCCTTCATGGGCGCGTCCTGGAACTTCGCCAGCCTCGCGATCTCGCTCCTCGTCTTCGGCGCCTGTCAGGGCACCATGGACGTGTCGATGAACGCCAACGGCGTTGCGGTCGAGCATGCCGGCGCCGGTCCGATCATGTCGCGTCTTCATGCCGGCTGGAGCATCGGGGCCTTCATCGGTGCGCTGATCAGCACCCAGGTCGCCTCCATGGGTATCGCCGTCTTCCCGGAGTTCACCGTCGAAGCGGGGTTCCTGGCTGTGGGGGCGGCGATCCTGCGCTTCACGATGCTGCCCGACCGCCATGCCGGGGCCGGTCCCGGGTTCAAGCGGCCGACCGGTCCACTCGTCCTGTTGGGTGCCCTGGCGCTGGTCGGGCTGATAGCCGAAGGCTCGGCGGGCGATTGGAGCGGCGTCTACCTGCAGCGGACGATGAACGCGTCGGAAGGGACGGCCGGTCTCGCCGTCACCACGTTCGTCGGATGCATGGCGCTGGCCCGCCTGTTCGGAGACCGGCTGAGCGTCATCCTGGGCTCGGCACGCCTCGTTACCGGAGGGGCGGGTCTCGCCGCGCTCGGGCTCGGCCTGGCGCTGGCCGTCCAGATCCCGGCCGTGGCGATAGTCGGCTTCGGGCTGATGGGCCTGGGGCTGGCGGCAGTGGTACCGACGATCTTCCGCGCGGCGGGGTCACAGCCAGGTATCCCGTCGGCGGTGGGGATCGCCGCCGTCTCCACGATGGGCTACGCGGGCGGCCTCATGGGCCCGCCGTTGATCGGCACGATGGCCGGCATCGCGACCCTGCGCGGCTCTCTGGCCATTATCCTCGTTCTACTGGTTGTCCTGGCCGCCTCCGCCTCGACAGCCCTGGCGCGGCGGGGTGAGGCCCAGCCTTCGTAACCGCGGACTCAGGAGCCTGTATGCGCCGCGATCATTCGGGAACGCCGCATCTCGGACGAGCTCGGTTCGGTGTCGCCTACGCGTTCCTGACCCACGGGGTCATGTTCGGGGCCTGGGCGTCGCGGATCCCCGTGATCAAGGACCAGGCCGGCCTCGATGCCACATCCCTGGGCTTCTCGCTGCTGGCCGCTTCCGCCGGCGCGGTCCTGGCGATGTCATTCGCCGGGGTCCTGGCCGGACGCCTGGGAAGCCACGTCATGACCGTGGCGATGCTGGTCGGATACGCGGCCATGGTCCCGATTCTGGCGCTCGCCAACTCGTTCGTGACGCTGACCGCCACTCTCCTGATCCTGGGCGCGTTCCAGGGCTCGATGGACGTGGCGATGAACGCCAACGCTCTGGCGGTCGAGCAGGCCGGCACGCGGCCGATTATGTCGCGGCTGCACGGGACGTGGAGCCTCGGCTCTTTCGTCGGCGCGTTCGTGACCGTCGTGTCGGTTTCCGCTGGCCTGTCGCTGTTCGCGCAGTTCTGCCTCCTCGCCGCGTGGATGGCGCTGTCGGCGGCGGTCCTGTCGCGGACGATGCTCCCCCACCGCCAACCGGTCGAAGGCTCGGCCTTCCGTCTTCCCCCGCGCGTGCTGCTCCCGCTCGGCTTCCTGATCTACTGCGGAATGCTGGCCGAAGGCTCGGCCGGCGACTGGAGCGGCGTCTACATGCGCACGGACGTCCTTTCGACCCAGCAGGAAGCGGCCTTGACTCTCGGCGCGTTCTCGGCCGCGATGGCGTTGTCGCGGCTTGTCGGCGACCGGATGACCGAATGGCTGGGCGGAGCCAGGCTCGTAACCGGGGGCGCCATTCTGGGAGCATCCGGTCTCGGACTGGCGCTGACGCTCCACGTGCCGGCGGCGGCGATCGCCGGTTTCACGCTGCTCGGCCTCGGGCTGGGGTCCATCGTCCCGATTGCGCTGCGGGCCGGCGGTTCGCGCCCGGACATCCCCGCCGGAATCGGCATCGCCGCCATCTCGACGATGGGCTATGCGGGGATGCTGAGCGGCCCGCCGATCATCGGCACGGTGGCCGGAGCGACGGGCATCCGCGCGGCCCTGGCGCTCGTGGTGGCGCTGCTCGTCGTTCTGGCGGTCATGGCCCGCCGTGTCGTCAGCGAGCCGATCACGCTCTCCGAGCCCGCGGTGCCGATAGACCTCGCCTGACGGACCCCGGTGGCTCTAGCCCGCCTGCTCGAGCCGGCGCTCCATCCAGTAGCTCCAGACGTCGAGGTCCGGCGTTTCGTAGCCGTTGACCGACAGCACGGTGCAGATCTGGGTGCGATGGTCGGTGCCGTGGTGGAGGGCCTGGGCGACCAGCAGATTCGTGGCGTGCAGGAACTCCGGGCGATCGCGGCGGGCCGGCAACGTGACATCCAGGTCGCCGAGACGCGACAGGACCACGCGCCAGCGGACGGCCTGGTCGCGCAGCTGATCGGCCAGTTCGTCCAGGGAGCGGACCGCGTCAGGCCCGGTCCGGGGAGACGGCGCCGTCCCTTCGAGGTACTGCAGGTAGCGGCCGTCCGCCCCGAGCAGGTGAGAGAGCGTTGCCAGCACCTCTCCGTAGACGCCCGGCGCGGTCGCCGTGAGAGCGTCCTCAGGCAGCTCGCGCAGGTGCCGGATCAGCTTCTCGGTTGCCCAGGTGTGGTGCTGGAAAGCCTCGCTCAACGGATCCATGACACTTCTCCTCCGAGGTTGCGCCATGTCCCGGCTGCCGGGCGAACCGGGCGACGACTCCGGCTCCGATTCGCCCCGCCGGGGTGGACCGCAAGCGGTGCTCCCTCGATCTACTTGAGGTACTTGGCGCCTTCCGTGCCCGAGAGCATGACCAGGAGCGTGGACTCGGTCTCCCAGGCATCCAGGAAGACCCCGAATTGGGTGTGATCGTAGTAGTCCGGATACCAGGCCTCGATCATGAAGTCGGAATCGGAATCGCAATAGAAGCGTGCGAGAGATGCTTTGGCATTCAAGCCGTTGATGAAATCGAGGAATCCTTTCCGGTCCTTCTTAGCCCGGTCCTGGGTCCCGCAGGCCGCCGAGAACAGCAGGCCGCCCTTGTTGACCTTGAACAACATGTTGAGCTTCTGCGTATGTCTGGCCAGTTGCAGATCGCCCCTCGCCTCTACCGCGTACCCACGGGACTGGAGATGCTGGACCATCTGGTCGATCGTGCTCACTCTGGACACTCCCTCGTGTACGAGACTGGACCGTGATCGAAGCTATCTGCATGGACCACTGCGGCTCGTGACAGCACGCCGGCTCCACCAGACAACTGCCTCACGTGCAATTCCCTCGGCAAGTGTAGGGCGTCGATCGGTTCGAATTCGGGTGCTCCGGACGCCCGACCCACGGAAGGAGGGCCCGGCCGCGATTCTGCCGGCCGCCCGACCCTACCGGCGCCGGCGCCCCGGTCCCCTGGTGCCCGTGCGCTTGATCACGTTCGGCGTGACGGTATGGTCCCACGTGGGGCGGTCCAGCCACTTGACCGACCAGCCGTCGTCCTCGTGCTCGTCGCGGATGCCCGGCAGCCAATCGGACGCGGTGGCGGCGGTCGCGTCGTCCGCCGGTTCAGTCACCCCGACGACTCGCACCTCCGTCACGTCGAGGGCGGTCGCGTCCATCTCGCCGGCCTCTCCCGCGGCGCGCTCGCGGCGCCGGATCTCGCGAACGGGCTTGATCGTCCGGCCCGCCCGAGCGGGGGCAGGTCTCGCGCCGGCCGGCCCGGCCGGCCTGGGCTTCGCCGCGCGCTCCGCGGCCCGAGCCACGGCCGCGGACTCATCCTCCTCCAGCACGCGCAGCCGGATCTCCTGGACCTCGTCGCGCAACGCCGCCGCCCTCTCGAATTCGAGGTCTCGGGCTGCCTGGCGCATCTCGGCTTCCATCTGCGCGACCAGCTTCTCGACCTGGCCCTTGGCCAACTCGGAAAGGTCGCGCTCGTGTCCGGGCCCGGCCGTGGCGTACGAGCCGTGCGCCTCCGCGACCGCCTTCAGCCGATCGTTGATGTCGCGGATCCCCTTGACGATCGTGACCGGCTCGATGCCGTGCTCCTTGTTGTAGCGCTCCTGGACGGCGCGCCGGCGATTCGTCTCGTCGATCGCCACGCGCATCGACTCGGTCACGCGGTCTGCGTACATCACGACCTCGCCGCCGATGTTCCGCGCCGCCCGGCCGATCATCTGGACGAGCGACCAGGCGCTGCGCAGGAAACCCTCCTTGTCGGCGTCGAGGATCGCCACGAGCGTGACTTCGGGCAAGTCGATCCCCTCGCGCAGGAGGTTGATCCCGACAATCACGTCGTACACGCCTAGCCTGAGGTCTCGCAGGATCTGGACCCGCTCCAGCGTGTCGACTTCCGAGTGCAGGTACTGGACCTTCACGCCCAGCTCGTGCAGGTAGTCGGCCAGGTCTTCGGCCATCTTCTTGGTCAGCGTCGTGACGATCGAACGCTCGCCGCGCTCGACCCGGCCGCGGATCAGCTCCAGTAGATCGTCTATCTGGCCTTCCGTCGGCTTGACGGTGATCTGCGGATCGACCACGCCGGTGGGCCGGATCAGCTGCTCGACGACCTGCTGGCTGCGCTCCAGCTCGTACGGACCGGGCGTCGCGCTCATGTAGACAGCCTGGTTCACGCTCGCCTCGAACTCCTCGAACGTGAGCGGACGGTTGTCCAGGGCCGAAGGCAGGCGGAAGCCGAAGTCGACCAGGATCTCCTTGCGCGTCCGGTCGTTCTTGTACATGCCAACGACCTGCGGGATAGACATGTGGCTCTCGTCGACGACGAGGAGCCAGTCCGGCGGAAAGTAGTCGAGCAGCGTCCACGGCCGCGAGCCGGCCTCCCGCCCCGAAAGATGGCGCGAGTAGTTCTCGATGCCGGTGCAGTAGCCCAGCTCTCGCATCATCTCGAGGTCGAAGGTCGTGCGCTGCCGCAGTCTGGCCGCCTCGAGTACGCGTCCTTGCGCCTCCAGGTCCGCGACGCGGACCTCCATCTCCTCGTCGATGGCCTTGACCGCGGCCATCAGCTTGTCCGCCGGAGTCACGAAGTGCGTCGCCGGGTAGACGTTGACCTCCTTGCGCTCGGCCAGCAGCTCCCCGGTGAGCGGGTCCATCTCGGTGATCCGCTCAACTTCGTCGCCGAAGAACTCGACCCGGACCAGGAGGTCCTCGGCAGCCGGGATCAGCTCGAGGGTGTCGCCGCGGACGCGGAAGCGGGCCCGGGACAGGGCGGCGTCGTTGCGCTGGTACTGGAGATCGACGAGGTGGCGCAGAACGGCGTCGCGGCGGTATTGCCCGCCGACGCGCAGCCGCAGGATCGTGGCCCCGTAGTCGACCGGGGCGCCCAGGCCGTAGATGCAGCTGACGCTGGCGACGATGATCACGTCTCGCCGCTCGAAGAGCGCCTTAGTGGCGGCGTGGCGGAGCTTGTCGATCTCGTCGTTGCGGCTGGAGTCCTTCTCGATGTACGTGTCCGACCGCGGCAGGTAGGCCTCGGGCTGGTAGTAGTCGAAGTAGCTGACGTAGTACTCGACAGCGTTGTCGGGGAAGAACTCGCGAAACTCTGAGTACAGCTGGGCGGCCAGGGTCTTGTTGTGGGCCAGAACGAGGGTGGGTTTCTGGTGCCGTTCTATCACTTTCGACACGGCGTAGGTTTTGCCGGAGCCCGTGACCCCGAGCAGGGTCTGATGGCGCAGGCCTTTGGCCAGGCCTTCGCTCAGTCGGTCGATCGCCTGGGGCTGATCGCCGGTGGGTTGGAAGTCGGCGACGAGCCGAAAGTCGGGCACGGAAACCTCGTCGGCGTGGGAGTCTCAGTATACCGCCGGTGCGACAAACAGTACGGATGTTCTAGCGGCTTGCCGCAATCCGCCGCGCGCGTCCGCTCACCCGGCCAGCCGCGCCTCGACCGCCGCCGCGTCCGGCTGCTCCAGCTTGAACGCGGCGCTCCGCTCCCCCGCCGACACATCGTACTCACCCAGGAAGCCGTTGAAGCGGAGCCGCCCTTCGGCGTCCGTGGTCATCTGCGTCGGCGGCAGCCACCATTCGCCTTTGATCAGCCCGCGCAGGGCTTCGAACGATGGCTTGATGGATCCATCGAGGCGGACGAAACCCGTCGGCGCACCGAGCCAGCCGCCGTCGGATAGGCCCCAGTACGTGATCGCCTCGACCGCCGGATGCGAGACTAGAGTGGTGTAGTGGCGGATCATCTCGTCGGCCTGGCGTGCCTCGCCCTCGGGCGTCGTCGGCCAGTCGCCGACCTTGTAGTCGTTCAGGTCCTCGATCTCGGGGGGCATCAGGTGCCCCGAGCAGAGGGTGCTCTCCGTGAAGTGGATCGGCAGCCCGTAGCGCGCGAAGCGCTCGATGACTCCGAGCGTCTTCTCCTCGCCCCAGTAGCCCTGGTGCATGTGGCTCTGGAGGCCCAGGACGTCGATCTTGATGCCGGCCTCCAGAACCCCTTCGATCAGGCATTCGTACGCGGCCGACATATCGAAGTCGTTGAGCAGGAGCGTGGCCGACGGGTTCGCCTCGCGCGCCGATTCGAAGGCCATCTTGACCGTCGCGATCCGGCCGTTGGCCAGGCAGATGCGGGTCAGGCCGTTGTCGTACTTATCGAAGATCGGCATGATCACGGCTTCGTTGATGGCGTCCCACATGTCGACGAGGCCGCGGAAGTCGGTCACTTCGCGCCGGGTGCGGGCCTTCTGAGCGGCGAGGATCTCCTCGTTCGAAAGGGGCAGGAGCCAGTCCGGCTGGACGGTATGCCAGCACAACGGATGTCCTTTGACCGGTACGCCGCGATCGACGAACCACTGGGCTGCCTTGCGCAGGCGGGCGGTGTCCGGCTTGCCACGGATCGGCTCGAAGCGGCCCCAGTAGAACGGCAACGTGGCGAAGTTGAACAGCTCGAGCCAGAGCCCGGCCAGCCGCTCCACCTGGGCGGCCGGCGCTTCCCCCAGCGACCGGGCCCCGGTTCCGGGTCCAGATTCAGGCTCCCCGAGTTCGCCGTTCGCCAGCCGGACCATGTCGAAGCCGATGCAGCCGAACAGGAACTTGTGGCTGCGCTGCGCCACGGTGACCCGCGCGTTCGCCAGCGGCGCTCCGCCGGCGAGGACGGTGACGGTCGCGTCCGCGGTCCGGACCTGCCTGATCTGATCCGATGTCATTCGGGGATTACCTCGAGCTAAGTTCTACCAGGCCGGTTTGACAGCAGATGATGTCAGCCTCACCAGGTGAACCCGATACCGACCGCGTCCTGGATGGCCGCGACCATCTGCGACTGCGGGATAACGTAGATCCCGCCGTTCTTGTTGCCGCCTGCCCCATTGCAGCTCCTGCCGCAACTGTCGAGGTAGCTGAAGGTCGGGGGGTCGGCCGTGTTGTCGTAGCCAACGATCGACACGGCATGGCGTATGTGCGAGGTCGAAGCGCCCTTCTGCCAGTTCGGGAGATCGAACGTGTCGACGGCAGCCACGACCGGCACCCCGTCACGGCCGACGTCGAGCATCACGGCGACCTGCAGGTCGCGGGCCAGGGTTGGGTCCCAGCTGTTGACGGTTCCGTACCAGGACTCGGCCCAGGCGCCCGTGTCGTGGCCCGAGAGCTCCCAGTTGATGCCGGTCTGAATCGCGGGGAGCGAAGCCCCGCGCGTCGGGTAGTACGGCGCGCCGTCGGCGGTCGCCCAAACGGAGATACCCGTCGCGCTCCATGCCGGCGGCTGCGAGTTCATGGCCATGTACATCACGAAGCCACGACCGTGAGCCGTGAACCCGCTCACGCCGTCCGAGCCGGACCAGTACGTGCCGAGAAGCTTGCCGCCGGAGGCCGGAAGGGCGGGGCCGGGCGAGGGCCAGGGCGCACCCTCCGCCGTGTATGGATCAAGGAAGTAGCCGGCCGTCCCGGTCACGTCCGGCCGGCCGGTCAGCTGCTGCCAGTAGTACAGGGCGACGGTACTGGCGCCGGGGCCGCACAGGTTCCAGTAGCTGAGGTCCGAGTAGCGATTGCCCTTCTCGTCGGTGCCGCTACCGGGTGGCTCGACCACCCAGCGAGTCCACGTCGTGTCGAGGCTCCGAGCGGCGGGGATTGTCTGTCCGGTTGCAGGTATGAGCAACGGGTCGACCGTGGGGCCCAGGGTCATGCTCCGGCCATCGACGAGGGCGATCCGACCGGCCGCCTTGAGGGTCATCCAATCGACCGACTGATCCGGAGCGGGCCTGGCGTTGCTCGGGTTGTACGGTCGGTCGGTCGCATGGAACTCGGGGTGCAACGACGGATCCGTCGATCCGGTGGACGCCCCTGGGTAGGGAGCGAACATGTCGATCGGCTGGAAGCCAGATCCAGGAGGGCTCGCCGGATCGGAGGCGGTAGCCAGGGCGACGTCGATAGGCGAGGCCGTCGACCCGGAAGACCCGGAGTTCGTGGCGCCCACGGCCGGATCGGTCGAACCGGTGGGCGAGGTACTCGCCTGCGGCGCCGTGCTCGCCCGTGGCGAGCCAACGACCATGGCCGCCCCGGTCAACGCGATCAGGAGCACGGCCGCGGCGCCGACGGCGAGCCAGCGGCGCGAAGATGGAGACGCTGTCATCGACCAATTCTAACCGTCTACCGCCTCTTCCCTGGAGCAACGGCCGGCTGAGCCACCTCCCCCGGCTCGGCCGCGCTGTCGGCCGCACCGTCGCACGAGCCGGCCCGGTATGGGCCGTGCGAGCCCGCCCGGTGTGCAGCAGGTGAACACATCCAACCGAACCAGGCTCGGACTCGGGTCGGGCGCCGGGCCGCTTCCCGCCGCCGCCCGCGCGCCGCTTCGGGCCCATCACCCGCGGCGGTGACTCAACCTCGTCCGGCCAGAGTCTCCCGCAGGGCCGCGTCCACGGCCCGTTCGCCCTCTTCCAGGGAACCGTCCATGTGGAGTACGCGCGTGGCAGCCGAGCGCCACAGCGGCACGGAATTGGCCTGGGCGTCGATCCGCTGATGCGCGTCGGTCACGGTCATGCCGCGGCCGATGAGGCGGGCGAGCTGGGCTTCAGGCTTGCAGACGATGAGCCAGATCTCGTCGCACCACGGGGCGGAGCCGGCTTCGACCAGCTTGATCGCCTCGAGGACTATGGCCACCGGCCGGGTCGCGTCCGCGGCGCGGATCGCGTCGGGCATCAGGCGCGAGACGGCGGGATGGACGATCGACTCCAGATCGGCCAGGAGATCCTGGTCGGCGAATACGAGGCGGCCGAGGGCGGCCCGGTCCAGGGAACCGTCGTTTCGGCGGAACTCCCCGCCGAAACGGGCAACGACGGCCTCCGTAACCGGGGCGCCGGGCGACATCAGCTCGCGCGTCAGCCGATCCGCGTCCACAACGGCCGCGCCTCGATCGACCAGCCAGCCCGCCACGGTCGACTTGCCGCACCCGATAGGCCCGATCAGGCCGATCAACGGCGACCGGGTCCCGAGTCTGCCGCGGCGCGGGTGTGACGCACGGTCCGTCATGGCGCGGCCTCCTCCACTTCCAGCCAGGCCTCCTCGGTCGCGACGAGAGCCTCGTTCACGGTGGCAAGCTCGCCGGTCACGCGACGCAGTTCCACAAAGTTGCCATGAACGCCCGGATCCTGCAGGGCCGACTCCAGCTGCTGCTTGCGCGCCGCGAGGCGGGCCATCTCCCCGTCCACCTGCGCCTTGCGGCGCCGGTATGCGTCCTTGGACAGCTTGCGTACCGGTGGGCTCGCCGCGTCGGCAGAGGCTGCGGCGCCCGCCGGCGCGGACGCCGGGCCGGGACTCGGGGCGGCAGAAGAAGCCACTCCCCTGCCCGACCGCGCCCCGGACTTGCGATTGGGATTTCCGACCGCGGCCGCCGGCCTGCGGCCGCCGGTTTCAGGCCTCCGTGGGTCCGGCGCCGGAGCGCGTCCGCCATGAAGGCGCACTGCCTCCCTTTCGGCGGCAGCTTTCGCCGTCCAGCCGTCCGCCACCGCCGCCCGCCAGGCCCGGTATCCGCCGTCGAACGGCACCGCCAGCCCGTCGTCGACGACCCACAGCGATTCGCAGACCGTCTCGAGGAGCCGTCGGTCGTGGCTCACGATCAGGAGAGTGGCGTCGGTCGTGGCCATGAAAGCCTCCAAGGCCTCGCGCGCCGGGATGTCCAGATGGTTCGTCGGCTCGTCGAGAAGTAGCAGGTTGGCCGGCAGGAGAAAGAGGAGAGCTAGCTCGAGACGCGATCGCTCTCCACCGGAGAGGGCCGCGACTTCCTTGAGCACGTCGTCACCGCGAAACAGGAAGCGGGCCAGGTGGCTGCGCGCCTCACCCTGGCCGAGTGGCAGCTCGTCCAGGACCGCGTCGAGGACCGTGGCGCCGGGGATCGGCGCGTCGCGGACCTGGGCGAGGTAGCTCAGCTGGACGTTGCGGCCGATCTCCAGGGCGCCGTCGAGCGGGTGCAACTCCCCGGCGACCGTGCGCAGGAGCGTCGTCTTACCCGCACCGTTGGGGCCCACGATCCCGATCCGGTCGCCCCGGCTCAGTTCCAGCCACGGAACCGTGGCGACGCGCACCGGCTGAGCGGCGTCACGGGCCTCGCGAACGCCGTAGCCGACGACGAGACCCTCCGCCCGGACAACGGATTCGTACGAGCGAGCGGGGGCTCCACCGGCGAGCGCCTCGGTCGGGAGCCGGAGCTTCGCCTCGGAACGGCGCTTCTCCATCGGCTGGAGCGCCTCGAGTCGGGCTTCGTGCTCGTGCATCTTGGAGAACTTGCGCTGGTGGCGATATAGCTGGACCAGCTCCCGCTCTCGCGCTATCTGGCCCGCCCGATCCTCCGCTTCCTCCGCCGCCCGGATGTCGCGCTCCTCGCGCTGGCGGGCATACGCGGAGTAGCTGCCACGGAACGGCGTCAACCGCCGATCGCGCATCTCCCAGATGCGGGTCGTCGTCGCGTCCAGGAAGGCGCGGTCGTGCGACGCCACGATCAGGCTGCCGTGGCGCCGGCCGAGCGTTTCCTCGAGCCACTCCAGAGCCCCCAGGTCGAGGTGGTTCGTAGGCTCGTCGAGGAGCAGCAGCTCGGGGTCCGCGAGGAGAAGCCGGGCCAGCGCGGCACGGGTCTGCTCGCCGCCAGACATGTTCACCGGCGGCAGATCCCACTTGTCGCGCTCGAAGCCCAGGCCCGAGAGCGCCGCCTCGACACGCTGGTCCAGCCCGTAGCCGTCCCTGACCGCAAACTCGTGCTGGACGGCCTCGTATTCGGGCTCGGTCACCAGGCCGCCATGCTCGAGCCGGCGAAGGGTTCGCTCCAGCTCCTCCAGCCTCCGTGCCCCGGCTCGGACGGCCAGCCTCAGGCTCGGGGCCTCGATGAAGCTCGAATCGACGTGCGCCTCCTGGGAAAGCATGGCTATCGTCAGGCCGCGCTTGCGGACGACCTCGCCCGCCTCGGGCTCGTCGAGGCCCGACACAAGCCGAAGCAGGGTCGTCTTGCCCGCGCCGTTAGGTCCTACGAGGCCAATTCGGTCGCCCGCGGCGATGGCCGCATCCACGTGGTCGAGGATCACGAAGTCGCCAACTTCGCGAGAGACACCGACGAGTCGCAGAATCGACATCAGGTTGATCCTGCGGCGGCGCGTGGGCCGGCACTGGCGGCGGGTTGGCGGGTCGGGGTGGCAGGTTGGCCGGCACTTGTGGCGACCCCGCCGGCTCGGGCCGCCGCCCGGCGAGTTGCCGCCGCCTTGCGCGTGGCTTCGACGCGGCGGGCGCGCTCCTCCTCGGACCTGGTCCGGCCGAGCGCACCCACGCCGTCCAGGTCCGTCCAGCGCGGGCCGCGATGGCTTGGGCTCGTCGCGCCGCGTCGGGTTCGGCGATCCCCGGCGTCCCTTGCGGCGCCGCCCGGGAGCCGCTGGCACCACGAGCAGAAATGGGTCGAGCGTCCGCCCACGACGATCCGGCGGATAGGCCGGCCGCAGCGGAGGCACGGCTCGCCGGCTCGCTGGTAAACCTGCAGATGCTCCTGCATCGAACCGTCGCCCTCGGGCGCGGTGTAGTCGTCGATCGAGCTTCCGCGCCTCTCGACCGCCTCGGCCAGCACGTCGCGGAGGGACGCGTGGAGCCGGCGGACGTCGTCCCGCCTGACCGTCGCGGCGTCGCGGAGCGGGTGGAGCCGCGCCCGCCAGAGAGATTCGTCGGCGTAGATGTTGCCGACGCCTGCCAGGAAGTCCTGATTGAGCAGAAGCGTCTTCAGCCGGCCCCGGCGGCGGGCGAGCAGCTCGCCGAATCGCCGCGCGGTGAACTCGTCGGAGAGTGGCTCCATGCCGGTTGCCAGCACGCCCTGGGCCTCGCCCCGAGCGGGTTCGCCGGTCGCCAAATCGCGCCGGTACAAGCCGATCCGCCCGAACTTGCGCATGTCGCGGAATCGCAACTCCCGGCCGTCCGCCAGGCTCAGGACGAGATGGACGTGGCGGTCCTGCGGAGCGCCGGCCTCTACGACGAACAGCTGGCCCGTCATCTTGAGATGAACGGTCAAGACGGCGGGATCTGCCGCGGCGGGCGCCGCGCCGTTCGGTGCACCGGCGACGCCGGTCGCGGCCTCTTCGGCCGGCCCCAACCAAACCAGGAGTTGCTTGCCGCGACGGCCCACGCCCTGGATCTCCCGACCGGACACAGCCGCCGTGAAAGCCGCCGGTTCGTGGCTGCGCAGCGTCGACGGCCAGTTCCCCGCGGCCCCGACGACGCGGGCGCCGGTGACCAGCCCGCGCAGGTCGCGGGCGATCGTTTCGACTTCGGGCAGCTCGGGCATGCCTAGAGCGTAGCGGCGCAGGACTTCGAGCGTCAGGCCAGCGCCGGCGCCACCTTCTGCTGGAGATCGAGGCAGACCTGGCGAGCCAGGTCCACGAATGCGACCTGCGCCGTCGAGTGATATCGGTCACGGTGCCAGGCCAGGGTCAACACCCGTGGTGGAACATCCGTCGGTATGACCACGCAACGGGGATCTGTCTCGTCCACGGTCAGACGGGGCACGAGCGCCACGCCGATGCCGGCCACCACGAGCGCCTGGACGGTAGTGTTGTCGTCCGAGCGGAACACCCACTGGGGGTCGCCGCCGTTCGCCCGAAGGTAGGCCTCTGCCGCGCCGGTGCTCCGGCAGTGGCGGAAGCCGATCAACGGCAGGTCGGCTATCTCACGGGCCGTGGCGGCGCGATCCAGGCCTGCCAGCGGGGAATTGGCCGGCATGACGAGGACGTACGGGTCGCGGAACAGCTCCACTCCCTCGAAGGGGCCTTCGGACAGCGGGTACACGGCGAAAGACAGATCGAGATCGCCGGACTCCACCAGGTCCAACAGGCCGTCGTCGGTGTTGGTCTCCACCAGGCGCACTTCGACCTGGGGCCACAGGTCTGTGAAGATACCCAGGGTGGTCGGCAGGATCCGAGCCCCGACGCTCTGATACGTCCCGACGCGAAGCACGCCCGTCGCGCCTTCGGCATACGCGCGCAGATCGGCCCGAGCCGCCTGCATCCTGGCAGCGATCGCATCGACGTGGCGGAGAAGCAGAACGCCGGCCTCCGTCACCTCGACCGTGCGCCGGCCTCGTGAGCGTTCCAGCAGCCGCACGCCAAGCAGGCCTTCGAGAGCGGCCACGTGCTGGCTCACCGCCGACTGGGTGTACTCGAGCATGTCCGCCGCCTCGTGAAACGAGCCGGTCTGGGCTACGGCACGGAAGCTCAGCAGGTGGCGGAATTCGACGTCCGCCAAATGATCAGTGCTCATAATCGATAATTGAACAACATCGACTTGCTCTAATCAAGTCCCCGGCCTACGGTACCGGCATGGAACTGATCATCTTCATGCTTGCCACGGCCTTCGTAGGCGCCCTGGCGATCGTTTGCGGCGGCGACTCACGCCCGTCGGAGCACGACCACGTCCACAACTGGTAGGTCGTAGCCGATACCGCCGCTGACCTCGCGAGCGCGCGACGCTGCCGGATGCGGAGTCGCGCCCGCGACCCCCGACAGGGCCTCACCCTCGCGTTCCCCGGGAACCTCGCGTCCCCCACGAAACCTCTAGCCGTTACCCCGGCGAAACCTCTGCCGGGGCTTCGCCGAGCTCGGCGAAGATCGCGTCCTCCCGGGTGAGCGGCCTCATGGATTCCCAGTCGTCGCCCACCTTGATATCGACGGTGAGTGGCACGTCCAGCTTCAACGCGCTCTCCATAGTCTCGCGGACGATCGGCGCGACCGCGTCCACCTCGTCTCGCGGCACCTCCAGGACCAGTTCGTCGTGGACCTGGAGCAGGACGCGGGCACGCAGCGGCCGCCCATCGACCCGTGCCTCCCTCAGCTTCTCCGGCAGCCGGATCATCGCGATCTTGATGATGTCCGCGGCAGTGCCCTGGATCGGCATGTTGATCGCCATCCGCTCCCCAGCGCCACGCAACGACGGATTGGACATGCGCAGCTCCGGGATGAAGCGCCGGCGACCCAGCAACGTCGATACCCAGCCCTGCTGCCGGGCCATCTCCTTGATGTGGAGCATGTAGTAGCTGATGCCACTGTAGGTGGCGAAGTAGTTGTCGATGAACGCCTTGGCCTCGGCGCGGGAGATGCCGGCACGCGACGACAGCCCGAAGTCACTCATGCCGTAGGCGAGCCCGAAGTTGACCATCTTGGCCATCGAACGTTCGTCGTGGGTGATCTCCTCCGGGGCCTTGTGGAGCACCAGCGCGGCCGTCTCGCGATGGATGTCGGCGCCACGGGCGAAGGCATCGCGGAGGTGCTCGTCGCCACTCACGTGGGCGATGATCCGCAGCTCGATCTGCGAGTAGTCCGCGGCAAGGAGCGTCAGGTCAGGGTCGCCGGCGACGAAGGCCCGGCGGATGCGCCGGCCCAGGTCCGAGCGAACGGGGATGTTCTGGAGGTTCGGGTCCGACGAGCTCAAGCGCCCCGTCGCGGCGACGGCCTGGTGGAATGTCGTGTGAAGCCGGCCGTCGCGCTCGGAGACGAGGAGCGGCAAGGCTTCGATGTAGGTCGAGCGCAGCTTCGAGTAAAGCCGCCAGTCGAGTAGCTTGCCGATCATCGGGTGCGCGGGCTTGAGGTCATCGAGGACGGAGGCGTCGGTGGAGTAGCCGGTCTTGGTCCTCTTGCCCTTGGGCAGGTTCAGCTCGTAGAAAAGGATCTGCTCGAGCTGCTTGGGCGAGCCCAGATTGAATTCGTGGCCGACGTCGGCGTAGATCTCGGACTCCAGGCGAGCCATCTCGGCGCCGAACTCGACGTCGAGCCTCGAGAGCGCCTCGCGGTCGATCGCCACTCCGGCGACCTCCATCTCCGCCAGGACGGGCACGAGCGGCATCTCGATCTCGCGGAAGAGGCGGTCCAGGCCCGATTCGACGAGCGCCTTCTCGAGCGGTTCCCGAACGGCGAGCGCGGCCAGCGCGTCCAGCCCGATCCGAACGGCCGCCGCCACGTCCCCGGCGGGCGGCAGCGTCACATCGAGCCGCTCATGGGCAACGTCGGCGATGGTCTGGCTGCGGAGCGACGCATTCAGCAGGTAAGCGGCGATCTGCGTGTCAAAGACCACCGGCAGCGGCTTCGCCGCGGCCCCGGCGATGTTCGCCACCACGAGCGGCTTGGTCTCGTGCCCGACCACGCCCGCCCCGCATTCGAGGAGCAGATCGCCCAGGCGGTCCACCGCCTCGTGGCCCTCCGCCACGAGCACTCGGCCGTCCGATCCCGCCAGAGCGAGCGCCTGCGGCATGCCGTGAAGCGGCCGCGGGTCGTCCATCAACAGGGCCGCTCCCATTTCGGTGCGGCCGGCGAGCCAGCTCGACGCCTCGGCGGCGTCTTCGTCCGTGGCCTCGAAGCGGTCCAGGAGCGTTGGGTCCGCCACGGCGGCTCGCAGCGCCGCGGCCAGGTCCACGGGCCCGGCTGTGGCCGCGAGGGCGCGTCTGCGTTCCGTGGCCGGGGCAGGCAAGGGCTGGGGTGCCGGCTCGACCAGACCCGTCGATCCGAAGTCCATCGTGAGCTGCAGCTCGGCGCCCGCGCCCACAGGGCGGCGCGGGTCGCGGCCGGATCCGCGCGGCGATACTCCCGCGACCCCCGGCCGCGCAGTCTCGCCCGGCACCTGCGCCGCAGGAACGCTGCCCCGCACGGAGCGGAGCGCCTCGGCCGCGTCGACCGCCGACTCGCCGGTGAGGGGCGGCAGGCGATCGATGAGAGTTCGGAATTCGAACTCGCGGAAGAGCCGGACTACCTCGGCGCGGTCGTAGTCGGAGAGCCGCGCCGCCTCCAGGTCGAGCGAGATCGGCAGGTCTCGGACTATTCGGGCCAGCTCGCGGCTCGCGAATACCTGATCCTTCGCTTCCACGAGCTTCTGCCGCAGCGCGTCTTGCTTGACCTCGTCGAGGCGGCCGTAGATCCCTTCCACTGAACCGAACTGCCCGACCAGTCTGGCGGCGGTCTTCTCCCCCACTCCGGGGATGCCGGGTATGTTGTCGGTCGGGTCGCCCTTGAGGGCCTTGTAGTCGATCATCTGGTCCGGACGCAGCTCGAACCGCTCCCAGATCTTCGCCGGGTCGTAGTAGATCGTCGAGTCGACACCCTGGCGCGTCGTCATGAGGCGTGTGTGCTCGGTCACGATCTGGAGCATGTCCAGGTCGCCGGTCACGATCGTGGTATCTATGCCGCCCCGGGCGTCGAGGTCGCGTGTGATCGTGCCGATCACGTCGTCCGCCTCGAAGCCGGCCATCTCGTACACCGGGATGCGCAGGGCGGCGACCACCTCGCGAACCTTTGGGAATTGCGAGCGCAGGTCGTCCGGCATGGGCGCGCGAGTGGCTTTGTACGCGGCGTACTGCTCGTGCCGGAACGTCGGGCCCGGGAGATCGAAGCAAGCCGCCACGTATTCCGGCCGGACGTCCTGGATTCCGCGAAGCAGGATGCTGCAAAAGCCGAAGACGGCGTTGACCAGCTCGCCCTTGCTGGTCGTCAAGGGCGGAAGGGCGTGGTAGCCCCGGTAGATAAGGCCATTGCTGTCGAGCAGCATCAATCGGGACATGCGGGCCTCGAACGAACTGGCGCCGGCAGCGGGCGCACGCCGGCATAGCTGGCGCCGCATCGGCTGGCGGCCGGACGTATACCGATCGTCCGCCGATCGAGCCAAGTGTACCCGCGGCCCGCTCGGGGCTGGCGGACCCTTCGCCGCGGCCATCCCCCTGTCCTGAGAGACCCCGAGCCTATCTGCCCTGGAACCCTGTGGACGCCTCGTTGTGCCTTGGATGCACACATGCGACGAGACGGACCCGTGCGGGCAGGCAAAGCGTTGGCTTTGTTCATGCAGTGTCGGACCCTTGCGCCCGGTGCACAGAACGACGGCCAGTGGTGCATCGGCCAGTCGGCCCATCGGCCCGTCGACGGGTCGGACCACCCACCGAGTTCGGGTCATTCGGGCGCCTTGCCGATTTGCCTCCCCCAGCGGATTACCTTCGGGACCCGGAGACTGCGCAGGTCAGCGGCTATCGCCGCGTCAGGCGCCGGCGGACAGCCGGCAGGAGCAAGACCGCGAGCCCGAGGGTGATGACAACGGCCGATCCGGCGAGGACGAGCAGCCTCCCATCGGGGCCGGGCTGCGACGCCGTCGAGGTCAGGGTCTCGCCGGGAGGCTCGCCCGGAGTGGATTGCGTGGAATTGACGCCCCCGGCCACGGCCGGACCCCCGGACGGCGCGGACTGGTCGAGCGCGTTCGAGGCAACTGGGCCGAGCGTCGGCGGCGACGCGTCCGCCGGGGAGGAGATCGCCGCCGGGCCGGCTGTCCCGGCCACTTTGTCAGGAGCCTCGGTTGGCGCAGGCGCCGCGGTTGCCCCCGACGACGCGAGCGCGACGCCCCCCTGGGAGTAGGAATCGGGCGAGGCCGCATCGACCGCCTGCGGAGCCGCGTTGCGCTCGGCGGAGGTGAGAGTTGGCGATGTCGCGACCGTCCCGAGCATCGAGACCGCGCTGGTCAGCACCAGGCCGGAGATGCCCAGGGCCACCAGGGCGCCGCCGAACGACCGCCTCCGGCCGAACGCCGGGAGCCGCGGCCCGCCTCGGCGGTGCGGACGCAGCCGCACGGCGTCCTCGAGGGTCAGGGAGAAGTCTCGAGACCGGGTCTGGACCGGCAGGTCCGTCGTGGCCTTCGCGATAGACCCGAGGTCCGCGTAGAGGGCGGCGCATTCGTCGCAACCGGCCAACAGATCCAGGGCGAGGACCCGTTCACGGTCGTCGACGTCGTCGCCGTACAAGCGCGCGATCAGTAGCTCGTCGTGAGCGGCATGGCTGGCGGCATGGACTTTCGGCATCACGATCCTCAGACGAACTCAGCCACGGAACAGTTCCCGATGCGGGGCCAGTGCGTGCCGCAGCACGAGACGGCCGCGGTGGATGCGCGACTTCACGGTCCCGACCGAGACTCTCATGATGCCGGCGATCTCCGCGTAGTCGTAGCCGTCCACGTCGAAAAGGACGATGCAGTTGCGCTGTTCGAAGGGCAGGGCATCGAGCGCCTCCGCGAGAGCCTTCGAGCGCTCGATGGCCAGGGCCTGGCTCTCGGGCTCGGCCTCCTTCGTGGCCGGCGGCTGCCAGCTATCGTCCTCGAACTCCGGGTAGGGTTGCACCGGCCGGCGGCGCCGGGCCCGCTGCATGTCCATTGCAGCGTTGATGGCAATCCTGCCCAGCCAGCTGCGGACGTTGCCGCCTCGGAACGACTCCAGGTTTCTGTATGCGCTGAAGAAGGCTTCTTGCACCGCGTCGGCAGCCTGGTCGCGATCCGGCACGAGACGATAGACAAGGGCGAAGAGATGGTCCTGATGGCGGGCCACGAGCTGGTTGAACGCCTCCAGGCGGCCGCGCAGCGCCTCCTCCACCAGGGCCGCGTCGATGCGCTGGCCGGGCGCCTCCGCGCCGCGATCGCCTCCTGCTGTCTTGGAATCGGTCACGACTCGGCCGTCAGCCCCTTCGTCGTCCATATCGCCTCGCGAGACGGCCGCGCAGGTGGGTCGCGGCGGCGCGAGGATAGCACGGGGTCGGGTGGTCGCCCGGCCGCCCGGGGGTCACAGGCGTTGGTCCACCAGGCCCGCGCCCGAGGTCGCAAGCGCACGTTCGCGCACAACCCGGACTCGCACGCGCACGGCCCCGTTCGATCGTCGGGGGCCGCCAGGCTGTACGATGCCCGCCGGACCGTGCCGACGTGGCGGAACTGGCATACGCGCTCGACTCAAAATCGAGTGGCCGTGAGGTCATGCGGGTTCAACTCCCGCCGTCGGCACCACTTTTCCCACGGCCGCGGCCCCGGCGCGCCACCCTTCCTTGATCCGGAAGCGCCTCTAGCAGCCGAATCCGCCGCCGCCGCCTCCGCCGCCGCCTCCGCCGCTGGGCGAGGCACTCGGGACGCCGTCGAGCGAGTGGGCGACGATGTCCTTGGCCTTGGCCCACGTCGTCTGATTGATGTACGTGACACCCGGGTTACCGAGCGTCGTCGGATCGAGGTTGATGCTCTTGACGTTGCCGCCCAGGATGTTCTTTGCCATGCCCGCCCACTGCGAGATGTCAGTCAGAGGGAGATCGGTTTTGAACATGCTCAGATCGTTCATGAGCGAGGTGGCCCTGGGCAGCAGAGTGCAGGGGTTGAACGAGCTTCGGAGCGACTTCAGGACGAGCTGCTGGCGCAGGCTCCGATCGTAGTCCGACGTGTAGATGCGAGTTCGTGCGTAAGCCAGAGCCCATTGCCCGTTCATGTGCTGCTTGCCGGGCATGATGACGAAGGAAATGTCGGTTCCGGCCGCGGTCGTCCCGCCGCTCCAGGTGATGGTCCGCTGACCGCCGGACTGGGCGGCGTCGGCCTTCATGCGGTCGATCACGTCCGCTGTGTCGGGCGGAACCTGATAGCCGTCGTGAGGGGGGCTGACCGAGCAGACCCTGAACTTCGATTCCCACGTTCCGGCCGGCCCGCAGGGGTTGTCGTAGACCTTGGTCGGGACGGTGATGTCGATGCCGCCAAGGTCGTCGATCAACGTGACCAGTCCCGAGATGTTGATCATGACGAAGCCGTCGATGACCAGACCGGTCAGCGTTGCGACCGCCTGCATCGTAGCCGTGGCGGCGCGGGCAATAGCCGCTGGATCGTTGGCCTGACCGGCCGTCGGCGACTGGTAGAACGGGAAGTTGTTGATCGCGCTGACCCCCGTGACGACACCCCACCCGGCCTCTCCGGCGAGCCAGTTGAGCATGTACGGCCAGGTGTTGCCCGGACATCCCTGCTTGTTCGTGGCGTAGTGCTCCGCGATTCCCTGGGGCAGGGGGACGCACACGGTGTTTCGCGGCACGCTGATCATCGCCGCGCGTCCCGACGCGATGTCCACGTGGAGCACGATCATCGTGTCCGGCCGCAGGCCCTGGGCGCGGCTTCCGGGCTCGAAGTCGACTCCCAGCAGCAGGACGTTGAACTGCCCGTCATCGGCCCAATGCGTGGACTGGTCCGTCGGCTGGAAACTCGGCAGCTCGTCCGGATTGATGGTTCCAGCCGGGCCGATCGAGGCGCTGGCCGAGCTGCTGGCCGAGGCGATGTCCCCCGAACCGCTCGGGTCCACGACGTTCACCTCTGGGTCGTTCGTGTTCAGCGTCACGGTCTGGCCCGGCGCGAATGTCGGTATGCCGCATCCGCTCAGCACGTCCAGGCATTGGACGCCGCTCTGCCACTGCATGTCGACGCTGGCCACGGCGCCGTGAGCGAGGACGGTACCAGACACGATGATCGCGACGCCGACTGTGGCGCTCCACTTCCTGGGCGAGGGGGTCTGGCGGCGCCGCGTGGGCAAGCCCTCACGACCACGGCCGGCGAGCAGGTACGAGTCGGCAACGGCCCACAGGTGGTAGACGAGGGCAACCAGGTCCAGGAGCAGCAGGCTGGTCAGCCAGGCCTGGTTGAAGGCGGAGTCGAGAAGCGAGTTCCGGTAGAACAGGACGATGAAGCCCAGCGCGCCCAGAGTGGCCAGCGCGGGAATGGCGACGATCGCCCCTCGGCCGGGCTTACCGGCCGCGGCCTGGCCCAGCCCGGGAAACAGGGCCGAGAGCAAAGCCGCTCCGACAGGCGTTCTGAGTGGGGACGGGAACTTCATGTTCTTGGTCTCTCCATTACCGCCCTGGCGGCCCGTCGGACACGGATGGCGCGTCTGACCGCGCCCATTCTGCATGATCTCGGCCGAACCGGCCCTCCCAAAGACGCCCGAGCGGTGTCGAGGAGTTACGGCTAGCCCTTAAGAACCCTTAACGCTGGCCCCGTCGAGCGGGTTCCGGCGACGCGTACCCTCAGATCCAGACGGCTCCGCCGTAGGTCGCCAGCCCGACGAGAACCATGGCCAGCAGCCATGTCCCGACGGCGAAAGAGCCCACGGCGTACCGGAACCGACGCAGCCACAAACGCCAGGCCAGATCGGACGGCAAGCTTCCGAGCGACTCGCGGGCGGCCAGCAGTGTGGGAAGGCCATCGCCGCCCCGGTCCGCTTCCACGAGGGCGTCGTGGCATGCCAGGCGCACCGCCACTTCCTCCGGCGCCTGGTCCGGATCTTCGCGGATGGCAGCATCCACAGCCGTGGTGTCGACCGGCAAACCCTCGCGTGCGTCGACGAGCAGTTCCACCTCGAGCCACCGGCGAAGTTCGGCGGGCGTGGCGGCCACCCTGCCGGCGACGGCCTGACGGGCGGACGCGATCCGGCCCGCGGTGACCATCACGGACGCCCTGGCCCACTCAGGTACAGAGCCGGCCGGGTGGCTCTCCAGCCAGGCCCGAGCCGCCGGGGCATTCCCTGGGATCGACCCACCCACTTGTTCGCGCCAATCGGCCGCGTCCCGCCGGCCCAGCCACGAGAGGACGTCGTCCGCGGGCCAGAACGATCGGTGCCACAGACCGAGAACCACTCCCAATGCCGGCGTCGGCAGCAGAACCAGAAGGGCCGTCGTCGCCCCATGCAATCCCAGGAGGAGGCCGAGGGCGAGGAAGAGCACAGGCCCCGCCACGGCCACGACGACCAGCAAACGGCCCTCGCGCGCGCCCAAGCCGCGGACCTGCCGGTCCAGCATCAGATACGGGTTGGGCCGGTGCGCGGACGCCCCGTCGACCTCGCCGGTGCCGGCCGTCATGCCGGCTCCGCTCCGGCCGAGAGGTCGAGGCGGACCAGGCCCTCTCCGAGACGGCGCCCCGCCTCGGCGAGCAACTCGGCGTCGTATGCCACTCCTCCACGCAACTCCAGCGGAAGAGTCGCGCCTCCGGGTCCGGGAAGATGGAACACGACGCGGGTGGCGCCGGGTCGCACCTTGAGCATCGTCCTCAACTCCTCCATGGCCATCACGATGCGGCCCGTATCGGCGCCCCGCGTGAAGCGCACATTCAGGATGCCGGACTCCGGCGCCTCGAGCGGCACGGTCGGCGCCGCGGAAGCGCGGGCCGCAACGGCTCGCTCCTCATCGGGGAGTGGCGGCTCCTCGCGGTCCGGCGCGAGAGATTCCAGGTCCGCGGGCGCGGGCACGGACGAGAGGGGCTCGCCGGGCTGGTGCGCCGGACCCGCTGGGGGCATGGTGGCCGACGGCGTGGGGAGCGGCGGGACCGAGGGCGGCAGAGGAGTCACTCCCCCACCCCGCAGCGGCGATACCCGGACCGCCGGCCCCGGCTGGACCGCGGGCGATCGCATGGCCACGGCAGAGGTTGCGGGCGCGGGCGCCGGGCTGGATGACCTGGGGTATCCATTGCCGTTACCGCCGCCGTCGTTGCCGTGGCCGCTGCCGAAACGCCGGCCAGCACCGCCTCGCCGCTCGCCCGCGGCCGCCACTTCCTGGGCAATCGCCTCGGGACCGCGCGCGGCGGCCTCTTCCCAGACCCAAACGGCGTCGGCGAGGAGCGACGCCGCCTCGCCCCGGTGGTCCACGCGGCCCGCCACGATCAGGATCGCTCCTTCGATGAACGTTCCACCCGCGGTGGCGTACATCCGCGGGAAGACGACGATCTCGAGTGTGCCCTGCAGATCCTCGAGCGTGGCGATGGCCATGGTGTCCTTGTTCCGCGTGACCACCGTCCTCAGGCCCGTGACGATGCCGCCCATCACCACCCTCTGACCGTCCAACGACTCGTCCTTGAGGTCGCCCGAATAGGCGGTCACGTATTGCGCGAGTCGATCCGCGATCTCGCCCAGGGGGTGTTCGGACAGATACAGCCCGAGCAACTCCTTCTCCCACCGAAGGCGCTCCCGCGAGAGAGCTTCGGGGACGTCGGGCAGCGGCCTTTCGAGCGCCTCCGGCGAGGAGCCGAGGTCGAACAAGGCCGTCTGACCGCTCATTCGGTCGCGCTGGGCCCCCTGTCCGGTGTTGATCGCGTCGTCGAGGGCCGCGAGCAGTTGGGCGGCGTGCCCGAACCGGTTCATCGCTCCGACTTTGATGAGCGACTCCAGGACCCGCTTGTTGGCGAGTCGAAGGTCCACCCGAGCGCAGAAGTCCGCCAGCGAGCGGAACTCGCCTTCGGCCTGCCGGGCCGAGATGATCAATTCGATCGCCCCCTCGCCGACGTTCTTGACGGCGAGCAAGCCGAAGCGGATGGCGTCGTCCTCGACGGTGAACTCGACGAACGATCGGTGGATGTCGGGCGGCCTGACCTCGATCCCCAGGCGCCGGCATTCGGCCACCGCCGCCGCGACCTTCTCCTCGTTGTCGCGGAAGGCCGTGAGAACGCTGGTCATGTAGTCGACCGTGTAGTTGGCCTTCAGATATGCGGTCTGGTAAGCGATCAGGCCGTAGCAGGTGGCGTGGGCCTTGTTGAAGCCGTACCGCTCGAACGGCTGGAAGGCGGCAAAGACGGCGTCGATTACCGAGGGCCTGACTCCGCGTTCGGCCGCCTGGCTTACGAACTTCTCGCGCATCTGCCGCATGAGAGCGGCCTTCTTCTTGCGGATGGCGTAGCCGAGCATGTCCGCCTCGGGGCCGGTGAACCCGGCCAGCGCGGTTGACGCGGACATGATGTCTTCCTGGTAGACGAAGATGCCGTAGGTCCGCTTGAGATACGGCTCCAGCAGCGGGTGCAGATAGGCGACCTTCTCTTCGCCGTGCTTGCGGCGGATGTAGGCCGGGATGTTCTCCATCGGTCCCGGGCGGTAGAGCGCGACCATGGCCGCCAGGTCGAAGACACTGGTAGGTCGGAGCTCGCGGACGTAGCGCCGCATCCCCGCCGACTCCAGCTGGAAGACGCCGGTCGTCTCGCCGGTGGTCAGCAGATCGAACGTCTTCTTGTCGTCCAGGGGAATCTTGTCGAGGTCGATCTCCTCGCCGCGGTGCTCCCGGATCAGGTCGACGGCGACGCGCAGGATCGTCAGGTTGGAGAGACCCAGGAAGTCGAACTTGAGCAGCCCCAGCGCTTCGACGCCGTGCATCTCGTACTGGGTCATGACCCCGTCCGAGTTGGTTGCCCGCTGCAGCGGCATCAGTTCGGTCAGCGGCTCGCGTGAGATCACGACGCCGGCCGCGTGCGTGGAAGCGTTCCGCGCGACGCCCTCCAGGTGCTTCGCGAACTCGATGACACGATGGACCGGCGGCTCCTTCTCGTACATCTCCTTGAGGGCCGGACTGGTCTGGATCGCCTCCTCCAGCTTGATGCCGAGCTGATTGGGAACGGCCTTGGCCATTCGGTCGCCCTCGCCGTACGTCATGCCCACGACCCGCGCCACGTCTCGAATTGCCGCCCGGGCCAGCATCGTGCCGAAGGTGATGATCTGAGCCACGTGATCGGCGCCGTACTTGCGGCTGACGTAGTTGATGACTTCCTCGCGCCGGCCGTCCTCGAAGTCCACGTCGATATCGGGCATCGTGACGCGGTCCGGGTTGAGGAACCGCTCGAACGGAAGCTGGTAGTAGATCGGGTCGACGGGCGTGATGCCGAGGGTGTAGGTCACGATGCTGCCGGGGGCCGAGCCGCGGACGGTGATGGCGATGCGCTGCTGGCGGGCGAACGCGGTGAAATCGGCCACGATCAAGAAGTAGCCCGCGTAGCCCATGCGGCAGATGACGTCCAGCTCGTAGTCGAGGCGGGCTTGAAGTTCCGGCGTGACGGTGTCGTAGCGGCGCTCCAGGCCGGTCTGGCATTCCTTGCGCAGCCACGTCTCGATGGTCTCGCCTTTGGGCACGGGGAAGCTCGGGATCCGGAGCTGGCCGAACGGGAGCTTCATGTGGACCATCTCCGCGATGGTTCTCGTCCGGCGCACGGCATCCAGGTTGTCCGGGAAGAGGGACGCCATTTCGGCAGCCGACTTCAGGTAGAACTCGCTCGTCTCGAAGCGCAGGCGTCCCGGAGTGTCGAGGTTGCTGCCGGTGCCCACGCACAGCAGGACGTCGTGGGCCTCGTGTTGGTCCCGCCGTACGTAATGCAGGTCGTTGGTGACGATCAAGTCCAGGTCGGTTTCGCGGCCCAGGCGGATTAGTTTGGGGTTCAGGGTCCGCTGCTCGGGGAGACCGTGGTCCATCAACTCGAGGAAGAAGCGATCCTTGCCGAAGATGTCGCGATACAGGCCGGCGGTCTTGCGGGCCAGATCCCAATCGTCCACTTCCAGGGCCTTGGCGATCTCGCCTCCCAGGCAGGCCGAGCCGCCGATCAAACCCTTGGAGTATCGCGCGAGGATCTCATGGTCGATGCGGGGCTTGTAGTAGTAGCCCTCGAGATGCGCGTCGGTGATGAGGCGACAGAGGTTCTGGTAGCCCTCCCAGTTCTCCGACAGGAGGAGCAGATGGAAGGGCTGGCTGTCGGCCTTGCCTTCCTTGTCCCGCATGCTCCGCCGAGCGACGTACGTCTCCACACCGACGATGGGCTTGATGCCCTTGGCCGTCATCGCCTGGACGAAAGCCACCGCCCCATACAGCGCGCCATGGTCGGTGACGGCCATGGCGTCGAACCCGAGCTTGGAGCCCTGCTCGGCAAGCTCGTTGATGCGCCCGAGCCCGTCCAGCAGGCTGAACTCGGTGTGGAGATGCAGGTGGACGAAGTCGTTCGGGGCGATGGTCGTCACGGGAAGGCAATGGTACCGCGCGGACGTGCGAGACTGACAATGCGGCGGACTTCGGGAGGCGACGGGCATGGGCAAAGGCGGCAACGGCAAGATCGGGTTGTGGGCCGTGGTCGCGATCGGCGTCGGCGGGATGGTCGGGGGCGGGATCTTCGCGGTCCTGGGCCTGGCGGTGCAACTGGCCCGCGGCGGAACACCGGTGGCCTTCGCGTTGGCGGGCGCGGTGGCGCTGCTCACGACGTATTCGTACTCGAAGCTTTCGGTGGCCTATCCGAGCCGAGGCGGAACGGTCACGTTCCTGGATCGCGCATTCGGCTCGGGCATGTTGACCGGCAGCCTGAACGTTCTGTTGTGGATCAGCTACGTCGTGATGCTGTCGCTGTATGCACTCGCATTCGGGAGTTACGGCGCGACGTTCCTGCCGGAGGCATGGCAGGCGATCGGCAGGCACGCGTTGATCAGTCTCAGCGTGATCACGATTGCCGGTTTGAACCTGCTCAGTGCCGAGCTGATCGGCAAGGCGGAACGCTGGATCGTGGCGGTGAAGGTGGTCATCCTGCTCTTCTTCGTCGCCGCCGGCCTGGCCGGCATTCAAGCCTCCCAGATCGCGCCGAGCGCCTGGTCGCCGCCGCTTCAGCTGGCAGCAGGCGGGATGATCATCTTCCTGGCCTACGAGGGCTTCGAGCTGATCGCCAATGCCGCAGAGGATGTGGACGACGTGGCGCGGACTATGCCGCGCGCGTTCTACACGGCGGTCGGATTCGTGATCTGCCTGTACGTGCTGGTCGCGCTCGTCACGGTGGGCAACCTCTCGGTGGACAAGATCGTGGCGGCCAAGGACTACGCGCTGGCAGAAGCGGCTCGACCGTTTCTCGGCCAGGCCGGCTTCACACTAATCGCGGTCGCGGCGATGCTGTCCACGGCTTCGGCGATCAACGCCACCCTCTACGGCGCAGCGCGTTTGAGCTACGTCATCGCCCGCGACGGCGAGCTGCCGGCAGCGCTGGATCGCAAGGTGTGGGGCCAGCCCGTGGAAGGACTGCTGATCACAGCCGGGCTGACGCTACTGGTCGCCAACGCGTTCGACCTGACGAGCATCGCGACCCTGGGAAGCGCCGGCTTCCTGCTCATCTTCGCCGCGGTGAACGCCGCCAACGCGCGCCGCGCCTCCCGGACCCCAAATCGACGCTGGATCTCGGTCGTCGGGGCTGCCGCGTGCCTGATTGCGTTGGCCGCTTTGGTCTGGCAGACCACCACGACCGCACCCGCGCAACTGTTGGTCCTGGCGGCGATGGTCGCGTCCGCGGTGGCAATCGAGGGCGGCTACCGGCTGGCGAAGCGGGAACTCCGATTGTCCGAGTAGCACGAGGGGACGCGGCTGAGAGCGCCGGCTCAGGCCGGGCCGGCCTGCTAGCCAAGCTGCATCGATCGCACCCATTGAACCAGAGGCGCATCGTCGGACAAGTCCTGCAGACGAGGGAAGTCCGACGTTGGCCTGTTGAACCGACCTCCGCCCGGATGTGTCAGCCGCAGGTGCGGAATGGTCGCCAGCGGATTGAGGTTGCGATCCTTGATGGGGCAGTAGTACACAACTTCGAGGCTTGGGTGGCCTGCTATTGGCCCGAGGCTCTCGATCGCCCCCGCGAGCCCGATGTTTAGGAACTTGAGGCGCTGCAACCGAGCCACCGAGGTCAGGTCTGCGACGCGTTTGCACGTGTCGATGGCCAGGTACTCAAGGCACGCCAGGGCCTCGACTCCGGCGAGCGACTCGATGGCCGGGCAATTGGCGAGGACCAATGCCTTGAGTCGGCCATCGAGCACATCAGCGCCCGAAAGGCTCGTCAGCGTCCGGCTCACGAAGATCTCGAGGTACTCCAGCGCCGGCAGGTTCCTCAGAGGCACCAGGTCGGACTCTCGATATCGACCCACACGCAGATGACGCAGCGTCCCGTGGCCCCGATAGAGTGAGTCCAGGCCTCCCTTGGGCGTCTCTGCCGACGCGAACCATTCCAGCTTCGCCAGCTTCTGGAAGTCGAGCTCGGGCTTCCAGCCACCACCCAGCGCCAACCCACGCAGCGAGCCCAGGCCGTTGATGACGGCGACTGACGGCGGATCGGTATTGACCCACAGGAACTCGAGGTCCGGCAGGTCCATCAGCAGATCCATGTCCGGATCGAGAATCTCCAGGGCTCGCACGGCGCGGCTGCGACACTCGGCGATCACAGCGTGGCGAGGCGCTCCTCGGGGCACGACATACAGCCCGCCCGCGGTCGCGATGGCACGATTCTCCGAAGAAAGCAGATGGAGCGGGCGGCGCTGCAGAACCATCACGTCATAGGGTTCTCAGCAGCCCGTCCAGAGACCCGTGAAGCTTCTTCAGCCAATCTCTGGTGTCCCGGTTGACGACATTCCACTTGTTTGCCAGGGCGGTGACTCCTCCACAATCCTCAATTGCGAGCTGCTCCGCGTACCTCAGGCCATCGCGCGTGATGTCACGCAAAGCGAGCACGTAGACCTTGGAGCCGGGCGTCAGACGCCCCGATCGGATATGCCGATAGAGCCTGTCCCTTAGCGATATTTGCGGCGGTATTCGGCATAGCCTCACGTTCTTCCTCTTGGGCCTCAGCCCTTGAACGACGCGTACTGGAACCCAAACCTCTCGCAGAGCCGGCGGACATCGTCCTCCGCCACGTCCTTTCGAAGGTAGAGCGGCGAATCGAACCAGGCGTCGTCCCAGATGAGATACGCCGTGGAGCCTCGGTAGGCGTCGATATGATCGGCCACCTCAACAGATGAAAGATGCTCCATGAGCTGGACGAGTCCGGCCACGTTCTCTGGCGTCATCGGCATGTGGTACTTCTTCGGTCGTGGCCAGATCACGCCCCTCCGAATCGGTAGCGGGTTGTCGGCAGGGCGCTCGCTGAAGTACGCGTCAACCATCGGCGAGATCGAGGTTCCCTCGGCGTAGAGCGTCAGGCCTGATGGCAGTATCTCGGCGAGCGCCATCAAGAGATCAGGGGCCCGATACCGCGCTCGACAGGCTACCTCCCAGTACTCAGGACCGGGTCGGAGCAAGACCTCTTCGGTGCCGAATCTTCGCTCGGTACCACGCGTGTCGTCCATGTGCGCATTCTGTCCTGATCTCCGCCCGGCAGTCTGGCCATCTCGCGTCGGACCGCCCAGGTCATCCGTCAGCCGACCCTGATCTGTCGTCGTATCGTCTCGTCGCGGATGTTGGCGTCATCGGCCAGGAGGAACGCTTTGGTCAGCACGTGCCCGAGCAGGGTGTCCTCGAAGGGCATGAACACCCCCATGGCCTCTGCCGCGGCCGGTCCCTTGGGAAGCCTGATGAAGAGATGCTCATCGTTAGGCTCCATGAGTACTTGGGCGCTACCAATATGGATCCGATATGCGCGAAGGTCGCCTCGGACACGGAGATAGCGCCCCTCTAACGTGCAACGCGCGGCGATACGAGAGCGCGGGATCAGTCGCTTCAGGACGTCGCGGCGTGTCTGCGCCGATTCCGGCAGGACCGCAAACGCGGAGAGGTCTCGGTAGATGGAGATCCGTGGCTCGTCGAGATCGCGCCAGAGCTGGTCGATCGCGACCGACGACACGCTGGTGAACAGATCCACGTCGCGCATCGCCTCGGAGAAGACCTCCGCGGGGATCTCGCGCAGGGGAAGCGGATCGACGCTTTCACGATCATCCGAACGGAAGAAACGAACTTCGCCACTCCGGCAGTAGCTGACGTCCTCGTATCCGGTCCCGGCAGGCTGCTCCGAAAAGAGCCTTGCCGCCTCGACAAGCCGGGCGGCGATTTCTTCGAGGTCGACCGGAGGCGGCCTGACGTCCTCGAGGCGCGCCAGCTGTTCCGCGACCTCGCGGGCGATGCTCGCCTCATCTCGGGCGAGCTGGTGATCGAACTCGGCGCGGATGCCGTGGTTGTCGAACGTTCGTTTCGCGATTCCGTCGTAGCCGCCGTCCCGGAACCCCAGCTGGTTCGCGCTCCAGCGCCGCGCGGACATGAGTGCGCTCGCCTGGGGATAGTGCAGAACCCGCCCGGCAAAGCGACTTGACGACGTGCCGTCCGCCTCCTGAGGGGCGAGCCGATACACCTCGCGAAACGCCTGCTTGAACGGCTGTCGAATGCGACGATCCAGAAGCCAATCGCGCCAGGCCTCGACGTCGCTCGTCGAGGCGCCGATCGGGTGCCAGGGTCGCACGGTGGTTTCGGGACCAACCGAGATCTCCCCGTCCAGCCCTTCGATAGCATCGCCGGCGGGCATCCCCACCTGTCGAGATGTGGCGTCCCCGAACTGCCAGAGCAGCCGCCCAGCCCACGGTCGGGTTAACGGGTGGCCGAGGTAGCGCACTCGCCAGGCCGCCGCCGTCCAGGAGCGCGGCGCGATCAACAGGCTCTCGAGTCTCGACCGCTCGGTGGCAAGGGTCTTCTCGATCTCCTTTGTCTCGGCCTTCAGGCTCGCGATCCGGGACGTCGATGCGGGCGCGATCGAAGCCGGTGGCTTCGATGCAACCTGGCCGTCGACCGTCCGCCACGTGACGTGGACCTTGCCGTCGTCGTCGGCTGAGACGTCGGCCTCCGCCTCACCGACGACGACAACCTTCCGCCCGCTTTCGTCGAGGCCGAAGGTTGGCACGGTCGACTCGAGGAGTTGCCACACCGGCGTGCTGGTTCTTTCGCTGACCACGCCGAGGGCAGCGTCCACCTGCTTCAGGACGGCGCGGCTGCGAACCAGCGCCTTCATGCGCCCCAATGCAGTTGCCGCCTCATCCGCGTCGAGTCTTCCCAGTAGCGCAGCGCTGGTCGCGGCCACCTTCTCGTCCCGCGCGACGTTGTTCTCTCTGGGCGACATGCCGTAGTGGAGACCGACGCGGCCGATGAGATCGGCGAGCCAGGGCGGACGAAGCAGCTCGGCTGCCCACGTTGCCCCGCGGATCAGCGCCGCGTTTTCACCAACCAGCGACTCACCGATCGTCCCCCAGTACTGGAGGGTGATGCGGCCGGTGTGGGCCAGTGCTGCGTCCAGCATCGCCCGAATCAGGTGCTCAGCCTGGGCGTGATCTGCCAGGAGCCGGACGCACTCCTTCTGCCACTTGGCAGTGGGATTGACCGTGGTGGCGGCAGTGAAGTGCCAGAGCAAGGCATTGGTGGGGGCCGGCGGCATCGACTCCCGCGCAACCCAGTCGCGCATCGCGAGACCCCAGCCGTCCGTCGGCTGGAAGAGGGATGAGTCCGCGACATCGGTCCGCTCGCCGAGCGCCGACGACAACCGACGCCGGAGGCGCAATCGAACGCCGGTATTGAGGCGGAAATCGGTAGCCTCCACATTCCCGAGAAGACGGCAAGCGAGTGGCTCGAGGCGGCCGATCGGTTCTTCTGCGCAGTAGCCCTCGAGCGCGGCAAGGGGAAGATCGAGCAGCTCCGGTCCCAGCCAGATCGGGTCCATCCGAACCGCTAGCCCGAGCAACATCTCGACGTCCTCGGTGGTCCACCGCCGTTGACGCCGCGCCACGGCGGACAGGCAGCGTCGCTCGACCTGCCCTCGCGTGGAATAGGGGTTCCACTTCAATCCCAGGCTCACGACCCGCTCGAGCAGATGGCCGGCGAGGGAAGGAACGACGTCATCGGGGAGAGCCAGAGCCGCCCGGCTCGCCGCCAGCTCGAGTGGGGCGTGGAGGGGCATCCAATCGTCTTCCGGCAGCGCATCAAACAGCGCAAGGACCTCGCCGACTCTGTCCATTCCTCCACTCTAGCCTTGTGCGAACCGCGAGGCGACGCCCGAGCCCGTCCAGCAGGCTGAACTCGGAGTGGAGGTGCAGGTGGACGAAGTCGTTCGGGGCAACGGTCACGGGAGCTAATGGTGGCGGCCATGGCCTTCGCGAGGAGCCGCGTCCAGCGGCCGGCGCTGACGGTGGCGATGGCCCTTAGTCGTCCCGGCTCGGCACCGCCGCGGCGATCCGAACCCCTCGCGCGGAATCGGCGATCAACCGCTCCAGGCGGCGGTGTCGCGTCTCGGGACGTTTCGCCGAGACAACCCACCACGACGCGACCCGGCGATACGACGGACGCTGCGCCTCCCAGAAACGCCACGCCTCAGCGTCGGCACGGAGACGCGCCTCCTGCTCGGGTTCGAGTGCCGCCTTGTCACGTTCGTAGGAGTACACCCCAGACCGCTCGTCGTCTCGTGCGGCAAAGGCGGCCAGGCCGGCGGGCTTCATCAGGCCGAGGGCCGTCAGCTCCCCGACGCGCGCGATGTTGACCGTGCTCCAGTTGCTGCCGCGTTTGCGCGGCGTGAAACGGATCGCGTACGCCTCCTCCCCCAGGCTCTTGCGAATCCCATCGATCCAGCCGAAACACAGCGCCTGGTCCACGGACTCCGGCCACGTCATGGACGGACGACCCGTGGCGCGCTTGCAGTAGCCGGCCCAGAGTTCGGTGGCGGATTCGCCGTTCGACTCCAGCCAGCGGCGGAAGGCATCCGGCGACTCGAAGAAGAGGGGTTCCATTAGCCGACCGCCGCTCCGCTGCGCAGCTCCCACGTTGTACCGTCGGGAGTGTCGTGGAGCTCGACGCCCGCGGCCAGTAGACGGTCCCGGACGGCATCCGCGGCGGCCCAGTCGCGGGCCTCGCGGGCCCGGACGCGCTCGGCCAGCAGCGCGTCCACGAACGGGCCGATGAGCGTGGCCGGATCGCGCGAGCCTTCGACGGCCATCTCGCCCAGGCAGACGATTGCACCCCGGAGAGTGGACCGAGCCGTGGCCAGGGCGTCAGATTGGTCGGTGTCCCCGGCCCAGGCCTGGATCGTCTCCTCCAGGGCCAGAATGGATCGAACCGCGGCCTGGGCATCGCACTCGTCGAGGGAGGCGTTGAAGACTCGCTCGAGTTCCGCCACTTCCTCGCGCAGCAGGCGAGACGACGGCTTCCCATCCGGCGTCGCCACGGATGAGGCCGCGGAGATGCGGCCCGCCGCGATACCGGCGGTGGTGGTCGCCGATCCGGGCTGCAAGGCGGCCGCGACCAAATCGGCGATGGTCAGCTCCGAACCTGCCCCGAAGACCGTGCTGTGGCCGTCCTTGCGGACCGTGACCGTGCCCAACCCGCGCACCGAGGCCGTCCCGGCGTCCAGGTCAAGCACCAGGGCCGTATGACCGTCGACGCCCAGGATGAAGGCCTCTTCGGGCAACTCCGCCTCGAGAGCCCGCAGGCGCCGCTCCCCCAGGTAGCAGAAGCGCGTGTCGTGGTTGCCGCCCTCGGCATTGTCGTAGTGAGGCACGACCGCGACCGGCAGGCCGAGCGGCGTCATCAGATCGAGCCCGGGCAGCCAGCGCGGCGCTTCCCCCACCTTGTAGATCTCGTATACGGGAATCGTGAAGCGGCCCAGCGTCAGTGCGGCGGCGCTGGCCATCGTGACCGCGCCCCCTTCCTCGAGCTTCCGCGCCAGGAGTCGCGGTATCTCCGAACCAGACCACTGACGCAGCGCATAGGACGGGCTGCCGGGACCCGCGAAGGCAAGACGCGCGTCCCGGATCCGGGCGAACGCCGTCTCCCGCACCAGGCCCTCCGCGTCGGAGGATCGGAAGGAAGCGACCCCAAACGGCGACCCCACGTTAATGCGGAAGTACTCCAGCGTCCGCTCGGTGATGTCGTCGGCGTTCTCCTGGAACCCGTAGGGCGTATCGAGCACGACCGCCGGGACCGGCTTCTCGCCGAGCCTGTCGAGAACGGCCCGGTGAACGCGGGCCATCGTCGGAGTCGTCTCGCCCGAGCCCATGATCGTCAGGATCCGGGGCAGGCCGCTCACGGCGTCGTTTCCGCAGGCGCCGGTGCCGCGTCCGCCCCTGCCGGCCGGGCGGCCGACAACCCGGCGAAGAGTCCGCCGCGCTCGGCGGCCAGGATCGCTTCCGTCAACTCGGCCGGGTGCTGAGCGTGGATGTCATGGTCGCCCTTGAACCACTCGACTCGTACCGGCACGCCCGTGACCACGGCGGCGGCTTGCGCCGCTTCGGCGCCGGCTCGTTTGGCCGAGGTCCAGTCGGACTCGCCGCCGTCCACCGGAACGATCAGGGCCGGCACCCGCAGCGAACGCCACAGATCGGCCACACGTTGGCCCCACATCGCCTCCAGTATGGCCTTGTGGTGGTCTCGCGAGAGCCAGGGCGCGATCGTTCGATCGGGTCGAATCTCGAAGTTGGCGAGCGAACCTTCGAAGCCTTCCTCCGGCCAGTCCGCATGATTCGTCCGGAAGTAGCCCTCGACCGACGACAACGGCATCCCGACGAGCGGCGGCGGTGCCAGACGATCCCAGCAGATCTCCCACGTCGGGAAGGCGTCGCGAAGGTCGGTCAGGCCGCCGTCCACAAGGACGATGCCGCGAGTCAGGTCCGGATGGCGCACGGCGAAATCCAGGACGACGTTCCCACCCCATGACTGTCCGGCGATGATCGGCCGGGCGAAGTCCGGGCCCAGCACGGTGATGAGTGCCCGCAGGTCTTCAGAGACGGTGGCGAAGTCGTAACCGCCGTTCGGCTTGTCCGAGTGGCCGTGGCCTCGGAGATCGACCGCCGCCGCCGTCCGGCCGGCGGCGGCGAGGCTCCGCGCCACTCCGTCCCAGAGCCGCGCGTTGGAAGCCAGGCCGTGAACCAGAAGGAACGGCGCCCGCCGCCCGTCCGTCGTCGCGCCTGCGCCGGCAACGTCGCGACCGCCGCCGGCCGGGGCCCAGCGGAGGACGCGCAGCTCCAGCCCGTCCGCCACCTCGACTCGTTCGTCGCTCGGTTCGATCAGAGAGACCAACTCCGTCTCCTCTCCTCGTAATCGTCATCGTATTGCGAGCCCAGTCTGGCGTGAATACCTGCCGGTCGGCCGCCCGAGCGGCCGCAGTGCCACCGAGTGAGCCGCGGCGTCCCTACAATCGCCACACGATGAAGGCTCAGTCGAAGTTCACGCCGCCATTTGCGCCTGAACGCAACCAGGCTCGCCGAAAAGGCCCCAGGCTGCGCCCGGTCCTCGTGGCAGCGGGCCTTCTGGCCGCGGTTGCTCTGGTGGTCGCTACCTGCAACTTCCTATCGAGTCCGTCCGGTCCTGGCGCTTCCCCATCGACCGGCTCCGGCCCGACGAGCACCGACACGCCTTCTGCTGGGCCGGTAACCGCGAACCCGAGCACCCGGCTCGTGAAGACAATCACCCTGGTCGCACCCGTCATCGAACCTAAAGACGCCACGCCATCCGGCTTGACCTGGAAGGGCGTCCAGGACGCGGGGGCGAGGATCGGCGCCTCGACGTCACTCGTCACGCCGGCCTCGAACGCGGACCTCGCGTCCGCCGTCGCCACTGCCGCCGCGGGCGACCTCGCCGTCGTGGTCACGATCGGGCCGCAGGCCGATGCCGCCGTCCAGGCTGCGGCCATCGCCCACCCCACCGCCCAGTTCTTCGAGGTGGAGGTGGCCGTCCCGTCGACCTCGCCGGCCAACGTCCACGGCATCGTCTTCGACGAGGCGCAGGCCGGCTACCTGGCCGGGTTCGTGGCAGGGTCGTTCTCAGGCGGGGGCAAAGTCGGCTTCGTGGGCGACCTGGCGGCAGACCTGCGCACGGCCAACTACGTTTCCGGCTTCCAGAGCGGCGCTTCCGAGGCCGGGGCGGGGATCGCCGTGAAGGTCGCCTACGTAGGCACGTCCGACTCTCCGGACAGGGGCCGTACAACGGCCGCAGGCCTGATCACGTCCGGGGTCAAAGTGGTTTCGGCCATGCCAGACCTGTCTGGGATCGGCGCCTTCCGTGAGGCTTGCGGAAGCAAGGCCCGGCTCGTCGCTCTCGATACGGACGCCTGGCAGGTCGTGCCGGACGTGCGACCGTGCCTGATCGTGAGCGTCCTGAAACGCTACGACGTTGCCGTCGGGAACGCCATCCTGCACGCGGCGTCCGGCCAGACTGAGCCCACGGTCGCTATCGAGGACGTCTCGACCGGAGGGATCGCCTTGAGCGAGTTCCACGCCGACCAGCCCGCGGGGTTCGGCTCTCAGCTGGCCGGCGTCCTGGCCATTCTGAACAACGGGGCCCCCCATCCGACTTCGGCACCGCCAACCGACTCGTCGACGCCCTCGGCGCAGTGACCGCGAACCGATGAGCGCTGACGAGACGAGGGATCCCCGGGTCACCCTCCTGGACGACGTCGAGATCGCCGAGCTGCTTCGCACAACCAGGCGGATCGCCGTCGTGGGAGCTTCCTCGAACCCGGACCGGCCGTCTCACAGCGTCTTCCGGACGCTGGTCGATGCCGGCTACGAGTGCATTCCGGTCAACCCCAACGAAACCGAGGTCGAGGGAGTTCCGGCTGTGGCCACGCTGACCGAATCGGCCGCCACAGGCCGCATCGACATCGTGGACGTCTTTCGACGGCCCGAGCTGACCGAGCCGATCGCGCGCGAGGCGGTCGCTATCGGCGCCCGAGCTCTGTGGCTGCAGCTGGGCGTCGTGAACTGGGAGACCGCCCGCATCGCCTCCGAAGGCGGCCTGGCGGTCGTCATGGACCGCTGCACGGCCATCGACCTGAGACGCCTGCGGCGTCCCTGACCGCCTCAGTGGACGGCGAAGCCGACGAAGACCAGCACGAACCCTACGACGACGACGAGGCCACCCATCTGCGCCTTGTGGAGCATCTCCTGGGCCATCAGAGTCGCCGCACTTGGGCCGTCGTCGTGAAGGCGGGTGCCGCGCCAGCCTTCGTAGCGCTCGATGTTCGCCTCCTGGGCCTTCAGGTCCTGGTAGCGCCCCCACGGCCCGCGGGCTCGGAGATATCCGACCACGATCAGGATCACCCCGAGACCCCAGCAGATCAGGTTGATCGGGCCCATTCGCGCTCCTTCGCGGCCTACTCGGCTCGGTCGAGGCGCTCGCGCAGCGCCGTTTGGACCATTGTCGCGTTTGCCTGGCCGCGCGTCGCCTTCATTACCTGACCGACGAGGAACCCGGCGGCGGCCTCTCTGCCGGCGCGATAGTCGGCCACGGCGGCGGGATTGGCCGCGAGAACCTCGTCGATCGCCTTGCCCAGAGCCCCAGCGTCCGAGATCTGCTCGAACCCGCGCGCCTTCGCGATCCCGGACACGCCCTTGCCGGTGGCGAAATGCTCGGCAAAGACCTCCTTGGCGTTCGTGCCCGAGATCATGCCGTCCTGGACCAGCTTGAGGAGGACGGCGACTTCCGACGCGACGACGTGGCCGCTGTCCGCTCCCTTGCCCAGCCGCAGATACTCACCGGTAACCCAGTTGGCCACTTGTTTGGCCGCCAGGTCCGGGCCGGCCGCGAGAACGCTCTCGAAGAGGGTCGTGGCCGCGGCATCGTTGACGATGACACCGGCGTCGTACGCGGACAGGCCGAGGTCGGTGGAGTAGCGCGCCCGCCGGGCCGCGGGCAGTTCCGGGAGCCGGGCCTTGATCTCGGCCAGCCATTCGGGCGACGTCACCAGGGGCGGCAGGTCCGGCTCGGGGAAGTAGCGATAGTCGTTCTCGGTCTCCTTTGGGCGCATCAGGTACGTCGACTGGCGGGCTTCGTCCCATCCGCGTGTCTCCATGCGGATCGACTGACCGGCATCGATCGCCACGGCCTGGCGCTCGATTTCGAAGGCTATGGCCCGCTCCACCGACCGCATCGAATTCATGTTCTTCACTTCGATCCGCGTCCCGAACTCCTCCCGGCCGATCGGCCGGATCGAGACGTTGGCTTCGACCCGCATCTGGCCGTTTTCCATCTCCGCGTCTGAGGCGCCGATCGTCTTCATCAGAAGGCGCAGCTCCTCGGCATAGCGGCGGGCCTGTTCGGCCGTCCGGATGTCGGGCTCGGTGACTATCTCCATGAGCGGCATGCCCGATCGGTTGAAGTCGATCAGGCTGACGCGGCGCGCCGGGCGTCCGCCCGGCGCGGCGGCCAATTCGGCGTGAATAAGGCGGCCGGTGTCCTCTTCGAGGTGGGCGCGGTTGATTCGAACGGTGAACGGGCCCTCGCTGGTGTCGAAGGTCAGCCGGCCGTTGGATGCCAGCGGCAGCTGGTACTGGCTGATCTGATAGCCCTTGGGCAGGTCCGGGTAGAAGTAGTTCTTGCGATCCCAGCGAGTGGTGGGCGCGATGGCGGCCTCGATTGCGAAGCCGGTCGCGATCACGTGCTCGACGGCGCTCTTGTTGATCGTGGGCAGGACACCCGGGAGGCCCAGGCAGACCGGGCAGCAGTGGCTGTTCGGCCGCGCCCCGTCGATCTCCGTGGAGCAACCGCAGAACATCTTGCTGGCGGTCCGGAGCTGGCAGTGGATTTCGATGCCGATGACGGCCTCGTAGCGCTCCACCGCCCCTCTGCCGGCCACGGCCACCGCCGGCGTCAAACCTCGCCCTTTCGACGCTTGACGAAGCGCTCGATCCGAACGAGCGCCTCGCGCAGCTCGGCCTCGCTGGTGGCATAGCAGCAGCGGACGTGGCCCTCGCCGGCCTCGCCGAAGGCCGTGCCCGGCACGACCGCGACGGACTCCTCCCGGAGCAGCTCCTCGGCGAAAGCGTCGCTGCCCAGGCCGGTGGAGGTGATCTGCGGGAAGGCATAGAAGGCTCCGAGGGGCTCGAAACAGCGCAGGCCGATGGCGTTGAAGCCGTCAACGAGCAGGCGGCGGCGCGTGTCGTACTGGCCGGCCATGCGGGCGATGTCCGGCTCGCCGCTCTTGAGAGCCTCCAGCGCGGCATCCTGGGCGACCGTGGGAGCGGACATGATCACGTACTGGTGGACCTTGAGAATCCCTTCGAGGATCTCGGAGGGGGCGCAGATGTAGCCGATCCGCCAGCCCGTCATGGCGTAGGCCTTGGAGAACCCGCCCATCAGGACCGTGCGGCGGCGCATCCCCGGCAGAGCCGCCATGGTCCGCATCTGATAGCCGCCGTAGACGAGGCGGTCGTAGATCTCGTCGCTGTAGACCAGCAGGTCGTTGCGGACGGCGATGCGGGCAATCTCGTCCTGGACCTCATGCGGCAAAGTGGCGCCGGTCGGGTTGCAGGGGTAGTTGAGCAGGATGGCCTTGGTACGGGGCGTGATGGCGGCCTCGACCTTGGCCGGGTCCAGGGCGAAGTCCTCCTCGATCGTCGTCGTGACGCCGACCGGGACACCGCCGGCGAAGATGATCGCCGGCCGGTAGGACACGTACGAGGGCTCGTGGGTGATCACCTCGTCACCCGGGTCGAGAGTGGCCCGGACGGCAACGTCGAGCGCTTCGGAGGCGCCGATCGTGATGAGGATCTCCTCGGTCGGGTCGTAGCGGACCCCGTACAGCCGCTCGAGGTGGTGGGCCAGGGCGCGGCGCAGCTCGATCGTTCCGTAGTTGCTCGTGTAGTGAGTGCGACGCGAGGCGAGGCTGTGGCGGCCGGCCTCGATGACCTGCTCGGGCGTGTCGAAGTCGGGTTCCCCGACCCCGAGGCTGATGACGTCGGTCATCGTGGCCAGGATGTCGAAGAAGCGCCGGATCCCGGAGCGCGGGACCTCGTCGACGCGGCGGGCCAGGACTCGCGTCGAAAGCGGCGGGCGCGTGGGTTCCGACTCGGAGTTGAGGATGGAGGGATCGGTGGCGAGGCGGGTGCTCGGATGGGTCGTCTGGTCGGTCATCGGTGCGTCCTCAGGCTAGGTCCGCCGAACTCGCCGCGGGGGCGCCTTGCGTTTGGCGCGCCTTCCGTTCCAGCGGGCTGGGCGTGGTCGGATCGTCGGTCAGGTGCAGCTCGGCGGGCTCGAGGTCCCGCCAGGTTGCTCTGGCCGTGATCGCCTCGTACGCACGGGCCAGACGTAGCATTCCGAGCTCTCGCCACGGCGCTCCTATGATCTGGAGGCCGACCGGGAGCCCTTCGGACAGGCCGGCCGGAATCGATATCCCGGGCAGGCCCGCCATGTTGACCGGAAGCGTGCAGGCGTCCGAGAGGTACATCGAGACCGGATCCTCGACCCGCGCGCCCATCGGAAAGGCGACCGTTGGGCTGGTCGGGGCGCAGATCGCGTCGAACCCTGCCGCCCATACCGCGTCGAAGTCCGCCTTGATGAGCGTCCGTACCTTCTGCGCCTTCAGGTAGTAGGCGTCGTAGTAGCCGGCCGAAAGGGCGTAGGTGCCGAGCATGATCCGGCGCTTGACCTCCGGCCCGAACCCGCTGCCTCTCGTGCGGAGGTAGTCGGCGATGTAGTCGCCCGAGCTTCTGTCGGCAAACCCGTAGACCACGCCGTCGTAGCGAGCCAGGTTCGAAGAGCATTCCGCCGGGGCGATGATGTAGTAGGTGGCCAGGCCGTAGGCCGTGTGCGGCAGCGAGACTTCCTCGACCTTCGCGCCCGCGGCCGTCATGGCGTCAACCGCCTCGCGGACGCGGGCTGCCACTCCGGGCTCCATCCCCTCGACGAAGTACTCGCGTGGCAGGGCCAGGCGGCGGCCCTTCAAGTACGAGGCGGCCTCGTCGTCGCCGGCGGGCAGGTCGAGCAGCTCGTCCGGCACGGGGACCGGCGCCGAGGTGGCGTCGCGCTCGTCGCGGCCGGAAACCGCGTGGAGCAGGATGGCCGCGTCGCGGGCGTCTCGCGCCAGCGGCCCAATCTGGTCGAGCGAGCTGGCGAAGGCCACGATCCCGTAGCGGCTGACGCGGCCGTACGTCGGCTTGAGACCGACGATGCCGCACAGCGACGCCGGCTGGCGGATGCTCCCGCCTGTGTCGGTCCCGATGGAGACAGGCGCGTGGTAGGCGGCGACGGCTGCCGCCGATCCGCCCGAGCTTCCCCCCGGGACGCGCGTCAGGTCCCACGGGTTTGCCGTTGGTCCGTAGGCCGAATGCTCGGTGGACGAGCCCATGGCGAACTCGTCCATGTTCGTCTTGCCGAGGATCACGGCGCCGGCGGCGCGGAGCCTGGCGGCCACGGTCGAGTCGAACGGGGCCAGGTAGCCCTTCAGGATCTTGGAGCCGGCCGTGGCCTGACCGCCCTTCACGGAGACGAGATCCTTGAGAGCGACCGGGACTCCGCACAGAGGATGGAGAGCGGCAATGGCTGAGGCGCCGGCTCGCCGGGCTTCGGCGAGGCGCTTGTCGGCGGCGTCCGCCTGGACGAAAGCGCCCTTGCGGTCGATGACCAGCCAGGCGTTGAGGGCGTGGTTCTGCCGGTCGGCCGCGTCCAAATGGGCTTCGGCCAAGACACGAGAGCTGACTTCGCCGGTGCGCAGAAGGCGCGCCATCTCGTGGACGTGGAGGCGGGTCAGATCCTTCACCGCGCCGGCCTCGGCGCCACGAATTCGAGCACTGGCCTCTCCGACCGGGCGGTCCCGTTCATCGCGCGCCCCCCTCGCCCGCAGGAGCCTCGCCCGCAGGAGCCTCGCCCGCAGGAGCCTCGCCCGCAGGAGCCTCGCCCGCAGGAGCCTCGCCCGCAGGAGCCTCGCCCGCAGGAGCCTCGCCCGCAGGAGCCTCGCCCGCAGGAGCCTCGCCCGCAGGAGCCTCGCCACCGAGTATCGCGGGCACCACGAAGTGGTCACCGCTGCGTTCCGGCGCGTTGGCCAGAGCGTCGTCTACCGTGAGAGAGGGCTGGACCACGTCGTCGCGCAGGATGTTCGCGAGAGCGATCGTCTGAGCGGTTGGCGGGATGTGATCGGTGTCCAGGGCCGTGAGCACGGTGTACTGGTCGAGGATGTGGTTCAGCTGGCCCTCGAGGCGCGCCAGCTCCGCCTCTGCCAGCCCGAGGCGGGCGAGGTGGGCGACATGCTCGACATCGGCACGGGACAGCTCGGCCATGCGCGGGATGATACCGGACGGAACCGCACCTAAGTAAACCGCTGCCGTCCGCCGTGAAGTCCCCAGCGCGATGAGGGACCCGGACGGTAGAGTTGAGGCTCGATAGAGACGAGGACGAAGAGGATCGGATGACTGCGTTCGAGATACGCGAGATGACCTCCGCCGACATCGACACCGTCGCGGCGGTAACCGCGGCCGGCGGTTTCGGGGACCGTCGCGAGTTCTTCCGCATGACCCTCGCACTGCCCGACTGCCGGCCGATCCTGGCCGTCCTGGAGGGCCGTCCGATCGGCACCGGCACGGGCGCTATCCACGGCGACGTGGGCTGGCTCGGCGTCATCTTCGTCGTGCCGGAGCTGCGCGGCCGAGGCATCGGCCGGGCCCTGACGGTGGCCGTCTGCGACACTCTGGAGGGCGCCGGCTGCCGCTCGCTGGCGTTGGTCGCAACCGATCTGGGGCGGCCCGTGTACGAGCGGCTGGGCTTTCGAGAGCAAACGCGCTATCACATGCACCCCGCCGATCCGCTGGGCGCGGCGCCCGATCCCCCGTCCGGGGCGCGCCTGCGGCCGATTGGCCCGTCCGACATCGGCGCCGTTGCCAGCCTCGACCGGCTGGCGACGGGCGAGGACAGGAGACCGCTCATCGAGATGTTCGCCGGCTCCGGCTGGCTGCTCGAGGACGAGCCCGGGTCGGGGCCGACTGGAGAGATGAGCGAAGCCCAATTACGCGGCTTCCTCTTGCCATCGCACCGCGGCAACGCCGCCCTGGTCGCGTCGGAGGAGGTCGATGCCGCGTGCCTGCTCGACCTGCATCGGCACCTCGTGCCGAAAGGCGGCTCGGCGTGGGCAGGGCTCCTCACGGAGAACGCGACCGGGAGACGGCTGCTCGCCGAGCGCGGCCGGGCCGAGTGGAGGAGCTTCCCCAGGATGATTCGGGGCGCCGAGCCCGAGTGGCTTCCGGCCAGCATCTGGGGGCAGTTCAACCATGCGATGGGCTGACGGAAGAAGCGAACGATGACCGAGCTGGAAATCCGCCCCATGACCCCGGCCGACATCGAGCCCGCGGTGGCGATCCACCGGGCCGGCGGCTGGGGCGAGCGGCGCGACTTTCTCGAATGGGAGCTGGCGAACCCCGTCATCGGGATGCTGGTCGGCATACGCGACGGATCCCTCGTCGCCACTGCCTCGGCCTCGATCCACGGCCCGGTCGGCTGGGTGGGTTCGATATTCGTGGACGTCTCGATGCGCAGCCGTGGTTACGGACGGGCCATGACCGAGGCTGCCTGTGACCTGATCGATTTGGCCGGCTGCCGCACCCAGGCCCTCCTCGCCTCCACGTTCGGCAAGCCGCTCTACGACGACATGGGATTCCGAGTGGACGAGCAGTACCAGATACTCGAGGCGGGGCCCGTCGTAACCCCGCCGACGCCACCCCCAGGCCGAATCCTGCGGCCCATGGGCCCGGACGATCTGGAGCGCGTTCTCGCGCTCGACCGGCGCGCCACCGGGGAGAACCGGGGCGGTCTCCTGAACTCGCTCGTCGGCTCCGGCTGGGTCATCGAATCCGATGGCAAGCTCGGAGGTTTCCTCATGTCGATCCTGCCCGCCAGCGGGGCAATCGTTGCCCCCGCGGCCGAGGACGCCACCTGCCTTCTCGACCAGCTGCGGCACCTGGCAACCGGTCGGACCGAGACGGTTCATGCCGCGATCCCGCTTGTCCATGAGTCGGGGCGGCGCGCACTGGAGCAGTGTGGCTGGAGCCCGACCTTCCAGACGCCCCGGATGCTGCGCGGGCCGGGCGTCGACTGGGATCCGACGCTCATCTGGAGCGTCCTCGGCTTTGCTTTCGGTTGAGCTGAGATGGCGATCGAGGGGTTCGAGATCAGGCCCCTGGAAGCAGCCGACGTCAGAGCTGCGATCGAGCTGGCCCGGGCCCAGGGCTTCCGCGATCGGACTCGCTTCTACGAGTTCGTGATGCGCGTCCCGACCTGTCAGCCGGTGGTCGGCATCGTCGGCGGCCTGCTCGTGGCAACCGGGGTTGCAACCGCCAGTGGAAACGTCGGCTGGCTGGGTGGTATCGCGGTCGAAGCCGAGTACCGCCGCCGCGGCATCGGGCGGGCCGTGACCGAAGAACTGATGTGGCGCCTCAGGGCGGCCGGCTGCGAGACGCTCTCGCTCGAGGCGACCGATCTGGGCCAACCCATGTACGAGCGCATGGGCTTCCGCCTCGCGTCGTATTACCACCAGCTGCAGGCCGACCATCTGGCCGAGGAACCGGCTCCCCCGCAAGGCGCCCGCTCCAGGACGATCGAGCCCGAGGATCTTCCGGCGATCTGCGCTCTCGACCGGCAGGCGACCGGTGAGGATCGATCGGCGCCGCTCAGGGTGTTGGCCGAATTGGGCGGCGGCTGGGTTCTCGAGGACGAAAGCGCGGACGCGCGCGACATACCCCGCGGTGAACGGCGTGAGCGCGGCGCCGGCCCCAGGTCCGGGCGCAGCCTGCGCGGCTTCCTCTTCCCGGCCGAGCGCGCCTACGGCGCGATCGTCGCGCCGCGATTTCAGGACGGACTGTATCTCCTGGACTTGCATCGCCACGTCGTTCCCGAGGGTGCTCACGTGCGAGCGGGAATCCCCAGCCAGCACGGAGAGGCTGTCCGTGAGCTCGAGGGGCGTGGCTGGCAGGAAACCTGGCGGGCTCCACGCATGCTCCTCGGCCCAGACGTACCAGGGCGGCCCGACTGGATCTGGGGCCAGATCAACTCCGCCATGGGCTAGTCGTCGATCTGCCACCCTCGCTCGAGGATCAGGTGCCTACGCGGTTGGCGCCGGCGTCGGTGTCGGGGTTGGCGCCGGCGTCGGGGTCGGCGTAGGCGTTGGAGTCGGCGTAGGCGTTGGAGTCGGCGTAGGCGTTGGAGTCGGGGTTGGTGTCGGGGTTGGCGTAGGCGTTGGGGTTGGGGTTGGTGTCGGGGTTGGGGTTGGGGTTGGTGTCGGGGTTGGGGTTGGCGTAGGCGTTGGGGTCGGGGTTGGTGTCGGGGTTGGCGTAGGCGTTGGGGTCGGCGTCGGTGTCGCGAACGGCGGCGGTGTGGGGAAATGTGGCGGAGTCGGGAACGGTATAGGCGTCGGACTGGGCCAGAAGGGTGTCGGGGTAGGCACGAAGGGTGCCTGCGTCGGACTCGGCGGCGTCGGATTAGGACGCCGCGGCGCCGGTGCGGGATTGGCCCCGCCGCCGATGACGGGCCCGGGCGCGGGCGACGGACTCGCCGTCGGGGGATTCTCGGTGGCGGGAGGGAGCGTGACCCCGGCTACGCTCTCCTGCGGGGCGACTGGCGTGCGGATCGATGCGACGAACGGCGGCCCGTCGGGAGCGAACGAATCGGGTCCTCGCGCGATGGCGTTGGATTGGTCCCCTCCAGGCCATGCGAAGACCCCTTCCACGGCCAGGATGCTGAAGATCAGCAGGAGGCACATCAAGACCATGGAGAAGCCGGTCCGGAGATAGGCCGGGGGTGGCGAGTAGGCTCGGGAGCGTGTCTCTTCGGCAGCAGCAACCCGACGGGTGACCTTGGACAAGCGCGGCCTCCGCAGCACCGTTGCGAGAAGTTCGGCTCAGCCTAAGAGGCGCCCATCCGGCGAGCAATCGCCGGCGCGCAGGCCGGCACACGGGCCGCTGCCCGAGCAAACGGCCAACCCTAATGGGCAGGGTGTGGAATCCTTTTCGGTATCACCCGGGCTGCGAGTCGGCCCTACCCGGTCCGCCGATGAGGCGCCGGAACCCATCCTCGTCCAGCACCGGCACACCAAGCTCCTGGGCCTTTGCGAGTTTGGAGCCGGCGTTCTCGCCCGCGACCACGTACGAGGTGTTCTTGCTGACCGAGCCGGCCGCCTTACCGCCGGCAGCACGGATCGCCTCTTCCGCTGCGGCGCGGTCGAAGCCCGAGAGCGACCCGGTGACGACGACGGTCTGGCCGGCCAGCGGCCCCGCGGCCCCGCCACTCCCCGAGGCCGCTCGTCTTGCGGGCGGCACGGCGACCACGCCCGCGTCCACCAGATCGGCGAGGACTTCAGCGGTCTCGGGATCCCCGAAGTAACGGGCGATGCTGCCGGCGACGACGGCCCCGACACCTGGGACCGCCTGGAACGCCTCTGCCGGCGTGTCTCGCAGAGCCGAGACCACCCGCGCGGTCCACGCAGGCTCCGACTCCCCCTCCTCCACGGGCCACCGCTCTACGGTCCAGGCGGCGAGATCGATGGCCGTCTGCTCGCCTACCTGAGGTATTCCGAGGGCGTTCAAGATTCGCGCCAGTGGCCGCCGGCGCGACCTTTGAATCTTCTCCATCAAGTTCCCGGCACTCTTGTGCGCGAACCGGTCGAGGCTCTCGAGATCCTCCATCGACAACCGGTAGAAATCGCCTCGCTTCTTGACGAGCCCCCGCTCGAGTAACTGCCCCATCACGGCCCAGCCCGCGCCCTCTATGTCCATCCCGCCGCGGCCGGCGAAGTGGGCGAACTCCTGAGCCAGTCGCGCCGGGCATCGAGAGTTGGGGCAGTAGTGGCGGACGGCACCCTCGTCACGGACGATGGGCGTGTCGCACACTGGGCATGTGGCCGGCATCTGGAACTCACGCTCGGCACCGGTGCGCCGTTCCGGAATCGATCGCACGACCTCCGGGATGACGTCCCCCGCCTTCTGAAGCACGATCCAATCCCCGATGCGGAGATCCTTGCGCCGAACCTCGTCCAGGTTGTGCAAGGTTGCGCGCGCCACGGTTGAGCCGGCGACCTTCGCCGGCCGCATGTGCGCTACCGGCGTGAGAGTCCCGGTCCGGCCGACGTACGGCACGATGTCCTCCAGGAGAGTTTCGACCTGTTCGGGAGGGAACTTATAGGCGATGGCCCAGCGCGGCGCTCGCGCCACCATTCCGAGCTGCTCTTGCTGGTCGAACCTATCCACCTTGACCACTACGCCGTCGGTTTCGTAGGGCAGCTCATGGCGCTGGTCTCGCCATCGGCGCAGGAACTCGATGACCGCCTCGATATCGAGGCCCTCGGCCCGATCTGGATTCACCGGCAGCCCGAGAGCCGCCAGTCGCGCCAGCGCCTCGGATTGGCTGTGGACGGATGGATCCCCATCGGGCCCGTCCTCGATGAGCTGGTAGGACCACGAGGAGAGGCGGCGCGCCGCCGTGACGCGCGCGTCTTGCTGCCGCAGCGAACCGGCGCCGCTGTTCCTTGGGTTGGCGTACGTGGGCAGTCCGGCCTCTTCACGTTCTGCGTTGATGCGGGCAAACTCGGCCTTGGGCATGAAGACTTCGCCCCGCACCTCGGCCGTCGCGGCTTCGCGCAGCCGCTCCGGCAGGACGGAGATGGTCCGCAAGTTGGCCGTCACGTCCTCGCCCGTGGTCCCGTCCCCTCGTGTCGCTCCCTGGACGAACCGGCCGTTCTCGTAGCGCAGCGAAATCGCCAGGCCGTCGATCTTGAGTTCTGCGACGTAGCGCAGGTCCGCCGCGGATGCGGGGGCGGCCGGAAGACCCAGGCCGCGCCGTACCCTGGCATCGAAGGCGCGCAGCTCATCCTCGTCGAAGACGTTGCCGAGCGAGAGCATCGGTCGCCGATGGGCCACTTCGCCCAACACTCCGGTCGGCTGGGCACCGACACGCTGTGTCGGCGAGTCGGGCGTAACCAGCCCCGGGAATGCCGACTCGAGGGCGACCAGTTCGCGCATCATCCGGTCGTACTCGGCGTCGCTGATCTCGGGAGCATCCTCCAGGTAGTACAGCTCACTGGCGCGCAGCAGCTCGGGCACAAGCTCGGCGTGCCGACGCCCGGCAGCGACCTCACCCAACGCCCGAGCCGCCTCTACCGCGTCCTCCGCCACGGGCAGGCCGACCGGCTGCTCGCTTGCGTCGCTCATTGGACCGTCCTCCGTGCGGCTCCCAGCCTCAGGGCAGAATCTTGCTGTTCCGAGACGTGACGAGAGCGGATGATCCGAATGAGCCGATCAAGCCTCGAACGTAGGCTCGGCTTTGAGCAGCTCCGCGTACGGCTTGAGCACGTCCGCGTGCGGCCAGACGTCGCCGATAATCCCGGCGATATCGGGGTCTTCGCAGTTGTCGACAATCGGGACCTGCTCCATGTCGCGAACTACAGCCTTGACGAGGACGTGGGGCGTCTTTCCCCATGGAGCGATCTTGTTCGCCAGGTAGCCTTCGAGAACGAGGTCCTTGTACTCCGGGAAGTTCCAGCTCTGCCAGGCGGTCCTGAAGTCCTCGTTGTGAACCTCGAGCCATGTCCCGAAGTCGACCGCGAAGCCGTCCGTGAGACGCACCGGCAGGATTACCCGGATGAAGAACCCTACGTCCTTGATAGCCATGAAAGGGTCGCCGCCCCATGTGTCGAGGAGTTCGGGCACGATGTCGAATACGACATCCGGCTGCTCGAAGGTAACCGACAACGGCCGGCCTTGCGGGTCCGGAGCTATGCCGCAGCAGGCGCAGGGCTGAAGAAGGGCTTTGCCGCCGGTCTTGGTCCGGCCGGTTCGCGACACGTTCGACTTGGTCATATCCGAGGTGGTCCTACCTTCCGGGACTCGCTGTGGCCGTGGGCGCCGGCTCAATGGGGTCAATGGGGTCTATCTGCCGGCGCCCCACATGGTATCAACCGAGGAGCTCCAGGTTGGCGATGCTCGCCAGGAGTGTCTTGACGCCGCCGCCGTTGGCGAAGGCGACCGTGACCTCCTCGTCGCTGCGCGTCAGCTTGGAGGTGACGACGATACCCTCGCCAAGACGCGCGTGGCGAACGCGGTCGCCGTCCCGGAATTGCCGCTCGCCGGGGATGCGGGGCCTCGCCGCCGGGGCGGACCTCGCCGCCGGGGCGGACCTCGCCGGCGGCGACGGCCGTGCCGGAGTCGGAGTCCTGGCGGACGCCGCGAGCGGCGCTCCGAGGCTGCCCGACGGCGCTCCCGCGGAATACGCCTCGCGGCGCGCACCCAGGTCCCTCGTCGGGCGAAAGCCCTCTCCGGCGCGCGGCGCCCCGGGCTGGCCGCTCCCTGCCCGCCAGGCGCCTCCGCCTGACCGCGGCGTTCCGAAGCGGCTGCTCAATCTCCTCCCGAACACCAGGTCCGGGTCGACCTGACCCACGTCGTCGTCGAACTCGTCGGCCCGGCCGAGACGGGGACCGGACATTAGCGCGGCCGGGATCTCGAACAGGAAACGGCTCGGGACCGAGAGTCCGCCGCTCCCCCAGGTCGCCCGCCGGGCCGCGTGGCTCAGGAAGAGGCGCCGCTTTGCGCGGGTGATACCGACGTAGGCAAGCCGCCGCTCTTCCTCGAGCTGCTTCTCGTCGTCGAGAGAGCGACTGTGCGGGAACACGCCCTCCTCCAGTCCGGCGATGAAGACGACCGGGAATTCCAGCCCCTTGGCGGCGTGGAGAGTGATCAGCGTGACCGCGTCGGCGCCGGCCTCGTACGAGTCCTGGTCGGCGACCAGGGCCGTCTCCTCGAGGAAGCGGTCGAGGGCGTCGTCGGGCGTGAGGTCATCGTACCGGGTGGTGACTGAGCGCAGCTCGAGCAGGTTCGCCCAGCGTTCTTCACCCTCTTCCGAGCCGTCGGCCAACATGGCTCGGTAGCCCGTCTCCTCCAGTACGGCGTCCAGCAACTCGGGCAGCGGGAGCACGCCGATCCTGGTCCGCAGGCGGGTCACGAGGCCGGCGAAACCTCCGAGAGCGCCCCTCGCCCGCGACCCAAGAGCCTCGACGCGGCCCTCGGCGGCGGCCCGAATCGCCCCCCAGTAAGTCGGCTGGGCCTCGTCCGCGATATCGACCCCCGGGTTGTCCATACCGGCTCCCCCGGTCGCGCCCGCGGCAACGAACCCTCGCAGCTCCTCCAGGCTCTTGTCACCGATCCCTCGCGTCGGCACGTTGAGGATCCGCTCGAAGCTCACCTGATCCGTGTCGCTGCGCAAGATTCTCAGGTACGCAAGGGCGTCCTTGACCTCGCGCCGCTGGTAGAACCGCGTGCCACCGACCAGCTGGTAGCGGATCGAGTAACGCAGGAACGCCTCTTCGATCGCTCGGCTCTGGGCGTTTGTCCGATACATGACCGCGATGTCGCCGCGCTCCCATCGCTCCGCATCCTCGTCGGCGCGCCGGGTCAGGACCGAGCTCCGACCACCGGTCACCTCCTCGACCTGGCGCGCGATCCACTCCGCCTCTTCTTCCTCGTTGTAGGCCTCGAAGCGCTGGATCAGCCGCCCGCCGGCGTTCTCCGTCCAGAGCTTCTTATCCTTGCGCGAGGCGTTGTTTGTGACGACTGCGTGGGCCGCGTCCAGGATCAGCTGCGTGGACCGGTAGTTCTGCTCGAGCTTCACTACCGTGGCGTCCGGGTAGTCGCGCTCGAAGTCCAGGATGTTGCGGATGTCGGCGCCGCGCCAGGAGTAGATCGACTGGTCGTCATCCCCCACCACGCAGAGGTTGTGGGTGCCCGCGGCCAGGGCTTTGACCCACAGGTACTGCGGGCGATTCGTGTCCTGGTACTCGTCGACGTGGAGGTAGCGCCACCGGCTCTGATACCGCTCCAGGACGGATGGGGCGTCCTGGAAGAGGCGCACCGCCTCGAGGAGCAGGTCGTCGAAGTCGAGAGCGTTCGCGGCCCGGAGACGCACCTGGTAGCGGCGGAAAAGCCGGGCGATCTCGCGCTCGCGGTGAGTGTGCGCGTTGGCGGCGATGAAGTCGGCGTCCAGCATCTCGTTCTTGGCCCGCGACACGGCGCCGAGGATCGCACTGGGCTTGTACTCCCCCGTGATGGGCAGGTCCTCCTCTCGCAGGATCTGCTTCATGAGCGCCTGCTGGTCGTCCGAGTCGTAGACGACGAAATGCCGGTCAAGGCCGATGGCCGATCCGTCACGCCGCAGGACTCGGGCGCACAGAGCATGGAACGTGCCCATTGCGACCTCGCGGCCGGCCTCATCTCCGACCAGGCCGGTGATGCGGGCCCGTAGCTCCGCGGCCGCCTTGTTTGTGAAGGTGACGGCCAGGATCTGCCAGGGCCGAACGCCCTTGACACCGACGAGGTACGCGACGCGGTGAGCGAGGACGCGCGTCTTGCCGCTGCCCGCTCCCGCGAGGATCAGGACAGGGCCGTCCGTCGTCTGGACGGCGCGCTGCTGCTCGGGATTCAGGCGGGCCAGGATTCGGGTCGCCAGCGCGTCCGCGGCAGCCCGGCGCTCCTCCAGCGCGACCGGCTCGGGCTCGAACGGAGACGGCTCGGGCGGCTCTATGCGCGGCCCGTCGAAGGCCTCCGGGGGGGCCTCGTCCGGCGGCGGCGGTTCCTCGGCCGCGATCGGCGGCGCGGCCTCGAAGGGATCGCCGGCTGACTTGGTGCTCACGCGCGAATTGTAGGAGCGCGGAATTCGCCCCGGCTCACAAGGTCTCCGGACGCGCCTAGTACCCGGCCGACGGGAGGGCTCCGGTCTCGATCTGGCTCGCAGGCGGGGCCTCGATCGGCGCGACGCTGTTGAAGTGCGACATGACGATTTGGATCGCCGCGGCGCCGAAGCTCGGGTCGTTGGTGCTGAACACCATACGCTCGACGTGGAACCCGTCGTGGAGGATCCAGAGATTCATGGTTCCCGTGCCGAAGGCGTGGCCGCTCGAACCGAGCTTCTCGTTGACGACCTCCGGCGACAGATCCACCCGCACGTGGTAGGCCGCGCCTGTCGGTTCCTGTTCGGTTCCAACGAGGACCGGGCTGAGCCGAGGGTCGGCGGCGATGGCGATGACCTGCTGAACCAGGTATGCCGCTCCGCTATCAAGAGCGGGATTGATCGGCAATGACGAGTCCTGCCCGAGCGTGTATTTGGTGGCCCCATACGGCCTCGAGTAGGTGTAGGGGCTCACCACGATCAGCTCACCCGAGAAGTCGGGCAGGCCGGGTAGGCCGCCGATGACGTGGGCCGTCTTGTTGGCCAGATCGATGTCGCCCTCGGCGTGAGTCTTGTCCAGCGGGATCGGGATAGCGGTGAAGAGAGGCGTCGGAGTCGGCCCTAACGATTCGGACGGGCTGGGCTCCGGTGTGGGCGTCGGCGTCGGGGTAGGCGTGGGGGTCGGCGTGGGAGTGGGCGTCGCGGTCGCCGTTGCCGATGCCGAAGGACCTGCCGAAGCCGACCCACTCGGGCCGACGGAGGCAGAGGGGACCGCGCTCGGCGAGGCTTCCGGCGAGGAGGAGTCGGCGGCGCTCGGCACCGGGGTGGCGGATGGCTCCGGCGTCGGAGTGGCCGCTTCGATCCCGAAATTGATCTGCCCGCCCGCATCGAGCACGAAGTGGACCGACTGCAGGTTCCCCGGGCTCGCCGTCTCCAGCGACGTACCGGCATTGGCCACCGTCACTGGGGACATCGCCGTCACGGCCTTGGACAGGATCTCGTGCACGTCGGTGAGTGGCGCCGCCGTGCAACCGGCCGCAAGAGCGGCGATGGACAGCAGACCGGCCGCGAGTGTGGCGATCGACTTCCGACGAAACACGGGACTCCTCCAGGACGGGTTGACGGCACACAGCAAGGTACGAGTAGTCGCCGGCGCGGAGCAACGCCCGATACGGCGGCTCTGGCAGTTTAGCGGCTACCGGCCGTCCCCTACCTGAAAAGCGTCACGGCGCCCTCATCCGGCCCGGGTCCGCCGTCAGGACTCTCGATCCGTGTGACCATGGGCCTCATCCGGCCTGAACCTCGCTATCGGGCGGGGCGTTGATGGTGACCGGCTGGTCGTACCGGGTCACGGTCAGAGTCAGGTCCAGACTGCCCAACGAGGCCGAGATCGCCTTCGCCTCCAGCATGGCGGGCAGGAGGGCATCGACATAGGCCCAGTAATCGACCGACACGGAGTCGAATGAGACGCCCGCCGCCAGGCTGCCGCCCACCGAGGCGAGCGCCTGATTGAACTTGTCCACCGGAATCGAGACGGCGACCTGGTGGGCGACGCGTCCGTCCACCATGTCGCGGCCCGCGCGAGTGGCCGTGACGCCGGCTCGATTCAGATCAACCTTGAGCGTGCGTACTCTCTCCTCGATGTTGAGAGATGCGGACGGCGCGAGGTCGACTCCCGGGAGCACGCTGGACATCGGCGCCTTGCTGTATTTCTGCCCGCCCAGGCTCACCTTCGTATACAGATAGCCGCCGACCACGATGTAGTCCAGCGTCAGGCCGAACAGGTTCGGCACGGAGGCCGTGATGTGGGCCGCCCGGGTGGCGATGTCCACGTCGCCGGTCAGGGTGGAGCCGTCCAGCTTCACCTTCCCGATAAGCTGGGTCAGGAACCCGCCGGGGAGTCCGTTGAGTTTCCCGACGTCGATCGAGCCATCCAGCTCGCCGTCGATGTGAAGCGTCCGGACACCCTCCAGGTTGCCCAGGCTCTGAATGATGATTTCGTACGGATCGGATATCGGCGTTGGGGTCGGCGTTGGGGTCGGCGTTGGGGTCGGCGTTGGGGTCGGCGTCGGCGCGGAGTGCGGCGTCGGCAGCACGAAGCCACTGCCGCAGCCGCTCGCCGCCAGCGCGATCGAGATGAGTACCGCGCAGAGCGCGAACGCCGACCTGCGACGGATCAGCATGACTCCTCCGTGACCGTGTCCTGGGCGCGCAAGCGTGCTGCCATGGCAACCCACTGTCAAATGACGGGGCGCGCGACACTTTGCTGCGCTCGGGTCGGTGAATTGCGGAACCCCGGGCGGGTTGCCCGGGGTTCCGAGGTCACGTCGTTGAGGCTGAAGGCCACGGGCGCGCTAGTTCGAGGTCGTCTCCACGTCACTGGCGGGCGGCGCGGTGATGGTCACTGGCTTGTCGTAGTTGGTCACGGTCACGATAACGTCGAGATTGCCGATCGCCGACGAGGCGCCCTTGATCTCGATCTTGGCCAGCCGGTTGTCGCTCTTGTATACCCATCCGTCGACGGACGCGGAGTCGATCGTGATGCCGGAGCCGGCGCTCACGGAGGATCCCGCAATCTCGCCGTTGATGAGGTCGAGCGGGACCGAGATGCTGATGTGGTAGGCGTCCTGGCCGCCGATCTGGTCGGTGCCGACCAGAGTCGCCGTAGCCCCGGCGTCATCGAGGGCCTTGCGGATCTGCGCTACTTGATCCTCAACGCCCGCCAGGGCAGAGGGCCCGGCCGTCGGCACCGAAACGGCACCGCCAGTCAACGACCCGCTCAGGTCCCCCAAACTCGTCTTGGTGTACTTGGAACTGGAGAGGCCAGGCACGGAGACCTTGTAGTACAGGCTCGAGTCCACGAGGATCACGTCGGCGGGGATCGTCATGGTGGAGCCACCCGTACCGAAAGCTATGGTGGCGGCCAGATGAGCAGCCTGCTTGGCCACGTCCACGTCGCCTTCGATCTTCGTGCCGTCCAGCGTCATGTCGCCGGTCAGCCCGGTCGAGGTATCGCTTCCCAAGCTCGACAGTGCGTCGGACTTGATCGTGCCGTTGAGCTCGATCTTGATATGGAACGACTTGGTGTCGGGCCCGCCCGCGATCACCCCGCTGATGATCGAGTTCGGGTCGTTGGGATCGACGTTGGCGGCATTGCCGGAGCCGCCGGAGCCGCCCGGGCCGCCCGATCCCCCGAATGGCGCCACACCGCCCGGCCATGTAGCCGAGCTGGTGGAGCAAGCTGTGGCGACCAGGACAAGTCCCGCGAACAGGGCAAATGCCCTTCTGGGAAGACGGACCAAAGTGTGACCTCCTCTCGCGCTCTGTTGGGCAAGATTGGCTGCCCACAGTTGCTCTGTCAACCGAGAGATCGACATCCAGGGACATAGTCTTGAGGTGGCAACGAAGAGCCCCGGACCGAAGGGTCCGAGGCTCGAACGTGGTCGTTTTGGCCAGCGGCCTGGCCAGCGCCCTAGGAAGTGGGCGCCATCACGTCGCTTGCCGGCGGCGCGGTGATCGTAACGGGCTGGTCGTAGTTGGTCACGGTCACCGTCACGTCGATGCTGCCAAGCGTCGAAGAGGCGGCCTTGACCTCGACTTTGGCCAGCCGGCTGTTAGCCGTGTAGACCCAGAAGTCGGCCGAAGCCGAGTCGATCTTCATGGCCGGGCTCGAGCTCGCCTCGGCCGCGATCTGGCTGTTGAGATAGTCGACAGGAATGGAAACGCTGATGTGATAGGCGTCCTGGCCGCCGATCTGCTCGGTGCCAACGAGAGTCGCCTTGACGCCTGCGGCATCCATGGCCGCGCGGATCTGGGCCAAGGAGTCGGTCAATGACCCCGAGCCGGACGGCAGAGCGGTCGGAACCGAGGCGGGGAGGGCGCTGCTGAGCGCCTGAAGGGTGTCACCAACCGACGTCAGGTCCTGCTGGGTGTACTTGGCGTCCGTGAACGGGGGCATCCTGTAGTACAGCGTGTTGTTGACCAGGATCGCGTCGCCTGAAAGAGGGACATTGCCCAGCGCGGCAATCGGCGGCACCGTGAGGGCGAGCTTGCCAGCCTTGTTGGCAACGTCGACGTCGCCAACGATGGACATGCCGTCGAGCTTAATGTCCGAAGCGGCGCCGGCTGCGGAGCCTCCAAGACTGTCCGAGAGAGCGGCCGCCTTGATGGTCCCTGCAACGGTCAACTCGATGTGGAAGGACTTGACGTCCGTGGCTCCGTTGAGGGCCTGGGTGATGATCGAATTAGGGTCGTTTGCGTTTACCGCTGCGGAGGCTCCCGCCGGGGCGGCGGAGCTGCCTTCCATAGCCGTCGCGCCCGGTCCCGCAGTGGCAGCGCTGCTACTACAGGCCCCGGCAACGAGGCCCGCCACGGCGAAAAGGGCGATTGCCTTCCTGGGAAGACGTAACAACTTGGTGACCTCCAATGGAACTGTATCGGCGCCAGATTGGCCGGGGCTCCGTGGGGTGTCAAACTCCTGTCGGACTACTGCTCGTTTGTCCCACGGTACAGAAGAAGAGGCCCCGAACCCTGAGGTCCGGGGCCCCGAAGTCGTTGCTACCGGTTGCTAGAAGTCCATATCCCCGCCGCCGTGGCCGTGATTGCCACCGGCGGGCTCCTTCTTCTCGGGAAGGTCCGTGATAAGGGTTTCGGTGGTCAGCACCATCTTGGCGATGGAGGCGGCGTTCTCGAGGGCGGAGCGGGTCACCTTGGCGGCGTCCACGATCCCCTTCTCGAACAGGTCTCCGTACTCGCCCCTTAGGGCGTCATAACCGAAGCCCACCTTCATGCCCCGCACCTGGTCCACCACGACCTCGCCGTGAGCGCCGGCGTTGTCGGCGATCTGGCGGATCGGATATTCCAGGGAGCGGCGGATGATGTCGACGCCAACCTGGGCGTCGGCGTCGTCGAGCTTGATCTTGGCCAGCACGGCCTGGCAGTGCAGGAGAGTCGCGCCGCCGCCGGCGACCATTCCCTCCTCGATGCCTGCCCGCACGGTCGAGAGGGCGTCCTCGATGCGGTGCTTCTTCTCCTTGAGCTCGACCTCGGTGGACGCGCCGACCTTGATGACGGCTACACCGCCGGCCAGCTTGGCGAGACGCTCCTGGAGCTTCTCGCGGTCGTAGTCGGAGGTGGTCTCCTCGATCTGAGCCTTGATCTGGGCCATGCGGCCCTTGATCGCCTCGGCGGAACCGCTGCCTTCGACGATGGTCGTGTCGTCCTTGGTGGCGACCACTCGGCGAGCCTCGCCGAGATCTTCCATCGTGACGGAGTCGAGCTTGCGGCCGATCTCCTCGCTGATGACGGTACCGCCGGTGAGGATGGCGATGTCGCGAAGCATCTCCTTGCGGCGATCGCCGAAGCCCGGGGCCTTGACCGCGAGGACCTGGATCGTGCCCTTCAGCTTGTTCACCACGAGTGTGGCCAGCGCCTCGCCGTCCACGTCCTCGGCGATGATGAGCATCGGACGGCCGATCTGGACGGCCTTCTCGAGGGCCGGCAGCATGTCCGGAACCGCCGAGATCTTCTTGTCGGTAATCAGGATGCGCGGATTGTCGAGGACCGTCTCCATGCGGTCGGCGTTGGTCACGAAGTAAGCCGAGATGTAGCCTCGGTCGAACTGCATGCCCTCGGTGTATTCCTTCTCCAGACCGAGCGACTGGCCTTCCTCGACGGTGACGACGCCGTCCTTGCCGACCTTGTCCATCACCTCGGCGATGATTTCCCCGACTTCAGGGTCGGCTGCCGAGATCGTGGCAATCGCGGCGATCTCCGCGCGTGAGTCGATGGGGCGGGACTGCTTCTTGATCTCCGCGACGACAGCCTCGACGGCCTTCTCGATGCCGACCCGGATCTGCATTGGGTTGGCGCCGGCAGTGACGTTGCGGATGCCCTCGTTGATCATCGCCTGACCGAGGACCACGGCCGTCGTGGTGCCGTCGCCGGCGACGTCGTCGGTCTTGGTGGCGACTTCCTTGAGCAGCTGGGCGCCCATGTTCTCGAATGGGTCTTCCAGCTCGATGTCGCGGGCGATCGTGACGCCGTCGTTGGTGATCGTCGGCGAGCCGAACTTCTTGTCCAGGACAACGTTGCGACCCTTGGGGCCGATGGTGACCTTGACGGCCTCGGCCAGGTGGTCGACGCCACGCTTGAGAGAGCGACGAGCGGTCTCGTCGAAGACAATCTGCTTTGCCAAGTCTGTCTGTCCTCCGCATTCATCCGGCCCCCAGGCGGTGGCCCGGGGCCGGCGTCAGATCGTTTGAGCTCGGGTGTACGGCATCTCGATCGGTTTCCCTACCTCGTCTCTGACGTCTGGTAGACCGGTCGCTTCGGACGACGGCCGCAGGCGGGTCAGCCCTCGACTATCGCCAGGATGTCCTTCTGGCTGACGATGAGGAGTTCCTCACCCTCCACCTTGAACTCGGTGCCGGCGTACTTCTGGTACAGCACGCGGTCGCCTACCTTGACGTCCATCTTCTCGCGCGTGCCGTCCTCGAGGATCTTGCCCGGGCCGGCGGCGATGATGGCGCCCTCCTGCGGCTTCTCCTTGGCCGTGTCCGGCAGGACGATGCCGCTCTTGGTCATCTCTTCGCGTGGAGTCGGCTTGATCACGACTCGATCGCCGAGGGGCTTGAGCTTCTTGCTCGTCGCAGTGGCCGTTGCCAACGCGTTTCCTCCTGAATGCGGCGGCACATAGACCGCCATCGTGTTGTGGATGTGGGCTGTTCGAGGCGCCGACACTCGGCTGACAACCACGTCCTGATGAATGCCGGTCCGGTCTCCGCCCCGTTCCGGCGACCTTGCGCCACGCCCGGATGGGGCGCTCCCGGATGCATTAGCACTCTACCAATGAGAGTGCTAACAGCCTAATGACGGCCGGGAGGCCTGTCAAGCGCGGCGCGGCCCGGCCCTGCGGCCGCGACCGGCAGCCGCGGCCGGCAGTCAAGGCGACTTGTCGATCGCGCTCAGGATCGTGTCGATCCCGCCCCCGAGGAAAAGAATGGCGCTGATGGCCACGATCGCGATCAAGGTGAGGATCAACGCGTACTCCGCGAGGCCCTGCCCCCGGACATCGAGGCGCCTCTCAAAACAATTCATCCGTGTCTCTCAACCACATGGCGCATGTTATCAGCGCTCCGGGTAACCTCGGACGGGGGGCTCGGAGACCTCCATGCCCGCCAGCGCCTGCTCGATCGCAGAAAGGTGCTCGCGGCGGTGGATGGACCTATCGAGCAGGGCCGGCCGTTCCGCCAGGATGGCCTCGACCGGAACCTCGGCGGGGAGGTCGGCGATCAGGCCGTCCGCGGCTTGTGCCGCGGCGAGCGTGTCCTCGATTGCAGCGCGTCCCCCCGCCGCCGCGAAGGCCCCCCATACCGGCGGCAGGAAATCGTTCAGCATGTCGGCCAGTTCGTGCGGCACGGACGCCGGCATCTCTCCGGCCCCGAGGGCAAGGGCGGCTCTCCAGCGAGCCACCAGGAAGCGATCCCAGAAGCCAAGGTGGCCCAGAACCTGACCGATCGTCCAACCACCCTCGTGGGTCGGCAGCTGCAGGTCCGCCGCCCCGAGACTCTGGACCACGGAGGCCAGGCGTTGCCGGCTGGCGGCATTGCGTGCGACGAACGAGCGATCGACCGGCGCCGCAGCGGGCTCGGCCGCGGCGGGCTCTGCCGACGCATCAAGACCCCTCTGGATCTGATCCAGGTGGTCGCCCCGGTGACGGTGCCGGTGCAGGAGGAAGGCGTTGGGCCCGCCTTCGAGTGAGTCCACGAGCGAGTCGGGCGCCCGCGCTATCAGGGCGTCCACTCCGGAAGCCGCTTCCAGTGCCAGGGCCGCCAGGGCGGCTCCGTCGATACCGGCCCAGTAAGGGTGGAGGGCTTCGTTCGCCATATCCTCGGCCACCAGGACCGAGGCCTCATCGGCCGACCATGTGCCCGCCAGCATCTCCTGCCAGCGCACCGCTTGCCACCGATCCCAGAACCCCATATGGGCGACGGCCGAAGCCACCGTCCAACCCTCGCCCAGGTCGACCGCCATCCGGGCCGGAGTCAGCGTCGCGAAGAGGCCGGCCATCCGCTCTCGAGTTTCGTCGTTGGCGCGTTGGTGGCTGCGGTCCGTCATGGTCGTCTCCTGTCGGCTGCACCCGAGCCCGGTGGGACGCCCGATGGCGGAACGTCAGCTCGGGGAAGGGCGCCGGAAAGTGGCGTCGTAGGCTGCGACGAGGCCCTGGCCAATGCTATCCGGGGTCGCGCCGCGCTGCTCCGCAAGCCACTCTCCGGTGACTCGGACCCACTCCGGGGCGTTGCGCCGGCCGGAGAACGAAACCACTGGCCCGGGCGCGCGCGCGGCAGGTGCCGGATTGCGCGGCACGCCGGGAGGCGCGAGGTACGGAGCGTCCGTTTCGATGAGAAGCCGCTCCGCGGGGACGAGCCGGGCCACCTCAGCGGACGCTTCTTCCCCGCGCCGGAAGACCAGGCCGCCGAACGATATCGCCAGGCCCAAGTCGAGGGCGGCGAGCGCGTAGTCCACCGGACCGGAGAACGAGTGGAGCACGGCGCACGGGCCATCCCCGAAGGAGGCCCGGGCGGCGATTCCTCCAAATGCTGCGCGCAACTCGACGATGAGAGCATCCTGGGCGTCGCGCAGCCCGACCGCGGATCGGCAATGCAGGATGGCCGGCTTGCCCGAATCGAGGGCCAGGCGCAGATGGCGTCGGAGGTTGGCGAGCTGCGCCTCCGGCGGCGAGTGCATGCGATCGAAATCCAGGCCGGTCTCCCCGAGCGCCACCACCCGCGGGTCGGCCGCCAACCGCACGATGTCAGCCCAGTCGGCGTCCGTGGCACCGGCCGCGTCGTGGGGGTGGATCCCGACGGCCGCGTCGATCCAGTCGTGTTCGGTCGCCAGCCCGAGCGCCCCCTCGGACGAGCCCGCGTCCCAGCCGGGCACGAGCAGTCGCTCGACCCCGGTCGCCCGCGCGGCCGCGATCACCCCGCCGCGGTCCGCTTCGAACGCCTCGGCCTGCAGATGGGCGTGGCTGTCGATGAGCCTCATCGCGCACCCACTGCAGGGATCAGCCTTCGGCCGAAGCCGCGGCCTCGGTCTCGATCCTGGGGAAGAGCGGCTCGGCCGCGGCCAGCCGACCGGGCTCGCCGGCGTGCGCGCCCCAGCGCAGTTCGTCGAGCAGGCCCGATGCTTGGGCCGGCAGAGCGGACCCGGGGGCCGGCGGAGCGGGCACGCCGTCGGCCGCGTACGGATAGTCGTAGCCGAGCTGGGCCAGAGCCCGCGGTGCCGACGTCGGAAGGAACGGGGCAGTCGCCAGCGAGACCAGCCGGCAGGCCTCGACGAGATCGCCGAGGACGGCTCTCAAACGAGTCCCGGCATCGGCATCGCCCGCCTTCATCGCCTTCGCCAGCACCCAGGGCTGTTCCGCATCCACCAGCCAATTCGCGGCACCGACGAATTCCCAGACGACGCACAGGGCATCGTGGAGCAGGCAACCCTCGAGCCGCTCGCGGTAGGCGGCCAGTGCTTCGGACCAGGCCTTTGCGAGGCCGGCATCCGGCCCGGGCGCCGTCCTCTCACCGTCGAAGTAGCGGTTCGCCATCGAGACCGTTCTGTTCAGCAGGTTGCCGAAGTCGTTGGCGAGGTCCGCGTTGTAGCGCCGAATGAACGAGTCCCAGGAGACGTCCGTGTCGCGGTCGAAGGCGACCTCCCGCAGGGTGACGTACCGCACGCCGTCGGCTCCGAGCGTCCGGACGACGTCGATCGGATCGAGGAAGTTGCCCCTGCTCTTGCTCATGCGCTCGCCCTGGGCCAGCAGCCAGCCGTGGATCCAGACATGGCGCGGTGCCTCGAGCCCGGCGCTCCACAGCATCGCCGGCCAGTAGATCGTGTGGAAGCGGGCGATGTCCTTGCCGATGACATGCAGATCCGCCGGCCACCATTTCGCGAACGATGCCACGTCGTCCGGGAAGCCCGCCCCCGTCACGTAGTTGATCAAAGCGTCGTACCAGACGTAAATCGTGCCCGCGGCCGGATCCCAGCTGCCGTCCGGCCGCTGCGACGAGGTCCCGTCCGGCATGATCGGGAACGGGATACCCCACGTCGCCCCGGCCCGGCTGATCGAGAAGTCGTCCAGCCCTTGCCGGATGAAGCCGAGCATCTCGTTGCGCCGGTAGTCCGGCTGGGCGAAGTCCGGATGCTCTTCGAAATGGCGCTCCAGGCGCTCCTGGTAGGCCGACAGACGGAAGAACCAGTTGTGCTCGGAGAGCCATTGGAGCGCCACCGTCGGGTGATTGGGGCAGCGCGTGCCCTCGGCCGTTTCGACCACGTCGGACGGTGCCTTGAAACCCTCCGCCGGGCAATACCAGCCCTCATACGTGCCGACGTAGATGTCGCCGTTGGCATGGGCCCGGCGAACCATTTCCTGGGCCGCGCGAATGTGGTCCGGATCGGTGGTCCGGATGAACCGGTCGGGGCTTATGAGGAGCGCATCCTCGGCCGCTCGGAAAAGCGCAACGTTCTCGTCGACGAAGTCGATGGGCGACCTGCCCAGCTCGGTTGCCCGCTGCGCGATGTTGACCGAGTGCTCGTCGGTTCCGGTTAGAAAACGAGTGTCGTCGCCCTTCATTCGATGCCAGCGGGCGATCACGTCGGCGCCGATCACCTCGTACAGCGTGTGCAGGCCGGGCTTGTTGTTCGCGTACGCGATTGCCGTGGTGATGTAGAAGCGATCGGCGGGGCTCATGGCGCCCGATGGTATCAGGCGCGGAGGACGCGGTCCGCCGCAACCCGGTCCGGGCATCCCGGCTTCGATCGGGCCTCGTCTCGTCTAGAGTGAGACGCACATGTTTGCGACGCTACTGGTCGTCGTTCTTGCCGGCCTGGCCGGGCCCTTGATCGCCGCGGGCCCGCGACCGCTGGTTCCCGCCGTTGTCGGCGAGATCGTTGCCGGGGCGATACTCGGCCGCACCGGGTTCGCGATCATCGATCCGGCGACGCCTGCCAACGGCTTCCTGTACACGCTCGGGTTCGCGATGCTGATGCTGGTCGCCGGCTCGCAGGTCCAGCTTGGACCGGCCCTGGCGGCCGGGGCGCGATCGGCTGCCCTGGCGTTTGCCGTCGTGGTTGTGCTGGCCGTGCCGGCAGGGATCGCGATATGGGCGGCCGTCGCGCCGTCGGCTCCGGCGGCTTTGTTCCCGGTGCTTCTGGCCGGCAGCTCGGCAGCGGTGGCATTTCCAATCCTCAAGGAGCGCGGACTGCTCGGCCCGCAGATCGCCCTGCTGATCGCCTGGATACCCATAGCCGACGCGGTGACCGTGCTGCTCATGCCGCTCACACTCATCGGCGCTTCTACGATCGCCTCCGCCCTCGCGGGAGATGCCCTGATCGTCGTCGCCACGTTGGTCGCGCTGGTCTACGGCCGGCGCGTCGCGGTGCACCCGTGGGCGGTCACGCTGCGGGATCTGTCGCGCTCGCGAGCCTGGGCGCTCCAGCTGCGCATCGCCCTCCTCTTGCTGATCGGGCTCTCGCTGGTCGCCAGCCAGACCGGCGGCTCCACGCTCCTGGCCGGGTTCGGGGCCGGTCTCGTGCTCGCGAGACTCCGGGAACCGGAGCGACTGGAGGTCCAGCTCTCGGGCCTCGCGGAAGGCTTCTTCGTCCCCGCGTTCTTCGTGCTCCTCGGCTCCGAGCTCGACTTCCGCGCGCTGGGCGCCGATCCGAGGGCGGTGCTCCTTGCCTTCCTGCTGGCCGCCACGGCGATTGCCATCCACCTGGTCGCGGGGCGAGTCGCCACGCCGCGATCGTGGACGGCCTACGGCCTCGCCGCCTCGGCCCAACTCGGCCTGCCGGCGGCGGCCGCTTCGCTGGGGCTCGCCACCGGGGCGCTCTCGCCCGCGATCGCCGCCGCGATCGTGGCCGCCGGCTGCCTCACGGTGCTGCCGGCCTCGCTGGGCACGCGCAGACTGGCCGCGGCGCTCTCCACCGAGCTCGCGGGCTCGTCCGAGGCCGACTCCGCCGGCGCCGTGCCGTTCAGTGGCGGAAGTGGCGTACTCCGGTGACGAGCATCGCCGCGCCGGCCTTCTCGGCGGCCTCGATGGCTTCCTTGTCGTGGATCGAGCCGCCAGGCTGGGCGAACGCGGTCACGCCCGCGTCAAGGCAGACCTGGACCGCGTCGGGGAACGGGTAGAACGCATCCGAGCCGCAGGCGGCGCCTTGCAGTGCCCCGGCACCGTGGAAGGCGATCGCCTTGGCCACGGCCTGGCGAGCGGCATCGACACGACTGGTCTGCCCGGAGCCCAGACCGATCTCCATGCCGTCTTTGACCAGCACGATTGCGTTCGAGACGACGCCGCGGCAGAGGCGCCAGGCCAGGTCCAGGTCGCGCTTCTCTCCATCCGTGGGGGCGCGCGACGTGACGAGCTTCCAGGTCGCCGGATCGTCCGGGACGACGTCCGGGGCGGTGACCAGGACGCCGCCGCCGGCGACGCGGATCGAACCAAGCGGATCCGGCGCGGGACCTACGTCGCCGCTTCCCAGGATCGGATCCTCGAGCAGGCGCAGGTTGGTTTTCTTCGCCAGGATCGCCAGTGCCTCCGGTGAGTAAGCCGGAGCCACGATCACTTCAAGGAAGATCGACGCCATGGCTTCGGCCGTCGCCGCGTCCACTTCGCGCGTCAGGGCCACCACCCCGCCGTATGCGGACACCGGATCGCCGGCCAGGGCCGACTGCCACGCCTCCAGAAGCGTCGCCCGCTCCGCCGCGCCGCAGGGGTTGGTGTGCTTCATCACCACGCAGGCGGCACCGCGCAACTGGCGCGCCACCGAGTCGGCGCCGGAGGCGTCGAGCACGTTGTTGTAGCTGAGCGCCTTGCCCTGGAGGATGGCGCCGCCGAGCGCGAACGGTCCCGCCCACTTGCTGGTTCCGGGACGCCGATACCGGGCCGCCCGCTGATGCGGGTTCTCGCCGTAGCGCAACGTTTCGACCTTCTCCAGGCCTACGACCAGCGTCGGGGGGTACGGGTCGGCAGAGCCGGGCAGACCGGGCTCATCCGGCAGCGCCACACCAGCCGCGGCCATCCGCCCCGGGAGCTCGGCGGCGATGCGGGCGTCGTAGGCGCCGGTGTGGCGGAAGGCTTCGACCGCCAGGGCGGAACGCAGCCCATCCTCCACCCGGCCGTTCGTCTCCAGCTCTTCCAGAACGGCCGCGTATCGGGCGGGCGAGGTCACGACCGCCACCGAGGCGTGGTTCTTGGCCGCCGCGCGGACCATCGAGGGCCCACCGATGTCGATCTCCTCGACCAGGTCGTCGAATGAGATGCCCGGCCTCTCGGCGGCGGCGGCGAACGGATACAGGTTGACCACCACCAGATCGAATGGGTCGATGGCGGCCGCGGCGAGCTGCTCTCGATGGGAAGCCAGCCTGCGGTCGGCCAGGATCCCGCCGTGGACCCGCGGATGGAGCGTCTTGACACGCCCGTCGAGCATCTCCGGGAACCCGGTGACCGCGGCCACGTCCGTGACCGGCAGTCCCGCCGCCCGCAGCGCCCTGGCGGTGCCGCCGGTGGAGACCAGCTCGAAGCCCAGGCGAACCAGACCCGCACCGAACTCGGGCAGGCCCGTCTTGTCGGAGACGGAGAGCAGGGCGCGACGCGGAACCGGCATCGCCTCGGCCGCTCGAGCGGCATCGATCCGAACCGTTCGGCCGTTCGGCTCGATCGTCAGAGCGCCTGCCAGTGCGAGGCCGACGGCTCGCGGGAGGAGCCGGTGCTCGAGCGCATGAATCCGCTCGAAGAGCGAGTCCTCCGTGTCGTCGAGGAGAACCGGGACGGAGTCTTGGAGGACGATGGGGCCGCCGTCGAGCGAGGCGTCGACGAAATGCACGGTCACGCCGGTAACCTTCACGCCGGCCGCCAGCGCGTCACGGACGCCGTGGGCGCCGGGGAAGGCGGGCAGCAGCGCCGGGTGGAGATTGAGGAGCCGGCCCGCGAAGGCTGCCAGCATCGCCGGACCGGTGATGCGCATGTAACCGGCCAGCACGACAAGCTCGGGATTCGTGGCCGCGACCGACTCGGCGAGGACACGATCCTCCTCGACGCGACCGGAATCGTCGCCACGTGGCGCCGCCGGCACCAGCAGCGTCTCGATCCCCTGCTCCGCGGCCCAGTCCAGGGCGGCGCATCCGCGATCGGCAAAGACCAGGGCTATCTCGGCGTCGAGCGCGCCACGGGCCGTCGCAGCGTGCAGAGCACGCAGGTTGCTCCCACTTCCCGAGACTCCGACCGCGATCCGATGAGTCACGCCGCTCCTCCTCCGTCAAACCTGTCAGGCATTGCCAGGGCCAGTCAGCTCTCCGAATAGCGCGGTCCGTCCGCGCCCGCCGCGACCACGTCGCCGACATGCCAGGCCTCAAGGCCGTCATCTTCGAGGCTCGAGATGGCGCTCTCGACCGCGGCGGCCGGCACGACGCAGACCATGCCCAGCCCGCCGTTGAAGGTCGAACGTAGCTCCGCCGCCGAGAGCCCGCCCAACGCACCGATCAGCCGCATGACCGATGGCATCGGCCAGTTGCCCGGATAGACGCTCGCGCCGAGTCCCTCCGGCAGAACCCGTGGCACGTTTCCGGGGAGCCCGCCGCCGGTGACGTGAGCGACGCCACGCAGATCCGAGCCGGCGTCGGCCAGCCGGTGCCTCAGCCTCAGGATGGCCTGCGAGTAGATTCGGGTCGGCGTCAGCAGGACCTCGCCCAGGCTGAGATCCGCCGTCTCCGGCTCGGGCGTTGTCTCCGGCCCCAGGATTCGGCGGGCAAGATCCCGATAGCCCTCGCCGAAGTCCAGGTTCTCCTCGGAGATGATTCGCCGCACGAGCGAAAAGCCGTTGGAGTGGAGCCCCGACGAGGCGATCCCGATGAGGGCGTCCCCCGCAGTGGCCGCACTTCCGTCGAGCAGCCTGTCGCGCTCGACGACTCCCACGCAGAAGCCCGCCAGGTCAAACTCACCCGGCTCCATCAGGCCCGGGTGCTCGGCCGTCTCACCACCGATCAGGGAACACCCGGCCAGGCGGCAGCCGTCCGCGACCGACCCAACGATCGCCGCCACGCGCTCCGGAAAGACGTGCCCGACGGCCAGGTAGTCCAGGAAAAAGAGCGGCTCGGCACCGGCACAGACCAGGTCGTCCGCGCACATCGCCACCAGGTCTTGCCCGATCGTGTCGTATACACCAAGTGCCAGCGCAATCGCCGTCTTGGTTCCGACGCCGTCCGTGGAGCTGACCAGGACCGGCTCGCGCATCCCACCGGGCAGGGCCATCGCGGAAGCGAAACCGCCCAGACCGCCGATGACCTCCGGGCGGCGAGTAGCCTCGACCGACGCCCGCATCAGTTCCACGGCCCGCTCTCCGGCGTCGATGTCTACGCCGGCGCCCCGATATGCGTCCCACGCGCCGCCGGACTTCGCGCCGCGCCCGGCGGCGCCGCGCCCGTCGGCGCCGTGAGCGGCGGGGCCCCGGACATCACTCATGGGGTTTCTCAGCCGCTCTTTGAACCTCACCCAGCGACACCGGCTCGCCCTCCGCATCCTCGAGGACGAACTTGTGGCGGGTCACGTCGTACGGCACCGGCACCGGATAGCGACCGTCGAAGCAGGCGAAGCAGAAGCGCTCGTACGGCAGATCCAGTGCGTCCAGGACTCCGTCGATCGAGAGGTAGCTCAGAGAGTCGGCCCCGACGAACTCCCGAATCTCCTCCACTGAATGGGTCGAGGCGATCAGCTCGGTCTCGATCTGGGTGTCGATGCCGTAGAAGCAAGGATGGTGGATTGGCGGCGAGCTGACGCGCAGGTGGACTTCGGTGGCGCCGGCCTTGCGAAGGAGAGCCACGATCTGACGGGTGGTGGTGCCACGCACGATCGAGTCGTCCACGACGATGAGCCGCTTGCCGGCCACCACTTCGCGCAGCGGGCTGAGCTTGACGGTGACGCCGCGCTGGCGCATGGCCTGGCTGGGCTGAATGAACGTTCGACCGGAGTAGCGGTTGCGGACCATCCCCTCGCGATACGGCAGTCCGGAACCCTCGGCGTAGCCGGCCGCGGCCGGCGCTCCCGTGTCCGGCACCGGCATGACCAGATCCGCTTCCACCGGCGCCTCGCGGGCGAGAGCCACGCCCATCCGGCGACGCGATTCGTACAGGTTGCGCCCGAGCATGTAGGAGTCCGGCCGGCCGAAGTAGATCAGCTCGAAGACACACAGCTGCTCGTGCCCCGCCGCGAAGCGCACGGAGAACGGCTCCTTGCCCTCCTCGAGGACGATGATCTCGCCCGGCTCGACGTCGCGGACGACTTCTCCTCCGGCGACCTCGATGGCCGCGGATTCGGAGCTGATGAGCCAGCCGCCCGAATGGGTGCCCTCGGGATCATCCTCGGCGGGTTCGAGCCTGCCCAGGACGAGCGGCCGGAATCCGAACGGATCTCTCACTCCGATGACACGCTTCTCGTCGAGGATGGCCAGCGAGTAGGCGCCCTGGACCAGCGGCAGGATCCGCTTGAGCGCCTCCACCGTGTCGCCCGTCGTATCGTCCGCCAGGAGCGCGGTCAACAGTTCGGTGTCGGTCGAGGCGGATAGGCGGGACTTGCCGCCCTCCAGATGCGAGAGCAGCTCGCGGGTATTGACGAGATTGCCGTTGTGGCCGATCGCCAGGGCGTGGCCGTGGCCGAGCCGGAACGTCGGTTGGGCGTTCTCCCAGATGGTGGATCCGGTCGTGGAGTAGCGGCAGTGGGCGATTGCCAGTGAACCTCGCAGGCTCGGCAGGCGCCGCTCGTCGAGGACCTGGGCGATCAGGCCCAGATCCTTGTACAGCATCAGTTGCTCGCCGTCGCTGACGGCGAGCCCAGCCGACTCCTGGCCGCGGTGCTGGAGGGAGAAGACCCCCAGGGCGGCGACGCCCGCGGCGTCAACACCGGGCGTCACGGCGCCGAAGATGCCGCACACGGCTAGTCGCCCTTTGCCGTAACTATGCCGGGCGGCACGGCCCCATGGTCGGCCTTGGACTCATGCTCTCGCTCGTGTCCGGGCCCGGGCTCCACGCCGAGGGCACGGGCCAGGCCGTGGTCCCAGGTATGGCGCAGGTCTGCAAGGGAGACCTCCAGGGCGTCCGCGACGCGCGACCCGCGCTCCTCGGCCGCGCCCGTCGCGCCCTCCCCGGTCAGCTCGATGCGGAGCCGGTCGCCGCCGACGGTACCGAGCGTTTCGGCAGCCAGGCCGAACTGGCGCGCCAGAAGTTCGATCGCCGCGGCATGGCGGGGGCGGCACGACAGCACAAGACGGCCCGGGCTTTCGCCGAACAACTCGATGGCCGGGGAACCGGAGACGCCGAGCCTCAGGCGCGCGCCGAACCCGCTCCACATGCAGCACTCCGCGATGGCGACGGCCAGGCCGCCGCCGGAGACATCCTGGGCCGACGCCACCAGCTCCCGCCCGATCGCCTCGCGGATGAACGACTGGAGGGCAGCCTCGCGCTCCAGGTCGACGCTGGGAGGCGCGTCCTCCGAGGAGAGTCCGGCGAGGGACGCGTACGCGGAACCGGCCATGCCGGGCGCGCTGTGCCCGACCAGGACGACGCTGTCGCCGGAGGTCGCGAACGGCGGACGGACGAGGAGCGAGATGTCATCGAGCAGGCCGACGACGCCGATCTCGGGCGTCGGCGCGATGGCCCCGCCCTGGTACTCGTTGTAGAGCGAGACGTTGCCGCCGGTGACCGGGATACCGAGGGTGCGGCAGGCGTCGCCCATGCCGCGGACCGCCTCCTGGAGCTGCCAGAAGGCCTCCGGCCGTTCGGGGTTGCCGTAGTTCAGGCAGTTGGTGATGCCGAGCGGCCGCGCCCCGGTGATGCTGACGTTGCGGGTAGCCTCGGCCACGGAGAGCTGGGCACCCAGGTACGGGTCGATGGCGCTCACGCTCTGGTTTCCGTCCGTGGTGGCGACGAGGGCCTTCCTGGTGCCCTTCACTCGGAGGACGGCGGCTCCACGCCCGGGCCAGTCGACTGTGTTGCTCTGGACGCAGGCGTCGTACTGCTCGTAGACCCAGCGGCGGCTGGAGAGGTTCGGGCTGCCGAGCAGCGCGACCAGGACCGCGGCGGGATCCATGCCGCGCTCGGGGAGCCCGTCCTGGGCCGTAAGCGGGATGCCCGGGGCCGGAGCCTGGCGCCGTCGCGTCGGGGGCGTGGCCAGACGATAGTGGACGATGGCCTCGCTGGTGAGGGCCTTCGCGGGGATGCGAGCGATCTCCTTCGCGCCCGGGTTAGGCCGGCCGTCCGGGCCAATGCCGCCCTCCACGATGGCGATGTCGCCGTCCGTGGTGACCCGCCCGACGAGGGCGATCGGGATCCCCCACCGCTCGCAGACCTCGCGCACGGCCGGGTAATTCTCCGGCCGGCACGTGGCCAGCATCCGCTCCTGCGACTCGGAGATCATGACTTCCCAGGCCGCCATGCCCGGCTCGCGCCGCGGGATCGCGTCCAGGTCCATGAGGATGCCGGTGCCGGCCTTGTCGGCCGACTCGGACGATGCGCAGGAGATGCCGCCTGCGCCCAGATCCTGGATGCCCTCGACCAGGCGGCGGTCGATCAGCTCCAGGCTCGCCTCGATCAGGAGCTTCTCCGCGAACGGGTCGCCTACCTGGACCGTCGGCCGCTTGTTGGGGTCGGAGTCGGCGAATGTCGCCGAGGCGAGCACGCTCGCCCCGCCGATTCCGTCGCGGCCGGTCGTCGAGCCGAACAGGACGACGTAGTTGCCCTCGCCCGGCGCCTCGGCCAGGATCAGCATCCGCTCCTCGAGAAGGCCGATGGCCATGACGTTGACCAGTGGGTTGCCCTGGTAAGACGGGTCGAAGACGAGCTCTCCGCCCACTGTCGGGACACCGACGCAGTTGCCGTAGCCACCGACGCCACGGACGATGCCGTCCACGAGGTGGCGAGTCCGCGGATCGGTCGGGTCGCCGAAACGGAGCGCGTCCAGGACGGCAATGGGCCGGGCGCCCATCGTGAAGATGTCGCGCAGGATCCCGCCGACCCCGGTCGCGGCGCCCTGGTACGGCTCTACCGCGGAGGGGTGGTTGTGGCTCTCGATCTTGAAGGCCACGGCCAGGCCGTCTCCGATACGGACCACGCCGGCGTTGTCGCCCGGGCCGGCCATCACGCCGCTGCCGCGTGTCGGCAGGGTTTTCAGGAGCGGCTTGGAGCTCTTGTACGAGCAATGCTCGCTCCACATGACGCTGAACATGGCCAGCTCGACGTGGTTGGGATCGCGGCCGAGCTTGCCGCGAATGGCGTCCAACTCATCGTCGGTGACGCCGAGTGACGCCGCCAAAGCCGGCGTCACTTCGACAGTTTCGGCACCAGCCGAAACTGTGCCGTCTTCTTTCGAAGTGGCTCTTGCGCCGAGATCGCTCATGGTCGGGTCTCCGCCGTCGCCGCCTTGGCCGCCCTCGCTGCCGGTCTCCCGGCAGCCTCCCACTCGCCTGCGCTCTCGACCAGGGAGCGGATCACCTGCATTCCGTCGTCCGAACCCAGGATCGCCTCGGACATGCGCTCCGGATGGGGCATCAGGCCGGCCACGTTGCCGGCCGCGTTGCAGACACCGGCGATGGCGCGCAGCGAGCCGTTCGGGTTGGCCGGATCGTCGGGATCGAGGGCCGGCGCGCCATCGTCGCGGACGTAGCGGAAGAGCACCCGGCCGTCCCGCTCCAGTTCGTCCAGGGTCTCCTCGTCGGCGAAGTAGCAGCCCTCGCCGTGGGCAACCGGAATGCGCAGGGGCTGCCCTGTGGCCGCTCGAGTGAACGGTGAATCCAGGCGCTCGGGTCTGATGGCCACGATCCGGCAAGCGAACCTCAGGGAGCGGTTACGGAGCAACGCCCCGGGCACCAGCCTCGCCTCGGCCAGGACCTGGAAGCCGTTGCAGATCCCCAGGACGTAGCCGCCGGCGGCCGCGAACTCGGAGACGCCGCGCATCACCGGGGAGAATCGGGCAATGACCCCGGCCCGAATGTAGTCGCCGTAAGCGAAGCCGCCGGGGAGAATCACGGCCGAGACGCCCTGGATATCGGGCGATTCGTGCCACAGGGTGACCGGATCCACGCCCGCGACGGCCAGCGCGTTGATCGCGTCCACGTCCGAGTTCGAGTCCGGGAAAGTCACAACCCCGACCTTCACGCCAGCGTCGCCTTCGTGGAATCTGTCGACGAGGTGGCTTCGAGCAACTCGATGGCATAGGCCTCGATGAGCGGGTTACTCAGCAACTCCCTGGCCAGGCCCTCGACTACCTGCCGGGCCGCGGTCTCCGATTCGGCGGTCACGCTCAGCTCGGCCCGGCGCCCGACCCGAACCCGCGACACGTTTGTCACGTTCAGGTGGGGCAGGCTCAGCTCCACGGCCCGGCCCTGCGGGTCCAGGATGCCCGGCTTGGGCAGCACGTTTACGGCGTAGCGAAACTCGCTCATGGGGCGATCACGTCCTCCTGCAGGTATCGCTCGAAGCTGGCCCCGGTGATTCGCTCGAACGCCGCCACGTAGCGCTTCCGCGTCCCGGCGACGATCTCGGCGGGCAGAGCCGGGCCGGGGTAGGTCTTGTCCCACGTCTGGGTCTCGAGCCAGTCGCGGACGAACTGCTTGTCGAAGCTGGCCTGGGCGCGCCCGGGCTCGTAGTCGGCGGCATCCCAGAAGCGGCTGGAATCGGGCGTCAGCACTTCATCTATCAACATCAGCTCGCCGGTGTCGACGGCAGTGCCAAGCTCGAACTTCGTGTCGGCGAGCAGGATTCCGGCCTTCTCGGCGATCGCGGCTCCCCGCCAGTAGAGCGCCACAGCGACGTCCTTGACCCGCTCGGCCAGCTCGCTTCCGACCAGTTCGACCATGGCCTCGAAGCCGATGTTCTGGTCATGCCCGACCTCGGCCTTGGTCGACGGCGTGAAGATCGGCTCGGGAAGCCGGCCCGACTCGAGCAAGCCCGCGGGCAGCTTGATGCCGCAGACCGAGCCGTCGCGGACGTAGTCCTTCCAGCCCGAGCCGGCCAGGTAGCCCCGGACGATGACTTCCACCGGCAGCACCCTGGCCCGGCGGCAGAGCATCATCCGGCCTCGCAACTCCCGCAGGCCGGATGCGTCGGTGAAGCCGTCGGGCAGATCCGCAGGGTCGGTCTCGAGCAGATGGTTCGGGATCAGATCGGCCGTCTGATCGAACCAGAAACGCGACAGCCCGGTCAGGACCCGGCCCTTGTCCGGGATCGGCGTGGGCAGGACGACGTCGAACGCGGAGAGGCGATCGCTTGCCACCATCAGCAGCCGATCGTCGACGTCGAAGAGGTCGCGGACCTTGCCAGACCGGACGAAGCCGCCCGAGCCGGCGAGGGTGTGGCCCTCGGCACGGGGGTCGCCCGGTCGTTCGGGCATGGCGGTGGCGTCAGCGGGTGGCATCCGCGGTCTCCTTTCCGGCTGGCACGAGGCCGTCGAGCCGGGCCAGGGCCGTGGCAACGTTGCGGAGGAAGTGGCCATCGTCGAAGCACGCGGCCAGCGCTTCGTCCGAGATTCGAGCGGCCACCTCGGGATCGGCGGCGAGAACGTCGCGGAGCTGGCGGCGCTCGTCGGCGGCCCGCAGAGCGCACCGCTGCACGACGTCGTACGCCTCTTCACGGGAGATGCCCGCTTCCTCAACCAGGGCCAGCAGGACGCGGCTGCTGCAATGGAGCCCGAGACCTCGCTCGATGTTCTCGCGCATCCGCGCAGGATTGACCACCATCCGCTCGATCAGGCCGCGCGTCTTGACCAGCATGTAGTCGAGCAGGATCGTGGCGTCGGGAAGCAGCACGCGCTCTGCGCTGGAGTGGCTGATGTCCCGCTCGTGCCAGAGCGGCTGATTCTCCAGGGCGGTGACGGCGTAGCCGCGGAGCAGGCGAGCCATGCCGGCAATCCGCTCGGAGAGGATTGGATTGCGCTTGTGGGGCATGGCGGAACTGCCCTTCTGGCCGGCGCGGAACGGCTCCATCAGCTCGCCGATCTCCGTGTGCTGAAGGTTGCGAATCTCGGTCGCGATCCGCTCCAGGCTACCGCCGGTAATGGCAATGGCCGCGACGAGTGCCGCGTGACGGTCACGTTGCACGATTTGCGTGGAGATCGGGTCGCGGTGCAGGCCGAGATCGGCCAGCACTTCCTCCTCCAGATCCGGTTCGAGGTGGCTGTACGTACCGACCGGCCCGGAGATCTTTCCGGTGGCCGCGTCGTCGACCGCGGCGGCAAGTCGGATCCGGTCGCGGTCGATTTCGAAGGCCCAGCCGGCGATCTTCATGCCCAGGGTGATCGGTTCGGCATGGACCGAGTGAGTCCGGCCCATCATCACCGTCCCTGCTTCGGCCCGGGCGCGCGCGACCAGCGCGGCGATCAACTCGTCGCAGTCGCCGATCAGACGCTCGCCCGCCGCCTGGAGCTGAAGGCCGAGGGCCGTGTCGATGACGTCGCTGCTGGTCAGGCCGAGGTGGAGGTACCGGCCCTCCTCCCCCACCGTCTCGGCGACCTGACTGACGAAGGCGATGACGTCGTGGTCCGTCGTCTTCTCGATTTCCGCGATGCGATCTACGTCGACCCTGGCGCGGCTCTCGATGGCCCGGAGAGCAGCCGCGGGTACGGTGCCGCGCGCCACCTGAGCGCGAGCCACGGCGAGCTCCACCCGGAGCATGCCCTCGAAGCGGGCCCGGTCCGTCCAGAGGGCACCCATCTCAGGCAACGTGTAGCGCGGGATCATGAAGCCACCTCGGCCGGGGCCGTCGCCGCCGGAGCGATTGCCGCCGGTGCGATCGCCGGAGGCAGCTTGGCCGCGATGTCGTGGCGGCGCTGCATCCCCTCCCAGCCGATCAGTGCCGCGGCGCTTTCGGCCCGCTGACGGGCGGCCGGGATAGTGGCCCCGAGCCCCACCACCGAAAGGACGCGCCCGCCGTTCGCGCGGAACTGCCCGTCCGGCCCCCGTATGGTGCCGGCATGGAAGATCGTCGCGCCTTCGCGGGTCGCCTCTGCCAGGCCGCTGATCGGGTCGCCTCTGCGGGGAGTGTCAGGGTAGTTGGCCGCGGCCATCACGACGGCCACCGCGGCGTCGCCGGCGGCTGGAAGCACGCGGCCGGTGAGTCCCAGGCCGGCCGCCGAAGCCGCCAGGTCGCCCAGCGCGGCGCCCAACAGCAGCGGCCCGAGGGGCACCGCCAGCCGGGGCATCAGTACCTGCGCCTCGGGGTCGCCGAACCTGGCGTTGCACTCGATCAGGACCGGACCATCGGGCGTCAGCATGAGGCCGGCGTAGAGGGCCCCGCGAAATGGAGCGCCGCGCCGGGAGAGCTCGGCCAGGATCGGCATGTGGATCTCGTCGACGAGAGTGGCGCACAGCCTCTCCGGCAGATCCGGGACGGGACTGTACGCGCCCATGCCGCCGGTGTTGGGGCCCCGGTCGCCGTCCAGGAGCCGCTTGTGGTCGCGCGCGGGCGGCAATGCCAGAGCGTCGTGCTCGTCGCAGATGGCGATGAGGCTGGCCTCCGCGCCGAACAACCGCGCCTCGAGCACGACCGTCGGTTGCTCCGCAACCGACGGTCTGGCAGAAGCCGCCTGCGGCGCCTTCTGCGAACCGCCGAACAGAGCTCGGAGCGCCGCCTCGGCGCCGGCGTAGTCGTCGCAAACAGTGACTCCTTTGCCGGCGGCAAGGCCGTCCGCCTTGACGACGACGCCGCGGGACCCCGGCGCTCCGGCAAGGTCCCTGGCAAACGCGAGAGCCGGCTCCAGGGCGGAGAAGTCGCGGCCGCGAGCCATCCTCACTCCGGCCGCCGCGGCAACTTCCCGGCAGAAGGTCTTGCTCCACTCGATCCGCGACGCGGCCTTGCTCGGCCCGAAGACAGGCACGCCGGCGTCGATCAGCGCGTCAGCCACGCCGGCCGCCAGTGGCGCCTCCGGACCGACGACGACCAGATCGACGTCCTCGGCCGTGGCAAGCCCTACGACTGCGGCCGAGTCCAGCGGTGAGACGGGAACACACCGAACCTTGGGCTCGGCCGCGATGGCGTCGCTGCCGGGCGCAACAACCACCGACACGACGCCGGCTTCGCGGGCCAGGCTCCAGACGAGGGCGTGTTCGCGGCCGCCGCCGCCCAGGACGAGGATGCGTGCCGGCCCAAGACCGGCGCCGGTCTGGTCCCGTGCGGCCTGGGGGCTCATCGCGCCGCCGGAGCCGCTGCCGGAGCCACTGCCGGCGGGCGGGGCCGCAGCGGCCGGGCCCTCCGCTCGATCGTCTGGTGCCGCTCGGGCCCAACCGACACGAGGCATATTGGAGCGCCGGAGAGCCTCTCGACCGCGTCGACGTACCGTCGGGCATTCTCCGGCAGGTCGCCCATGGACCGGCATTCGTGCAACGGCTCGGTCCAGCCCGGGAAGCGCTCGTAGATCGGGTTCGCTCGGGCAAGGATGTCGGCATCCGAGGGCCACCAGTCGACGCGCTTGCCGTCGACCTCGTAGGCCATGCAGATCAGGACCTCGTCCAGACCGGACAGGATGTCGATCTTGTTGAGCATGATCGAGCTGACGCTGTTCACGGCCACGGCATAGCGGAGCGGCACGGCATCGAACCAGCCGACCCGGCGACGGCGGCCGGTGGTTGTTCCGAACTCGCGGCCCCGGTCGATGATCCCCTCTCCTATCGCGTCGGTCAGCTCGGTCGGGAACGGCCCGGCCCCCACGCGCGTGGCGTAGGCCTTCATAACGCCGATGACTTCGTCGACCTGGAGCGGCCCGAGCCCTCCTCCCGTGCAGGCCCCGCCCGCTATCGGGTTCGAAGACGTCACGAACGGATAGCTGCCGTGGTCCAGGTCGAGCAGCGCTCCCTGAGCGCCCTCGAACAAGAGGTGGTCACCTCCGGCGAGGCGTTCCTGCACGAGCTGGGTCGTGTCGGCCAGATGAGGCGCCAGCCGACGGCCCCATTCGACCGCCTGAGCGACCAGCTCGTCGAGATCGAATCCGTCGACACGGTGCTGGCGCTGGAGCGTAGCGTTCTTCTCGGGCAGAATCCGGGCGAGCTTGCCGCGCAGCGCCGGGCCGTCGAGCAGATCCTCCATCCGGATCCCGATGCGCCAGGCCCGGTCGGCGTAGGCCGGTCCGATGCCTCGCCGCGTGGTCCCTACGGCGGCGCTGGCCAGACGAGCCTCCATGGCCCCGTCCAGGGCGATGTGGTAGGGCATGATCACGTGAGCGTGCTTGCTGACGCGCACCCGATCCACCTCGATGCCACGGGACGCCAGCATCTCGAGTTCGGCAATAAGGGTGGCCGGATTGACGACGACGCCGTTGCCGATGATCGGTGTGATATGCGGGTAGAGCACGCCCGACGGGACGAGGTGGAGCTTGAAGACCTCCTCGCCGAGCATGATGGTGTGGCCGGCGTTGTCGCCGCCCTGGTAGCGAACGACCGCGCTGACGTCCTCGGCCAGGAAGTCGGTCGTCTTGCCTTTGCCCTCGTCGCCCCACTGAAGGCCGACGATCACGGTCGCGGTCAACGGTCTTCCCCTCGCTTGCGTGCCGGGCCGAACCGCCGCACAGACGTCCGGGAAACTAAAAAGCCCTCGGCCGGCCGGCCGGGGACCTGGGTAGACTGCCCCTCTATCGGAGCTGCGGCGGCTCCTGGGGGAGCGAAGGTGGTGGTTCGTCTCACGGGGCGAACTGCACGCCTTCCTGAGGCAACGTGCACTCCTTGGCGATGTCTGTGGCGGGACCCGGGGGTCCTCCGACCCCGGAACCCCGGCAGTATAGCAGGCGCCAAAGCCCGGCCCCGGCCCGAGCCCGCCCGACTCCGCTACTCGTCTTCGCTGGCCGCCGGTCCGGACGTGGGTGTCGTGGCCGGTCGAGCGGCCACGGCTGCCGCGAGCGCCTCGGGGCCGCGGGCGCGCCACTCGGCGCCGATCGCGGGCGTGGCAGTCGCGCCCACGCGGCACGCTCCTGCCGCAAGCATTCCCAGCATCGCGTCGAGCGTTCGAACGCCTCCGGCGGCCTTCACTCCGACTCGGTCGCCCACGACCCGGCGCATGAGAGCGATCTCGTTCGGCTCGGCGCCGCGGGGCGAGTACCCGGTACCGTTCTTGACAAAAGAGCCTCGGGCCTCGACGACGATCCGACACCCGGCTTCAACCTGCTCGGGAGTGAGATAGGCCGTCTCCAGGATCACCTTGACCGGAGTCGGGGCAACTGCGTAGCAGATGCCGGCCAGCTCATCGCGGACGTACCGGAGATCCCCGCCCCGCAGAGCGCCGATGTTGACCACAACGTCCAGCTCGACCGCGCCCTGATCGACGGCCAGAAGCGCTTCCCTCTCCTTGATTTGCGACGTGTGGGCGCCGTGCGGAAATCCGATGACAGTCGTGGGACCGACCTCGGTGCCGCGCAGCTTCTTCACGACAAGCTCCAGATCGGCGGGCCGGCAGCAGATCGTCGCGGTCTGCCACTCGATCGCGACATCGATCGACGCCTCGACTTCGGCCCTGGTCAGTTCCGGGCGGAGAATCGAATGGTCGATGCAGCCCATGAGCGACCGCTCGTCCAGGCTGGCCATGTCCAGCGGCGCGCGATTTGCCAGTCGGGCTCGGATGTCAGTCATGGGTCCTCCGTCAGACTCGTTGCTGCAGCGCTCAGGGTTGGCCGATTACCGCAAGAGCATGGCTGCGCCCGGCATCGATGGCGACCACGTTCGGCAGACCGGACGGCACTGTCGTCTGACCTGACTCGTTTCCGCCCCACGCCACGGCGATGGCGCGGCCCGGGCCAGCATACCGCGGACCCTGCGGAGCGTCGCCGGGGCGGAACCCCAGCCGGAGAGCAAGGCGCGGGGATGGATTGTCCATCTCCACCGGTCCGTGCTCGGTTACCTTGCCCGCCAACCCACCCCGCAATGCCGTGCCGGCGGGCTCTCGTGTCAACAACAACGGTCCTGCCGGGACGCCCCACGACGAGATCGTCAGATTCACGGGTACCTGCACCGGCGACCCGAGCTACAGCAGGATCGTCTACGGCCGGTTGAGCTGGTCCATCGTGGCAAGGTAGATGCCCAGTCGGTCCGCGGCCGGGCCGGTAGCGAGAACGCGGGTTTGTTCAGCGCGGGCAATGGCGCGCGACGCCACATAAGCCGCAGTTGAGCCGCGGCCAATCGCGGTCCGCTACTTTCCGCTCACCCGCCGTTACGCAGGACGCCGCCGAAAGACGGCGTCGGGAAGAGGAGATTGGGACCGTGAACAAGGTCCTCCTGACAGGCCGATTGACCCGCGATCCGGAGTTGCGATCGCTGGCCAGCGGTTCATCCGTCGCCACCTTCGCGGTGGCCACCAACGAATTCCGGGGCAACGGCAAGGAACACGCCGAGTACCAAGCCACCGTGGAGGTTCCGCCCCAGCGTCACAGGCGACGTAGAAACGATAAGCGTTTCAGTACGTATTGATTCGATGATCCAAACCGGCGGTCTGGTGGTAGTCTTCCGGTCCCAAAACAGAAAGGAGGTCCGCATACCGGCCAGGAGCACTCGGCGCTGGTCGCGACCGAGACCGACGACCGGAACCCAACAAGAGGTGGACCGTGTCAAGCGGCACCAACCCCGTATATAGGTCGATCATTACGCCGAAATCGATCGGACTCACCGCGCAAATTCGGCGACCTCACCCCGACGACGATGAGGCGGCCAAGACTTACTTCGATCCGACCGGGCGAGCTGTCCTGGTACGCCAACATGCGTGGGACGGCAAAGGGCTCTGGTACGACGCCTTCCCCACGAACCTGAGGGTGGTGTTGGTCGAGAACAGACTCATCGTCATGGAGGACCCTCTCACCGCTGGTGAGTGGTTCGCGAGGGTCCGTGAGCTAGAGTCTCAGTTCGGTCGCTAGGCGACAACGGGCCCCCGGCCGAGACGCCGGGGGCCTTCCTGTACCCGGGCCACCGCGGAAGTTCCGCCCGATGGTTCGGGCCCGAGCCCGTCCCCGGATCATCAGGGCAATCGGGAGACGATATGCCCTGAACACACCCAGAACACATCGCCCGGGCGCTCAGACCAGACGAACTGGTTCTGCGCCTGGCACGTTCGTGGTCACGAGAGCCACCCTCAATCGCCACGGCGTTGACTCTCCGAGGCGCCACTCGAACCGCTGGAGTACCTGCTGCCCGAACGCGCCGACCGAGCGGACGTCGATCATTACCGGCCGGAACGCGAACGGCGGGTCGCCCAGGGCCGCGCCGGGCGGAACGTTGACGAAGTCGTTCAGGATCAGCTTGAAGGTACCCGAGGAGCCGGGCGGCAAGGCGTCCGGCAGGGTCGCGGACGCGGTGACGGAGTCGACCGGGCTCTCCCAATTCGGCGGCCCGACGGGCGCACGACTTCCCCTCAGGGTCAGCTCAACGGCGACGACGTGGGACGTCGCGCTCGGGTTCTTGACCTCCAGGCTGACCTCGCGCGGGCCGAAGTAGAACGACGGCCTGCCGACGTCAAGCAACACGGCTCGGACCACCTGTTCGTCGCGCCTCCGACCGACCTCGATCTGGGCGGTCTGTTTCACCTGATCGCTGAGCTTGACAACCATGTTGCGATTCTGCCAGGCGTAGTAGCAGGTCACCAGGACCAGCGCCGCCGTCCCGAGTAACTGGGCTACCTCCACGTCGCTCCCTCTATCCGACTACAGGAGCGGCAGCGTGTCGCGGACGGCGTGACCCAGGTTGCGGCGGTTCGGTTGCTGCGCATACGTCAGCCAGGCCGACGCCGCGAGGACGACGGCCAACACGAGGACTACCCTCCGGACGGTCATGCTCGATCTCCTTCTACGACTTCCGGCGCTTCGACTTCCGGGCGACTAGCGCGGCGCCTGCGACGCTCTTCGCCGTGCGGCTGAACCGGCCGTCGAGGAGGACCCTGGAGGCCTTCTTCGCGACTCGCTTGCTGGTAGTCACGTGCGTTTCTCCCTACTTGCTCTTCTTGGTCGGGTTGGTGAGGACCCACCCGCCGCCCGACTTGGTCGGCGGGAACCTGTTGCCCCGGCTCAGCGCGATCTCCGTCCCGCCGCCCGAGGGCTTGTAGATGCCCGAGGTCGGCGCCTTGGTCCCAGGCTTGTTTCCTTTCGTCACGACTGCACTCCTCTGGCCCGGTCTCCCACTATCCAACAGGCTCGTCCTTCCAGGCGATCCTGTCAAGAAGGCAGCTACCACAACATGCAGTGGTCCGTACGCGGATGGAGCGCTATATATAGTGTCGCTGAGGGGGACTTGACAGCCCGATAAAGGCGCAGAAGGGCCGCTGTCTTCCCTTGGGTCGGACGCGGAACTCCGGGCGGTCCTTCCCGTCGCTCCTCTGGTCGGGTTCGTCGGCTCGCGACGACAGGAAGGCGCCCGGAGTTCCGCGTCCGACCCAAGAACCCTGTTCCCGGACGGGTAGTAATCCAGTCCGTGGTCAGTTAGCCTTCGCTCCAATGCCTCCAGGTCGCCGAGGGCCTATTCGGCCCTCCCATCCAGACGCCACCACGACGACGCTTTCGCACGAAGCACGGATCGAACTCGCCCCGCGCCTTCTTTGCGACCTATTCCTCGAGACTCGGAGTCGCCTCCTCGAATGGGCGTCCGTCACCGGTCAGTCGGCGCAGGTTGACTCCGGCTACATCGCCCAGCATCTCGTGTCGCTCGTCACCGGGATCCCCGGTGTTTGGCGACGCGGCAAGGGTTTGGATCTCGTAGACGACTCCGAGGTCAAGACGGCGAACAGCGTTGACGGCATCGACATGCCTAGATGGAACTTGTCCTTCGTGCGCGAAGGCACGATGGCCGCGATGCTGGAGCACCCATTCGTCTTCTTCGTTCTCTTCGACCACTCCCCGAGCGGTCAGTTCCGGGCTCGCATCTGGGGCATCAGCCCCTCGACCGACCAGGGGTTCTGCACAGCGTTCGCCAATTGGCGTGCTGGAGATCGGTTGTCTACCAACTTCCAACTCCACCCGCCTATAGGTCGTGACGACGACATCGCCACGAACGACTCCGGCAACCTACGGCTGCCGAAGATGTTCGAAGCGGTCGAGACGACCGAAGGACACATCGTCGTCAACCTATTGAGCGAGCGCCCAACTGGCGAGTCCGAACTCGTGAGCGTCGGCCGTTGGGATCGGGCGGCTGGTCTCGCTCAGCGGTTGGAAGAGGCCAGCGAGCGGGTGATGGAGGTCACCGAAGCCGCTCCAGAACCGTAGCCAGAGTCGCGCGCGCTCGCCCATCGGACTCGATCGCCTCCCTGAACAAGCCAACCATCGTGTCATCGACCGACAGGTCTGGAACGCGGGCGTCGAGAAGCTGCTCAACGTCAATGCGCCTGCGGGAACTTGACGTTCCTCGTCCCGAGGCTGCCAGGTACGCGGTAACCGGGTCGCTCCTGATCAGCAGTGCGAGCTTGGCGGGGTGGATGTTCTTCGGCTGGAGCACGGCGAACTCGGCGGAGCATAGGCCAGCGCCGACGCCCGCCGGGATGAAGGTGACTCGTGGTATCTGAGGGTTCAGGCAGGAGACCAGGACGTCACCCTCACCACACTCGCGTCCAGGCGTCTTCGGGGAGTAACCGCGAGCCGCGACCCAATCCGCTAGGCAATCACTGCCAACGTGCAAGATCGAAAGAAAGTAGTGGTCGTCCGCCCTGCGTCCTCGCGACCGCTTCTTCCTTGGCGTCGCGACCTCTTTGAGTCGCGGGCCGTCGACAGCGTGATGAGCGAGAACCGTGCCGTTGGCATCGAGGCCACGTCTCAGCGCTGACCTCGGGACAACGTCCCATGGTCCCAAGGGCATCGGGCCACCTGATGCGTGAAAAACGAATGCGTCCGCGATCTCGGGAAGGTCATTGCCTTCCGGGTCAGACTCAAGTCGACGACCACGCTGCACGTAACCTACGTGCTCCGATCGTGCAACGAACACTTGCGGAGCGGGGCGAGCGTCATCCCGCCGGCGAAGCACGAGGAAGCTCGTCTTGGCCGCCGTCCCAGACAGTGCGAACGTCTGGCGCGGAAGACTCACGACAGCCAACAACTCGACCTTAGCGGCGCCCTGATTCACGCCATCCAGCAACGCGTCGTGAAGCCACGTGTACTTCGGTCCTAGCGCTCCGTCGGGGAGGACGATGGCGAGAATGCCACCGGGTCGAAGCAGAGAGAGGTCGAAGTCCCAGAACAGGACGGACGGATCAGCGCGGTCGGCAGGTAGGCGGGTCGCGAAGTCTGAGCCTCGCCATGTCCATCCGGATACGGTTCCGAGATCCTCTCGGCGTAGCGTCGCCAGGCCTTCTGGACGGTCGTACTTCGCATCGCCAAACGGCGGATTGGTCAGGATCGCGTCGAACTTCCCCGTCAATCCGACTACCTCGGAGGCCGTGATCGAATCGTCTACACGGAACAAGCGCGGACGGACGACTCCGTACATCAGGAAGTTGAGTCGCGCTTTCAGTAGGGACGAATCCGACTGATCGGAGCCGAAGAACGCCGTTTGGCGGAGCGCCTCAACCTTCGATGCATCAACGACTCGCAGCGTCCGCTGGCGAGCCTCGACGTGGCGCATTGCGGAAATCAGGAACCTACCGGTTCCGCCGCATGGATCTCCTACGAGGAGGTCGTCCGCGACGAGACGGTCAGCCGAGATGAGACCGACCGCCATCTGCGTCATCGCTTCGACGACAGGCTCGGGAGTGAGATACGTTCCCAACCCCCCGGAGTGCTCATATCGGCCGCGTAGAAAGACCTCGAAGGCCAACCCTGCCGAATCCTGTTCGGCAAGAACCTTCGCGACCCCATCGCCATGTTCGCCGGGGATAGCGATTGACGACACCAGCGAGACCGCCTCCGCCAGAACGTCCGTGTCAGTCAGACGAAGGGTGTCGCCCTCTAGGAAGAAGCCGCTTGACTCGGTCCAGTGGTAGTCGGGGTGGGCATTCACCAGAGCGAACGCGGAACGCATCAGTTTCGGGGCCTTGCCGCCTAGAGACCGCAAGTAAGAGGCGTCCATCAGCCTCCCGAGCGGGAGCCCGTCCACCTCTGTGCCAGGGTGCCTAGCCAGATGAACGCGCACGAGCAGGAGCTTGCATAGCTCGTCTATCGCCGCGTTGACGGGGCGCACGCCTCCCCGGCGATAGATCAACTCGTGCAACTCATCAAATCGACGAGCGAGATCCACCTTCTCGTAGCCCAAAGCCAGCCGCTCGGTTGTCACAGTGCCCTTCGCGCTTCCTCATCTGCTCCCCGCTGCAGACGGTACCGCAACCAGAGCGACTCAGATGAAGCTGTGTAGTCGTGGCCACGCCGACACCGAACGGACGTTCGGTTCCATCATTGTCTACGACGAGCGCGCGATTGTCCACAACCGGAACGGGAGCCGCGACGCCCCGGCATGGGCTGGTCGAGGGCCCGTGCGCGGCCCACTTCGCCGTACTAGGCTGTTCGAATGCCAGATACGCCGGGCGCGGACGAGTACCTCCCCCTGCTGAAGACGCAGAAGAACGAGGCCTTCGCATGGATCGAGGAAGCGGGGTTTGATCCGCACGGCTTCGAGGTGAAACCTGGACAGTGGGGGCAGATCCCTTGCACTCATTTTGCCTACCAGGGATCGCCCTATTTCTTCGACGTGAATACCGCTCGACGTGCCTACTCGGTTCGTTATTCGCCCGGCCAGTCCGAGCTCATGGACTGGCGGCCGGGCGTCACGAGTTTCGAAGCGATCAAGCGGCATTTCGTAGCGTGGCTCACGTACCTCCGTCGTGAGGTCGAGGCGCCCGACCTGTGGGCGATGGCCCGTGAGGCGCCGTGGCTCTTTCATGCCGACGGCACGCCTACGAACGACGACCCCTTCACTCCGGGGGAACTCGCGCAGATCGTCCAAGGACTGGATCGCGCTCGCACGTATCTGGTCGAGGTCGGGGTGACGGGTGAACTCCTGAGGGAGTCCAACGAGAAGCTCGATTACCTCGTGGAAGCGGCCGGTCGATCCGGCCGGAGAGAGTGGCGTTTGGTCGCATTCAGCATGCTTTGGAGCGTGGTCGTCGCAGCCGCATTCAGTCCCGAGCAAGCGCGCATGCTATTTGAGACGGTAGCGAGCGCCATCCGTCAATTACTTCCTGGATAGAGCCGCAACGCCCCGGAGCGCACTGGTCGGACGTCACCGAGATCGAGCCTCCAAGGGCGGAGTGAGACCCGACTGCCAGACCCGCAGCGGGCGGCAGGAACACTTCGGCCAGGCAGTTAGGTCTTCGGCCGGTTGCGCTCAAGCGAGGCGGCGGCCAGTAGGAGGGCGTCGTCGAGTTGATCCGCGCTCGACAGGATGAACTCGGTATCACCCATCCCGTAGTGGCCGATCTGCGCGACATCGCGCATCCGATCAGCGCGCGGCTTAGGTGCTTCTCCCCACGGGATGCTGAAGTAGAGGTAGATCTTGTCCCGCACCACGCAGACGGTCATGAAGCTGTGCTTGGGCGCTGAGAAGTTGACGTACATCTTCGTGAACGTCTCACGCACATCTCCGAGCGCCCTGACCCGGTCCTCGACCTGATTGAAGAGGTCAATGATCGCCGTAGGCTTACCGTCCAGATGATCGCCCTTGCCGTATTGAGGCCTCGGGCCCGCGGGGGGTTCAGGACCGAGTGTGGACGTTGGCGGCATCGCGTACGCGTTCGGCGACCGCTGCTGGATTGAGAAGTAGCCGAGGATCCGGTCCAGGCGCCCGGCATCCACGGACTCGTGCATGGACTGCTCAAGGGCCTTTCGGAAAGCCACCGTCGGCTTCTGCAGCAACCCTTCAAGCGCCTCACGGACCCTCCCGCCAGTGAATACCAGTTCGGCAATCCGGTCGAGGACTCCTGCCGCAATGTGCTCCTGTGACAAGTTCCCGAGGTTCTCCAGCGTTGCGGCTCGACTCGACGGCTCGGTGATCTCAGCTAGATCGATCTCCAGCATGAGCTTCTCGACCATCTGTACAGGTTCATTCGTCCGGTAGACCCGATACACGAGGCCGTTCGTCAGGACGCACCAAAGCACGCCCTCGTTGTTGGCGTAGTTCACGGTCTGCGCAATGAACTTCGCATCGTCGAGGGACTGTTCTAGCCCCTTCGCTTCGACGAAGAGGATCGGCTTCCCGGCCAGTTTCAGCGCGTAGTCGAGCCGCGTCCCGTCATAGACCTTGTACTGCCGGTCGACACAAGTGACATCGCCGGTATCCCACCCGAGGGCAGCCAAGATGGGCTCGACGAGCACAGCGCAGGTGTTCTGCTCGTTGAAAGCCCCCGGCGAATAGGACTTCGTCTTGGCGACGACCGAGTCAACAGCGCTCCCCAAGTCAGGCATGAGGTAAGCATAGCCAACCGCCGCGAGGTCGCGAAGCCGCTGGGAGTCCCGGCGGTCCGCCTCGCCCGGAACGGTCTGGTCGGACGTGGCCGAGATCGAGCATCCGGGCGCGGAGCGCGGCCCCGACGCCAGCACGAGGACTGGCCGCACGTCTGCGGGATCGTCGGCGCTGAGCGGAGCGAGGCCGGTGACACCGTAGCGGCCAGCGATCATCTGCGGCTTATCTCCGCCGTGCCGGGGTCTCTACCATTGCCCCTGATGACCAAGGCCGACGATCACGACACGCTACCCGCCCACGCCGAGCGGATGCTCCAACGCCTCGAAGGGCTGGAGGGGATCAGCGTCCACGGCGGGACCCAGCACATGCAGCACATGGACCACGCCAGGCGCGCTCGACAGCTGTCCGACCACCTCCGAGCCGTCTTGACCCTGAGCGATGCCTGCCGTTACCCGAGCGCGCTCGTCGTCGTGCGGGCGGCCCTCGAGCACCACCTCATGGACCGGCTCATCTTCCTGGCCAATCGAAGCGTCGAGACGGTGCCGGGCGTGAAGAAGACCGACATGCCCGAGTGGGACGCGAAACTCCAAGCCGTGCAGGCTGGCGACTCTGACATCGCGACGTGGTTCCGTGATGACCAGGGCCTGCACATCGTGCGCCGTGGCTACCACAGCACTCGCTCGAAGAAGGGCCGCGGTCAGACCATCTCGCCGTACTACTTCCACGACTTCGACCCCTTCACCGGCGGGAAGAAACACGCCTCGCGACTGGCCCGACCCTTCTGGAACAGGGCCGACCGTGAGGAGTGGGCCGCCGAGGCTGCCTCAGAGTGGCGCCGCCACTTCACGCATGAGCAGGTCCTTCTGGCGCTGCGCGTCAACCGCCTCCTGCCTGGGATCCAAGCCGTACAGGTAGAGGTTCACTACGCCTTCCTGAGCGGCTTCGCTCACCCGTCGAAGCGCGGCTACGAGGCCGTCCACGGTCGCAACTACCCGGACCGGATGCCCTCGTTCGACCACTACGCGAGCGAGCTCGCGTTGCTGTACGTCATCACCATCGCGGCGGCCGAACTCGATACCTTCGCGAGGATGACGCGCCGAGCGCCGCGCCTCGGGCTGAGCGGATGGTCCGACGTGGAGGCGGAGATACGGGCGGCCCGCCTCGCATCGGAGCACTTCTGGTTCCTGGGCGGTGGACCGACGATGTTCGACCGGATCGATACGGTGCACACGCCACGGGGTCGCTCACGTCCGAAGTGGGGCAAGCCCCGAGTGGATCCCGCGACGATGAAGCCCGAGCGGGTGCGGTACTACGCCGACCCCTTGGACCGCCTGGTCAAGCTACACGCCAGCTACCAGGAGATGTCCTCGCGCCTCATCTATCGGTCGCCGTTCGAGAGGCCGGACGCCCGCAATCGGTGACGCCACCCATGGGCATAACTTGACACTAGCGCGCTCCGCGATCGTCGTCCCACTGGCGGGTCTGCAGCCGACCTTCGACGGCGACCTGCTGGCCCTTGCCGAGGTAGTAGCCCCGAGTTAATAGACGCCACGCAGCCGCCAGTTAGCAGGCGAGCCCTAGCTGATCGCCCCAGATGTCACAATCAGATCTGTGCCGCGCAGGACGTACGACTTGGTTGGCTCAGATACGCCGTCGCGAACTTGACTCACACGTAAGTGCCACCCTGGTCCGACGATTCCGCTGAAGTAAAGCCAGAAATCCCCCCGGCATGGCCGCTCTTTCTCCCACACTCTCCGGACTAGATCCTTCCAGCTGTAGTCAACCCGCCAGGGTCGCGGCACAGGATTCCCAATCTGACTCGTGGCTTCCCGGCGTAGAGACGCGACCGACGGCTGCGAGTCTGGCCGGCGCATTAGGAAGGTCCCGCCCTTCTCGCCAATCTGGCTGTGTCCTTCAACGCGAAACGAGCCGAACCCACCAGGGCGAACCTGGGCGTAGAAGCCATCGAAGACGATCACCGCGTCCTCTCCGAGGAGATCTTGCGCGACAGTCTCGACTCGGCGGAACGCCTCATCGAACTGCGCTTCTGTGATCTCGGCCAACGTACCGAAGTCCTCAGGGTCCCGCAGCCATCCTGCGGACAGGTCAATCACCGCGAGCGCGGATGAGGCAGCTCGGCGCACGGTCACGGACGCGGGCGGGGCAGCTTGGAGCACGGTCACGGACGCGGATGAGGCAGCTTGGTTCACGGCCGCCTCCATAGCTACCCGGATGCGATCGATCCTCTCGCCGGCGATAAGCAAGCGATACGCCATAAAGACGTTGAGCCCCACGGAGGTGACGACGATCAGGCTAAGTGCGGCAATCGGCCCATACCCGGCGAGCAGCGATCCGATTGCGGCCGCCACCGGCACGATCACAAGGACGAGACCCAAGAAACCGCCCAGGTCCGCAGAGAAGCCGAGAACGCCTCGAGCGACGCCCCAAACTGATTGGCGGCGCTCAGGCTCTTGCGGCATCCTGCGGCCCCCCTTCAGATCAGCGTCACTGTTCTAGAGACGCAGTGTACGACTTGGCCGATGGGCGATATGGCCCCCAGACGCCTGCTCGAATGGCCGGCAGCGGGCCGGGATCGTCGGCGACCAGCGGGACGGGGGCCGAGGGCCTGCTCGAGGCGGTCCCAGTCGAACGAGAACGCGCCGCCCGACCTAGGCCGAGAGAGAAGCCTCGTCCGTGGCAACAGACGAGGCTTCCTCTGTTCTCGACCCGGCGGGAAGGAGCCGCTGATCGAGCTGGGGGACGCCGATGGCTGCCAGCGTCCTCGTGTGTTTGGCGAGCCGCTGCGGCAAGCTCGCGGAAGGTCTATGGCGAAGGAATGTCCTTGCCGCTCGGCTCGAAGTAGGCGGGCCATCGTGTAACGAACCACTCGTCAGCAAGAACCAACCGACCGGGGAGAACCTGGAGCCACCGTTTTTGCCGATTTGGCCCGTCGGGGAGAGCGCTTCTGAGAACGCGCCGGCAGCGGACGACCCCGGGCCCTGGGGAGAGCTTCTTTGCATCCGGCGCCGCCCTTTGCGCGGCCTCGTGAGCCTTCATGGCCGCCGCCAACTGTCGGGCTGAGAGGTCTGCGGGGGCGAACAGACTAGGCGCGGTCTGCACGGCTGGGTGGTTCCAGTCGTAGGCGGCGCCTCGACTGATGGCCGTGGCTGCCTCTCCGACGACCGCCGAGTCGAGAGCGACCCATCGCCCGGAGATTGGTGGTTTCGCCGTCATCGCCCCACCTCGGCGATGATGCGATCCACGGACTGTCCGTCGAGTGAGGACGTGACCAGTAGCGCCCGAGCGAGTGCCGCTATCCGGTCCGCGTTCTCATTCACGAGCCGGTAGGTCGAGGCCCACATCAAGGCCATGAACGCGCAGACCTCTTCCTGGGAGCCTGCGAGTCCCTCAGCGACGATCCAGGCCGAGTCCAGATCGGTTCTTGGGCCCGCTTCCGCCTCAGTCGCGAGCAGTCGCGTCCTGGCGTCGGGTGCCAGTCGGTCGACCGCGTCGCGGTCGCCCTGGATCGACGACGGGTCCGGGATCGGCACCGCAGTTTCGTACTGGACGAACAACGCCTCAGCCGCCGCGCCGGCGAGGCAGATGGCGACGTGTCGCCCGACGGACCGGGCTGTGTCTGGGCTCTCCCACCAAGGTCGTAGATCGAAATCCGTCCTCGGCCCGACCGGGTCGTGGCTTGTCACGCCCGCGTGACCAAGGCCGGGTCGGATCGACACGACCTTGTTGGGAACCCCGAGTGCCCAGGCTACGACCGCGTGACCGGCTTCGTGGAAGGCCAGAGGCCGTCGGTCTGGCCCTTTCCCGCTAACCACTGTTTCCTCGTGAGTGACTGTCTCCGTTTTCACTTGCTCCTCCTTAGGGGTTGGACTTCGGTGCGCCAGTCGGCGCACGATTGGGGCGATGACTTGCGTCGTGTTCTTGCGTTGGGGTCGGCTTCTGGAACCTTCTTCGCGCGCAACCCCGGCTCCCGTTGTGGCATCGCGTGCGTGGTGCTGGGGCTGGGCTTGCACCCCTACCCACGCTCGAAACTGACCCCCTACCCGGGGCCTCCATGCCGGCGTATCGGCGACCGCGCGTCGCCGTCCTAGCGCCACGGAGAGCGACTTCCCCGCGTCGGCCCGAGCAGGCGACGCCTCCCGGAAACCGCGTCAGAGATCGCCCTACATGGCACCAGGCGAGATCCCGCGCCGTGGACATCACTAAGTGGTCCGGTAAGGATTGCTCTAGACCACCCGAACGGGTGGCGAGAGACGAAAGGGACCACGTCATGCAAGCAACCGATCCGACCGTCGAGGCCGCCCGCGCCACCCACGCCGACGCGCTCAAGGCCAAGCAGAACGTCGAGCGACACGGCCACCCGTCGCAGGTCATCCGGCCGACCGCCAAGACCGCCAAGGCCGCCAAGGCGCCCAAGGTCGCGGCCGTCCCGACGCCTGACCCGCGCGTCGCCGTCCTTACCTCGTGGCGCGAGGCGAACCTCAAGGCGCCCGCCGAGGTGCTCGCCGTCGTAGACGCCGCCGTCGCTCGCGGCTCGAAGGCACCGCGGCAGACCGTCGAGAAGGCCGACCCCGGCGAGGTCGCCAAGTTCTTCGCCTCGACCGGCCTGAACCGCAAGCAGATCGCCTCCGCCGTGGGCGTCAGTACGTCCGTCATCGCCACGGTCCAGAACCCGACCGGCGACCGATGGAGTCGTACGCGCTTCGAGGCCGCCAAGCCTTTGATCCTCGCCGCCGCCAAGTCCATGCCCAAGGCCGCGCCCGCGCCGAAGGCCGCCGAGTCCTGATGCCCGCCGATCCGCTCGCCACTTGGGCGCTCGCCATCGTCGTGTGGGTGGTCGTGTTCAAGTGGGTGCCCGTGCCGTCGTGGCGAAAGCGAGCGCCGCCGCCCGAACCGCCGCCGCGGCGACGCCGCCGAACCCGGCGAGGAACCCCGGTCAACTGACCGGGGTTCCTTCGCGTCGCCCGCCGCCCCCGTCGCGCTCGCCGTGGCGCGCCTAGGGCCACGGAGAGGCGCAATCCGTCCCGGGGCACTCGATGGCGCGACCGACCCGAACCTAGGCGCCCGGGCGATCCCGCATGGCCCCGTTCCGGGCGCTCGCTGTGGGACAACGGGGACCCCTAGAGTGGTCCCGTTGTCCCACAGCCTCACCAGGACGCCTTTGGGATACGGTCCGCGCGTAAGTGGGACACAACTGGGACGCGAGTGGGACATCTCTCAGCGCTCCGTTTGTGGGACACGATTCACCACGATTGCGCGCTTCCAACGGGCCGGTCTCGCCCCGTCGTTCGTGAACCTCGCGGCGTCGCGGCGGACCGCCTTCCCGACGCTCTCCCACGTCGTCGGCTGCCCGCCGTCGGCGTTCACCGCCGCCGCGATCTCCTCCAGCGTGAGAGCCAGGTTGGGACTCAGGGCGACGTACGCCCGGTCAGCGAGCGTGAGTTGTAGCCGCCGCTCGACCAGGGTCGGCGGCAGACCCTCGTCCGTCCACGTCCAGTCGATCGCGACGGGCGCGAACGCTGCCCTCTGGTTCGTCTTCTTGTTGGTCAGGACGCGGGCGTCGCCCTCGCCCGCCATGCCGATGGTGACGCGGGCGCCATTGCTCCAGAACACGGAGCCGAACGGGTGCCTCGGGTCGGCGTCGGCCTTCGTCGTGTGGGCGAGCGAGAGCGTCGGCAGCGCAATCCTCGACACCGCCTCCGAGTACCGGATGGCGGTGGCCGACTTCTCGACCTCCTGGCCGACGCAGGCATACCCGACCGAGTCCACGACCACGTACTCGGCCCCGAACCTGGCGACCTCGTTCAGCACGTCCTCAGTGGCGTCCCAGATGGGGCGTTCCGGCTGCGTGATAAAGACGTTGTCGAGGTCGCCGCCGAACCGCTCGACGCGCGGCCTCCACTCCCACCGGGCGTGCCGCTCGTAATCGAGCAGCAGCACCGGCCGGTCGAGGCTGAGCCGGGCCACCAACCATGCGGCGACGATTCCCTTGCCCACGCCGCCGTCCCCGAACAGGATCGTGTGGTCGTCCGGGTCGAGGTAGCCGAGTAGCAGCGGCTTCGGCTCCTCGGTCGGGACCGCGGAGAGTGGCACGGCGTCTCGTGCCGGAACCGCGCCCTCACCGCGGGCCCACCGCGACCAGTCGAGGACCATCCTCGACAGGTAGTCCTCGGGCGGCGTCGCATCGCCGTCCCGCTGGAGCCGCCGCCTCGCCAATCGAAGGAGCCTCGCGACCGCGACTAGCTGCGCCCTCGTCATGGTCCCGCGCTCCAGGTCGCGCTGGAGTTTCCACCTCGGGAGGACGACGTCCTTCCAGTACGACTCGCCTTCGGGGATCGGCTCGTAGTCGTCCTCGGTCTTCTCCGGGGCGTCCGGGTCGTAGGCGAGCCGCCCGGCCGCGTACGCCTCGCGATCATCCGACAGGGCCTGCTCGGGGCTCATCGCGTCGAGCTCGGCGGCCGTGATGGTGATCGGCTCGGGCCGGGCCCGGTCGATCGGGACCCAGGCCTGGGTCGGGACGTCCCAGCGCGTCGAGCCGGAGATGTCGCAGGGCGAGGCCGCGCGCCGCGCCGGGGGGTCGCTCACCGGATCTTCTCTTCGACCCGGGCGACGCCCTCGACCATCTCGCGCTCTGCGGGGTTCAGGGCCGCGAGCGAGTCGGCCGCCTTCTTGGCGTCTAGGATCGCCACGATCAGGCGCCGCTGCTCCGGCGTGCACTGGCCGAGGCGGACGACGCGAGGGATGCCAGCCGCCCGGTCGGCCGCGCGCTCGGCCGTGTACTCCCGGCGACAGAGCTTGCAGTAGGCGTCCGTCTGGTTGGGCGTCCGGTACCGGGGGCGCTTCCGGCAGCGGGGGCAGAGATTGTCGCCGAGACGCGACGGGTACGAAGAAGCCACGGGGCTCACCTCATCAGAGGATCGCTAACCGTGGCCTTTGACCTTGACCCAGGTCCTAGCTCGCGGAAGTCGCTTGTGCCCCTTCACGGGACTTGTGTGTCTCGCGCTTCGACCTCGGCCCTTGTCGCTGGCGTCCCCTTAGTGACGCCCCGAGGTCGCCCCTCGGCTCTAAGGCCGAGGCCACCCCTTTCCGCAGGGGATGGAGATATTGTACGGCCAATGTTTGGGCAGTAACACGTTTTCAGTCCGCGCGCCACTCCGGGACCCGCCAGACGAAGCGAACAGGCAGCAGATCCGGCCCGAGTTCGACCCTCTCCCAGATCGCCCGGAGCACCGCGTTGAGCTGACGCGGCGGCCAGGTCCAGTCGACCTCGGCGGGGAGGTCCACGATCCTGGTCTCGGCGTCGAGCCTCTCCAGGGCCTCGTCCACGTCGCGCAGCCGCGCGTCCCGGTCGGCCTTGCCGATGGCCCCGTCCGCGTATGAGTCGATGATCCTCGACCGCTTGGCCGACAGCGCCTCGCGCCGCTCGGTGCCCGCCGCCGCCACCTCGACCGCGGAAGGCGCCCGGAGGCGGGCGGCCTCGGCCATCAGCGCGGGCATGATCTTGGAGTTTGCGACCCCGAAGGGCCGGGCGTGGTCCGTATCGACGCGCGCCCGGTAGCAGCAGAGTCGAGGCCCGCGCTTGTCGCACGGCGTCAGGGTGGCCCCGCAGTGACAGGTGATGAGTTGGTACAGCACCCAGTCGGCCTCCGCCTTCGCGCCCTGCCGCCGGTAGTGCTGGACCATGACGCCCTCCCGCCGCAGGATCTCGGTCAGCGTCTTGGCGCTCCAGAGGTAGCCGCGCCTGGTGCGCAGGCCGGAGGCGCTGAGCAGCCGCGCCGCGCCGAACGCCGAGCCCGCTTTCTGGAAGGCGTCGATCAGCGGCTGGATCGGCTCGGCCGGGTTCGGCGACCGGCGGCCGTCGACGATCTGCCAGCCGTAGGGCGCGATCCCCAGCGAGTCTCCGCGGGCGCGCCGGGCCCGGACGGCGTCGGTCATCCTCTCGCCGCTGACGTCGGCCTCGAAGGTCGCCACCCCGGCCAACATCGTCAGGTACAGCTTGCCGTGGCTCGATCCGAAGTCGAGGTCGCCCTCCTTGCAGAGCCGGATCGGCACCTTGTGGGCGGCGCAGAGTTCGGCCAGCGTGAGCAGTTCACGCGTGGACCGCGCGAGCCGAGAGAGCGAGTAGGAGTAGACGACACTGACCTGGCCAGCGGCGACCATCTCCTTCAGTCTTAGGTACTCCGGTCGCAGCCGGGTCTTGGCCTCCCTGCCGCTCTTGGACCAGTCGGACATCACCGCCAGGTCGGCGTCGCCTCTCCGCCCGGCGAGGGTGCGGACCTCCGTCTCCTGCATCTCCCAGGAGACGTGGCTCAGGGCCGGGTTGACGTGGCTTTTTCTCAGGTACGCGACGGGTTTCCTCATGCGCCCATTGTAAACCTCCACGTCGTACCACAATGTCGTGGTCTGGGACCGCCTTGCCCAGGTCTGCGGCCAGTACCTCGGCAAGGGCCAGCAGGTCGCCGTCGAAGGCCGGCTGCAGACCCGGCAGTGGGACGACGACCGGGGCGCGCGCCACTGGAAGACAGAGATCGTCGCCACGACGGTCGAGATGCTCTCGGGCCGCCGCAAGCGCGACTACGAGGCGGAGTCGCTCAACAGCCAGGTTGTCGCCTCCGGCGAGCCCGGCTCGCTGGACGGCGATGTCAACGACGCCTCCGAATCGGCGGACGACTCCGCCGCCGCGGCCGGCGCGGATGCCTCGGACGAGGACGAGCAGGCCCTCGTCCTGGCGTAGCTCACCTCGGGGCGCCGTCCCCTCCCCCCACGGCGCGGCGCCCCACCAACGTCTCAGCCGGCTCCGAGACCATCGACGAAGCGGGCCAGCACCCGGGCCAGCCGCGGACCCGCAGACGCAGCTTCGGCCAGTACCTCGGCGTGGCTCAAGGCCGAAGTCGAGAGACCGGCCGCAGGGTTGGTGACGAGCGAAACGCCGCACACTCTGAGTCCGGTCCAACGCGCCGCCACGGCCTCGAGAGCCGTGGACATTCCGACCGCATCGGCCCCGAGGGTCCGCAGCATGCGCACCTCGGCGGGGGTCTCGTAGCTGGGGCCGCTCAAGCAAGCGTAAACACCCTCAGCGAGAACCACGCCTTCGGCTTCCCCGGCTCTGCGGAGGCGAGACCTCAGCTCCGGATCCCATGCGGCGGTCATGTCCGGGAATCGCGGGCCGAGCGAATCGGCGTTCGGCCCGGTGAGGGGGTGGCGGCCGGTCAGGTTGAGGTGATCGGCGATGACCATGAGCGTCCCTGCGCCGAAGGCCGGGTCCACACCGCCCGCGGCGTTGGTCAGCACCACCGTGTCCGCTCCCAGGCGACGCATCAGGAGCACCGGCTGGACCACGAAGCCCGGGGAGTGGCCTTCGTACAGATGGAAGCGCCCCTGCTGCACGACCACCGGCACGCCGCCGAGATGGCCGAAGACCAGGCGGCCTGCGTGCCCTGGCGCCGTGGCCGGCGGCCAGCCCGGTAGCTCCGAGAAGGAGAATGCGGACTCCACCTCGACGGCGTCGGCCAGGCCGCCCAGCCCGGAGCCCAGGACCATCCCAACCCGTGGTCGAAGGCTCGTCCGGAGCCGGATCGCGCTCTCGAGGGCTGCCAGGCGGCCCGGCTGCTCGGCCGGTGGAATCTCGAGACCGAGAACGAACGACTCGGACTCGCTCGGCCCGCTCATCTGGCCGCTTCGTCGAGGTTGGCGGCGCCGAACGAGAGAGGAAGCAGGACGCCCAGAGTCGCGATCAGAACCACGTCCGAGGCATTCGAGGCCGCCAGGACGATAACGTCGGGGCCGAATTCGGCCATCAGCTGGCGGCAAATCCCGCACGGAGTCGACGGTTCCGGGGTGGATGTGACGACGACGACGGCCCGAACCGAAGTCTCGCCGGAGGCCACGGCCGCCACCAGAGCGCTTCTCTCGGCGCAGATCGTGGCCCCGTACGAGGCGGACTCCACGTTGCAGCCTGGGAAGATGGCGCCACTGCCGGACAGGACCGCCGCACCGACGGAGAATCGCGAGTACGGCGCCCGCGCGTTGGCCTGGGCTCGCATTGCCACATCGAGCATGGCCGGGAACTCGGCCAGACGAGAGGCAGCCCCGGTTCTGTCGAGCCGCTCGATCTCTTCAGTCACGGCGCTCCCTCCATGGACTGCGAAGGCTGCCCCGGTAGTATTGATAGCGTCTACGCAACCGGTTCCACAAAGCTACGCAGGAGGGAGACGACCGATGGCGACAACGGGACGGAAACCATCCCCCGGCGGCCCTGCCGAGCGTCGCGCCGATGCTCCCACCAACGAGGCGGGAGCACAGTACCACCTGCACCTCAGCGCCGGGCAGATGCCCGACACGGTCCTCATGCCCGGGGATCCCGATCGAGTCCTGCGTATGGCGGAGACCTGGGAGAACGCCCGCGAGCTCGCCTATCACCGCGAGTACCGTTCCGCTGCCGGCACCTTCAAAGGCGTGCCGATCGGCGCGATCTCGAGCGGCATCGGCGCGCCGAGCCTGGAGATCGCGACCCACGAGTTCGCCACGATCGGCGGCCGGACGATCATCCGCGTCGGCACCTGCGGCGCGCTTTGCGAGGAGATAGCGCCTGGCGACCTGATCGTGCCGGCGGCCGCGGTACGGCGCGACGGCACGGCGGACCGGTACCTCCCGCTCGACCACCCCGCCTTCGCCGACCCGGAGGTCTACATGGCCCTGGTCGAGGCCTGCGAGCGGCTCGGCTACCCCTACCACATTGGGATCGTCTGCAGCGTCGGCTCCTTCTACCTTGGCCAGGAACGGCCCGTCACCGGGGGTTTCTGGCAGTCGTCGGTCGACGGGCTCGTCGAGGATCTGTGCAAGGCCGGAGTCGTCTGCCTGGAGATGGAGTGCTCCGCCCTGTTCGTGCTGGCGCGGCTCTTCGGCATGCGCAGCGGCGCCGTCCTCGGAGCTGTCGCGAACCGCATCACCAACGCCTTCGGCGACAACGGTGCGGAGGAACGGGCCGTCGCCGCCGCCAACGAGGCGGTGGTCATTCTCGAAGATTGGCGCCGCCGCAAGGAAGAAGCCGGCAAAGCCAACTTCTATCCGTCGCTCGTCCGCGAGGATTGAACGCGCTCCGGGGATCCCGGCAGGCCCAACTGCTGTTGCCCAGTGCGTGAAAGCGGCTCCGAGCCCTAGGTCGCGGACTCGCGCTCGTACGGCTGGCCGTCCGCCGCGGGTGCAATGCTCCGGCCTATCAACCCGGCCAGAACGACGATGGTGATGATGTACGGCAGAGCTTCCCAGAACTCGCCGGGTACGCCGCCGACGAGACTGCCGAGGTCGCCGGTGGGTTTCGAGATCGTCAGCGACTGGCTCAGGCCGGTCACCGAGGCGAAGAGCAGGGCCGCCCCGAACGCCCCCAGGGGCGTCCACCGTCCCACGATCATGGCTGCCAGGCCGATGAATCCGCGGCCTTGAGTCATCCCGGCGTTGAAGCCGCCGGTCTGCTCCATGCTCAGCCAGGCCCCGCCGAGTGCCGCCAGGGCGCCCGAAGCCACGACGTTCCGGTAGCGCAGCCGGACGACGTCGATCCCGACGGTCTCCGCCGCCTTCGGATGCTCGCCGGTGGCTCGTGTTCGAAGGCCCCAGCGCGATCGGAACAGCATGATCTGCAGCACGACCACGATCACGAGCGTTGTAATCCCGATTGGACCCTGGCCGACGACGGCGTTGATGAGCCAGCCGACGATCGGCAGGCTCTCGACGTCCTTGGGAACCACAAGTTTGCTGTAGCTGCCGGCCCCCACGAGGGACTGCGACGCGATCAAGCTGTACATGTACCCCGTGAAGCCGGCCGCGCCGATGTTGATGATCGTGCCGCTGATGATCTGGTCTATCCGGAGCGAAACTGCCAGCCAGGCATGCAGGAGCGCGACCAGCATTCCCGCTCCGATCGCCGCGACCAGCCCGATCAGCAAGGGCAGCGTGACGCCAAAATACGGCGTCGGCGTCCCAGTGCCGAGCGCGCTTGCCGCAAGGGCCGCGATGAACCAGCCCACGAAGGCGGCCGTGAGCATGATCCCCTCGATCCCGATGTTGACCACGCCCGATCGCTCGCACAGGACTCCGCACAGGGCAGCCAGCGTGATCGGGACGGCAACCGCCACTGTGGTGTTGGAGATGAACTCCAGGTTCGCCATGGCGTAGCCGATGAACTGGAACAGGATCCCCAGGAGCGGGATGGAGTCGAGGGTTCCCGGAATGCCGCTCATGGCGCAACCGCCCCAAAGGTCGTGGCAGGGTCGGCGGTTTCGACCGGTGCCGACATCGATCCACCGGGCACCCGGCTCGCCCTCCAGCGGCGCAGGACGTTGATCAACAGGAACAGCAGGATGATTGCCTGCAAAGCGTCGACCAACTCCGCCGGGACGCCGGGCGATATCTGCATGGACTGGGCCCCCGCACGCATGCCGCCCAACAGCAGGCCGGAGAGCATGATGCCGACCGGGTTCGATCGGCCCAGCAGGGCCACGGTGATGGCGTCGAAACCGACGGTGGTGTCGTAGCCCGGCGCTACCTGGTGGACCACGCCGAGGAGCGTGGTCGCTCCTGCCAGGCCGCACAAGGCGCCCGACAGGGTCATCGCCAGAACGATCAACTGCCGCGTCTTCATCCCGGCGTAGCGAGCCGCGTCCGAGTTGGCACCGGCCGTCCTCAGCTCGAAGCCCAACGTAGTTCGATACAGGAGGAACCAGACCAGCGGAACGGCCACCAGCGCGAGGAGGATGCCGATATGGCCGTCGCGTCCGAGGACGATCGGCAGAGCTCCGTTCTGGGTGCTTACGTCGACCGTGATCGGCTGGGGTGAGTTGGGCAGCCGCAACGGGCCGCTGATCGCCCAGTAAGTCGTAAAAACCAGGACGTAATTGAGCATGATCGTCGTCACGACTTCATGGGCTCCGGAGGTCGCCTTGAGTGCTCCGGGGATGAAACCGGCGAAACCGCCGAGGGCCGCGCCCGCCAGCAAAGCGAGAGGAATGGTGATGTAACCGGGCATGCTGGCGCCGATGAGGGTCACCACGGAGAGAGAACCGACGGTCCCCATCAGGAACTGGCCACGGCCGCCGATGTTGAAGAGCCCGGCTTTGAAGCCAAGGCCGACTCCCAGACCAGCCAGGATCAGGGGGGTCGAGTAGACAAGCGTCGAGGTGATGCCGTTCGTCGACCCCACGGCCCCGGACCAGAGCGCGCCGTAGGCCGCGATCGGCAAGCCAAGATCGAACGCGCTGTGGCGCGGGAGCAGACCGCTGAAGGCCGCGATGAGAATGCCGCCGACGATGAGCGCCAGAAGAATCGCTACCACCGACTCCGCCAGCATCATCCACAGACTTCGCAGCCAGGCCGGAGCTGAGGGCCGCGACTTGGCCGCGGGGGCAGTCGCGCTCATGCGGTCGCCTCCTCTGCCGTGGCCTTGTCTCCGCCGGTCGCCATCAGTAGTCCAACCTGGCTCTTGTCGGCCGTGCGCCCGTCCATCTCGGCCACGATCCGGCCGCGATACATGACCGCGATCCTGTCGGAGATCTCCATGACCTCGTCCAGCTCCGCGGAGACGAGCAGCACGGCCGTGCCTGCATCGCGCTTGGCGATGATCTGGCGGTGTATGAACTCGATGCTGCCCACGTCAAGGCCGCGAGTCGGCTGATCCAGGACGAGCAGCTTGAGCGGCCGGTCGAACTCGCGAGCCACCACCACCTTCTGCTGGTTGCCGCCCGATAACGTGGCGGTCGCCACGGTGGACGATGGCACGCGTATGTCGAAGCGCTCGATCTGCTTGTTCGCCGACTCCAGCACGGCCGCGTCCTCACGCAGGAAGCCACGCGCGAACGGCGGCCGGTAGTAGCTCGTCAGAACCAAGTTGTCGTACAGCGGGAAGGTGAGGATCAGCCCGAAACGGTGCCGGTCGCCGGGAACGTAGCCGACTCCGGCCTCGTTCATGGACCGCGGCGAGAACCCCGTCACGTCTTGACCGTCAAGAATGACCTTGCCGGCACTGGGGCGTCGGAGCCCGATCAGAGACTCGACCAGCTCGTCCTGGCCGTTTCCGGCCACGCCGGCGATGCCGAGGATCTCGCCGGCCCGGATCTGAAGCGTCGCGTCGGGGACGACCTCCCGGCGCCGGTCGTCGGCAACGTGCAGGCCCTCGACCTGGAGCATGGGCGCGCCGGAATGCGACACGCCCCGATCGACGGTCAGCTCTACTTCGCGCCCGACCATGAGCTCGGCCAGTTCGGCCTCGGTCGTCTCGCTCGGCTTTCGCTCGCCGATCACGCAGCCGCGCCGGATGACGGTGATTCGGTCGGCGACGGCCAGAACCTCGTAGAGCTTGTGGCTGATGAATATGATCGAGCGCCCATCCGCGGCCAGTCGGCGCAACAGAGCGAAGATCTCATCGGTTTCCTGGGGAGTGAGCACTGCGGTCGGCTCGTCCAGAACGAGGATCTGCGCGTCGCGGTAGAGCGCCTTCAGGATCTCCACCCGCTGCTGCTGTCCCACCGACAGCGATCCAACCTTCGCCTCCGGATCGAGGGCGAAATCGAAGCGATTCGCCAGCTCCGCGATGCGCCTGTTCGCCTCACCGCTATCCAGAAAGAGGCGGTTGGCCATTGTCTCCGCGCCCAGGACGACGTTCTCGGCAACCGAGAGCACGGGCACGAGCATGAAGTGCTGATGGACCATGCTGATGCCGCGGGCGATCGCGTCGGACGGCCCGGCGATCTCCACTACCGTTCCGTCGAGCAGGATGGTCCCCTCGTTCGGCCGGGCCAGACCGTAGAGGACGTTCATAAGGGTCGTCTTGCCGGCCCCGTTCTCGCCCAGCAAGGCGTGGATCTCGCCGCGGCGCACATCGAGATCGATGTGGTCGTTGGCGACGACTCCCGGGTAGCGCTTGGTGATGCCGCGCATCTCGAGCGCGGGAGCGTCCGAGACCGCTGCCTCTCCAGTCATGGCGACCTCGCTAGCCGGGTACCCGATGCAGTGAGCGGGCCGGCCATGGGGCGCGGCCCGCTCAGAAGACTACGAGTTGGCGGTTACTGGCCGGTCCAGGTTCCGCACTTATCCGTGCAGGTCTTGAGGGTGCCCGCCTTCATGGCGGCGAGAGCGGCGTCCAGCTTGCCCTGGACGTCCGCCGGGATGGTGACCGCGGTGTTGTGGAACGGCGAGTAGCCGATGCCGTCGTTGTTGGCGTTGAATTTGGAAACGCCACCGGCGGCTGTGCCACCGGAGATCGCCATGATCGTCTGGTTCACGGCGCTGGAGAGATGCTTCTCGGCCGATGTAACGATGCACTTGTCCGCAGTCGGGTAGGAAAGGTACTCGTCGACATCAACACCGATGGCGAGGATGTTTGCGTCACAGGCCGCGTCGAGGGCACCGTTGCCGGTGCCGCCTGCCACCTGGAAGACCACATCAACGCCCTGCTGCTGGATGAACTGCGCGCTGAAGGTCTTGCCGTAGACCGGGTCGGCGTAGGCCTTGCCCAGATCGCCGGTGGAGAAGAAGGCGGTCTTGACCTTCACGTTGGGGTTGTACGAGGCGGCGCCCAGCTCAAAGCCCTGCAGGTAACGGACGACCGCGGGGTTGTTGTTGATCCCACCGAGCTGGCCGATCGTTCCGGTCTTGCTCACAGCGGCAGCAACGATGCCGGCGAGGTAGCCGGCCTGGTCTTCCTCGAAAGTGACGCCGATCAGCTTGGGCAGCAGCTTCGAAGCGTCGCCCGCGCACTGGAAGGTGCTGTCCGGCGCACCGGAGGCGTCGACGCACGGGGCAACGTCCACGGCGATGAACCAGATGTCCGGGTTGGCCTTGGCGGCCTTGACGGTGGCATCGCCCAGGTTGAACCCGACCGTCACGATGATGTTGTAGCTCTTGTCGACGAAGCCCTGGATGTCGGCAGCGTAGTCGGAGGCATCCTTCGGCACGACGTACTCAGCCGTGGTCCCGAGGGTCGTCGCCGCGTTCTTCGCACCTTCATACGAGTACTGGTTGAAGTTCTTGTCCGTGATGGTGCCGACGTCGGTGACGACGCCTATCTTGAGAGCAGAACCGGTCACCGGAGTCGGCGAGCCGCTCGAACTCGAGCACGCGGAGACTACGAGAGCAGCCGCCGCCAACAGCGCAAACCCGTTTCGGAGCCTACCAGTCATTGACCCTTCTCCCTGCCGTGACAACTCCCGAGGTTCTTGGACGAACCTCCTTATGCAGATTGTATATGTGGCCGGCACGGCGGTTGTCCACACGGACCAGGCGACGAGGTGGGCGACGAGCGTCCATGGATCAGCGCGTCGTGGCTACTCAGAGCCGGGCGTTGTTGCGGTCCCCCGGTCCGGTCGATACAGCTCGCGTCGATCGAGACCGGTGGCGGTGGCCACGTGGCGGACGGCCTCTGAGCGCTTCATTCCGGATCCGACTAGACGCGCCACTTCGGCCCGTCCCTCCTCCATCGAGGGTCCGGCAGAAGCGGCCCGAGACGCCGACTCGGCGGCCGTGACCGCCTCGACGACGATCGCGAACTCGCCCCGCAACGTGAGTCCGCCGGCCTCAGCACGCGCCGCCAGATCGCCCAACGGCCCCCGCACCACCTCCTCGTGGAGCTTGGTCAGCTCGCGGCATATGGCCGCTCGGCGCTCCGGTCCTGCCGCTGCGGCCAGGTCGGCGAGAGTGGCGGGGACCCGAGATGGAGCTTCGTAGACGACGCACGCCCGCTCGTCGGCGGCGATTCGAGCCAGTCTCTCGCGCCGCTCCCTGCCGCTGCGCGGCAAGAACCCCTCGAAGGTCCAGCGGGCTGCAGCCACTCCGCTCGCCACCAGCGCGGCCAGCACGGCCGACGCGCCGGGAATGGGCACGACGCGGCCACCCTCCCCCACCCAGGCCGATACCAGCTCCCCGCCCGGGTCGCTGACAAGTGGCGTGCCCGCGTCCGTGACGAGGGCCAGGTCCAGCCCGGACCGAAGGTGCGCGAGCAGCTCTCCCGTCCGGCCGGCCCCGCTCCGGGCGTGGTAGCTGACCAGGTGAGTGGGGATCTCGTAACGGGCGAAGAGCCGCCGCGTGAGGCGCGTGTCCTCGGCCGCCACGAGCGGTACCGTCCGCAGCACGTCGACGGCACGATGTGTCACGTCGCCGAGATTGCCGATGGGCGTGGCCACGACGTAGAGACTCCCGCCCGATGCCGCTCCGGCCACGCCGGCGCCGCTCATCGCCGGGCCGAGCCGGGCCGCCGCCGCGGGTACAGGTAGTCCACGCCGGTGGTCCGCGGTCCAAGCTTGGCCACGGGCGGTACCTGGCGTTTGAATTCAGACGTCGCAATCAGCCGCTTGACCCGCTCCACTGTGGTCTCCGGAAAGCCCATCGCTGCCAGCTCCTCGTCGGTGCGACGCTTGTCGATCATCCAGAAGAGAAGCCGATCGAGCTCCGGATACGTGAAGCCGGCCTCGGCCTCGTCGGTCTGGCCGGGCCACAGGTCCGCGGAGGGCGCCTTGCGGATGATCTGCTCGGGCACGCCGACGGCTGCCGCGACCTGGCGGACCTGGCTCTTGTAGAGGTCACCGATCGGGTTGAAGGCGCAGGCCGAGTCGCCGAAGAGCGTCGTGTAGCCGATCAGAACTTCGGTCTTGTTGCCGGTACCCACGACCAGACCGCCCCACGTAACCGACCGGTCGTACAGGACGCACATCCGCTGGCGGGCCATGAAGTTGCCCCTGCGCAACTGGTTGGCTTCCAGGCCCTCAATCCCGGCCGCTCCGGGTTCCGGCTCGCGCCCGAAGTAGCCGTCGACCATGGCGCTGATGTCAACAACCTCACTGGCGCAACCCAGCCGCTCGACGACCGTCCGGGCATCCTCGACGGACTCCGCGGAGGAGGCCCGAAACGGCATCAGGACGCACAGGAGACGCTCCGGCCCGATCGCTTCGGCGGCGAGGAAGGCCACGAGGGCGGAGTCGATACCGCCCGAGAGCCCCAGCAGGGCTCGGTCGAAACCGGCCTGTCGCAACTGGTTCCGGATGAAGCCGACGGTGACTCGACGGGCGACATCGGCATCTATGGCCAGTTCCGGCGGAAGCTCGAAAAGCCGGCTCGGCGTCGACGCCGAACGTCCGGGATCGGCGTTCGCGTCGGGAGTCATCGGGCCCCGGGCTTCCGGCCCTGAGACTTCGACTTCGAGCCCCGAGCCTTGGTCTTCGACCGCGGCTCGGCGGGCGGCGCGCTGGCCTGGTCGAGCGCCATCTCGGTTCGTTCGGCCAGGATGCGGCGCAGTTCGCGCAGATGCAGTTCGGGCCGTTCGTCACGCAGAAGAGGCAGGCCGATCCGCTCGCGCCTCACGTCGCCCAGTTCGATATCGACGAGGTACATGCCCTCGTCGAAGAGAGGCGCGCTGAAGACCGTCTCGCCGCTCGGCGACACCACCTCAGATCCGCCCCAGAAGCTGATCGTCTCGTCCATGCCGACGCGGTTGCAGAAGACGGTGAAGCAAGTGGTGAGCTGGGCATACGTCCGCATGAGCGTACGCCAGGACACCGCCGTGCCCAGCCCAACCTCGTTGATCGCGGCCAGGTCGCGCCCGGGCGAAGAGGAGACGTTGATCAGGATCTCCGCGCCGTCTAGGGCCAGCGTCTCGGGAACGGCCATGTGCCAGAAGTCCTCGCAAATGGCTATGCCGAGGCGGAATCCGAGACGAGAATCCACCGCCCGCAGCAAATCCCCCGCTGCGAAGAAGCGACGCTCGTCGAAGAGGCCGTAGGTCGGCAGGAACAGCTTGCGGTGGATGAAACGGACCTCGCCGTCCTCCAGGAGCGCCGCGGCAATGAACAGCCGGTGGTCGTCCGCCTCCTCGACGAAAGAGACGATCGCCGACAGGTCCCTCGTTTCCGCCGCCAGACCGAGGAGGCGCGGATCGTTCCGGCGAATCGCCACTTCAGCCGCCAGGTCCTGCAGCTGGTAGCCGGTCAGGCCGAGTTCGGGAAAGATCACCAGGCCGGCGCCGGCGTTCCTGGCGTCGGCGATCAAGCCGCGGTGGCGATCGAGGTTCTCCTCGAGGACGCCGAGTCGCGGCGCCAGCTGAGCCAGGGCAATGCGAAGCGGCTGCACGAGTTGAGTCTAGCTTCGGTCCCGCCGTCGCGGAGCCTGTCCCTGGGGGGCGCTCGGGCTGGGCGGGAGTGCGCTTGGCCGCGGCGGGACAGCACCCGATTTCGGAGCAGACGACGTGGCCGGTCTGGTTGTCACGGACCCGGCCGAGCCTTCGCCCGAGATCTGGAGAACCTGCTCGGGGGATCCATCCACCTCTTCCGCGTAGTGGCACGCGACCGCATGGCCGGTCGACATCTCGCGAAGGATGGGCGCCTCGGCAACGCATCGCTCGGGATTGCCAAGCCGTGTCCGGAGCCAGCAGCGGGTGTGGAAATGGCAGCCCGCCGGCGGGTTCGAAGGGCTTGGGACGTCGCCGGTGAGGATGATCCGCCTGCGGCGACCCTCGATCACCGGATCCGGGATCGGCACCGCGGAGAGCAAGGCCACCGAGTACGGATGAAGCGGCCGCTCGTACAACTCGTGCGAGGTCGCGGTCTCGACGAGACGGCCCAGGTACATCACCGCGATGCGGTCGCTGATGTGGCGGACGACCGACAAGTCGTGGGCGATGAAGAGGTAGGTCAGCCCGAACTCGCCCTGCAGCCGCTCCAGCAGATTGATGATCTGGGCCTGGATCGAAACGTCGAGGGCGCTGATCGGCTCGTCCGCCACGATCAGGTCCGGGTGGAGCGCCAGAGCTCGGGCTACACCGATCCGCTGGCGCTGGCCGCCACTAAACTCGTGGGGGAAGCGATCGCCGTAGTCCGGGTCGAGACCGACCGTCGCAAGCAGATCGCGGACCCGCTGCCGGCGCTCCGAACCCGTCCCCACGCCGTGGATCTCGAGCGGCTCGGAGACGATCCCGGCAGCCGTCATGCGCGGATTCAGGCTGGCGTACGGATCCTGGAAGATCATCTGCATCCGTCGCCGGACGCTCCTCAGGGCCGAACCTTCGAAGGTGGTGATTTCCTCGCCTTCGAAAACGACGTGTCCACTGGTCGGGCGGTACAGGCGCAGGATGGCCCGCCCGACGGTGCTCTTGCCGCAACCCGATTCGCCGACCAGGCCGACGGTTTCCCCCTTCTTGATCGAGAGCGAGACGCCGTCGACTGCCCGGACGTCACCGACGTGGCGGCTGATCAGGACTCCCTTCGTGATCGGGAAGTACATCTTCAGGTCGGTTATCTCGAGCAGGGGCCGCCCCGTATCGGCAGCGCTCGCGGAGTCGGCGAGGCCTGGCATGGCGGAGAACTCGCCCACCGAACCGGTCATGAGCCGGACTCGGCCGGCGGAGGAGCCGGCACGAAGCCCGTACGGATAGGCCGGGCGGCGAGCGCTTCATCCGGAGTCGCGGGATTCCAGCAAGCGATCCGGTGCGTGGGATTCGGTCCGCTCGTCACGATCTCCGGCGTCGCATCCACCGGATCCAGTGGTGGCATGGCGGTCCAACAGGCCTCGACGCGCCACGCGCACCGCGGCGCAAACGGGCAGCCGACCGGGGCCCGACGGAGGTCCGGAGGAACGCCCTCAATGGGGATCAGGGGCTCTCCCGGCTGGGCGTCCAGACGCGGCATGGAATGCAGCAGTCCAACCGTGTAGGGATGTCGCGGCCGAGCGAAAAGGTCGGCCGTGGAGGCGCTCTCGACCACATAGCCCGCGTACATCACGTTGACGCGCTTCGTCATGCCGGCCACCACGCCGAGGTCATGAGTGATCAGGATGACGGCCGTCCCGCGATCCGCGGTGAGGCGCTGGAGCAAATCGAGCACCTGCGCCTGGATGGTCACGTCCAGGGCCGTCGTGGGCTCGTCGGCGATGAGTAACTTCGGCTCGAGTGCCAGCGCCATGGCGATCATCACGCGCTGGCGCATGCCGCCGCTGAACTGGTGCGGAAAATCGCGCAGCCTCGTCTCGGCTTCTGGAATGCCCACAGTGTCCAGCAGCTCCAACGTCCGGGCCCGCGCCGCCGACCTGGAGACGTGACGATGCGCCTGGATCGTTTCGACCATCTGCTCCTCGATGGTGAGAACCGGGTTCAAGCTCGTCATCGGGTCCTGAAAGATCATCGCGATCTCTTTGCCTCGAAGATCGCGCATCTCGGATTCGTCGAGCGCCAGCAGATCCTGCCCGCCGAAGATGACCTCGCCACCCTCTATCTTGCCCGCCGGCATTGGCAGAAGTCTCATGACCGCCAGGTTCGTGACGGACTTGCCGCAGCCCGACTCGCCCACCAGGCCGAGGGTCTCGCCTTCGTCAAGGTCGAGGGATACGCCGTTGACCGCGTACACGCTCTCGTCATGAGTACGGAAGCGGACGACGAGGTCGTTGATGGAGAGAAGGTGCATCTTCGGTTACCGCTTCAAGCGTGGGTCGAGAGCTTCGCGCAGGCCGTCGCCGAGGAGGTTGAAACCGATGGCGCTGATCACAATCGCGGCTCCGGGAAACAGAATCAGGTACGGCGCGTTCTGCAGGAATCGGGCCGAATCGGTGAGCATCTCACCCCACTCCGCAACTCGCGGGTCACCCGGTCCCAGGCCCAGGAATCCCAGCCCGGCGACGTCGATGATGGCCGTCGCAGCGGCAAGAGTGGCTTGGACGATCAACGGGGTGAGGGCGTTTGGAAGCATGTGGCGGAGCAGGATGCGCACCGGCGACGCGCCCATCGATCTGGCCGCGATGACATAGTCCGACTCGCGGAGGGCCAGCAGACTGCCCCGCAGCAAGCGGGCGAAGATGGGCGCGTAGGAAATGCCGACCGCCAGCACGATCTGGATCTCCCCGTGCCCCAACCAGGCGACGATGCCGATGGCGAGCAGGATACCGGGGACGGCGAGCAGGACGTCGATGATGCGCATCAGAACGCCGTCGACGACCCCGCCTGCCCCGCCCGCGATCGCCCCGATCAGGACGCCGCCGACGAGCCCGAAGGAGACGGCCGTTATGCCCACGGTCAGGCTGATCCGGGCTCCGTAGAGGACACGGCTGTACTCATCGCAACCCTGCAGATCCGTGCCCATGATGTGAGCCGGGCTCGGACCGCGTATGCCTTCCGAGAGCACGCAGGCCGTGGGACTGTACGGCGCGATGATCGGCGCCAGGATGGCGGCCACCACGAAGATGGCAATGAACACGATTCCGACGACCGCGGGGCCGTTGCGCATCAGGCGCCGTGCGGCGTCGTGCCACAGCCCCCGACTGATCCGCCGGATAGGCACGACCTCGACCGTGTCGGGCAGGCTGGCCATCTCAGCTGTACCTGATCCGCGGGTTGAGGAAGGCGTAGCCCACGTCCACGATCAGGTTCACGGTCAGAAAGATCGTCGCGAAAATGAGGATGAGCGACTGGACGACGATGTAGTCATGATTCTGGATCGAGCTGACGACCCACGAGCCGACGCCGTTCCAGGAGAAGACCGTCTCGGTCAGCACGGCGCCCGCCAGGAGCGTCCCGACCTGGAGTCCGATGACCGTCGTGACCGGCAACCAGGCGTTGCGCATGATGTGGCGGCTGTTGACGCGCCGATCGGTGAGGCCCTTCGCTCGAGCCGTTCGGACGTAATCCTCGTTGCTGACGTCGATGACCGAAGCCCGTGTGATCCTCGTGATCACGGCCAGCGGGATGGAGCCGAGAGCGATCGAAGGTAGTACCAGATGTGAGACGGCGTCCACGACGTACCAGTTGCCGGCCAGGATCGCGTCGACGATCGCGAGATGAGTGACTGGTTGGACGTTCAGACGCGGATCGATCTGACCGAAAGCCGGCAGCCAGTGCAGCTCGACGCCGAAGAAGAACACGAGGGTGTACCCGAGGACGAAGACCGGAATCGAGATCCCGAACAGCGAGATGACGGTCACGATGCCGTCGACCCAGCTGTTGGGGTGTCGGGCTGCCATCCGGCCCAGCGGAATGCCCAGGCCGATGGCGAAGATCAAGGCTCCAATCGTGAGCTCTACGGTGGCCGGGAATCTGACCGCGAAAGTATCGGCAACCGAGCGGCCGTCGATGAAGCTCGAGCCGAAATCACCGTGGAGCAACCGACCCAGGTAATCCAGGTACTGGACGTAGATGGGCTTGTCGAATCCCTGGGTCTGACTGATCTGGGCCACGAGCTGCGGCGTGGCGTGCTGTCCGAGGATCGCCTCGGCCGGGCCGCCGCCCGGAAGCAGTCGGAGAAACAAGAAGAGGATGACCGACAGGCCAAAGAGCACCGGGACCGCCCCGAGCACTCTTCGGACGATGAACCTGAGCACGAGGGAGGCATTCCTCCGGTGGTAAAGGTCCCCCGGGGTCTTTCGACCCCGGGGGAGTGATTGGGCCGATCTTACAGCCCCCGTTGGGGCCGGGTGAGGCCGTCAGCCTTCGCGGAAACGTCGCCCGGAAGCGAGCTCCGCATCGAGGCTACTGGGAGAGGGTGACCGTATTGAAGTACTCGATCCCGTTGCCTGAACCGACGAAACCATGGACCTTCGCCGAATAGGCACCCGGGGGTGTCGAGTTGACGATCGGAACCGCAGGCATGTCGGCGGCCAGGAGATCCTGGACCTGGCCCCAGTCCGCGTTCGCCGCGTCGACCGTGGGCTCGCCCAGAGCCTTCAGCATCAGCGCGTTCGCCTGGTCGTTCTTCCACCCGAACTGGAGATTCGGCTCGCCGTTCTGATAGCCGAACCAGGCCGTGTAGAGGAAGTTGTCGGCGCCCGCCCAGTCGCAGGTCCAGCCGAAGAGATACAGCGGCAGCTTGCCGTTGGTGGCGTCGCTGACGTAGCCGCCGTGCCAGTCCTCGGTCTTGAGGGTGACGGTGAAACCGACGGCCGTGAGGTCGTTGGCCATGGCCGTGGCGATGCCCTTGGGATCCGGCATGTACGGCCGGACGACGTTCGAGGGGTAGTACAGGTCGATGTTGAGGTCGGCGCCGGTCACGCCGGAGGCGGCGAGGCTGGCCTTGGCTGCGTTGACGTCGTAGGCCGGCAGGGTCTCAGCCTTGAAGCCGGCGGTCGCCGGCGGCATGAAGCCGCTCGGAACCTTGCCGAGGCCGGCGTAGAACGCGTCCACGTAGCTTTGCTTGTTCACGGCCTGGGCCAGCGCAAGGCGGACGTCCTTGTTGGCGTAGATCGTCGGCGTGCCACCGACGCTCTGGTTTATGTCCAGATTGAGCTGGTTGCAGGACTCACCGCGGTCGATGATGGTGAGCCCGGAGTCCTTGGCCGTGGTCACATCGAGGGGCGAAATCGAGAAGGCCAGGTCGATACCGCCAGCCTGGAGAGCCTGGAGCTTGGCCGTCGAATCGCCCATGGGCTTGAAGGTGATCTGATCGAGCTGGGCCGCGCCAGCGGCATCCCAGTAGTTGGGGTTCTTGACGAGCGTGACGTGGTCGGTCGGGACCCAGTCCTTGAATATGAACGGACCTGTGCCCACCATGTCCTCGCCCTGTGCGAGCTGACCCTGGGCGTACTTGTTGTCGGTGATCGGCGTCGTGTCGGCGTTGCCCTTCTGAAGGGCCGCGGGGCTCTCGATCCCGAAGACCTGAAGGGTGGACGCGAGCAGGAAGTTCGACTGCGGCGCCTTGAGGGTGAAGACGACGGTCGTGTCGTTCGGGGCGTCGACTGAGGCGATGTTGGAGGCGTCACCGAAGCCGCCGAAGACGGCGCCGTAGTAGTAGGCGTTGTCCTGCAGGTCGCCCTTCGGGAAGTTCTTCCAGCGGTCGTAATTGAACTTGACCGCGGCCGCGTTGAAGTCGGTGCCGTCGTGGAACTTGATGCCGGTCCGAAGTGTGAAGGTGTAGGTCTTGCCGTCAGAGCTGACGGTCGGCAGGTCGGACGCGAGCACAGGAATCACGTCACTGATCGTGCCCGGCTTGAGGCCGACGAGGCCCTGCACGACCTGAGCGGCGACGTAGAGCGAGTTGCCGTCGCTCACGAGCGCCGGATCGGCGAACACCATGTCGCCGTCGAGCCCGACCACGAGGGTCCCACCGGAGGCCGGCGCCGGCGAGTTACTGCTGCTGCTGCTGCTGCAGGCCGTGGCCACGAGCGCAGCGATGGCCAATAGCGAAGCCAAACGTTTCATGTTCTCTCCCTTTCCTTTCACTTCCATTGCCCGGGGAAGGCACGCCAACTGGTTGGGCAGCCCGTCGGAACCTCGACTTTGTGTCCGAATACCTCTCCCGGGATTGGTGTCGTGAAGTGATTGGCGACAGCGTATGCCAGTTCCTCGGCGTTGTCACAAGCGACCACAGAGTGAAGCGGACGGCCGGCGACCGTTTGCCTGGACTACCGCAGTGGGAGTCCCGCCGGTCCAGCCCGAGCTTACTTGTTCAGCCACACCGAGCTGAGGCTCTCGATCCCGCTGCCGGACCCGACAAAACCAACGACGTAGTCCTGTGCGCCGGCCGGCCGCAGAGCGTCGAGAAGTGGGAGCGTGGGCATGTCGTTGGCGATCAGATCCTGCGCCTTGTACCAGCTGGATTGGACGACGGCCGGGTCGACGGCCGAGAGGGCGGTTGTCATGGCTGTGTTCAGATCGTCGTTCAGGTAGTTGAACTCCGGATTCGGGACCCCGTTGACATACCGGAAGAGACCCGTGCTGAGGAAGTCGTCAGGTCCGCCCCAGAGGCACGTCCGCCCGGACAGCCACATCTGGAGCTTGCCGCTCGCCTGATCCGACTCGTAGTTCGGCAAGAGCGCCTCGGTCTTGAGGTTGACCGTGAACCCGACGGTCTGGAGATCCTCGGCAATCGCCTGTGCCAGACCGTGCGGGTCCGGCAGCGACACCGTCGCCGCATCTGAGGGATACCAAAGATCGAGAGTCAATCCGGCGCCCGCTAGCCCGGATTGGGCCACATAGCTCCGTGCCCTGGTGACGTCGTGCGATGGAAGATACTCCCGCTTGAAGTACTGGGCCGCCGCGGGCATCCAATTGTCGGCCACGGATCCTTCGCCGGCGTAGAAAGCGTTGATGTAGGACTGCTTCTCGACAGCAGCGGCGAGAGCAAATCGGATGCTCTTGTTCGCGAGGGGATTCGGCTGATCGTTGATCGTGGCCGCGTTGTTCATGTAGATCCCGGCGGTCGTGCAGGACGTGCCCGAATGGAGGACACGGAGACCGGATGCGGCCCGAACCGTGTTGACCGTGGCGGGATCGAGCGTCCCGATGAGGTCGACCGCACCGCTCTGGAGGGCTTCGAGTCGAGCGGCGGGGTCCGGGTACGGCCTGAAGACGATCTGATCCAGGTAGGGCCGGCCCGCCGCGTTCCAGTAGCTGGCGTTCTTCACCAGAGTCACCTGGTCGTTGGGCTTCCAGTCGCTGAACGCAAACGGCCCGGTGCCGACCATGGCCTTGCCCTGCCCCCCCTGTCCGAGAGCATACGGATTGTTGCTCAGGCTTGGGTTGTTGCCGTCGTTTGCCTGAATGGATGTGGGGCTCAGGATGCCGAACGCCGGGCCGGTCTGGCTCAGCAAGAAGTTGCTCTGCGGGGCGCGTAGCTTGATTACGACCGTCGCGCTGTCGGGCGCTTCCACCGAGGCGACGTTCGAGGCATCGCCGAAGCCACCGAAAGCGGCCGCGTAATAGGTGGCGTGGTCCTGCAGATCGCCCTTGGGAAAGTCCTTCCAGCGGTCGTAGTTGAACCCCACCGACGCCGCGTCGAAGTCGGTGCCATCGTGGAACTTGATGCCGGCGCGAAGCTTGAAGGTGTAGGCCAGACCGTCCGGGCTGACCGTCGGCAGGGCGGAGGCAAGAACCGGAACCACCTCGCTGATCGTGCCCGGCTTGAGGCCCACCAAACCCTCGACCACCTGGCTGGCAACGAACATCGAGCTCTCGTCGCTTACGAGAGCGGGGTCCGCGTAGACCATGTCGGCGCCGATCGCGACCGAGAGGGTGCCGCCGGACTTGGGGACTGACCCCGGAGGCGGCGTGCTCGAGCCGCTCCCACACGCCGAGGCCGCAAGGGCGGCAGCGGCGAGCAACGAGGCCAGACGCTTCATTTCTGCTCCCTTCATCCTGTTTGCCCTCTCCCGGTGCACACGACTGTCAAGCTGGACAGCAACAGTCGGGTCCCTCGTCGGTTCGGTCAGCTATTTGCGCAATCGGCGAGGTGGATCTTCGCAAGTCTCGCCGGCGATATCAAATCGGGCCACTGGTCCAGCCCCGAATGACGGGGACTCCTAGTCAACGTCGACGGCGGTCTCGATGACCGACTGCGCAGCGGCCGTTTCCACTACCGCCTGGGCTGTGACCTGCTCGGCGAAGTGGCACGCTGCCAGGTGCCCGCCGGCGAGCTCGCGGAGAGGCGGCTCTTCGGTCGAGCACACCGCCGGATTGCCGAGGCGCTCCTTCAGCCAGCAGCGGGTGTGGAAACGGCATCCCGACGGAGGGTTCGCAGGCGACGGAACGTCGCCTTTCAGGACCAGCCTCCTGGTGCGAACGCGCGGATCCGGAACGGGAATGGCGGAGAGAAGCGCGACTGCGTACGGGTGCTGGGGAGTCGCGTACAGAACGTCCGTGTCCGCCACTTCGACAATCTTGCCGAGATACATGACCCCGATGCGCTCGCAGAAGTACTGGACGACCGACAGGTTGTGGGCGATGAAGAGGTACGTCAGGTTGAACTCCGCTCGCAGGTCGGAGAGCAGGTTCAGGATCTGCGATTGGATGGAGACGTCCAGAGCGGACACTGGCTCGTCGCAGACGACGAACTCGGGACCGAGGGCCAGAGCGCGGGCGATACCGATGCGCTGTCGCTGGCCGCCCGAGAACTCGTGCGGATAGCGCCGCGAGTAGTCCCGGCGCAGGCCCACGGCTTCCAGGTAGTCGCCGACGCGCTGGTCGCGGATCGACCGCTTCCTCCAGCCGTTGGTCTTGTCGCCCTGGGCAAGAAGCCCCTCGCCGATGATGTCGCTGATCGGCATCCGCGGATTGAGCGAGCCGTACGGGTCCTGGAAGATGACCTGCATGCGTCGGCGCATCTTCTTCAGGGCGTCGCCGCGCAGGGCCAGGACGTCCTGGCCGTCCATTGACACGGAACCGGCCGTCGCCTTCTCGAGGCGGAGAATCGTCCGTCCGAAGGTGGTCTTGCCGCAACCCGACTCGCCTACAAGACCGAAGGTCTCGCCCCTGTAGATCTGGAGGCTTACGTCATCCACGGCGTAGACGCTGCCGACCTGATGGCGGAGCAGCCCGCCCATGATTGGGAAGTACTTCTTGAGGTTGGTCGTCTCCAGCAGGACCGGCCGAGTCCCGGTGGCGGCGGGAGCCGGAGCGGTTGGCTTCAACGCCTCGGTCACCTCAGCCACCAACGCTTTCCATTGTCGCTGCCACCGACTCCTCGAATGCGTCCCGGCGGCTTGCGCCCTCGGGCGCATGCAGGAAGCAGCGCGACAGCGCGCCGTTGGGAGCCGGCAAGAGATCAGGCTCCGCGGCTACGCAGGCCTCCCACGCATACGGACACCGCGGCTGGAATTTGCACCCCGGCGGCAGCCGGAACGGGTTGGGTACGACTCCCTTGATCACGGACAGGGCACGGCCGCGCTTCTTGACGCCCGGAATGGAGTTCAGCAGACCCTGCGTGTAGGGGTGCTGGGGCGAGAGCAGTATCTGGTCGACCGTGCCGGTCTCCACGATGCGGCCGGCATACATGACCGCGATGGTCTGGACCGTCTCCGCCACGACGGCCAGATCGTGAGTGATGAGCAGCAGCGCCGTTCCGGTCCGCGCCTGGAGCGCCTTGATGAGTTCCAGGATCTGAGCCTGAATCGTCACGTCCAGGGCCGTAGTGGGCTCGTCGGCGATCACCAGCTTCGGGTTGCAGGACAGGGCCATGGCGATCATCGCGCGCTGGCGCATGCCGCCAGACAGCTCGTGGGGATACTGCCTCACGCGACGCTCCGGTGCCGATACTCCAACAGCCTGGAGCAATTCGATGGCCCGCTTCCTGGCTTCCTTCTTGTCGACGTCGTTGTGGAGAAGGATTGCCTCGCTGATCTGATCCCCGATCGTGAACACCGGATTCAGGCTGGTCATCGGCTCCTGGAAGATCATCGCGATCTCACCGCCGCGAACATGCCGCATCTCCGAGTCTGGCAGTTTGAGCAGGTCACGGCCGTTGAACCATACCTCGCCCCCCACGATCTCTCCGGGCGGGATGTCGATGAGCCTCATGATCGAATGGGCGGTCACGCTCTTGCCGCAACCGGACTCGCCCACGAGCCCGACCGTCCCGCCGGGAGGGATTGAGAAGTCGACTCCGTCCACGGCTTTGACCGTGCCGTCCATCACGTGGAAGTAGGTCCGCAAGCCGCGGACATCGAGGAGGGCGTCGCCGGGCGTCGCGGCGCCCGGATCGGCCAGGCCGGTGGTGGTGACGGTGGGAGGCGTTGTGCTCACTCGCGGCTCCTCGGATCGAGGGCGTCACGTAGGCCGTCGCCCATGAAGTTGATCCCGAGCACCGTCAGTACGATGGCCAAGCCCGGGAAGAGCGGCCACCACCAGTTGCCGACGAGGATGTCGGTCTGCGCGTTGCTGAGGATGTTGCCCCAGGTCGGCTGGTAGGCGGCGTTCACGCCGAACCCGAGGTAGCTCACGAATGCCTCGGTCACGATGAAGGCCGCGACAGAGAGCGTTGTAACGACGATGATCGGGCTCATCGCGTTGGGCAGGATGTGCCGGAAGATGATGCGCATGTCGCTCACGCCAACGGCTCGAGCGGCGTCGACGAAGACCTCGGTCCGGAGAGTCAGGAAGAGGCTCCGGACCAGCCTGGCGATGGATGGCCAGCCCAGCACGCCAAATACGATCAGGATCACTCGCCAGTCGCCGTACCCGAACACCTTGGCGAAGACGATGATCACGAAGAGAAGCGGCAGGCTCAGCAGGACGTCCACCAGGCGCATGAGGATCGTGTCCACCCAGCCGCCGAAGTACCCGGACACGCCACCGACGATGGCGCCCAGCACCGACGCAAACATCGCGGCACCGATTCCGATGGTGAGCGAGAGTCTCGCGCCGTTCACAACCAGAGTCAGCAGGTCCTCCTGCGTTCCGCCGACGGTGCCGAGAATGTGGCCGTCGTTGAGCGGCGGGCAACCGAGATTGGCTGAAATTGTGGTGCCCGGGCAGAACTTCATCGGGTATGGGACGTTCGTCGCCTCGTACGGCAGGATGAACGGCCCAACAATGGCGATCGCTACCATCGTAAAGAACATCACCGCGCCGAACATGGCCAGCTTGTGCCGCCGAAAGCGCCGCCAGGCAAGCTGCCATTGGTTGAGTGATACGAGGGCGACTTCGAAGTCGGCCGGCGATGTCGAGTCTTCGAAATCAACATGAGGGGTCTGATTCACTGAGTCGTCCTAGTCGTACTTGACGCGTGGATCGACCACCGCGTAAAGGATGTCGGCCAGGAGATTGGCCATAACAATGGAGACGGCCGCGATCAGGAGAATCCCCATCAATATCGGGTAATCCGTGTGACCGACCGACTCGATGAACTGACGGCCCATGCCAGGCCAGGCGAAGATGGTCTCCGTCACGATGGCCCCGCTGAACAGGAACGGGATCTCCAGCCCGATGTTCGTTATCACCGGCAGTAGCGCATTGCGGAGCGCATGTCGAAGAATGACTCGCCGCTCGGGCACGCCCTTCGCCCGCGCTGTCTTGACGTAGTCCTGATTGAGCGAGTCCAGCATGCTGGATCTGACGAATCTCGAATCGCCCGCAATACTCACGGTGACGATCGTCAGGACCGGCAAGACCAGATGTCGGCCCAGATCGAAAATGGCGAAGAACGGGTTCTGGCCGAAGAACACCCAGTAGCTGTCCGTTCCGAAGGCCGGCGTGGTGTAGACGTCGTTCATCCCGCTGGCCGGGAACCATCGTAATGGAGGGACGGACAGGAACGTGATGAGCATCAGCCCGAGCCAGAAGGTCGGCAGCGAGTAGCCGACGTAGTTGAAGATGGTCAAGCTCGAGTCGAACAGGCTATAACGCTTCACTGCCGCGTAGACACCGGCGAGAATCGCGATCGTGACCCATATCAGATACGCCGTTACCGTCAGGATAAGAGTCGGAAGCATCCGCTGGGCGATTACGTCGGTGACCAACCGACCGTCGTAGATCGAGTACCCCAGGTCACCGTGCAGAATGCCGTTGTCGCCGCCTCCCAGAGCCGGCGGCAGGGCGTTGATCAGAAATGGCTTGTCGCCGCAAACGCCCAGCCACTTGCAGTACTGAATCGGAAGCGGATCGTCCAGACCCCAACGGTGCTTGAACGCGGCAATCTGCTCGACGGTGATTTTGGGGTTGTTGCCAAACCGATCAGCCGGATTGCCCTGAACGTGCATCAACGCGAACGTGAAGACGGTTATGAAGAACAGAACCGGGACCGCCTGGATGAAGCGCCTGACGATGTACTTAAGCATGGAACTCGCTCGTGTGTACAAGAGGGCGACGAGCCCGCCGGGCCCGCCGCCCTCCCCGTTATCGAGAACTAGGTCTGTCGGCAGATCCTGTAGGTCAGTCGGCAGTCCAGTCGCCGATGTTCCACTCGCCGGCCGACGTGGTCGGGTTGCCGGTGAAGTTGTGGATCCTCGGCTTCACGAGCCACACATCCTTGCGCATGTACAGCGGCAGCTCGTAGGTATTCTGGTCGGAGACGTAGATATCTTGGACCTTCCACATGGCGGCCTTGACAACAGTCGGATCCACCGAATTCTTGACGGCATTGTATGCGTCGTCAAGAGCCGGCAGGTTGGTCCGCGTGATGTTCTGACCGTTGTGCGGTGGGTTATCGGGAATGCCAACGCTGTTGTAGACGTTGTATCCACCATTCGGGTCGAGAGGCGACACGTATGCGAACTCAGCCACGTCGAAGTTGCCGTGCTGGAGGTTGCACTTCGTGTCGTCCTTGACGTCGTTCCAGCCACCGAACACATCGCCGGCCGGGGCAGCGGTGACGTCGGCCTTAATGCCGATGGCCTTGAGCTGTGTAGCGACGAGCTTCAGCGTGTCCTCGCGGACCTGCCGGGTGGTGGTGCAGTAGCTCAGCTCGAGCGTCTTGCCGCCCTTGGCCAGGTAGCCGTCTGAGCCGAGGGCCCAACCGGCGCCCGTTAGAAGCGCGGTCGCGGCTGCCGGATCGGCCGTCGTCGAGCCGCCAAGGGGCTTGTAGTACCAGGTCAAGGGGGAGATGAAGTTGTTGGTCACGACGACGTTGCCGCCGAGCGGGCCAGCCGCGATAGCCTCACGGTCGGTCGCCAGTTTGATGGCCTTAACGATGGTCGTGTAGTCGGAACCGAACTTGTCCGACAGCGACTTGCTATTGAAGGCGTGGAGCTCGTAAGTCAGCGAGTCATGGATGATCTGCTCGCCCTGATCGATGCCCGCGAGAGACGGGATGTCGGAGTCGTTGAGATCCTGAGCGATATCGTACTCGCCGGCCTTGTAGCCCTGGAGCATCGTCGCCGCGTCCGCGTAGTACTTCCAAATCACCTGGTCGACGTACGGAGCGTGGCCGCTGATCGTGGACCACTTGCTGTTCGCGACGGTGGTGATCTGCGCGTCAGCCTGAGCCTCGGTCGGGATGTACGACCCGTCGTACACGCCGGACTTGAGGTCGTCCATCGGGTACAGCTTGGTCGGAGCATCTTTGACGGGGATGCTCTGGATGTACTTGGCCGGGAGCAGCGGCGCGACGAGGTAGAGATAGCCCTCGTACACCTTGCTGAAGTGCATCACGCACGTCGTGCCGGAGCCGCCATCCACGCCGGAGATGTCCTCCCAACCGATGGTGCCCCCGGCAAGGCCCGTGTTGTCCGGATCCATGATCCATTTCCACGTGCCGGCGAGGTCGTCACAGTTGATGTCGCTGCCGTCGGACCACTGCATGCCCGACTTGAGCTTCCAGGTCACGTCCATGCCGGAACCGACCATCTTGACGTCGCCGTTGGCGAGAGTCGGCACTTCGGTGACGAGAGTCGGGATCGTGCGCAGGTCGGGCGTGACGTCGACCAGGCTGTGGAACATGCTGCCAGAGACTTCGATATCCGTCTCCGCCTGGGCGAAGTACGGGTTGATCGTATCCGGGTACTGCCACTCGGCAAGGACGATCTTCTTGGTGGGCGTGCTGGATGAGCAACCTGCCGCTACCAGCGCACCTATGGCGAGAACGCCACATAGACGTTTAAACATCCATCCGCCTCCAACTCAATCCGCATGGTTCCGGGGAGCATCCCCGGGCTACCCCCACCGCAGCCTTTTCACACCTGGTCCGCGGCAAGGAAGGGCTCGTCTCCTGGTGCCAGGCCGACGACACTCGCCCTACTATGGAGAGGGGCCAAAGGGGTGTCAATCGGCCGTCGGCATAGCTACCCTATCGAGTGACCAGTCGTCCTACCGGCACCTCCTCGAACTGATGGATCTGGACCTTCGCGTCGGCGGCCCACCTTCTCCGGGTGCAGGTGCCCTGTATCACGGGACGCTTGCGGAGCGGGCCAGTCACACGTTGTCGGTCCTTGTGACGAACCTAACGGCGCGGCGAAGGTGAGGTGACTACTGCGCGATGCGAGCGGCCGGGACTCCAAACTCGCTCTCTGGGCCGCTCGCGGGAGCTTGCTTGGTGCTTCGCCAGCGCCCGCGCGCGTACGATACACCTTGCATAACAACCTGGATGGGCCAGTTAGGACCGGCCAGATCGAAGGCTCGTCGGGGTATGCATCCGCACAGCGATCGGAGGTCGCGTAACCGAGGCGCGGTTCCGGGTTGGCCGTTCGGGCGTGTCTCGTGGCCGGGCGGGCGGATGACGGCCCCGCCGCGCGTCGCCTGGCTCCGTCATCACCATCAGCCGACCCACCAATCTCCGATGTTCCACTCCCCGCCGGCAGCTGTCGCGTTGCCCGTGAAGTTGCGGAGCTGGGGACCGACGAGCCAGACGTCCTTGCGGAAGTACAGCGGCAATTCATACGAGTTCTTGTCGGAGCCGTAGACATCCTGAATGGCGAACATGGCATCCCGAATCTGGCCGAAGTCCACGCTCCCCTCGACGGTGCCGTACGCCTTGTCGAGGGCAGGGATGTTGACCCGAGTCACGTTCTCCCCGGTGTTCGGTGGGTTGTCCGGGATCTCGTCGGACCGGTACGCACGGTACTGAAGCAGCGGATCCATCGGAGACCATGCGTAGGAGAACTCGGCCACATCGAAGTTGCCGTGACTGAGATTGCACTGCGTGTCCGGCTTACTGGCGGTCCAGGAGCCGAAGACATCAGAAGACGGTTTCGTGTTCACGTCCACCTTGATGCCGATCGCCTTGAGCTGGGAGGCTACGAGCTTGAGCGTGTCCAGTCGGACCGGCGAACCGTCCGTGCAATAGGCCAGCTCGAGGAGCGTGGTCTGCTTCGACAGGTAGCCGTCCGCGTTCTTGCTCCACCCGGCGTTGGCGAGGAGCGTGGAGGCTGAGGTCGGATCGGCCGTAAGGGAGCCACCGACGTCCTTGTAGTACCAGGCGAGCGGCGAGACAAAGTCGTTGCTCAGCGTAACGTTGCCGGCAAGCGGCCCGCTGGCGATGGCCTGGCGGTCCGTCGCGAGTTTGATGGCCCCGATGATGATCGGGGCGTCAGATCCGAACTTGTCCTTGAGGCCGGCGTTGTTGAATGCGAGGAGTTCGTAGGCCAGCGAGTCGTGGATCACCGTCTGGCTAGGGTTGATGCCCGCCAGAGATGGGATGTCGGCGTTGCCAAGACCCTGGCCGACGTCATACCTCCCGGCGTTGAAGCCGGTGATCATCGTGGCCGGGTCCGCGTAGTACTCCCACGTGACCGACTGAAGCCAGGGAGCGTGGCCGCTGATGGTTTCCCAGTTAGGGTTCGGGGTCAGGGTGACCTGCGAGCGGGCTTTGGCGGCTGTCGGGATGTACGGGCCGCTGTACACGCCGGAACTCGGATCGTTCAGCGGATACAGCTTTGTGTGAGCGTCCTTCACCGGGACCGTGGTGATGTAGTGAGCGGGAAGCACCGCCGAAATCAGGCCGAGGTAGCCCTCGTAAATCCTGGAGTAGTGAATCACGCACCTTGTGCCGGTCCCCCCGTCGATGCCCGAGATATCCTCCCAGCCGGCGGTGCCGCCGGCGAGGCCGGAGTTGGCCGGATCCATGTTCCACGTCCAGGTTGCCTTGAGATCGTCACAGCTGATCGGCTGGCCGTCGGACCACTGCATGCCGGGCTTCAGATTGAAGGTCACGTCCATGCCGCCGCCCTTGAGGACGACGCCGCCGTTGTCGATGGTCGGGACGTCCAGCGCAAGGTCCGGGGCATAGCGCAGGTCGGGAGTGACCGTAAGCAGGCCATCGAACATGCTCGCCGTGACCTCGGAGTCGGCCCGGAGTAGCCCGAAATACGGAACGAACGTTGACGGATACTGCCATTCGGCAAGAACTATCTTGGCGCCGGTGGCGGCGGCCGGCGTGGCCTTGTATGACGACCCCGTCAGCAGGGCCGCCACGGGCATCGTCGAGGGAGCGGAAGTGGCCGTGTTCTGGGTCAGCGTGGGTGCCGTCCCGGGCGGGAGCGTGCCAGTGGACGACGAACACGCGCTCGCTGCCAGGAGCCCAACCGTGAGCACGCTGCCTAGACGTTGACGCATCCGCGCGCCTCCCTGACGAGCCCAGCCCGAGTGCCGTGGCCGGCGCGCCCCCCGTGACGGCCGGATACCGACATCACCGCACCCTGGCATGGCGGACTCTCGGGACGTCATCCGACCGGACTATGCCCAGACGGGATTGGAGTGTCAAACGAGACGCGGCGCTCAGTCGGGACAGGGCGTCTGACTTCCGGTCATCGTTCCCCACCTGAGGTTGGGTTGGCGCGCAGCCGTCGTCTCGTCCAGCCGCCGGACAGGCGAGCCGTGTGGGGCCGAATGCAGCAACTCCGGATCGTCGTGGGCCTCGGCGACGATGTGCCGGAGCGCCTCGACGAACGCATCGAGCGTCTCGAGAGCCTCGGTCTCGGTCGGTTCGATCAGGAGCGCCTCCTCCACGGTCAGAGGAAAGTAGATCGTCGGCGGATGGAAGCCGTAGTCGATGAGGCGCTTGGCCACGTCCAGCGTGCGAATACCCGTCTCCGACTTGAGGGTCACGGCCGAAGCCACGAATTCGTGCATGCAGTGCCGTTCGAACGGCACATCCAGAATGCCGGTCAGGCGGGTCTTGAGATAGTTGGCCGCCAGCACCGCGTCCTCGCTCACCTCGCACAATCCTTGCGCGCCGTGGGCGCGAATGTAAGCGTACGCACGGACCAGGACTCCGGCGTTGCCGGCGAAGGCCCGCACCCGGCCGATGCTCTGCGGCCGCTCTCCGGGCCTCTCCAGGCGGAAGCTCCCATCGGCCTCGCGAAGAACCCGGGGCGAGGGCAGGAACGGCATCAGCTTCTCCCCTACCCCGACCGGTCCCGCACCGGGCCCACCTCCGCCATGGGGCGTGGCGAAGGTCTTGTGGACGTTGATGTGCATCACGTCGAAGCCGGCCTCACCGGGCTTGAAGCGACCCATGATGGCGTTCAGATTCGCGCCGTCCATGTAGGCCAGAGCGCCGGCCGAATGAACGGCTTCGAGCAGCTCACGCAGGCGCGACTCGAACAGGCCGAGGGTCGATGGATTGGTGATCATTACCGCGGCCGTACTGGGCCCGAGGGCGGCGGTGAAAGCCGCGATGTCGACGCCGCCGTCGGGGGCGGATGGAATGGTGATCGTACGGAAGCCGGCCATCGAGGCGGTAGCGGGGTTGGTGCCGTGAGCCGAGTCCGGGACGAGGACCTCGGTCCGCCCGAAGTCACCGCGCCCGTGATGGTAGGCCCGGACCATGAGGATGCCAGTGAGTTCGCCCTGGGCGCCGGCCGCTGGCTGAAGCGTCACGGCCTTCATGCCGCCGATCTCGGCGAGCGCCTGCTCGAGCTCCCAGAGCAACTGCAGCGTGCCCTGGGCCAGTTCGTCCGGAGCCAGAGGGTGCAAGGACGCGAAGCCCGGCAGCCGGGCCGCCCATTCGTCGATCTTGGGGTTGTACTTCATCGTGCACGAGCCGAGCGGATAGAAGCCCGTGTCGATGGCGTAGTTGAGCTGCGAGAGGTTGACGTAGTGGCGGGTAAGCTCCGGCTCCGAGACCTCCGGCAGCCTGGGCCCCTGCGCGCGCAGTTGAGCGGCGGGGATACGGGCGAGGGCATCCTTCGGCGGATGCGGGATCTTTCCGCCGCCGCGCCCGGGTCGGGAGCGCTCGAACAGCGTGGGACCGAGGCGATCGCCGGCAGCGGTCATCGAGCCACTTCCCCGGCGGGGCGAGCGGCCGAACCGCCCGGCCAGTTGCCAGCCGTGGCCCCCGGACTCAGCCGTCGTTCCCGCTCGATCTCTTCGCTCAGGACCCGGCCGAAAAGGTCGATCTCGGACGGGCTGGTGACTTCCGTGGCGCACACCAGAAGAGCTTCTGCGAGTGTCGCGTCGGCGGGCTCGACCCGGACCAGCGGGATCCCGGCCAGGACCCCTCGGTCAAGGAGGCGCCTATGGATCTCAAGGGCATTGGGAACTCTGACGGCGAACTCGTTCAGATATGGGCCGGTATGGAGCCGCGGCGCGCCAGCCTGCGCCAACGCTCGCTCCAGCTCGGCGGCACGAGCGGCCCCCAGCGCGGCCACGTCCCGGAGCCCGTGGGGCCCGATTGCCGCCAGATAGATGGCCGCGGTCAGGGCGCAAAGGGCCTGGTTGGTGCAGATGTTGCTGGACGCCTTCTCGCGGCGGATGTCCTGCTCGCGCGCGCGCAGAGTCATCACGAAGGCGCGCCGGCCGTCGACGTCCGATGTCATGCCGATCAGCCGGCCCGGGATCTGGCGAACGAGGGCCTCTTGGCAGGCCAGGATCCCCAGGTACGGCCCACCGTATGCGAGCGGAATGCCCAGCGGCTGCCCCTCCCCGGCGGCGATGTCGGCGCCGTAGTCACCGGGCGGCGTCAGCACCGCCAGCGAGACCGGCTCCACCACGGACACGAACAACGCGCCGGCGGCGTGTGCCAGCCTGCCGATCTCCGCCATCGGCTCCAGGAGGCCGAGGAAGCTCGGACTAGCCGCCACCACCCCCGCGACCGGATGCTCGACATCGGCCAGCATCCGCTCAAGCGCCGCAAGGTCTGTCGTCCCAGCGGCCGGGCCGTCGGCGACGAGGGGGACCTCGTCGGCCACGAGCGACGCTCCACCGAAGTACGTGCACACGGTCTGGCGATAGTGCGGATGGACCCCGCGACTGATCAAGACCCGCTGGCGACGCGTCGCCCGGCAAGCCATCAAGGCGGCCTCCGCCGTGGCTGTCGCGCCGTCGTAGTGGGATGCCGAAACGACGTCGAGAGCAGTCAACTCGGCCAGGAGAGACTGGTATTCGTAGATCGTCTGAAGAGTGCCCTGGCTTATCTCGGGCTGGTAGGGCGTGTAGGCGGTGTAGAACTCGCCGCGGAGCAGCAACTGATCCACGACGGCGGGAACGAAGTGACGGTACGCCCCGGCGCCCAGGAAGCTGACCAGGTCGACGCGGTTGCGGTCGGCCAGCCCGCGGAGTCGGTCCGACAGCTCGATCTCCGATTCGGGTTCCGGCAGATCCAGACCCGACGCCCGCAAAGAAGGCGGGATGTCGGCAAAGAGGTCGTCCACGGAGGCGACGCCGATCGCGGCCAGCATCGTCGCGCGATCCTGCGGCGTGTGCGGTCCGTAGGCCATCGACTCAACTCCCTTCCGGATTCATCGGGCCCGCGTTCGGGGGCGTGACCCGGTCTCGCGGAGTGAGGTCACGCCTCTTCGGTCAGCTCATCGTACGCGGCCGGGCTCAGCAGCTTGGCCACCTGGCCGGTGTCGGAAAGGTGAATGCGGACCATCCAGCCGGCCCCGAAAGGCTCGCTGTTGAGCAGCTCGGGATGACTGCTCAGCTCGGCATTGGTCTCAACCACGTCGCCGCCGACCGGCGCGAACAGGTCGCTCACCGCCTTTACAGACTCGATCACGCCGACGGACGCGAACTGGTCCACCTTCCGGCCGACCTCCGGCAACTCGACGAAGACGATGTCCCCGAGCTGAGCGGCCGCGTAGTCGGTGATCCCCACCGTGGCCAGGTCGCCCTCGACCCGGATCCATTCGTGCTCTTTCGTATAGCGCAGATCCTCGGGCACCTTAGCCATTGAGTCCTCCTACGCCCGGTCGCCTACCCTGTCGTACCTGCCCGGGGCTTCGGGTCGAGTTGCCTTGAGCGCGACATCCAGCGAGCCCGCGACGGCCTAGGCAGGCCGCCGGTAGAAGGGCAGTCGCACAACCTCGGCCGGAACTCGCTGGTCGCGGATGCCGACAGCCAATATCGTACCGGGCCCGGCCTCGGAGGGCGCGACGTAGGCCATGGCGATGGGCACGCCCAGCGTGGGCGAGAGAGTCCCACTGGTTACCGCGCCGACGTGACCTTCCCCGGCGAAGACGTCGTAGCCGTGGCGGGCGATGCCCCGACCTCGGACGATCAAGCCGATGAGCTGCTTGCGCGGTCCGTCCAGGCCGGCCTTCTCCAAGGCCTCTTTGCCGACGAAGTCCCCGGCCTTCTCCAGGTGGACGACGCGCCCGAGGCCGGCTTCGAACGGCGTCGTGTCCGGCCCCAGTTCGTTGCCGTACAAAGGCATCCCCGCCTCGAGCCGGAGGGTATCTCTGGCGCCTAGCCCAACGGGCACGAGGCCCGCAGACTCGCCCGTCTCCATGAGCACATCCCAGACCCGGCCGGCCCCGGCCACGTCGACGAAGATTTCGAATCCGTCCTCGCCCGTGTACCCGGTCCGAGCCACCATCGCGGCAACGCCCGCGACCTGGCCTTCGGCGATGCCGTAGTAGTGCAGACTCTCCGGCACCACGTTGGTCAGCGGCGCCAGGATCGCGGCGGCGCGCGGACCCTGTATCGCCACGAGCGCCATGGCCAGGGAGCGATCGTCCAACACCACTCCGAATCCGGCCAGCCGCTCGGCCAGGGCATCGCTCACGGCGCCGGCGTTCGACGCATTGGCGACCACCATGAACCGCTCGTCGGCGAGCCGGTAGACGATCAAATCGTCAAGGATCCCGCCCTCCGGGAAGCAGATCATCGAGTACTGAGCGCGCCCGACCTTCAGGCCTGACGGATCAGTCGTGAGGGCAAAGCCGAGCGCGGCGGCTGCCCCGGGACCTTCCACGAACAACTCGCCCATGTGAGAGAGATCGAAGAGGCCGGCTCTCGCTCGCACGGCCCTGTGCTCCTCCAGGATGCCGCTGTATTGCAAGGGCATGAGCCAGCCCCCGAACCCCACCATCCGCGCCCCGAGGGCCTCGTGCCGGTCGGCCAGCGGAGTTACGAGCGCCGCCTCGTGAGTCTGGGCCATCGGAATAGTCCTCCGGTCGTGGTCACTTCTGCGCCGACCACGTGCTGTGGACGGGCCTTCTTGCGAGACGTGCGGGTCAGCTATCCGCCTCCGGGAGCCGGCTGGCCGCCAGTCCTACTAGCGATCGTTCCGTCTCGAAGGAAAGAAGCCCCGGTGCCTCGTCGAATGAGATCCATCGGACTTCCTCGAACTCGTGGTCGTGATTCTCAAGCCCGCCCCCCGTGGCCTCCATGATGAAGTAGTGGACAGTCTTGTGGATCCGCGTGCCTCGCTGGACGAAGGTGTACTTGATCGCGTCCAGCGGCGATACGATACGGACGCTCAAGCCGGTCTCCTCGCGGACCTCACGAAGGGCCGTCTCCTCGAGGGTCTCGCCCGGAATCGGAGTGCCCTTCGGCAGGGTCCAGGTCTGGCCGTCTTTGTCGCGCCTGCGGCGACCTACCACGAACTGCGGGACCGTGTCCTGGTAGCGGACCACGATGCCCCCGGCGGAAGTCGCGGTGACGTTGCTCAGCCTCGCCACGGGGCCGGCGCGAGGCTCGACCGCCGGTCGGCTTGCGGCCGCCCGACGCCCGTCCAGTGAATCGTGACGGCAGCTCGAACAAGCCCGCTCCGAGACGCGCTGCGACGGGTCGTGGTAACGGGAAGCCAACCGGTCACATGGAGGCGCCCAAACGAGGGGCCCGGGATCGTCCGGTTCGTGGCTGCCCTCTGGAATGTGAGGCCGGAGTGAAGCCCGAGCCGCCGCTCACCCTCGCGGCCGCCGGTGCCGGCGAAGCGGGCGGTAGGCCAGGCCACGTACCTCGCCGCGATGCTGTGCTGCATGGGGCCAATCGTACCCGGTCAGCCGACCTTTGCAAGCGCGCGCCTGACAAGCTCCAGCTGCTCCGTTGACAGGGAGCCACGCTCTTCCGTGATCTTCACCTCTCGTCGCGCCGCGGCCAGATAGAGATCCACGACATCGGGAGCGAGGCGCCTCAGAGTCGCCAGATGCGCTTCCAGCGTGCCGCTGTCGCCGCGGGTGATGGGACCGGTCAGGGATGCGGCCACGCCCATGCCGCGGGCGTTGGCGAGCGTCTGCTCGACGAGCCGCCCGTACACGGCCAGGGCGCCCGGCTCGTCGAGGCCGACCGCAGCGCCCAGCGTCGAAATCGCGTCGAGCAGGGCAACCAGCCCGCCCGAGGCTAGAACGGCCGCGGCATGGTAGGCGGGCTTGGAGCCCCGCGGCAGGCGAACAGGCAACCCGCCGATCGCCTCGGCCAGATCTGCGAGCAGACTCATCAGGCGGTCATCTCCCTCGAGGGCAATCGTCGAACCCCTGATTGCCGCGACCGATCGCTCGACGTCCGACGTAAATGACACGAGAGGATGAAATGCCCCGATCTGGCTGCCCGCAGCGCGCGTCGATTCGAGCACCTCGGCACCCAGGAGACCGCTCGTGTGGACCATCACCTGACCGCTATACAGACGAAGAGACTCGATCACCGAGGAAATCGCGTCGTCTGGAACGGCCAGGATCGCCAGCTCGACTTCATCCAGGACGGCCGCGGGCTCAATGAATGCGCGCGCGGCCGGGACGAGGCTCCGGAACCGCTCGCGCCTGCTCGCGTCGCGGCTGGCTACCGCCCTGACCGGCCAGCCGGCCCGGCTGATTGCCACACCCAGGGCTGTTCCGACTGGTCCCGCGCCCACGATCCCGACGGTCGGAGCCCCCACCGTTCCGCGGACGTGCGGGTGTGGCTCCAGGTGGGCGTGGATCTGATCGCCGTGGCGGTGGCGCCCAGCACTTGCGCCGGACGGATGCGACCGCTCGTACTCAGAGGGTGCTTTGACGCTTCGAGGACCGCGGCGTGCATCGTCGCGCCAAGGTTTCACGCGGCCTCCTCCCCACACCGCAACTGGCGGTATCCTTCTGCCGGACCTGCACCACGGCGGCAGATCGCAATCAGGTCGCGCCCAAGCGCGGCGGGACGGCGACCGCCAACCCGAGTGTAGCGTGTCCCTGACGGAAGAGGCGCACCCCCCGCTCAGGATCTGGAATTAACCTCGCTCGGCCCAGCCAGGCCCGACCGAACATCAGCCAGGCGAGCCTGTCCTGGGTGAGCGAGCCGGAGTTCGAAGGAGCGACCGTGGACAGCGATCCCTTCGGCGCCCGGGCCCCACTTGGATCCGGTCTGCCAGACTTCTACCGCCTCTCGGCCCTGCCGCGGACCGGCGCCCAACCGGCCATGGACCTGGGACGACTGCCGGTAACGGTCAAGATTCTGCTCGAGAACGTGCTGCGCCACGCCGGCGGCGGCATCGTCCGCGAGCAGGACGTCACGGCCCTCGCCGCCTGGAGACCGGGCGCGTCTTCGACCACCGAGATCGAGATTCCTTTCACGCCGGCAAGGGTCATCCTCCAGGATTTCACCGGTGTTCCGGCCGTGGTAGATCTGGCCGCAATGCGCGACGCCATGGCCGAGCTGGGGGGTGATCCGGCGCGGGTCAACCCGCTCGTGCCGGCCGACCTCGTCATAGACCACTCCGTCCAGGTAGACCGTTACGGCACCAGCGACTCGTTCGCCTTCAACGTGGCGCGAGAGTACGAGCGCAATGGCGAGCGGTACCAACTCCTGCGCTGGGCGCAGACCGCGTTTCGGGACCTGCGCGTCGTCCCGCCCGGGACCGGCATCGTCCACCAGGTCAACCTCGAGTACCTGGCAACCGTAGTCGCGCACCGCCGTGACGCGGACGGCACGGGCGAAGTCGCCTTCCCCGACACGCTGGTCGGGACCGATTCCCATACCACGATGATCAACGGCCTTGGTGTCCTCGGCTACGGCGTCGGCGGTATAGAAGCCGAGGCCGTGCTCCTCGGCCAGCCGCTCTACCAGCCGATGCCAAAGGTCATCGGCGTTCGACTCTCCGGCGAGCTACCCGAAGGTTCCACCGCCACAGACCTCGTCCTGGTCGTGACCCAGATGCTCCGTTCGTACGGCGTCGTCGGCACGTTCGTGGAGTTCAGTGGAGATGGCCTGGACGGACTCGCTCTGGCCGACCGGGCCACGATCTCGAACATGTCTCCCGAGTTCGGGGCCACGGCGACGCTGTTTCCAATCGACGACGAGACGCTGGCTTACCTCAGGTTGACCGGCCGGGCCCCGGACCACATCGCGCTCGTGGAGCGGTACGCCAAGCAGCAGGGCCTGTGGCGCGAGCCCGGCGTCACGCCCGATTTCGATGCGCTGCTTACGCTGGACCTGGCGTCGGTCGAGCCGTCTCTGGCGGGTCCACGGCGGCCGCAGGATCGCGTGGCACTGCGCGACCTGAGGTCCGAGTTCCGGGCCGCCTATCCGAATGGCCTCGAAGAGGCGGCGGCTCCCGCCGCCGCTGCGGCTTATCCGACCGTCAGGGTCGAGGTTCCCGCGGGCGAGGCTCCCGCGGGCGAGGCTCCCGCGGGCGAGGCTCCCGCGCGCGAGGCTCCCGCGGGCGAGGCTCCCGGCCGCGCGGTCGAAATCGGGACCGGCTCGGTCGCCATCGCCGCGATCACCAGCTGCACCAACACTTCCAACCCGACCGTGATGGTCGCTGCCGGATTGCTGGCCCGCAACGCCGTAGCGCGCGGCCTGAAGGTCCCGCCAACGGTCAAGACGAGCCTGGCACCGGGCTCGCGCGCCGTGACCGAGTACCTGCGCGGGGCGGGCTTGATGGACCCCCTGGAGAAGCTTGGGTTCGCGCTGGCCGGCTACGGCTGCACGACATGCATAGGCAACAGCGGGCCGCTCGACGCGCCGGTCGCGGCCGCGATCGAGGAGAACGATCTCGTCGTCGCGGCCGTACTGTCGGGCAACCGCAACTTCGAAGGCCGGATCCACCCATTGGTGCGAGCCAGTTACCTGGCCTCGCCCCCGCTGGTCGTTGCCTTTGCCCTGGCCGGTACCGTGGACATCGACCTCACCACGCAGCCGCTCGGGACCGGCTCGGACGGACGGCCGGTCTTCATGTCCGAGCTCTGGCCTTCGGCCGCGGACGTCCGGGCGACCGTGGGCTCGGCCGTCAGCGGAGAGCTGTTCCGGGCCGCATACGCATCCGTCTTCGAGGGCGGACCGGAGTGGAAGGCCCTCGACGTGCCGACCGGCGACCGCTATCGCTGGGATGCCGCTTCCACCTACGTGGCACTGCCACCGTTCTTCGTGGGACTACGCGAGGAGCCCGAGCCGGTGGCGGCAATACGCGACGCTCGCGTTCTTGCGGTTTTCGGCAATTCGGTGACGACCGATCACATCTCCCCCGCCGGTTCGATCGCGGCCTGGTCGCCCGCAGGTCAGTGGCTCCAGGCTCATGGCGTTCCTCCGGCCGAGTTCAACAGCTACGGGGCGCGGCGCGGCCACCACGAGGTGATGATGCGCGGCACCTTCGGCAACATCCGACTCCACAACGCGCTGGCCGACAAGGAAGGGCCATTCACCGTCCACCTACCCGACGGCGACGCGACCACGATCTTCGACGCGGCGATGCGCTACGCAGACGAGGGTGTGCCGCTTATCGTGGTCGCGGGCAAAGAGTACGGGTCCGGCTCGTCGCGCGACTGGGCGGCCAAGGGTCCGCGACTGCTTGGCGTGCGGGCGGTGCTTGCGGAGAGCTTCGAGAGGATCCACCGCAGCAACCTCGTTGGGATGGGGATCCTCCCGCTGCAGTTCGTGCCCGGCGAGAGTGCAGCGACCCACGGGCTGACCGGCATGGAGGCGTACACCATCACCTTGCCTGCCGGCGGGCTCGCACCGCGGGCGCGCCTTACCGTGGTGGCACGATCCGACGACGGCGCCGAGCGCAGCTTTGAGGTCACGGCCCGACTGGACGGCCCCATCGAGCTCGACTACTACCGCCAGGGCGGGATCCTGCCGGCGGTCCTGCGGCGCATCGTGAAGGAGACGCGCACTGCGGCTCGGCCTGAGTAGGCCGGCGCCTTCGGCGGTGGTGGCGTTCTAACTGGTTGGAGCGATCAACTTCGCGACGACGCCATCGTCTCCATCGCGGACGACACTGAAGGCCGGACTTGTCTTCACGCTGTCCATGAGCGCGCTCGACGCTTCGTTGTGGACGACGTACACGTACGACTCTCCGGAGCCTCCGTTCGCCTTCATCCAGCGCGCGACGCAAGAAGCATCCGCTTCCGTGCATCCCTGGAGTTCGTCGTACGCGGCCATCCTGTGGTCCCAAGCCGAGCGGCCCTTCCATTCGAACCCCTGGACGGTGGCCATGCTCGTGCGGTCGGACAGGGCCGGCAACCACTCGCCGTAGACATCGTTCGGCCATTTGGCACCGCTGACGACGGCGAAGCCTGCATCAGACGGCGTGTTGGATTTCAGCCAGTCCATCGTCGAAACGGCGCTCGGAGACAAAGAATCGAACGGTGGTGCCTTCAGGGCGACGAGGGCCAGATTGTTGAAGGCAGCCCAAAACATGATCAGCACGAGCACGCCCCGGATCGCGTTGCTTCGAAGAAGGTCTCGCCGTTTGACGTGCAGGACGCCCCTGCCGATCGCGTCGTACACGCCCACCGCCGCGGCAAGGGTGAGCGGCACGCAGGCGTAGGTGGGCGCGCCGCGCGCAGCGAGGACAATCTCCGCCAGAAACCAGAGAGGGATGAGCAAGGATCGCCGATAGGCCAGCACCAGGGCCCCGAGCAGACCCAAGGCCACCACAACGGGAGCCAGCAGTTCATCGGCAATGCCCCATGTGATGGCCGCGAGGATGGTCGAGGCCGGGTCCGCGCCGGTGCTCCCGGCACCGATGACGTCCCCCAACCGACCCTGAGACACCAGATAGCCCAACCATGGCAGAACGACCGCGAAGGCTCCTGCGACGACGAAGGCCGCCCTCGCCAGCGCGGCCCGGTCGCGAACGCGCAGAACCGCCAGCAGGACATAGGTCATACCGAAGAACACGCCCGCCTCCGGGTGAGTCAGAGCGGCGAGACCGGCGAAGATGGCCGCGAACGCGACGTTCCTCCAGCGCGACGTCCGGTACATCACCAGCAGTTGCCAGATTGCGAGCATGGCGAACAGCAACCCTGGTGTACGGGTCAGGCTGCCGCCCGCGACCAGCCAATCCCAACCTCTTGGCGTGACCGTGTACAAGAGGGCCGCGAGGTAGGCGTAAGGCCGCCCTGGCAGCGTCTCCAGAGCAATCAGATACAACACCGGGATCGTCAGCATGGCCGCGATCGGGCCGGCGAAGCGGACTATGGTCAGGGGATCGAAGGGCAGGATCGCGGCGACCAGGAAAGCCAGCGGCGGATAGTCGAACGGAATCCCCGCACTGTTGTAGGAGAGGGTCGCGGGCAGCGATCCAGCCTCCCGGATGTCACGTATCGCCACGACGAACATTCCGCCGTCGTGCAGCGGAAACGAACTGGCGAACACCGGGACGAGACGGAAGATCGCCCCCGCCAGCATAACCGCCGCGACGTCCAGGACGGCGCGCGGGACCGGCACTCCCATCCGGCGCCCGGCGGCGGGCGCGGCCGGCTTCTCCCTGGTTGCGGAGACTTCCATTTCCCCCTCCAGACCTAGCGGCAATCCCAGTTTCTAGCACATTCGCGGCAGCCGCGGACGCCGACGGCGAAAGACGCCGCCCGCAGTGCCTCTCGTGGAACGCGTTCCTTCACTGGCTCCAGCTCGTCGGCTTGCGGTCCCAGCGGTGCTTGCGCAGCTTGCCGACCAGATCTGGGGGCAGCGGACCCGCGTCGCTCGCGGCGGTATTCGCCTCCACATTCTCTGTCTTGCGCATCCCCGGAATGACTGTGCCGACGTCCGCGTTCGAGAGGATGAAGCGCAAGGCCATCTCGGCCATGGTCATGCCGGGCGGGACGAGCGGCTTGAGAGCATCGGCGTGGGCTACCGACGAGGCCAGGTTCTCCGGGACGAAGTACGTGCTGCGCCAGTCGTCCGGCGGCCATTTCGAGTCCAGAGTCAGGCTCCCCGTAAGACTCCCCTCGTCGAAGGGGACGCGGGCAATGACTCCGACGCCGTTCTCGCGACAGGCCGGGAACAGCTCGTCCTCCGGAGCCTGGTCGAAGATGTTGTAGATGACCTGGACGGCGTCGACCAGGCCCGACTTGACTGCCTCCACGCCGTTCCACGGCTCCCACCGGTTCAGGCTGATGCCGAACGCCCGGACAGAGCCTTCGTTCTTTAGTTCGGCCACCGTGCGCTGCAGGTCGCCGTTGGCGAGCCAGTCGTCCTCCCACACGTGGAGCTGGAGGAGGCTGATCGTCTCGACCCCCAGGTTCGCGCAGCTGATGTCGACATAACGCCGGAGGTAATCCCGGGGAAAGACCTCCGACAGCGCCACGCCTCGCCGGCTGGGCCACTCATGGTTCTTGGGCGGGACTTTCGTGGCCGCGTACAGACGCTTGTCGGGTCGGGCGGCCATGAGCCGGCCCAGCAGGAGTTCGCTGTGACCGTCACCGTAGGCTTGCGCCGTGTCGAGGAAGTTGACGCCCCTTGCGACGGCCGCCTCAAGCGAGGCGCGAGACTGGATATCGTCCGATCCGGTCCATCCGCCCATGCCCCACATGCCGTAGCCGACTTCGCCGACCCGCCAGCCGGTGCGACCGAACGTCCGATATCGCATCGTCCCCGCCTTCCTGCAGAACCGCGGTCCGCCGCGCCGCGAAATGGCCTCAGACGAATCGTACCCTGCGGCGAGTCGCGGTGCGTGGCCTCGTGGCGGCGTAGGCGCGCGGCCGCTCGACAGTCGGGCCGTCGTCGGAGTGTCCATACTGCGCGCAAGACGAAGCGGAAAGAGCAGGGGGTCTAAATGGCCGAGTGGATCTACTTCCTTCACACGCCACGTGAGGATTTCGCGGCGACGATGACGCCCGACGAAGAACGCGTCTGGGGGCTCCACTTCGAGCGTCTCAAAAGGCTGCTGGCCAAGGGTACGCCGGTCATGGCGGACGAGCCAGCCATCGCAAAGCGGCTACGCCACGAGCGAGCTACGCGGCTTCAGGGTTTCGCTGCTGTGGGGCCGGGACCAGAGTGGGCGGGCGGGCGAACCGCCCAACTGAGGCTTCCGGCCCAGTGACTCTGCGCGGTCTCATGCGGGCGGCCCGGCAGACCCTGCTCGTCCTGGCTCTGATCACGATCGCGGCCCTGTGGCTGTTCGACATGGTCTTCCAGAGCGTGGTGGCGCACAGCTTCTACATGGACGACGCGTGGAGTTACCTGGCCGCCGGTCAGCACGTGCTGACAGGAGCGCCAATCTACGCTCCCTTTCAGATGGCCGGGCCCTACGGCCTCATTGATGCCGCCTGGGGGCGCGGCTTTGTCTACCCGCCCACGGCCGCTTTGATCTTTGCGCCGCTCGGCCCCTTCGGACTCCCGGGCATCATCGCCTTCTTCACACTGGCCTGGCTTGCGCTCGGTGTCCTTGCCGCCCGCGTGGCCCGTCAGACCGGACTATCCGATCGCGCGGCTGTCTGTGTGGCTCTTCTCGTATTCGCCTCGGGGCCGGCCATCAACGCCGCGACCTCCGGCAACGTGAACCTTCTCGTGGCCGACTTCCTGCTCGGCTCGTGGCTGTGGTCGGGATCGAGCGGCTACCTCGCCGTGATCGGCGGATTGATCAAGGTCTACCCCGGGGCAGGCCTGATCTGGACGCTTCGACGCCGCCGGTCGGTCAAGGGCCCGATCGCACTCGGGATTGGAGTCACCGTCCTATCCCTCACCCTCCTCGGGATCGGCACCTGGCACGACTTCGTCCTCACCGTAGTCAACGGCCGATCGGCGTCTTGGTGGTTCCTGCCTTCGCCCGAACAGGCACTGGGCCCCGGGATCGGAACGGTTGCCGGCTTCGGGCTCTCCCTGCTCGCCCTCGTCGGCGTATGGCGGCTGCGAAACGATCGTTTGGCGTTCGCGCTACTCGGTTGGGCGATGATCCTCCCGGCACCGGACTGGTGGTCTCACTATCTCGTCGTCCCGCTCGCCACGGCCTTGCCGTGGGTATGCGCCCGGTTACTCCAAAGCGGAATGGCGCGGGCTGACGCGGCGACGCTACCCTCCCAACACCTCCTCACCGGTGAGTACTCGCACGCCCGCGGCGTGGAGGGCGGCGAGGGCGGCGTCGGGGTTCTCGAAGCGGAAGATGATCGCCGCCTTGCCGCCGCGGGACGCCGCACCGAAGTCGTACATGTACTCGACACCGACTCCGGCCGCCTCCAGCGCCGCCAGAACCCCGGCTAGGCCCCCCGGCTTGTTCTCGACCTCGATCGGCACGACCTCGCTGACGCGCGCGACCATGCCCGCATCTTCGAGCACACGCCTGGCGCGCTCGGGGTCGCGGACGATGAACCGCAGGATGCCGAAACTGCTCGTGTCCGCAAGAGACATGGTCAGCAGATCGATGTCCGCCGCCGCCAGGGCTTCGCACGGCGCGCGCAGCGATCCGGGCTTGTTCTCCACGAAGAGCGAGAGCTGCTGGAGCTTCATTCGATGGCCTCCCTCGGCGAAGGCTGACCCTCGCCGTACGACCTTGGATTCGTCAGACGTTGCGGAGATCCGTCACCCGCCGGGCCTTGCCTTCGCTGCGGGCCAGGGTCCTGGGCTCGACCAGCGTTACCTTCACGCGTAGCCCGAGGATGTTCTCGATCGAAGCCTCGAGCTGATGCTGCAGCGCCTCCAGCTTGCGAATCTCGTCGGAGAAGACCTCGGGCGTTACCTCGACTCTGACCTCCATCTGGTCCAGGCCGACCTCGCGCGTGAGGACGATCTGGTAGTGCGGCAACGTGCCCTCCACCCGAAGCAGCGCGGTCTCCACCTGGGACGGGAAGACGTTCACGCCGCGGATGATGAACATGTCGTCGGAACGGCGACCGATGCGGCGGATGCGCCGCAGGGTTCTGCCGCAGGAGCATGGTTCGGTCATGATCGCCGTCACGTCGCGGGTTCGATACCGGATCATCGGCATCGCTTCCTTGGATAGCGTCGTCAGAACGAGCTCGCCCTCGCTGCCGTCGGGCAGGACATCGCCCGTGTCGGAGTCGATGATCTCCGGGTAGAAATGGTCCTCGAAGATATGCAGTCCGTGCTGCTCGGCGCATTCGACGCCCACGCCGGGGCCGATGATCTCGGACAGCCCGTAGATGTCGTGAGCCTTGATGCCGCTCTCCTGCTCGATCCGGTCGCGCATCGAGTCGCTCCATGGCTCGGCCCCGAAGACGCCGACACGCAGGCGCGAGAAATCGATCTTCATCTCCTTGGCAGATTCGAGGAGGTGGAGGAAGTAGCTCGGCGTGCAGCACAGGGCGGTAACGCCGAAGTCCTGCATGACCATCAACTGGCGTTCCGTGTTGCCGCCGCTGATCGGGATCACGGTGGCGCCCAGCGTCTCCGCGCCGTAGTGAGCGCCGAGACCACCGGTGAAGAGGCCGTAGCCGTAGGCGTTCTGGACCACGTCGCCGCGGTGGACGCCGCAAGCCGCGAAGGAGCGGACCATCACCTCGCTCCACACGTCCAGGTCGGCCTGGGTGTAGGCCACGACGATCGGTTTGCCGGTTGTCCCGGACGAGGCATGGAGGCGAACGATCTCCTCCATCGGACTCGCGAAGAGCCCGAACGGGTACGTGTCTCGCAGGTCCGTCTTGACGGTAAACGACAACCTGGCGATGTCCGCGAGCGTAACGATCGAGGCGGGCGTGAGACCGCGCTCATCCATCCGCGACCGGTAGAGCGGCACTCGATCGTAGGAGCGGGTCACCACGGACCGCAGCCGCTGGAGCTGCACCGCAGCCAGCTGCGGGCGCGGTAGATAGTCCGGCGCGCTGACCGAGTGGAACCCGCCCGGCGGGTCGTTCCAGGTACTCACCACGTCCTCCTCCGCTTGGACGAAACCAGACTCGCGGGTCCGGGCCGGGCGGACTGCCGCCTACCGCCCCGCGTGGGAAATTGTGCCTCGCTCGACAGCCTTCTTTCGGCCCAACTCGAAGGCCTGGAGGTTGACCGCATGGAGTCGCTCGGGAAGGGCCGCCTTCATGGCCGCGAGGATTGCCGCGGCGGGCAGATCGAGGTGAACGCTCAGCGCCCCGAGCAACGCCACGTTGAGACTGCGCTTGTTGGGCAACTCCGCCTCGGGGATCAGATCGGGCGAGAGCAACATGCCCCTCGGCCGAAGGACGGCTCGAGTCACCTCGACCTCGGACGGGGCGAGCACCACCAGGAAATCTGCCTCGCCGCGCGGCACCATCGGTGAGAGGACCTTCTCCCCGAAGCGGACGTCCGACGTGACGGAGCCGCCGCGCTGGCTCATACCGTGGACCTCTGCCTTCTTGACGTCCAGGCCCGATCGGAGCGCGGCGTCGGCGAGGATGTCCGAGGCCTTGATGACTCCCTGACCGCCGAGGCCGGCTACCACGACGTTGATGACGGCCTGTGGCACGCTCATCGCTCCGCCGCCGGCACGACGTCGCAGGATGCGGCCCCTTCGGCCTCTCCGGCGCGAATCTGGGCTGCCTGCTGCTCCCACTTGCGGATGTCGGCCGCGGCCAGGATGCACGGCCGGCGGGCGACGATGACCGAAAGATCGGGCGCAGCCAGGCGTTCGACCAGCAGCCGCTCGAACCCCTCGGGATCGGCGTACGGATCGATGACCGCCACGCTCGGGATGCCAATGGCGGAGGCGATCCCTTCGATAGACAGCTTGCCGGTGGGCCGATGGTCGAGCGTCCGGCCCGTGCCCGGGTGCTCCTGCTGCCCGGTCATCGCGGTCGTGCCGTTGTCCAGGACGATCACCACGTGCCCGCCCGGCGGTGGGTTGTAGGCCATCTCGACCAGGCCGCTGATTCCGGAGTGGACAAAAGTGGAGTCGCCGATGACCGATACGACCCGACGCGCCTGCGCCAGCGGGAGGACCTGACGCAGGCCGAGGCCAACGCCGATCGAGGCACCCATCGCCACGCACGTGTCCATCGCCTCGTACGGCGGCAGAACGCCCAGCGTGTAACAGCCGATGTCGCCGGCCACGATGCAGTCGTGCTTCCGGAGCGTGGCGTAGACGGTGTGGTACGGGCAGGCCGGGCACAGCTCCGGCGGCTTGCCACGGGCCGGCGCCGGCTCGGGTGTGGTGTCGGCGGCCAGGATGCGGCGAACCCGCGAGACATCCAGCTCGCCGAAGCGGTACATCTCGGCCTTCGACTCAACCTCAATTCCGGCTGCGCGGAGGGAATCGGCGATGACCGGGTCTCCTTCCTCGACCACGACGCACCGCTCGACGGATGCGGCGAAGGCGCGTGCCCGGTCGACGGGGAGCGGATTGACAAGGCCGATTTTGAGGAAGCTGGCCCCCGGCGCGGCCTCGGCGGCGTGCATGTAGGCGACGCCGTCGGCGATGACGCCGAGCGCGGGACTGCCAGGCTCGAGCCGATTGAGCGCGCCGCCGTCCAGCACCTCTCCCGCAGGAGCTTCGCCCGCAGGAGCTTCGCCCCAGGCGGCAATCTCGGCCAGCTTCGCCCTCAGCCGGCGGTGAGCCGGTCGGGCATTGGCGGGGATCATGACCCTGCCGGAGATGTCGTGGTCGAAATGGGGAGCGGGGGCGGCCGCGACCACCTCATGGCCACCCGGCGTCACGACGGACTTGCTGTGGCAGACGCGAGTCGTCATACGGAAGAGAACCGGGATGTGCCAGCGCTCTGATAGGGCGATCGCGGCGAAGAAGAAGTCGTAGGCCTCCTGGGAATCGGACGGCTCGATCATCGGCAGCCCGGCGGCGATCGCGTAACGGCGGTTGTCCTGCTCGTTCTGCGAGGAGGCCATTCCCGGATCGTCGGCCGTGACCACGATCAGCGCCCCGCTGACGCCAGTGTATGCGGCGGTGAAGAGCGGGTCCGCGGCTACGTTGAGACCCACGTGCTTCATCGTCACGAGAGCTCGGGCGTTGCCGAAGGCGGCGCCGAGGCCGACCTCCAGGGCCACCTTCTCGTTGGGCGCCCACTGGGCACGTCCACCCAGGGCGTCGAACGTTTCGAGGATCTCCGTCGATGGAGTTCCCGGATAGCCCGTCCCGAGGGCGACCCCCGCATGCAGGGCCGCCAGGGCGACCGCCTCGTCGCCCGACAGGAGCTGTCTATCCATGGTCGCGTTCGTCCTCGCAGAAAGAGCGCAGGGCGGCCCACCAATCGGCGGGAGTCGTTCTTGCGGAAATGGTGGGCGATACTGGACTCGAACCAGTGACCTCGCGGATGTGAACCGCGCGCTCTAACCAGCTGAGCTAATCGCCCACCGATACGGCGCCTTGCCGCCGGACGCCGATTATAGCGACCCTCTGCCCGGGCACGGAACCTGACGGGGCCGCTCGACTCGACCTCGCCACCCGATTCCGGCCGCTTCGCAAGCCCGGCCGCGCTCCCTCATACCTTGAGCCCGGGCCAGCGAGCCTCCACCTCATCGGGCGAGATCCCGTCCACGACGATCAGCTTGTGGCGACCCGTGGCGCCGGCGACCATCTGGATTGAGCTGCGTGAGACGTCCAGTTCGTCGGCCAGGAGGCGAACCAGGGCCGCATTGGCCGCTCCGTCCACCGGCGGAGCGGTGACGCGAACCTGCAGCACGCCCTCATCGGTGACACCGTCGACGCGGTCCGCGACCGCGCGCGGCGTCAAGCGGACGGCGAACCTCACCGAAGCGGGCGTACGATCCGCGGGGCGAAAGCCTGGACGCATCGTGCGATTATCGCGCCCGGGCCGCTTCCGCCAAGTCGGGTGCCGAAAGATCTCTCCTAGCGGTCCCGCCCACTGGGACCCACTGCTTAGCCGGGCCGCTGCCCGAAGAGCGCTCGGCCGACACGGATGAGCGTCGCCCCTTCCTCCACGGCCACGTTGTAGTCGTCCGACATGCCCATCGAAAGCCCGGCGCCGAGCGCCGGCGTCTCGCCTTGCAGCCGCAACGAAAGCTCACGAAGCCGGACGAAAGTGGGTCGCGCCTCCTCAGAGGAACCGACGAGCCGCCCGACCGTCATGAGTCCCAGGAGCGACAGGTTTGGCAACTCCGCGAGCCGCGGCAGGTCCGCCGCGAGCACCTCCGGAAGAAAACCCGTCTTGGCCTCATCTCGATCGACGTTCACCTGCAGGTATACGCCGAGCGTCGCCGAGCGCGCCTCGCCGGCCGGCACTGCCGGCACCGCGCCTGCGGCCGTGGGGATCTCGCCGGCCAGTCGATCGAGCCTGCGCGCCAGCTCGAACGAGTCGACCGACTCGATCGTCTCGAACAACTCGACCGCCCGGCGGGCCTTGTTCGATTGAAGCGGCCCGATGAGATGCCAGTGCGCTCCCGGCACGTGGGGCGCCTTGGACTCGGCCTCCTGGACACGGTTCTCGCCCAACCGGGTCAGTCCGGCCGCCACGGCCGCCAGGATGCGATTGACGGACACCAGCTTGGAGACCGCGACGAGCTCGACGCCTGCCGGGTCGCGCCCCGCGCGGCTGCACGCCTCGGCCACCGCGGCGAGAACTCGAGACCGCGCCGCGCGCAGCCCGACGACCGCGTCGGGATCGTCGAGAGGGCGCAAGATGCGGGAAGCCTAGCCCTGGTCCTCCACTGGAGGCCGCCGCAGGAAGCTCGGGATTTCGAGGTCCCTGTCGTCGTACGTCCTGGGCGCCGGCCGCTGATCCAGCGTTGGTCGATGGGTCGGGGCGGGCGCCGGGTGTACGGGAACCGGGACCGGCTGGCGCTCCGGCAGTCCCACCGGCCCATAGGTCTGGACGCGCGTCTGGGACGAGAACGCCTCGGCCGGGCTCGGCCGCGGGCGTCCCAGCTCGTGCAGCAGGTCGACTCCGTCGTAGGGCGACGAATGAACCTCCACCGGTGTCCGCTGACTGCTCTCGATTCGCGACGACTCGCGCTTGTGGCTGGGGTCGAAGCCTGTGGCGATGACGGTGATCATGACCTCGTCCGCAAGGTGCGGGTCCAGGCTCGTGCCGAAGATGATGTTCGCCTCCGGGTCCGCCGCGGACCGGATCTCGTCCGCGGCTTCGGTAACCTCGAACAAGCTGAGGTTCGACGAGCCGGCGATGTTGAACAGGATTCCCTGGGCGCCGTTGATGTTGACCTCGAGGAGCGGGCTGGCAATCGCCTGACGGACGGCCTCCAAGGAGCGGTTGTCACCGCTGGCCCGACCGATCCCCATCAGAGCCGAGCCGGCGTCCCTCATGACGGCTCGAACGTCGGCAAAGTCGAGGTTGATGATGCCCGGGACGGTGATGATGTCGCTGATCCCCTGGACGCCCTGGCGCAAGACGTCATCTACGTACCGGAAAGCCTCGACGATGGAGGTGTTCTTCTGGACGACGTCCCGAAGGCGGTCGTTGGGGATCGTGATCAGCGTATCGACCTTTTCCCTCAGTTCATCGGCTGCTCGTTCGGCGACGAGCTTGCGGCGCGCGCCCTCGAAGCCGAACGGCTTGGTGACCACGGCGATGGTCAACGCGCCAAGCTCCTTGGCGATCTCGGCCACGATCGGAGCGGCGCCAGAGCCAGTGCCGCCGCCCAGTCCGGCCGTGATGAAGACCATATCCGAATCGGTCAGGGCCTCCGTGATCTTCTCGGAGTCCTCCTCGGCCGCCCTCTGGCCGATGGACGCATCGCCTCCGGCGCCCAAACCACGCGTGATCTTGTCGCCGATCCGAATCTTGTGGGGAGCGTCGGACTGGAGGAGCGCCTGCGCGTCCGTGTTGCAGGCGATGAACTCCACCCCCATCATCTCGGCCTGAATCATGCGATTGACGGCGTTGCTACCGCCGCCGCCCACGCCGATCACACGGATCAGCGCAAAGTTCTCGGAATCGGACCGTAGCGGCATTCCTGATCCTCCGGTGGCTCTCCGGCTGATGTTTGTCGTTCGGTCCGGCCCCCCCGAGATCTCGTAGAGCACTAGCGCGTGACGGGGCTGGCTCGGATGGCGATAAGTATACGCCGGAACCGGTCAAATGGGGCGGCATATCGCACACCGAAACGCGGTGTCCATGAAGGACCGTCGAACGTACGTTCGCGTTTCTGGGCAGAAGGGTCCCAAATCGCCGATTGTCCCGATTCGCCCCTCTGGCGAGCCGGTCTCAACCCGGCACGAAGGTCAGTCTCACGGCTCGAGCGGCATTGTCCGAGTTGGGGTCGAGGAGGGCGATCGACTGCCAGGTACCCAGGGTCAACCGGCCTGAAACGACCGGCACGGTGAGCGAGGGCGGAGCGACGATCGGCACCAGATGATCCGCGCCGTGGCCGGGCGATCCATGGCGATGGACCCACCGATCGTCCCGTGGGAGGAGCCGGTCCAGGACCGCCATCAGATCGGCATCGGATCCTGCACCCAGCTCGACGACGACGATGCCGGCGGTTGCGTGAGGCACGAAGACGACCAGCAGCCCGTCGCCCTCGCCCCCGACGAACTTCTCGCAGGCAGCCGTCAGGTCGAATAGGCCGCGGTGACTCCCGGTCTGGATAGACAGTTCAGCGGTCTTCATGGCTGAGACCTCTGGCCGGGTTCCGTCGGATCCGTACGGTTACGGTAGGAAGTGGCCCAGGCCATCACGCACGCGCCCCAGCAGGCCCGATGCCGGGGCCGACTCGAAGCGCGTGGCCTCGCCCGATTCCAATGCCTTCGCGCCCCAATAGAGCAGGCCGATGGCCGTGCTGTAGGCAGGATTCATGATGTTGTCGGTCAATCCGCCGACGCCTGTCGGGCCGGCCACGCGGACGGGCATGTCCATCACTTCTCGGCCCAACGCCGCAGCGCCCGCCAGCTGGGCGGCGCCGCCGGTCAATACCACGCCGGCAGGGAGTATCCCGTCACCCGCGGCGCGGATCTCCGCGGCAAGCATCTCGAACGTCTCGCGCATTCGCGCCTCGATGATTCGGCAGATGTCGAAGCGGCTGATAGTCCGGCCGGCCGTCTCGCCCAGCATCGAGACGCTGATCAGATCGTCGTCTGCGACCGTCGACAGATCGCAGCTGCCGTGCTGGATCTTGAGTTCCTCGGCTATCTCCAGGCTCGTCTTGAGGCCGATTGCGAGATCGTTGGTGACGTTGTTGCCACCTACCGGCAAGACGATCGTCTTGAAGGGCGAGCCATCCAGGAAGAGGGCCAGGTCAATCGTACCGGCGCCGATGTCGGCAACGGCAACGCCAAGGTCCCGCTCCGTGTCCGACAGCACGCACTCCCCCGAGGCGAGCGAGCCTGCCACGAGCTCGTCGATCTTGACGTTGGCCGCCTGGACGCACTTGGCCAGGTTCCGGACCGCGGTCGCGGCGGCGGTCACGATGTGGGTCTCGATCTCGAGGCGGATGGCGCTCATTCCGAGCGGGTCCTTCACCCCCTCCTGGCCGTCGACGATAAAACCTCGGGGCAGCACGTGCAGGACTTCCCGGTTCGAGGGAATCGAGACCGCCCGTGCTACTTCCAGGGCGCGGTTGACGTCCTCGCGCATGACTTCGTGCCTGTGGCCGCTCACGGCCACGGCTCCGCGCGAGTTCTGGCTCTCGACATTCTGTCCGCCGACGCCGACGAAGGCCCGGTCGATCTGATAGCCCGACAGCCGCTCGGCGTGGTCGACTGCCCCGCCGATGGACCGGACGGTCTGGTCGATGTTGACCACCACTCCCCGCCTGAGACCCAGGGCGGGCACGACCCCTTTGCCGACGATGGTCAGGCTCCCATCCCGAGCCACCTCGCCGATGAGGGCGCAGACCTTGCTGGTGCCTACATCGATACCGACGAGCACTGCTTCGCGTTCCACTGCTCCCGTCCTCGGTTAGGGCCTCAGGGTCGAGGCGTTGCTACGGTTGGTAGGCCGACGGCACCTGTCGAATCCGGAGTCTTCGTGAAGGCTAACCGACCCGAGGGAGGCCGGGCAACCCAACGCCGCAGGGAGCGCTCGGCGCGACTGCGACGGCCTAACGGAGGGTGACTGTGTTGATATGGTTCTCGCTGACGTCGGAGACGAGCCGGACCCACGCGACCTTGCCCTCGCCCCACTCGTACAGGGCCGATCTCAGGTCTCTCACCTGGGTCGGTATGACCGTCACCTTGCGGACGGTCGGGGCGTAGAACCCGAACTGCGCCACCCACCCGGCCGGCACGGCGCTGAGAGTGAAGCCGTTGTCGTCATCGAGGACGACCGCAAGAGCGGCGGCGCTGCTGCCGACGTCAGACGGCTTCAGGCCCGCGATACGGTAGCCGGCGTCCAGGTTGATTGGATCGACGACGCTGCCGAGGACCAGACCGGCATCGGCGGCGCGGCGGTCGTAGACGACCGGCAGGGCCAGCGCCCCGGGACCCGGGCTGGCATTAGGGTCCGCGATCGGCGGGGGCGCGAGCGACGCGACCAGCGACGGGTTGGGGGTCGGGGTTGGGGCCGGCGGCGCAGTGGCTTTGCCGGCCTTCGTGGGCGTGGCCTTGGGGTTCTTCGTCGGTGTGGCTTTGGGCTTGGGTGTCGGCGTCGGCTCCGCGGAGGGGCTCGCCGCGGGAGTCGGGCTTTCGTTCGCCGCGGATGTTTCGGCCGAGGCCGTGTCCCCGGGCGTCGGAGTCGGGATCGTTTCGGTCGGCACCGGCAGTGGTCCGGCCGCCGAGGCGATCGGGTTCCCGGCCGCGTCTACCAGCCCGAAGAGGAACCCGTCCTGATCCGCCACGTAGCGCTGATCGCCGACCACCCAGATGAGCTTCGGCTCCCGCTCCACGACGGTTACGACGACAGTGGACGGCAGCACGAGCTCAACGCGAGCCGACTGGACGGCCGGCAACCGGACGAGCTGCTCGGCCGCTCGATCGGTGTGGATTCTGAACAGGTTGGGCGAGTCGGCCAGGCCGACGATCGATCGGACGATCGACTCGCTCGTGAACGCAGTTCCGCGGATCTCGAGGGTGCGAGCATCGAACGCCGGAGCGGAGCTCACGCCCAGCAGACCGGCGGCACAGGCCACCATGACGGCGCCTGCCAGCACCTGGACCGAACGCAACCGGGGCCCGGTTCGCCGCACGGACGCGCGACGAACCTGCGATCCGGAGCGGCGGGACGGCATACGCCGGTTCATCGGGGCCTCAGCGAGGCAGGTCGGCCGTGGTCAGCCGCCCTCGGACGCGTCCGGAATAGCGCTGCTCGGCCAGTTCGACGATCCGCAGGCAGACTGCCCGGAAACCTCCCAGCCCCGCGGCCGCCACCTGGGGGAAGAGGCTGATCGGCGTGAAGCCTGGGATCGTGTTGATCTCGTTGAGATACAAGCCGTCGCCCGCGAGCAGGAAGTCGACGCGGGCGAACCCCTCGCATCCGATGGCCCGATACGCCTCCAGGGCCGTTTGCCGAATCCGTCTGCCCAGGACTTCGTCGACGTCCGCGTGGATCGTCGTCTCCGACACCCCATCGCCGTACTTGGCGACATAGTCGTAGAACTCGCGGCCCGGAAAGACCTCGCCCGGGCCGAATACCTCGAGCGCCACCGGGTCGTTGCCGACGACGGCAACTTCCAGCTCCCGTGGGTGGTCCAGGTAGCGCTCGACGATGACCAGGGTGTCGAAGCGAAAGGCCTCTTCGAGAGCCGGGCCTCTCTCGGCCGGGGTATGGGCGATCGACATTCCCGACCGACGACCCCATTCGCGCGGGCTTCATCATCAGCCGGCGCTCGCCGCATCCTTCGGAGAAAGATGTCGAGGCTCGTCGAGGACACCCTGCGCGGTCGGCGGCCCAGCGACCGGCCGTCACTTCCGCCCAGTCGACCACGTCTGATGCCGAGGCCCTGCACGAGCCGTTTGTATAGCGCCTTGTCCATGGCCACCGCCGAGGCCGCCACACCGGCGCCGGCATAGGGCAGGTCATACGCCTCGAGCAGGGCCTGGATGGTCCCATCCTCGCCGAAGGGACCGTGCAGAGCCGGAAAGACGATGGGCGGAAGCTGTCGGGCGGCGATCGACTCGAGGGCCTGGGCCGGGGTCCTGGGGCCCTCTGCCTCGAGCGAGCGGGGGTCGTCGAAGGCTCCCGGACGCGGCCTGCCTGCAGCCGCGACGGCAGGCATGGACCACCAGCCGTCCAGCAGGTCGATGTAGACCCGCTCGACCGACAGCCCGGCTTCGGCGAGTGCGTCCGCGATCGCCCAGCCCGAGACGACGGAGACGTCGTGCTCGGCCGAAGGTCCGCCCAGCAACACGACGACCCCTCTCGCGTTCATTCGGGCCGCCATCTCCTCGCCAGTTGCGCTCGTCATGTCACCTCCGGGAGCCAGTCCGACCAATCTCCGATGAACTCGATCTCGTACACGAGGTCCACGCCGAAACGGTGCGCGACCGCGGCGCGAGCCAGCTCCGCCAGACGGCGGACTTCGGCCGCGGACGCTCCGCCCGCGTTGACGATGAAGTTGGCGTGCGTCTCGCTTATGGCGGCGCCGCCCAGGCGACTTCCCTTGATGCCGCAGGCGTCGATGAGCCGGCCTGCGGAATCGCCCGGCGGATTGCGGAAGACGCTACCGGCGCTCGGCAGATCGAGGGGTTGATGCTCCCGTCGCCAGCGGCGGATCTCGTCCAGCCGGGCCCGTATCTCGGCGGGAGCCGCGGGGGTCAAGCGGAATGTCGCGCTCAGAATCAGGTCCTGCCATGCCGAGGCGCCGCCGGTGGCGCTCGGGGCGGCGGCCGTGGTCGCGCCATCGGAATCTGCGGCGTCCCCCGCCCACTCCGCCGCCCGACGCTTGAATCGGCTGTCTCGATACGTCAGGGCCAGCTCGGACGCTGCCCTGACGACGTCGTCGCCCCTCGCCTCCAGGACCCGGGCCGACTCCAGGATCGCCGCGACGTCCGAGCCGTGGGCGCCCGCGTTTGCCCACACGGCACCACCGACCGTACCCGGGATCGCCAGGCCGAACTCGAGTCCGGACAGTCCGGACCGCTGCGCCACCGTGGCCGCCCTGGCCATGGGCAGGCCCGCGTCCGCAATGAGACGTCGGTCCTCGATCCGGCAGCCGTCGGCGCGACAGAGAATGACCAGCCCCCGAACGCCCGAGTCGCTGACCACCAGGTCGCTGCCGCGGCCCATGACCACATGGGGTATCCCGCGGCCTCGGGCGAGCCGGACCAGCCTCACCAGAGACTGAAGGTTATTGACAACGGCGAGCAGGTCCGCGGGTCCGCCGACGCGCATCGTCGTGTGACCGGCCATGGGCGCGTCGAGGCGAGCGCTCACGCCGTCCAGACCGCGAATCTCGGCGGCGAGCGCCGCCCACGTTGACCGGGCGGCGGCGGGGGCGGCGCGGGCAGCAGCGGGGCCGGACTTCGCCGGCGTGAGGCCGTCCGCCGCCGGTGCAACGCCGGCCCCTGGCGTGCCACCTGCCCCCGTCGGTGCACCGCCTCGGCGATTCACTCCGCCGCTCCACGCGAGAGGGCTTCGATGCTCGCGGGGTCCGGGAGAGCTCGCCTCTCCGCGGACGCCAGGACCAGCTCGGCCACGGCGGCCGCGGCTCCGGGCCGCGCCAGCGACCTGGCGGCTGCCGCCATGGCGGCGTGTTCGTCGGGGTGATCGAGGATGGCGGCGGCCGCCAGCAGAGCCTCGGCATCGAAGTCCCCGTCCTCGATCAGGCGGGCTGCCCCGGCACCGACCATCTCCTCGGCGTTGCGGCGCTGATGACCGGCGGCATGGGGATAGGGCACGACCACCATGGGCAGGCCGAACGCCGCGACTTCGGCCAGCGTGGAAGAACCCGCCCGACCGACCACCATGTCGGCCCCGGCCAGGACCAGAGTCATCTCCTCGGTCAGGAACCTCTCGGGGCGGTAGCGCGCCCGCAGGTCGGGCGGCAGGGCCTCTCGGTCGGCAGCCGCCTGATCGTAGCCCCCCTCGCCGGTGATGTGGATCACCCGCACCCGCTCGATCAGTCTCGGCAACGCCTCCGCGACCGCCGCGTTGAATCGCCGCACCTCCTGAGAACCGCCGAAGATCAGGAGAAGCCCGTCGTCGTCGGGGATCCCGAGAGCCGCCCTCGCGTCCTGGCGATCGACGCCTGTCGCATCCCGGATAGGCGTCCCGGTGACGTAGCACGGCCGGCTCCGGCCGAGGGTCCGGCACGTCCCCGCGAACGACACCGCCAGACACCCGGCCAGCCGGGCGGTCACGCGGACGCTCCGTCCGGGGACTACGTTGCCGTCCCACATGACGACGGGGATACGAAGCATGGAGGCGGCAAGCAGTACGGGCAGGGCCACATAGCCGCCGGTCGTGAAGATCGCTTCGGGGCGACGCCGAATAAGGATCGCCAATGCCTGCGGCACCGACAACGACAGGCGCACCGGGTCGAGGAGAACGTGCCCGTTCAACCCGACCGACCGGAGCGAGCGCAGCAACAAACGCCGCAGCGGGATGCCCGAACCGGGTACGACCTGCGCCTCGAGACCGCGGTGGCCTCCAACCCAGCGCAGCTCCGCCGGGTCGGGCCTAGCCTGCAGCGATCGTGCGACGGCGAGAGCCGGGTATATATGTCCCCCCGTACCCCCGCCCACTATCAGCAGACGCACTAATCCAACCTCGTTCCACGGTTTCCCGAGAAATGGATAACAGGATGCCCACGGCTGCCAGGCTCACGGTCAGGGACGAGCCTCCCGCCGAGACAAATGGAAGCGTGATTCCGGTAACTGGTACGACCGCCACGACCACGCCGATGTTGATGAGTGCCTGGAAGCATATCCAGGACGTGATCCCCGCTGCCATCAGGCCGCCGAACGTATCTGGCGCCCGGATCGCGGTTCGTATGCCCGCGTAGGTCAGAACCACGAAGAGGCCGATGACGACAGCGCCCCCTACCAGCCCCAGCTCCTGGGCAATGACCGAGAAGATGAAGTCGTTGGCGTCGTTCGGGACAAAGATGCGGTCGTTTCCCAGGCCGGTGCCGAAGAGCCCACCGGCGCTGATAGCCTCGAGGCCCTTGATGGTCTGGTGACCCGCACCCAGGGGATCGGCCCAGGGATCGAGAAGGGTCTGGATACGCTTCAGCGGGTAGTCGCCGATGGCCAGCATGAGGAACAATCCGCCGACCGCGCCGCTCGCGCCGGCAAGGATCAGATGGATGATGTTGGCGCCGGCCACGAAATAGAGCGAGAACGCGATCAACGCCAGCACGCTTGCTGTCCCCAGGTCCGGTTCACGGACGACCAGGAACAGGAAAGGGGCGACGATGATCACGAACGGCACGGTGCCGATGAAGAAGCTGCGGATGCGCGATCCTCGCGTCGCCAGCCAGTGCGAGAGGTAAACCACCAGGGCCAGCTTGGCGACTTCCGCTACGTGCAGGTCCGGTAGTGGCCCCAGCTGGATCCAGCGGTGCGACCCGTTGTGCAAGATGCCGATCTGGGGCAGGAGAACGAGGCCCAGCAGACCGAGGGCAACGAGAGCCAGCGGACGGCTCACGACTCGGAGGTAGCGGTAGTCGAGTCGCATGAAGAAGACCATGGCGGCCAGGCCCAGCAAGCCCGCGACGACCTGAGGCGCGACCAGCTGGAAGGTGTTCTGGCTCCGGGCATATGACGGAATCGCCGAGACCGAGTAGACCATCAGGATGCCGATGGCGGACAGCGCTACCACGGCTACCAGGATGATGTAGTCCGGCTCGTGAGCCTCGCGCTTCAGGACTCCGGGGTCGGCCAGGCCATTGGGCTGGCGGCCAACCGGGCTGGGACCGGAGTTACGCCTGACTCGCTCCCGCTGCGGCTCATCGGGCAGGCCCCAGCGGTCGCGGCGCCCGTTCATCGGGACGACCCCACCGGGCGGCGCCGGGCTGCAAGCCCCTCCACGGCCGCCTTGAAGGCCCGTCCCCGAGCGGCATAGTCCACGAACATGTCGAAGCTTGCGGCGGCCGGGCTGAGGAGCACGGTAGCCGGCCCGGACGCATCGGCGCCTGGTGCCTCGAGCAGGCCTCGCGCGATTGCGTCCCCGCGGGCAACCGCCGCCTCGAGTGTCGGAGCCAGTTCCACGCGGCTCATGCCGTGGCCTCGGAACAGCTCGGCCAGCGCCGGTGCCGACTCTCCGATCAGGACGGCTGCGTCGGCGCGTGCCGCCGCCACCGGTCCCAGCCCCGAGAGGTCCACGCCCTTGTCGCGGCCTCCGGCTATGAGGACGAGTGGCCGCGGGAATGCCCGCAGCGCGGCGATCACGGCATCGGGCTGAGTTCCCTGGGAGTCATTGATGAATCTGACTCCGTCCAGGGTCGCCACCGGCTCCAGACGATGCTCCACTCCGACGAACCCGGCGGCCGCGCTTCGGATCGCGGCCGGAGTCACTCCGAAGAGGAGGCCCACGGCTGCTGCGGCCAGGGCGTTGGAGACGTTGTGCCGGCCGGGTATCGCCAGCTCCGCGACCGGAAGAATGCGGCCTCCGGAGCCGACTTCCGCCACGCCCCCGCCGGCCACGGCCAGGCGCTCCACGGCCGAGGCCACGATCCAGCCGTCCTCCACGCCGAGCCCTCCGGAAGACGGCCGGTCCAGCCGGTAACTCACCACCGGCGCACGTGCGATCGACGCGTACGTGGCGACGACCGGGTCGTCGGCGTTGATCACCAGCGCGCCGCCCCGATCGACGAGTTCGGCCAGGCGCCGCTTGACCCTTCGATACGACTCCAGGCTGCCGTGTCGATCGAGGTGGTCGGACGTCACGTTGGTGTAGACGGCAACGGTGGTCCCTCGGGATAGGGTCGGGAGCTGCAGCTCGGAGAGTTCGATGACCACGCGGTGTTCGGGCGTCAACTCCGTCACGCGCTCCACCAGGGGGGTACCGATGTTGCCGCCCAGGATTGCCGGGTGGACCGGATCACCGACCAGCAGCGCCGCGATGAGAGACGCCGTCGTGGTCTTGCCCTTCGTGCCCGTGACTCCGATCGTCGGGCACGGGCACATCCGCAGCACCAGGTCCGCCTCGCTGACCAGCGCCGGCGCTGAGCTGGGTTCTGCCAGATGAGCATCCACCACTGCCCGGAGCTCGGCGCGCAGCCGAGGCTCGGTGGTCGGGAAGTCCGGGTTGATGCTGGGCGAGGTAGCGATGAGATCCGCACCGGCCCACGTCGCCGCCGGGTCTATGTCCGGTCCGAGTGCAAGCGCGATGGTGCGCCCACCGAGTGCCTCTATGGCTGGAGCAAGCTCTCCGGGCAGCTGCCGGTCGTAGACGGTGACCCGACAGCCCGAGTCGGCAAAGAAGCGGGCCAGGGCGATGCCGCTGCGGGCCAGCCCCAGCACGGTCACAGAACGCCCCGCGATGAGGCCGTCACGGACGCCGGCGGCTGTGAGACCGTCAAGATCCACGACAGAGTTCGTCATCGTCGGCCTACTTCGGGATCGAGGCGACGAAGAGAGTCACCCCGAGCATGCCGGCCAGGGCACCGACGATCCAGAAGCGCATCGTGATCTTCTCTTCGTCCCAGCCGCCCAGCTCGAAGTGGTGATGCAGCGGGGCCATTCGGAAGACACGCTTGCCGCGGAGCTTGTAGCTCGCAACCTGGATGATGTCGGAGGCCACTTCCAGGACGAAGATGATCCCGATCAGCGGCAGGATTAGGACCTGGCCGGTGATGAGCGCAACCACCGCGAGCATCCCACCGAGCGACAGCGCGCCCGAGTCGCCCATGAACACCTGGGCTGGGTGGACGTTGAACCACAGGAATCCCAGGATCGTGCCTATGACGATGGCGTTGACCACGGCCAGGTTCTCCTGGAAGGGCTCGTTGAGCAGGGCGATGATCAAGAAGCTGATGAAGGCGAAGACGAGAGTCCCACCCGCCAGCCCATCGAGCCCGTCCGTCAAGTTCACCCCGTTGCTGGCGCCAACGATGGCGACGACCGCCACAAGGATGAACAGAATTGCCCCCAGCTCGATATCCCTGTTGACCAGTGGGAGCAGGATCGTCGAGGTGAACTCACGATCGCCGAGGAACGGGACTCGGAGACCGTTGAAACCGAAATGGTTCTGGACATAGACGGCGACGATGATCGCGACCACCAGCTGCCAGATGATCTTGTGTCGTCCCCGAATCCCGATGCCCGTGCGGGCGTTCAGGAAGTCGTCGACGGCTCCGAGCGCCCCGATGACCGCGAGCACGAAGAGCGGCGAGTATGTGGAGGCGTCCAGGGCGCCGAAGACACCGGCCAGGCTCAGGACCACGACCACGATCAAGACCCCGCCCATCGTCGGGGTCCCCTGCTTGATCAGATGGCTCCCGGGTCCTTCTTCGCGGATCTGCTTGCCCATCCCCAACCAGCGCAGCAGGCGCAGGTATGGAGGCATGAGGATGACCATGCAGGCGAAAGCAAGCAGCAGCCCCTGGATCAGTTCCACTCCATGCTCTTTCACCGGACCTCCTCGCGGGTCGAGTGCGCTCCTCCCGGCGCCTCGATGTCGCCAATCCAGCCCCCGAAGTTCGATTCCAGAGAGCCCACGATCCACTCCAGTGCGGCGCCCCGCGAGGCCTTGACCAGCACCGTGTCGCCGGGACGGAGCCGCTGCCGCAGAACCGCCAGCGCTGCCCGGCGATCGGGCACCAGGACGACACCGTCTCCGAGCGTCGCTGCTCCGGCGGCCATCCCGGCCGCGCCGGGACCGACGACGACGAGCTGATCCACTATCTGGGCCGCCGCCGCTCCGACGTCACGATGGCCACGTTCGTGAGCCTCGCCGAGCTCGAGCATCTCCCCCAGGACCGCCACGTGGCGGCCGGGCAGCGTGGAGAGCAACTCCAGGGCCGCGAGCATCGAGGCCGGCGAGGCATTGTACGTGTCATCGAGGACGGTCAGCCCGGCGACCCGGACGATCTGGTCGCGATGCTCTGCCCGCCAGCCTCGGCCGAGGCCGGCCAATATCTGGTCCAGGTCCAGCCCGGCCGCCACCCCGACGGCCGCTGCGGCCAGGCCGTTGTGCACGCCATGACGGCCGAGGGCGGGCGTCTCAACCCCGACCGCGCCGCCGGGCGCGACTAACCGAAACTTCATGCCCTCCAGACCGGCGGAAGCCACTTCCTCTGCCCGCACGTCCGCCTGCGGGGAGAAGCCGTAGGTGATTGTCCGCGCCTCGGTACGGGCACGCATCCCGACCACTCTTGCGTCGTCGGCGTTGAGAACCGCCGTCCCGTCGGGGGGCAACGCCTCAACGAGTTCCGCCTTGGCCCGCGCCACGTCGTCGATGCTGCCGATGCGGGAGAGGTGGACCTCGCGAACGGCAGTCACCACACCGATCCGGGGCTGCGCGATGGCGGCCAGCTGGGCGATTTCGCCGCCGACGTACATCCCCATTTCGAGCACCGCGGCTTCGTGCTCGGGCCCCATCCGCAGCACGGTGAGTGGCAACCCGACCTCGTTGTTGGCGTTGCCCTCGCTCTTGAGAGTGGCGTAGCGCTCGGCCAGGACGGTCGCAATCGCCTCCTTGGTGGAGGTCTTGGCGATGCTGCCGGTCACGCCCACGACGAGCGGCGAGAACCGGTCGCGCCAGGCCCGAGCCACGCCATGGAGTCCCATGAGCGTGTCCGGAACGGCCACGATGGCGACGTCCGACATGTCCGCCATCGTCAAGTCGGTCCCGGGCCCTGAGGACCATTCGGCCTCGCGTACGAGCAGGGCGGCCGCACCCGCGGCGATCGCGTCGCCAAGGAAACGATGTCCGTCCGTGGTCTCGCCGGGCAGGGCTACGAAGAGGTTGCCGGGCGCGACGATGCGCGAGTCGACGGCTGCGCCCCGGATGGACCTGCCCGAGGGGCGGACCAGTCTTCCGCCGGTGGCTGCGGCGATCTCGGTGGCGGTCAGGGCTTTCGGCCCCACGCCGGGCTGAGACTCCCGGGGTCGGGTGTCGGTCACGCTCCCAGTGTCGCACAGCCGGCAGCTCACGTTACTGGGCTCGCCATCAGCCGAGCGACTTGGCTTTCGGTCCGGTGGGCGGCGCCGGGCCGTCCTTGTTGGCAGGGATTTGAAGCGTGGTAACCGCGTCGGTCGCGATGCGCCGGAAGAGCTCCGTGGACTGCACCGGCATGGGCAGCACCCCCTGGGCGACCTTGGTAGGAGTCCCCTGGTAGATCACGAGACCGATGGTCACGTCCGGCGAGCTGTGGCCGACCCAACCGTAGAAGCTGTAGTTGTAGATGTCGCTGAGCCAGCCGCCTTTGCCCTTGTCCAGAGCGGGATCCCAGATCTGAGCCGTGCCTGTCTTGCCACCCACGAAGTAACCAGGGATATAGGTGGACTGTGCGTAGGACGGCACCGTCGTGACGACGTGAGTCATCAGCCCGGTCAAGGAGTCCGAGAGGCTGGCGCTGATGATCCGGGACGGCGCGGCGCTCGGCGAAGAAGTCGCCTTCACCCCGTCGGGCTCGGCGACGTGTGGCGTCACCACGATGCCGCCGTTCGTCATCTCGGAGTAGGCGCAGATTACCTGCATCGGCGTGACCGCCACGCCCTGCCCGAAGGAGGCGTTGGCCAGGTCGATCTGACTCCAGGGCGTGACCGCGGGATCTCGCACGATGCCGTCGACCTCGCCCGCGAGGTCCACGCCCGTCGCCCGGCCGATGCCATACGACTGCCAGGTCTTATAGAGAGTCGCCGAGGCCGAATTTATGGTCTTCCCGAGACGGAAGGCAACCTGAGATGCGCCGACGTTGCGCGACCAGGCGACGACATCGGCGAAGGTCAGCCAACCCATCGACTTGCGGTCGGCATCGGCGACTTCCTGATCACCCGGCAGCTTCATCACGCCGGAGTCGTTGATCTTGGTCGTCAGCAACGTGGTCTTCGACTCCAGGGCCGCCGATGCGGTCAGCATCTTGAAGACGGATCCCGGCTCGTAGACCTCGGTGATGATCGGATCCATGAACAGGCCCGGGTTCTGCGCGGCGACCTGTCCGTATGTGTTCGCGTCGTATGAGGGGTAGCTCGCCTCGGCCAGGACGGCGCCCGTCTTCGGGTCCAACACGATCGCCGACACGGTCTTGGCTTTGTCGGCTATCCAGGTTGCGAAGACCTCCTGCTCGACCTGGAGCTGGAGGCCGGCGTCGATCGTGGTGCGGATGTCCTCGCCTGGAGCGCCCGGGTCCACCACCGTCGTCCCGGCCGGGCCGGGTGTGCCCGGGTCGATCCGGACCACTTCAGGCCGGCCGGCCAGCACGGCGTCGTAGTTCTGCTCGAACCCGTACTGTCCCTGTCCGGCGGCGTTGACGAAGCCCAGCATCTGGGCCGCGAGCGACGTATGCGGGGCGCCCCCGGCCTGCGGATACACCCGCACCGGAGTCGGCTCGAGGGTGATGGTAGGCAAAGAACCGTACGCCTGACCCTGGGCGATCTCCTTCGCCACATCGGCGTCGATGTTCGTGGCCAGGACGACGTAATAGCCGTCTCCGGTCATGGCTTTGCGCAGCGCCGCCTCCGCGTCCCCGGTCAGACCTAGGTAGTCGACCAGCGCCGCGGTATCACGCTGCCGCTGGACGGCGTCCATTCCATGAAGGTCGGCTATCAGACGGTAGCGGTAGATGGTCTCGGCCAGAACGATCGTCCCTGTCCGGTCGTAGATGGTGCCTCTCGTCGCCGGCAGGAAATGGTCCACGGAAGAGGGGCCACCGGCCATGGCCGTAAGCTGCTCGCGCTGGTTGACCTGCCAGTAGGCCAGGCGCGCCACCATGCCGCCGGACAGCAGCGTCAGCACAAGGAACAGCAGCAGGAGGCGGCCTCGCGAGTCCGTGCGGCCGAGCATTGGCGCTGCCCCTCAGCGAGCAGGCAGGATGATGGGCGCAGGCAGCTGGGTGAGCCCGCCGGAGATCGCCTGTCGCCGGATCGCGGACTCGCGGTCGAGCCGGCCGATGTCGGAGAGATCCTGCTGCCGCTGAGCCTGGAGGCCCTGGTACTCCGCATTCAGCTGGCCCATGTCGTAACCGGAAGCTGAAACGCGAACGGTCTGGACCAGCGAGAAGAAGCTCAGCAGGAACGCGACGACGATCAGACCGATCGCGATCCCGAAGACACGCGGGTGCCGCCTCGTCCGGTGAAACGACACGCGCGATGGCCGACGCGAGGCGAGCGGCGCCTGGGGGCGGAGGAGGGGGGCCTCCAGGCGCCGGCGCGGGAAGAACATCGAGCGAGGGCGGGCGCCCTCATAGACCGCCATCAGTGGATGCCCCGTAGTTGCAGCCAGTCGCCGGGTGCGGCACGGCCGGAGGCCGTCACGTCCAGGCCATCGCGGATACCCGGCACATGCAATTCATCGAGCCAACCAAGGAGTCCGCCGGCATAGCGCTCCGGCCGCTCGTGCATCTCGTGCTGGCGGCGGCCGTAGGTCCGGCGACGGCTGGCCTGGTGTCGCTTGCTCATCGGTTCCTCCTTTCTCGATCACACTTAGGCGGCGACGCGCAGGGCGCCCCGAAGACGGGCGCTACGCGAACGTGGATTGACGTGGATCTCTTCGGCGCTCGGCGTGCGCGACTTGCCCAGTGACCGAAGCGTCGGCTCGTGGCCGCAGACGCATACCGGCACTTCGGGCGGGCAAACGCAGCCACGTTGCTCGACGGCAATGAAGCGTTTGACTATGCGGTCTTCGAGCGAGTGGTAGCTGAGCACCACCAGGCGCCCGCCCGGCCGAAGCAAGACGAGCGCCGCGGCAAGCCCGGCCTCGAGTGCGGTCAGCTCGTCGTTGACCGCAATCCGCAGGGCCTGAAAGACGCGCGTAGCCGGGTGCGTTCGCCGGCCTCTCGGCGTTGGCACGGCCCGCTGCACCAGAGCCGCCAGCTGCTCCGCGGTCTCCACGGGCGAATGGCTTCGCGTCTCCACGATCGTCCGGGCGATGCGGCCGGCAAACGGCTCCTCGCCGTAGCGGCGAAAGAGGGTCGCGAGCTCGCCCGCGTCCAGGGTCGCCAGCAGATCCGCTGCCGACCTGCCGTGGCTGGTGTCGAAGCGCATGTCCAGGCGCCCGCCGGCCCGGAAACCGAATCCGCGCTCCACGTCGACGAGCTGGTAGCTCGACAGGCCCAGGTCCATGAAGAGCCCGTCCACTTCGCTGAAGCCGGCAGCCGGCGCAACTTCGGCCAGCCGGCCGAAGTTGGCCTGCCGCAGAACCACGCGGTTGCCGAACCGAGCGAGCCGCCGGGCGCTCCGGGCGATGGCCGCCCCATCGGCATCGAGCCCGAGCAGGCGGCCGTCGGGAGCGGACGCTTCGAGAATCCGCTCCGCGTGGCCGGCTCCACCGAGGGTGGCGTCGAGCTGGAGACTGCCAGGACGCGGGGCGAGTGTCTCGACGACCTCGCCTGCCATCACCGGCAGGTGCCCTATCTCCCGTTCGGCGCCCCCCTCGAGAGAGCCGGCCGCGGCAATGCCACCGGTCGCCACCTCGAGCGGGTTGCGGGATCGCTTGTCACTCATCTCAGATGACCAGCCCGGACATGTGAGAAGCCAGATCGCGAGGCGAACCCACCGGCTGCTGGCTCTCCGCCCAGCGCTCCGGGTTCCAGATCTCGACGTGGTCCCTCTGCCCGACGACCAGCGCCTCGCTCGCGAGGCCGGCCCACTCTCGGATCGACACCGGCAGGACGACTCTTCCCTGTGCATCGGTCTCGAGATCGAATGCGTTGGAGAAGAGGAAACGCGAGAGCCTTCGGGCGTTGTCGTCGGCCAGGGGCAGGGCCGCGACCTTCGCGGCGAGGGCCTCAAACGAGTCGCGAGTGAAGATGGCCGCACAACCGTCCATCCAGCTCGCCAGGACGGCACCCTCGTCGAGTTGCAGGCGGAACTTGGCCGGTATTGCCACTCGGCCCTTCCCGTCTACAGTGTGTGTGTATCTGCCCCGGAACATAAGGCCGTCGCTCTTCCGCTTCGTTCTCGTGGCCGCTAACGCCGCTGGAGAACAACCGTTTGACTCCGGCAACCGATCAGCGTGGAAATCACCACGATTCCCCGCTGAGCACCACTGGAGCGGATGATACACCCACTTGGGTGACCGTCAACGGCCGCCGGTGGGAATTCCGGCCGCCGGTCCGACCCGCTCGCGCACGGGATGGACGCGGTTACGGTGAAGCGCGGCGTACGCTAAGGGGATCGGGGAACCGTCCGAACGGGCGGCACGTCGTAGGTGGAGGTTGCCGCAGCGGTCGGCGAAGCCCCGCCGCACGTGGAGCGAGGGAGACTGATGGACATGCGCACAAAGAACGATCGCGGGCGAACGACTCCCCGGGTTCGAAGCTGGATAGCTCGCCTGGGGTCGCTGGCGCTGGCCGGTGGGATGGCGTGGGGCTGCGCCGGCCAGGCAGCGGGCAACGACGTGGCCCGCTCGAACGTCGCCAGGGCCGGCAGTTCGGCTACCGACGCTCGGCAGGCCGCATCGGCCATCAACGCCTTCGGCTTCGACCTGCTCAAGACGACAACAGCCGCCGGCGGAAACGAGGTCCTCTCCCCTGCCAGCATCGCCCTTGCCCTGGCCATGGCGCAGGCCGGCGCGGCCGGTGACACCGCCAGCCAGATGGATTCGGTCATGCACGCCGCCTGCAGCTCGGGGAATGGCAACGGCCTCAACTCACTCGAACAGGCCCTGACCGGTCTCTCCGGCAGCTACTCGAACCCCCTCGGCTCGCAGGAGGCGGTCGAGCTCCGCATCGCCAACGCGCCATTCGCGCAGCGGGGCTACAGCCTGAATCAGCCATACCTGGACACGCTCGCCGGCCGGTTCGATGCAGGCCTTCGGCTGGTCGATTTCGCCGGCGACCTGACGGGTTCGCGCAAGCTCATCAACGACTGGATCAGCGGCCAGACCGAGGGGCGGATCCCACAGCTTCTAGGCGAGCTCGACCCCGCTACCCGCCTGGTCCTGGCAAACGCCACCTATCTGAAGGCGCCGTGGCAGACGCCGTTCTGGCCGAACGGGACAAAGGATTCGCCGTTCACCCGGCTCGATGGCTCACAGGTACCGGTGCCGACCATGTCAGTGGATCTCGGCGCGGCGACGTACGCTTCCGGACCCGGGTGGCAGGCGGCTGAGCTCGAATACGTGGGCGGTTCACTGGCCATGACAGTGATCCTTCCAGATGACTTCTCCGCGTTCGAGATAAGGCTCGACGCCACGCTTTTTGGCCAGATCACGGGCTTGCTTGGCCGCACGCCCGGCGAACTGACACTTCCCCGCTTCAAGACCGAGACGCAGATCGACCTGGGCCAAACCTTGAGCGGGATGGGCATGCCATCCGCGTTCGACTCCGGCACGGCCGATTTCTCCGGGATCACCGCGCAGGAACGCCTGTTCATCTCCCAGGTCGCGCACCAGGCGAACATCTCGGTCGACGAAAAGGGCACCGAGGCGACCGCAGCCACGGTGGTCGCTATTGCTGCCGCGGCGACCTCGCCGGGAGACGTCGTGGTCTTCCACGTCGACCGGCCGTTCGTGTTCGCGGTGCGTGACAGGAACACGGGCGCCATCCTGTTCCTCGGCCGGATCGTCGATCCGTCGGCCTAGAACCGCAGCGCACCCAGGGCTCACGTCGGGCCCCAGGAACGCCTCACAATCGAACAGTAGACTGCCACTGCGGTAGCAAGGGGATTGGATGCGAATCCTGGCCATCGAAAGGTCTGTCCCTGGTGTGGGAGAGGCCCAGTTCACGCCCGAACTGGCGGGCATGGAGGCGCGACGAGCCTGGGACCTATACCAGGCCGGCATCCTGCGCGAGCTCTACTTTCGGGAGGACCAAACGTCGGCCGTGCTCATGCTGGAGTGCGCGGACGTCAACGAGGCCCGAGCGGTCCTCGCTTCGCTGCCCCTGGTCGTCGCGGGCATGATCGAGTTCGAGGTGCTCCCGCTCCAGGCGTATTCGGGCTTCGGGCGGCTCTTCGCGCCCGGGGAACTACCTAGCGAGCGGCCGTAACGCAGGGCAGCGCGGGCGCGGACGGGCCGGGGATGTAACGGGCCACCCAGGCCGAAAGTTCGCAGGAAAGATCCTCGGCAAGCTTGGGGCTCGCCCCGTCGCGTTCGAACGAGAGACGGAAGCCGGCTACGATCTTGATCAACTCGGCGCGGGCGGTGCCGTTCCACTCGACCGCGGGGCAGGAGCCACGGAGGTGGCAGTCCTCTTCCTGGGAGAAGTGACGGACGGAGTAGTCGCCGAAGTCGCGAAGCGCGCGCTCAACCAGGGAACGGTCGCTTCCTGTCTCGATGGTCGCCACCAGGACATCGGCTCGCTCGACGAGGGCGCGGTGCTGCGCGTCAAGCAGCGGAGCGCCGGTTTCCATGCTCGGCTGCCACCCGATCGACATCCCTTGGCTCCTTCATTCGAGTCGGTGTTCGCGCCGCCCGGCTCGCAACGCCCGGTCGGCTGGTGGACTCTATGAGGCTCCGAACCGACGACCGCCGGCCAGTGCCATTGGGCCCAGCAAGCCGTGACCGGTCCGGCTACGAGTAGCGCCGTCCGGGTAGGTCGCCCGCGGGCTCCGTCGGCCGGCTCGCGCTTCTCGGCCGCCCGGGAGCAGGCCAAGCCTCCTATATCGGCCTACCTCGTGGGCGGCGGTATCTTCAGCGGGTCACCTGGGTGGATGACGTCGGAGCTGGCCAATGATGGGTTCATCTGGCGAATCTTGGCCACGTCCACGCCGAAGAAGGTCGCGATATTGGGGAGCGTATCGGCGACCGAGGATCCGTTTTCGCCGGCTCCCCTGACCGTGTAGACATAGCAGCTGGGCTGGTCGGTGCAGGGCACGACCAGGTCCATACGGGAGGCGGTGGCTCCGGGTGGCCACGAACTGGTCGGGGCGGGCGTGGCGGTCGGGGCGGGCGTGGCGGTCGGAGTGGGCGTTGCGGCCGGAGTGGGCGTTGCGGCCGGAGTGGGCGTTGCCGGCGAGCTTGGCGACGCCGCAGGCGTCGTGGCCAGGCTGGGCGATGGGGCCACAGAGGGCGCGATCGTGGCCGTCGCGGCTGGCGACGACGAGCCGATGGCGATCACCGGTGGCTGTCGGCCGGCGCCGCCAAACGGCAGCACGCCAAGGATCGGACCGGCCAGCAGTATCCCCAGAGCTGCAACTACAAGGACGACGGCCGCGACCGTCATCAATGGAAAGCCGGCCTTCTCCTCCTCGGGCACAGCCGCCGCGGCGCCTTCGTTTGCCAGGAGGGTGCCCCTCACGTAGCGCGGGCAGCTGACGTGGACGCGCTGCAAGCACACCAGCTCCTGCTGGCGCAGAGACAGCGGAAGCGGGTCGCCGAAGGCGGCGCACCGGTGCGTCGGCACGGCAGTGGTCTGGGCATCGGCCAAGCGGCCGTCTGGACCGACACTTCGGAGGAAGTGGCAACGAATGGGACCGGAGGCCGACGGGCCAGGCTCCGACCAGGGCCGGAACCTGGACGGGATGCCACCCGACTCGGCGGCCGTGTCGGGTGGGAGTGCGGGCAGAGTCCCTGGCGGGGTGGCGGGCGGAGTAGTGGGCGGCGTCGCGAGCGGGGTCGTGGGCGGGAACACCTGATCGCCGGGGCCGGTGCCGATGAGCCCTCCGGGCATGTCCGCATCGTCGCCCTGGTCGGGCTGAAGGCCTCGCGCGACGCGCGCGCGTCCGAGCCTCATTTGCTCTTCGTCGGGCGGTGTCCGGTCACCGCGCCCGTCGCGACCCTCCGCGCCTCCGCCTGCCTCCACGACGTCTCCCTGCCCCAAACGCTACGCCCGGCAGGTATAGCCAGGCAGTCGATGTCGGGGAGTCTAGTACCTTTCGAGGCTTGCCGTCCCCTACCTATCGATGGTAGCCTCCCGGCTCTCGGAGGTCCCGCTCGGTCCCGATGGCACTGCTTCAGCCCGTCAACGACCTACCGCTGCCCGCCGCGGCATCCGCCACGACGCGAATACGTCGCTGCACGTTCCGCCGTCTCAGCCGAGTCGCCGCAGGCCCCGAATCCGGCTACGAAGTCAGCTGCCTGTATCCCGACAGGCGTGTGCCGCTGCCTCTCGGTGACATGGAATCTAGCCTCGACGTCTGCGGGCCATGCCTGGCCAGCCACATCTTCCGACCGGACGAGGACTGAGAAGGCCGGAAGGCCTATTCAGCTTGGGACTACTCGGCCGCTGGCCGAATGGTCCGCCGGATTCGAAGGTCCGGGACCATTCTCGGTCGGTCTCGGTTTCGACCGGGGCGGTCGCCTACCGGCGGCTTGGGAGGTGGCGGCGAGCCGGCCTGTAAGCCGAGTTCTGTACCGCGACGAAGACTGATTGGGCTACGCCCGATCAGTTTCGCGTCGCGGCGACGATCATCCATCTCTGGCCGTCGGTTACCCGACGGCTCAAGCGGCCGACCCGAGGACTGGGCAGCGCGACCTCTTCCGTTCGAACGCCCGGTTGCCCGAACCCCCGAACCGCGTCCTCCTATTTGGCCTTGCTCCGGGTAGAGTTTGCCGCGTTTCACCTACCGCGCTCGAGTCTCCTCGAGCCCGGCTACGTCTCTGTGGCACTGGTCCTCGCCTCGCGGCGGACGGGCGTTACCCGCTACCCTGCGCTGAGGAGCTCGGACTTTCCTCGAGCATCGGCTTTCGCCGAGTGCGCGCGATCGTCCAGCCGACTCGCCGAGGCGGGATTGTAGTCGAGTCTCGGCTCCGAGCCAAACCGCGATCCGGTCGACGTGGAGGAAAAGATGGTCGGTGACCGTGACGCCGGCTCCGGCGGAGCCCCGATCCACATCCGCCGCGCCCTCGGGGCCGACGCGCGCGCCGTCGCTAAGGTGATCGTCCGTGGCTGGCAAGGGGCCTACCGCGGCTTGATGCCGGACGAGTTCCTGGCCGGACTCTCGGTGGCCGGACGCGAGGCGGCGTGGCGGGAGATGCTGGATCGCGACGCCGGCGGCGGCGTCCCTGCCTGGCTTGCTGAGCGCGACGGCCGGGTGGTCGGATTCGCGAGCAGCGGACCGCCACGAGACGCGGAAGTGCCCCCGACGGGCGCGGAGCTGTACGCCATATACGTCCTGCCGGAGGAGTGGCGGAAAGGCATCGGCCGCTCACTCGTGCAAACGGCGACCGCGCATTGGCGAGACCGTGGCATCAGCGAGCTCGTGCTCTGGGTGCTGGAGGACAATGCTCGGGCCCGCGCCTTCTACGAGGCCATGGGCTGGCGGCCGGACGGCGGCCGGCAGCAACTGGAAATCGCCGGTATGAGCCTGGCCGAAATTCGCTACCGCCTGGAGGGCGCCGGCTCCTCCGCGTAGGATGGACGTTCGCCGGCGTGTCGAAACGCAGGCCAGGACCAGCCGGGAGCAGACAATGGGCGCAAAGGCCAAAGGCGAGGCTTTTCGGGACCTTCTGGGCGTGGAACCGGGCGAGAAAGTGGATCTCTCTCGCTTCGACTGCGGCGCGACATTCGGCCGTCAGAAGGAAGAGGCCGAAGCCACGCTCGCGGCAAACCTCGCCCGGCTCACAGAACTCCAGGAGCGAATCTACGCCGAGGCGAAGCACGCTGTCCTGATCGTCCTCCAGGGCATCGACGCGGCGGGCAAGGACGGCACGATCAGGGTCATCGCCGGCGCGTTCAATCCGCAGGGCACGCCGGTCACCTCGTTCAAAGTTCCGACGCCGGAGGAGTTGGCCCACGATTTCCTGTGGCGCGTCCACGCCGCGATCCCCGGCAAGGGCGAGATCGGCATCTTCAACCGCAGCCATTACGAGCAGGTCCTCATCGTCCGCGTCCACAACCTGGAACCTGAGGAGACGTGGCGGCGCCACTACCGCGAGATCCGCGATTGGGAGCGGATGCTGACCGACGAGGGGATGACGATCCTCAAGTTCTTCCTGGCGATCGACAAGGAGGAGCAGCGATCTCGCTTCCAGGAGAGGATCGACGACCCGAAGAAGCGCTGGAAGTTCAAGACCGCCGACATCGCCGAGCGCAAGTTCTGGGACGACTACAGGACCGCCTTCGAGGAGATGCTCTCCGAGACGAGCACGGAATATGCCCCCTGGCACCTCGTGCCCTCGAATCGCAACTGGCTGCGCAACGTAGCCGTCAGCGAGATCGTGGCCGACACCCTGGAAGGGCTGAATCCTCGGTATCCGGAGGTCGAAGCCGGCGTCGAAGGACTCAAGGTCGTCTAGCGATCCCGAGACCATCCGAACCGGCTAGGGTCGAACCACCACCGCCCTGCGCCCACCCGTCTGGACACGATCGATCGCGTCGTTGCAGAGGGCGTCCGCCTGCTTGTTCTGCGCCCGGGGAACGTGAGTTGCCGACCAGCGCGCCACCCTGCCAAGCCGGGCGCGAGCCTCGGCGTGGAGCGGGATCAGCTTGGCGTCCTTCACCCGCCAGCGGCCGTTGAGCTGCTCGACGATGAGTTTCGAGTCGAGAAGCATGTCCACCTCGCCTGCGCCAAGCTCCTCGGCGAGCGCCAGGGCGCGCAGGACGGCCGTGTACTCGGCCACGTTGTTCGTCTGCACGCCCAGGTACTCCGAGATCGACGCCAGCGGCACCGCATCGGAGCGGCGCGATCCGGGCGAGGCTGCGTCTATCAGGACGGCCCCGAGGGACGCCGGGCCGGGGTTACCGCGGGCGGCGCCGTCGGTACGGACGATCAGCCGCAAGCCCGCGGACACTCCTTCGGCGGCGTGCCCTCCCGAAGCGGCATCGGACGCAGCCTTCAGCCCCTCCCCTGCCCCGGCTCCGACCGAGTGCCACAGAGAATCCCAGCCGGCCTCGCCACCAGCCTCGCCGTCGCCATCGCCGGCGCCGCTCAGCCTCGTCCCTCCACGATCGCCGACGAGACTTCCAGGATCGCCCTCGTGATGTTGATGCCGCGAGGACAGGCATCGACGCAGTTGAAGATCGTCCGGCACCGCCACACGCCGTCTTCGTCGGCCAGGATCTCCAGCCGCTCGGCAGACCCTTCGTCACGGGAGTCGAAGATGAACCTGTGGGCCTGGACGATCGCGGCCGGACCGACGTACTCGGGTCGAGCCCAGAAAGAAGGGCACGAACTCGTGCAGGCTGCGCACAAGATGCACTTGGTGGTGTCGTCGAAACGAGCGCGATCTTCCGGGCTCTGACGCCGCTCGCGCTCCGGCTCCGGCGAATCGTTGATCAGGTAAGGCTTGACTGAGCGGTACTTGCCGAAGAACCCGCTCATCTCGACGATCAGGTCTTTAACGACCGGCAGCCCGGGGAGGGGCGCCACCGAGATCTTCTTGCCCAACTGGTCGACCCTGATCCGGCAGGCCAGCCGGTTGCGGTTGTTGATGAGCATCGCGTCGGAGCCGCAGATGCCGTGCCCGCAGGAGCGGCGGAAGCTGAGAGAACCGTCCTGTTCCGCCTTGACTTTGATCAGGAGGTCGAGCACCCGGTCCATCGGGTCGACTTCGACCCGGTAGGTCTCCCAGTGCGGTTTGGGGGCCGCCACTCCAGCAGCAGGCTCGCCTGCTGCAGTTGGCGCGGGATCGTAACGGAGGATACGCAGGGTGACTTCCATCGGGCGGCCTCAATACGTCCGTGGCTTCGGCTGGAAGCGGGTAATCGAGACGTCCTTATAGCGGAGCGTCGGCCCGTCCTTGCCGCGGTAAGCCAGGGTGTGCTTGAGCCACTTCTTGTCGTCGCGCTCGGGGTAGTCCTCGCGCGAGTGGGCACCGCGGCTCTCGGTTCGAGCCAGGGCACCCGAGACTGTGGCATGCGCGATGTCCAGCAGGTAGCCAAGCTCCTGGGCTTCGAGCAACTCGGTGTTGAAGACCGACCCGCAATCGGCGATCGAGATTTTGGCGTGGCGGGCTTCGAGTTGCTTGACCTTGGCCAGGGCCGCCTTGAGCAGTTTGGCCTCGCGAAAGACCCCCACGTTGTCCATCATCACGGCCTGCAATTCGGTGCGAATGACCGCCGCCGACTCGCCGGTGTTCGGCCGCGACCGGATCGACTCCAGCTGGGCTCGAGCCGGCTCGACGGCATCGGCGATCGGCCGTGGCCGCTCGACGCCACCCGCGTAGCGAGCCATCTGTCGCCCGGCGCGACGGCCGAAGACGAGCAGATCCACTAGGGAGTTGGTACCCAGGCGGTTGGCGCCGTGGACGCTGACGCAGGCGCATTCGCCCGCGGCGAAGAGTCCGGGCACGACCGTGCCCTTGCCGTCGTAGACGACCTCGGAGTTGACGTTGGTGGGGATGCCGCCCATGGCGTAGTGGGCCGTGGGCTGGACCGGGACCGGTTCCTTGAGCGGCTCGACGCCCTGGTAGATCCGGGCGAAGTCGGTGATGTCAGGCAACTTCTCCTCGATGACCTTGCGGCCGAGGTGGCGGACGTCGAGGTAGAGGTAATCCTTGCCGCCGATGCCGCGTCCGGCCCGAATCTCCTGGTACATCGCCCGGCTGACCATGTCGCGCGGTGCCAGCTCCATCAGCTTGGGCGCGTAGTGCTCCATGAATCGCTCGCCCTTGTCGTTGAGGAGCGTGCCGCCCTCGCCGCGGGCCGCTTCGGAGAGCAGGATGCCTATGCCGACGATGCCGGTCGGGTGAAACTGGAAGAACTCCATGTCCTGGAGAGGGATGCCGTGGCGGTAGCACAGGGCCACGCCGTCGCCGGTCAGGCTGTGGGCGTTTGAGGTGATGCGGAACATCCGCCCGAAGCCGCCGGTGGCGAGCAACACGGCCTTGGCCCGGAATGTGTGGAGCTGGCCGTCGGCGAGACGATGGGCCACGACCCCGGCCGCGCGCCCTCCGGCGCCCGGCTCACCGCCTTCGAAGAGCAGGTCCACGACCTGGAACTCGTCGAAGAACTGGACACCGTGCTTGATGCACTGCTGGTAGAGCGTCTGCAGGATCATGTGGCCCGTGCGATCGGCCGCGAAACATGCCCGTCGGACCGGCGCCTCGCCGTAGTTGCTGGTGTGGCCGCCGAACCGGCGCTGGTCGATCTTGCCTTCGGGGGTGCGATTGAACGGCAGGCCCATGTGCTCGAGTTCGATGACTGTCTCGATCGCCTCGCGGGCCAGTACCTCCGCCGCATCCTGGTCGACGAGGTAGTCGCCGCCCTTGACGGTATCGAACATGTGCCACTCCCAATGGTCCTCCTCGAGGTTGCCGAGAGCGGCGCAAACACCGCCCTGGGCGGTGCCGGTGTGGGAGCGGGTGGGATACAGCTTGGTCAGGACGGCGGTGTTGACGCCTTCGCGAGCCAGCTCCAGAGCGGCCCACAGGCCCGCTCCTCCGGCGCCCACGACGATGGCGTCGAATGGGTAGTCCACTACTAGGCCTCCGGCATCTTCACTGTGAAGACCACGAGGGTCCCCATTGCGAACACGAGCACGCCCAGCAAGTACAGCGCCGAGAGAGCGACGGTCCGTTTGCCGCCCTTGAGGTAGTCCATGGTCACGGTCCGAATGCCGAGGAAGGCATGGAGCAGGACCAGCACTAGGAGCAACCAGTCGAAGCTGCGCCAGAAGAGGCTGTTCCAGCGCTGGGTGAAGATCCAATTCGCGGTCTGGGTGCTCGGGTCCGAGACGAAATGCTGGAGGCTGAAATGGAGCAGGGCCATGACGAACAACGCCACACCCGACAGCCGCATGAAGTACCAGGACGCCAGCTCGAAGCCGCCACTTTGCGGCCTGGGCCGTCCGGAGCGGGAATACAGAGCCATATCTCCCCTCCCCTACAGCCCGAAGACCGGGCGCATGATGATGAAGGCGCCCGGCAGCCCGACGATGACGAAGATCGCCCAGTTCACGTACCAGATTTGCTTGTGGTAGGCCGTCAGGCGAGGCCAGAAGTCCATCAGCAGGATTCGGATACCGTTGAGCGAGTGATACAGGAGGGCCGCGCCCAGCAGAACCTCCAGGATCCTGCCGGGCGTGCTGGCGTAGAACGACAGAAGGTCGTTGTACGTCGTCGGGCTGCCGCCGGCGAGGTAGATGTCGAGGACGTGGAGGAGCACGAACAGCCAGATCGCGATCCCCGAGATGCGGTGGAAAGCCCAGGCCACCATCCCCTCGGAGCCGCGGTAGCGAAGCAGCAATGCAGCCTCCCGAATGTGCCGTCGGGCTCGCGCCCGATCAGAATTCTGCGGCCAATCAGGCCGTGGCGCCCAACTAGGTCAATCTGGCGACTACCGCATCCGCGAAGCCGCTCGTGCCCGCCGTTCCGCCGAGATCGTACGTGACCGTGCGGCCCTCGGCCAGGACCGATCGGATAGCTTCCTCGACTCGTCCGGCGGCCGCCTGCTGGCCGATGTGGCGAAGCAGAAGCACGCCGGAGAGCATAAGCGCCGTAGGGTTGGCCTTGTTCTGGCCGGCGTACTTGGGCGCCGAACCGTGGACGGCCTCGAAGACGGCGGCATCGGGACCTATGTTGGCCCCTGGGGCAACGCCCAGCCCGCCGACCAAACCGGCGGCCAGGTCGCTGACGATGTCGCCGTAGAGATTGGGCAGCAGCAGCACGTCGTACAACTCGGGCTTCTGGACGAGCTGCATGCACATGTTGTCGACGATCCGGTCCTCGAAGACGATTCTGCCGTCATAGAGCGCGGCTATGGCCCTGCAGCTCTCCAGGAAGAGACCGTCGGACAACTTCATGATGTTGGCCTTGTGAACGGCCGTGACTTTGCGCCGGCCGTTGGCGACGGCGTACTCGAAGGCGAAGCGGGCGATGCGTTCGGAGGCGGCCCGGGTGATGATCTTGATGCTCTCGGCCGCGTCGGGACCGACCATGTGCTCGATACCGGCGTAGAGGTCCTCGGTGTTCTCGCGGACGATGACCAGATCCACGTTGTCGTATCGGGTCTTGAGGCCGGGAATCGACCGGACCGGCCGAAGGTTCGCGTATAGGCCGAGAGTCTGCCGTAGAGCCACGTTGACCGAGCGGAAACCCTCACCTACGGGCGTGGTGATGGGGCCCTTGATGGCGACCTTGTTGCGAACGATCGAGTCGAGAACGTACTGCGGAAGGGGTGTCCCCTCCTTCGCCATGACCGCCTCTCCCGCCTCCACGACCTCCCAGTCGAACTCGACACCCGAAGCGTCGAGCACACGCCTGGTCGCCTCGGCCAGCTCGGGGCCGATGCCGTCGCCCGGAATGAGGGTCACTGATTGGGCCATGCCCTGCATTCTATCGACAAGCGGACGGCGGCGAGGCGGCGAGGCGGCAGAATCGAGGAGTAATTGCGTACTCTTTTGGAATTCGCCGGCCGCCGGCGGGCCGGCGGGCCGGCGGGCCGGCGGGCCGGCGGGCCGGCGAGGGAGTCTGCGGCCGCCTGTCCGCCTTCATTCCCGAGCTCACGGTAGCCTTCGCATCCGGACTTGCGCAGGTCCGGTCCGTCCGTTTCGACGAGACCCGGCCGGCCCAATTCTCCGGCCGCCCAGTCACGCCGGAACCCGGGCCGGCCCATCCGGAGTCGGAGCGGGGCATGCTCGCCCGCGCCTGATAGGATCAGTTCAAATGTCGCCGGGGCTGCGGCGGAGACCGTCCTGCGCCCTCGGCTCGCGAGAACGGAGCTGCCGGGCGTGAAGATTCAGGAAGCCGACGCGAAATCCCTCTTGCTGGCCCAGGGACTTCCGGTTCCTCCGTGGAAAGTGGCTCGCACGGCGGCCGAAGTCGAGACCGCGTCCAGGGCCTTTCTGGATGCCGGCGCGGCCAAGGTGGTCATCAAGGCCCAGGTCCTCGTCGGCGGTCGCGGCAAGGCCGGCGGCGTCAAGCTCGCTAGCTCGGCGGCAGAAGCGGCCGAGATCGGTTCGAAGATCCTCGGCATGGACATCAAGGGCATCACCGTACGCAAGGTCCTCGTCGGTGCCGCCGCGGAGATCGTCAAGGAGTACTACCTCGGCGTCATAGTCGACCGAGGCAGTCGCCGGATAACCCTGATGGCCTCCGCGGAAGGCGGTGTTGAGATCGAGGAAGTGGCCCGCCAGAACCCGGGCGCCATCCACCGCGTGACTGCCGACCCACTGCTCGGCCTCCTGGCTTTTCAGGCTCGAAGCCTGGGCCTGGCCGTCGGTCTGGGCGATCCGCTGCTGAACCAGTTCGTGGCCATCGCCGCGGGACTCTACGCCACGATGAAGGCCAACGACGCCGACCTCGTCGAGATCAACCCGCTGGCGGTCGTGGCGGAGACGGCCGCCGACGGCTCGCCGCAGCAGCGGCTGGTCTGCCTGGACGCCAAGATCACGCTCGACAATTCGGGTCTGTCGCGCCATCCCGCGCTGGAGGCACTGCGCGACCTGGACGAAGAAGACCCGTCGGATGCGCAGGCCCGGAAGCTGGGGATCAACTTCATCCACCTCGATGGGTCGATCGGCTGTATGGTCAACGGGGCCGGTCTGGCCATGACCACGATGGACCTGGTCAAGCACTTCGGAGGCGAGCCGGCGAACTTCCTGGACGTGGGAGGGGGCGCTCGCCACGAGACGGTATGCGGGGCGATGGAGCTGATCCTCGCCGATCCAGAGGTGAAGGCAATCCTGGTCAACATCTTCGGCGGCATCACCCGCGGCGACGAGGTCGCCGCTGGGTTGATCGAAGCCCGAGCGCAGCAATCCCGGGAGGTGCCAATGGTCGTCCGCATCGTCGGCACGAACGCGGCGGAGGCGGCCCGACTACTGCGGGAAGCCCGGTTCGAAACGGCGACCTCGCTGGACGAAGCCGCCGAGAAGGCGGTTGCGATGGCGCAGGCGGCAGCACGATGAGCATCCTCGTCGGGCTCGACACCCGTCTGGTGGTCCAGGGCATCACGGGCCGCGAGGGCGAATTCCACACTCGGGCCTCGCTCGCCTACGGAACGAAGGTCGTGGCCGGCACTCGTCCGGGCAAGGGCGGCCAGAAGGCCATAGACGGCACAGTACCGATCTTCGACACGGTCGCGGAGGCCGTGAAGGCAACCGGAGCCAACACGTCGGTCATCTACATTCCGGCCGCCGGCGCGCCGGACGCCATCCTCGAGGCCGTCGACGCCGGCATCGGGACGATCGTGTGCATCACCGAGGGGATTCCGGCGCTGGACATGGTTCCGGTCGTCGAGGTCGTAGGACGTGCCGGGGCGAGACTCGTCGGACCCAACTGCCCCGGCGTCACGTCACCGGGCCAGGCCAAGGTCGGCATCATTCCCGCCTCGGTCCACGAGCCGGGCCGCGTGGGCGTGGTGTCCCGATCCGGGACTCTCACCTACGAGGCGGTCCAGGCAATGACCGATGCCGGCATTGGACAGTCGACGTGCGTCGGCATCGGCGGCGATCCGATCATCGGCACGACGTTCCTCGACGTGCTGCGGCTCTTCCACGACGACCCCGAGACCGAGGCGATCGTCATGATCGGCGAGATCGGCGGATCGGCCGAGGAGGAAGCAGCCGCCTACGCGGCCGAGTACCTGCGCGGCGTCCCGATGGCGGCTTTCATCGCCGGTCGGACGGCGCCCCCCGGCCGTCGGATGGGCCACGCCGGCGCGATCATCTCCGGTGGTTCGGGAACCGCGGCCGAGAAGATCGCGGCACTCGAGGCGGCCGGGGTTCGCGTGGCGGATTCGCCGACCCAGCTGCCCAGGCTGCTCCTCGAAGCCGGCTTCCGTCCGTAGGTTTCGGCCGTATACCCAGTCCGGAGGCGATCGTGGGCGTTCTGATGGACCTGATCGCCGGCGACGCCCGCGAGATCCTGCTTGCGATAAGCGTCGACGACTGGGCCGGGTTACGCGACCGCTCTCGGTTCGTGGCCTACATTTCGCTCGGCGGCGGGCTGGACCTGACCTGGCTCGATCTCCTGGCCCTGGCTGCGCGCGAGGCGATTGGCAGCGAGTCGCCCGGACCGTTCACCCTGGCCACGCATTCGCTCAAGGGCCGGCTCGGCGACGCCTCCGAGCGGACGGTCGAACGTGTCGACCCGCATTGGATCGACGCGGTCGCGCGACTCCCGGAAAGCCGGGTCGACCGGATCGCCGCGCGCTGGATCGATCTCCTAGACTGCGAGGGCTGTCACGTCGACCCCGAGGAGAAGCCGATGCTGCGCGAACTGACCGGCGATCTGATCGCCTTCTGTCGTCGCGCCGAAGGCGCCGAAGACGTGCTCTTCGCCTGGTCTCTCTAGCCGCTCCCAGCCGCCGACACCGGGACCTTCTGGGTCAGTAGCCGAGTTTCGTCCAGGCGGGGCCGCCCGGAGCCTCGATCAACTCGACCAGGACGCCGTGGCAACTCTTGGGATGGACGAACGCGACCGGGCCCTCCCCGCCTTTTCTTGCCTCGACATCGATCAGCTGCAGACCATCCGCGGCCAGCTTGTCCAGAGCAGCCTGGATATCCGGTACCTCGAAGCAGACGTGATGGAACCCCTCGCCCTTCGATTCGAGGAAACGTGCGGAGCCCGTTGTGGTGTCCGTGGGCTGGACCAGCTCGATCTTGACCTCACCGACCGGCAGGAAGCCGATGATCACATGGTCGTACTCCATGTCCATCACGGCATCGACGTGCAGGCCGAGCCTGTCTCGGTACAGCCCCAGCGCCGCCTCCATGTCGCGCACGATGACGGCCACGTGGTGAATCTTCCCGATCCCGAGGCCTTCGGGCAACGCGGCTTTGAACTGATCCATGACTCTCCTGCGGATTGGCGGGTGGCTGCCGGATCGGACGGGCGTTCGAGGCGCTCCGGCGGTGAGCCGGTCCATCCATGGCGCCCATGGTACGAGAACCATGATGGCACGGCGAACGCGGGCCCTTCCAGGCCGAAGGCAGCCGCTCGAACCTGGCAGCTGCTAGCAGCTGCCAGGTTCGAGCGAGGAGGAGCAGCCGGGCAGCTGCCGGCAGCTGCTAATACGCAGCCGAGTGTGCCCGGCCACGCAGCTGACGGCAGCTATCGGCAGTGATCCGAAGAGGAGCCTTCCCGGCGCCCGGCTAGATCGTGATCAGCTCCCGGTGCTCGCCCCAGACGCCCCTCAGGCAGTCGCAGATTTCTCCTACTGTGGCGTAGGCTTTGACCGCCTCGATCATGGGCGGCAACAGGTTCTCCTCGCCGCGCGCGCACTCCTCGAGCCGGCGCATGGAGTCCTCCCAGGCGGTCGCGTCCCGTTCTGCTCTCACCTTCCGGACACGCTCCACCTGGCGCCGCTCGCCCTCCGGATCGATGCCCTGCAGCGGCGGCGTCGAGGTCTCCTCGTCGCGGAACTTGTTGACACCCACGACCACCTTCGAACCGTTCTCGATGGCGCGCTGCACCTGATACGAGGATTCCTGGATCTGCCGTTGCTGGTAGCCCGCTTCTATCGCCGCGAGGGTTCCACCCAGAGCCTCGATCTCGCCAAGGTAATCGTTCGCGGCGGTCTCAAGGGCGTTCGTCAGCGATTCGACGAAGTAGCTGCCGGCCAGCGGATCCGGCGTCTCGGTGACCCCGGATTCGTAGGCCAGGATTTGCTGGGTTCGCAGGGCCAGGCGAGCCGCCTCGGCGGTAGGCAGCGCCAGGGCCTCGTCGCGTGAGTTGGTGTGGAGGCTCTGGGCTCCGCCGAGCACCGCGGCCAGGGCCTGGACCGTGGTCCGGACCACGTTGTTGTCGATCGACTGAGCCGTCAACGAGGAGCCGGCGGTCTGGACGTGGAATCGGCAGGCCATGGACCGGGCATTGGCGGCCCCAAAGCGGTCCTTGACGATCCGGGCCCACATCCGGCGAGCGGCCCGGAACTTGGCCACTTCTTCGAACAGCTCGCTCCAGGAGGCGAAGAAGAAGCTCAGACGGTCCGCGAAGTCGTCGATGTCGAGCCCGCGGCTCAAGGCCGCCTCGACATAGGCGATTCCGTCCGCAAGGGTGAAAGCCAGCTCCTGCGCGGCCGTGGCGCCAGCCTCGCGCATGTGATAGCCGCTGATGCTGATCGTGTTCCAGCGGGGCAGTTCCTTGGCGCAGAACTCGAAGATGTCCGTCACCAGGCGCATCGACGGGCGCGGCGGGAAGATGTACGTCCCGCGAGCGATGTACTCCTTGAGGATGTCGTTCTGCGTCGTTCCACTAACCTGCGCCCGGGCTACTCCCCGCTTCTCGGCCGCGGCCACATAGAGCGCAAGCAGGACCGCCGCGGAGGCGTTGATGGTCATCGAGGTGCTCACGGTCGCGAGAGGTAGACCGTCGAGGAGGACTTCCATATCGGCCAGCGAGCTGATCGGCACTCCCACTCGCCCGACCTCGCCCTCCGCTTGTGGCGCGTCTGAGTCGTAGCCCATCTGAGTCGGCAGGTCGAACGCAACCGACAGCCCCGTTTGGCCTTGTTCAAGGAGATAGCGGAAGCGGCGGTTCGTTTCCTCTGCAGTCGAGAAGCCCGCGTACTGGCGCATCGTCCACAGCCGGCCGCGGTACATGGTGGGCTGGACGCCTCGGGTGTACGGGTATTCGCCCGGGCGGCCAAGATCGCGGTCCTCTTCCAAAGCGGCTGTGTCGGCCGGCGTGTAGAGGTCCTGGATCTCCATTCCGGACGTAGTCAGGAAGCGCTCCTGACGTTCCGGGGAGCGAGCGACCGCTCGCGCACGAGTGGTGTTCCGCCAGGTCTCTCTGCCCGAGTCCGCCGGTGCATGAGTTCGCCCGTCATGGGTTGCGTCCCGCTCCTGAGCCACGTGCCGCTTCCTCTAGCTGTCCAGCTGCCTCACATCACCATGCCCGTGGATGATGGCACGGACACGCCCCACATGACCAACCGACGCGCACTCGAGACGAGAACCGCGCTCGGCTTGCTTCGCCAATGCCCTCGGCACGTCAAGGCTGTCTTTGCGCAAAGACGCCTACCGAGCCCTGGCGCATTGGCGTCGATTCTCCGACCGTGCTGGTCCAACTGCAACCCCGCGTCCATTTCCGTGGTGTAGATACGGCCGGCGTTGTCCACAGAATTGGTGAACAACTACGCGATTCTGTGGATAAGCCAGAGCCGCCGGAGAGGTCTGGTGCAGTAGCATCTAGTGGAGTCGCAACGAGTTCGACACCTGCCACTTCCAGGGCCTCCTCTGCGGGGCACCGCTATCCGATCTGGCCGGTTGTCCGCGATGGAACATGATGCGGAGCGAGGTGGAACCGCCGTGGCTAACGTCATCGCGATCGCGAACCAGAAGGGTGGTGTCGGAAAGACGACCACCGCCATCAACCTGGCCGGCGCCCTCGCGGAGCAAGGCCTGCGGGTGCTCTGCGTCGACATGGACGCGCAGGCGAACCTGACCGTCGGACTCGGCATCAACCTCGGGACGGTCGAACGGTCTATGGCCAACGTTCTCATGGAGCCGAAGGCCCGTCTGGTGGACGTGGTCATACCCACGGGGACGGCAAACATCGACGTAGCTCCCGCCACGCTGGACCTCGCCTCCACCGAGGTCGACCTCATGAGTTCGATCGGCCGCGAGTACGCGCTGTCGGAGGCTATCGACGACTGGGCCCAGACCAACTACGACTACATCCTGATCGACTGCCCACCGACACTCGGCCTCCTCACGATCAATGGCCTGGTAGCCGCAAACGGCGTGATCATCCCCGTTCAGACGCAGTACTACGCCCTCAAGGGCCTGGCCGCGCTGGTGAAGGTGATCGCCACGATCCGCTCCAAGCTCAATCGGAACCTGAGGGTCCTGGGACTGCTGCCAACCTTCCACGACCCTCGCACCGTGTTGGGTCGGGAGATGCTCGATGAGATGCGCGAGCACGGCGAGAACCACGTCTTCGACACGATCATCCGGAACGCAGTGAAGCTCGGAGAGGCCCCGCTCACGGGCCGTCCGATCACGGAGTACGCGGCCGCCTCGGACGCGGCGAACAACTACCGCGAATTAGCGAGGGAGGTAATCGCGCTTGGCTAAGCCAGATTTCCGCGCCGCGGCTACCGCCCGTCTCAGCGAGGAGCGTGGTCAAGGTCTCTCCGAGAACGTCCTCAGCCTGCTGAGCGCCGACAAGAGCACCGCCATCCGGCCTACGGCTGTCCGCAACATCCCCGTCGACAAGGTCGACCCCAACCCCAACCAGCCGCGCCTGGCCATGGACAAGGCCGGCCTGGACGATCTGACCGCGTCAGTTCGCGAGCACGGCGTCCTCCAGCCGATCCTGGTCAGGCCCGAAACGGGTAACCGCTACCAGCTCATTGCCGGGGAGCGGCGCCTGAGGGCCGCCCGCGCCGTGGGCCTCGCGGCAATCCCCGCCCTCATCGAGGAGATCGATGACGAGACGGCTCTCGAGATAGCCGTCATAGAGAACCTGCAGCGCGAGGACCTGTCGCCTCTGGACGAGGCCCTCATCTACGCGAAGATGATCCACCAGCACGGCTACAGCATCCGCAAGCTGGCCCAAAGACTCGGCAAGGACAAGGGCTACCTGGAGAACCGGCTTCGCCTGGCCGACGCGCCACAGGAAATCCGCGACCTGGTGTCTGTGCGCAAAGACACCTTGTCGCACGCCTACGAGCTCCTCAAGGTCGCGGACCCGAAGAAACGCAAGCAACTGGCCGGGATGGTCGCCCGTGGCGAGCTTTCTCTACTGAAGCTGCGCGAGAAGATCGACAGCGCGCCGCGGACTCGCCGCGCGCAGGGCTCCGTGGCGGCCACTAAGCGATCGCCGGGAAGCCGTGCCGCCGGGGACGCCGTCGACATGGGGGCTGAAGCAACCTGGCTGGCCGACGGTTCCAAGCAGCCTCTCGGGGACGACTCGCTGATCGCCCTCCGCAGCCATTTCAATGACGCCATCGCGGAGCTGGTGGAACTCCTCCAATCGGATGCCATCAAAACCATCGACTCCACCGACCGCCAGAACCTGGCGAAGTACTTGACGATAGTGAAGGTGCGTCTCGAAAACGCCATCGGTGTCGTCCGACGAGGCAAACCGGCCTGACAGAGCGGCCATTGCTCCCTTGCCGGAACGACATGGGCTGACCGTGCGGATGGTTGAGCCGGAGCCTGCATGCGGAGCCCTGACCGCTGGTCGGACGTGTCTGCCGCCGGCGACCCTCGAGCCGCTCAGGTTCTACCGACCGAAAGCCCCGGCCGAGTTGAGGACAGACAGCCAGCTGGCGCCGAGCGTCACGAAACCGACCGCCTGGGTCTCCCAGCCGGCCTGACGAGCTCGGTCGCGACCGGCCGACGCCAGCCCCACTCCGAGCCAGCCAAGGCAGACGCCGACCAGACCCAGGGCAACGACCGGCCCGCTGCCGGCCCCGAGGGCTGCCGAAGTTGCGAGGACAATCACCTGGATTGCCAGCACGAGTGCAGCGTCGAGTACGAGCGTGCGCTCCCGCCCGAGAGCAGTGGCGACCGACCGGACCCCAGAGCGGCTGTCCTTCTCTAGATCCGCCAGGGAATTGGCGAGGGCGAGCGCTATGCCGGCCAGGAGCGCCATGGCCGCCACTCCCCAGAGCGCCACCGGCCAGGAGCCGGTGGCCCCTCCCCATCCATACACGGGCAGCAGGCCGACACCGACGGCGAACGGGACCCACGAGAGCACCGTGCCCTTCAGCCGCAGGTCGTACAGAAGTCCGTCGGCCAACCCAAGGACCCCGACGGCCAGGGCCGCGACGCCAACCGAGGCTGCGGACAGGAGGCCCGCCGCGCCGACCGCGCAGAGTGCCACGCCGGCCTGTCGAGGGCCGAGGAGCCCGGCCGGGAGAGGCTTGCCGGGCTTTCCGAGAGCGTCGGCGGGAGCATCGGCGAGGTCGTTGGCGATACCGATGGCGAACTGCAGGAAGAGCATCCCCAGGCCGAGGCGAACGGCGATGGACGGGTCGGCGCCGGCGATCAGTGCGATCGCCACCGTCGCGATGGCGTCCAGAGCGGACGGAAAGGGATGGACGATGCGATAGAGACCGGCGCCCGTCCGCGCCGCCAGCGGGAGCCGACCGTACCGGGATGGCCGGCTAGACGTAGACGATCTCGTCGAAGCCCGCCACGAGGAAGGCGATCAAGCGTTCGCGAGCTTCCGGCACCTCCGCCCGCAGTCCCGGGACAAGGAAATGCAGCGCGATGGCCGGGACCATGAGGTGCCCCTGGGCGTCCTTGCCCACTACCTGCGGCGCTCCGCCCCCACGCGCGAAAACCCGGCGGAGAGCCCGCTCGTCCAGATGCGCTGCCTTCTGCACGTCCGCGACGACCTTGACGACTCCCCGTCGCACGGCCACGTCCCTCATGAGCTCGGCCATCCAGGCATCGATCTGATCGTCAGTCTGCTCGCTCAGTCGTTCGCGGTATTCCGTCGGGTTTGCAGCCAGGCCAGTCGCGCCCACTTCTCCTCCTTCTGTGCCCTCGCAGTATCGCAGACTGCGCCCGACGGCCCCGGTCATGCCTTCTTTGGCGCGTAGATCGGGCTCGGTCCGGCTCGGGTTATCGGGTGCGGGACTCTCCTTGCACGGCCGGGGGTCGCGATCCGTCCGGCCACCTGTTGAAGAGCTCCGTCAGCCACCGGCCGATCGGGCCCGGTTTTGGCTGCTCAGGAAAGTCGGCGACAAGCGCCTGGAGGGCCGACTGGACCTGCGCGGTCAGGTGATCGACCGCCTCGTTCGTCGGGCGCGAAGGCAACCGGGACCCGGTGGCGATTGGCAGGCCGATGCGGAGCCGAACCACCCGGCGGAAGCCCAACCAGCTCGTGCCGTTGACGGCCACGGGTACCACCGGGACACCCGCCCGCAGGGCCAGATAGGCCGGACCAGCTTGCAATGGCAGGACAGCCCCTTCTCCGGCGTGGATTCGACCTTCGCCGGCGATGGCTACGATTGCACCGTCGTGGAGCAGGGCCCGAGCCCTTGCCGTCGCTGCGATCAGGCCTCGATCTCCCGGCCGGAACGGTACCGCCACTCCGGCCCATCGCATCAGACGGTTCCGAACGCCCCTCCTCATCTCCTCCTGCTCCGGACCGAAGAAGTAGACGCGGGGCCGGCGAGGCATGGACCCGAGCAGATAGAGCGGATCGGCCCAGTTCTGGTGGCTGAAGCACAGGACGCAAGAGCCCGCCGGTAGTCTGGACCGACCCTCGACCCGCAGTCTCGAGTAGAACCTCGCGCCGGCCTGGACGGCAATCCGGGCTGCTGCGTGGCGGACGGCGGATCGAGCCGGTGCCTGCGTGTCCAGCTGGTCACGTGTTCGCGCGCCCGCCGGCTTCCCGGCGACCCGAGTCGCGGTCATAGCCGGAGTATGGCAAGTCGGACGGCAACCGTCCTGTGACTGCGCCGTGCAATCCGGTGCCATCTTTGTGGAGCTGAGGGCCGCGACGGGCGCAAGGACGGTTGGCTCCGGCTCACGGATCTGCCCCGTTCTCAGATCTGAGTACGATTGTCCAGTGCCCGCCAGGAATAGTTCCCGATATCGCCAGCCATCGCTCCTGACTGAGCACGGTCGTTCTCATGTTTGAGAACAGCAAGATGGCCGGCCTGGCGATCGGCCGATCGGTCATTCGGCGGCGGATTCTCGCCTTGCTGCTGACCGAACCGGGGACTCGATTGCACCTGCGCGAGATCCAGAGACGCGCACACACGAGCCCGGGAACCGCCAGTCGCGAACTGACGAAACTGGTCTCGGCCGGCCTGATCGAGCGTGAGGCCGAAAGGAATCACGTCTACTACCGCGGCTCCACCTCGCCGTTCGCCGCGATGTTGCGCACGCTCCTGGTGACCTCAGCCGCGCGGCCGCCCGACTCGGCCGTGCTGCCGGACCTTGGGACCAGAGCCGCTCCCCTACCCCTCGTCGCTGAGACACCGCCGGCGGAGACCCTCGTCACCGCGACGGCCGGCGACCTCGCCACTCCTCCCTCGGCGATTCCGCCGGAGAGCACGACTCCCCCGGTCGCGATGGACGCGATCGCGAACGGTGCTCGGCCGGATATGATGCCGGACCAGCTCGCCCTCGTGGCGGGGCGCGCCGTCGCGGCGCAAATGCGCGCCATCTACCGCGAGCGCCTGCAGGGCGTCTACCTCTACGGTCGGCGGGCGTCAGGCGACGCGACCCCGGATTCGGACGTGGAGCTGCTGGTGGTACTGGATCGCGTCGAGCGCTACGGCGAGGAACTCGACCGCACGAGCACGGCCATCGCCTCGCTGTCGCTCGAACTTGGAGTCATCGTCAGCCGCGTATTCGTCTCGGAGACCGACTGGCTGGAGCGCACCGACGGCCAGCTGCCCGGCGTTCGGGCCGAGGCGGTGTCCCTATGACGCCGGTCTCCGCGCAGCTGCTCGATGCGGCGGATCGAGCCATCGCCACGGCGCTGCTGGAGCTCGATGGCAACGACGCCGAAGCAGCCGTCGAGCGCGCATGCGTCGCCATGCTCCGCCTGGCCGGCGCCTGCCTCGACGTGGACGGCCTCTCGCCCGGGCCCACGCGAGAGGTGTGCCTGGCGTACGGGGAGCGCTTCGGTCGGACTGCTCGACTCTACTCGGCCTATCACCGCTGGCTGCTGGACGTGGCCGATCTCCGCAAAGCCTCGACCGGGGAGTTGACCGGTCCCATCGATCGCGCCGCCGCTGCCACGGCCGTGGAGCGGGCCGAGATCTTCCGTGATGGCGTCTTCCGCTTCCTGGAGAGGAACGGCTGATGGGTGACTTCCTGGAACTGGATGGGCGCCTGCGGTGCTGGTGGCCGGACGGGCTGTCCACCGCCGATCCCTCGATGGTCGTCTACCACGACGAGGAGTGGGGCGTACCGGCAGCGGACGACCTCGCCCTGTTCGAGCGCCTGGCGCTGGAGGGCTTCCAGGCAGGACTCTCCTGGGCAACCATCCTGCGCAAACGCGAGGCTTTCCGGCATGCTTTCGCCGGTTTCGCACCAGCGACGGTCGCCGCCTTCGACCAGGCCGACCGCGAACGTCTGCTCGCCGACGCCGGCATCGTGCGCAACCGAGCCAAGATCGACGCCACCATCGACAACGCCCGGCTGTTCCTGGCTGTGGCTGCGGAGTACGGGTCGTTCGCAACTTACCTGGGGAGGTTCCTCCCGCGCCCGGCGCCGATCCTGGCCACCGCTCGCACATGGGCCGACGTACCCACCACCACGCCCGAGTCCGACACCCTTTCAGCCGATCTGCGCAAGCGCGGTTTCCGCTTCGTCGGATCGACGATCGTGTACGCCTTCATGCAGAGCGTCGGCCTGGTGGACGATCATCTGCCCGGCTGCTTCCGGTACCGGGGCTGACTTCGATGTCGCCGCGGCCCGGGGATACGCCTCCGCCGCCGCTCCGGTACGATCAGGCCATGTCCGATCCACGGCCTCCTGCCGCCGACGAACCCGCGTCTGCAGAGGCGCAGGCCCTGGCCGAGTACGACGACTGGCGCTGGCATGTCGAGGGCAATTTCCCAAAGGATCAGCCGCCCGAGCAGGGCTACGTTCACATCGGCGTATATCTCGCGTGGGTGACCGAATTCGGTCTCCTCGATCCGGATTGGGTTGCCCGGGCCGGAGTCGAGCAGGCGGTCACTGCGGTCGCGGAACGGCGAGAAACGCCCGGCGGCTTGCGCGAAGTGACCGAAGGTCGACTGGCCGGGGACATGCTCACGGCCGAGGGCCAGGCGTTCACCGGCGCCTACTACGCCCCGGAGTACGGATATGCCCGCGACTGGCGAGCGGTCTTCGGGAGGCGGGCGGACCGATACGACGTCCCCGACGACTGGGAGACATACGATCGGATCGCCCCGCTACTGGACAGGCGCCACGCGGCCTGGATCGCGGCAGGCAAGCCGGAACTCATGCCGCTGCAGGGGCTCCTGGGCGTGCTGCTTCGGCTCTTCCGTCTGAAGGGCCGCTGAGGGCGCGCGTATACCGGGACCGGTACCAGGGGAAGCGGCGGCGACGCTCTCCAGTCAGCCTGCGCCGCCGCATGGGACCAGCATTACACAGTTTCGCTCGCCTTGCCTGCGCCCCCGTAGGTCCTCCGACAGCCAGGACGCCAGCGCCCTGGCTTTGGCGGCTTCGACCTCATGCAGACCTCGAGTAGTCCGCGCCGAACCGCCGTCCAGGGCGCAAGTCCCGATAATGGCGTCATGCCTGAGCCTGTTCCAGATCGTCCAACCTTGCCGTCGACCGTGGCACCGGCCACGACTCCCCTACCCGGCCTGCGCCGCGTGGAGCAGATCATGGGCACGGCAATCAGCCTGGACGTCCGGGATTCGGGTGTGGCGCCTAGCGTGCTGGACGATGCGTTCGAATACCTGCGGCGGGTCGATAGCCAATTCAGCACTTACAAGCCGGAGAGCGAGGTCAGCCGCCTGAGCCGCGGAGAGATCCGGGAGACCGACTGCAGCCCGGAGTTGCGCGAGGTCCTGGAGCTTTGCGAGCGGGTCCGCCGCGACAGCGAAGGCTACTTCGACATTCGAGCCCACCGAACCGATGGCGGGCTGGACCCCTCCGGCCTGGTGAAGGGCTGGGCGCTGGAAGGCGCAGGCCGGATTCTCGAGGCAAGCGGGGCCCGCAATTACTGCATCAACGGCGGCGGGGACGTAGTCGCTCGCGGCGAGGCGGCGCCGGGCGAGGCATGGCGCGTCGGGATCCGGCATCCGCTCATCGCCGACCGGTTGGCCGCGGTGCTGGCCGTGCGTGACGGCGCCGTAGCCACCTCCGGGGCATACGAACGGGGCGAGCACGTCCGCAATCCGTTCACGGACGCGGCTCCTTCCGGCGTGCTGAGCGTCACGGTCGTGGGGCCCAGCCTCACATACGCGGACGCGTATGCCACGGCCGCCTTCGCCATGGGCTCCACCGGGCTGGCCTGGTTGGCCGGCAGACCGGGTTACGAAGGTTGCGCGGTGACCGCCGATGCGGACGGCACGAACGCTCGCCTCGCCTGGACCCCGGGCTTCGACAGCTGGTTTGCCGACCGCGTCTGAGGGTGCCGGTGGCTGGACGCCCAGGCGAACGTAAGAGTCTTGCTCGTCGGCCGCCTTACCAGAGGAACGGCCGGCGCGCGAGCAGCGCTTGATCTCCGATCGTGGCCAGGTAGCCCACCAGCAGCAGCAGGCCGACCGTCATGTGGAGCTGAATGTTGGCGGCCATCGTGGCCATCAGCGCATAGGGGTTGTCGTAGAAGCTGACCAGGCCACGGTGGATTCGAATCGCCAGTGGAATAGCCGCAAGGGCCAGCAACGCCGGGATCGGCAGGATCCCGGTTGCCACGCCGCCCGCTACGACGAGGAAGCTGGCGCCGGCCGCCACGTCGAAGCCCCGGATCACGGCCTGCTTGGACCATCGAACCGGCAGAGTCCTCTTACCGACCTTCGCGTCGCCGACGCGGTCTGGGATCTCGTTGACGTACAGGATCATGGCGACCAGCAACGCCACCGGGATCGAGACGACGATAGCTTCGAGGTCGAGAGTGCCTCGCGACTGGACGGTGAATGCCCCAAGAAGCATCACGGGCCCAAAGCCGATGGCCGTCGCGATCTCACCCATCCCGCGATAGACGAGCTTGAATGGCGGCATCGTGTAAGCCAGGCTGATGAAGACACCGACGGCGATGATCGCGACCAGGGCCGGCGAGCCTCGCAGCAGGAGCAGCACTAAGCCCAACGCCGTAGCAACCCCATAGCAGCCGGCCGCGAGCAAAGACATGCCGCGGATCGAGATCAACGCGTTCTGCAGGACTCGCGAGCCGCCACTGAACCTGGTGGGCGTGGTATTGGCGTCGTCGGCGCCCTGGAGCGTGTCGAAGATGTCATTGGCCACGTTCAGGCCGAGCTGCACCGCGCTGGCCGCCACCAGGGTAATCAGCGCCGTCGCAATGTCGAAGAAGCCGGCTCTCGCGGCAACAGCCAAGCCCAGGAGAACCGGAGCGAACGTCGCGCTCAAGAATGGCGCCCGGGTGGCGCGAAACAGCAGCTGCGCCGGCGACAGACGCGGTCGAACCGGAACGCCACGGGTCGCGGAGAGTGCCTCGAAATACCGCCGGGCCTTCGGCAGGCTGCGCTCGTAGGCTGCGGGGAGCGGCAGGTCGCGCTCATCCCAGGCCCAGACGCGGCCTACCGTCGCGACGAAGCGGCCGCGCGGCCGCTTCGTCGCCACTCCCCAGATCGTCACGTGGCTGCGCTCGTCGAAGCCGCCCTCTGTCAGCGGCCGGATGTGGCTGCCGGTCAACGCCACGCGAGCCCCCGACGGCAGCTTGAAGCCGGGCGGCTCGCTGAACCGAACGACCCCCGAGTCGAGCTTGACCTCGATATCCACGTCAACGTTCACGGGATATCCGTCCTCCGCCACCCAGCTCAGGACGGCGTGGCTGAATGCCGCCAGCTTCGCCAGGCCCTCCGCCGCGGTCGGCAGCGGCGGGTCTGAAGCGTTTGCGCGTTCGGGGGGTTCGGCCCTGGTGGCGACCTCCGCGGCGCCGCTATCGGATGTGACGTCGGCCGATGATCCGGCGGTCCCTACGACGACCGAGACCGGGCCGGTGGAGTCGCCTGAGCCAGCGCGGGACTCGTCTGGGCCTGGTCCCGCTCGGGCCGGCTCGGGCTGGGCCGGGTCCACGGGCGCGGCCGGGTCCACGGGCGCGCGAGCACCCCGTGGCTTCGGCCACCGCAGGGTTGGGCTCATCGCGCTACCTCGGCCGCGATAGTCACCTGCGGCGCCCGATCCGTTTGTCCGTCCGGCCAGAACCAGGTCCGCCTCGGAGTCAGCTCGATCAGCACCCGCTCGAAGAGCAGAGGGAACCCGATACGCGACTTCAGCAGGCCGATGACGGATGGGTCCTTGCGCTTCCAGTTGTCGAGGAGCCTTTCCCAGCCGGCGTGGAGGTCGTCCTCGGCGACTCTTGCGTCACATTGGATGGTCACCTTGCCGACGAAGGTTCCGATGGCTTCCGGATTGGTGACCGAGAAGCTGACCCGAGGATTGGCCTTGATGTGAGCCACTTTGGTGCTGTCCAGCGCACTGGAGGTCATGAAGATGCGCTCGCCCCACAGGAGCGGAATCATGGGGTACGTGATCGGGCGACCATCGGCGCCGACGACCGTGAGCTCCCCGACGAGGGCGGCATCGATGAGGCGAGCTACCGGGTACGGGAGCGCGGGCAATTCGAACCTCCGAACGGGGACGCTACGGGTGGCTGCCAGAATTGTAAGGACTACGGCTCCACTCTCGCCGATCGAGCTTCGGGGCCGCCCGTCGCCGGTCCCTACCGGCGACGGTCCTCAGCGCTGGCGGTCTCGATCCGGTGATCCACCGAAGATTCGGATCGACGCGGCGCCGGCCTCCTGTTGCTCAGGAGTGATCAGGTGGCGCCGATCGTGGGTGCTGTTGTGCGCGTAGTCGGCGAGCGTTTTCTGGAGAGCCTCGAGACGCCGCAGTTGGGCCGCGACGATGGCCGACCAGCGCTGCCGACCTTCCTTGGGGCCGGCCGCGGCGAGGGCCCACAGAACGTACAGGTCGTCCAGGCAGATCTCGGCCGAACCCAGGGCGGTCGACCAGGCAGCGTCGGCGGATAGGTCCAGCAATCGCCCGGCCGCAGCTCGCGCCAATTCGGCGATCCGGGCGCAGACGGGACAGCGAGGGTCGGCCAGTTCGGCCAGCTCGCGACCCTGGGACGAGGCGTCGTTGCCGGCGAGCTTCTTGAGAGTGGCCAGGCGGCGGCGCAGGACAGCGTCGAGAAGCACCGCCGTCGCCAGCTGGCTGCTCGTCTGCTGCAGTTCCATCCGCGACAGGCCGACGCTATGCGCCTGGCAGAATCCGAGGCCCCTGTCCATCTGGTCGCGCAGTCCGCGATCGGTGGCGCCTTCCCGGGCCAGGCCCCGCAGGGCCGCGTAGCTCGCTTCCTGACGGGCGTCGCAGATCGGACAGCGGCCACGCTCGAGGGCCTCGGCCAGGCGAATCTCCTCGAAGTCCCGCGCCGGCAGCTTGCCCGGCTGGGCCGTCACGTCCACGGCCGATCGGATGCTCGCGTCGTCATGCCCGACAGCCTAGCGCTATCCACGCCGAGTCATCGCCGCGTAGGTCACTCCGAACCCCAGAACGCACCACACGCCCAGTACCAAGAAGGCACCCATTGGCAAACCAAACTCGTTCGGCGCGAGCGTGCCGCGGGTCACCTCGCCCATTGCCTGGATCGGCAGGACGCTGTGTATCGCCTCGAGCCAACCCGGCAGCTTGCTGGGGAGGAAGGTCAGAGGCGAGAACATGAATACGAAGACCACGATGGCCTGGGTGATGATCACCGTCAGCATGTAGGGCAGAACCGAGGCCAGGGCGTAACCGACGCACGTGGCCGTGAGTGCGACCATCAGCACTGCCGGAACGACCAATGGGCTGACCTGGAGGTCCAAGCCGAACCTCCACGCGCCGACCAGGACGCCAAGGATTACGCCGGGGACGACGATGCCGAGCCAGACCGTCAGGTCGGCCACGAGGTAGGACAAGCGCGGCACCGGCAGCGATCTCATGTATGCCAGGCTCCCTTCGGCCTTCTGCTCACCGATCGTCTGTGGCAGGGCGACCAGGCCGACGGAGATCATCGAGATGGCCGGTGCTCCCGTCGCGATCAGGTAGATCGAGGTTCGGTCCAGTGTCGGGAACAGGAGCGGATAGCCCAGCACGATCCCGAGGGAGAAGAGGGTCTGGACCGCCATCATCAGCGGCAGGTAAGACTTCTTCCGCATGGCCTGCCAGGTAACCAGTAGCCGATAGCTACGCAGCGCTTGCATCCAGGGCCTCCTCTGTATCCACCGGCCGGGCTTCGGCACCGCCGACCAGGGCCACGTAGACATCCTCGAGCGTGGCAGGCCCGAGCGTGAACTCCTCTATCGAGCGGCTCCGCTGCAACGACTCGGCCCAGGCCACGGCCTGGCTCGCGCCGTCTGCGGGAACGCCAACCATCAACCGATTTCCCACCGCCACCGGCGAGCCCGGGAACGGCGAGATCGGCCGGGTCGTCGCGTCTGGATCCAGGACGAGTTCCAGGCGCAGGGCTGCGCCCAGACGGGCTTTCAGCTCCGCCGGCGTCCCCTCGGCGATGACCCGGCCCTCGTCTAGGATGGCCAACCTATCGACCGATCGCTCGGCCTCGATCACGTTGTGCGTCACCAGCAGCACGGCGGCGCCATGGTCTGCCAGCGTCCGAACCTGCCGCCACAGCAGGCGGCGGCGGACGGGATCAACGTCGTTGGTGGGCTCGTCCAACATGACCACGCGGCCGGGCGTGACCGCTGCCATGGCGAATGCGACGAGCCGCTTCACCCCGCCGGAGAGGCGGGCTGCGTCGATGTCCAGCCACTCCCCGAGGTCCAGGGCGTCGACGAGCCGCTCACGGCGGCTCCGAACTTCGGTACTCGACCCGCCACGGAGCTGACCGAGCAGGTCGATCGCCTGCCGGGGGGTGAGGCCGTCGATCGGCACCTGGGCCTGTGCCTGGAACGAGCACAGCCGCCGGGCGAGGCCGGGATTGGCGACCATGTCGCGGCCGTCGATGCGAATGCTGCCGGAGGTGGGTCGCAGCAGTCCAACGACCTGGTTCACCAGCGTTGTCTTGCCGGCGCCGTTGTGGCCGAGCAGGCCGAAGACTTCACCCTCGCCGATGGCGAGGCTGATCCGGTCGTTGGCCCGGGTCCCCGTTCGGTAGACCTTCGTCAGCTCTTCGATCTGCAGTAACACGTTCGTCCCCTTTGCGAGGTCTCGTGGCCCTTGTGGCCGCCGCTTCGCGGAGAGCCGCAAGCGGCTAGAGCGCTCCGCGGGCGGCACCCAAGGTCCACCCTTCCACCTTCGGCCGGCGGCCTTGTAGGCGTCCTCCTTCAAAACCTGTTTCTGACAACACTTATCCAGGCCGAGCCGCCAAAGGCGTCCGGGTTTCGATCGATTGGGATTGACCGGCGGCCGTGGGCCGCAGCGCTATTCGATGACTATTCGAACCTCGTCGCCGCCGTCGGAGACCTCCAGGATCGGCCCGGTCATGCCGCTCTGGATCGCCTCGACGATGCGAGACCGGTGGTCCGGCGAGAGGCCGGGCACCTGATCGATTGCGAAGCCCGCTGCCGCCAGCGGGATCTGGATGTTGACGACCGGGTGGCCGTTCTCGGCCACGAAGACTCGTATTCGCCTGCCGGCCAGGACGTCCTGTGCGGACGAGCGGCCTTCTTCAGCGCGGTTCCGCGATTCGGCGGCTCCCTTGCCCGTGCCGGGGGCCACGTTCGGCTTGGGTTCGGCTCGCTCTTCCAGGGCCGCGACTATCGGAGCAGCCTCATCGGCGGTGAGCCGGCCTTCCGAGACCAGCTTCAGCAGGGCTTCGAGCTCACCCGACACGGCCCTACCTCCGCGACCGATCGAGGCGCTCGGCAGCTTCATCCACGCCGATCTCGCCTCGTTCGAGGGCCTGCAGAACCGCCAGTTCTTCCTCCTCGGCGAGGTCGCCATGGGCGTCGGCAGTTTCGTCAGGGTCCCAGCTCTCACTCGACTCGGCCGGGGCCGGTCCCGTCGCCTCGGCGGCGTCCAGGTCAACCGAAGCCCCAGCTCCCGGAGAACCCGCGGCCGCTGCCTCGGGCTCCGGGTTTCCCGCTGCCTCGGGCTCCGGGTTTGTTGATGCGGATGGGCCCGCAGCCGCGGCCGTCCGATCTTCCGGCCTGGCAGCCAGCAACTTGAGACTGCCGGACGTCGAGCTGACGCGGAACGCCGAGAGGCCATCACCCACGATCGACCGCCAGAAGCCTCGTCCGCCTTCCACGCGATGCTCGATCTCGGAGACGACCGAGCCCGAAACCGTCCGGAGCTCCGCTGTGACGCCGGAAAGCGGCGTCAGGGAGACACTGCCGGAGATCGACTCGGCCCGGTAGTCTCCGGCCGGATCGAAGGCCCCCACCACGGCGATGCCGCCGCTCGTCGTCGAAAGGATCATCCCGTGGAAGCAGTTGGCCCGGGCGCGGATACGGCCCGATATCGTGTTGCAACGAAGCCGGAGGTCGCCGCCGCTGTCGAGACCGATCGATCCCGAGATCGTGCCGGCCTCGACAATCCCGCCCAGGCCCCACAGGCGAATGTCGCCCGAGACCGTTCGGTACTTCTGGTCGCCGATCAAGGAGATGGCTTCGATCGAGCCGCTCATGGTTTCGAGGCGAACCCGCGTCCCCCACGGCACGTCTATGGCGATGTCCGCGCTGACACGCGCCCCACCGAAGAGCCACGCGAGGCCGCTGGAAAGACGCCGCTCCGGCGTCTCGACTTCGAGCGACGCGGGTCCGCGGTCGACCAGGACGCGCCCGGTCTCGAGCGCCCGCTCCGCCGCGGCGTGGTCGGTCGCGCGGATCTTGTAGGCGATCGTCATTCGAGCTTCTTCGCCGTCGGTGCCACGAACTCTCAACAGCCCACCGACGGTCTTGATGGAGATCCGTCCGTTGGTCCCCAGATGATGGGCGAGCGTTTCAGTCCGCTCCAGCGTCCCCATCTCCCTACTCCTTCCGACCGCGGAGCAGCGCCGCGGCCTGGTCCGACGTGATCTCATGTCGTGCGAGGCGCTCGAGAGTTTCCCGACGGAGATCCGCCATCTCGCCCGAGCGACCGGAACCGTCCTCGCCTTCGTCGCCCGTCGGCGCTCCTTCCGCCAGCCCAAGCGCCCTGACGAGCGCTTCGATCCGAGCCCGCACGGTCGGGTACGACACCTTGAGCTCACGTTCGAGCTCCTTGGCGTTGCCCCGAGCGCGAAGGAAGCTCTCGAGCAAGGCAAGCTGCTCGCGGTTCAGGCGACCGAAGCGTCCGACGTTGAAGTCGCCCTCGATGGCGGTGCCGCAACCCCGGCACACAAGCCGAGTTATCGACAGCTCGCTCGAGCAGACCGGACAAGTTGAGATGACGTCGCGTGACATGCCTACCAGCTTCTGTTCCTGGCCCGACCTCCGGTTGGCTCCGGGCATTCCGGGAGCTTCTCCGCAAGGAAGTGGCGTCGTGATTGGCAATATGACATCGGGACATCACATTTGTCAAGTGTGCCGTACCAATTTGCATGCCGCGCACCAACAACGGGGCGACAGCGCACCTCGGACTCCCATGGCCCGAGACTCCAGGCCGGAACCGGCGGCTCGACTTCCGGGGCGGGAGCAGTCGAGCGACGGACCCGAAGAGACCGGCCTGCGCCGCGCCGCCCGTTCCGCCGGGACCGCTATGGCGAGTGGGTATAGATTGGAGAGAGCAAAGTGCGGTGCGCTTCGACCCGGCTGGAGGCCACATGGCTGGACGCGTCTACAACTTCGAGAATCCGGATCGGTTCGTGGCCGGCGCGATCGGCCCGGCAGGCAGCAGAACCTTCTACCTGCAAGCCCGCGATGCCGGCCGGCTGGTGTCGGTTGTCCTCGAGAAAGTGCAGGTCTCGCTCCTGGCCGAGCGGCTGAAGGAACTGCTCGGCGACGTCCGTGAACGTGGCGCCGGCGTACCCGAAGAACCGCCGCCGGAGGAGGTCGACAGCGCGCCGCTGGAGGAGCCGATCGAGGAGATCTTCCGTGTCGGTACGATGGCCATCGTCTGGGATGGCGAAGAGGAGACCATCCTCGTCGAGGCGCGCGAGATGACCGAGCAGGACGAGGAATCGGAAGCGACCACGGAGGACGACGAAGACGACGATTCCGACGTCGTAAGGATCCGGCTGCGGCCGGCGCAGGCACTGGCGTTCTCCGAGCGTGCTCTCGAGGTAGTTGCCGCCGGCCGTCCGCCGTGCCCGTTCTGCGGCCAGCCGCTCAACCCCGAGGGCCACATCTGCGCTCGCCGCAACGGCTTCATGCACTGACCGAGATGACCGACGCCGGCGGTTACAACGCCTCCGATACGCGCGGCGATGCCGGCCACGGATCGCCGGCCGAACCCACGGTCGCGGGGCTGACCCGGGCCGAGATCGAGGCGGCCGCCATGGAAGGACGGCAGGTTGCCGGCCGTCTCGAAAAGGCCGCGGCGGTGCGGCTGCTGAAGGAGGGCGAGGTCAGCGTAGTCGGGCGGCTGACGACGGCGTCGAACGCCACCTTCTACTGTGTGGTTGAGGGGCCCGGTGACGAATCAGGGAAACTGGTTGCGGCGAGCTGCGTGTACAAGCCGATTCGTGGCGAGCGGCCCCTGTATGACTTCCCCGACGGCACGCTCGCCTGCCGGGAAGCTGCCGCCCACGCCGTCTCGGAGGCTAGCGGCTGGGAGATCGTCCCACCCACCGTTCTGCGCGACGGGCCGTTCGGCGAGGGAATGGTCCAGCTCTGGGTCGAGGTGGACGACTCAATCGATGTGGCCGACCTGATCGAATCCGACAACCCCGCCCTGCGACGAATGGCCGTCCTGGACGCAGTCATGAACAACGCCGATCGAAAGGGCGGGCACCTCCTTCCTCTCCCCGACGGACGCGTTCAGGGCTGCGACAACGGTCTCTGCTTCGCCGTTGAACCCAAGCTGCGGACGGTCCTGTGGCGATGGCGCGGTCAGTTGCTCACCGCCGATGAACGCGGCGTCCTGGAGCGCCTGCACGAGGAGATACGCGGCCCGCTCGGCGCCCACCTCGAGACGCTCATCGCCCCGACCGAAGTCCGAGCGACCTCGCGGCGGATTGAGGCGCTCCTGGATTCGGGCCGGCTCCCCCGCCCCGACCGCGACCGGCCGGCCATCCCCTGGCCTCCCTACTGACGACCGCGCGGCCCGCGGCGGTGACCGGTCCGCCACGATCATCGCCTGCCCGAGCGACACGTAAGTTCGCCTTGCCCGGTTTTCGGCCCGACGCCGCCGCCCGCTCTCCGGCACAATCCGTGGAGGAGGAGGCCCGTCCTGTTCGCCTATCTGGAACCTCAGACCAGGATTACCGCACTCGTGGCCGTCGGCGCCACATTTGCCGCTCTGACGCTGCTCGTCATGGGCGCCGACGGTGTCCCCGTCTTTGTGGCGTCCGCGGTGGGAATAGCCGGCCTGGCGGCGATCGTAGGCGAAGGAACGGACCAGCTCGGCCGCCGCCTCGGGCCCAGGGCGACAGGCGTCCTCCAATCTGGCCTGGGCAACCTGCCGGAGTTGTTCATCGGCCTCTTTGCCCTGAGGGCCGGCCTGCTCGACGTGGTCCGCGCGGCGCTGGTCGGCTCGATCCTGGCCAATACCCTGCTGGTACTGGGGCTCGCCTTCTTCCTGGGAGGGCTCCGGCACGGACCGCAGCGGTTCGGGGCCGACCAAACGAAGCTGATCTCCACGCTCCTGGTCCTGGCCGTCGCGGCACTGGCAATACCGACCATCGCCAGTGCGCCCGGAGGCCCCGCCCACGGTCATGAGACCGAGCTGTCCGTGTTCGTCTCGATCGTGCTTCTGGTCGTCTTCGCCGCGAGCGTGCCATCGGCGATCGGCAAAAGGCCCGCGGCGGGAGCGACGGAGGAATCCCCGGTCGGTCAGACGACCTGGCCACTATCACTTGCCGTCGGGACGCTTCTCGTCGCCGGCGTAGGCGCCGCCTTCGTATCCGACTGGTTCGTCGGCGCCCTGCGGCCGGCCATGAGCTCGCTCGGCATGTCCGAGATGTTCGCGGGCCTCGTGGTCGTCGCGATTGCCGGCAACGCCGTGGAGAACGTGGTCGGGGTCAAGGCCATGCTCGCCGACAAAGGTGACCTCGCGATCAGCGTGATCCTCAACTCCAGCCTGCAGGTGGCCCTGGCCCTTACACCCGTCCTGGTCATCGCGAGCCTCTTCCTTGGCGGCGCGACACTGACGCTGGTGATCTCGCCGCTCCTCGTCGCCGCGCTCGCCCTGACGGCGCTCCTGGCCGCCGTGGTAGTCATCGACGGCGAGTCGACCTGGCTCGAAGGCGTGGCTCTGATCGGCCTGTACGTCATCCTGGCGGCGAGCGTCTGGTGGGGTCAGCCGATCGCCGGCTGATGCGTGGCTCCACTGCCTGCGCACCGGTAGACTTGTCGGACTCCGCCACCGATCGATTAGGGCCCGCCGTGAAGCACGCAAGTCTGTCCCGCAGCGACTCCAGCGCGCCGGATCGCAAAGGTCTCGAGGCACCCGGTCGCCGCTCCGACGGTCGAACCTCCTCCCGGGGCCGGCTTGGAGCCGGCCAATTCATTCCGACCGGTTCGATGGCCGATACCGTCGGGTTCCTGGTCGCCTGGTTCGTGCTCGTGGCGATCGCCGCGCAGCTCGCCGCGACCGTCCTCGACAATGTGCTATTCAACTGGTGGCCGGCCTACGACACGAACGCCTACTGGCTCGCGACCCGTCACCTTCTCGACGGCAGCCCGCTCTACGCGCGAGCAGAGATCTGGACCGCCGGAGCCTACAAGTACCCGCCCGTCTACGCGCAGCTTGTGTTTCCGATCGGTTTTGCGCCCGAGCTGATCGTCGGTTGGATATGGCGCATCGGCACCGTGCTGTGCCTTCGATACCTGGCTGGATCCTGGAAACTGACGGTACTGGCCGCGCTTCAATGGCCCGTATTCGCCGAGCTGGGCTTCGGCAACGTGACGCTACAGCTCGGTGTCGTGTGCCTCATGTGCCTTCGCGGAGGCCGGGTTGCCACCGCCGGCATCTTCCTTCTGCCGTGGTTCGCCGGGATGAAGTTCGGACCGGCGTTGCTGATTCCCTACCTGTGGATGACGCGACGCGAAACGCGCCGCCCGATCGTGGCCGCCTGTACTCTCTTCGCCGCCGCGTGCCTGGCATCGTTCTCGATCGCTCCCGGCCTGTGGTGGGACTACGCCGGCACCTTCGGATGGGAGGCGTCCTCGAAGATGCAGGCGATGTTCGTCTACGCGATCGTGCCCGACCACGGCGGGCTGGATCTCGCCGCTCGGTTCGCCATTGGGGCAGGGGCGATCCTGATTGCCATTCGCCGGCGCCTGGACTGGCTTGCCTTCGTCGCGGCCACGGCTACCATGCCGATCTTCTCGCTGACTCGGCTGGCCGTTCTCGTCGGGCTCTGGCCGCTGTGGCTTCGAGACGTCGTGGACAGATGGCGCAAGGGCGATGGCGAGTTGAAGCGCTGGATGACTGCGCCGCTTGTCTATCTGGACATGCTGCCGCGGCGGGAACCGCCACCGACGGAAGCCCCCGCCGCGCCCGGTCCTCCGGCCCCATGAGGCCGTGGATGGTACGCTCAGGACGTGGACGAAGGTCATGATGAGACAGGGAGTTCCGGCGCCTCACGCACCAATCCGACTGGGCCGCGTGACCGCTCCACCCGCGCAAGCCGGCGCCACCCCGCGGCCGTAGAGCCTCCGTGGCGCGGATGGATCTCCTCCGATCCACCTGAGAAGCGGGCTTCCGCGGTCGAACAGACCGAATCCGACGACTCCGGCGACCCCGGCGACTCCGGCGGCGGCATGCTCGGCCATCTCCAGTCTGTGGCGGAGCCGGTGGCCAACGTGGTCGAGCCATTCGTGGACTACATCGTCGGACCGGTGGCCGGAGCCATCGGCAGCGTGGTCGGCGTGGCCAGCCAGGCCTGGTCCGCGCAGGCATCGACCATAGCTCGCCGGGTTCGACGCCTGGCCAGAGAGCCGCTGCCCAATCTGTACGAGATCTACCCCGAAGCCCGCGTCGCGTCGCCGCGCGAGCTCGGCCTGCGGTTCGTCCCGGTCGAGGAGATTCGCGGCACGGCCGTCGCCGGCATGTCCCAGCGGGGCGGCGACTTCCTGCCCCTCAGGCCTTTTCGCGGCGAGAACTGGGAAGCCCGCTGGCAGCGCATCAGGAAGGCCTACGAGAACCTCCAGGCGCTACCCCCCATAGACTTGGTCAAGTTCGATGGCGAATACTGGGTCGTCGACGGCCACAATCGGGTGGCCGCCACCCTCTACGCCAACGGAGTCGGATTGGACGCGATGGTCACCGAGTTGATCCCGCTCGATGGGCAGACCAGCGAGCGCCCCACGAGTCTCCTCTCCTACATGGGCGAGTCCGGAGCGATGCGCGCCGCCGTGCAGGGTCTGCCCCCGGCCATGGGGATGCGGCATGAGGAACGGCAAGCTCCGGACGGCGCCGAGATCGCCGCGCAGGACGCCGCGGCGGCGGAGATCACGGAGCGGTACCCCGCACCCGACTCGCTGCGCCCGGAGGTGCCTGACTGACGTGACGCATCGCCTCGAGTTCGAATGGCCGGACCCGAAGCCCTTCCGCGACCGCGACGGGGCCGCGATTCGACTGCTTGTCGTTTCGGACGCCGTAGACCCTACTCTCGCGGATCGGCGCAATCGCGAGGCGCTGGGCCCGATCGATCTGATCGTGGGCTGTGGTGACCTCGACCGCGGCGATCTCGCGTTCATCGCAGACGGATTCAACGCCCCTCTGGTCTACGTCACGGGCAACCACGACTCCGGAGAGGGGTGGACCCCCGGCGCGAGCTACTGCCCCGAGCCGATCCGTTCGACCGCTGTGCGGCATTGTTCCGGCCTCGCGGTCGCCGGGCTTGCCTGGCCCGGTAATCGCGGCAAGCGCGCCACCCGCAGCGAGCGCTCGGCCTGGCGCCAGGCCCTCTCCCTGGCGACGCGCCGGCTCGGCAGGAGCGAGCCGCTCATCGTGGTAAGCCACGTGCCGCCGTTCGGTGCCGGAGACATGCCGGACGGTGCATTCCATCGCGGCTTCCGCGGCTACCGCTGGCTCATGGAACGCCTGGCTCCGCCGCTCTGGCTGCACGGCCACACACCCCTGGCCGCGACTCCCGACTGGTGCGTTCACGTGGGTCGGACAACCCTGGTCAACGCCACGGGAGCGGTCGTGATCGATCTGCTTCCGCCCAAGTCGAGCTCGAGCGAAGCCGGTCCGGACGGGTCTCCGACCCACCCGGAATAACAGTTCTCCTGGAGCGAAGCCGGACTGGCGGGGGCCGCCTGCCGCGAAACGCTCCGGCCGGATGCTCCTAGAGGGAACGCGGATCGATCGCGTCCGGGTCCACGCCCAGCTCGCGGATCCCGGCCACAGCATCCGCTTTGCTCAGACGCCCGTCCAGGGCCAGGCCGGCCAGGGCCGCAGCGGCGACGTGCGGCGCGTCGACCTCGAACAACTCGCGAAGAGCCTCTCGCGTGTCGGACCGGCCGAACCCGTCCGTGCCGAGGACCAGACGAGAGGCCGGGAGCCACGGCGCGACGAGATCCGGGTAGGCCCGAATCCAATCCGTCGCGATCACGATCGGACCGCCGTCCCCAGGCAGCACCCGGGCGATGTGAGGAATTCGAGGCTGCTCCCCGGGGTGCAGGCGGTTCCAGCGATCGACGGCGAGACCGTCCGCCCGGAGCTGTTGAAACGACGTCGCGCTGTATACCTCCGCCGCGATGCCGCGCTCCGCAAGAAGCTGCCTCGCGGCCACGACCTGCTGCAGGATGGAGCCACTGCCGACGAGCCGGACAGGTGGGCCGCCGCGGACTCCGGCCTTTGCGCCGGCTTTCGCCCCGGGCTTCGAACCCGAGGCCGTCCCTCGCGCACCAGCCTTCGTCGCGGCTGGGCCGCCCAGATCGGGAGCCGCCAGAAGCCGGTAGATCCCTCCGACTATCTGCTCGTCGGTCAGATCGTCTGGCCGGGCGGGCATCGAGTAGTTCTCGTTGTAGAGCGTGATGTAGTAGTAGACGTCGGGCGACGTACCGTCACCTGGGCCCTGGCCGAACATCCGGTCGATCCCCTCCCGGACGATCGCAGCCAGCTCGTAGGCATACGCCGGGTCGTAGCTCCGGATGTTTGGGATGACCGAGGCGAGTACGTGCGAATGGCCGTCGTCGTGCTGGAGACCCTCGCCCATGAGCGTCGTCCGCCCGGCCGTGGCACCCATGACGAAACCGCGGCCGCGCTCGTCGGCGAGAGCCCAGAACTGGTCGCCGGTCCGCTGGAAGCCGAACATCGAGTAGAAGATGTAGAACGGGATGAGGGGCACGCCATGGGTCGCATATGCGGTCGCCGCGACCTGAAGCGAGGCCGCCGCCCCGGCCTCGGTGATCCCTTCCTCGAGTACCTGGCCGTTCTGTGCCTCGCGGTAGCTCAGCACGAGGTCCGAATCAACCGGTTCGTAGTGCTGGCCGTGCGCGGCGTATATCCCAACTTCCTTGAACAACGGGTCCAGGCCGAAGGTTCGGGCCTCATCCGGGACGATCGGCACGACATGAGATCCGATCTGCGGGTCGCGAATGAGATTGCGCAGCAACCGGCCGAAGGCCATGGTCGTGCTGACCGCCATCTCCGAGCCTGTGGTGAACTCGGCGTCGACCTCCGGGCGCGGCGCCGGCAGCGGCTTCGCACGGACGACACGCCTGGGAACGAAACCCCCAAGAGCTCGCCGCCGCTCGAGCAGGTACTGGATCTCTGGTGAGTCGGGGCCCGGGTGGTAGTACGGGGCATCGTGGAGTTCGGCGTCTGGTATCGGCAACTCCAGTCGATCGCGGAAGATGCGCAGCTCGGCCTCGGAGAGCTTCTTGGCCTGGTGGGTGATGTTGCGAGCCTCGACTCCGGGGCCGAGAGCCCAGCCCTTGATCGTCTTGGCCAGCACCACGGTCGGTGCGCCCCTGTACTCCGTGGCGGCGCGATACGCGGCGTAGACCTTCCGATAGTCGTGGCCGCCTCGCCGTAGTCGGGCAAGCTCATCGTCCGAGAGATTCTCGACCAGGCGCCGCAGCCGCTCGTCGGGTCCGAAGAAGTGCTCGCGAATGTAGGCACCGCCGGCCACGGAGAACTTCTGGAACTCGCCGTCGAGGGTCTCGTTCATCTTGTTGACGAGCAACCCGTCCACATCCCGGGCAAGCAGGTCGTCCCACTCGCGACCCCATATCACCTTGATCACGTTCCAGCCGGCACCGCGGAAAAGCCCCTCGAGCTCCTGGATGATCTTGCCGTTGCCGCGAACCGGGCCGTCGAGACGCTGAAGGTTGCAGTTGACCACGAAGATCAGGTTGTCGAGGCCCTCCCTCGCTGCGAGCGAGAGAGCGGTTACCGACTCGGGCTCGTCCATTTCGCCGTCGCCCGTAAACGCCCAGACGCGACTGGCGGAGGTGTCGACCAGACCGCGGTTCGCCAGGTAGCGGTTCAGCCGAGCCTGGTAGATGGCCGCGATCGGGCCCAGGCCCATCGAGACCGTCGGAAACTCCCAAAAGTCGGGCATCGTGCGGGGATGCGGGTAGCTGGGCAGCCCGACCGGCGAGAGCGCCTCCTGGCGGAAATGGTCCAGGTTCTCCTCGGTGAGGCGCCCTTCCAGAAACGCTCGCGCGTAGATCCCCGGCGCCGCGTGGCCCTGGAAGAAGATCTGGTCGCCGCTGGTGAGGCCGACTTCGCCACCAGGCGGAGTTGGCTCCTTGCCGTGGAAGAAGTGGTTGAAGCCGACTTCATACAGAGTCGCGGCGCTGGCATAGGTCGCCAGGTGGCCGCCCAATCCGGGCGCGCGGTTGTTGGCCCGCAGGACCATCGCCACCGCATTCCATCGGATGAGTCGCCGGATCCGGTGCTCCATCTCCTCGTCGCCCGGAAAGAACGGCTCCTGCTCGGGGCTGATCGTGTTGATGTACCGCGTCTGCGTCAGAGGCGGCAGGCCGATCCGCAGCTGGCGGGCGCGCTTGAGTAGCTTGTAAAGCAGGAACCGAGCGCGCTCGTCCCCTTCCTGGCCATGGATCTGGTCCAATGCGTCCAGCCACTCCTGCGTCTCGGACGGATCGATGTCGGGCAGCTGGTGCTTGAACTCGTCGAAGTACATCGGTTTCGCTGGTTCTCCGGAGTCTGGCCGGGTACGGTCGCGTCTGGGCCGAGGGCGACCCGGCGATTCAGGTTAGCCGATCGCAGGCGGAACGTCGCGAGGGCGGTGGCCTTGGGCCGAAATGTGACTTCGTGCGCATTCGATCTCGCTTTGCTGGGCGAATGGGCGCACAGTTAGACGCCTCGGAGAAAGCGGCCGCGCCGGCAGTATCGCTCCATGCGGACGAAGGGGTAGAGGAGGCCAGCAGATTGAGCACACAGCCCCTAGTGCTGGTTGCTGATGACGAGCAACGGATCACCAAGCTGGTGTCGATGGCTCTCACCGACGAGGGGTTCCGGGTGGTCTCGGCCGCCAGCGGCGAAGAGGCTCTCGTCAAGGCCGAGGAAATCCGGCCGGACATTGTCCTGCTCGACATCGTCATGCCCGACATGGACGGCATCGAGGTCATGCGCCAGCTGCGTGAGCGACGTCCCGTGCCGGTCATCCTGCTGACCGCCAAGGGCTCTGCCGGCGACAAGGCCAAAGGTCTGGATCTGGGCGCCGACGACTACATAGCGAAGCCATTCCATCTGGACGAACTTGCGGCCCGCGTCCGCGCCGTGCTCCGGCGATCCTCCGGCCTGGCCGGAAGCTTTGGCGCCGTACGCTTCGACGACATCGAGATAGACCTCGAGCGGCGCATGGTCACCCGCGACGGTCAGCTCGTCGAGCTGTCGCGAACCGAGTGGCTGCTTCTGCAGCATCTGGCGATCAATGCCGGCAAGGTCGTGCTCCACACGGAGCTCCTCACCAAGGTTTGGGGGCCCGAATACCGCGACGACCTTCAGTACCTGCGCGTCTGGGTCAGCAGAGTTCGGCGCAAGCTGGGGGCGAAGCCAGGCGAACCGGGGCGCATCAAGACGTTCCAGGGGATCGGCTATCTGCTCGACGCCGAACCGCCGGCCAGTTGACCGCGACGCGTTCACCAGAACGCGCCGACTTGCAGCCCGCGGCAAACCGGCAAGGAATGGCGGGCAGCAAGATCCAGAGGGGCCGGGCAGGACCAAAGGCGAGATGACGGATCGCCGGAGACAGAGCAAGCGGCCCGAGGAGGGGGACCCGGGCCGCTTGGTCAGTGTCGGAGGACGCCCCGTCACCGGCGTCTCCGTGGGTAAGTACTACATCAAGGAGTAGGGCAAGATTAGTCGTTGCCGCCTGTCGGCAGCGTCCCGCTCGCAGGCGAGCCCATTGCATCGGCGTTGCAAGGACGCACCGGACGAAGATCCGGCGATCCGGACGGCGTCGGCTTGCGCGGCGCCTCCGCATCGCGTACAAAGCCCAGGGGACCAGGTCGCGCCCCAGACGAACCCACAGCCGAGGAAAGCCGGGCCATGACAGGCAGCTCGACAACGCAGGGCGGGATATGGGAGGTGGGCGATCCCGACGCCCGATACGACCCGCGGGTGGCTCTCGTCGTCGTCGACCTGCAGAACGACTTCGCCGACCCTTCCGGTAGCCTCTCCGTTCGCGGTGGAAGCGAGATCGTCCCGGTTGTGAACGCGGAGATCGAACGGGCACTCGAGGCCGGCGCCGCCGTCGCGTACACGCAAGACTGGCACCCGGAACACACCCCCCATTTCGCCCAGGATGGGGGGATATGGCCCGTACACTGCGTCCGAGAGACGTGGGGCGCCCAACTCCACCCCGCGCTCACCATCCGCGGTCGAGTTGTCCGCAAGGGCGCCAACGGCGAGGACGGCTATTCGGGCTTCTCGATGCGCGACCCCGCAACCGGCCTCCAGGTCCCAACGGAACTGGAGGCCTTGATCGCCCCGGCCGGCGCCAGGCGTTTGGTCGTGGTCGGCCTCGCCACGGACTACTGCGTCAGGGCCACGGCCCTCGACGCGGTGCGGCTTGGTTACGCGACGGCGGTATTGCTCGCTGGAGTCCGGGCCGTCGACCTCGAACCGGGTGATGGCGATAGGGCGCTGAATGAACTCGAGAAGGCAGGCGTCTTGCTCGTAGGAAAGGACCGGTCGGCAGGCTGATGCGCCAGGCCTGCGCGGCAGGCCCACGCGCCTCAGACAGATCCGCCGGCTCGCACGGCTGGCCGCACCGCAGATAGGAGCCCCCGATCGCCGATGGAGCTACATCTGGTCGACGCTACGTACGAGCTATTCCGGGCTTACTACTCGCCACGGCCGGCTGTGAGGGCCACGGATGGGCGCGACGTCGGCGCGGTCGTGGGGCTCCTCTACACCCTGCTGACGCTTCTGCGAGACGAGGGAGCCACCCACGTCGCCTGCGCCACGGACCATGTCATCAGATCGTTCCGCAACGAGCTCTACTCCGGCTACAAGACGGAGGCCGGCGTCCCGGAGGAGCTGCTGGCCCAGTTCCCGCTTGCCGAGCGGGCGATGGAGGCGTTAGGAGTGGTCGTCTGGCCGATGAGCGAGTTCGAGGCGGACGACGCCCTGGCCACCGCAGCGGCCCGATGGGCGGGGCGGCAGGACGTGGAACGCATCTGGATCTGCACGCCGGACAAGGACCTGGCGCAGTGCGTCAGCAGCGACCACGTCGTCTTGCGAGACCGGCGCCGCGGACTGACTATCGACGATACCCGCGTGCGGGCGAAGTGGGGCGTTGCGCCGGCATCGATCCCCGACTACCTGGCCCTCGTCGGGGATTCTGCCGACGGCTTCCCAGGTCTGCCCGGATGGGGCGCCCGCTCCGCTGCGGCGATTCTGGACCGCTTCGTTCATCTGGAGGCAATCCCGGCGGCCGTCGAGGATTGGCATGCGGATGTTCGTTCGGCGGCTGCGCTCAACGCCACGTTGAGGTCGCAATGGCAGGACGCGATGCTGTTCCGACTTCTCGCCACGCTGCGTACGGACGTGCCCCTACCCGAGAATGAACCGCAGGAGTTGCGGTGGCTCGGGGCGCACCGCGGCCCATTCGTGGCTTTGTGCGACGAGTTGGGCCAATCGCGCCTGGCCGAGCGTCCACACCGCTGGCGGGAATAGCCCAAAGTCGCGGCGGACACGGGGCCCGGCGATGTTGCCGGCCGCACTACCTGAGCATCGCCAGCATGCTCGCGTGGTGGCGCGGTGAAGCCGCCAGGCAGGACCACTTCTTGGCCGGGTATGCCAGGTCGAACCAGGGCCCGCCGTCGAGGGTGGTCACCGTCGCCCCGGCCCGCTCGGCGATGAGCCCGGCGGCAGCCACGTCCCAGGCCGAAAGGCCGGCGCTCTGGGCATAGATGTCGAAGCGGCCGCAACCGACGTAGGCGAGCGTGAGCGAGGCCGAGCCCATCGATCGATGGGCGCGGATGCTCTTGACGGCATCGCGTCGCTTGCGGACCGTTCCGCGCCCCCCAACCGCCAGAGTCACAACGAGATCCTCGAGAAGTTCCTTGTCGCCGACGCGAATCGGCTCGCCGTTGCGTAGCGACGGTCCGTCGACCGCAGCGGCGAACGTCTCGTCTCGACTCGGGTCGTGGACAACGCCGAGGACCGGCCGGCCCTCCGCCGCAAGCGCGATCGAGACGCAGAAGAAGGGAATGCCATTGGCGTAGTTCACCGTGCCGTCAAGAGGATCGACGATCCAAACCCGACCGGACTCCACTTGGCCAGAAGCGGCCACCTCGCCGATTTCCTCGGCGTAGAAGAGGTCGTTCGGATAGCGCTCACGGACGGCGCGCATGACCAGGTCCTCGCACAGATGGTCGACCTCGGTCACGACGTCACGCGGTCCCTTCGCCTGTATCCGCTCAAGACGCTCGTATCGCTCCATCTGGATCCGCCCGGCCTGGTGGGCCAGATCTATCGCCAGCTCGAGCTCGGGCCCAAAGGCCGAAGACCGGCCGAACCGGCTGAGATCCGCCTTCGAGCGCGACGACAGGTCTGGCCCCATCAGCTGGCGATCCCCGCTTCGAGGGCGATCTCGATGGTGCGTTCGATCGCGTGATCGAGCTCATCGAGCGGCAGGTAGGACTCCTCCGAATTGACCTCCTCGGAGAGGACGTCGCTGACCGTCAAAATCGTGGCGGCCGCGACATCCGCGCCGGCCGCCCTGGCCCGCGCCGCCAGGTAGTAGAGCACCGACGTCTCCATCTCGAAGGCCAGGACGCCACGACTGCGCCACTTGGAGAAGTAGTCGGAATCCGGGTTGTAGAAGACGTCCACGGTCGCCACCTGCCCGACGTGGGGCTCCTGGCCTCGCTTCTCGGCCGTCTCGACCAGCGAGCGGACCAGACCGAAGTCGGCGGTTGGAGCGTAGGGCTCGCCGTGAAGATACGTTCGGGTCGCGCCGTCGACGGGCGCCGCAGAGCTGGCGATAACGATTTCGCCGGTCTTGATGCCCCGTCCTATGCCCCCGCACGTGCCGACTCGAATCAGGCGCCGGGCGCCCAGACGCAGTAGTTCCTCCACCACGATGGAGATGCTCGGCGCACCCATGCCGCTGGTCTGGACGCTGACGGGCACGCCTTTGTACGTCCCCGTGTAGCCGAGGAGACCGCGATGGGTGTTGACCTGGCGGGCCGCCGCGGATCCGCCATCGAACTTCTCGGCAATCCACGTCGCGCGGTTGGGGTCGCCCGGCAGCAGGACGACAGGGGCGTAATCCTCGGACTCGGCGCGGAGGTGGATCTGAGGCATGTGCTGCTCCTTGCGTCTGGTGGCCGGCACGGTGCCCGGCGGACGGGCGCGCCGACGCGAGCCCGAACCAGATTCTACGGGTTGCGGCGCCCGCCGAACGGTCGGGCCCGAGTAAGCCGCAGAAGCCGGCCGCACGGCCGCGCGCGGTTGCCCTCAATAATCGAAGAAGGTCGACCCATCCCACCCCCGCGACCGCGCGCCGGTGCTGGAAGGCCGTCCGGCGTTCCGGCTGGGCTACGTGCGTATTGACAACGGGCAACCGTGTCGACGTGAAGCAACGGAATCGACGACTCCAGCATGGCGGTCCAGGCCGGTCTGGAGAGGAATCGTGAGGTTGGGTGTGGACAAACTGTGGAGAACCTGGGATACATACACACATACGGCGTGTCCCGAGGCTGGAAGACGTCGTATGGTACCGATGTCCTAGGGGCCGGAAGTACCCTTGGACGCTACGACTGGCGCAGTGTGGCGCCAACATGAGACAAACCAGACCCTCATTTGACCGGTTGCGTCTCCCGGCCAGGTGCCCGCCACGAGGGTCTAGGCAGCGAGGAACCAGCGTGCGGTTCGTCAGGACTCGGCGGGGGGCGATCGAGCGACTTCTGTGGACTCGCGAGAGTCGAGTAGTGACTCGCGTCACGCAGCATCTGCCTGCGTCTCGAGTCATCGAGCTGGCAGACTCCGGCTGGTGCGTCATCGCCCCTGCCAGCGAGCTTACCGAGGACTTGGTGGGGAGAATTTCGGGAGAGGCGGCCTGCGGTCTGGCCGACGTAGACCCAGCCGAGCCGCCGACCGAGCGTTACCTGGTTGCGCTGGGACATGCGATTCAAACCTCGGGATTGGGCGATCGGATCGGCATGGGGGAAACGCCGGAGATCGTCGGCCGCAAGGTCCTCTGGCTCTTCTTCGCCTGCCAGCAACACCACGTTGAGTTTCAACCCATCGTGGATCTGGCCACGTTCGAGGCGAACGAGTGGGAGTGCCTGTTCCGTCTGAGCCCCGGGATGGGATCCACCAGCATCTCGGACATCGTGAACGCGGCGCTCCAGGCCAATCGCCCGGTGGACCTCGACACGTTCGTCGTGGACCTCACCCTCAAGCGCATCGCCCAGGTGATCCAGCCGGGTCCCGCAGGGGCGCAAACGCGGTTCGGCGTCAACCTGCTGCCGACGAGCCTCCTCTCGCCATCGTTCGAGGCCGAGAAGTTCGCCGATCTGGTGAAGGCCGCCGGATTGTCACCGCGCCAGATCATCGTGGAATGCACCGAGCAACAGGCCATCAACGACGTACCCCAGCTCAAGAAGCAGGTCAAGGCCCTGCGCCGCCGCGGTTTCGGCTTCGCGGTCGACGACGCGGGTGCGGGCTATGCGAGCTTCACGGTAATCGCCGCGCTCGAGCCCACGATCATCAAGATCGACCGCGAGATCGTCTCAGGCATCGGCAACAAGGACGCCGTGGCCAAGAAGGCACTCGTTGAGGCGTTCGTGTCGTTCAGCCGAAGGATCGGGGCCCACGTAATCGCCGAGGGGATCGAGACCCGACGCGACCTTCTGGCGCTGCAAGAGCGCGAAGTGGACTTCGGGCAGGGTTACTTGCTGGGCCGGTCGGCCGTGGAGCCCGTACAGCCGCGGCGCCTCGCCGACATCGACGATTTGAAGCTCGCCATCCCGACGGTGGGCGGCTGGGACGGCGCGGTCCGGCCGCCAGTCGCGTCCGGGCAGTAACCGCCGGAAGCCGGGACCAAGCCGGGCCCGCGGCGGGCCTCGCCCGTCGGCGCTACCATCGGGCTGAGCCGTGCGGTAGCCCACACGAATGACCGCCCCGGAAGGATTGCGCTGACGCCGAGGCCAGCATGGAGGGTTCCGAACGCGGCGCCGGGTGACCTTTCGAGTGTGCCCGATGCGAGTCTTCGAGCGCCTCCGCTGACGAACATGACCTCGAGCGACCGGACGTTCGCCCAGCCTCAAGGAGAGACAGATGCCTCAACCCAAGATCGGCTACGCGGCGATGCTCGAGCAGTTCGGGCCGGACGAGGTTCTCGATCTGTGCGCCCGTGCGGAGACATCCGGTTTCTCGGGCGTGATGGCCGCCGACCACTTCCAGCCCTGGACCCCCCAGCAGGGACAGGCTTCGTTCGTGTGGGAGGTCCTCGCAATCGCCGGCACCCGCACGAAGGGCGACCTGGGTCCGGGCGTCACGTGCCCGTCCTTCCGGATGCACCCGGCCATCGTCGCCCAGGCCGCGGCCACTCTGGAGGTGTTGTACCCGGGCCGGACGTGGCTCGGTCTTGGGTCCGGGGAGGCCCTCAACGAGCACGTCGTCGCGGGTTACTGGCCCGAGACGCCGGAGCGGATCAACCGCATGTTCGAGGCGATCGAGATACTGCGGAAGCTCTTCACCGGCAAGGACGTCAAGCACGACGGGCGTTACTTCAAGCTCGAGACAACGCGCCTGTGGACCATGCCCGAGGTCCCACCGCCGATCTACATAGCCACCGCCGGTCCGGTCACCGCCAGGCGAACCGGCGCGCTCGCCGACGGCCTCATCACGGTTGGGGCGCCCGAGGGCAAGCTGGAGATTATCTTCGGCAAGTTCGAGGAGGGAGCGCGGGAGGCCGGCAAGGATCCCGCGACGATGCCCAAGATCCTGCAACTCCACCTCTCCTGGGCCGAGACGGACGATCTGGCCCTGCGGAACGCGATGATCGAGTGGCCGAACGGCGGGATGAAGTTCCCCAAGGCCGACATCCGCTCGCCCGGCGACTTCGAGCAGATGGCCAAACTCGTTCGGCCGGAGGATTTCCAGGGCCGGATGCTTATCTCGGCCGACCTGGAAGCCCATCGCCGCGAGATCCAGAAGTTCCTGGACATGGGTTTCGACCAGATCTACCTCCACAACGTCGGCCGCAACCAGGCCGAATGGATAGAGGCATTCGGTCGTGAGGTCCTGCCCAAGCTCAATGCGTGAACCACTACGGGAGCGCCACATGACTGCCATCAAGCTGGGACTTCTGTGCTGGAACCAGAACACCGACTGGCCGTCGCTCCACGAGGCTGGCGCTCGAGCCGAACGCCTCGGGTACGACAGCTTGTGGGCCTGGGACCACCTCTACCCTATCGTCGGCGACCCGGACGGGCCTTTCTACGAGGGCTGGCTGACGATAACGGCCTGGGCGGCAGCCACCGAGCGCATCCGGGTAGGGCTGATGGTGGGCGCCAATCCCTACCGTAACCCGGCCCTGGTCGCCAAGATGGCGACCACGCTGGACCACATCAGCGGCGGCCGGGCCTACCTCGGCATCGGCGCGGCCTGGAACGAACTCGAAGCGCGCGACTTTGGCCTCGAGATGGGTTCCGGGATACCGGAGCGGCTGCGCTGGCTCGGCGAGGCCCTCCCGATCATGCGGGGCATGCTCCGCGGAGAGACGCCCACGGCCACGGGCTCGCAGTACCACGCCGTCCACGTTCGCAACGATCCGGCGCCGCTCCAACGGCGACTCCCGATCCTGATCGGCGGCGGCGGCGAGAAGGTGACCCTCAAGCTGGTCGCGCAGTTCGCGGACGCGAACAATCTGGGCGGTGGCTTCGAGACGGTCAAGCGCAAGGAGGAGATCCTGCTCCGCCATTGCGAGGCGGTGGGCCGCGACGAGAGCGAGATCGAACGCACGGTCGGCGTCGGCGTCGTAGTCATCCGGGACTCGCACGCCGAGGCGGAACGGGTCTTCCGGCGCCTGTTCGAGGTCAATCGCGTCGCCCATCTCTGGGAGGACCAGCCGGTCGGCACGCCCGAAGAGGTCGCCGAGAAGCTCGCGCCGTACCTGGGCATCGGATACCGCCACCTGATCGCCGGCCACCCGTCGCCCTACGACGAGGAGTCGGCCGTCCGCCTGGCGAAGGAAGTACGGCCGATACTCGAGGGCACGGTCTGAGAATCGCAGCTGCACCAGAGTGGATCTGGAGCGAGTCGGCGCGACAGAGGAGGCGCGAGAAGCACCGGTTAACCGCCGGGTCGCAGAGAGGGCCTGGGGCCGCCGACACACATCGTGGTCTGGGACGTGTCCGTAGCCTCCCCGCGGGACACCGGCACTCACCGGCGCTAACCTCTTCAGCATCGATCTCGCCGCCGGTCATCGAGGAGAAACGATGCGCGTCGTCTGTCTGGCCGGGGGCGTTGGCGGAGCGAAGCTCGCCGACGGCCTCCAGCAGATTCTGGCGCCCGGCGAACTGACCGTGATCGTCAACACCGGCGATGACCTGGAGATCCACTCGCTGGCCATCTGCCCGGACCACGACACCGTCCTCTACACGCTGGCCGGCATCGCCGAGCCGGCTCAGGGGTGGGGCATCGCCGGTGAGACATGGCAGGTCATGGGCCAGCTCAATCGACTGGGCGCGGAGACCTGGTTCCGGCTCGGCGACAAGGACCTCGCAACGCACCTCTACCGAACTGCGCGACTCCGCGACGGCGCTCGACCGACCGCGGTTGCCCTCGAGCTGGCTCTCGCCCTGGGCGTCCGATCGCGCATCCTGCCGATGACCGACGATCCGGTTCGAACCCGCCTTCGGACCGACAACGGTTGGCTCGACTTCCAGGACTACTTCGTCCGACTACACCAGTCTCCGGACGTTCGAGAGGTTCGATTCGAGGGAATCGAGTCGGCGAGCCTGAGCCCCGAGTGTCGAGATGCCATTCGTTCGGCCGAGGCGATCGTCGTGGCACCGTCCAATCCGATCGTCTCCATCGGGCCGATTCTGGCCGTACCGGGACTGCTGCCCGAGATCGTCGCCGCCCGCTCTAGAGGCGTCCCGGCAGTCGGAGTCTCCGGCATAGTCGGCGGCAAAGCTCTGCGTGGCCCGGCCGACAAGATGATGGTCGGGCTCGGCGAGGACTCCTCGGCGCTTGGGGTGGCCCGGCGGTACGCCTCCGCGGAGCTGCTCGACGTCTTCTTCATCGACCGTGAGGATGGCACCCTCGCAAACCCGGTCGGAGCGCTCGGGCTCGATGCGGTGGTCACGGACACGATCATGACGGACGCGTCGTCGCGAGCTCGACTCGGCCGCGAGATGCTCGACGCGGCGTCCACATTCCGCGCCAGCCGATACTTGGCCTCCCAGCCGGAATCGGAGATACGGCCGTGACCGTCGCCGACCTATCCCGCATCGTCGCCCTGGTGCCCGTGCGGTCGCTCAGCGGGGCGAAGTCCCGGCTGGGCGAGCCACTGGATCCGGAGGAGAGGGCCGACCTGATCCTGGCACTGCTTCGCCGCTCGGTCGAGGCAGCCCTGGAGGCCGGACGCCTGGCGGGCGTGATGGTCGTTTCCATGGATCCCGAGCTTGTTGCGCGGGCTCGGGACATGGGTGCGGCCTCGTTCCGGCAGGAATCCGGCGGTCTCAACGAGGCTCTCGTCGAGGCCCGCACGGCTGCCGGCGCCGCCAGTGCGGTGGTCGTGCTGCCGGCGGACCTGCCCTGCGTGACCGCCTTCGAGATAGACCGGCTGGTCGAGGCCGCGGAGCTGGCGCTGCGAGAAGCCCCGAATCGACCGGTGGTCGTCCTGGTTCCCGACCGGCACGGCAGAGGGACCAATGCCCTGCTCCTGGCCCCGCCCTCCGCCATCGACTTTCGTTTCGGCGAGGGTAGTCGGGCCGCCCACGCGGCTGCGGCGCGGGCGGCGGGTGCCAGCTACCGCGAGCTCGACGGACCGCTCTCCTTCGACGTCGATACGCCCGACGATCTGCTCGAGGCCGATCGGCGCGGTTTCGACCATGCGTCGGGCCGATGAGCCCTACGAGCCCTACGAGCCCGACGGAGGCCGGCCGGTGAACTCCGACTCGACCGCGCAAGGCGCCAACTCGCTTGACGGACGCGTCACTGTAATCGCCCTCGAAGGAGTGCCTGAGATCCGCTCCGGCGACGACCTTGCCGCGGCCCTCGTGGAGGCGCTGCGGGCAACGCCCTCGGCGCTGCCGCTGCGTGACGACGACGTCCTGGTCGTGACCCAGAAGATCGTCTCCAAGGCCGAGGGGGCGATCGTAGATCTCACGACGGTCGAGCCTCGGGCGGAACTGGTGGCTTTCGCCGCGCGCTGGGACCGCGACGCGCGCCAGCTCGAGGTCGTGGTGAGGGAAGCTCGCCGTGTGGTCCGGATGGCCAACGGCGTGCTCATCACCGAGACCCACCACGGCTTCATCTGCGCCAACGGGGGCGTGGACGCCTCCAATATGGGACCGCGGAGCGGCGACGTGGTAACGCTGCTGCCGGTCGATCCGGACGCCTCGGCCGCCGGAATCCGGGCGGCCGTCGAGCGGGCCTTTGGCGTAGACGTGCCCGTCCTCATCTCGGACAGCTTCGGACGGCCTTGGCGGTGGGGCATCATGGATGTCGCCATCGGCGTCAGCGGCATGCTCCCCCTCGACGACCTGCGCGGCACGGCCGATGCCGACGGCCGGATCATGCGCAGCACCGTCCGCGCCACGGCCGACGAGATCGCCACTGCCGCGGAGCTGGCGCTGGGCAAGACGACCGGCAGGCCGGCGGCGATCGTTCGCGGCGCGCATCCGACGCGTGGCGAGGGCAGGATCGCCGACGTGCTGATACCCGGCGAAATGGACCTGTTTCCCTGATGAAAGATGCCCGCCGGGCGCCTGGTCTCGCGGCCACCACCGCGTCTACACCGGCGGGCCCCCTGGCGATCTCCTCCGGAGTGAATGACTCCCGGCCGATCGAGGCCATCTTCACCGCCCCCGAACCGATCGATCTACGGCTGACGCTGGCCGCGCTCCGACACGGCAGCGGAGACCCGACCATCCGAATCGGGGCGGACGGCGTGTGGTTGACTCGGCGGACCGACGGCGGCCCGGCAACTCTCCGGCTCTGGACGGACGCTGCCGGAGGCGCGATCCGGGCCGAAGCCTGGGGGCCAGGCGCGATTACGGCGCTGGACGCGGTTCCGGGGCTCGCAGGGCTGCTGGACGACCCCGGCCCGCTGGAGCCTCGGCACCGATTGGTGCGGGAGCTGCAGCGTCGCTTCGCCGGCCTGCGGTTGCCCCGCACCGGGCAGTTGCTGCCGGCTCTCGTGCCGGCGATCGTCGAGCAGAAAGTGACCGCCGGCGAAGCGCATGCGGCGTACTCGGCCATCGTCCGCCGCTTCGGGGAGCCGGCACCCGGACCCGGCGGCCTTCTTCTGGCACCGGTGGCGGCCCGCCTTGCGGCGCTCCCCTACTTCGAGTTCCATCCCCTGGGCCTGGAGCGCCGCCGCGCCGAGCTACTAGCATTGGTCGGCCGACGCGAGTCCGATATCGAGGCGCTGACGGCACTACCGCCGGGCGAGGCCTACGCCCGCCTCCAGTCGACGCCCGGAATCGGTCCTTGGACCGCGGCCGAGGCAACGCGGATTGCATTCGGCGACCCCGACGCCGTCAGCCTCGGCGACGCCCACCTACCCGACCTGGTGTCGTGGACACTTGCCGGTGAACCGCGTGCCGACGATGCGCGGATGCTCGAGTTGCTCGCGCCATACGAGGGTCAGCGGGCACGCGTGATCCGTCTCCTTGAGGTGTCCGGGGTCAGGATTCCCCGGTTCGGGCCGCGGTTCGCGCCTCGCGGCATCGGCCGCATCTAGCGCAGCCGGATCTGGCCTCGCGGCATCGCTTGTGCGGCGGCTGCCTCGGCTCCGCCCGCTAGCAGGCGGCCAGGTACCTGCAGGGATTGACGGCGTCGGAGTTGTTGCCCAGAGCCCAGGGATAGCCGAGCCACACCTCGAAGTGGAGGTGTGGGCCCGTGGCGTCGCCGGTGTGGCCGACAGACCCGACGCGCTGCCCGGCCGACACCTTCTGGCCGACCTTCACGTTCCAGGCCGAGAGGTGGTTGTACGTCGTGTAGAGCTTCCCGTTCTCCTCGATCCAGACAACGTTGCCGCCGCCGCTATAGCCCCGATTGCCCACCAGTACAACCGTGCCGGCGGCGGCCGCTACAACCGGAGTCCCCTCGCTGGCGGCAATGTCGAGAGCATGATGGCCGGACCAGAAATACTGGCTGATGTAGTTGTAGCCCGAGACCGGCCATCTGAACGAGCCGCCGTTGTAGCTCCCGCCCCCGGACGACGCGGTTCCGGTCTTGGACACCGGCATCGGCCCGCCGCTCGCCCCCGGGATGAGCAGCGTCTGGCCCAGCACGACGCCCGTGTCGGGCAGATTGTTGGCGTCGGTTATGTCCAGCGCGGAAACCTTGTACTTGGCCGCGAGCGAGTCGAGCGAGTCTGTGGCTCCCACTTTCACAAGGAGGCCGTCCATGGGCGGAATGAGAAGCTGCTGGCCCGGGCGGAGCGAGTCCGGATTCGGGAGCTGCGTCTTGTTGGCCCAGTAGATCGTGGACGCGGCGATCTCGAACTTGCCTCCGATGCGGTTCAGTGTGTCCCCCGACTGAACGGTGTAGGTAAGCAGAATGCTGTTGGCGTCCGTGCCCACACCGGGGTTCTGCATCGTGTTGGGGATCGACCCGTCGCCCAGGTACAGGCTGCTGGGGTCGGCCGTCCCGGAGTCACCAGTCGGTTCACTCGACGCCGTCGGCGAGGCCCCACCGAGCACCGGGGAAGCGGCCGTCGGCAGAGCCGCAGCGGAGGCGGAACTCACGACCGGCAGCGTACTGACGAGGGCCGCGGCGACGAGAAGCAGGCAGACGCCGACCGGGATGAGGCGTTCGAGGATGTCGTGCCGCTCGAGACTCTCGGCGATCCGGCGGTACCTGCCCCCGGTTCCGAGCGAACGTGCGGCGGATGGCGCCGAGGCGGCTGGGTCCCCCGACGAGACGGCGGCGGCTCGGGATCGGCCACGGCCGACGAGTTCGCTCACCGAGTCGGAGATCGGCCCGAGGAAGGAATGCAGCCCAGCCGCAGAAACCGCAGGAGACGCGACGCGCGAGAGCACACGGTTGACGGCGGCCCTTACTCGATGCAATACGGGCTCCTGTGCGGGGGACGGCTCCGGCAGGTGGGAGGGGCCGTGGGGATCGGCAGGAACCCTAGCACCGTGACGAGAACCACGCAAACGCGACCGCTCGCGGAACCCGCCGGCGGATCGAGCGCGATCGCGGGCCGGTGCTACCCTGTCGGCATTGCTCCACTCCTCGATCATGTACCCCGGCCTGCCGGCCGGCAGGGAGCCAGCTGGTGAAGATCGGCCTTCAGATCCCCTCGTTTACCTGGCCCGGTGGAGACTCCGCCATCGGCCCGACTCTGGCCCGCATCGCCGAAACCGCGGACGCGGCCGGCTTCGACTCCCTCTGGGTGATGGACCACTTCTACCAGATCCGCGGTGTCGGCCGGCCCGAGGAGCCGATGCTCGAGGGCTGGACGGCCCTGGGCTACATGGCCGCGCATTCGAAGAGGGCGACACTGGGCTTGATGGTCGGCGGCGTCCATTACCGCCTGCCGGCGATCTGGGCCAAGGCCGCGACAACTCTGGACGTGCTCAGCGGCGGGCGTGGGTACCTCGGCATAGGCGCGGCCTGGAACGAGGAGGAGAGCCACGGCCTGGGCATCCCCATGCCGCCTCTGGGCGTCCGCTTCGAGATGCTCGAGGAGACCCTCCAGATCTGCCATTCGATGTGGCAGGGCGAGCATGGATCGGAGGCCGGCTTCGAGGGCAAGCAGTACCAGGCGGCGCGGTTGCTCAACTCGCCCCAGGCCATCAGCAAGCCCCACCCGAGGATTCTCATCGGCGGCGGCGGCGAGCAGAAGACGCTGCGCCTGGTAGCCAAGTATGCCGACGCCTGCAACATCTTCGGCGGCCCCGAACAGCTCACTCACAAGTTTGGAGTCCTGCGCGAACGCTGCGCGGAGATCGGACGACCGTTCGGCGAGATCGAGCGCACGAACCTCCAATCGATCCACCTGGAGCGTGAGAGTCCCGCCCAGGTGATCGAGCGCTTCGGAACCCTGGCGGCGGTCGGGGTTCAGCACGTCATCTTCAGTCTGGCGAACGTCTGGGACATCCGGAACCTCGAGACCCTCGGCCGCGAGGTGATCCCGGCCGTCCACGGCCTCGAGACTGCGGCGATCTAGGGGCGACATGGTGGCGCCGGACCGCGATCTAGCGGGCATGGTCGAGACCCGGGGCCGCGACCTGATGGGCTCGCCGAGCAACGCCCGGCGGACGCGCCTTATACTCCCCAGGAGTATCCAACCCATGCTAGTATTGGTGCCATGAGCGAGCACGACACACCCAAGTCTCCACGCCCGTTGGGCGGCCTCAACCTGACCTTCCTCGCGCCGGCAGAAGGCGAAGGAGCGGCCCAGTTGCGCCCGGACGCCGCCGGGCAGGCAGAGGCAAGCGCCGCCGAGGAGGCGCGCGTCGTGATTGTGGGCTCAGGTCCGGCAGGTCTCACAGCCGCGATCTACGCCGCTCGTGCCGACCTGGCACCGATCGTCATCGGCGGCGTAAGCGGCGGCGGCCAGCTCATGATCACGAGCGAGGTGGAGAACTATCCGGGCTTCCCCGACGGGATCGGCGGACCCGAATTGATGGGCTTGTTCCGGGCCCAGGCGGAGCGCTTCGGAGCGCGGATCGTCGACACGGACGTCACACGTGTCGATCTCAGCTCCCGACCGTTCCGTCTCTGGGCCGGCCGGGTCGAATACAGGGCCCAAGCCGTGATCGTGGCCACGGGCGCCGAGGCGATCTGGTTGGGAATCGACAGCGAAACCCGGCTGCGCGGCCACGGGGTCAGCGCCTGCGCCACGTGCGACGGCTTCTTCTTCAAGGGCAAGGAGATCGCCGTGGTCGGCGGCGGCGACAGCGCGCTGGAGGAGGCGCTGTACCTGACCCACTTCGCCACCAAGGTCCACCTGATCCATCGCCGGGACGCCTTCCGGGGCAGCAAGATCATGCAGGACCGGGCGGCGGCCCATCCGAAGATCGAGCTGCACCTGAACCGGACGATCGAAGAAGTCCTGGGCGACGAGCACGTCGAATCCTTGCGCCTGGCCAGGACGGACGCGCCAGGCCAGGAGACGCTACCGGTCGAAGGGCTGTTCGTGGCCATCGGCCATCGGCCCAAGGCCGCCGTCTTCCGGGACTGGCTGGAAACGGACGAGAAAGGCTACCTGCGAATCGAGGGGCTCACCACTTCATCCAACATCGAGGGCGTGTTCATCGCCGGCGACGTCGACGACTACCGATACCGCCAGGCGGTCACCGCGGCGGGCGAAGGCTGCCGCGCCGCGATAGACACCGAGCGTTGGCTGGAGGCCCAGGAGACCGGCGCATCGCGGCCCACCGTGGCCCCACAGGAGGCATCTGCCGTCACGCAGTGAGCGGGCCCGGACCGCGGCGCGCACTTTCGAAGGCTTGCTGGTAGCGTCGCCTGGTACGGGAGTCAGCCATGTCGTACTCCGGCGGCGGTCGCCACCGCTTCGCCGCCACCACAGCTCGCGAGGACCCGTCGGGCACGCCGCACGAGCCACGGACCAGAACCGCTCGCAAGATCGTCCGCTTCTTCGCGCCCTACAGGATCGAGGTCACGGTCGTGCTGGGGGCAATCCTGGTAACGAGCGGCTTGGGCGTCATCAACCCGATCTTGCTCAAGCTCCTGCTGGACGTGGCCATACCACAGCGGGACTTCGCCCTGCTCAACCTGTTCGTTGGGCTGATGATCATCGTTCCGATCGTGTCCAGCCTGATAGGCGTGGCCCAGAGCTATCTGAACAGTCGAGTCGGCCAGAACGTCATGCGCGACCTGCGCAACCTCCTGTACCGCCATCTCCAATCCATGCCGCTCCGCTTCTTCACGGAGACCCGGACCGGCGAAATCCAGAGCCGCCTCTCGAACGACGTCGGGGGAATCCAGTCCGTCGTGACCGACACGGCGGCGAGCGTCACCAGCAACGTCGCCATCGTGATCAGCACGGTGGTCGCCATGCTCTTCATCGACTGGCGTCTGACGGCCCTGTCCCTGATCATGCTGCCGATCTTCGCCTTCGTCGCCAACCGCGTCGGCAAGGTCCGGCGGGCGGCCTCGACCGAGACTCAGAAGTCGCTGGCCGACATGACGGCGGCCACCGAAGAGACCCTGAGCGTCAGCGGCATCCTTCTCTCCAAGACCTTCGGCCAGCAGCAAGCCTCAGTGGATCGGTTCGGCACTCTCAACGACCGGGTCGCGGTCAACCAGATTCGCCAGGCGATGGTCGGCCGCTGGTTCTTCGCCCTCATCGGCACGATCATGTCGATCATCCCGGCCTTCGTGTACTGGCTGGCTGGCTACCTGGCGGTCATCCACGACCCGCATGCGCCCACCGCGGGCGACATCGTGGCCTTCACCACTCTCCAGAGCCGCCTCTTCTTCCCGCTCGGCCAGCTGCTCAGCGTTCAGGTCGAGTTGCAGGGAGCGCTCGCCCTCTTCGACCGCATCTTCGAGTATCTCGAGATGAAGCCGGAGATCGCCGACGCGCCCGACGCGGTCGAGCTGGATCCGGCGGCGGTGCGCGGGGCAGTCCGCTTCCGTGACGTCCGGTTCAGCTACCCGACGACAGCGCCGGATTCGCCGGCGCTCGCGGCCGAACTGGCCGCGCAAGGCGCCGTGAACGGAAATGGTGCTGCGGCCGAACGAATCGAGCCCACCGAAGCCGAAACCATAGCCGGCTCGGAGGCGCCGAGGGTTGCCGATGTGCCCGAGCACGGCCGTCCCTTCGCCCTCGAAGGGCTCGATTTCGAGGTCAAGCCGGGGCAGCTGGTGGCTCTGGTTGGTCCGTCGGGTGCCGGCAAGACCAGCACGACCTATCTGATCCCGCGCCTGTACGACGTCGACGCGGGATCCGTGGAGCTGGACGGGCTCGACGTCCGGAGCATCAAGCTCGAGTCCCTCGGAAAGATCGTGGGCTTCGTCACCCAGGAGACCTACCTGTTCCACAGCTCCGTCAGAGACAACCTGCGCTACGCCAGGCCGATGGCGTCCGACGCCGAGCTGGAAGTGGCGGCCCGGGCGGCGGCGATACATGACAGGATCACGGAGATGCCCGACGGCTACGACACCGTTGTCGGTGAGCGCGGCTACAAGCTCTCAGGCGGCGAGAAGCAGCGCATCGCCATCGCGCGCGTGCTCCTGAAGGATCCGCGCGTCCTGATCCTCGACGAAGCCACATCCGCTCTCGACACGGTCAGCGAGCGCCTGATCCAGCAGGCCCTCGAGGGACTCGAGGCCGGCCGAACCACGATCGCCATCGCCCACCGACTCTCGACTATCCTGCGGGCGGACCTGATCCTGGTCTACCGGCGCGGGCGAATCGTCGAGCGCGGCACGCACGCACAGCTGCTGGCCGCCGGCGGGCTTTACGCGGAGCTCTACCGGGAGCAGTTCGAATCGCCTGAGGAACCGGCGGAGACCGAGACGGCTCCGGCGCGTTAGGCTGAGACACGACAGGCGGGACCGTGGGGACGGTCGTGAAACAGGAGGCAGAATTGGGTCAGAAGCGGGTCAGCCTCAGGCACACGGGCGGGTCGAGGTTCGTCGCCCGGTCCGAATCCGGCCACGACATCGTCGTTGACAATGCCGCCGGGAATACCGGCCCTCGGCCGACCGAACTCGTCCTCGCCGCCCTCGCGGGCTGCACGGCCATGGACGTGGTTGACATTCTTGCCAAGAAGCGCCAGGCCGTGGACGGCTACTCGGTCGAGGTCGTCGGCGCCCAGCGCGAGAAACCGCCGAACGTCTACACGGACATCACCATCGTGCACGTCGTAGAGGGCAACGTGGAGACGGATGCGCTGCGCCGGTCCATCGAGCTGTCCGCCACGAAGTACTGCACGGTCAGCGCTCAGCTCGTCGCAGGTGTGGCCCGGATCAGCCACCGCTACACCATCAAGCGACCCGGCGCGGCCGGGGCCCCGCCAACCGAGGAATCGGGCGAAGTGGTCGTCGAGGGCCCGCACAAGGACATTCCCACAGACTGACCGGCCCGCCGCGGCTGGGCCGCACACCAGGGAGGGACCTGAAGATCGAAGCTTCCGAGGAAGGCACCCTCGTTCCAGGCTCGCCTCGGATCTGGCGAATCTGGGGCGTGTCCTTCGACGCCCGCATCGTCCAGATCGTCGTCGTCGCCACGCTCATCCTGATCGTCGCGTTCAACAACCGGTTCGTCCAGGACGAGTACGACCGCTTCTTCCTGGAGTTCATCATTCCCGTCGCCATCATTGTCCTGGCCTGGCGCGAGGACCCCAGGCGATACGGTCTTCGACTCGGCGATTGGCGGCTAGGCCTGCCTGTGACGATCGCCGGAATCGCGGCCATGGCCGTCGTCATCTGGTTACTCGGCCGCTGGCCGGACTTCCACCAGTACTACACCGAAACCATCGGCGGCCGGCCGATGTGGCGCCTGGTCATCGACACCGGCATCGACCTGTTCGCCTGGGAGTTCTTCTTCCGCGGCTGGCTCCTGTGGGGCTGGGGTCGCAAGTTCGGGACGGACGCGATCTGGCTCCAGGTGATTCCCTTCGCCCTCATGCATGTCTGGAAGCCCGAGATCGAGCAGCTCTCGACGGTGCTGGGCGGTGCGTTCTTCGGGATCCTGGCGTGGCGAACGCGATCGTTCCTGTGGGGCTTCCTGCTCCACTGGTTCATGATGGCCTGGGTGCTGACGGTCGCGGCTGGCTACGTCTAGCGCGCCACGCCGTAATCGAGCCGGGCGCGGTGCGCGAAAAGCCGCGGTGGCGCCGGTCCAGCAGCACGCGCCGCTGTTTGCATGACTATGCGGTATTCCGTATAATCCGCCACCATGAGCACGATCCGACCCACGCCCGACGGCGTGTCCACCGCTACGGCGATGAGGGAATCCGCCTCGGCTCCGGCCGGCGGCGCCCATGGGAGACCGCCCAATGAGTCGACGGGCGGTCCGGAGCGAGACCTGGGGCCCAGCGCCACCCGGATACGATCCGGTGGCCGGACGATCAGCGTCGGGATCGTAGGGGCCACGGGCTATGCAGGCGGCGAGTTGGTGAGACTGCTGCTGCACCACCCGAACGTCCATCTGGCCGGACTGTATGGCCGCAACCGAGACAACCAGCCCATCGCCGCGTCCCATCCGCACCTCGGCGCGACGGGCCTGGTCATCGACCAGGCGATCCCGGAAGCCGACGCCATCTTCACGGCGCTGCCCCACGGCGTCGCGGCGGGGATGGCCGGCGAGATCGCCGCCCGCGGCTCGGCCATGCTGGACGTCGGGCCCGACTTCCGACTGCATGACCCGGCCGACTATCCGCTCTGGTACAAGTTCGACCACCCCGCTCCCGATCTGCTGGCCCAGGCGGTTTACGGTTTGCCCGAGCTGCACCGCGAGGAGATTCGTTCGGCGGCCGATCGGACGGCCACGATCATCGGCCTGCCCGGCTGTTACCCGACGGCCACGATCCTGACCCTGGCGCCACTGGCTCGGGCGGGCCTGATAGCCGACCTCGCGGTGGACGCGAAGAGCGGCGTCTCGGGCGCCGGACGCGAACCCAGGCCGGATCTGCTCTTCTCCGAGGTCAACGAGAGCGTCAAGGCGTACGGCATATTCAGCCACCGTCACACTGCGGAAATGGAGCAGGAACTCCAGGAGCAGGGCGAACGCGGGGCCCTCGGCGCCCGCGACGCCAACCCCGGCGTCGCCACGGTCGACTTTCTGCCACACCTGATCCCGATGACGCGGGGCATCCTGGCCAGCTGCCATGTTCGGACCACGCGGCCGGTCACTCAGGCCGAACTGGACGCCCTGTACGCCGAGGCCTACCGCGACGAGCCGTTCGTCCAGGTCGTGGCCGATCCGCCCGCAACGAAGCACGTCTTCGGCAGCAACCTGTGCCGGATCTGGGTTCGCGTGGATCAGCGCTCCGGCAAGGTGGTCGCCCTAGGCGTCATCGACAACCTGGTGAAGGGAGCTGCAGGCCAGGCGGTTCAGGCTCTCAACGTCCTCTTCGGTCTGCCCGAGACAGCCGGCCTCGAGCAGTACCCGATCGCCCCCTAAGCCGTACCGGTCGCCGGAGCAACTCGGAGGCAAGTCAGTCCGATGCAGCCAGGCCCCGACCGCCCTTCGATGGCGGCGCCGCCGCGAGGCGACATTGCGGCGCCTTTGCCCAGCCCGCTGCCGCTCGTCGAAGAACGAGCCGTAATGCCGGCCGGGTTCCGGGCCGCGGGCCTGCCGTGCGGGATCAAGCCGTCCGGCCGGCCGGACCTGGCCGTCGTGGCGACGCTCGAGGGGCCGGCCGCCACCGCCGCGGTCTTCACCCGGAACGCCGTAGTCGCCGCGCCGATACGGCTGTCGCGGGCGCATCTGAACGCCACCGAGCTCGGCGGCGGCGGGCGCTTCGGCTGGGCCGACGCCGTGGTGGCCACGGCCGGCTCGGCGAACGCGGCCACGGGCCCGGAAGGCGACGCGGACCAGGAGGAGCTGAGCAGGGCCGTCGCCGCGCTGCTGAATACGCAGCCCGAGCGGACGCTCGCTCTCTCGACGGGCGTGATCGGGGTAAGGCTTCCGATGCCACAGGTCTGCGATGGCCTGGTCCGGCTGGTGGCGCTGCTGGAACCGACGGACGCCGGCCTGGAGGCGTTCGCGACCGCGATCATGACCACGGACAGCAAGATCAAGCTCGCCACGACGTCGGTGGAGTTGCCCGGGCCCGACCGAAACGCGGTCAGGGTCATGGTGTCGGGCATAGCCAAGGGCGTTGGGATGATCCATCCGCGCATGGCGACGATGCTGAGCGTGATCCTCACCGATGCGAACGCACAGCCGGCCACGCTCTTCGGGCTGCTGTCCCCCGCAGTCCAGCGAACGTGGAACCAGACCTCCGTCGACGGCGACACGAGCACCAACGACACCGTCTTCCTGCTGGCGTCGGGGGCATCGAAGGCGGCGGTCGAGGCCGGCAGCCCGGAAGCCCAGGAACTGGGACGGGCCGTCGAAGCTGTGGCGAGGTCGTTGGCCCGCCAGCAAGCCGCCGACGGCGAGGGCGCGACGACGCTCATCACCTGCCAGGTGAGCGGCGCCGCGGACGAGCACGACGCGCGCGCGGTGGCCCGCTCCGTCGTGAGCAGCAGCCTTCTGAAGGCCGCCGTCTACGGACGTGACCCCAATTGGGGCCGCGTCGCCAGCGCCGCCGGCAACGCTCGCCTCCCCGACGAGCAGCTGCTCGAAGCGGCCGGTCTGCATCACACCGAGGCCATGCCCAGGGCCGGCCGCCCGCCCGAGCTGGAGATCGACCGCCTGCACATCGCGATCGCCGGCACGCTCGTCTTCGCCGGCACTCCCCTTCCCTTCGACCGCGACGCGGTCCGAAAGGCCATGAACGCCCCCGAAGTGCTGATCCGCCTGGACCTCGGTCTGGGCAACGGCATCGGGGAGGCGTTCGGCTGCGATCTGACCGAGGGCTACGTCATCGAGAACGCGGAGTACACGACGTGAGCGAGGTGCTCGTCATCAAGCTCGGCGGGACAACGCTCGCCGATCAGGCGCACGTCCTCGACGAGGTTGCGACCGTCGCCCGAGGGCGCCCCGTCGTCCTCGTCCACGGCGGCGGAAAGCGGATCACCGAATGGCTGGAGCGCCTCGGCGTTCCCAGCCGCTTCGAGGGTGGACTGCGCGTCACGGACCAGGCCGCCCTGGACGTGGCCGCTGCCGTCCTGCGTGGCGTCGTGAATTCGGAGCTGGTCTCCGACCTGCGCGACCGTGGCGTCGACGCGGTCGGCCTATCCGGCGTGGACGGCGGCTTCATGATCGCCGAACGTGTCCCGGGCCTCGGGCTGGTAGCTCATGTCGTCGGCGTGAGGCGCGACTTCCTGGACACGCTCCTGGTGGCCGGGCAGGTGGCCGTGGTGGCGCCGCTCGCCCGCGACGAGCAGGGAATCGTCTGCAACGTCAACGCCGACGACGCCGCGGCTGGCATCGCGGCCGGGCTCGGCGCCCGCCAGCTCGTCCTGATGACGGACGTGGACGGCGTCCGCAACGCGGCCGGAGAGAAGGTCACCTCCATGAGCGCCGACCAGGCCGAGAAACTGATTGCCGACGGCGTGATCAAAGGGGGCATGGTGCCCAAGATCCGGGCCGCACTGCAGGCGGTCGGCTGGCCGGGAGCGGAGGCCGTCATCGCGGATTCCGCCGACCCGCACGCCCTGACCCGCGCCCTCACCGACTCGAACTTCGGGACACGGATCACGGCCGCCGGCTCCGCCGGAGCCTCGCCGCACCGGGCCGGCGAAGCCTCCGCCGGACCGGCTTGACGACCGATGGCAACGATGCTCGTCAACGGTAACCAGGTCAACGCCAAACAGCGCCGTCAGCGCATCCTCCTGGATCTTGTCGCCCGCTCGGCGATCGGCAGCCAGGAGGAGCTGGTCGAGCTGCTCCGCCATGCCGGCTTCGAAGTGACGCAGGCGACCGTCAGCCGCGACGCCGCGGAACTGGGACTGGTCAAGGTGCCCCGTGGCGACCGCCATGTCTACGCCACGCCCGAGAGCGCAGCCACGGGCAACCTCTACGACACCCGGCTCCGCCGGCTGCTCGAGGACATCCCGGTTCGCATCGCCCGGAGCGGCCTGAGCCTCGTCCTGCTGGCGTCTCCGGGTTCGGCCGGGGCAATAGCCCAGGCCATCGACCAGTCAAGCCTGCAGGACCAGGTCGGCACCCTCGCGGGGGACAACACTCTGCTCGTGCTCTTCGAGACCGAGGCCGCCCTCGATCGGTGGCTGGTCCAATTCGGGAGCTATCAACCGGCCGGCGCCGAAACGCTGCTGCCCGCCCTACCTCTCCCGGCCGTAGACCGGGTCGCAAATCCGGAGGCACCTCGATGAAGAAGGTAGTGCTCGCCTACTCGGGTGGACTCGACACCTCGGTCGCGGTGGCCTGGTTGCGCGAGCAGTACGACGTCGAGGTTGTCACCCTGACCGTCGATCTGGGCGGCGGTGTACTCAAGGAGGACGTCGACCGGCGCGCGATCAGCGCCGGCGCGACGCGCGCATACGTCGTCGACGGCCGCGAGCGCTTCGTCCGCGACTTCTGCTGGCCTCACGTCCAGGCCGGCGCCCTGTACCAGGGCGTGTACCCGCTCGCCACGGCCATGGCCCGGCCGCTGATCGCCCAGCTGCTCGTGGAAGTGGCACACAAGGAAGGCGCCGAAGCAGTCGCCCACGGCTGCACCGGCAAGGGCAACGACCAGGTCCGCTTCGACGTCGCCACGCATGCCCTCGACCCATCTCTGGCCGTCATCGCCCCGATGCGAGTGGGCATGGGACTGTCCCGCGAGCAGGAGATCGAATACGCCAAGGCGCGCAACATCGAGATCACGATCTCCAAGGACTCGATCTACTCGATCGACGTCAACCTGTGGGGCCGCTCGATCGAGGCCGGAATCCTCGAGGATCCGTGGACCGCACCCCGCGACGACGTCTACAAGTGGACGGTCGACCCGGCGGCGGCGCCGGAGCCGGTCGAGATCGTGATCGGCTTCGAGGGCGGCGTCCCAGTCTCGCTCGATGGAGATCGACTCGGTCCGGTCGCCCTGGTCGAGCGCCTGCACGATCTCGCCGGCGCCCATGGTGTCGGACGCCTCGACCACGTCGAAGACCGCCTCGTCGGCATCAAGAGCCGCGAGATCTACGAGGCTCCCGCCGCGACGGTCATCCAACGGGCCCACCGTGCCCTCGAGGGCCTGACCCTCACCAAGGACACGTTGCGCTTCAACCGGATCGTTGCCGACGAGATGGCCCAGCTCACCTACGACGGACTCTGGTTCAGCGCCCTGCACCGCGACCTGCGCGCCTATGCGGCCAGCAGCCAGCGGGTGGTCAGCGGAGACGTCCGCGTACGGCTCGACCACGGCAATGCCATCGTCACCGGCCGGCGCAGTCCGCTGTCGCTCTACGACAAGGCTCTTGCCACCTACGAGGCGGACGACCGCTACGACCACGCGGCGGCGGTCGGCTTCATCGAGATCTTCGGACTACCGCTCCGGACCGAGGCCGCCCGCCACGGAGCCGTCGGCCGGAGTCACGGCGCAGCCTGGACCTGGACCGATCCCCTTCTCGAAAGCCTGCCGACCAAGGTCTACGACGCTCCCTCCGCGCCGGTGAAGTAGGAGGCGGGCCCTGGACACCAACGAACCGGCGGCCGACACGATCCGTCCGACCAAGGCGCCCAGGCCGAAAGGCCAGCGCTCGCCTGCGGTCGATTCCGAACGCAAGCTGCGCGAGCTGGAGTTCCTTCACGAGTTCGCGAAGCTGCTGACAACGGCCCGCAACTGGGACGAGCTGATGGGGACGATCGTCGACCGCACCACCGATGCACTGAACGTGGATGTCTGCTCCGTCTACCTCATGGAGCGCGACGGAGCCCGACTGCGCCTGGCCGCAACCAACGGTCTTGATCGCGATCAAGTCGGCCGCGTCACGATGGCCCTGGGTGAGGGCCTCACCGGTCGGGCGGCCCAGATGGGCGAGCCGGTCGCCTCGCCGGACGTTCGAGTGGATCCGCTCTTCAAATGGGTGCCGGGCTTCGACCAATCTCAGTTCACCTCGATGCTATCGGTGCCTATGCCCTGGGACGACACGATCGTCGGCGTCGTCAACGTCCAGGCCATCGAGACCCGCACGTTCTCCTCGGAAGAGGTCGAATTCCTCGTGACCATCGGCGCGCTGCTCGGCGGCGTTGTGGAGAAGGGCCGCCTTCAGGCAGAGGCAGAGGAGCAGCTGGAGACGCTTACCGCCCTGGACGGCGCCCGGGCCGAGCTACTGGCGGTGGTTACACACGAGCTGCGCACGCCGCTGGCGGTGGTGCGTGCATACATGGATCTTCTGGCCGACGCGGCCGTGGACGCGGCCGGAGGGGCATCCGCCGACGATCGGGACGCGATCGCCGGCCCGCGGCCAAGCCCTGCTCTCGTCGAGGAATGGCGCCTCCAGGCGATCGCACAGGTGACGCGACTGGATCGGCTGGTCGACTCGATCCTGGCCTCGGTTCGAGGCGACGGCCTGGCGGCGGGACTGGCTCGGGTTCCCTTCGACATCGCCACGGCCGTGAACGACACAATCGGCGAGATGACGCCGCTGTTACGCGGCCACCCGCTGCGGCGGACCGGGACCTGGGATGCGCTGATGGGGATAGGCGACGAGGGTCGCTTCCGCCAGGTCCTCGAGCACCTGCTGGAGAACGAGGTCAAGTACTCACCGGAGGGCGGCGGCGTGAGCGTGGGTGCGCAGCGCAAGGACGGTGAGATTCTCGTGTACGTGACCGACGACGGACCGGGCATCCCGGAGTCAGAATGGGAGGCGGTCTTCGAGGCTTACGTTCGCACCGCCAACCGGCCACGCGGCTCCGGTATCGGGCTGTACGCCGCCAGGCGGCTCATGGTTGCCATGGGCGGACGCGTGTGGCTCGAGCCGAACGGGTTCGGCGGCAGCAGGTTTATGGTGGCCGTGCCCGAGATGCGCCAAACTGGCGAAGACAGCGCCGGTCCGGAGGCGGGCGTGATGTCCGAGGCGGGGCCCGAGGCCTAGGGCCACACATGGAGACACTGAGGTGAACGGGATGAGTCCGAACGGGGAGACGAGCCTCCTGGTCCTCGTCGTCGACGACGAGCCCGCGATGGTAGGCGCCGTCTCGGCCCTGGTCGGACGCGCCGGCCACCGCGTGGTCACCGCGTACGACGGCAACACCGCCCTTCGCCGCTTCTCCGAGGAACGGCCGGACCTCGTTCTACTCGACCTGGCCATGCCGGGCCTGGACGGAGTAGAGGTCTGCCGGGCAATCCGGCGCATGTCGCAGACGCCGATCATCGTCCTGACGGGCGAGGCGGACGAGCGAGCCAAAGTAGAGGCTCTCGACACCGGGGCGGACGACTACGTGGTCAAGCCCTTCGGCAAGCAGGAGCTGCTGGCCCGCATCCGTGCCGTCATGCGGCGCCGCGGCAACGAGGCGGAGCCGCATGGCGTCGGGGAGCTACGTTGGGGGGCCATCGCCCTGGACCGAGGCCGCCACACCGCCTCCGTTGCGGACGTGCAGCTCGTTCTCACACGCACCGAGTACAGTCTGCTGGCTTCACTGGTCGCGGCCGCTGGGCATGTGGTTTCGCACAGCGCGTTGCTGAACGCCGGCTGGCCCGGCGAGCCCAACCCGGATCCGCAGTGGCTCAAGCCGCACCTCGCCCGCCTGCGCTTCAAGCTCGCGGAAGCCGGGGCGCCTGTGCCGGCCTCGGTCCGCGGCGTGGGCTACCGCCTGGAAGAGGCCGGCTAGAGGGACCCACACGACGGGCCCAGGGTCGCCCGAGCGCACTGCCTCGAGAATCAGCGAACCCGCGCTACCTGCCGAAAGGTGCGCGGGTCGATGCTGCCATGAGCGACGCTATCTATTGGTGCCGGGCCTCAGCCGACCGAGGACGCGAGAAACGACCGCGATTGCTCAAAAACGAGAGCTTCTACTGCTCAACCTTTGCGCGAGACGGGGCGACGAACCAACCAACCACCAGAACCCCGAAACTGATGAATGCGACTGCGATCATTTCCTGGCTCCTTCGGCTGAACCGCGGGACCCGGTCCCGTTCACTGCTGGCAGTCTACGGATGATGCCCGGTGAAATCAGTAGCGCCCGAGTAGCTCATTGGTGGCGGCCCGGTGTCGCGCCGGTTGCGGTTCGGGACGGCCACCCATCGAAGCGGCCTTCGCTAACGCTTTCCCGAGGCGCGTGCCGCCCTCTCGACCCGGCCGCGACGGTCCAGGGACCCGGGTGCGCGGCGCAGCTGGGTCACTATCGCGGCGAGAAACGGCCGAATGGCTGGTCCAGGCTAGGCCTGGTAGACGACCGTTTCGCCGTGCTGAGATGCGTCCAGGCCGGCCTCTTCCTCGGATTCGGCGACGCGGAGGCCGACGGCCAGGTCCACGAGCTTGAGGATCGCGAAGGTCGCCACCGCGCTGTAGATCCAGGTCGCGGCGATGGCCACGAACTGCGTCCCAAGCTGACCCGGGTTGCCATCGATGAGACCGCCCTTGCTGATGACCGAGTTGATGGCTGTCGTGGCGAAGACACCGGTGAGCAGGACTCCCAGGGTGCCACCGACGCCGTGAACGGCCCAGACGTCGAGCGCGTCGTCGATCTTCACCCGCTGGCGTAGGAGGATCGCCCCGTAGCAGATCGCGCCGGCCATGAAGCCAATCACGATGGCGGAGCTCGCGTCCACGTACCCCGACGCTGGGGTTATGGCCACCTCACCCGCGATCGCGCCCGAGACGGCGCCAATGACGCTCGGTGAGCCTTTGTGCAGCCAGCTCATGGTCAGCCAGGTGAGAGCGCCCATACCGGCGGCCGTGTTCGTCACGAGGACCGCATTGACCGCCAGGCCGTTCGCGGCCAGGGCGGAGCCGCCGTTGAAGCCGAACCAACCGAACCACAGGATGCCCGCGCCGATGACGGTCAGGCGGACGTCGTGGGGTTCGAAGCGATCCGACTCGCGCTTGACCCGCGGCCCGAGCACGAGCGCGGCCACGAGTGCGGACACGCCTGAGCTGATATGGACGACGGTGCCGCCGGCGAAGTCCATGACGCCCATCTTGTTCAGCCAGCCGCCCTGACCCCAGACCCAGTGGCAGATCGGCGAGTAGACGATCAGGCTCCACAGCAGCGCGAACAGCACGAAGGCCTTGAATCGCTTGCGCTCGGCAAAGGCGCCGATGATCAGGGCCGGGGTGATGATGGCGAACATCATCTGGAAGAGGGCGAATTCACTGCCCGGGATCGTGGAGGCGTAGGGACCGGCCGTGACGCCGACGCCCTTGAGGCCCAGGTGGTCCAGGTTGCCCACGATCCCCCAGCCGTTCACGTCGTCGCCGAAGGCGAGGGTGTAGCCGACCAGGACCCACGTCACGCTTACCAGCGCCAGGACGAACATGCATTGCATCAGGATGCTGAGCACGTTTTTGCGGCGGACCAGGCCCCCGTAGAAGAGGGCCAGGCCGGGCGTCATCAACATGACGAGCGCCGTCGCGGTCAGCACCCAGGCGGTATCGCCACCGTTGATCACGCTCGGGACTCCTTCTCTTCCACACGGCACGAAACACGGGAAAGGTTTCGGTCCGGTGAAGCGTATGGAGGCCTCGACCGCGAATCAGTAGCAGTCGGGTAGCGCGGCGGTGGCGCCATGGTGACGCCAGGGTTGTGGTTTGGGACGCGTCTCAGCAGCCGAGCCCCGCCGGGCTCGGCTGCTGATGGACTCGGGGCCGGAGGGTCAGGGACGACCCGACTATCGATCGACTAGGACTGCCAGGCCACCTCACCGTGCTGGGAGCTGTCGAGGCCGGCTTCCTCCTCGGACTCCTCCACGCGGAGGCCTACGAAGAAGTCCACGACCTTGAGGATGATGAAAGTCGCCACGCCGCTGTAGATCCACGTGGCGGCCACCGCAACGAGCTGCTTGCCGACCTGGCCGGCGTTGCCGTCGACCAGGCCCGAGGCGCCGTTGACCGCGGCGATTGCGAAGACGCCGGTCAGGATCGCGCCCAGCGTTCCGCCGACGCCGTGGACGGCCCAGACGTCCAGCGCGTCGTCCACCTTGAGCCGCTCGCGCAGCAGGATGGCGCCGTAGCAGACCGACCCGGCCGCGAAGCCGATGACGATGGCCGCGCTCGCGTCCACGTAGCCGGAGGCCGGCGTGATCGCCACCAGCCCGGCGACCGCGCCGGAGGCCGCGCCGACGACGCTCGGCGTGCCCTTGTGCAGCCAGCTGACGGTTACCCAGGTTAGAGCGGCCATGCCGGCGGCGGTGTTGGTGACGACGAAGGCGTTGGCCGCCAGACCGTTTGCCGCCAGGGCAGAACCGCCGTTGAAGCCGAACCAGCCGAACCAGAGCAGCCCGGCGCCGAGGACGACAAGGCGGACGTCATGTGGCTCGAAGCGCTCGGATTCTCGCTTGACCCGCGGGCCCAGCACGAGCGCCGCGACAAGCGCCGCCACGCCGGAGCTGATGTGGACGACGGTGCCACCCGCGAAGTCGATGGCGCCCAGCTTGGCCAGCCAGCCGCCCTGACCCCAGACCCAGTGGGCGATCGGCGAGTAGACCAGGATCGTCCAGAGAAGTGAGAACAGGACGAAAGCCTTGAACTTCTTGCGCTCGGCAAAGGCCCCCGTGATGAGGGCCGGAGTGATGATGGCGAACATCATCTGGAAGGCCATGTAGGCGCTGGCCGGAATGGTCGGCGCATAGGAGATCGGGTCCTTGCCGATGCCGCGCAGGCCGACGAAGTCCAGGCCGCCGATGATGCCCCAGCCGTTGACGTCCGTCCCGAAGGCGAGCGTGAAGCCCAAGAGGACCCACGTGACGCTCACCAGGGCCAGGATGAAGATGCTGTGCATGATCGTGCTGAGCACGTTCTTGCGGCGGACCAGGCCGCCGTAGAAGAGCGCGAGGCCGGGCGTCATCAACATGACAAGCGCCGTCGAGGTCAATACCCAGGCGGTGTCGCCCGTGTCGATTGGAGTGCCGGTAAGAATCACGCACGTCCCCTTTCGAATCCGCAGCCTCTCGGGCCGCAGGCGCCGCCCGATGACTCGAAGGGTAAGGATGCGGTTCGGGGAAATCAGTAACCACCGGGTGAACCCTCGGTCACGCCCAGGTGGCGCGCGGGTTGCCATTCAGGACGGCGATCCGCCGCTCGGACCGGAATGGTGGCACGGCGCAACGAACGCCGGGAGGCGCAGGTCTACCCCGGTGCGCGACCCGAGGACGCCGCCCGCCTACGTCGAGGTCGCCTCGACCGGCAAGATCTGATGAGGCAGGTCCACGCACGCCACGCGGCAGCCGCGCCCGTCGCAGCCGGGCAGACCCCAGAAGTGGCGCCATGCGGCGTCCGGTCCGTACTCGCCGCCGTCGCGGAGTGACTCCCGAGCCGTCAAGCGACATCCGCACACGGCGCACGTAAGCACGAGCGAGCCTTCGCGATGCAGGGCACGAGGCGCCGGGTCCTCCTCGAGCGGCTCATGCTCGTGGAGCCTCATCGCTTCGCCAGGCGCGCCTTCGCGGCCGCAAGGGCCGTGGCGACGCGACGTGGAGCGGTCCCGCCCGTGACGTCGCAGCTGGCCACGGCGCCGTCCAGCGCCGCCGCTGCGCGAAGCTCCCCGGGGAGCGCGGAGTCGCCCAGGATCGTCACCGCAACGGAGTCGTTGGACGCGGCCAGGGCCGCGGCGATCGTGGCGTCGTCCAGCGTGTCGAGCCCGGCGCCGGCCCGCTCCGCTTCCGCGACGAGAGTCCCCACCACGTGGTGAGCGGCCCGGAATGCCACTCCTCGGCGGACGAGGGCGTCGGCGACGGCCGTGGCCGTGGTGTAGCCCTCGCCCGCCGCCGTCCGCATCCGCTCCCGGTCCACGGTCAGCGTCTCGACCATCCCGGCCATCACAGCGAGAGAGGCCTCGAGCGTGGCCGCCGCCTCGAAGAGAGGCGGCTTGTCCTCCTGCAGGTCTCTCTGATACGCCAGCGGCAACCCTTTCAGCAGCGCCAGAAAGCCCGTCAGCGAGCCTATGACACGGGCTGCTCGCCCGCGCACCAGCTCAGCCGGATCGGGGTTCTTCTTGTTGGGCATCATCGACGAGCCGGTCGAGAACGAGTCGGCCGCGCGGACGAAACCGAAACGCGGGTTCGACCACCAGGTGATCTCCTCCGCCAGGCGACTGAGATGGACCATGCATAGCGCGAAGGCCGCCAGTGCCTCGGCCACGAAGTCGCGATCGCTCACCGCGTCCAGCGAGTTCGCGGTCACGCCGTCGAATCCGAGCTCGGCAGCGGTGGCCTCCCGATCGAGCGCATAGCCGGCTCCGGCCAGGGCCCCCGAGCCCAGAGGCGAGACGTTCGCACGCCGCCTGCAATCGGCAAGCCGGCCCCGGTCGCGTTCCAGCATCTCGACGTAGGCCAGCAGGTGATGCGCGAACAGGATCGGCTGGGCGGGCTGGATGTGGGTCGAGCCGGGCAGGATCGCCTCACCATCACGTTCGGCGAGCCCAACGAGTGCGCGTTCCATGTCCAGGATCGCCTCGTCCAGGCTGTCGATCGTCCGACGCAGCCACAGCCGCAAGTCGGTCGCGACCTGGTCGTTGCGCGAGCGACCCGTGTGCAACCGCCCGGCAATGGGCCCCACCCGATCCCGCAACGCCTGCTCGAGATTCATGTGGACGTCCTCGAGGGCCGTATCCCAGCTGAAGCTGCCGGATTCGACCTCCGCCCGCAGTCCTTCGAGCCCACGAACCAGCGTCTCCACCTCATCGGGAGCCAGCAAACCTGCTCGGCCCAGGCCGTGGACGTGGGCGATCGAGCCCGTGATGTCGTCCAGCGCCAGGGCGCGATCGATGTCGATCGACCGGGTGAACTCGGCCACCCGTTCGTCAGTCGTGCCTTCGAATCGACCGCCCCAGAGCCGCATCGGTCCTCCTCCGTCGCGCCGTTGCCGGCATGGTACCGGGCCTCAGTGGCCGGCGCGAGCCGCCTCTCGCAAACGTGTGCCCTTCAGGCCGCCCCAGCGACCAATTCGGCCGGGACCTGGTCCGGCCTCCTCTCGTCCCGTGGCAGGGCGAAAAGCCCTATCAGGCCACCTGCCACCGCGCATGCGGCTCCGCCTCCGAAGACACCGAGCGGGCCTGCCGTCGCGTACAACAGGCCCCCCAGAAGGTTCGACAGGATCGCGGCCACGCCGAAACCGGAGGCCTGAAGCAGAGTCTGGCCGGTGGCCTGAAGCCGCTCGGGCAGGATCCGAGCCATCGTCAGCACCAGCGACGCCAAGATTCCGCCGAAGCAGATGCCCGAGGCAAAGCGAGTGACCATGATCGGCAGGGCGTCGACGAGCACTATCCAGCTCAGCATGCACGCCGCGAAGCCGACCGACGACACCACCAGAACGGACCGCATGCCAAACCTGGCAATGAGCCAGCCGGCCAGGATGAGCCCCGGCACTTCGGCCACCCAGGCGATCCCGTTCGCGAATCCGACCTCGACGGGCCCACCACCCAGATCCGTCATCCGCAGGGTGATGTAAGTCGCGGACGCCATGACGCCCATGAAGATGAGGATCACCGAGATCAGAACGGCCACCAGCCGAGGTCGAATCCTGAAGGCCTCTCCAACCGAGCCAAAGCGCCCTCGGTCCGACATCAGGCGGGCACGTCCCTCGAGGACGCGCCGGGCGTTCCGGTGACGCTCGCTGTCCCGTCCGAGCGGGACGAATTGGGCCGAGATGAACGCCAGGGCAATGGTCACGATGTACAGGAACGGGGCGGCCGCGTAGCCGGTCTGGCTGTAGACGATCCCGCAGCCGATCGCCCCGCCGGCTCCCCCGATGCTGCTCAACAACCGCAGTCGCGAGTACTCGCGAGAGGCATCCGCCAGGATGGGCATGGCCATGGCGTCGGTCAGTGCCATGGCCGGGCCGCCGCCCGCCCAGAGTAGTGTCAGGCAGACGATCACGGCTGCCGCCGGGAGCGGCGCGATGAGCCCCAGCGCGAACACGGCGGCAGGTATGCAGGCGATCTGCAACGCGCGTCTGGGTCCAGTGAGGACGTCGCCGACGTGGCCCCATGCCGGCAGGGCCAGGGTGTAGGCGACCGAGCCCAGGCTGGTCGTCAGCCCGATGAGGGCCGGACCGAATCCCCTGGACTGGAGCAGGACGGGCACGAAGCCGTACAGGGCGCCGACGGCAAGCCCGTTGGAGACGTAGAGGGCCCGCAACCAGCGCACGACCAAATGGTATCCGCGAGTTGGGCCGGCCGCCTTTGCGGCGCGACGCCACTCGGCCCGTGGAGGCTTGACGCGGGCCCGCAAGGCGTACCATCGCCGCGTGCCCGACCAGCTCGATCTGAGTCTCACCGGCGACGAGGCCCACCTGCCCCGATCGCTGCGGCCGATGCTGCCCAGGCTTGCAGACGCCGCCTTCGATTCGAACGAGCATCTCTTCGAGCCGCGGTGGGGCGGCCGGCGAGCGCTGGCGTTCATCGAACCGAACCGATCCGGCCACGAGGCGCTACTGCGGCTCCTCGACGAACACGGCCGGGACCTCGCTCCTCACCTGCCCGAGCTTTCGATTCTGACGGACCTCGTCGGCGACCTGCCGGCGATCCTGGACGGTGAGATCGTCGTCCCCGACAGGATCGGCCGGATGGACGAGGAGGCGCTGGCCGGCCGGCTGGCCGACGGCCAGACCACGGGCTCGGCACCGGTATTCCTGGCCTTCGACCTTCTGTGGGCGGCGGGACGACCCATCATCGCCCAGCCGCTGCAGCGCCGGCGCGAGCGCCTGGCCCGAGTCGTGCGCCCGAGCGCCGAGCTGGTAGTCCTGCCGGGCATCGTCCACGACGGCATGGATCTGTATTCCGCGGTTGCCGAGCAAGGTCTGCGCGGCGTCATGGCGCGCAATCTCCGAAGCCCGTATCTGCCCGGCCGTCGCAGCGCGCTGTGGCAGTGGATCGCGGCCCGGCCCGGAGAGATCTCGCTGCATACGGTGCCGGACCTCGCGGCAACTCCACCTTCCAGACCGGTCCTGGCTCTGATTCAGCGGCTTCCGCTCGAGGAGTGAGCGGTCGCGCGAACCCTCCGCCGGGGCCGCTCGAGCCGTTGGGGCTATCGCGAGACCCGGGCCGCCTTGAGGATCTGCCGCAAGCCAACACGCTGACCGTAGAGGAGCACTCCGGCACTGTAGATCCGAGCGGCTACCACGAGCGCCACGGCGATCGCGACCAGCAGGAAGACGACGGCGAGCCCGAATTCCCAGATCTCCACGTGCCCGACGGACACACGGGCGAGCATCAGGTACGGGCTGAAGAACGGTACGAACGAGAGAAGCTTGACCCAGGTTTCGTTGATCGCCTGGAGGCCGAAGATCGACAGGAAGTAGCCGATCATGATCAGCATCATCAACGGCGAGGTCGCGCTCTGGACGTCTTCCTGCCGGCTTATGAGCGAGCCGAGCGCGGCGTACAGGAGCGAGTACAGGGCGAAACCGAGGACGAACAGGACCGCGAAGGCAGCCAGCACGGAAGCGTCGAGGCCGCCGAATGAACCGCCCGTGCCCGAATTGCCCAGAACGGCCTGATGAATCGGGCCCTGGGCAAGAAGCCCACCGATTACCGCGCCCAGGATGATCCCGTACTGAGTCAGCCCGGCCGCCCCGTTCCCGAGCACCTTGCCCGCGAGCATCTGGAGCGGCGTCGTCGCGTTGAGCATCAACTCCATTACGCGGCTGCCCTTTTCCTCGGCCACGCTCATCGCCACCCACGTGCCGTAGGTGATGATCGCCATGAAGATCAGCACGATCAGCCCGGTCGAGAGCAGCGTGGACGATATTTCGCGGCTCAGGCTGTTGGTCTCTGCAGTCCCGGACGGACTGACCGGCAGGATCTTCAAATTCGTGGGTGCCAGGACAGAAGCCGTCGACGTGCCCGCGCGGACCAGACCATCTTCGATGGCGAGCATCTGCGTCGCGCTGGCGATCACCTGTGCGGGCCGGCCATCTGAGGGCATGCCCGTTCTGAGGGTGAAGACCAGATCGTGGCTGGTCGAGTCCCGATCGATGACCAGAAGGGCGTCGTACTCCCCCGCCTCCAGGGCACTCTGAGCCGAAGCCAGGTCACCGGCCGCAAGCCAGGTCAGGGCAAATGGCTTGTGGGAGCTCGCGTCGGACGCAGCCGAACCGTTGAGCACCTGATCGACCACCTGCAGCGTATCGTGCGGCATGCCCGAGGCCTTCACCACGACCTCGACACGCGTCTGGTCCGCGCCTTGCGCGAAGTCGATCAAAACCGGGAGTTGCGTCGCGGCGAAGGCGATGGCAGCCAGAAGGAGGGTGCCGATAAGGAAGCTCCGGCTGGTGGCGCGGCTCCTGTACTCGCGGACCGTTACGTACCAGGCGTTGGGGAAAAGGCTGCGCCAGCGGTTCATGCGTGCACCGCCCTGGGCGCGAGTGTGCGCTCGCTCGTGTCCATCTGACCGACGTGCTCGATGAAGATCTGCTCCAGCGACGGGTCGGTGATCTCGAAATGCAGGACCTTGCAGCCACGGGTCAGCGCGGCCTGGAGAACCAGGCCGGGGTCGTAACCTTGCGCCACCTCTGCCTCCGTATAGTCCTGGCCGCGTCTCGTGACGCGGACGCCGTCGAGCGTCGCGAGCCAGGCGACCTCGGGGTCGCCCACAACGGCCAGCCGGACCACCTGGCGGCCACTGGAACGGCGTACGTCACGGACGTTGCCACCCACCACTACATGCCCGCGGTCGAGGATGGCGATCGACTCGCACAACTCCTCGACCGTCTCCATCTGGTGAGTCGAGAATATGAGGGTCTTGCCACGGTCCCGCATCTCGAGGAACGCCTCCTTGAGCAGCGCCACGTTGACTGGATCCAGGCCGGTGAATGGCTCGTCCATCAGCAGCACCTGAGGATCGTGGAGGATAGCGGCGATGAACTGGACCTTCTGCTGGTTTCCCTTCGAAAGTTGCTCGGCTCGACGGTCGGCGTACTCGGGGATTCGGAAGCGCTCGAGCCACTCGCGCGTCTCGCGCTCGGCGGCTTTCGGCTTCACGCCGTGCAGTTTGGCGAAGAAGACCAGTTGGTCGAGAACCTTCATCCTGGCGTACAGCCCACGCTCCTCTGGCAGGTAGCCCCAGGTCTTGCGTGGCAGCTCGGAGTTCGGGCGACCATCCCAGGTGACCGTCCCGGAGTCCGGGCGGAGGATGTCCAGCACGATCCGCATGGCCGTGGTCTTGCCGGCGCCGTTGGCGCCGAGGAAGCCGAACACCTGGCCCGGGCCGATCTCCAGCGACACGTCTTCGAGCGCCCTGACTTCGCCGAAACTTTTCGAGATCGAGCTGATGATCAGCGACATTGCGTCCCTCTAGTGAAGCCCGAGACAACCATGGGACCGGGCGCTCCGCGAATTGGCATTATGTCCCGCTCCAACCGTCGCGGTCGTCGGCCGATCGAACGAGGACCGGTAGTCAGAAAGGCGGAACGTCCGGTTCGCTCGCCAGTCGCGCCCCGAGCCGCTCACAGGCGCCATCTGTACCAGGTGGTGGCGGCGATATAGCCGGCGCCCAGGACCCCGGCCATCAACGCGAATTGCCAGTTGTCTCGACCCAGCAATTCCAGGGCACCGAAGCCGACCAGGGCGACGATCGCGGCAATTGTCGCCGCCGCTCCCATCGCGCGCTGATGGATGCCCTGCCAGAGCTCGTCGACGGGCCGCCCCGCCAGGGCACTGACCGTTTCGCTGCGGTTCTGGAAGAACCACAATGCCGCGACGTAGACGAAGAGGATGGCCACGCCGCCCGCAGCCCGATCAAGCCGGGCCCCCTGGCTCAGCTCGATGCCGATGAGGATGGCGCCGATGGCGAGTCCCGTGAGCGGGACTATGACGCTACGACCCTTCCCCCGCCTACCGTCCGTCGGTGTCATCGAAGACCTCCTCGACTGCCTTTCGGAAGAACCGCCCGATGGCGAAGGCCAGCGGCAGCGACGGCAGGTACTTCCCTGTCTCGATCGCGTTCACAGTCTGCCGCGACACGTTGAGGCACCGGGCTAGCTCGCCCTGGCTGATGCCTCGCTGTTCGCGCAGCCGGCGGACGTCGTTCTGCATGTCTGTAAAGGTAGCTTGACAGGCTGTCGGTGTCAAGCCTCCTTGACAGGGACCTTGGCCGTGACGGGCTGCGGAACCAGAACTACGGCTCCGTTGTTGCCCCCTGCGGAATGCTCATTGTCGGACGGCGTGTTCCGAGCCCTTCACGCGCATACTCGGTTTTCGACATGGAGGCACGGGGGCGAGGACCCCCACCGGCGCGGCGTCCCCACCCGGTCGCCAGAAGCCATTGCCGAAGGGATGGCTCAGAGTCGCGCCGTGCCAATGGCGAGCCCGCCCGTGTCGCACCGGGCACGAAAGTGCCCACGGAGGTTGCTTTGGCTCTGCTTTCAGTCGCGTTTCCCATCGTGCCCGGAAAGACCGACGAGTGGAGAGGCTTCATCAAGGAGATAAACGGCCCGCGTCATGCCGAGTTCGCCGAAAGCCGCCGGCGCGCCGGCGTTCGCGAACGGACCTTCCTCCAGGCGACCCCGATGGGCGACCTGGTGATCGTGTCTCTCGAGGGCGACGATCCCGCCCGATCCTTCGGCCAGATGATGTCCACCAGGGACGCGTTCACCACCTGGTTCCTCGAGCGCGTCAAGACGCTTCATGGCGTCGACCTGGCGGCTCCGATGACCGGCGCTCCGTCCGAACTGGTCGTGGATTCGGACCAGGCCGCCGTGCCGGCGAAGTAACCGCCGGGCTGCCGCCACCGTCCACGCGAGGCCGCCCGCTCCGGCGAGCGGCCTCGTCGATTCTCAGGCGACCCAGGGCCGGTGGCGGATGGCTCGGTAGCCTTCCGCGAAGAGTGCCGGCGCGAGCGCGACGGTCGCGACGAGGAGCCAATCGGTAGCGTCGAGCGGAGTGGCCTGGAACGCGTCGGCGAGAGCCGGCACGAATGGGATGACGATCTGGATGGCCACGCACAGAGCACCGCCCAGGAGCAGAATCGGATTAGGACGCCGCAGCAGCACCGGGTAGGCAAGGCTGCGGTTGGCATTGGCGCGAACGACCTGGCCCACGACCAGGGCGCTGTAGGCCAGCCATCTAGCGTGCTCGAAGTCGACGCTGTGCAGCTCGATCAGGTAGAGCGCGGCAACGGCACTGAAGCCGCCGGCCAGGCAGATGCGGCCCATGATTCCCCAGTCGAGGATCGGCCTGGTGCGCGGCCGGGGCGGGCAATTCATGGACCCCGGCTCTTCCGCCTCGCCGGCGAACGAGACGGCCGTCAGCATGTCGATGAAGACCTCCAGCCAGAGGATCTGGATCGGCAGGAGGGGCTGGCTGAAGCCTGCGAGCGTCGCGATGAGGATGAAGCCGAGCATCGCGACGTGCGTGGAGACCAGGAACACGAGGCCCTTCTGGACGTTGGCCACGAGACGGCGGCCCTCGCGCAGTCCGTGCATCAGCGTCACGAACGAGTCGTCACCCAGGACGAGGTCCGATGCCTCGCGTGCCACGGCCGTGCCGCTCCCCATGGCGACGGCAACGTCGGCGTGGTGCAGCGCAGGAGCGTCGTTCACGCCGTCCCCTGTCACCGCCACCGTCCGATTGGATCGCCGCGCAACGTCGACGATCCGGAGCTTCTGCTCCGGCACGGCCCGAGCCACGATGTTCAGCGCCGGCAGCTCGGCGGCCAGGCGGTCGTCGTCCCACTCCGCCAGCTCCGAGCCGGTAACCACACGCTCGTTCGGCAGCCCGGCTTCGGCCGCGATCGCCGCCGCGGTCGTGGGATGATCTCCGGTCACGACGAGGGGCTGGATCCCGGCTGCGACGGCGAGAGCCATCGCCTCGCGGATTCCGGGCCTGATTCGGTCGGCAAAGGCGAGGACGCCAAGTGGCAGCCACTCCTTGCCATCGAGGCAGCGCGCCAGCAGCAGCAGCCGCTCGCCCGCTTCGGCGCCACTCTCCACCAGCTTCGCCCACGCGCTGAGCTCGCCAGCCGACAGGCCCGAGCACACGGCCAGGACGGCTTCGGGCGCTCCCAGGGACAACTCCTCCTCGGTCGGCGTGCCGTCTGCGGTCCGCGTGCGGGCGCGAGTTCTCGAGTAGGGACGCTCGTCACTGACCGGATCGGCGTCGATCAGGTCCGATGGATCCAGCTCCAGGACGATCGCTTGCTCGGACAGGAAGCCGAAGAGCGACCGGCTGAACGAACCCGGCTTGCTGCCCGTCGCCACGCTCCAGGCATCCTCCTCGGCCCGAACCGCCAGAATCGCCATCTCGGCCACGCGGTCTCGATCCTCGACGACTCCAAGCGGCGTGCGAATCGCGGTCAGGGCGAGCCTGTTCTCCGTGAGAGTGCCGGTTTTGTCGGTGACGATCAGATCGACCGATCCGAGCGTCTCCTGAGCCGACAGCCGCCGGACGAGGACCTTCATCCGAAGCAGACGGTAGGCACCCAGGCCGAGGACGACCGCCACGAGCGCCGGCGGCTCTTCGGGGATCGCAGCGATCGCCGCGGATACGCCGGCCAGGATGTTCTTGCCGGCCGGGTTCTGGCGGATAAAGCCGAGAGCCACCACGATCGCGATCAACCCGATCGCGACGACGAGCAGGATCCGGACCAGGCGGTCCATCTCCCGCTGGAGTGGCGACCGGCGGCGCTCGCGACCGGCAAGGGCCTGCGAGATGCGCCCGAACTCCGTCGTCAGGCCAGTCGCCACGACCACGCCTTCGCCCCGCCCGCCGACCACGGCCGTGCCCGCATATGCCAGGGCGTGGCATTCGGCCATGGCGGCGCCTTCGGGATCGGGCTCGACCGAACCCGGCTCCGGCAGCGATTCGCCGGTGAGAACGCTGCGATCGAAGGCCAGGGCCTCGGCGCGGATCAGCCGCAGATCGGCCGGCGCGACATCTCCGACCCGCAGCAGAACGATGTCACCAGGAACCAGGTCGCTGGTGAGCACGTCGTCCACTCGGCCGCTTCTCCTCACCCTGGCGTACGGGGCGGCCGCCTCGCGCAGCGCCTCCAGCGCCTTCTCGCCGCGGTACTCCGTGATCACGCCCGCGCCCACGATCGGGGCCAGGATCACGAGCACGAGGAGGCCGTCGCGGACCTCGTTTAGGGCAATAGCCAGGCAGCCCGCGATGAACAGGAGAACAACGAAGGGCTCGCGCGCGCCGTCCCAGAAGAGACGCAGCAGGGACGTCTTGTGGACGGCCTCGAGTTCGTTCGGGCCGAACCTGGCAGCCCGATCCGAGGTCTGCTCTTGTGTGAGACCGGCAGCCGGATTCGTCCCGAGCCGCTCCAGAACGGAGTCGGCGGTCAGCTGCGCGGCAACGCCGGGCAGGTCAAGGAAGGAGTCGGCGGGGCGAGCGGCGGCGCGCTCGCGGGAGGGGAGGTTCATGCCAGCCTGCGCATCGAGCCGGGTCCGCTGCTCGGTTGTCACGCTCCCGGGCGTCCGCCCCGACGCCGGCCCTAGAATGAGGCATGAACCAGAGTCCTGCAAACCTGCCCGTCAACATCAAAGCCGACCGCGGCGCCGGTCTGCTGACCATCGATTGGGCGGACGGCCATCGCAGCGAGTACCGCGCGGCGCCGCTTCGGCTTCAGTGTCCCTGTGCCTTCTGCCGGGGCGAAGCGGGACGGCCGGGGTGGCTCGACACCAATCCGACTCTCACCGACGAGCAGACGCAGATGGTCGGGGCGCACCTTGTCGGACAATACGCAATCGCGGTGACGTGGTCGGACGGGCACGACACGGGTTACTACACGTACGAATCGCTTCGGGAGAACTGCCCATGCCCCATCTGCACGGCCGGACGAGCCCGCCCGGGCTGAGACAAGCCCCGAGACCGATCCGTCAACCACACCAGTCGAAGGAGATCGAATGATCGTCGCCACAACTCCTTATCTCGCCGGCTACCAGGTCACCGAGGTGAAGGGCCAGGTCTTCGGCCTGGTCGTCAGAAGCCGTGGCTTCGCCGGCAACGTCGCAGCGGGGCTGCGCTCGCTGGTCGGCGGCGAAATCCACGAATACACGCAACTCCTCGAGGACACGCGGCGGCAGGCCCTGGATCGAATGATCCAGAACGCCACCCTGATGGGCTCCAACGCGGTCATCTCCATGCGCTTCGACTCCTCCGAGATCGGCAGCTCGATGTCCGAGATCGTCGCCTACGGCACGGCCGTCGTCGTCGTGCCGAGCGCAGGCGCGGGCCAGCCGGTCGCCGAGTAGCGGTCGTCGGCCGGAACTGTCGAGATGCCTGACGTCTACTCCTGGATCGCCCTGGCCATCGCCGGCCTGGCGTTCGTCGTGGGCATCCAGGTGCTGGGCGTGGCCGGGCTCTTCCTCGTCATCGTCCTTGGTCTGGTCGCCCTGACCGCTGCGGGGTTCCTCGCCGGACAACGCGTCCGGCACGGCTATGACCGTCGGGATCCAAGGTTCCAGCCGACGCAGGAGGTCTTCCGCAACCCGCGAACCGGAGAGACGATGCAGGTCTATGTGGACGACAAGACCGGCGAACGCCGCTACTGGAAGGCGCGCTGACGGCAGCGCCCGGCCCTGCGCAGGTGAGAGGCGGGCATGCTCCATACATCGATTCGGGCACTGATCTTCGGCTTGGGATTCCTCATGTTCCTCGGCGGAGTAGCCACGCTCGGGGTGGCAGGCCAGGAAGGTCTAGACGGCGCGTGGGTCATCGTGATCGGCTCGGCTCTCATGATCGGCGCCGTCCTGCAGCGGTCCCGCTACCGTTCGGATGCGGCCGAGCGCAGCCATGCCGACCCGGGTCCCGGAGGAGGCGAGGTGGACTTTCCCGAGCCTCGCTTCGTGCCCACGACGGAGCTTTTCGTGGACCCGACCAGCCATCGCCTGATGCGGGTCTACGTCGACTCTCGGACCGGCGAGAGACGCTACAGGGCCGAAGGCTGACGTGGACGGTCTCGGTGGCCACCGGTTCGCCAGGCGCAGGCGGGAACGGTGCCTATTGCGCTGCGGCCGCGACCGGCGAGAATGGGCCGATGCACTCAACTGCCGCGGGGATGGCAACGTCGGGTCCGGCTGAGCCCAAGTGACCGCCATCGTTCGAAGGACCGCAGCCAGATCCGCCTCCGCCAGACGCAGGGCCGCCTCGGAGTTCCCGTATATCAATCGCGAGTTGAGCTCACTCGAGTTCAACCGCCGAGTCCTGTACGAAGCTCGCGACGCCCGCAACCCGGTCCTGGAGCGGGCCAAGTTCCTGGCCATCTTCGCCAGCAACACGGACGAGTTCTTCCAGATCCGGGTCGCCGGCCTGATGGATCAGGCCGCCGCGAAGGCCCCACCCAGCACGCCCGGCGAGCACCCAGCGGCCGAACAGCTGGCCGCCATCCGGGCACGCTATCGAGAGCTCCTCACCGAGCAGGGTGATGCCTTCGAGGAGATCTGCTCGGCTCTTCATGACGCGCGGCTCGAGATAGTCGCGTACGCCGACGTACCCGAACACCACACCGCCCTGCGGCAGCGTTTCATCGACGAGATCTCGCCCGTCCTGACGCCCTTGACAGTCGACCCCGGTCATCCATTCCCGTATATCAGCACTCTGAGCCTGTCGCTGGCGATCCGAATGGAGGACCCGGACGAGCAGGAGGAGCGGTTCGCCCGAGTCAAGGTACCGCCCGTGCTGCCGAGGTTCCTCGAAATCGAGCCCGGCAGGTTCGTCCTGCTGGAGCAGGTCATCGCGGCAAACCTGGACCGGCTGTTCTTCGGCATGACGATCCGCGAAACGCACCTCTTCCGGGTCACGCGCAACGCCGACCTCGAACTCGAGGAGGACGAGGCCGACGACCTGATGATGGCTATCGAGGAGGAACTGAGGCGGAGGCGGTTCGGCGAGGCCGTCCGGCTCGAGGTGGACCAGGGCATGCCGGCATCCATGCGTCGGATCCTGGAGCGTGGCGTGGGCGTCGACCCAGAGGACTGCTACGAGATCTCCGGCATGCTGGACCACACCGGGCTATGGCAGATCGCCGCGCAGGACCGGCCCGATCTCCGGCTGCCGCCCTACTCGCCCGTCGTCCCGCCACGCCTGGTTCCGCCGGACGAGGACGAGCCGGCCGACGTCTTTGCGGCGATCCGCGCCGGCGACATCCTGGTTCACCACCCGTACGAGAGCTTCGCGGCCTCGACCCAGCGTTTCATCGCCCAGGCCGCGAGCGACCCCGACGTCCTGTCGATCAAGATGACCCTCTACCGCACGAGCGGCGACTCACCAATCGTGCGCGACCTCATCTCGGCCGCCGAGCGCGGCAAGCAGGTCGCGGTCCTCGTCGAGATCAAGGCCCGCTTCGACGAGGAGGCGAATATCACCTGGGCCCGCAAACTCGAGCAAGCCGGCGCCCACGTCGTCTACGGTCTGGTCGGCCTCAAGACCCACTCCAAGACCGTGCTCGTGGTCCGCCGCGAAGGCTCGACGCCGCGTCTGTACGTTCACATCGGAACGGGCAACTACAACCCGGGAACGGCTCGCCTGTATACCGACCTCGGCCTGCTCTCCTGCCGGCCTGAGCTGGGGGCGGACGTCAGCGATCTCTTCAACGTCCTGACCGGCCTGTCACGGCAGCGGGAATTCAAGCGACTGATCGTCGCCCCGATGAACCTGCGAAGCTGGGTTCTGGAGATGATCGGGCGCGAGGCCGACCACGCCAGGTCCGGCCGGCCGGCTCGGATAATCCTCAAGCTCAATTCGCTGGTCGATCCGGCGTGCATTGCCGCTCTCTACGCGGCCGGGCAGGCCGGAGTCGAGATCGACCTGATCATTCGGGGCATATGCTCGCTGTGGCCCGGCGTCCCGGGCATCAGCGACGGTATTCAAGTGCGGTCGATCGTGGGCCAGTACCTGGAGCACTCGCGCGTCTTCCACTTCGCCAACGACGGCAAACCGGAGTGGTACATCGGCTCGGCCGATCTCATGGAACGAAACCTGGACCGGCGGGTCGAGGCTCTCGTCCCGATTGAAGACCCGGGGGCGCAGCAACGGATCCAGTCCGCGCTCGAGGTCATGCTCGCCGACGACAGGCATTCGTGGCAGCTGGGGTCTGACGGCGCGTACCGCCGGACCGAGGAGCTCAACGGCATTCCGGGTACCATCGACGTCTTCGCAACGCTGCAGGAGCAGGCCATCGGATCGGCGACATTGGCGGCGGAGGCAACGCGACGACCGCACGCGGGCATCGGATCGCTCGATCCAACGGCGTAGCGGCCACGGCCGGAGGCAGGATGGCCACGGAACGCAAGATAGAGATCGAACTCAAATACGAGGTCGCGGCGCAAGGCGGCGCGGATCGCTACCTCGTTGCGCCTGAACTCGGCCCGTTCAGGCCCGTCGGCCAGGTCCGGTCGGTCCGGATCGAGGACAGCTATTTCAATTCGGCCGACTGGGGACTCGCCAGGGCCGGCTTCGCGGCACGCCTGCGCCGAACCTCCGGTGGGAACCTGATCAGCGTCAAGGCACAGGCGACATCCGGCGTCCGTCTGCATCGGCGGGAGGAGATGGAAGGTCCGGCCGACGCGTCCCTGTCTCCGAGGGACTGGCCGGCCTCACAGGCTCGGACAGTCGTCCTGGAGTTGTGCGGGGACGAGCCGCTGGTCGAACTCCTTGCGATCAGGCAGCTGCGTCGAGTTCGGCGCCTCGAGGCCGGCGATACCCGGGCCGAATTGAGCGTGGACGAGGTCGAGGTCCTCGGCGACGGGAGGCTGCTCGAAAGCTTCGTCGAGCTGGAGGTGGAGCTCAAGAAGGGCGGCGAGGAGCCCCTCGAAGTCCTCGCGGACATCTTCGACCGTGACGAAGGCCTTCACCCGGTTTCTGGATCCAAGCTGGACCGGGCGGTCCTGGCCATGAAGGCGGCCTTCCCGACCATGCCCGAGGCCCTGCGTCAGCGCTGGCAGACGGCTCCCCCGGAGTTGCTGGCCGGCAAGTCGAGGGCCCTCAGACCCAAGGACGGAGCCACCAGCGAGGCCTCTTCCGGCACGCCCGAGACGGTGCCGGCCGCTCCTCAGGCCCTCGACCCGGAACCCGTGGCCTCGACGCCCGGCGGAGCTTACGGAGATTCGGCGGGATCTCAGCCCGAGCCGACTCCGCCCGCGAGATCCCATGCGCGCCGCCCGGGACCTCGCACCCTCGGAATCGTGGCGGACGACAGTCTGCCGGAAGCCGCCCGGAAGGTGCTCCAGTTCCACTTCGCCCGGATGCAGAACCGGGAGGCCGGGACCCGCGACGGCGCCGACACTGAGGATCTGCACGACATGCGGGTCGCGGTCCGGCGCATGCGCGCGGCCTGGCGAGTCTTCGACGACGCATTCAAGGCCAGCCGCACGAAGCGTCTGAGGCGGCGGCTGGAGAGCCTCTCGGACAAGCTCGGCTCGGTCAGGGACCTCGACGTCCTGGCAGAGGGCCTGGAGGCCTATCGCCTGGGCCTCGATCCCGAACAGCAGCCCGGCCTGGACCCGCTGCTGTCGCTATGGCAGCGGCAGCGTTCGGCGGCACGACGGCAACTGATCGAGGAGCTCGACTCGGGCGGCTACTCGGCCTTGGTCCACGAGATGGAGGAGTTCCTCTCGGCAGGCTCGAACGCGGCCGCATCGGTTCCCACCCCCACCATTCCGCACCGGGTCAGAGACCGGGCCCCGTCCCAGGTCTGGGCGGCCTACGAAGCGGTCCGGGCCTACGAGCTGGTCCTGCCCTGGGCCGACATCGAGACCATCCACCAGCTGCGAATTGCCACCAAGTGGCTGCGCTACACGCTTGAGTTCTTCGGCGAAGCTCTGGGCCCGGACGGCCCGCGTCTCCTGGGTCGCGTGACCGCCCTGCAGGACTTCCTCGGTTGCATCCATGACGCCGACGTCGCCGCCAAGCTGGCCCGAGACATGCTGGTGGCCAGGGCTGGAGAACTGTCTCGCGTGGAGACCGAGGCGATCGGCGCATACCTCCACTCCCGCGAGCGAGAACTGGCGCGGCGTCGTCGTTCCCTCGGCCCGGTCTGGCGAGCAGTCAACGGGGCCCCCTTCAGGCGAGCCCTGGGCCGAGCCGTGGCGGCTCTGTAGCCCGACCGGAGCAGCGCCGCGGCCCGCGGGTGGCCAGCAGGCCATTCAATTCGAACGATCGTTAACGCGCGGTTCACCGACCGATGACCTCGGCGCGGCACACACTGCTGGGCGCGACCCGTGAAGCAGAGGAAGAGCGCCTCGAGAGGCGCCAGCCGGATCGGCACGGCGGCCCGGGGTAGGCCAACTGGTCGTGACTGTATGCTTGCCCGCAAGGAGGGACCGGCTCGCCGGCTTCCTCTTCCTTGCCCCTTGCCGATACCCGCGCACCACCGATGACACGGAGTCGCGAGACTCGCCCGGGGCATGGACCGCTTACGATTCAGCCAGGGTTGCAGTGCGGGTAAGCGATAAATTCGGCGCGCACGTCCATCGCGACGTCTTCGACCAGGAGCTGCTCCTGGTCAAGGAGAGCGTCGTGCGCATGGGCGTCCTCGTCGAGGGCGCGATCGACTCGGCGGTGGCCGCGCTCGCCGCCCATGACGCCGAGGGGGCCGCGGCCGTGGTGTCCGGCGACACGGCCATCAACGAAGCCCAGGCCGAGCTGACGGACTTGATCGTGACCACGATCGCCACGCAATCCCCCGTCGCTACCGACCTTCGCTTCCTCATAGCCCTGGCTCATATCGCCTACGAGCTCGAGCGGGTCGGAGATCACGCCGCGGGCGTTGCCAAACGCGTCGCGAAGGTCGGGCCCATGGCCTCGTCGGTGGACACGAGCCTCGTGACGATTGGAGAGCTGACGAGCAGCATGCTCCACGGGGTCCTTCGATCGCTCGTCGATCTCGACGCGAAGGAGGCCCGGAATATGGCCGCCCGTGACGATGAGATCGACCGCCTCTACCACGCCTACTTCCAGCGCGCCCTGGAACGGATGAGGACGGACCCAGCGTGGGTCGATACCGGCGCCCACCTCCTCTTCGCCGCAAAGGACCTGGAGCGCATCGGCGACCGCGCCACGAACATCGCCGAGGAAGTGGTCCTGCTGTCGACCGGTGAGGTCGAGGACTTGAACCCCTGACCCGCGCGGCACCGTCCGAATCCGCCCCAAGCCCCGCCGTGCGATGATCGGGGTGTGAGCACGCATCTTTCAATTCAGCTTCACCTGCTACGGCATGCCCACGCCGGCGATCCTATGAAGTGGACGGGCCCGGACGATGTTCGCCCTCTGTCGGAGAAGGGTCGCGGCCAGGCCGAGCGGCTCGGCCTCTTCCTGGCGGAAACGGGCTTCGACCCGGACGCGATATTGAGCTCCCCGAAGACGAGAGCCCTGGACACCGCACGGTTGGTCGCGACGCCACTGGGGCTACCGATCCGGGTCGTCGACTCGCTCGCGGGCCCCCTGGACCTCGGCGCGCTGGAGGAGTTGCTTGCCGCCTCGGGCCATCCAGTCAGGCCGTTGCTGGTCGGCCACGACCCGGATTTCAGCGTTCTCGCAGCCGAACTGGTGGGCATGGCCGACTTGCCGATCCGCAAGGGAACGCTTGTCCGAATCGATGTCGATCGGCCGCTCCGGCCCGGGAACGGCGTCCTTCGCTGGTTGGTTCCTCCCGACCTGCTCGCCATCCGCGATCGCTCCGATTGACGGTCCATCAGGCGGCGCTATGCTTCGCCGACGTACCGCGCGCCTGGATTTCGAGCGCGCCGCGTCTGCGATGGCATCGCAAAAGGGGAGACTGATGGCCAAGAAGCGCGATGGAAAGAGCCGCGGGGACGCTGGCAGGAATGCGGCATCTGCCGCCGGCCGCGGCCTGCGACGGCATCTTCGCCGGCTCGAAAAGATGCTCGCGGTCGCTGCGACGAAGGAAAGCCGGCGCGTCCGCAAGCTCGAGAAGGCGCACATTCGGCGCCAGCGGATCGAAGCCGAGCTAGAGACGGCGCGGCTGGCAGCGTCCCTGGCCCCGGCCTCTTCGGTCAAGGTTCCCAGGGCCGAACCGGCGAGCTCCGCCGCGGCCTCGACCCGCAAGGTCACCCGGCCCAAGGCCGGCAAGGCCGGCCCAGCAGCGAAGGCGGCACCGACCAGGACGCCGGCCAAGACCACGCCGGCCAAGACGGTGACCAGAACTCCTACCAGGACTGCAGCGAAGACCACGCCGGCCAAGACCACGCCGGCCAAGACCACGCCGGCGACCCAACCGGGATCGCCTACGAAGTCCTGATGGCATCGGGCGCCGTCCACCTTACGGACCGGCGCCGGACCGGCGGGCGAACCAGCCGCTGATCAGGCGGGCTCGGCGGAATCAGCCTCCGGGGCGACTTCGGTCGCCTCGCCGGGCGTTCCGGCCGCCGAACCGACAGTGGCTCCCGGTGGCACGACCGGGATTGCGAAGGAGAAGGTCGAGCCCTCGCCTTCCTCCGATTCGACCCAGATCCGGCCGCCGTGCATTTCGACCACGTGGCGGGCAATCGACAATCCCAGGCCCGTGCCGCCACGACCGCGGACCCTGGCCCGGTCGACCTTGTAGAAGCGCTCGAAGATTTGGGCTATGTCCGCTCGTGGGACACCGATCCCGGGATCCCGAACCCACACGACGACTTCGGCGTCGCTCTCGCGGACGCCCACGACGATCGCGCCACCGTTCGGGCTGAACTTCACCGCGTTGTGCAGCAGGTTGACCAGCACCTGGCCCAGGCGATCCTCGTCGCCCCGCACGGGAGCGACGTGGCCGGGCAGGTCCAGGGTGAGGCGCAGCCCCTGACGCTTGGCGAACGGCCTCAGCCTCTCTGTGTTGGCCCTGGCCACTTGCACCAGGTCGACGTCGTCCAGCAGGAGCGGCACCGTCCCGCTCTCGATCTTGGAAAGGTCGAGCAGCTCGTTGACCATCTGGATCAGGTGACCGGTCTCAACCTCGATCTTGGCGATGCGGTCGCGAAGGCGCGGCGAAGCCGACTCGGCGTCGCGTCCCGCCGTCTCCGCAAGAAGGCTGATCGTCGTGAGCGGCGTCCTTAGCTCATGGGACAGGTTGTCGATGAACTCCGCCCGGATGCGTTGCAAGCGCCGGAGCTCAGAAACGTCTTCGAGGACGAGCCATACCCCCGATACCGGCGAGCGGCGGGCGCGGACCGTGACCGTCGCGGCCGCGCTCGACCGTACCGTCAGCTCGCCGTTGGCCGACCCGTACTCCATGGCGGTCCGGGCAACCTCTTCGATCCTGGCGTCTACGAAGGCCTCCAGGGCGGAGCGACCGACCATGGTGCCCGGCCGGCGCTCCAGCATCGCGTGGGCAGCGCTATTGGCCGACTCCACCGTGAGGTCGTCGCGAAGCCGAACGACGCCCGCCGTCATCAGCTCGGTGAGGTATCCGGTGTCGTGGATGACCTGCTCGGCCTCCCAGCGGGCGGCATCGGCCGACTCGAGGGCGACGCGGACCCGGCGCTCCACATCATCCGCGTCGCCGGCTCCGGTAGCATCCCGCAGACGGTCGATCGAGCGACCGCGAGTCATGGCGACCGCGAGCGCCCACGAGAAGAGGATCGCGAGGCTGGCGATGAACAGGATCGACACCGCGTCCATATGTCGAGCATGGCACACGGGAAGAAGTTCGGCAGCCCCTCTCCCGCTGGCGGCCCGGGTCGCCGGCCGCTACCCTTAGCTCATCCAGTCACGGAGGTACAAGTGCCGTCGTTTCGCCTGATCCCGCGCGAGGAGCAATTCTTCGACCTGTTCGTCGAGGATGCGGCCAACGTCCTGGACGGCGCCCGCCAGCTCGAGACGATGCTGCGCACCTTCGACAATCCGGACAAGTCCGCCAAGAAGATCCGGGAGACGGAGCACAAGGGCGACGATATCAGCCACGACATCGGCCGTCGCCTCGAGCAGAGTTTCGTGACGCCTTTCGACCGGGAAGAGATCCATGCCCTCATCAGCGGCCTGGACGACATCCTGGACCTGATCGAGGAAGTCGCCGACACCTTCGTCCTCTACAACATCGATTCGCCCACGAAGACCTCGATCAAGCAGGCTTCTCTGATCGTCCAGTCGTGCGAGACGCTCCATCAGGCGCTCAGCAATCTGCGCGGCTTCAAGGACCTCGACAAGTTCGTCATCGAGGTCCACCGCCTGGAGAACGAGGGTGATCGACTGGCCCGCTCGGCAATCGCGAACCTCTTCGACGACGGCGCCAAGGCGATGGAAGTACTCAAGTGGAAGGACATCTACGGTCTTCTCGAGGACACGATCGACAAGTGTGAAGACGTCGCGCAGATGATCGAGCGGATCGTCGTAAAGCACGCCTGAAGGCGGCTGAGTCCGGGTCTCGCCCAGCTGATGGAGCGCTGGCGCTTGCCGTGCAGCCCTGACTGTGCGCTGAGCGGCGCCGAACCTCGTCCGAGCTTCCTGCCGGCCTGAGCGGCTACGCCTCGCTCAGCCAGAGCGCGATGTCGCCCGAAGACGGCACGCGTCCATAGCTCACGACCTTGCCGTCGATGACCAGTCCCGGTGTGCTCATGATCCCGTAGGCCATGATCTCCTTGTAGTCGGTGACCTTGACGACCTCGGCCTCGACGCCCGCCATGGCGATGGCTTCGTTGGCGTTCGCGGCGAGCCTCACGCAGTTGGCGCAGCCGGACCCGAGGACTTCGATCTTCTTCATCAGGTGCCTCCTATGCCCCAATGCGGAGCGCGTTGAACAGATAGCCGACGAACAGGATGCCGGCGGTTACGATGCCGACGAAGACGGCCAATAGCTGCGGCTTCATAACCCGGCGCAGGATCACGAGTTCGGGGAAGCTGATTGCCGTGACGCCCATCATGAAAGAAAGGGTGGTGCCCATCGGCAGCCCTTTCCCGATGAGAGCCTGGACGATGGGGATCGTTCCGGCGGCATTGGAATAGAGCGGGACTGCCAGCAGAACGACAATCGGAACGGCGAGAAGATTGCCCGCGCCACCGATCGAGACGATGAGATCGGTCGGCACGTAGCCGTGGATCAGGGCGCCAACACCGATTCCTATCAGCAGGTATGGCGCGATCTTGCGCACGAGCTCCTGCGTGGAACGCCACGCATCCTCAAGGCGCTGGCCCCAGGTCAGATGCGTCTCGATGCTCATCGCGGGCGTGGCCTGCAGCTTCCAGACGTAGTCCTCGACATAACGCTCGAGTCCAAGCCGTCCGATCAGAAGGCCTCCCGCGATCGCCACCGTCAACCCGGCTGCCATGTAAAGCAGCGCCACCCAGGGGCCGAACAAGCCCCACAGCAGCACGAGCGCCACCTCGTTGACCATCGGCGAGCTGATCAGGAAGGCGAAGGTAACGCCCAACGGCACACCCGCCTCCACAAAGCCGATGAAGAGCGGCACCGCCGAGCACGAGCAGAAGGGCGTGACGATTCCCAGGCCGGCCGCCGCGAAGGTCCCGGGCAGCAAGCCGCGGCCGGCAAGAACGGGCCGGACCCGCTCCGGCGGGAAGAAGCCTCGAATGAGAGACACGACCGTCACGATGCCCAGGAGTAACAGCAGCACCTTGGGGACGTCGAGCAGGAAGAAGGCGACGGCTTCGCCGAGGTGCGAGCCCTGCTCGAGCGCCAGCAGATCGAAGCTGATCCAGCCCGCGAGCGGTGCCTCGACGATCCAGGCCAAGAGCCAAGCCGCAACCGAGACGGCAACCACCAGAGGCAGCGGGAAACGCGGCCAGTGGCCACGGGCGAGTGAAATAGTGGTCACGTGGAAGGCTCCAGGAGACGACGGACTTGGGTGAGTGCAGCCGCGCAGGCCGCTTCATCGCGTTCGTAGTAGATGCGGCGGCTGTCGCCGCCATAGCGGCTGGCCTGCACGAGGCCGGCGTCGCGCAGCCGGGCCAGGTGCATCGAGAGGTTGTTCGAGCGCTCGTCGAGAGCCGAAGCCATCTCGCACACGCAATGCGGACCGTCGCGGAGCATCGCCAGGACTGCGGCCCGCGTCGGATCGGCGAGCAGCCCGGCGGTCGCCACGGCACCCTCGACATCGGGGCCGGCGAGATCGAGCCTCGGGGCAGGGCTCACGGGAAACCCGGTTTGCATGGTCGACCTCACCGCAGCGGACTCGTGCAGTTCACGAAAGGCCGGCCCGGGCGCATCGGGCGCCGAGTCCCGACATCCCCGGGGAGGAGGAAGAGGCCGAACAGGAGAACCGTAATGACCAGCAACATATCAACGGGAAGTGTGTCAACTCGCGCTGATACATCCGAGTGTCCGACGGCCCGAGTTTGGCGGGCCGAAGGTCCCCTCCCCACGACAACGGCTGGCCGCGAGTGTCCAACGTTCACGGCGCCTGAACACTGCGTTAACACAGGAATTCGAGATTCCCGCGTATGGGTCAGCGTACGACGACGTCCCGCGTGGCGCCACTGCCAGTTCGGTGACGGCGCAAGAAGCTCCCGCGAGGTACTCCGAGCCCTTCACGGGCTGGCTTGTCTTCACCGATCCCAGCGGCCCCATGGACCTGAGGCAGCTCTTTCCCGACGTTGAGGTTCGCGTCGAGGCCACCTCGGCGGAGTTTGCCGAAGCGCTATCGCATGCGCAGGCCAGCCTGGTGGTCCTGATGTCGCCGCCAGCCGGGCCTGCGGACCTGCAGCGCGTCGCGGTATGGCTGACGTCCCACGGGGTGAGTTCTGCCGTGCTGCTGAGCTCTCATCTAGCCGTCGCGGCTCGCCTCCACGCGCTGGAGCTTGGTTTCGGAGACGCCATCGACCTCGCGTCGGACCCCATGGAGGTCGTCGGCCGCCTCTCGATCGCGGGGCGGAGAGGACCTTCCGGCCGTCTCCGCGGCGACCGGATCGCGCTTGGCGAAGGCCTGGAACTCGACCTGCCGGCGCGAGCCATAAGGGGCTCTGGAGGTCTGACGTCGCTGAGACCCAAGGAACTGGCACTCCTGGACTTCCTGGCCATGCATCCCGGTCGGGCCTTCACGCGGGAGGAACTGCTCCATCACGTCTGGCACGAGGACACCGGTAACGAACGGACGGTCGACGTCTACGTCTTCTGGCTTCGGGCGAAGATCGAACGAGACCCCGCAAACCCGACCCGCCTTGTCACCGTGCGAGGCTCGGGCTATCGCTTCGATCCGCCCTGGCCGTCGACCGAGGAAAGTGCGGACCCGTTCGCGTGGGCGCGCAAGGAGACCGCTTCGAGTGCGGCGGTCTCGCCCCGCGACGTATCTCGGCCACGGAACGAACGTTAACAAACCACCAACACACCGTTAAGGGCCGCACCCGACCTTCTTGCTGGAAACCTGCACAGGACGAACCCATCTCAGCACCAGCCAAGAGGAGAACTGGAGTGTTGAACGGAACCCGACGCCTTGGCGCACTGGCCATGGCGGCAACCATGCTCGCCGCGGCCTGCTCGTCCGCCGGCGCCTCGCCCACACCACCGCCGACCGACACACCGGCAGCGGCCACGGCCACGCCCACGCCCGATGCCATGGGCGCCTCCACGCCGGCAGCGGCAACCTCGACACCGGCGCCGGTCACCTATCGGTGCAGCAAGGGCGATGGCCAGCTCAACGGCGCCGGCTCCACGTTCATCTACCCGCTCCTGTCCAAGATGGGCGGGGACTACAACACGAAATGTGGGGTCAAGCTCAACTACCAGTCGATCGGATCCGGCGGCGGAATCAAGCAGTGGACCGCCAACACGGTCGACTTCGGCGCGACGGACGCGTACCTGGCTGACTCCGAGATCGCTGCCGCGGCCGCGAACGGTGAGGCCGTCGAGATCCCGGCGACGTTCGGCGCCGTCGTGGTCGCCTACAACCTCAAGGGCTTGTCCGCACCCATCAAGATGACCGCCGACATCATCGCGGGACTCTTCGACGGCAAGATCACCTCCTGGAACGACCCGGCGATCGCGGCCGTCAATCCCGGCGTGAGCCTGCCCAGCACCGACGTCAGTGTCGTCCATCGCTCGGACGGTTCGGGCACGACGAGCATCTTCACGACCTACCTGACGAAGGCGAGCCCGGACTGGGTCACGACCGTGGGCGCCGGTGATCCCACCAAGTCGGCCGGCAAGACGGTCGATTGGCCCACGGGCCTCGGCGCCAGCGGTAACGAGGGCGTCACTCAGGGCATCAACCAGACAGACGGCGGCGTCGGCTACATCGAACTTGCCTACGCTCTCCAGAACAAGATCCCCTTCGCGGACGTGAAGAACAGCAGCGGCAACTTCATCACCCCGTCGCTCGAGTCGCTCTCGGCCGCAGCAGATCTACCCTCGTACCCGGCGGACCTCCGCTTCAACCTCGCCAACACGGCCGCCGCCCAGGGTTACCCCATCTCGGGCACGACCTGGATCATCGTCTACAAGGACCTGTCCAAGGTTCTCAAGACTCAAGAACGGGCCACCGCCCTGGTGGATTTCCTGTGGTGGGCGATACACGATGGCCAGGCCGATGCCGCCCCGCTGGATTACGGCTCCATCCCGGCCTCTCTGCTGGCCCAGGACGAGGCGGCCGTGCGGTCGCTGAACTGGGCTGGGACGCCGCTGCTCCCCTGACCAGTCATCAGTCAAGACGACGCCGCTCCGGGCCAAGGCCCGGAGCGGCGTCAGAGCTCATCTCGACGGAGGCATGATGACCGTCCGAGCAACCACCCAGCCAGCCGGCGCCGGCCCATCGCTGCCGCGTTTGTCCCGACGCCGCCTTCCCGACGGAGACCTGGTCTTCCGCGCCGTCGCGGCAGTCGTGACGGCCGTGGCCGTGGGACTCATCGCCCTGATGGTGCTGCAGAGCATCCAGGCTGCCTGGCCGGTCTTCCAGCGCTTCGGCATCGTGGGTTTCGTGACGGGGGCACGCTGGTCACCCAGTTTCACCGTTTACGGCGCCTGGCCGTTCCTCTACGGCACTCTGCTGACGAGCGCCATCGCCCTCGTCATCGCGGTGCCGATCGCCGTGCTCATCGCCCTCCTGGTCACCGAATTCCTGCCTCCCCGGATCGGCCAGTCCGTGGCTGTGGTCGTGGATCTGCTGGCGGCTATTCCCTCGGTCGTTTGGGGCTTGTGGGGCCTCCTCGTCCTGATCCCCTTGCTTCGGCCGATTGAGCGCGACATCGCCGCGGGTCCCGGCAAGGTGATCCCGTTCCTGGGCCCACCCACGCCCGGCCCCAGTTACTTCGCGGCTGGCCTGATCGTCGCCCTGATGATCATCCCCATCATCGCGGCGGTTACTCGAGAGGTCTTCGGCACGACTCCGCGGCTGCAGAGGGAAGCGGTCCTGGCTCTGGGCGGAACCCGCTGGGATGTGATTCGACGCGTGGTCCTGCCACTCGGCCGCACGGGCCTAGTTGCCGCCATCTTGCTCGGCCTCGGACGCGCGATCGGGGAAACGATCGCGGTGACCATGGTCATCGGCAACGCCCCGCGAGTAGGCGGCTCGATCTTCTCGCCGGGATTCACCCTCGCAAGCGTCATTGCAAATGAGTTCAACGAAGCGACCGAGACGCTCCACCCTGAGGCCCTGATCGCTCTGGGTGTCGTGCTCCTGGCGCTGGCGATCGTTGTCAACGGCACCGGGCTGATGATCCGCCGCCGTTTCGAAAGGAGCGCCGGCCGTGGCCATTGAGTACGAGACTCTGTTCAGGCCGACGAGCCGCTCTCGCCGGCTCAAGGCGGATCTGGTAGTCGTACTGGCCGCGGTGGCGGCCCTGATAGCGCTCATCCCGCTGCTCGCGGTGTCGTTCTACGTGATCTCCAGCGGGGCCGGGGTGATAAGCGTGGACTTCTTCACCCAGGACCCTCCCGGCGACCTGAGCGCCGCCGGAGGCGGCATCCGAAACGCGATCACGGGCACGCTCCAGATGGCAGGCATCGCGACCGTGATCGCGGCCCCGATGGGCATCCTCATCGCCATATTCGACACCGAGGTCGGCGGCCGCGTGGCAGCGGGTACGCGATTCGTCATGGACGTCCTTGTGGCCTTGCCTTCCATCGTGGTCGGCATCTTCGTCTACTCGCTGATCGTGGTGGCCCAGGGCCACTTCTCGGGGTTCGCGGGCTCGGTCGCGCTCGCGGTGATCATGCTGCCGGTAATCGTGGTCTCGACGGAGGAGATGCTTCGCCTGATCCCGCGGCCCATCAGCGAGGGTGCTCGCGCCCTGGGCCTGCGGCGGTGGAGGACCTACGCCTCGGTCTTCATTCCGACTGCCCTGTCGGGGATCTTCACCGGACTCTTGCTTGCGGTATCGAGAGCGGTGGGAGAGACCGCTCCCCTGATCTTCACCGCGCTCGGCAACAACTTCTTCACCACCGACACGAATGAGCCGATGCAGGCTTTGCCGCTGCTCATATACCGGAACGCTCTCAACTCGGCCTTTCCGGCTGCCCGAGATAGGGCGATGGGCGCGGCTCTGACTCTCGTCGTCATCGTCCTCGCCTTCAACTTGCTCGGCCGTTGGCTGGTAGCCCGCCGCAAGCCATCGCGCAGCGCGGGTCACTGAGCTCGCACCATGGAAGAGGTCTCAATGGTTACTGCAATTCCTGCAATCGACACCGAGAAGGCTCCCGAAGTGGCCGTGCACGCCGCGCAATCGGACCACGCCCTCGCTCCCGAAGCCGTCGTTCTCCGCCTGCGCGACGTCGACGCCTACTACGGCTCGCGGCGCGTGGTTCGCGGCATCTCGCTCGACATCGCCCGCAACGCCATCACCGCCATCATCGGGCCGTCAGGGAGCGGCAAATCCACGCTCCTGCGTTGCATCGACCGGATGCATGAGGTGGTGCCCCACGCGCGCACCTCGGGCCTGATCGAATACCGCGGCATCGACCTGTACGACAGGCGCATCGATCCTGCGGCCGTTCGCCGCTCGATCGGCATGGTCTTCCAGCAGCCGAACCCGTTCCCAACGATGTCCATATTCGACAACGTCGCCGCACCGGCGCGGTTCAACGGCCTGGTCAAAGGCAAGAACGAAGCCGCGGATCTCGTCGAGCAATGCCTTCGAAAGGCGGCGCTCTGGGACGAGGTCAAGGACAAGCTCCGCCAGAGCGGAGCCTCCCTCTCCGGCGGGCAACAGCAGCGCCTCTGCATCGCCCGAGCCCTGGCCCTCTCGCCTGACGTACTCCTGATGGACGAGCCTTGCTCGGCACTCGATCCGATCGCTACGCTCCAGATCGAGCAGCTGATGGCGGACCTGAGGGCCACCTACACCATCATCATCGTCACCCACAACATGCAGCAAGCAGCCCGAGTCAGTGACCGGACCGTCTTCATGACGATGGGCGAGGACGGTGCCGGCTACCTGGTCGAAGAAGGTCCGACCGGGCGCATCTTCACCCAGCCTCGCGAACGGTTGACCGAGGACTACATCTCCGGGCGGTTCGGATGAACGCACGCGAAGGCAAGGAGTCGACCATGTACTCCCTGAAACAAGCCCCCGGCACGCCGGCCGCCGAACCAATCGCCGGTCGGTCCGACCCGGTCACCGAGACCGAGGCCGGGAGCCATGCCACGCACGTCCGAGAGCACCTCGATGCGGAGATGCGGGACGTCAAGGACGGCGTATTGCGCATGGGCAGCCTGGTGGAGGAGCAGATTCTGGCCGCGCACGACGCGATCATGAATCGCGACGCAACTCTTGCCGCCGCCGTCATTGCCTCCGACGGGAGAATCAACGACGTCCAGCGGGACGTGACTGGCGTGGTGGCCATGACCATCGCCACGCAGGCCCCCGTGGCGAGGGACCTCCGCTTCCTGCTCGCTCTGGACCGTGTCACGTACGAATTGGAGCGCATCGGCGACCACGCCGGGTCCGTCGCGAAGCAGGCGCGCAAGCTGGCGGAGGTCGAGAGCATGGTGACCTACGACGAGCTGACGCCGATGGCCACACTGGCAGCTCAGCAGGTCCGGGACGTGGTACTGGCACTCGTCGACATCGACGAGAACAAGGCCCGAGAAGTCGCTGCCCGCGACGACGAGATCGACCGGCTTTACCACCAGGTCTTCGATGATGTCCTCGCGGAGATGCGGACCGATCCCGGCAAAGTGGACCCGGGCACGCGGATCCTTTTCGCCGCCCATTACCTCGAGCGCATCGGCGACAGGGTCACGAACATCGCCGAAGACGTGGTCTTCCTGGCCACGGGCGAAGTCGAGGATCTGAACCCCTAGCCTGGCCGGGCTATCCGGGGCGCCAACGGTCGCGCCGGGTGGGCGCGTGGCTACCCTTCCGGACCTCCGGACGCAATCTGCCTCTCGACCTGCTAGCCTCTAGGCGGCGGTGCCCGGCCGCCTTTCCGCAGGGCCCGAGGGCGTACCGGTTTGTCTCAGAGCACGATGTTGGCGCTGATCGCGATCTTCGCGCTGTCGGTGACCTTCGACTACATCAACGGCTTTCACGACACGGCCAACGCCATCGCCACTTCCGTCTCCACCAGGGCGCTCAAACCCGAGCACGCCATCGTGCTCTCGGCCGCGGCCAACTTCGTGGGCGCTCTCGTCTTCGGTACGGCCGTCGCAGGGACGATAGGCAGCGGCATCGTTCAGGACAGCCACATCCTGGCCAACGGCTCCACAGTTCTCGAGGCCGCCCTCATCGGCGCGATCACGTGGAACCTGATTACCTGGGCGCTGGCCATCCCCAGCTCGAGCAGCCATGCGCTCGTGGGCGGCCTCATCGGCGCGGCGATGGCTTCGGCCGGCCCCGACGCCGTTCAGTGGGGCAACTTCACCGTGAAGGTTGTGGTCCCCCTCATCAGCTCCCCGATCCTGGGCATGGTCATCGCCCTCGCCGTCATGGTGGCGATCCTCAATGCCATCGGCTGGATGAATCCGCGCCACGCCGTCGCGAGCTACAAGAGACGGCGAGCCGCCAAGGCCGGCGGACCCTCCGCAACGGCGGATCAGGACAAGCCGGCGGAGTCGGACCCGGTGATCGGGACCAGCCCGAAGCGCATAAACGATCGGTTCCGTCGCGTACAGGTGTTGTCCGCGACGTATATGGCCCTCAGCCACGGCTCCAACGATGCCCAGAAAACGATGGGCATCATGACCCTGGCCCTCTTCAGCTCAGGGGCAATCCACGACAAGACGGTCCCCGTGTGGGTCATTCTCCTGGCCGCCACGGCAATGTCCTTCGGCACCGCAGCGGGCGGCTGGCGAATCATGAAGACGATGGGCCAGCGGGTCGTCAAGCTCGATCCGGTCCACGGCTTCGCGGCCGAGACGACTGCGGCATCGATCATCCTGGGCGCTTCACATTTCGGCATGCCGGTCTCGACCACGCACGTGATCACGAGCGCGATCATGGGCGCGGGTGCCAGCGACCGCGCCCACGCGGTCCATTGGGGAGTGGCTCGCAGCATCGTGACGGCCTGGGTCCTCACCATCCCGTGCGCCGGCGCCATTGCCGCCGCGGCATACGTGGTGCTGCAGGTGATGTCCGGGCCGGCGGGGTCGGTCCTGCACGTGTTCGGCGTCTAGCGATATTGCCGGCTCGAGCCGTCCGGCCCGACCGAGTCTCAATCGCCCTCGGGGCGCCTGAGCACGTAGCCGACACCACGCACCGTCTCCAGGAAAACCGGGCTCGCCGGATCCGCCTCGATCTGGGCTCGCAGCCAGTGGATATGGACATCCACGGTGCGGGTTTCGCCGGCGTAGTCGTAGCCCCAGACCTGCTCCAGGAGCTGGTCGCGCGTGAAGACATGGCCGGCGTTCCTGATGAGAAAGAGCAGCAGCTCGAAGACCTTCGGCTTGACCGGCAGGACTTCGCCGCCACGCAGCAACCGACGCCCCGCCATGTCCACCTTGACCTGTCCGAGATCGATCGTCTCGATCTCCGGCGCAAGGGCTTGCTGCTCGGTCCGGCGCAGCAGGGCGCGGATGCGGGCCAGCAGCTCTCGGAAGCTGAACGGCTTGGTCACGTAGTCGTCCGCCCCAAGCTCGAGGCCCACGACCTTCTCCACCTCGGCGCTCTTGGCGGTCAGCATCAGGATCGGCACGGCGGATTCGGCGCGGACGATGCGACAGACATCGGTGCCGCTCAACTCCGGCAGCATGAGGTCGAGCAGGATGAGGTCCGGACGATAGTGCCGGAAGGCGTCCACGGCCTCCCGTCCGTCCGCGGCCTGGACCACTGTGAAGCCCTCGGTCTCCAGGCTCTCGGCCAGGGTCTCGCGCAGGGTCTGCTCGTCATCGACGACCAGGATCGTTCGAGCCATCCGGGTCCCTCCTATGGGGTGGGGGCCGCCTGAGCCCCGAGCCTCTCGATCGCCCGATCGATCCGGGCCAGCGTCCGCTCGTGCCCGAGGGCCACCATCGTATCGAAGAGGGGCGGTGAAGCTGTCCGGCCGGTCAGGGCGACGCGTATGGCCATGAACAGATCGCCGGCCTTCCAGCCGTGCTCTTCGACCAGACGCCGCAGCGGTGGCTCGATCTCGTCCGCCTCCCAGCTGACCTCGCCGACGTCGGCGATGATGCGGCGGGCGGCGAGCAGTCCGGTCGCGGCCGTAGCCGCGTCCCAGCGCTTCGGAACGATGAGCGCCGCATCCGGCTCGATGTCTTTGACGAAGAGAAAGCCGACCAGGTCCCCGACCGCGGCAAGGGTCGGCAGGCGCTCCTGCACGACGGGCAGCAACGCACGCAACTCCCCGTCGGAGGGCATCCAGTCGATGCGCCCGGCCGCCGCCTCGGCCTCCAGGAAGGGTCGGAGGCGATCGATCAGGTCGTCGGCGTCGAGCTTGCGGATCCACTGGCCGTTAAGCCACTCGAGCCGCCCCCGATCGAACACGGCGCCGGCGCTGTTGACGTTCGAAAGCCCGAAGCGCTCGATCAGCTCGGGCAGGGAAAGAACCTCCTCCTCGGTGCCGGTCGACCAGCCGAGAAGGGCCAGGTAGTTGACGAAGGCCTCGGGAATGAAGCCCTGGGCCCGATAGTCGGCCACGGCGGTCTGGCTCTTGCGTTTGCTCATCTTGGTCCGGTCTGGATTGAGGATGAGCGGCAGGTGGGCGAACTGCGGCACCTTCGATCCCAGCGCTTCGAACAGCAGGATGTGCTTGGGCGTGTTGGACAGATGGTCCTCGCCCCGTATGACGTGCGTGATCTCCATCGCCGCGTCGTCCACCGCCACCGTGAAGTGGTACAGGGGCGTCCCGTCCGAGCGCACGATGACCAGGTCGCCACCGAGGGCGCCGGTTTCGATCTCCACGTGTCCGCGAACGATATCGTCGAAGGCGATCGTGCGATCCGGCGGGATGCGGAAGCGGACGACCGGCTCGCGGCCCTGGGCCTCGAAGGCGATACGCTGCTCGCCCGTCAGATGGGCGCAGCGGCCGCTGTAGCGAGGCATCTCGCGGGCCGCCTCCTGGCGCTTGCGCTCGGAGTCCAGTTCCTCGTGGGAGCAGTAGCAGTAATAGGCCTTGTCCTCCGCCAGCAACCTATCGGCAGCCTCGCGGTATCTCGGCAGCCGCTGCATCTGGCGGTAGGGACCGAAAGTGCCACGTTCGGGCTCGACGTCCACCGCCGGGCCTTCGTCCCAGGTCATCCCCAGCCAGTGCAGGCTATCGATGATGTCGCGCTCGAACACCTCCGTGGAGCGAGCCTGGTCCGTATCCTCCAGGCGGAGGATGAACGTCCCTCCGTGGTGCCTCGCGAAAAGGAAGTTGAACAGGGCGGTCCTGGCCGTTCCCAGGTGGAGCGGCCCGGTCGGGCTCGGCGCGATGCGGACGCGGACGTCGGTCATGGCCTAAGTGTACGAGCAGCGACGGCGAGCCTCGCAGACCGGCGGACGTCGGCGGCGGCCGCGCCGGCCTCGCTATAGCAGCTCGCCCACCGGTGCAAGTTCGAACTCGGCCACCGCTTCCCCCACGACCTCGCCCCGCGGATCGAGAGACAGCGGCCGGTGGTAGCGGCCCAGCGCTCTCAGCGCGGCGGGATCCAGCACGCCCAGCTGTCTGAGTGTCTCGATTGACGCGGCCGCGCCGGCCCGATCGAAGCCTCCGCCATCCTCGATCTTCAGAGCCACACCGGCCGCCTTGGCTCCTCCGGGCACGGGCAGAATCGCGAATCCTCGCAGGGCCTCGGCCCCGCCCTTGCTCACGATGCGGCCCGGCACGGCCTTCATGACCGAGGTATCCAATCGGTCGCGGTTGCCGGCCACCATCTCCGGGCTCGCGAGCATGGCATCCCGAATCCGGGTCAGCGCGCCGGCCAGGTTTGCGCGTGAGTCGGACCCCGGTATAAGGGCAGGTTCGGCCAGGAAGGCGAACGCCCGAGCCACCTCGTACAGCGGGAAGGCATAGGTCGGCACGCCGCACGCATCGACCGACGTGACCAGCATCTCAGGCAAGGTGTCGAAGACTCGCGCGACGGTCGCCGCGTAGAGACGCTGGACGGGATGGTCGGCTCGCCAGTACTCGGCCATCGGCCAGTCGGCGATCCTGCACAGCAACAGCATGGAGGCGTGCTGGCCCGAGCACATGTGCCGGAGAGGCCCGGGCTTCTCGCCATCGCGGGCGAGCCGGGCCGCGGTCAGGGCATCGAGGGGAGCCCCCTCCGCCCCGCAACCAAGTAACTGTTGGGTGATCCCCGTCCGGCGGAACACGGCCTGGAGCGTCCTGACGTGCAGGTCCTCGCCCGAGTGAGAGCCGGCCATGACGGCCAACTCGTCATCTGAGAGTTCGAACTCCTCGACAGCTCCGGATTCGACCAACGCCACCAGCCCGAAAGGCTTCACGGCCGAACGAAGGTTCACCAGCGAGTCCGGATCGCCCAGCACTCGGCGCACGCTCCCGTCGGCGGTCACCTCGACGATCGAACCACGGTGGCGGCTCTCTACCACGCCGCCGCGGATCTGGCGAACCAGAACGGGCGGCGTCCGGTGAGGCTCGGGCTGCCGGGTGACCAGCTTTCCGCGGACGTGGACCGTCCTGGTGCGGGTGGAGATCCGAGAGGCCGGCTTTGGGACGGCATCCTCCGCCGCTTCCGTGGGCGTTGAACCGGCGGTTCCTGGTAGCGGCCCCAGGGCGGCTTTGGACGCCGCGGGCTTGGCGGCCGGCGCCGAGGGAGCTCGGTCGCGATTCGGGTTGGGACCGGGCCGGGACGGCGACATCTAGCCGGCCCCGACGGCTACCCGCGCGACGCGCCGGGAAGCCCATCTTCGCCGCAGCCGCCGGACTGCACCTGGCACAAGGAGAACCAGTACCAGCATGACCAACAGGCCGAGGAGGACGATCTGCTCGACGCAGAGGGGGCCGAACACTCGCGCATCACGCCAGGTGAAGGCAACCGCAAATCTGACAGCGGCCCACAGGGCGAGAATCACGACAAAGCCACGACCGCCGCTCAGCAGGGACCACTCGCGTCGGGGCGACCAACCCGGTCGAATCACTCTCCGCCAGCGCCTGACACGAAGTCGCAGGAGAAACGGCAAGACGGCGATGATCGCAGCGACACCGAGGACGAGCACGCCCTCCAGGGCCTGCGAAGGCAGCGCCGGGTAGCTCGGGTTGGCGCTGCCCCACGGCCCGAGCCCGGCGTAACTCGTCGCCCAGGAGGAGTCGGAATAGGCGCCCTGCCCATCGCCTCCGGCCACCAGCGTGAGCTTCCCGAGTCCGAGCCCCAGCAGGACCGGGAGACCCGCGACGCCCAGCCACCGCGAGATCGGAGCTGCCAGGAGCCTCGCCACGGCGAGCCCGGAGACAGTCCCCAGGACGACCGCCAGCGTCAGGGCGAGCCCGCCCTGACCTGGATCCGTGAGGGCCGATGGAACGGCTCGGTAATAGTCCAGGTGAATCAGGCCGTAGCCAAGGCGCCCCCCGACAAAGGCGCCGGGGACGACCCCAAACGCCACGAGGATCAGATCGTCGCGCCGCAACCGCCCGGCGAAACCGCCTGGAACCGATCCGGCCGGATCGTCTCCGGCCGCGTCCGCCGGCAGGCTGGCCCGGCCCGCCATGAGTGCCATGAGCACCAGCACGAGCAAGATGACCCCGCCCAGTAGCAGAGTCTCCAGGCGGACGGTCAGCCCAAAAGGGGCGACCGTCGGATCGAAATCGAAGCGGATCAGATCGAGCACGGTGGGCAGTGTACCGGGCGCACAACCTCTACGGCAGGGACGAGACCTTCGGCAGCACGTGAGTCAGGACGTCCACGTCGTTCTCCGGGGTTGGGACATCGCCGAATAGGGACCACTCTTCGACGTGTTCGACGAAAGCTCGCGGCTCGATCCGCGCCATGGGTCCGAGGGTCTCGACTTCCAGCATGTCCGCCGAGGCGTACGTCTCGAGCGAGGAGCCGAGGTCGGGATAGACAGCGCCCGGGACGTAGGCGGCATGCACAACGAACAGGTGACGATTCCGGGCATAGGCGATCCAACCCGCCGGGGTCATCAGGCCTATTTTCTGCGGGTCTCGGTGGGCAGGGTCCTGGCGCAAGAGGATGAACGCGCGACCGATACGCCAGCGCGGATCGGTCAAGTCCGTGTAGGTCCAGTAGGTCAACGAATTGCCGGGCGCGAGGTTTTCCGGGTGCGGCCGGCGCGGAGGCAACGGCAGGATGGACGTTCCCCCGGCCTCCATCACGCTGATGGCCCAAGGAGCCAGCTCCACGCTCCAAAGGTTCAGGTTCCGCAGGCGGTGCGTTACCCGAACGCTGGCCGAGTCGGGCGAGAGGAGGATGTCTACCTCCTTCTGGATTCCCGTCGTCGGCTCGACGGGCTGGATCAGGCGGACGAGGTCAGCGACCTCCTCGAACGCGACGGCCGAGTTGTCGGCGGCGTAGGTGCGGACAACGTCCTCCGGGGCATGCCATAAGCGGTGGCCGCCGTACGAGCGCCATTCGTCGCCCCCGGTTCGCCCACTCTGGTCGGCGTACTCCTTGAACTCGTTCGCGTCGTCCACGAATCCGAAGCGGATGATTCGCGGCCCCACGTCGGTGGTGACGACCAGATCTACGAGGTCGTTGGCAAGGCGATACGAGTTCTCCCAGCCGTGGTAGTTGACCTTCTCTACTTGCACAGGCATTTGCTGGTCCCAATACGGTCGATTCCGCGGGCGGAACTGATGGTCGGTCGTGTCGTGCAGGGCTCCCCAGATCCGCGCCGTCTAGCCAACGTGATCATATCGGCCGCAGCGCGATCGAATCCGACGGCTCCCGCGTGGGGATCAGTTCGCGATTGACGGTGCCGATATCGACGGCGGAGCATTCTCCGCCAATGTCGTCCAGCCGACACTTCAGGTGTCGGCTGGACGCTCCGCAGCGGCTGCGCGGCGTGGCTTGATTCCACCATCGATGACGGAGCGGCCCAAAGCCGGCCTGCCATCGAGTCGAACGGGGGTGTCGCCCGATGTGCGGCGTGAGCCGCCCCGAGGGGGGTCGGACGGGCGACGGCGCCGGACCCGGAATCCCGGGGGGCCGGGACCGGCGCCGAAAATCAGTCAATCGCTCAGGGAAGCCCCGGCCGGACGGGACCGCCGGGGCTTTCCCCATTCCCCGACCGACCGGCTCGAACGCCCGTGTCCGCGCGACCGGGCCGGTCCTAACCCTTCGCCGCAAGCGTGTCGACCAGCCCCTGAACCGCGCCGGCCGAGACGTGCAAGGCCTTGAGCTCGGGTTCAGTCAGAGACACCTCGATGATCCGCTCGACACCCGATGCGCCCAGGATGATCGGCACGCCCATGACGAGTCCGTCGATCTTGTACTCACCGCGCAGAAGCACGGCACACGGAAGAACGCGCTTTCGGTCGTTCAGGATTGAGTCGACCATGTGCAGCACGGACGACGCCGGGGCGTAGAAGGCACTGCCGGACTTGAGAAGAGCCACGACCTCGGCACCGCCGTTGCGGGTCCGCTGCACCAGAGCCTCGATTCGATCGGGCTTCATCAGTTCCGGCAGCGGAATCCCTCCGACAGTCGAGTACCGCGGCACCGGAACCATCGTGTCGCCGTGGCCGCCCAGGACGAAGGCCGAGACGTCCGACGCGGAAACGCCCAGATCCTGGGCGATGAAGGCGCGGAAGCGGGCGCTGTCCAGGACGCCTGCCATGCCGATGACCCGCTCGCGCGGAAAACCGCTGGCCTCGATCGCGACGTGGACCATCGCGTCGAGCGGGTTCGTGACCATGATCACGATTGCGTCCGGAGAGTACTGGGTGGCCTTCTTGACCACGTCCCCGACGATGCCCGCGTTCTTGAGCAGCAGGTCGTCCCTGGTCATACCCGGTTGGCGCGCAAGGCCGGCCGTGACAACGATGACGTCCGACTCGGTCGTATCCGCATAGTCGTTCGTGCCGTAGATCATCTGGTCGTGGTGCTGAAGCGGCGCGGCTTCGACCAGATCGAGAGCCTTGCCCTGCGGCAGGCCCTCGACGACGTCGACCAGGTAGACGTCGGCTATGCCCGCTTCGGCGATCCGTTGGGCTGCGGTGGCTCCAACGTTTCCGGCGCCGATGACCGTTACTTTGCGTCGACAGACTGGCATTTCGCTGACCTCCCACTTGGGGCGCCGGCAAAGGAGGCCGGCGGGTCGTTCGCTCTTCTGATCGACTCCAGTGCTCGCCCGCTCTCGGATTCGATCGTAGCGGGGTCCTTCACGCGGGGCGAACTGGGTCGGCCTTACCGGCATGTTGCTACATCAGGCGAGACACCGCCAGTTCTCCGGCGCACCATCACTCGCGCCGGACCGCGGGCCGCTCATCGCGAAGCCTCGGACTTGGTCAGGCCGTGGCGACCTGTCGCTTGAGTTCCGCCAGCCTGGCAGCCAATTGGGCCGGCAACCTGGAGCCGAACCGGGCGTAGTGCTCCCCGATCGCGGCGGCCTCCTGCGTCCACGCTACCGGATCGACCGCCAGCAGAGCGGCGAGGTCCGCCGCATCCACGGCCAGGCCGCTGGTGTCGAGGGCGCCCGGCGCAGGCAACAGTCCGATGGGCGTATCCACGGCGTCATCGTCACCGGAACAGCGCCCGAAGATCCACTCGATCACACGGCTGTTGTCGCCGAAACCGGGCCACATGAAGCGCCCGTCCGCGTCCTTGCGGAACCAGTTGACGTAGTAGATCCGCGGCAGCTTGGCGGCGTCGGCCGAGGCGCCGATACGGAGCCAGTGAGCCCAGTGGTCGGCCATGTTGTAGCCGCAGAACGGCAGCATGGCAAACGGATCGAAGCGCAGCTTACCCACGGCGCCGCTGGCCGCGGCGGTCGTTTCCGAACTCTGGATCGATCCCAGGAAGACGCCGTGCTCCCAGTCGAATCCCTCGCGGACGAGGGGCACGACCGTCGTCCTGCGGCCACCGAACATGATGGCGTCGATGGGCACGCCGGCCGGGTCTTCCCATTCGGGGGCAATCGCCGGATCCTGACTGGCCGGGGCGGTGAACCGGGCGTTCGGGTGAGCGGCGTTGCGTCCGGAGTCGGGCGTCCAGTCGTTGCCCTGCCAGTCGATCAGGTGAGCGGGCGGCTCCTTGGTAAGGCCTTCCCACCAGACGTCGCCGTCGTCGGTCAAGGCGCAGTTCGTGTGAATGCAGTTCGCGCGCAGCGTGCGGATCGCGTTGGCGTTGGTGAACATGCTCGTCCCGGGCTCGACACCGAAGAAGCCGGCCTCCGGGTTGATGGCGTGGAGCCGCCCATCGGGGCCGAACTTCATCCAACAGATGTCATCCCCGATCGTCTCGACCTTCCAGCCCGGTATCGTCGGCTCGAGCATCGCCAGATTGGTCTTGCCGCAGGCGGACGGGAAGGCTCCGGCCATGTGCTTCACGCGGCCGTCGGGGGAAGTGACCTTGATGACCAGCATGTGCTCGGCCAGCCAGCCTTCATCGCGGGCGATAACCGACGCGATACGCAGCGCGTAGCACTTCTTGCCGAGCAGGGCATTGCCACCGTAGCCGGAACCGTAGGACCAGATCTCGCGCGCCTCTGGAAAGTGAACGATGTACTTCCGTTCCGCGTCACATGGCCAGGCGACGTCCTTCTGGCCCGGGGCGAGAGGCGCGCCGACGGAGTGCACGGCGGGCACGAAGTCGCCCGTCTTCGCGATCTCGGCCATGGCCGCCTCGCCCATGCGTGTCATGATCCGCATGTTGACCACGACGTACGGCGAGTCCGTGATTTCGATCCCGAGCCGTCCGATCGGCGAACCGACCGGACCCATCGAGAACGGGATGACATACATCGTCCGGCCTCTCATCGAGCCGGTGAAGAGCCCGTCAAGCGTCTTGCGCATCTCGGCCGGATCGCGCCAGTTGTTGGTCGGGCCGGCGTCCTCTTCCTTCAGGGAGCAGATGAAGGTTCGATCCTCGACGCGGGCGACATCGGCAGGATCAGAACGGGCGAGGAAGCTGTTGGGCCGGAGCTTGGGGTTGAGGCGGATGAACGTTCCCCCGTCCACCAGCAGCTGGCAGAGGCGGTCGTACTCGGCCTGCGAGCCGTCGCACCAGTGAATTGCGTCCGGCGTCGTCAGGGCCGCCACCTGGTTCACCCAGCGAACGATTGCGTTGTCCGCGGGTAAGTTGTGCGGTAGTCCTTCAACCCTGGCGCCGACGGTGGCCACGATCTCTCCTCGCTTGATTGGGACGCGGCCGGGCCGGATCGGGGCCCGGTGCGGTTCGCATCTTTGGGTGCCGCACCGCTCCGACAGGAGTTCTGTCTAAAGTCGCGACGTATTTGGGGATGCCGGAATTGTACCCGGGCAGCGGCTCCACCGCGCGACGCCTGCCGCCAGGCGGCTCCTGGAGGGCGATCCTGGAGCTCCCAGCGAGCCCGGATGAACCGCGCGTGAGCGGCAGATAAGCCACGGATGAGCGGCAGATGAGCCGCAGCCAATCGGCTGCCTCTATGGTGTTTAGAGGAGGAGGTTCTATGCGATGGAATCCGGAGACGAGGCCCGGTCGGGCCTCAGGAAATGGGCAGTCGGCTTGGAAGAGTGCGGGCTCGCAACATTCGAGGAGCTGGCGATGGCACGCTCGCCCCTCCGGCGCACTGCTGATCCAGTCCTGTCCGCTGGCGGATGTCTGCGCAGCCCGACCGAGCCCGGGACAGGGCGTCGTGGACCTGGGCCTGGAAGCCGGCCGGGCAAGCGCTGGTAGTCAAGCGACCCGGCCCTCTTGCGACGCATCCACCGGCCTCCGGCCGGGCCGTGGAGGCGAGCGGTCGAACTAGGTTGCGGCCGGGCTTTCCGGCAATTCGCCAATCTCCGGCCCAACCTCGGCCGGCGCGGTCCCGGATTCCTCAGGGTGCCCTCGCACGTACCAGTGGCGGACGGCGATGGCGATGATGGACGCAGCGGCTGCGCCAAGGCCGACGAGCTGGGCCATCGGGATTCCGAAGAACGTCCAGTTCCAGCCTCCGCGGAGCGTCTCGAGGATGCCGCGCTCGACGCCATACCACACGAAATAGAGCAACCCGACATCGCCGGCGATCAAGAACCGCCCGCGCGCGGTGAACCGCCGCCACAGGAACAGCATCACCAGGACGCCCAGGAGGCTGAGCATCGACTCGTAGAAGAAGAGCGGGACGAAATGAGCGTCCACGGGAGTCGTCCCACCTTGCGCCGGGCAGGCGAATTCGGCAACGCGGTACTGGCACTGGATGGCTATGCCCCAGGGCAGGTTCGTCGGAGGCCCGTACAGCTCCTGGTTCATGAAGTTGCCCCAACGCCCGACTGCCTGCGCCAGCAAGACGGCAGGAACGATGATGTCGGCCCAGCGCCAGAACGATAGGTGGTGGCGGCGGGCGTACCAGATCGTTGCCAGCATGCCCGTGAAGAGGCCGCCGTAGATACCGAGGCCGCTGTACGGCGGGAGGAAGATCTGCGCCAGGTGGTCCCGGTAGTAGGCCCACTGGTCGATGACGTGGTAGGCCCGACCGCCGATCAGCGCAGCAATGGCAAGGACGACGACACCGTCGACGATCACGTCGATCCGCTCTCCGCGACGGCGAGCCTCCCGAGTCGCGAGCCACGTGCCGGCGATGATCGCGGCCACATAGCCGATTCCGTACCAGCGGATCTCGAACGAGCCCAGGGACAGGGCTATTGGATTGGGCGTGAAGTCGATCATGGTCGGCAAGTGTACCGGGCGACGGCCCAGGACTCGCGACGCGGTCGCCAAACATATACTGGCCGGGACAACCGGCCGCGCGAAGGCCGGTGCCGGAGTTGCCAGCTTCGCCAAGGCGGCAGGGACCGCCCGAACCGAGGGCCCTCGATATGCCGTTCTACTTCTTCTTCGGGATACTCGGTCTCGTGGTCGGCGGGCTGCTGACCTGGTTCTTCCTGGCCGACCACCCCTTCGAGTCCGACGAGACGCCCGGCGGGCCTGTCGACGCGCTGGAGGCGTCGTTTCTTGCCGGGCAGATGGAGGCGGACGGGTCGCCGATCGACGAGGCCACGGTGACCAAGCTGCTCGAATTGCACGGCGCCTACTTGGAGGGGATGACCGGCGGCGCCGAAGAAGCGGCCGGCACCGAGCTGCCGGATGACTCCAGCGCGCACGACGAGTCGGGAAAGGAGCGGGACGGCTAGCTCGCGTGCCACCGGGGCGCCGATCCGGGCGCCCGCGCAGGGCCCAACCGGGCCTCCAGACGATAGCTAGGCCACGACGCCTACGTGGATCGCCACCGCCCCCAGGGCGAGGCGCCGGAACCTCACGTCCCGCAGCCCGGCCCGCTTCATCGTTTCCGCAATCTCCTCGGCGGTCGGGAACCCGTCCAGCGAGTGCGGGAGATACGAGTAAGCGGTCCGGCGCCGGAAGAGGGCGCCCATGATCGGGGCCGTGGCGCGGAAGCCGGCCGTGTAGATGCGACCGGCCAGTCTGGGCCGTGGCACCGACAACTCCAGGCAAACGACGCGACCGCCACTTCGGACCGCCCTTGCCATCTCGCGGAAACCGTCTTCGAAGCTGGACAGGTTGCGCAAACCGAAAGCGATCGTCGCGGCATCGAAGGATCCGTCGTCTACAGGCAACGCCAGGGCGTTGCCGGTCCGGAATTCGACGTTCGCCAGGTTGCCGAAGGCGCGCCTGGCCTCGCTGAGCATGGCCTCGGACAGGTCGACACCGACCACTCGGCCGGCCGGCCCCACGACCGCTGACAGCGCGGCGGTGAGCTTGCCGGTCCCGCAGGCAACGTCGAGCGCGGCCTGGCCACTCGACAATCTCGCCGCCCGCACTGCCGCACGCCTCCAGCGGCCATCCAGCCCGGCCGTCATGAGCGTGTTCATGCGGTCGTAGACGGGGGCGATGGAGTCGAACATGGTCGTGACCCGTGGCTCGGCCACGACGTTGCCGGACCGGGCCGGCCGCGATGTCGAGGGCTGGTTGCCGGCCCCGGGTTCGGCGCCGCTCACAACCCGTTTGAGTTGCTGGCAGGCTCGATCTCGCGCACGATCCGCAGCGGTCGGCGCTCGAAGGCGCTCGAGAAGACCATCTGCGTCTCCGTCGTGAATACGTGCGGGACCTGCTGTATGGCGTGCAAGACACGCTCAAGATGGCGAGTGTCCATTGCCCGGACCTTGAGCAGATAGTCGGCCTCGCCCGCGAGGTGGTGGCATTCCTCGATCTCGTCGATGTCGACGAAATCGCCCGTCATGTCGGTCCCGATCGTCCCCGGCACCTGCTTGATGAAGATGAAGGCGAGAACGCCGTATCCGAGGAGCGTGGGATCCACGACCGCCGAGTAGCCGCGGATCACGCCGCGCGCCTCGAGCTTCTTGACCCGCTCATGGACGGAGGGGCCGCTCATGCCCACGGACTGGCCTACCTCCGAGTACGACTCTCTGCCGTCGCGCTGAAGCAACTCGAGGATTCCGATGTCCGTCTGATCGATCCTTTCGAATGCGCTCATCTGTCCCGTCCTGGGCCTGATCCGAGCGCTTCGACTCGCCCAGCCCGTTCGATCTGACTGCTCGCGGCCTGCCCGGCGGACGGCGAGACGTAGTCACGGCGGCGATTCCCTGCACGCGAGGCGCCGGCCGCTGCGGCGCTTGGTCGATTGCAGCCTAGCCTATCCCTCAGGAATCGACAGCGAACTCGACCATGTGGCGCGCAGCGGAGGGAGCGAAAACGGGGCAGCGGCGGTGAATGCCTGGCGTCCCGTTAGTTCGGCTGCTCAATCCGTGCCAACGACAGCGCTAGGTATCTCCATCAACGGACGCGGGACTCGTTCGTGGATCCTGCTCCGGCCCGGGCATCTTCGCCTGCGACGCCTCGAGGGCGACCCGGTCCGAGACCGGTGGCAGATCGGGCGCGACTCTCCGCCACGCCTCGTCCGCGGCGGCGTCACCGGCATCGGTCCGCGTGCCTACGACCAGCCCTATCGCCAGACCGAGGCCGATTCCCACGAGGATCGCCACCTCGCGAACGCCGTGGAGCCAGTAGCCCACATAGGCGGTGAGCACAAGCCCGACCAGGAACCCGGTCGTGACCCCCCGAAGACGCTGCAATCTGTCTCCTCGTTTGTCCGGTGCCCTCGCGGCGGCGCGGCACACGCCCTGCCCCATCGTACCGCTACACTCCGGGCGCGCGCACCGATCGTGGCGATGCCGGGGGCAGGGTGCCGCGGAATCGCCATGTCGACCCGGCAGCGAGGAAGATGAAGCCCCTCAGACATCTCAGTGCCGCCGAAGTCGCGGCCGCCATGCCGCCTCTCTCGGAACGACTGGATCTGGCCGAACGAACGATGCTGTCGCTGGGCCGGGACGCGGAGCTCCCTCCGAAGATCGGGGTCCATCCGCGCCAGCCCGGGTCGCTCGCCCACGCCATGCCGGCACTCCTGCGCGGCGCCGCCGACGACGGATCCATGGACCTGATCGGCGCAAAGTGGATCGCCGGATTTCCGGAGAACCCCTTGCGCGGCCTGCCGGCCTACCACGCCCTGGTGCTGCTCAACGATCCGGTCACCGGCGAGCCTCTGGCGGTCATGGATGCGGGCGCGATCACTGCCGCCCGAACGGCGGCGATCAGCGGCACGGCGATCCGCCACGTGCTGCCCGGCGGCGGTCGGGAGGCGGCGCGACCCTGGCGGGTGGCGATGCTGGGCGCCGGCGTTCAGGCTCGGGCTCACCTTCCCGTAATCGGTCATCTGCTCCCGGGCGCGCAGGTTCGCGTTGCAGACGTGGATGCCGTACGGGCCGCCGCGCTCGCGGACGAGTCGGCAACGGTCGAGGGGATCGGTTCGATCGAGGCCGTCGTCGGCGCGACCGAGGCGGTCCATTCGGCCGACCTGGTCGTTTCCGTTGTCTCCTTCGGGCCCGACCACCAGGCCCTCGACGCGGCCCTGCTCGCGCCCAACGTCCTGTTTGTCGCCGTCGACTACGACATGCAGGCATCGGCGACGCTGGCCCGGGAGGCGCTATTCGTCGTCGACGAGAGGGACCAGTTCCTGGCTGCACGGTCGGCTGGGTCGTTCGCCGGATACCCGGACCCGGACGCCACGCTCAGCGAGCTTCTGAGGGGAGCCTCGGCGCCCCGAAACGGCGGCCGCGTCCTGGTGACGCATCTGGGCGTGGGCCTGGCCGATGTCGTGTTCGCCGCGGCTGTACTCGCCCGGGCCGAGCTGCTGGGACTGGGGCGCTTGCTGTGACGGCTCGATGGGCCGGCCACACCAGGCCCGGGCCTCACCGACCTGGGCGCAACCTCCTGACCGGGCGACTCGCTATCCAGCTCCTGGTCGGCGACGGTTTGCGGTAGCGCTAGCGGTTGACCTCGAGCGGTCCCTCCGGGACTTCGATCATGACGCGCCCTTCGGTTACCACGACCGGGTAGACGACCAGCGGCAGCTCGGCCGGCGGATCCAGCGGCTCCCCGCTCTCCAGCGAGAACCGCGAAAGGTGCAACGCGCAGGTCAGCGAGTCGCCGGTGAGGAAGCCGCGGTCCAGCTCAAAATACTCGTGGCTGCAAACCCCCTGCGTCGCGTGAAAGATCCCGCCCAGATTCGTCACCAGGACCATCTCGTCGTCGGCGTCGCACATCTTCATCGTCCCGGGCGGCACTTCGTCCGCGGCGCACAGGTCCAGGCGGCGGGGCATGCTCGGATCAGGCCACGGCAGTGGCCGGCCTGGAGCCGGCCTGGGCAACCCATTTCGCCTCGAGCAAATCGCGCAACCTCTCCTGCGCCGCGGCCAGCGGCACACGCGCGACCACAGGTTCCAGGTACCCCAGCACGATGAACTTGCGCGCCTCCTCGAGCTCGAGGCCGCGACTCTCGAGGTAGAAGAGCTGCGACTCGTCGATCGGCCCCACGGAGCTTGCGTGGGCCACCCGGCGGCAGTCGGGCTGATCGATTTCGAGGCTCGGGATGGCCACCGAGCGGGCCTGCTTGGAGAGCAGCATCCCGAACTCGCCCAGGTAGCTGTCCGTCCCGTGCGCCGGCGTCTCGATCGTGGCGAGGCCCTTCATGTACGCCCGCGACCGATCGGCCAGCGCGCCCTTCGAGAGCAGGTTTCCGGTCGTGTCGCGGCCGACATGACGCGTATACGAGGTCAGGTCGAACACCTGGTCGGCCGAGCCGAAGACGATCTCCGCCTGCTCGACCGCGGAACCGTCGCCTTCGAGCCGGTTGTCTATGCGACTACGAACGATCCTGCTGCCGAGCTGGGCGAGCGCCCATCGGAGCGTGGCCCCGCGCCCGACCACGGCCGAACGGTGCTGGAACGCCACCTCGCGAAGAGGCAGGTCCTGCAGGCCGGCGAACGAGAGATTCGAGCCGGCACCCAGACGAATCTCGGTGGTTCCGGCGAAGAAGCTCTGCTCGACAGGTTCTCCGGGGGCATCTCCGGAGGAGACCTGCTCTTCGAGAATGGAGACCTCGGCGTCTTCGCCGACCGAGATGACCGTCCTGGACAGCAGCGCCGCGCCAGGTGTGCCGACCGACCAGCGAATGACCACGGGTCGCTCCAGCCGCACTCCGTCCGGTACGTGGAGGAAGAGCCCGCCCGACCACAGGGCGCGGTTCATCTGGGCCAGCTTGTCGTTCTCCGGCAGGGTGCAACCACCCTCGAGCAGTAGCCGGAGCGATTCCGGATCACTAGCCTGCAAGCCGGTGAGGGTCTCGAGCACGAGACCGGCGGCCCGGGCATCGGGCGACACGACCAGCGCCGTCACCCCGGTCTCGCTGAGTTCGGCGTACGCTGCAGCGCCTTCCGGGAGAAGCCGCTGATCGGTATCTGGGCCGGCCTCGGCGGCCGAGCCACCCGCGGCGAGTACGTGCCGCACGCCGGCGAGATGCGCGTTCCGCAGGTCCACGTACGTGGTGTACAGCCGGTTGGTCTCGATAGGCAGCGCATCGAAGGCGCGCAACCCCGCCAGACGGTCGGCCAGCAGCCAATCGGGGTCGCCTCGCCACGCGGCAACCTCGCGAACCGTGGCCTCATCGACGAAGCTCAGCGTCAGGTCGCCCGGCGCCTGGCGGACAGGCGCACGTGGTTTGGCGGGCGGAGCGGCGGCCACGGCGTTGGCCGCAGCGGCGGCCGCCTTCGCCCCCTCGGCGGCCTTCATCCGAGCGAACCTTCCATCTCGAGCTTCACGAGGCGGTTGAACTCGATCGCGTACTCCATCGGGAGCTCTTTCGTGAACACCTCCAGGAAGCCCTGGACGACCAGGTTGGTGGCCTCGTTCTCGGTCAGACCGCGGCTCATCAGGTAGAAGACCTGATCCTGGCTGATCTTGCCGACGGTGGCCTCGTGGGTCATCGTCGTGTCGTCTTCCTGGATGTCGATGTACGGGTAAGTGTCGGAGCGGCTGCCCTCGTCGAGGATGAGAGCGTCGCAGCGGACGCTCGCCACAACGCCCGTCGCCCCGGGCGCCACCTTCAGCTGACCGCGATACGTAGTCCGGCCGCCGTCCTTGGAGATCGACTTGCTGATGATGCGGCTGCGCGTGTTCGGAGCCAGGTGGATCGCCTTGGCGCCGGTGTCCTGGTGTTGCCCGCGTCCGGCGACCGCGACCGATATCACCTCCGCGGTGGCGCCCTCGCCCCGCAGGTAGATGCTCGGGTACTTCATCGTCAAGCGTGAACCGGTATTCGCGTCGATCCATTCGACTGTGGAGTTGGCGTGGGCGTGAGCCCGCTTGGTGACCAGGTTGTAGACGTCGTTGGACCAGTTCTGGATGGTCGTGTAGCGGACCTTTGAGCCCGGCAGGGCGATAACCTCGACGACGGCCGCATGGAGCGCGTCGGTGGTGTAGATGGGCGCGGTGCAGCCCTCGATGTAGTGGACCTTGGCCCCTTCGTCGACGATGATCAGCGTCCGCTCGAACTGGCCCGTGTTCTCCGCGTTGATACGGAAGTAGGCCTGGAGAGGCAGCGGAACCTCCACGCCCTTGGGAACGTAGACGAAAGAGCCGCCGGACCAGACCGCGCTGTTCAGCGCCGCGAACTTGTTGTCCTCCGGGGGAACCACCGTCGCGAAGTACTTCTTGAAGAGCTCGGGGTACTGGCGCAGGCCCTCGTCGGTGCCCATGAAAACGACCCCGATCTTGGTCAGCTCCTCGCGCACGGAGTGGTAAACCACCTCCGAGTCGTACTGGGCCCCCACACCGGAGAGGAACTTGCGCTCCGCCTCGGGGATCCCCAGGCGCTCGAACGTCTTCTTGATTTTGTCCGGGACGTCGTCCCAGGACTTCTCTTCGCCCTGCGACGGCTTGCGGTAGTAGACGATCTTGCCGAGGTCTATCTGGTTGAGGTCCCCGCCCCACTGGGGCATCGGCCGCCGCAGGAAGTGCTCGTACGCGCGCAGCCGGAAGTCGAGCATCCAGGAGGGTTCGCCCTTGATCCGGCTGATCTCCTCGACAGTCTCGCGAGTCAGGCCGTGCTTGGTCTCCTCGAGGTAGTCAACCTCGTCGTGGAAACCGAACTTGTACTCGCTGGAGACGATGTCGGGGCTCGTCGCCATTTCGCTCCTTGAATGGGTCGGCGGTCCGAGCGGAGGGGGACGCCGGACCGCCGCCGCAGGAATATTCTAATTCCGACCTCTATTATCGGGATTACCCTGCGGTGAGTCAAACGCTGGGCACGAGGGCCGGACGGCGACCAGCCCGGCGGGGCCCGACCCGTGCTATTCTGCGGCCGGCCGGCGCCGGACGCTTATCGAGATCTGCCGATTTCGCGTTCGCCCTTGAATCCCGGACGTGTGCGGGCCTCTGGCTCCTCAGCGCACCTCCGCGTCGTCACTCGACGCTCATGGGGCGCCCCGAACCCCCGATGATCACCCTGCTTGGCCTCCTGGGTCGACGATACAGACGAGGCATCACGCCAGTCGTGAGGAACTCTTGAATCGATTATCACCCGCCACGATCGGCCTCCTGGTGGTGGTGGGCTTGGTCTTCCTCGCCGACGCTGTGTTCGTGGTCGCGCCCGCAGTTCTGGCCGATCCCGCGCCGTCTGAGGTGGCATCGCCGAACGCGGCAGTCACGGACGATCCGTTGCTCTACGACATCGCCGCCGCGGATCCAACGGCGTACCCGTCGTTTGACCCAGCCTGGCTCGCCTCCGGCATGCCGACCTTCGCGCCGGCGATTCCGACTCCGGTCACAACGCAAAGCTGGCCGAGCTCGGCTCCAACGCCCAAACCGACGCCCGTGCCGACGCCGCGGGACACGGTGTGGAATGCCCGGATATACGTCAAGAACCGCATCGGGGCGAGGCAGTACGACTGCATCAACCCGGTCTGGACCGCGGAGTCCAAGTGGAACCCGCAGGCAGGCAACCCAACTTCCGGCGCGTACGGCATCCCTCAGGCCTTTCCCGGGTCCAAGATGGCGGCCTTCGGCTCCAACTGGCGCTATAGCCCCCTGACGCAGGTCAAATGGGGCATCTGGTACGTGAACAGCCGATACGGCTCGGCCTGCAACGCGTACGCTTTCTGGAAGGCTCACGGCTGGTACTAGCCACCGGCAGGCGGACCGCGCCGGACGTGTCAGGTTGGAACGCGATCAGCACGCATCGGCGAGGGAGATCAGCTGAACATGGAGCTATGGCCGGGCCGGCCGTTCCCGCTGGGCGCCACACCCACCTCCGACGGCACCGGGTTCGCCGTCGCCTCGGACGTCGCCGACGGCGTTTCCCTGTGCCTCTTCGATGCTTCCGGCATCGAGGTGCAGATGCCGCTCCAGGAGGAGGACGGCGGCATCTGGCACGGGTTCGTCCCGGGCGTGCGGCCCGGCCAGCGCTACGGTTATCGCGTCTTTGGGCCCTACGATCCGGGCCGGGGGCTTCGGTGTAACCCCCACAAGCTGCTCCTCGACCCGTACGCGCTGGCGATCGACGGCGACGTGACCTGGGGCGACGCGGTGGCGGGTTACGTGCCCGGCGTTCCCGATGCGATGAGCGACCTGGACTCGGCAGCCTACGTGCCGCGCGGTCTCGTTGTGGCAAGTGACTTCGATTGGGGCACCAATTCGGCGCCGGCCATCCCCTACTCCGACACGATCATCTACGAGACTCACGTCAAGGGCTTCAGCCAGCGCCACCCCGACGTCCCGCCCGAGCTTCGGGGCACCTACGCCGGTCTCGCCACTCCGGCAGTCATAGATCACTTCACCAGCCTCGGCATCACCGCCGTGGAGCTGCAGCCGGTCCACCATCACGCGGACGACGCCTTCCTTCGGTCCAAGGGACTCGACAACTACTGGGGCTACAGCACGCTCGGGTTCCTCGCACCTCACGCGGGCTATTCGGCGGCGGTTCAGGCCGGCCATCCGGGCGGCCAGGTGGCCGAGTTCAAGGCGATGGTGAAGAGTCTCCACGCTGCGGGACTCGAGGTCATTCTCGACGTCGTCTTCAACCACACGGCCGAGGGCAATCACCTCGGCCCGACCCTTTCGTTTCGGGGCCTGGACAACGTGGCCTACTACCGCCTCAAGGCCGACGACCAGCGCTACTACCTCGACACCACCGGCTGCGGCAACACGGTCAATGCCGACAACCCCCTCTGCCTGCGCCTGATCATGGACTCGCTGCGCTATTGGGTCACCGAGATGCACGTGGACGGCTTCCGGTTCGATCTGGCCGTGGCTCTTGCCCGGAGACACGGCCGTTTCGACCGAGTCTCCGCCTTCTTCGACCTCGTGTCGCAGGATCCGATCGTTTCGAAGGTCAAGGTGATCGCCGAGCCGTGGGACGTGGGCCAGTCGGACAGCTACCACCTGGGTCGCTTTCCGGCTCTCTGGAGCGAGTGGAACGGCAAGTACCGCGACACAGTCCGCGACTTCTGGCGCGGCACGGCAGGAACGTTGCCCGACCTCGCGACGCGCCTGACGGGCTCGGCCGACCTGTACGGACCATCGCGCCGGCGCCCCAACGCCTCGATCAACTTCGTGACCTGCCACGACGGCTTCACCCTGCGCGACCTGGTTTCGTACGACAGGAAGCACAACGAGGCCAACGGCGAGCTGAACAACGACGGGTCGGACGACAACCGGTCCTGGAATTGCGGCGTCGAAGGGCCAAGCGACGATCCGGCGATCCTGAGGCTTCGCGCCAGCCAGGCCCGAGCCCTGCTGGGGACTCTGATGCTGAGCCTGGGCGTTCCGATGATGCTCGGCGGCGACGAGATCGGCCGGACGCAGGGCGGCAACAACAACGCCTACTGCCAGGACAATGAGGTCTCGTGGTTCGACTGGGAAACCGCCGACCACGAGATGCTGGCCTTCGTCCGCGAGCTGATCGCGGCCAGGCGCCGGCATCCGGTCCTGCGCCGCCGCCGCTTCGCGCGTGGTGCGCCGCAACATGACATTCGGTGGTTCAACCCGGCCGGCTCGGCGTTGACCGACTCGGACTGGAGGGTGGACCAGACCCGAAGCGTCGCCGCCCACTTCGACGGAATGCGCGATCCAGACCGCGACGAGCGCGGTCGGCCCATGCTCGACGACGACCTGCTGCTGGTGCTGAACGGCAGCTGGGAAGAGGTGACGTTCACGCTGCCGGATGTCGATGGGCCACGCTCGTGGCGCCAGGAGATCGACACGCTCTCCGGAACGGCGGGCGGCGTAACAGGAGAGGCGCCGCCGGCAGGCCCGCCTGTCCGTCCACTGTCCGCCGGCGAGTCGATTACGGTCGGACCCCGATCGTTGGTACTGCTCAGCGCGGCACGCCTGCCCGGGCAGAACGCGACGTAGGCAAGGTTGTCGCCACGTTCTGTCGCGGGCTTCCCGCACAATCGCGCCATGACCCCGATGATCGGCAATGCGGTGGCTCGCCGCTTCCTGGCCATTCGACACCTGCTCGCGCCCCCGCGGGCCTTGCCCGGCACGCCCGAAGGCGTGCTCGCCGTCATCGATCGGCTCGGCTCGTTGCAGTTCGACCCCCTCGAGGTGGCCGGCCGCAACCACGACCTCATTCTTCACGCCCGAGTGGCCGGCTACAGGCGCGAGCTGACCGACGAGCTGCTTTATGGCCGGCGCCTGCTCTTCGAGGCTTACAACAAGTCATTGAACCTGCTGCCCACGCGCGAGCTCCCCTACTATCGAATCGCCTGGGAGACCCTCGGCGCCGGCTGGGCGAGCCAGTTGCTTGCCGACCAAGCTCCGCTAGCGGAGAAGCTGCTGGCTACGATCACTTCCGAGGGCCCCAAGAGTTCGCCCGACTTCGAGCGATCGGAGGCGATTTCCTGGTGGTGGGGGCCCACGTCCGCGGTCCGGGCTGTGTTGGAGGCCCTCTCCGTCTCCGGCCGCCTGGGGCTGGCAAGGCGCGACGGGAACCGCCGCTACTACGACCTGACGGAGCGGCTCTTCCCGGCCGGCCTTCTGGAGGTACGCGTGCCGGAGCGCGAACAGCGGCGCCACAAGCTCCTGTCGCGGTACCGCGCCCACGGCCTGCTGGGCGCCTCGGGCAGTGGGGAACTCTGGCTCGGGATCGGTCCGGCAGCCTTTCGAGGCGAGCTCCGGGCCGAACTCATGGATCGCGGCGAGCTCGTGGCGGTCACAGTCGAGGGGCTCAAGGGCCAGCGCTACGTGGTGGCGGACGAGCTTCCACTACTTGCCCAGGCCGAACGTGAGATAGCAGCCGAGGGCACTGGGGCCGAGCCACGCCCCGGCGACGGTGGCCCCGGCTGCAGCTTCCTCGCCCCGCTCGACCCGATCATGTGGGACCGGGAGGCGCTCCGGCCGCTGTATGACTTCGAGTACCGCTGGGAGGTCTATACGCCGGCCGCAAAGCGCCGCTGGGGCTATTACGTGCTGCCGATCCTCTTTGGCGATCGGCTGGTGGGGCGTATCGAACCGCGCATCGATCGCCGCTCGAAAGAGGTGCGCGTTCTCGGCATCGGGTGGGAGGCCGACTTCCATCCTCTCGAGACTCGCGGCTTCGTGCCCGCCTTTGCGGAGGCCCTGAATGCCTACCTCGGATTTGCCGGAGCCGACGCCCTCATCCCAGCTGCCAGTCGTGCCCATCGCCCGCTGTTCGATGCGCTGGCGGGAGACGTCCGGGTCCGCCGCGGATCAAGGAGGCGACCGCCGGGCGGCGCCACGCCGACCAATCGTCGCGCCGCCTCCGCGTGAGTCCAGGCGTCCCGCCGGCCGGCATAGCCGGTCGCCCGCCATTGCATTCCCCGCCCAAGGTGCGAACATCCGATTGAATTGACCCCTGGGAGGTACATCGATGGCTGTTGTTCGTCGTGCGTCGGTCAGCTGGGAGGGAGATCTGTCGGCTGGATCGGGACGCCTATTTGCCGTCACCAGCAAGGCCTTCGAAGCGCTGCCCGTCACGTGGGCATCTCGAGTGGAAGAGGCAGACGGTAGAACCAGCCCGGAGGAGTTGCTCGCGGCCGCACATGCCAGCTGCTACTCCATGGCCTTTTCCAGCGATCTCGCGAAGGCGGGGACACCTCCGGAGCGCCTGGAAGTTTCCGTCGAAGTGACGGCCGACCGGATCGCCGGCAAATTGACCGTCCTCGCCAGCCGGCTTACGGTTCACGGCCGGGTACCCGACATAGACGAGGACCGTTTCAAGGCCATTGCCGTCCAGGCGAAGGACGGCTGCCCGATCTCTCGAGCGCTCGCCGGCAACGTCGAACTGAGCGTGGAGGCGACGCTGGATCGGTAGGCCGCCGGAGGCGCGGTAGGGAGTCGCCGGTTCAGCGGAGGACTGGTACTCTCCGGCGATGAGCAAGCGGGATGAGCCGCCCAAGGCGGTACGCGTCGACAGCTGGGGATTCGAAGGCAGCTGGGGAGGCCACGGCGGCAGGGTCCCCCTCGCGGGCATCTTCCTGATCGTTCTCGGGCTGGTGCTGGCCGCGGGCCAGCTCTTCCGCGAGGCTCAGGTCGGGGCGTCGGCCTTCTTCCTGGCGGTCGGCTTGGTCCTGGTCTTCGCCGGCGTGAAGGACCGCAGCGATCTGGCGCTCTACGCGGGCGTATTCGTGACCGCCCTCGCGCTTTCGGATCTACTGAGCGGCGCGGGCCTCATCCACGGCCAGGGCTGGGGAACGTTGTTCCTGGGGGTGGGCGTCATGGCCATCGCCCTGATCAGATCCACGGCGGGGCGTCGCTGGGGCTGGACGCTCGGGTTGGGCGGACTCCTGGCTCTCTGGGGCGGCGCGGAGGTGGCGGCGGCGAACACCAACGTCGCCACGGACCGGCTCATCGGCCCACTGATGATCGTGCTGCTGGGCATCTACATCGTCAGTCGGAACCGCCGCTGACGTAGCTGCTTACCGGGCGGCGCGCGAACGCAGCCGGGACGCGAACGCCGGACGCGAACGCAGCCGGGCCGCAACACGAGTGCGATGGCCGACGACGTCTCCCGGTCGCTATCGGCTGCGCCGTCCTAGGCCGGCCCGATCCGGGCGTGGGCCTCGTTGCTGAGATTCCGCTCCAGGTCCGGGCCCAGATGGCGTATCTGCCCCGCCTCGTCAACGACCTGCTCGAAGGCTTCCACGATCTCCGGATCGAACTGCGATCCGGAATGTGCCCGAAGCTCGGCCCAGGCCCGATCAACCGGCAGTGCCGCGCGGTAGACGCGATCGCCGGTCATCGCGCTGAACGCGTCGGCGACGGCGATGATCCGCCCGCCGAGTGGTATCTCGTCACCCGCAACGGCGGCGGGATATCCATTGCCATCCCATCTTTCGTGGTGGTGGCGCACGATCTGGGCGATGTCGGACATGGCCTGGTGGACATCCAGAACGGCGGCGCCGATCTCGCTGTGGCGGCGCATCTCGGCCGTCTCTTCCTCGGTCAGGCGGCCGGGCTTGAGAAGGACAGCATCGGCGATGCCGATCTTGCCGATATCGTGCAAGTAGCCGCCGATACGGATCGTCATCTGCTGCCGCTCGTCGAGGCCCAGAACGGCAGCCGTCCGTTCGGCAAGAATGCCGAGCTGGCGGCAGTGTTCGCCCGTCTCCACGTTGCGGGCCCCGATAGCAGTCGACAGGGTCAGCGCGATCGAGTCCAGCACCGGACTCAGGTAGCGGTATTGGATCGCCTCGTAGTGCAGCCGCGCTGCGGCAAGGGCCCGACGCACCTCGGCCAGAAGCTCTGCCCCGGTGAAGGGCTTCACGAGCATTCCTGTGGCACCCTCACGCAGCGCCTCGATTGCCGTGTCGACCGTGCCGTGGCCCGTCACGATGACCACCGGCAGCTCCGGCTGCTTGTTTCTCAGGGCCCGCATCAAGGTCAGGCCGTTCATCCCGGGCATATGGATGTCGGTGATGACGATGTCGAACGCTCCCTCGACGAATGTCGACTGGGCGGTCTCGGGGTCGCCGCACGTCACGACCTCGAAGCCCTGGACCTCCAGCAGGCGGCTCAGGACGTGCAGGATGACCGGCTCGTCGTCGACGCACAGGACGCGAACGCGGGCATTGCCCGACGGCGGGCGGCGAAGTTCCCAGGTCACGCGGCAGCCTCGCGCCCGGCGTCTCGGGGCTTGCGTGCTGCCACACGCGGATTGGTTTCACCCGCAGCTGGACGGACCTGCAGCGCCCCGGCCCGGCGGGATTCCCCGTCCCGAACGATCGTGGCGCCTTGGGCCGCCGGAGGCGCGGCGGGCAACCAGACGGTGAATACGGAACCGCGGCCTGGCTCGCTCTCGACCTCGATGCTGCCGCCATGGCTCTCCACGATCTGCACGCTCACGGACAGCCCCAACCCTGTGCCGCCACCGCTCGCCGAGCGCGTCGAGAAGAAGGGCGTGAAGATGCGGGCCCGCGTCGCAGCGTCTATACCGAGGCCGCTGTCACGGATCGCGAGCCTGATCAGGCCCTCGCCACTTCCGGTGGAGATGCCGAGCTCGCCGCCCTGCGGCATGGCCTCGATCGCGTTGTTGATGAGATTGAGAAGAACCTGCTTCAAGCTGTCCGGGTCGACCTCCAGCCACGGCAGGTCGGCGTAGTCCTCGACGACCAGGATGCCGGCCGCCTGGGTCCGGAAACGAACCAGCTCGACGGTCGATCGCGCCAGCGCGCTTAGATCGGTCGACACGCGCTGGGGCGGACGCGGCCGGGCGAACTCCAGGAGTGCCTTGACGATGGACCGCGCCCTCATGGCTTCGTCTCGTATTACGAGGACTTCGCCGTGGCGGGCGTCGTCCTCGGGCAACTCGGTCAGAAGAAGGTCGGCAAAGCCCAGTATTCCGGTCAGGGGGTTGTTGACCTCGTGGGCGACGGCGGCAGCGAGTTCGCCAACCGCTCCGAGCTTGGAGGCCTGCACCAGCTCCTGCTGGGTCCTCTGGACCTCTGCCAGCAGATGAGCCAGCTGATCTCCTCTCGCGCGCTGGCCCGTCTCCGCCGCTATCGCGCGGGCCAGTGCGGCGTCGGTCCTTGACTCTGCGGCCCGCAAATCGCGCAAGCTCGCCACCAGCATCGCGACAGCCAACCCGAGGCCCACCGCCAATATGGCGTGGACGAAGCGGCTGTCGAGGCCGACCACCGATTCGGCCACGAGAATGGCCGCCAGCACGAGCAGGGCCGTCACGGCCAGCAAGATCCCCTAAATCCTCGGCCTGGCAGGGAATTTCGCCCACCCAATCCGGCTCGAGGGGCGCCCGGACACATCTCCGTCCCGTTCTTCATCGACCATAAGTCAACCCTACGGGTTCAACCGCGCGGGCGCATCACCAACTTGGGCGATTAATCGACCCTATTCCACGGAGTAGGACGCTCCGGCGGGCACGAATGGGCGCTGCACCGAGGAGGTGGCCCTCAGGACGTCGGAACGTTGGTACGGGCACGCAAACGATCGACCGCGGCCGGCCTTTCGGGTGGAGCGGCCAGAAGCAGCTCCAGCAGGGAGTAGGCCTCGCGCCGGGCGTCTTCCGCCGAGATGCCACCGGACTCCACGGCTCGCACGACAAGGCCATCGATGAGAGTCACGAACGCCGAGGCGATCGAGTCCGCATCGATCCAACTCGGGAGTTCGCCGCGAACCAGCGCCTCCTGGATGACCAATCGTGAGAAAGCGACCATCTCCGTGCGGCGGTCGCGCAGGATCTGGCGCAGGTCCGGCGACTCCTCGGCGACCATCCAGGCGTGCGAGCGCACGCTCCGCTCGTTCGTCCCAAGGACCGCCGATTCGATGGCGAAGTCGACGGCCGCGCGAAGCCTGTCGGCTACCGGCCCGAGCTCCGCCATTCGCTGTCGTAGATCTGCCTTCTGGGCGTCCACCTCGCACGCACAGGCGACAAGGAACAGCTGTTCCTTGTTCTTGAAATGCGTGTACACGGCCCCAACTGACAGGCCGCTGGCCCGGACCACATCTTGAATACTGGCCCGTTGGTAGCCCATTTCGCCGAAGACCTGAATCGCGGCGTCGACGATGCGCTGCCGCACAACCTGCTCATGCGCAGCCGTTACTCGTGGCACCGGCCAACCTCAAGGAGAATCGTCATTCACATCATCTTACGCATTCGCCGGTCGCTGTCCACTCGGCCCATGGGACGAAACGGGTAGTTGACAAGGGGAATGAAGAATCCCTATTCTCCTTGCGCCAGGCATCAGTCCCAGAGGGCTGGCGCCGTCCATGAGCCGGATGCAGTGTGACCGGCGATGAGTCCGCCCTCGGGGCAGCGCTTGAAAGGGACGACGATGTTTCGCCTTTGGGGGAGATTCGTCTACAGCCGCAGAAGGTGGGTCGCCACCGCCGCCGTCGTGACGGCATTTGTGTCGCTCTTCTTTGCCGGCAGGGTCTCGTCCGTTCTCACAACCGGCGGCTGGTACGACCCAAGCTCGGAATCGCAGCAGGTCGCTCAACAGCTCTCGACGGATTTCGGCCAGGGCGGCAGCTCGATCGTGCTTCTATTCCAGGCGCCGGACCGGTCGGACGCGTCGTCGCCGGCCTTCCAGGGCGCGATCGACGCTTCCCTCTCGAACCTCAAGTCGGATCCGCGCGTGGCCTCCGTCGTCGGCTACGCGCAGACCGGCAGCCCGAGCTTCGTGAGCGCGTCGGGCGATGCCACCTGGGTGCTTGTGAATCTCACCTTGAGCGAAGACCAGGCCATCTCGGCGGTGGACAGCCTGCGTTCCGAGGTGATCGCGCCTTCGGGTATGACCGTCCAGATGACCGGCCAGGCGGCCCTCAATGCCGCCCAGTCGGCCCAGTCCGAGCGGGATCTGGCCCGCGCCGAGACGATCTCCCTGCCTATCGCCCTCTTCATCCTGCTGCTGGTATTCGGCGGTCTCGTGGCTGCCGGCCTACCCCTGTTCGTCGCCGGTTTGACCATCCCCACGACCCTGGCGGTTGTCTATCTCGTGGCTCAGCACGTAACCATGAGCATCTTCGTCACCAGCGTAGTGACGATGCTCGGGCTGGCCCTGGCGATCGACTACTCGCTCTTCATGGTCAGCCGCTTCCGCGAGGAGCTGGCCTGTGGCGCCTCCGTGGAGGAGGCGATAGAGCGGACCGTGGCCACCAGCGGCAAGGCTGTCACATTCTCCGGAACGGCCGTCGCGATCGGGCTTTCGGGCCTGCTCCTGTTCCGGGCTCCCACCCTCAGCTCGATGGGGATCGGCGGGGCGTTGATCGCGCTCTGCTCGGTGGCGTACGCCCTGACGTTTCTTCCGGCCGTGCTCTCCATTCTCGGCCATCGTGTCGAGCGGTTGCGCGTCAGGAACCCATTCGCGGGTGCCCGAGGGGCTGCCGCCTCGGACGGCGATCCCGCCGCGGCGAATCCCGGCCCGGGGTTGTGGGAACGGCTCGCGGCGGGCGTGATGCGGAGGCCGGTGGCCGTCCTCGTGCCGATCCTGGCCCTGCTGCTCGCCTTCGGCATCCCGTTCCTGGGTGAGAAGCAAGGACTGCCCGGCGCCGAGGTGCTACCCACGAGCTACGAGGCTCGCCAGGCCCTGGACACGATCCAGAATGACTTCCCTGCCGGGCAAACTCAGCCGATCGACCTCCTGGTTACGGTTCAGGGCGATCCTCTCTCCACCGCCAACGTCACGGTTCTGGCCGACTACTCGGCTCGAGTCCGCTCCCTCGCCGGCGTGACCAGCGTAAACGGACCCTTCTCATTGGCCGGCGCGGACGGCAAGGCGCTGCCTGCCTCCGCGGTCGCGGGCATCCTCTCGCAATCGAGTTCCAGACCGGCCGCACTCAGCGCCCTGATTGCGGCCGACATTCGCGGTTCGACCGTCCATCTGCAGGCCATCAGCCCTCTGGCCGGAACCGCCGGCGGACAGGCGCTGGTGCAGACGATCCGAGGCCTCCATCCCTCCGGCCTCAGCGTGGCCGTCGGCGGCACTGACGCCGGCGCCCTCGACTTCCTCAACGCCCAGGACTCGCAGCTGCCGGTTGCCGTTATCTACATCCTCGTCGCGATGGCATTGATGCTGCTGATCCAGTTCGGGTCCGCGGTCCTGCCGATCAAGGCCGTCGTCATGACGATGCTCTCGCTCACGGCCAGCTTCGGGGCACTCGTCTGGATCTTCCAGGATGGCAACCTCTCCGGTGTCCTGGGCTTCACGTCTCCCGGATTCACCATAGCCATCGTGCCGATCCTGATGTTCAGCATCATCTTCGGGCTGTCGATGGACTACGAAGTCCTATTGCTGTCCCGCATCCAGGAGTCGTACAGGCGAACCGGCGACACCAGCCGGGCCGTCGCCGAAGGACTCGCTCGAACCGGCCGCGTGATCACCGGTGCGGCCCTGATCATGGTCGCGGTCTTCGCGGCCTTCGGCCTGGCCGACATGATCGTCATCAAGAGCCTCGGCATCGGGATGGCCATTGCCGTGCTGCTCGACGCCACGATCATTCGCGCCTTGCTCGTGCCCGCAACGATGCGCCTGCTGGGTCGCCGGGCCTGGTGGGCGCCGTCGCACATATCCGGGTTCACCGAACGGCTCGGGTTCAGCAACCACGCCGAGGATGAGTGCGACACCCCGGAAGCGGGCGCGACCCCCGAGCCGCACCCTGGCATGGGTGTCGGAGGCGGACGAGGTGGCCAGACCGGCCGGACCGACCGGCTGGCGGGCCCGGCGGCCGGCTAGCCTTCCTTCGCCGAGACCTCGGAGACGGCCTTTTCCAGGGCGGCGCCCAGCGTCTCGGCGATCGTCATCAGCTCGTGCTCGCCAACCACAAACGGCGGCCCCAGCAACACGGTGTCGCCGTTCGTGCCGTCCGCGTTGCCCGTGCCGTGGTACAGGAGCAGGCCGGTTTCACGAGCATGAGCCATCACCGCCTCTATGAGACGGGCCTGACGCGGGAACGGTCGCCTGGTTGTCCGATCGGCCACCAGCTCCACACCGACGAGCAGGCCGCGGCCGCGAACCTCACCGACGTTGTCGTGGCTGCCGAGGCGGGCCCTGACCAGCTCCAGGAGCCGTTCGCCCTTAGTCCTGCTGGCGGCCACCAGGTCTTCGCGTTCCAGGATGCGCAGCACCTCCAGCGCCACGGCCGCGCCCACCGGGGAGTGGCTGTAGGTGAAGCCGTGGACGAATCCGCCGCCGGCCGTGATTGTGTCGTAGACGGCGCCGCTCGCGACCGCCAGCCCGAGCGGGTAGTAGCCGCCGGCCACGCCCTTGGCACAGGCCATCACGTCGGCCCGGACGCCCCAGTGGTCCAGCCCGAACCAGCGGCCGGTACGCCCGAAGCCGGTCATCACCTCGTCGGCGACGAGCAGCACGCCGTGGCGCCGGCAAACCTCCGCGATGGCCGGCCAGTAGCCGTCCGGCGGGACCACGGCGCCGAGTGTCGCGCCGACGATGGGTTCGGCGACGAATGCCGCCACTCTCCCCTGCCCCGCCTCCGCGATGGCCGTCTCGAGTTCGGCGGCCAGCTGGCCCGCATCGCCCAGGGCGTGGGCTGCGCCCTCTCCCGCGCGGTACGGATACGCGGCGCTCACGTGGGCGAAGCGACCCAGCCAGGGCTCGTAGGGCCGGCGCAGCGGCTCACGTCCGGAAAGGTCCAGCGCTCCCAACGAGTTGCCGTGGTAGCTGCCATGGCGGGCGATGACGGCCGTCCGGTCCGGTTCGCGACGGGCCAGGTGATAAGCCCGCACCATCTTCAGCGCGCTTTCGATCGCCTCCGAGCCGCCGCTTACGGGGTAGATCACCGGGTCGTCCACCGGCATGTACCGCGCCACGGCCCGGGCGTAAGTCTCCAGCGGTTCGCTGGTGAAGGTCGTGCCGTGGACGTAGGTAAACGCGCGAGCCTGCTTCTCGGCCGCGTCCACGATCGACTGCCGGCCGTGGCCCACGTTGACGACGATGGCCCCGCCTGCGGCATCCAGGTAAGACCGGCCGTCCGCGTCCCAGATGGTGCAGCGCTCGGCCCGCGCGGCTACCGGCAGGTCGCGGCCGAGGACGCGCTGGAATACGCGCCCGGCTAACCCGGCCGTTTCGGCCTTTCGTTCGGTGGTGCTCATGCCCGGATTGTAGGCCGCACGCGGCGGCTCGCCGCCCGGAGGATATTCAGTCGCCGGCCTCGACCACCACGGCAACTGACCCAGGCTCTCGCTCGGTGGCCAGCAGGTCCAGGATTCTCCCGGCGATCCCGTCCTCCACGACCGTGTCCGGGTCGCGCAAGCCTCCCATGGTGGCCCGGACGCCGACCAGGCTCGCGTAGAGCGGCGGACATGTCGGGCAAGTTTCAAGATGCGCTTCGACCACGAGCTTTGTGGCCGCATCGAGCTCGTCGTCGAGGTACGCCGACACGTGCCGGCGAGCCTGCCAGCAGCGGATCGGCTGGGCCAGGCTGGCCTGGCGCCGTTCGTCGTCCCGAGCGAGGGCGCTCACGAGCATCATCCTTCCGCGGCGCAGGCGCTGTTTCGCCGCCGGCAGGCCAACCTCCATGGATGAGGCAATCTCACCCGCCGTCCAGCCGAGGGCGTCGTGCAGAACCACCGGTAGCCGGTAGATGACGGGCAACCTGGCGAGAGCGTCCTCCAGCTCGTCCCGGACCTCGGCGCGTTCGAGTACTCGCTCGGGCTGGACGGAGTAGTGGTCGTCGTGCCAATCGGCCTCGACCATGTCTATGTCGAGTTCCTCGTGATGGCTTCTGGAGCGGTCGATGATTCTGTTGACCAGACTGCGGCGGAGCCAGGCCGGCAGGGCCTTCGCGTCGCGGAGCTGGTCCCGCCGGCGCCAGGCGCCGATGATCGTTTCCTGGGCGCAGTCTTCGGCCTGATCCGCGTCTCGAACGAGCCTTGCGGCCAATCCGACCAGGCGCGGTAACTCGGCGGCAAGCCGGGCTGCGAAGGCGTCGCCCTCGCCGGCCGGCTCACCACTCGTCGTCGCTATCGAAGACCGGGGCATGCTCTACCTGTGGGCGGGTCGAGTGCTGAATCGGAAGATAGCGTAGAGCGGGCAGAACCCCACGACGCCCGTCACGAGCGCGATCGCGGCGACAAGCCCGACGAGGTACAGGGCGGGAGCGGCCAGGCCGCCGACCGCGACGAGCGCGAAGAGCGCGATCCCGAGGACTATCCGGACGATCCGGTCGATCGGGGCTTCGTTGATCTGGAGCTTCATTGGAGACTTCTCCTGCGATATCGACGAGCGCTTCTGGCTGTCTCTACTCGAAGGACGAGATCGGGCCCGAAATGGATACCGGATCTGGCGGTTACAGGTCGGGTGTCCGGTCGCGAGGATTCCGCAAGCCACCGAGAGTTCCCAGTGATCGTCTCCTCGCCGCCGACCGCAGGGCCGAGGTGCGTCCGCAGCTGTTGGCGTCGACCAACTGCTACGCTCGCGTCATGACGGACTCCGAATACTGGTCTCGCTACTACGAGGTGACCGCTGACCGCCCGGCCTGGGAGACGGTGAAGCTGGCGCTCCGGCTGTTCGCCGCCGAAGACGCTCAGGGCCCGCGCCGGCGGTTAGCCGTGGACCTCGGCTGCGGGGCAGGCAGAGACGCCAGAGATCTTCTTCTGGCCGGCTGGCACGTTCTGGCGATCGATCGGGAGCCCGCTGCGATAGCGGCGCTCGATGCCGCAACGCCACCGCACCTCCGGCCGGCTCTCGAGACCCAGGTCGCGGACCTCGCCACCGTAGACCTGCCTGCGTGCGATCTCGTCAACGCCAGCCTCTGCCTGCCCTTTCTCGCCCCGGGCCCATTCTGGCGGACATGGGAGCGTGTACTTGGGGCGGTACCGATCGGGGGGCGAGTCTCGGCGATGCTCTTCGGAAACCACGACGGTTCAGCCTCCGATCCCTCGATGACATGCCCGCCACCTCAGATGATTCGCGAGACGCTCTCGTCCTTCGAGATCGAGCACTGGGTCGATCGCGAGGAGGAGACCGAAACCGCGCTCGGTGAACCGCATCACTTCCACCTCGTTGAACTGGTCGCCCGACGAGTGGAGTAGGTGCGTGAGCGCCAGGGCGAGTCCACCCGGCATCACGTCACGTCGCGTTCCATCGGACCCGTCCCGCCCGACCGTCGCCGTCGGCAATCGCCCTGCGGGCCAATTCCCGAGCGGTTCAGGCCATACGGTGATCGAGAGGTGACGTGTGGCAGGGGACGTATGCATGGCGAAGGTCTATTCATATGACACGCATACATCGCAGCCCGGAGCCAGAGCTTGCCGCACCCGTTTCAGACCCCGCAGAAGTGTCCCGACTGTCCGGGCAACGCGCCTCGCACGGAGCACTGAGCCATGTTGCGACCTGCCGATGATATCTACGCCATCCAGGCATCGCTGCTGAAGACACTGGCGAGCCCGCGTCGCCTGGAGCTGGTCCACTACCTGGGCGAGTCCGGACCCGTGGAAGTTCGCAAGCTGGCCGAGCATCTCGGGCTACCCCAGCCGACGGTCTCTCAACATCTCGCCGCGCTGCGCAACGTTGGCCTGGTGGAGGCCATGCGCGACGGTCGAGAGGTCCGCTACCAGCTGGTCGATCCCGAGATAGTCGCCGCCTGCAACCTTATGCGGCAGGTACTGGTCCGCCGTATGGCACGCCTCGGCGACATGGCTGCCGCTTTCACCAGTGGATCGCCGGTTCGGTCCGCATCCGGCCGAGGCGACTCGTCGACAGGAACGCCTTCGATCTCCAGTCATCTCGTCAACCCGTAGTTCGGTAGCAAGAGGCACCAAAGCAATGGCCGAGAAACTCGTAATCATGCTCACCCACGGGCCCGAACACCCCGAACATGTGACCATCCCCTTTGTCATGGCCGTCGCCGCCATGGCGTCCGACGTCGAGGCGGTCATCGGAATGCAGGCCTCCGGCGTGGAGCTGGCGGTCAAGGGTGCCGCCGACAGCGTTGCCGCCGAGGGCTTCCCGCCGCTGGCCAAGCTGATGGACGACTACCGCGAGCTGGGCGGCAAGTTGCTGCTGTGCGGCCCGTGCCTCAAGTCACGACACATCGACACCGAGACTCAGCTCGTCGAGAACGCCGAGGTCGTCGCCGCGGCCAGGTTCGTCGCCGAGGTGACCTCGGCCACCAATTCGCTCGTCTACTAGGAGGCTCCTCATGGCCACCGCCCTGACCGACACCGAACTCGCTGCCATCTCCGCCTCGAAGGTCGTCGACGCCCGCGGCAGCGCGTGCCCGGGCCCGCTCCTCGAGGCCAAGAAAGGCATCGCCACCGTTTCGGTCGGCGACGTGCTGGAGATCTGGTCGAGTGACCCGGTCACCAAGACCGACATCGGCGCCTGGGCCGGCAAGATCGGCCACGTCTTCCTCGGCTTCGTCGCCGCGGATGGCTACGACCGGGTCTTCGTCCGCCGCGCCAAGTAGTTGTCGCCGGGGCGCCCACCTGGCCCCGGGCGCCCAGCGAAAACCGTCGCGATAGGAGTCGCAAGCGGCATGGAAAACAGGCCTGACGGCCAGCAGCCGACCAGGATCCTCGTCATCGCGACGCTCCTGTGCTCATACCCGGGGATTGACGCCACCGGGCAGGCCCACATGGAGTACCCGCCCAACACCTACGTCATTCCGACTCCTGATCCAGTCATGTTCCCGGAGTCGTTCTACCTGCGCTGCTTCGAGAAGGGGATCGACGGCATCCTCATCGCCTCGTGCGGCACCGACAGTCCGTACGAAGGCTCGTACGAGCAGCTTGCGGCCCGGATCAACAAGGTGTACGTCAGCATGAAGGAACGCGGCATCAGCATCCGCCGCCTGAAGCTCACCGCCATCTGCAGCGTCTGCACGAAGGCGTTTCTCAAGGAAGTCGATCAGATGGAGGCGGTCCTCACCGAGCTCGGTCCCGTGAAGGGCGAGCTCGAGGCCGTCGGCGCCTGATGGGACAACGCATGGACACCGACGTCCTGGTGGTCGGTGCGGGAATCGCCGGTCTGCAGACCGCCCTGGATCTGGCCGATCGGGGCTACGACGTCCTGATCGTCGATCGGGAGCCGACCATCGGCGGCAAGATGATCGCCCTGTCCAAGGTCTTCCCGACCATGGACTGCTCGAGCTGCATAACGACGCCGCGAATGTCCGCCGTAGCCCACCACGACAACATCGTCACCTGGACGTACACGGACGTCGATCGCATCACCCCCGACGGGGAGGCCTTCACGGCTCATCTCACCCGCAAGGTGCGCTACGTCGACGAGGACCTGTGCATCGGCTGCCGGCTGTGCGAGTACGCCTGCCCGGTCGAGCTGCCCCACGAGTTCGAGGGCAACATGGGCGCCCGCCGTGCGGCCTACATCCCGTTTGGGACCGCCATCCCTCAAAAAGCCCTGATCGACATCGACGCGTGCGTCTACTGCGGCAAGTGCGAGAAGGCCTGCCCGACCGATGCCATCGTCTGGGATCAGGAGCCGCTCGAGGTCGAGGTCCGGGCCCGCGCCGTCGTGCTGGCCACGGGCTACCACACTACGCCGCTGGACGCCAAGAAGGAGTACAGCGGCGGCAGGGCGGCGAACGTCATCGGCGGCCTGGACATGGAGCGCCTCCTCGCCCCGAACGGCCCGTACGGCCGCGTCCTGCGCCCCTCCGACGGCAAGGTCCCCGAGAGCGTGGCCTACGTGCAGTGCGCGGGGTCGCGAGACGAGACCCTGGGCGTCCCCTACTGCTCTCGCGTCTGCTGCATGTACGCCGTCAAGCAGTCGATGCTGCTCTCCGGCTCTCTGCCGCTGGCCGACATTACGGTCTACTACATGGACATCCGCGCCTTCGGAAAGGGCTACGAGCAATTCTTCCAGACGGCTCGCTCGATGGGCATCATCTTCGTCAAGGCAAAGGTCGCGCGCATCGAAGAGGAGGCCAACGGCGACCTGCGGCTTCGTGTCGAGATGATCGAGGAGGACGGCCGGGTGGCTGAGCCGGTCCACGACCTGGTCGTCCTGTCCGTGGGCATGCAGCCGGGAGACGACCCCGGCCGCTTCATCGGCGTGGACCTCGACACCTACGGCTTCGTCGCTTCGCCCGACCCCAAGCTCGATGCGACGCTGACGAGCCTGCCCGGCGTCGTCGCCGCAGGCACGGCCCTGGGGCCCAAGGACATCGTCGACTCGATCGTGGAGGCCAGCGCCGCCGCGACCAAAGTGGCCATGAGACTGGGCCCGCCGACCGTCGCGCCGCCTCCGCCGGACGACGGCCTGGAGGTCGAAGTCCGCGAGATTCACGCCGCCGACGCCCTGGCCGTTGCCGGCCGCCCGGAGGTGCAGCATGCCTGAGCGCAAGCCCCGGCCGCACAAGAAGCCGGCCGTGGAAGTTCGCAACGTGCCCGTGGCCAAGCCCGCCTCGTCCCCTCAGGCCGAGAAGGTCGGGGTATACGTCTGCCACTGCGGCGGCAACATCTCCGATGTGGTGGACGTCGATCGCGTCGCCACCGAGGCCTCGCACCTCGAGGGCGTGGTCGTGGCCAGGCACGTCATGTTCATGTGCTCGGACGAGGGCCAGAAGACGATCGTCGACGACATCGACGCGCTCGGTCTGGACCGCGTCGTCGTCGCTGCCTGCACGCCAGCGCTCCACGAGACCACTTTCCGCCGCGCCGTCATTCGCGGCGGGCTGAATCCGTACCTCTTCCTCCCGGCCAACATCCGCGAGCAGGCCAGCTGGGCCCACCCGCACAGCCCCAAGGCAGCCACCGAGAAGGCTTCCGCACTGATACGGGCGGCCGTGGCCAAGGCTCGCCTGCTCGAGCCGCTGGAGAAGGTTCGCGTGGCGGCGATCCACAAGGCGCTGGTGATCGGCGGAGGCGTCGCCGGCCTGCGGGCCGCGATGGATCTGGCGGTCCAGGGCTTCGGCGTTACGTTGCTCGAGAAGTCGCCGTTCCTGGGCGGCCGGGCCGTCCAGCTCCATACCGTCTTCCCCACGGAAGAGCTCGCCCGACCTCTCGTCCATCGCCTGATCGACCAGGTCAAGGCCCAGCCGAACGTGACCATCCTGACCAACACGGACGTCCTGGGCGTCAGCGGCTACGTGGGCGACTTCAAGGTGGCTCTGCGGACGACGCCACGCGGGGTGAGCGCCGACCTTGCCGATCCGGCCGCAGCGATAGCGGCCTGTCCGGTCGAAGTCGCCAACGAGTTCGACGGCGGCCTGGGCAAGCGACGTGCCATCTACCAGCCCTACGGCGGCTCCGAACCGAACCTGCCGGCGATCGACTGGAACGCCTGCACCCGCTGCCGAGCTTGCGTCGAAGCCGCAGGCGGCAAGGGCATCGATTTGTCGAGCGAACCCACAGAGACCCAGATCGAGGTCGGCGCGGTGGTCGTCGCCTCCGGGTTCGATCACTACGAGCCGCGGGCGGGCGAGTACGGCTACGGCCAGTCACCGCGCGTGGTTACGCTGCCACAGGTCCACCGCATGCTCGATCCTGAGGGTCCCACCGCCGGGCGCCTCGAGATCGACGGTCGCGTGCCACGAGCCATCGCCTTCATCCATTGCGTAGGCAGCCGCCAGATCGAGGGGGTCGACGAGCCGGGACCGGACGGGAAGCTGCACGAATACTGCTCGCGGGTGTGCTGCACGGCCACTCTCCAGGCCGCCAACGAGGTTCGCAAGCGCTACCCCAAGACCGCCGTGTACGACCTGTACCGGGACATCCGGACCTACCAGAAGGACCAGGAGCCCTACTACGTCGATGCCTCCAAGCGGGGCGTGGTCTTCCTTCGGTTCACCAACGAGACCCGGCCCAGCGTTGACGTTGTGGAGACGGGCAGCGCTCGCAACGGCCATTACCCCTTGCGCGTCAAGGTCGCCGACTCGCTCACCTTCGGCACCGAGATGGAAGTCCCGGTCGACATGGTGGTCCTGGCCGTCGGGGTCGTGCCGCACGATATCGCCGGTTTGATCGACACGACCAAGGCACCTGTCGGAAGCGACGGCTTCCTGCTCGAGATCCATCCCAAGCTCCGCCCCGTCGAGAGCGCTATCCCCGGCCTGCTTCTGGCCGGCACGGCCCAGGCGCCGATGGACATTACCGAGAGCACGTCCGCTGCCGACGCCGCCGCGGCCAAGGTCACGACACTGCTGGCCAGGGACCAGGTCGAGATGGAGCCGTTCGTGGCGAAGGTCGATCCCTCCCTCTGCGACGGCTGCGGCCTGTGCCTCGACGCCTGCCACTACGCCGGAGCGATCGCCCTGCAGGACGTGGAGGTGGAGGAGGGTGTGGTCGAGAAGCGGGCCTACGTCAACCCGGTCGCATGCAAGGGCTGCGGCGCCTGCGTACCGTCCTGTCCGGTCGCCGCCCTGGACGTGGCCGGCTGGGAGATGGAGCAATACAGAGCCATGATCGACGCCATCACGGCCACACCGCTCGCGGTTGGAGCCGAGCGATGACAGTCGACGAGAAGCCCCGGAGCAAGATGCTGGCCCTCAAGGAGCGGCGCGGTCCGGTTTCCGAACGACTGCTCGAATCTGTCCGCCAGAACAACGCCGCCAGGACGGCCATCAAGCGGGCGCTTGCGGATGGACCGCGAACGGTCCCCGAGCTGGCCGAGGCCACCGGCCTGCCGAGCCGCACCGTCCTCTGGACCGTCACCGCGATGCGCAAGTACGGAGGGCTGCTGGAAGACTCCCTTGACGGCTCGTACCCCCGCTACGCGCTCGCCACGAAAGCTCCGCGCTCATGACCGTCACCCTCGACAGCAGCCTGCTCCCGACGCTGAAGAAGTACGGCGCCTTCGACGTCGACGCCTGCTTCAACTGCGGCAACTGCACGGCCGTCTGTCCGCTGACCAGCGACGACGCCACGTTCCCGCGGCGGTTGATCCGCTACGCCCAGGTAGGCATGAAGGATGAGCTCCTGGCAGCCAAGGAGTTGTGGACCTGCTACTACTGCGGCGAGTGCTCCGAGACGTGCCCACGCCAGGCCGAGCCGGGTGAATTCATGGCCGCGGCCCGCCGCTACGCCGTAGCCAGCTACGACCGGACGAGACTGGCCGGCCTCCTCGCGACGTCGCGCCTGTTCGGTCTCGTCTTCGTCGTGGCGCTCGTGGGACTGCTCGCGGCCTTCATGTACTCGGTACACGGCCCCGCGGACAGCTCAACCCTCGCCTTCTTCCAGTTCATCCCGTCCGATTTCGTCCATAACCTGGGAATCGGCGTGATGGCGATCATGGGTCTGGCGGCGCTGGTGGGTGTCCTGGAGATGGTCAGGCACGTGCTGATGGCACCGGCCGCGGGCAAGCCCAGACCAACCTTCCGCAAGGCCGCGGACGCAGCGGTCTACGCCGTCGGCACCGAATCGCTGGCCCAGACGCGCTTCCGCAAGGACTGCGCCGATCTCAACGACGCCCGGCCGTGGTACCTCCAGCGCTGGTTCCTCCATTTCGCCACCATGTGGGGCTTTCTGGGTCTGCTGGGCGCCACGATCCTCGACTACGGCCTGGAGCTGCTTGGCGTGAAGGCGACCGGCACGCCGGTCCCGATCTGGTATCCGGTCCGGCTGCTCGGGACGCTGGCCGGCGCCGCACTGATCTACGGCACGACGGTGTTCATCGTCCGGCGATTGCGGCGCAGCGATCGATCGAGCACCCACTCCACCACCTCAGACTGGACGTTCCTGATCATGCTCTGGGTGGCAGGCGTCACGGGCTTTGCCCTGGAGATCGGCCTCTATCTGCCGCAGGCCCCAGCCTGGGGTTACCCCATGTTCTTGCTGCACGTGGCCGTCGCGATGGCCCTCGTCCTGCTCGTGCCGTTCGGCAAATTCGCACACGTCATGTACCGACCTCTTGCCCTTTTCACGCTCCGGCTGCGCGGCTGACGGCCCCGGGCCAGGCGCTGTAAGCTCGATCCAATTCTCCCTACTCGAGGAACCGATGCGACTGCTCATTCCCACGGTCGATGCCAACGGCGCCGCAGCCCAGCTCTCCGGCCATTTCGGACGGGCCCCCTACTACACCGTCGCCGACACCGATACCGGCGCGGCCGTGTCGGTCGCCAATCCGTCCGTCTCGCACGGCCATGGCGAGTGCGTGCCGGCGTCCGAAGCCCTCGGGCCGGGCGCCTACGACGCGGTCGTCTGCCAGGGGATCGGCGCAGGCGCGATTTCGCGGCTCGCCCAGGCCGGCGTGCCGGTCTACGTCCACGAGGGACCGGACGTGGCGTCCGCGATGGCGGCATTTCGGGCCCGTTCTCTTCGGATGGCAGGCCGGGAAGACGGCTGTGGCGGCGGCTCCGGCTCCTGCGGCGGCCACGGGCACGACCACTCCAACTAGAGGAAGCGACGGATGTCCAGGAAGACGCACCAGCAGACGACCGGATCGCGGCAGGGCAGCCGGAAGCGGGGTGCGGCGCCGGCCGCCGGCAATCGCAATCGCCTGTACCTCGCGATCGGCGGCGGTGTCGTGGCGCTGATCGCCGTGGTGATCGCGGCAGTCGTTGTACTGGGCGGCTCTGGCCCCACCACCGCCGTGTCTCCGGTCACCGGGCAAACGATCGTCCAAGGCCAGGGCGGTCAGTGGACCAACGTCACGCCGGACAAGCTGGCCCAGATGCTCCAGAACAAGGACTTCACCCTGCTCGACGTGAAGACGCCGTACATCGGCGAGATCGACGGCACAGACCTGTACATTCCCTACGACCAGCTGGCGGCCCGCGCATCCCAGCTCCCGCAAGACAAGGGCGCAAGGATCCTCGTCTACTGCCGGAGCGGGACCGAGAGCGCGATCGCCGCACAGACGTTGCTCAACCTCGGTTACACGAGCATTTGGAACCTGGACGGCGGCATGAACGCCTGGCAGTCATCGGGCCGAGCCCTGGTCCAGAAGAACCGGACGTAGTCGCTCCCCGCCGCGGTCCATGCCCTCCACCGCTCTGGCCACATATCGCGAAGGCTCGCTGCATGCTTCGCTGAAGGCCATCTATGCCCGGCCGAACGATCTGGTCGAGCAAGAGGTCGACGGGTTCGTGGTCGATGTCGTCCGCCCCGACGAGCTGGTCGAGATCCAGACTGCAAGCTTCGCCTCGGCCGCTCGCAAACTGAGACAACTGGCAGAAACGCACCTGGTAGTCCTCGTCCATCCGATCGCCGCCGAGCGCTGGCTCGTGAGCGTTGATTCCGACGGAGCCGTAACAGGCCGACGAAAGTCGCCCAAGCGGGGCCTGGCAATCGATCTCTTCGACGGTCTGGTCGCCTTCCCGGAACTGGTAGCCCACGCCAACTTCCGGTTGGAGCTGGTGATGATCCGTGAAGAGGAAGTGCGCGGGCCGATCGGCGAGGGTCAACGCCGTCACTACCCGCGCCTGTGGCGGCGATTGGACCGCCGGCTCATCGAGATCGTCGACACTGTCCAGGTCCGGGTGCCGGCGGACCTGGTGTGCCTGCTGCCGGAACTCCCCGACCCGTTCACATCGGCCGACATCGCCGCCGCGACCAGGCGTTCGAAAAGACTGTCCGCCCGTGCCGCCTACTGTCTCGAGAAGGCCGGGGCCAGCGTCCGCGGTGGGCGAAGCGGACGACTCCAGACATACCGAGTCGCGAGAGCGCGTCCGGAGGCCGAAGCGGGTCAGTAGACCCAGGGCAGCAGGCGGCGCGTCCGGCTTCGATACGCCGCGTAGCCCGCGAACCGTTCGGTCAGCCAGATCTCTTCGCGGCGGGACTTCAGGTCGAAGAACGCGGCCAGCGCGGCGGCGAATCCCAGGGCGACCGGCGAAGCGGTCGCCAGGCCCCAGCCCACGGCGCCCATGATCAGGCCGCCGTAGATAGGGTGGCGAGCCAGGCGATACGAGCCCGTTACGACGAGCTGGGCACCAGGCAGCGGCTTCGGGAACGGAGTCAAGTTCGCGCGCAGGTCGATCAGGGCACGCAGTGAAAGCAAACCGCCCAGGACGATCAGAACCGCACCGGTCGCTTCTCCTCCCACGCGGGGCACACCGCCCCAAGCCGGTCCCAGCGGGCCTGCCATCGCGATGGCCGCGAACAGCACGACCTGGATCAGGAACCATCCCTGGCCCTGGCTGCCGAGGTCCGGAAGCCGCGTCGCTCTCACCGTCTACCCTGTCGCACCGGCCGGCAACGGCTGAAGCGGGCGCACGGCCGCATCCGGATCGGCGTGAGGGCCGCTCACCAAGACCTCACCCTCGATCGCAGCCGCACCGCCGAGGATCCTGTAGCGATGGTGGATCTCGACGGTGCCGGCGGAAAGCATCGCCGCCACGGAACAGTACTTGGTGGCCGATAGCTCGATGGCTCGCCGCACGGCGGCTTCGTCGAGTTCCGGACCTTCGAGCACGTGGACGACGTCTGCTTTCGTGAAGATGGCGGGCTGGCGGTCGTCGCGCTGCTGGGCCTGGATCGATACCTCGTATCCGGTCACGACCTGCCGCTTCTTCCTCAGGATCGAGATCACGTCCATGCCGGTGCAGCCAACCTGCCCCACGAGCAGCATCTCCACCGGGCGCGGGCCGGAATCTCCCTCGCTGTCGTCGAGCACGACCTCGTGGCCGGACCCGGTCTTGACGGTGAAGCTCATGCCGGGACCGTCAAGGCGCGCGACTGATGACTTGGTGACCACGTGACTACTCCTCGGTGACTGGGCGGCGGACGATCAATAGCGAGTCGACGGGCCCGTGGCCCGGGGGTGAAACGCGACGCACTACCTGGGCTCGCTCAACTTCGAGCGAAGGGTCTGCTGCGGCAAGCTCGGCGGCGATCTCGTTCGCGGTGAAGAGACGGGCCGGATCTGGTCCGCCCACGCCTTCCGCCGCGTGCAGGCGGTCATGGCCCACTACGAGCAGCCGGCCGCCCGGGGCGACGGCCGCGGCAGCCGCGGCGTAGACCGGACCTCGCTCCTCCGGTGGCAGGTGCAAGTAGACGATCACGACCAGGTCGAACGATTGGGGCCGGGCCGACCACTCGAAGAGATTGTGCTCCTGCCAGTCCACGGTCACGCCTGCGGCGGCCGCCTTGGCACGCCCGTTGGCCAGCCCGACCGGCGACCAATCGACGGCCGTCGTCAGCCAGCCCTGGGAAGCGAGCCAGACCGCATTGGTGCCACTGCCCGCGGCAAGCTCGAGAGCCGTACCGCGAGGTAGATTGGACACCCCCAGCACCAGCGTCGGGTTTGGTCCCTCGCCCTCGAAATCACCGGCCTGGTGCCGCGTGTCCCACTGGATTCGTCGCTCGTCGGAAACCACGATCTAGTCCCTCTCCAACGGCCTGTTGGTACGAGCCCAGGCGGAGGTGCCACCCCTGACCGAGACCGCGCCTTCGAAGCCGCTCCGCAGCAGGAAATCTGCCGCCGCGAGGCTTCGGCTGCCGCTCTCGCAGATCAACAGAATCCGTTTGTCCCGGGGCAGGCTCGCGGCTCGCTGGGGCAACTGGTTCAGCGGAACGTGGAGCGCGCCCGGCACTCGACCTCGGCGATACTCCCAATCCTCGCGAACGTCCACCAGGCGAACGCCACCGGCCTGCAGGAGCCGCTCGAGATCCTCGACGCTTATCTCCGGCGTGCCACGGTGTAGGAAAGACTGCACTGACAACTCCAACTGTGAAGTGAAGGGCGCGGTCATGTCGGCCAGGCGGTCCCGCCTCAGTTGACGCGGAGGCCCAGCGCGGTGTCGATGCGCGCCTGGTCGAAACCGACGATCGGACGGCCGTCGATCTCGACGACCGGCACGCCCATCTGCCCGGTCCGGCGAACGAGACTGCGCGCCGCGGCGACGTCGCGGCTGACGTCGACATCGCGGAACGGCACGCCGCGGCTGTTGAGGTACGTCTTGGCTCGCGCGCACCAAACGCAGGTTGGTGACGAGTAGACGATGACTCGATGCGTCCCTCCGGTCGAGGTCGCTTTGTGAGAGAGATAGCTGCCCATCAGTTCGACTCCATTGACGCGATGACCCGACCGAGACGCTCGCGCGCCTCCACAGCCACCTGTTTGACCTGGACGGACTCGGCGATGCCTACGACGGCGATCGGATCCATGGCCTCGACAACGGTGTCTGCGCCTTCCTGGCGGAGCACGACGTTGCACGGCAGCAGGACGCCGACCGAGGGATCCGCTTCGAGCGCCCTGTGGGCCAGCGCCGGATTACAGGCACCGAGAATGAGGTGTGGCACGCCGTCCACGCCCAGCTTCGACTTCATTGTCGCGGCGACGTCGATCTCGGTCAGGATGCCGAAGCCCTCGACTTTGAGCGCCGCTTCGACACGGGGCCGCGCGGCCGAGACGGAACCCGCCACGCGAGTGCTCAGGGTGTATCCGGCGGACATTGTCATCGTCCCTTCGAGATGCCCGCGCCGGCACCGGCCGGCATGGCGACCGATGCGCGAGTGACGGCCATTCGACGCTCCACTATCTCGTGGATGACGTCGCAGGCCGCGATGAGCGAAGGCTCGGACAGCCGGTAGCGGATGGTCGTGCCGTCGCGACGCGTGTCGACCAGGCCGGCCGAGCGCAACACGGCCAGGTGCTGGCTCGCGTTGGCCAGGCTGCATCTCAGTTCCTGCGCAAGATCCCCGACCGAATGCTCGCCTTCACGAAGGACGTCAAGCAGCATCAGCCGTTTGGGGTCTGTCAGGACCTTGCACACCTCGGCGTGGAGCCGGAAGCGCTCCGGGTCGCGAACCGCCTTGTCTATCATTACTACCTCGATGTACTCGCCGGCACGACCGGCTTCCGGTACACTAGCAGTCATTGCGTACTTGCGCAAGTAGAAGATAATGGAGGAGGCCTCGTGGGCTCGCCACCTCGCCGATGACGCCCGAGTCTGAAATCGGCATCTTCGTCATCAGTGTGGCGGCCGGGCTGATCGGGGCGCTGGCCGGCGTCGGCGGCGGGATCCTGGTCATCCCCGCTCTGACGATCGGCTTCGGCGTCGACATCCGCCTGGCCGTGGGCGCGAGCATCGTCTCGGTGATCGCCACCAGCTCCGGTGCGGCCGCGGCATACGTCCGTGACCGCATGACCGACATGCGCGTGGGGATGTTTCTCGAACTGGCCACGACCTCGGGCGCGGTGATGGGCGCGCTCCTGGCCGCGATCGTGGCGCCGGCGCTGCTCTACCTGCTTCTCGGTGCGGTGCTGCTGCTGTCGGCGGGGCTTCAACTGGGTCGGCTGGGCGAGGAAACCCCACCCGACTCGCCGCCCTCCGCGCTGGCGGCGCGACTGAGGCTGTCGTCCTCCTACCCTGACCGCAGACTCGGCCGGGAGGTGACGTACACGGCCAGGCGCGTACCGCTCGGGTTCGGCCTGATGTGGGCTGCCGGTGTCGTGTCGGGCCTGCTCGGGATCGGCTCGGGAGTGCTCAAGGTCATTGCTATGGACACGGCCATGAGGTTGCCGATGAAAGTGAGTTCAGCGACGAGCAATTTCATGATCGGGGTCACGGCGGCCGCCTCGGCCGGCATCTACCTCGGCCGCGGCGACGTCGACCCGATGATCGCCGGTCCGGTCGCGCTGGGGGTGCTCACGGGGGCTGTCGTCGGAGCCAGACTGCTAAACCGCATCTCCAACAAGTCGGTTCGCCTGGTCTTCCTGCCGGTGCTCGTGGTCGTGGGCCTGGAGACGATCGCGCGCGGATTGGGGTTCGGACTGTGAGCCCCGAGCGCTTCCGCGTGATGGTGAGCCTGGTCCTGGCCGTCGGCGTAGGAATCAGCGCGGCGCTGATCGGAGCCGGCTTCGTGTCCGCCCTGGTCGTGGGCTGGCAGGGGTCTCTGGTGGGCGCCAATCCCGCGCCCATCGCTCCGACCAGCTTCGGCGATCTCCCGGCGCGGCTGGCCATGCTCGAGCCGCTGGCCATCTCGCAACTGGGGTTGCTGGCATTGCTGGCCACACCCGTCGTTCGCGTGGCGGCCTCGGTGATCGCGTTCGCGTCCGAGGGCGACCGCCTCTACACGGCCATCACGGCAGTCGTGCTGACGATCCTGCTGGCAAGCATCTTCCTGCTGCGGTAGTCCGGCCCGGCCGCGCTCGACAGACTCAGCAGCGCCGGGCCTGCGCCCAAACCGGCTATATGAAGAGCGACCCGTCCGCCTCGGTGATCAGCTGCAGTGCCGTGGCGGCTCCGACCGGCTCTTCCATTCCGTCGATCAGGTCTTCTCGCGTCAGGCCGAACATGTCCAAGGTCATCTGGCACGGGTAGAACTTGACGCCCATCGCCTGGGACATCTCGAGCAGGTCCTTGGGCTTGGAGACGTTGTACTTCTTCGCCAGCCTGAACATCATCCAGGGCCCCATGCCCATGAAGTTCATCTTGCTCAACGGTCGGTGGCCCACGCCGGGCCGCTGCATGAAGGACATCATCTTCTGCATCCAGTTCTGGCCTGTGATGCGCTTCTTGTCCTTCACGAAGGTCTGCAACCCCCAGAACGTGACAAAGACCGAGACCTCCATATCCATCGCTGCCGCGGTGGAGGTCAGGATCATGGTCGCCCAGGTCTTCTCGAGCTCACCGCTGTAGTCGATGATGACGAACTTCTTGGTCTTGACTGCGCCCTCGGACGCGAGCTGGGCGGCGGGTGCGGGTGCAGCGGCGACGGCGGTCATTCGGTAGATCCTTTCGAGGCCTGGCGGTACCCGTTTCGGCGCCCGCCAGCATCCTTGCTACTTGCGTCGAAGGACGAAGCGGTACTTCCCGTCGGCCGAGTCGGACTCGACGAGCGCGTTGCCGGTCGAGCCGGCCCATGCGGCGAAGTCCTTGACCGAGCCGGCGTCCGTGGCGACGACCTCGATCAACTCCCCTGAGGCGACGGTCTTGATCGCCTGGCTGGCCTTCAGAATCGGCATCGGGCAGGAGAGGCCGCTGGCATCGACCCTGAGCTTGATATCGAGATTGCCCACGCAATCCGTCCTTTCGTTCGCGGCCGCTTTCGCGGGCGGCCCGCATTTCTCTAGATGAAGACGATTTGGCCCTCGCCGGCATTGATGAAGAAGGCCGCCACGCCCTCAATACCGTCCACGAGGGGGTCGAGATCCGACTGCTCGAGCTTGAGCATGGCCATCGAGGCCGAGCAGGCCTGGACGTCCACCTCTCCCAGCTCCTTGGCGGCTCGGAGCGTGTCGGGCCAACGGGCCTGACCAGCCTTAGCGGCGGCCAGGAAGGCGGCCTTGCCAGCCTCCCCAGCTTCAGCCGCGAGGCCGTGATCGGAGTCGATCCGGTCTGCCCTGAACGCGTCCAGGGCCCAGTACTGCAGCAAGATCTTGACCGGCCGGCCGAGCGCCGCGGCGCCCGCGGCAAGGGTCGCGGCCGCCTGGAGCTTGTCGTCCGTCCCGGAGAAAAGCACGATCGAGACCGTTTCGTCCATCGTCATCCTCAATGCGCGGTCTGGCTTGGGCCGGCCGTCGCCGATGCCGAGGCTCGGCCCGCCACCACCTCGGCCGGGGTTCGCGTGGCGGCCACGGAGATGCGCGACAGCCGGCGCACGAGGACGCCGCGCATGGTTTCGCAGGCACAGATGATCTCCGGGTCGCTCAGCCGGTAGCGGACCTCACGGCCGTCGCGTTCCGACTCCACTATTCCTGCCGATCGCATGAGCGCCAGGTGTTGAGAGACGTTGGGCTGGCTTATGCCGAGTTCCTCGGCCAGCCTGCCCACCTCACGAGGCCCTTCGGCCAGCAGATGGATGATCTCCAGCCTCTTGGGGCTTGAGAGTGTCTTGAGCACTTCCGCCTGGAGCCGGTACACCTCGTCCATGCCACTACGCCTCGTCCATGCCACTACGCCTCGTCCATGCCACTACGCCTCGTCCATGCCACTACGCCTCGTCCATGCCACTACGCCTCGGCCATGCCACTACGCCTCGGCCATGCCACTACGCCTCGGCCATGCCACTACGCCTCGGCCATGCCATGCATTCTTCGCCATATGCGCAGTTGCGCATAGATGCCGCGGTCCCGACGTTCCGGGCCGAACGGCACGGCAGCGGGGCCGTTCCCGCCGAGCACGGTTTCGGTCAGCTACGCATGGGGTTGGTGGCGTAGTCGGTTCGGGCACGGTTTCCGTCAGCTACGCATGGGGTTGGTGCTGGACACGGCTTCGGCACCCGCGCCACTCTCAAGCGTTTGGCGAGAGCCGCCTGCGACACCTGCTCGAGCGTGGACCCGAGGCGGCCCTGGACGGCAAACCCGCCCCGCGCTGCCTGGATTGCGTACAGCACGCCTGGTACTGGTATCTGCGAGAAACCAGATGCCTCGCAAGGGAACGAACGGCCGTGTGAGCCAACGCCGGACGGAGACGGTTCGGCTCGGGAGGGCGACATCGAAGACGGACGCCAGCAATTCGACAGCTCGTCTGGAACTGGACTCGTCTGGCAAGACCATGACCGATCCGACAGTCCGCGCGTGCCACCGCCGGTCGCGCTCGACCAGTCGCGGCACGACCCGGATCTTCACGTCCATCGATCGGAGGACCGCCTCCAGACTGACCAGCTCGCTCTTGACCTCGACAAGCAGCAATGCCTGGGCCGCTGAATGCCAGCCCAGCACATCGACCGATCCGCGGTCGCCGAAGTCGTTGAACGTGTACTCGACGACCGCCTTCCACTCTGGCCCGAGCCGAGACAGAACCGCCTTGACCAGCCTTGCGTGCCTGGCGTCGGTCAGCCTTTCGAGCTCGGGCCCCTTCCACCCGAGCGCGAGATCGACCGTGATTCCGAGTGCCTCCGCTACCCGCTTCAGAGTGCGCACGCTCATGTAGTCCATCATGCCGCGCTCGAGTAGCGAGACGGTCTGCTGGGAGACGCCGGCCCGCTCGGCAAGGTCGACCTGCCTCAAACCCCGACGTCTCCTGACCAACCTCAGAATGTTGCCGGCGCGGGACTGTTGCACACGCGCAGGATGGCCCGCCACGATCGCCCGGCGCTTACCCGCCGCTTACCCGGCGCGGGACTGTTGCACACGCGCAGGATGGCCCGCCACGATCGCCCGGCGCTTACCCGCCGCTTACCCGGCGCGGGACTGTTGCACACGCGCAGGATGGCCCGCCACGATCGCCCGGCGCTTACCCGCCGCTTACCCGGCGCGGGACTGTTGCACACGCGCAGGATGGCCCGCCACGATCGCCCGGCGCTTACCCGCCGCTTACCCGGCGCGGGACTGTTGCACACGCGCAGGATGGCCCGCCACGATCGCCCGGCGCTTACCCGCCGCTTACCCGGCGCGGGACTGTTGCACACGCGCAGGATGGCCCGCCACGATCGCCCGGCGCTTACCCGCCGCTTACCCGCCACGATCGCCCGGCGCTTACTCGCCGCTTACCCGGCGCGGGACTGTTGCACACACGCAGGATGGCCCGCGACGATCGCCCGCCGCTTACCCGCCGCGGTCGCCCGGCGCTTATCCGCCGCGGTCGCCCGCCGCTTACCCGGCGCTGCCTGCGCACACGCAGGATGGCCCGCCACGATCGCCCGCCGCTTACCCGCCGCGGTCGCCCGGCGCTTATCCGCCGCGGTCGCCCGGCGCTTACCCGCCGCGGTCGCCCGCCGTCTTTGCCCTATTTGCAGGCGCTACCCGTGCAGGCCAGGTCGAAAGTGCCCGTAACCGTGGCCGTACCCACGATCGACTGGAGGTCTTCGCTCTCCTTGCCGATCTTGAGCGTGAACGTGCCCGCAAAATGGCCTGCGTCGAAGGTCTTGACCTCGAAGACGCCGGGGTCGGTGACTCGCCACAGAGACTTGTCGGGGAACGTGACGAGAGCTTGGATCTCCCCCGGTTTGCTCTCGGACAGAATGCCTCCTGCTTCGATCACGTAAGTGCCGGTGCTCTCCGGGAACTGGGCCCCGGTGGTGTTGTTGGTCGTGTACAGCGAGACCGTGCCCTTATCCGACTGGCAGTTCATGAGCAGGTACTCTTCACCCGCGCCCAGACTGAGAAAGTCGCGGTCGCTCTGGTCGAGCCAGTAGGTCACCAGAAGAGTGCCGGTCGTCTGAGGGCTATCCCATGAGACCGCCGTGTCACCCGTGACCGCCACTTTGCACGATCCGCCCCCGGCAGCGGGCAGGTCCGGCAGGCCCGCCGAGGCGGCGCTCGACGAGCCGGGGCTGACGCTCGAGGAGCCGGAGCTGACGCCCGAGGAGTCAACCAGGCTCGGCGTCGAAGCGCTGCCACCGCAGGCAGCCACGACGAAGGCGAATGCGACGATGGTCCAGATCGATCGCCGAATGCCCATCTCTGCTCCTCGCTGGCCGTGTCCGCCCATCACCGGGTATCCAGCGATTAAGTGTCTCGCTACCCAGGAAGGCAGGCATTCGCTACCCGACGGGTTGCACAGAGCGGTATCGGATCGGCTAGCAGATACGGGGCAGCTGCTCCCCAACCAGCATGTCCACGATCCGCTGCGAACCGACGATCGTGCGCATCGTGACCATGCCCGGATGGTCCGCCACCACACGGCCGATCTCAACTGCTTCCGCTCCTTCCGGGACCGAGCGCATGGCCGCGAGAACGGCGTCAAGCGCGGAAACGGGCACGACGGCCACGAGCTTGCCCTCGTTGGCGACGTGGAGCGGGTCCAGACCGAGCATCTCGCAAGCCGCGCGAACGGGGCCGGGGATCGGGATCGTTTCCTCGCGCAGGTCGATGCCCACGCCGGAGGCGGCGGCGATCTCATTGAGGGCCGACGCCAGGCCGCCGCGGGTCGGGTCTCGTAGGACGCGGACCTCCGGACAGGAAGCCACGATCGCCGCGGCCAGTTCGTTCAGCGGCTGCGTGTCGGAGACGATCGCTACCTCGAAGTCCAGTCCCTCACGAACGCTCATGATCGCCACGCCATGCAGGCCGATAGGGCCCGAGAGGATGAGCGCGTCCCCGGCGCGGGCGCGATCGGCCCCGACCGTCACCCCCGGCGGTACCAACCCGATGCCCGCGGTATTGACGAATAGCCCGTCCGCGGCCCCACGGTCGACAACCTTGGTGTCTCCGGTGACGATCGCCACGCCGGCCCGAACGGCAGCTCGAGCCACCAATTCGGTCACCTTCCGAAGCTCCTCGATCGGCAACCCCTCTTCGATCACGTACGCCAGCGAGAGTGCCAGTGGTTGCGCGCCCATCATTGCCAGGTCGTTGACCGTGCCGTTCACCGCCAGCTCGCCGATGTCGCCGCCGGGAAACTCGAGCGGGCTGACGACGAACGAATCGGTCGTGAAGGCGAGCCGCTGGCCGGCCACCTCCACCACGGCCGCATCGTTCAGCGGCCCGCCCGGAGCAGCCGCCGCAAGGGCCGGCCCGATTACGTCACGCATCAGCGACGCCGAGAGCTGTCCGCCCGACCCGTGGCCCAGCAGGACCCGGGCGAGTTCGGGGATGGGCGCGGGGCAAACCAGGTTCGCCGGATCAGGGGCGGCCGCCGGCACGGCCGGATCAGGAAGGCCCGGTTCCGGACCAGTCGCCGGATCAGGGGCGGCCGCCGGCACGGCCGGGTCTGTGGCCGCCGGCCCGAAGGGATCGGACCCGGGGATTCGCGTGCTCACGACTTGCTCCGCGCCAGGTCGTATAGCGGGAATGCGGTGGGGGTCGCCAGCCCGCGTCCCGCAGCGTGGTAGGCCGAGCACACGCCCTCGGCGCTCACCATCGGCGCCCCGAGCGGCTTCTGGGGAGTGCAGAGCACTCCGTAGGCAGTGCAGTCGAGCGGCGTCTTCGTCCCCTGCAAGATCGCCCCGGCGATGCAGGCCGGATGCTCGGCCGTGGTGATCGTGCCCACGTCGAAGCGCGCCTCGGCATCGAAACGGGCAAATTGCGGCCGCAGGTGGTAGCCCGACGCCGGTATCATGCCGATGCCCCGCCACTTGCGGTCACCGATCTCGAAGACCCGGAAGACCGTCTCCTGAGCCTGCAGGTTGCCCTCCCGCTTCACTGCCCGGGCGTACTGATTCTCGACGACCGCCCGCCCCGATTCCAGCTGGCGGATCGCCATCAGAACGCCCTCCAGCAGGTCCAGCGGCTCGAAGCCCGTGACAACGATAGGGACGTGGTAGCGCTCTGCTATCGGTTCGTACTCGGTCCAGCCCATGACCGCGCAGACGTGTCCCGCGGCCAGGAACGCCTGCACCTGGCAGGTCGGTGACTCGAGTATCGCGCTCATCGCCGGCGGCACGAGGACGTGGCTGACCAGCACGGAGAAGTTGTCCAGGCCGAGGCGGGCCGCCTCCCAGACAGCCATCGCGTTCGCGGGCGCGGTCGTCTCGAAGCCGATCGCGAAGAAGACGACCTGCCGTTCGGGATTGGCCGCCGCGATGCGGACCGCGTCGAGCGGCGAGTAGACGATCCTGACGTCGGCGCCACGGGCCTTCAGGCTCAGCAGATCCGTCGTCGATCCCGGCACCCGCAGCATGTCGCCGTAGCTGGTGAAGATGACCTCCGGTCTGGCGGCGATCGCGAGGGCTTTGTCGATCTGCTCGAGCGGCGTTACGCAAACGGGGCAGCCCGGGCCGTGGATCATCCGCACGCCGGCGGGCAAGGCTTCGTCGATCCCCTGCTTGACCAGCGTGTGAGTCTGGCCGCCGCAGACCTCCATCAGGGCCCATGGTCGAGTGGTCACGCGGTGAATCTCGTCGACCAGCTTGCGGGCAAGCTGCGCGTCGCGGTACTCGTCGATGTACTTCATGCCGCGCCCGAACCGGCGCCCGGAGGCGCGCCCGAACCGGCGCCGACATTTGGCGCGCCGGCATTCGGTGCAACGACATCCGGTCCCATTGCGCCCAACTCCTGCGCCATTTCCACGGCGTCGATCGCCCGAATCATCTCGAGCGTCCGCAGCGCCTCAGCCTCGTCCACGCGGCTGATTGCGAAGCCCACGTGGACGATGACGTAGTCACCAAGCGCGACCTCCGGCTCGTAGGCCAGGCACGCTTCCTTGCGCACTCCCCCGAAGTCGACGAGGGCCATCCGCAACGGCCCGTCATCGCGGATCTCGACCACCTTGCCGGGGATGCCTAAGCACATTCGAAGCTCTCCTTGCCGGTGCCGCAGCCACCTGGATTCAGCACCCGAGTACGCACGCTATGAGGCTCCGGCCAGACGAGCGGCTGCCACCGCGGCCTGACCGTAGCTGATGCCGCCGTCGTTCGCCGGGACACACTGGTTGGTATGGACCTCGAAGCCGTCGCGGGTGAGGCGCCGGACGAGGGTCGTCGCGAGCCACTGATTCTGGAACACGCCGCCGGAGAGCGCCACCGCTCGCAGTCCCGTCTGCGTGCGAATCTCGCCGCACAATTGGCGGGTAACGGCGGCCACGGTCTCCTGGAAACGGGCCGCGAGCGTCTCGATGGGCGTTCCCGCGGCGCGGCCCTCGAGCAGGGCACGGAGCGTCGGCCGCGGGTCGTATACGAGCAGTCCCTCGCGCCGGGCTATCTCGAACGGAAGGGGTCGGACGCTCCCACCCTCCGCGAGCAGCTCCAGCTCCACGGCCGCCTGCGCCTCGTACTCGGCGACGTCCCGAATCCCCAGCAGGCTGGCCGCGGCATCGAACAGGCGGCCTGCCGACGAGGCTACCGGGGCGTTGAGCGAGCGAGCGAGCTGGACTCGAACGACCTCGACCTCGCGCCGGTCGAGCCTATCGAGGAAGGGGCGCGTCAGCTCCGGGTCGATCCAGTCGGCGACCCCGCCTCCGGTCTCGAACGCCTCGGCCGAAAGCAGATAGCCCAGCGCCATCCGATACGGCTTCTTGATCGCCATTGCCCCGCCCGGCATCGCCGCTCGGCCGAACCGCGCCACCCGCCGGTACGTGGCGAGAGTGGCCACGAGCACCTCGCCGCCCCAGAATGTGCCGTCGTCGCCGATACCGAGGCCGTCGAACGCGACGCCCATGAACTCGCCGGTCAGCCCGGCTTCGGCTGCGGCGGAGGCGACGTGGGCGTGGTGGTGCTGCACACCGATACGCCGGTTCGCGGGGAAGTGGCCGACCGCGAACTGCGTCGATAGATACGCGGGATGCAGGTCGTGGACGACCCAGGCCGGCTCCAGATCGAGCAGCTTCTCGAGATGCGCGAGGTTGCCTTCGAAGGCGCGGTACGTCGCCAGATCCTCGAGATCGCCCGTGTGGGGAGCGACGTGGGCGCGCCCTCCGCGAGCCAGGGCGAAGGTGTGCTTGAGCTCGGCGCCAACGGCCAGAAGCGTCTCGGGCGTGGCGATGGGCAGGTCGAGCGGGTCCGGGGCGTAACCGCGGGCGCGGCGGATCAGACTCTCGCGCCCATCCACGACCCGGGTCACCGAGTCGTCGTAGCGAGCCCGGATCTCACGGTCGTGGGCCAGGAACGAGTCGGCGATCCCGGACAGCCGGTCCAGCGCCTCCGCGTCGTCGGTGGCCAGCGGCTCGTCGGACAGGTTGCCGCTGGTCAGGACGATGGGCCGACCCAGGCCCTCCAGCAGCAGGTGATGCAGCGGCGTGTAGGGCAGGAATAGCCCCACGCGGCGATTCAGGGCCGCGGCGCGAGTAGGGTCGGCGTTGACTACGCCGTCCGCCAGGGCCGGGGCGTCCCACGGCCCGTCCCGGCGCCGCTCGACGCGTCTCGTGCTGCGGCGCGAGACGAGCACGATCGGTCGGGCAGGCGACGTCAGCAGCTCCTCTTCCTCCGGCGACATATCGGCCTGTGCGCGCGCTGACTCGACGTCCCGAACCATGACCGCGAACGGTTTGGCCCAGCGCTGCTTACGGTCGCGCAGCCGGGCCACGGCGACAGGATCGGTGGCATCGCAGGCCAGGTGGTAGCCACCCAGCCCCTTGACCGCGACGATTCGCCCCTCTCGGAGATCGGCCAAGGCAGCCTGGAGTGCCTCTTCGCGGTGCGCCACCGGGGCAGCGTCGCCCGGCCTGCGGTAGCTCAGCTGCGGACCGCAATCGGGGCACGCCACCGGTTCGGCGTGGAAGCGGCGGTTCGCCGGGTCGCGGTACTCGGCCTCGCACGCTGCGCAGAGCCGGAACTCCCGCATGCTGGTCCGGGCCCGGTCGTACGGTAGGTCCTCGATGATCGTGGCCCGCGGGCCGCAGTTGGTGCAGTTCGTGAACGGATACCGATACCGCCGATCTGTCTGGTCCAGCAGCTCGCGAAGGCAGTCGTCGCAGGTGGCGATGTCTGGGGGAAACAGGCGCTCGGTCGAGGCGACCGCCTCGCTCTCCTCGATCGCGAAACCCGAACCGGCGGCGATCTCTCGTTCCGACGCCGAAACCACGACCGCCTCCACTCGGGCTCGGGGCGGGGCGTCCGACTGAAGCCGGCGGGTAAAGGCATCGATCGCCTCCTCCGTGCCGGCAACCTCGATGTCGACCTGTCCGGCTCGATTGATGACCATGCCGTCCAGTCCCAGCTCGGCGGCGAGACGCCAGACGAACGGCCGGAAGCCGACGCCCTGAACGACGCCCCGGACTTCGATCGCCCGCGTGACCCGCTCGCCGTACGGTGCTGGTTTCACGGGACAGCCTCCAGCGGCTCGACGTCGATCTGCTCGTTCGCCAGGTCGGGGAGGGTCTCGGCACCGCATTCGGGACAGGCCGGGGCGAACTCGGCCGATCCGAACTCGGCGTCACAGGTCGGACAGTAGTGTCCAAACGGAACCCGACGGATCGGGAGGCTCGCCACGGCCGCGGCGTCCTCAGGCATCTCCAGGGCCAGGTACGTGCGCAGCTCGCGCTCGAACTCGACCGGATCGTGGTGGCCACCACGGACGGTCAGCCGGACCTGTCCCAAACGCAGGCCGCCCTCGCGCAGCACTTTCGCCACGCCTCGCGCCAGACCTGCCTCGTGCATTCGGTCGAACCTCCGTTGGGGACGTTCCGGAGCGGGGCTAATCCGCCCGTTGGGCGCACGGCCACGCCGTTCGCCCACGTATATCTCACACCTTGTCGCTCCAGTTTCCGCCTGCCGAGCGGCCCGCACCTCATGCCGAAGGTCCCGACTAGGTCCCCATCGCTAAGAGTGGGACCGCGCATTCCTCCCTCGTTTCTGCCAGATACGCACAGCAGGCGTGCTAATCCGCGAATGTAGGGCCGCTCTGTGCCATCGCGACCGAGTGGGCGACAATTCCACGCTCAGTGATGGCCGATTGATCGATTCGGACCGACCGAATCGGCGCCCGAACGCGGTCACCACGTCCACTGTGAGTACATGACCGAAACGGGCTCGCCGGTCGGCGACGTCATCCCGTCCCGACTGGGTCCGCATCGCTAAGAGTGGGGCGGCACGTCGCCCGCCACTCACACGACGACCGGTGAGTCCTCCAGGCCGACGCCCGCCAGGGCGAGCTTGCAGTTCGGACAGCGGCCCTCGACCAACCGCCACTCGGTGACGGCGTAGTCGGCGCGCGCGATTAGCCGCTCCCCGCAGAGGGTACAAGAGGTGGTGGCCTCCTCCGCTTCCGGCGCGTTCCCGACGTACACGTGCCGCAAGCCGACTTCACGGCCGATCTTCGCGGCTTCGACCAGAGTCGCTGCCGGCGTGGGCTGAAGCTCGCGGAGCTTGTACGCGGGCTGGAAGCGCGTGAGATGCCAGGGAGTTTCGGGGCCGACCACGGTGGCGATCCATTCGGCCATCGCCCGCAGTTCCCGCCGACCGTCGTTGAGACCGGGGATCAGGAGCGTGGTCAACTCCACCCAGATGCCGCGCCGCCGCATCTCGATCACCGAGTCGCGGACCGGCTCCCAGCGCGCCCCGCACACGCGGCGGTAGAAACGGTCGTTGGCAGCCTTGAGATCCACGTTCGCGGCGTCCAGGTAAGGCGCGACCAGCTCGATCGCCTCGGGAGTCTCGTAACCGTTCGTGACGAACAGGTTGCGGAGGCCGGCGGCCCGCGCCCGAACCATCGAATCGAGCGCGAACTCGATGAAGACCGTCGGCTCCACGTACGTGTACGCAACGCTTCGAACGCCCGCTGCGACGGCTTCTTCGACGACGCGGTCGGGCGTGATCTGGCGGGTCTCCGGGACGACCCCCTCGCGGTGCGCCTGCGAGATCTCCCAGTTCTGGCAGAAGGCGCAGTGGAAGTTGCAGCCCTGAGTGGCGATGGAGAGCGCGAAGCTGCCCGGCAGGAAGTGGTAGAAGGGCTTCTTCTCGATCGGCTCCACCTTCGAGGCGACGACCTGGCCATACACGAGGGTGTAGAGCCAGCCGCCGCGGTTCTGGCGGACGCCACAGATGCCGAGCCGGCCGGGACGAAGCACGCACCGGTGGGCACATGCCACGCAGCGGACGCTGCCGGGGGCGAACGGGTCGTCGAACGGCTCGCCGAGGAGGGCTCGGCGGATGTAAGGCTCGGACTCGTCACCCGGCCCGAGATCGCTCGCACGCAGGCCCTTCGGCGGCTCCTCACCGGGGAAGTGGGCACGGACCGGCTTGGGCCGGACGGCGTCGGGGTCGAAACCGACAGGCGGCGCCTTGGTGAAGGTTTCGCGCCTATCTGGCGGGGGTGATTCGTCGTCCATCGAGGCCCTCGAGTGCGTCTCGCCGTGACCGGCAGAAGGGCCTAGGAATCGCCTGTGTATCGCCCCAGTCCATGGGCAGTATGCCACCGGCACGAGCTGGGCGCGGATCCAGCGCCGACTCGTCCTTCACCCGGGCCTACAGGTCGTTCGGCCCTTGCCCGTGGCAACGCCGCGCGCGACGCTACGGTCAACAAGTCCCGTGCGCGGGACTGCCACGGATCGCAAGATCCGCGGCCCGTTCGGCCACGGGTTCCGCACCCGAAAGCGAAAAGCGAATGGCGATCAGTCCAATTGCCATGGCAGCCCGGCCCCCCCGGCCGTGGACGCCTCTCGTAATCGCCGAGGATCACTGCAAGGGCTGCGAACTGTGCGTAGCCGCATGCCCAAAGGCCGTCCTCGCGCTGGACCGGAGCCGGGTCAATCTCCTCGGCTACCACCCCGTTGAGTTGACCGTCGCCGCGGCCTGTACCAGCTGCGCCTTCTGCGCCAGGGTCTGCCCCGATGCCGTCTTCACGGTCTGGGCCGCACCCAGACAGGAGCGGTCGCGATGACAGGACTGCGTGAACCGGGCGTCGACGTCGCTCGGACCGAGGACGAGATCGAGGCCGATCGACGGGCGCGAGTGCTGATGAAGGGCAACGAGGCCATCGCCGAAGCGGCGATCCAGGCCGGCTGCGATGCCTACTTCGGCTATCCGATCACACCCCAGGCCGAGCTGCTGGAGTGGATGGCTCGTCGGATGCTCGAGTTGGGGCGCGTCTTCGTCCAGGCGGAAAGCGAGCTGGGCGCCATCAACATGGCTCTGGGCGCGGCAGCCACCGGCGCCCGAGTGATGGTCTCCTCGTCCAGCCCGGGCATCAGCCTCATGGCAGAGGCAATGAGCTACATGGCCGGCTCGGGTACGCCCGTGGTGCTCGTGAACGTCATGCGGGCCGGCCCGGGCCTGGGCGGCATCGGCCCGTCCCAGAGTGACTACTTCCAGGCCACCAAAGGCCACGGCCACGGTGACTACCGCGTCCCGGTCCTGGCCCCCGCCTCGATCGGCGAGGCGATCGAGCTCATGTCTACGGCCTTCGAGCTGGCCGAGCGCTACCGAACTCCAGTCATGCTCGTGGCAGACGGCATCCTCGGCCAGGCAATGGAGCCCGTGGAGCTTCGGTTCCGAACGCCCGAGCGCCATGCGTTCGACTGGGCGTTGACGGGCGCGGCAGGCCGCCCGGCACGGGTCGTCAAGTCGATCGACCTCGACCCGGAGGTCCTGGAGCGCCGCAACCTGGCCCTCCAGCACAAGTACCGCGAGATTACCCGCCGCGAGACCCGCTGGGAGAGCTGGCAGCTGGATGACGCCGAGTTCGCCATCGTCGCCTACGGCACCTCCGCACGGGTCGCCCGCACTGCCATCGCCCGAGCCCGCGAGAAGGGCATGAAGGTCGGCCTATTCCGCCCGATCACGTTGTGGCCCTTCCCCGAGCGCGAGCTGGCCCGGCTCAGCCGGCACCTGCACGGAATCCTGACGGTGGAGCTTTCGTCGGGACAGATGGTCGAAGACGTCCGGCTGGCGGTCGAGGGCCGCTGCCCGGTGGCCTTCCACGGCCGAATGGGCGGCCTGGTGCCGACCCCGGATGAAGTCCTCGGCGCGCTGAAGGCCCTGCGAGGCCGAGTCGAACGAGCCCGGTCGGGCCACGCGGTGCACTCGGGAGAACGGCCATGACCACGCAGCATGCCGTCGCCGCGGCGGCTCGATTGGTCTACCGCAAACCGGACGTACTCGTCGACCGCGCCACTCACTACTGCCCAGGCTGCGGCCACGGCGTGATCCACCGCCTCCTGGCCGAGGTGATGGCCGAGTTGGACCTGCCGGCCCACACGATCGCTGTCGCCCCGGTCGGGTGCGCGGTCTTCATCTACGACTACCTCAACGTCGATTTCGTCGAAGCGCCGCACGGCCGCGCCCCGGCCGTAGCCACGGGAATCCGCCGCGTACGCCCGGACGCCTTCGTCCTCACATACCAGGGCGACGGCGACCTCGCCGCCATCGGGACGGCCGAGATCGTCCATGCCGCGGCCCGCGGGGAGCGCATCACCGCGATCTTCGTCAACAACGGCATCTACGGCATGACCGGCGGCCAGATGGCCCCGACGACTCTCCTCGGGCAGCGGACCACTTCCTCACCGGGCGGCCGCGACGCGGCGCTGACGGGCCACCCGATCCGGATCACCGAGATGCTGGCCCAGCTGCCGGGCGTTACCTACGCGGCCCGCGGCAGCGTCGCCGACGTCCCTTCTATCGGCAGGCTGAAGGCGATGATCAAGCGGGCGTGCCAGGTCCAGATTGAAGGCGGCGGATTCGCCCTCGTCGAGGCTCTGTCCAATTGCCCGGTCGGCTGGGGCATGACGCCGCAGGAATCGCTCGAACACCTGAAGGGCCCGGTTGTGGCGGCATATCCGCTGGGTGTCGTCGTGGATCGCACGGCTCCTCGGGCGGCCCATTGGGCGGCTCCCCTGCCGGCGGCTGCCGGTTCGGCCGGGGCTCGTCCGGTGGCGACCTCCAGCGCCGCCACCGATCCGGAGGCCTGAGATGGAGCACTCCGTCGTCTTCGCCGGTTTCGGCGGCCAGGGCCTCCTCTTCACCGGCCAGGTTCTCGCCAGGGCCGCCATCAAGGACGGCCTGGAGGTCTTCTGGATCCCGTCGTACGGTCCCGAGATGCGCGGCGGCACGGCCTCGTGCACCGTGATCATCGGCGAGGAACCGATCGGCTCGCCGGTCGTGGACGAGTTCGACGCGGCGGTGGTCATGAACCAGCCGTCGCTTCGCAAGTTCGGTCGGCTCGTGGCCCAGGGCGGTCTGCTGATCGTCAACAGCTCGCTACCCGGCGATCACGGAGGCAGCCGGAGTGACATCCACGAGATGCGCCTCCCCTGTACGGAACTGGCGGCCAGGGGTGGAGACGACAGGTTGGTCAGCGTCGTCGCACTCGGCGCCCTGGTGGCGCGGCTGGGCTGGGTGACCCCGGAGTCGATTCGCGCCGCCCTGCGTGAAATGGCGGGCCGGAAGCGGCCGGAGGTGGTCGGCGCCGACCTCGGCGCGTTCTCGGCCGGTCTCGAAGCCGGAGCCGTGGGCGCGGGCATCCAGGCTTAGCGGGCGCCGCGAACTCGCTGGGCGGCCACGCTAGACTGCGGTCGCAGGCCCGACGCCGACGCCCGGGCGAGACCGAGAGGATTCCGCGAATGCTCGACGCTGCCCCGAGGCTCGTCCCGAGGCCGTTCCGGCGCCGATATGCCGATGCCCGCAGATGGGCGGACGGAGCGCTGGTCAGGCGCGGTGTCCTCACTCTGGCGATCTTGATGGCTGCCGCCGTGTACCTGTACTACCTGCGCAACGTCTACGAGGGCGACGCGTACGGCTACTGGCAGAGCATCCGCTGGGAGCACCTATACCAGAACGCGACCGCATCGGGCGCCGCGCCCCAGGGCTACCTCTACTCTCCCGCCTTCGACCAGGCTCTGTGGCCCCTGCTCTCCCTGCCCTGGCTTCTCTTCCACGCCATCTGGCTCGGACTGTTGACCGCGCTCCTTACCTGGATGGCGCGGCCGTGGCTGGCCTGCCTGCTCTTCGCGACGTTCCTCGTGCCGGGCGTCGACCTGCTGGCGGTGCCCAGACACTACCTGTCGAGCGGAAACATCTTCCTGCCCATGGCCCTCGCCGTCGTCGCCGGGTTCCGCTGGCCGTGGACGTACTCGTTCCTGCTGCTGACCAAGGTCACGCCCGGGGTTGGCCTGCTGTGGTTCTTGGTTCGGCGGGAGTGGCGGAATCTCTTCATCGCGCTCGCGGCCACGGCCGCGGTCGTCGCGGTGTCGTTCGCGTTCTCATCGAATCTGTGGTTTGACTGGGTCAACGTCCTGAAGAGCAATGCCGGCTACTCCGAGCCGGGCTTCGCCATCCACGTCCTTCCCCTTCTGCCGCGCCTCGTGATCGCTTCGGTCATGACCGTCGTGGCGGCCCGTTACGACGCCCGATGGGTGGTCCCGGTCGCGGCCATGATCGCCCTTCCGTACATAACGGACACGGCCCTGATCATGGTCGTCGGGGTGGTGCCGCTGCTTCGCCGCGACGCCTGGACAGACGGCCGCGCCGGCCGCTCGGAAACCGGCCGCTCGGACGCCGGGGCACGGACTGCTCCTTCGATGCCGGCCGCGTAGCTGTCTCGGGACAGAAACAGAACCGGGGCTCCTTACGTGACCCCGGTTCTGTCGTGACGGCGTGCGGCTTTGGTTGACCGCAGATATGTTCGGTTGACCGCGGGTCTGTTCGCCCGCCCTAGCGGATGCCGGCCAGCTCCTGGAGGGTCCGCCAGTTGCCCAGGCGGTCTTCCTGGGAGGCCTGCAGCTCGGCGGAGGGGTTGCCCTCCTTGTCGAAATGCTGGCCGAAGCGGCCCTCGGTGCGGGCGAAGGAGATGAAGTCGAAAGTGGTCCCGTCCGGGTTCTTCGACCAGTCCTCCTTGACCGCCGGGTTGCCCTGCAGCGACAGGCGCTCCGAGAGCGAACCGCCGCGGCGGGGATCGTAGGTGAAGAGCGGGAAGGCCCGCGACTCGACCGCCAGCTTGGCCTGGCGGTTAGCGGCGTCGTCGGCGATGCCGTGCTCCGGCATGCACGGGGTATAGGCGATGATGACGGCCGGGCCCGGGTAGGCGTTGGCCTCCATGACGGCCTTGTAGAGATGGTTCAGGTTGCAGGCCGCGACCTGGGCCACGTAGGCATCGCCGTGGGCGATCATGATTCGGCCCAGTTCCTTGCGCTTCTCCTGCTTGCCGTGCTCGGCCTTGCCGTAGGCGGAGAGCTTCGAAACCTGAGCGGTGAAGGATGCGGTCGACGTCTGACCGCCGGTGTTCGAGTAGACACCGGTGTCGAGGACGAGAACCTTGATATCCAGACCCGACGCGGCCAGACGCGACAACGACTGGAAGCCGATGTCGTACATCGCTCCGTCGCCGCCGAAGACCCACAGCCGCCGATCCGCGTGACCGGCCTGGTCCCAGCGCAACCGGATGCCCAGGGCATCCGCCGGACCGTTCTCGAATAGCGAGTTGGTCCACGGAACGGTGAACGGGTTGTACGGGTAGGTGCTGGCGAAGACGGTGTTGCAGCCCGTCTCGGCGACGATGCCCATGCTCTGCGGTCCGTGCACCTGAAGCGTGGCGGCCACGACCATGCGGACCACGGTCCCCTCGCCGCAACCGGAGCAGGAGCCGCCGCCGCCGACGAAGCCGAACGCGTGCTCGCCGAGCATGATGTCGGCCAGCGCCTTCTCGTTGCGGTATTCGATCGGGGTCGTGGGCAAGGACCGATAGAAGGCCATGTCTCGACCGTAGCGCTCGAGCGTGCCCTCTCCGCTTGCCTCGGCGTCGACCTTCTCGGCCATGACGAGAGCGTCGTGGCCCTGGGCCACGCATACATCCACGCACTCGGCGCACCCCTTGCAGTGCAGCGGGTCGATGAAGAGGCCGAAGTCGGCCCCTTCGATGCCGCGCTTGGCGGGCACGTCGGCGTACTTCGTGGTGTGGACGAAATGGGACCTGGCCGTGGTAGCTGCCAGCGTCGGGTTCGGCTGCGTCGCGGCAAACGAATCGATCGCCCTGGCCAGCGAGCCCTTCGGCTGGGCTGTCGCCATGATGGCGCTGTCGGGGCAGGCGCTGACGCAGGCCATGCAACCGACGCACTTCTCGGCGACGAGGGCCGGGATCAGCGGTGAGAGCGCGCTGAAGTTGCGTGTGCCCGCGGTCGAGGGCGCGATGAGGCTCCGCCCAACGCCCATGTCGGACGGGAGATCGACATCGGCAACGCCGCGGCGATAGGCATCGATGACGGTCGTGTTGAAGTCGTCGATATACGCCTTGACGTCGAGGGTCTGCGGTGCGATCAACCCGGGGCCGGCCCCGAGCTTGGAGATGTCCGCCATGGGCGCCCGGCTGTGGCCGTTGTTCTTGGTCGCAATCGTCTCGGTCATCGCTCGCTCAGTCTTCGGGTTACTTCAGCCACGACCGCACGAGGTCGCTGGCGGAAATGATTCCGATCGGGGTGGCCGCGCCGTCTGTTACGACGAGGCGGTGGATTCGGCGCCCATCCATGACACGGGCGGCCTCTTCGAGGCTGGCCGTTACGGAGATGGTGAGCGCCGGCCTGGTCATGATCTGCCCCACGGGCAGGCCGGGCCAGTTCTGAACGTACTGCTGGTTGGCTCTTGCTCGGACCAGGTCGGTTTGACTCAGGACACCAACCAGAGCCCCGCTCGCATCCAGGACGGGAAGACCCGTGATCTTCTGAGTGTCGAGGATCTTGGCGGCCTCCGCGAGGGACGCCGTCTCTACGATCGAGATCGGGTTGGCCGTCATGACCTCGCCGACGGTCCGAGCGTGGTTCATCGTGTGGCCTCGGCGGCAGGAACGGCGGCCTTCGCGGCCAGCGCTGCGGTGACGTCGATCACGCCGTCATACGCGCCCTGGATAACGGCCAGGTTGGCGTCGACCACGGACGAGCCACGCTTGCCGAAGAAACGAGTCAGGTTGCCGCGCACGGCCTCCATGAGAGCCGGGCGGTCCAGACCGGCACGCTCGGCGAAAGGCGAGACCTTGAGGAAAACGCCCACCAGCGCTACGCCCTGCATCCGGATCTCGAGATCCGGTCGCGGTGCGTACTTCATGGCCAGCGACGCGGTGTCCAGGGCGAGGAGGCGGATCTTGCGGGCGAGCATCTCCGCGCGCGTTGCGGGCGGGAGAGCGGCCCAGATCTCGTCCGGGTCGGTCAGAGGGGTCGGCACGAAGACCGTGCCGCCGTCGACGAGACCGGCCAGCGGATCGCCCTGCTTGAAGGAGTTGGTGTCGAAGAGTGGAACGAAGTCCACTTCCGTGAGCTCGTTGTGGAGCCGGATCGGCTCCTCCGCGATTGTCAGGAAGTAGGTCGTGGGCAAGCCCTTCTTCTCCGAGCCGTAGCGCGGGTAGGCCTGGACGTGCAGGTTGAATAGCTCGCCGACCGTCGTAGCCACGAGCTTGTTCGTGGTCACGGAGCCGAAACCGCCGACCGAGTGGCCGCGCAGGCTGTAGGCGCCCTTGGGCCGGATGTTCAGACCGTTGTTGGCCAGGGCGAGCGGATGGCGGATGCCGAGGAACGCCCGACGCTGCGCCTTGACGGCCTTCTCGTCGGCAATCCAATCGAACACGGCCGCGAGATCGCCGGGCTGGATATCGCGTGAACCGAGGCCCGCGGAGGCGGACACGACACGGGGCAGCGGGGCGCCGTCCATGGCCGCATCGGCAAGGGCCGACTTGAGCTCTCGGGTGAGCGGATTGTCCGCCGCCGCCGGCTCGTCGGTCCGCTCGACGACCGCAACCACCTTGGCGTTCCGAAGCGCGGCAGCCAGCTGCTTGGCCGGGAATGGGCGGAAGCTGGTGACCGTTACGCAACCGACCTTTCGGCCATCGGCGCGGAGGGCGTCCACCACCGCGAGAGCCGTGTCGGCCATCGTCCCCATCGAGACCATGACGTAGTCGGCGTCTTCCGTGCGGTACGGTGCGATGAGCCCGTAGGGGCGGCCGGTCAGGGCCGTCCACTCCGCCATCGCGCGCTCCGTGATCTCGAGCAGGCGGTCGTACCAGGCCCGCTGTCCGATCCGCCCCTTCATGTACGAGTCCTGATTCTGGACCACGCCGGACATGAGGGCGTCTTCCGTATCGAACAGGTCTCGGACGGTCTCCCGCGGATCGCCGACGAAGCGGCGGAGGAGGTCGTCTTCGGGAAGCTGGACGTTCTCGATGGTGTGAGTCGTGAGGAAGCCGTCCTGAGCCACGAACCACGGCGTCTCGCCGTCCTCGGCCACGCGCCGGGCGATCGCCGTAAGGTCCGCCGCCTCCTGGCAGTTGCGTGCGAAGAACATGCCCCATCCGGCGTCGGCGACACCCATCAGGTCGTCGTGGCCGGCGTGGATGTTCAGGCTCTGGCTGGTGAGAGCGCGGGCACCGACGTGGAACACGGCGGGCAGGCGCTTGCCGGCGATCACGTACAGGACTTCCTTCATGAGGATGAGGCCCTGCCCCGCGGTGAAGTTGGTCACTCGGCCGCCCGCCAGGGCATAGCCCTCGGCGGCCGATGCGGAGGAGTGCTCCGACTCCGGCTCGATGAACTTCAGGTGCGTTCCCCACAGGTTGGGGGTGCCGTTGGCGACGGCCACCTGGTAGACCGCCGCCATGGTCGTCGAGGGGGTGATCGGGTAGGCGCAAGCACCGTCGCTGATCCTGGTCTCGACGTAGGCGATGGCCTCCGAGCCGTCGATGATGGCTGGGATGCCTGGGAATTCTGGAGTCGGTTTGTTCGTCACGATGGTCGGTTCACTCAATGCGCGCAACTGGCGGGCCAGCGCGCTTCCATCCAAATGCTTGAGCAGGGTGCCGCCAATCCCGCTGGCGACCGCCTCGCGCTGCTCGTCCGCATGCCAGTACGAGGCCAGCACGGCGATCCGTTCCGCGGGAATCAGATCGCGCAGTGCCGCCGCCATAGGGCGCCATCCCCCGGCGACGTCGGCATCGAGCAGCACCACATCCGGCCGGGCAGTGGCGGCCTCGCGGGCCGCGGATTCACACGACGCTTGAGCGACGATGAAGCCATGGCGCGAGAGGTGATCGCAGAGTGCCTCGGTCGCGGCCCGGTGCTGACTCACGATGAGCAGTCGGCGCAGAGGTATTTGGGAGTCGGCGAGCATTGGGTAAGGGTGCGCCGGGGGCTGCGCGACCCCTAGCGACAGGGCTCCCTAAGACCGGGGGCCATATGGCCCGCACGAGCACAATCGAGGATAGGCACAGACTGCTCTTACGGGCAGGTGACTTTCGCCGCCGGGGTAGTCCGGGCGGGCCGAAACTCCCGGTGTCCGGCGGGTCCTCTCTACCGCCTCCGGACGCCAGTTCGGGCGGGTACGACATGCCCGTGGCGGAGGGCCATTCGGCACTGCGCAGGGTCCGCGGGGACGCCCAAACTTCCGCTCGTGACGAACGCCGGAGGGGACGCCCGGCGTTCGTCCTTTTAACGCCCGCCGAGCTGGAGGTGACTGGCGGCCCTGGCCGGCCCGCAAACCCACAGCGGGTGCCGCCGAGCGGCTCCCTCTGTCGCGACTAGAGCTCGTGGTACTTCTTTGCGTACGAGGTGAGTTCGTCGCGGAAGTCGGGGTGAGCGATCGCGATCAACCTTCTGGCCCGTTCCCGGAAGCTCTGTCCGAACAGCTCGGCCACGCCGTATTCCGTCACCACGGTCCGGACATGGGAACGCGTCGTGGTGACGCCGGCCCCTTCCTTGAGGGTGACCGTAACGCGCGAGAACTTGCCGTCGGCGGCCGTCGACGGCAAGGCGATGATGGCCCGGCCTTCTTCGGCGAGCGCGGCGCCGCGCATGAAGTCCATCTGACCGCCGACCCCGCTGTACATGCGGTGGCCGATGGAATCGGCGCACACCTGGCCCGTCAGGTCGACCTCGATCGCGGAGTTGATCGCCGTCATCCGCTTGAGGCGCCGGATAACCGACGTATCGTTGGTGTAGTCGACCGGTCGCATCTCGACCATGGGGTTGTTGTCGACGAACTTGTAGAGCCGCTGCGTGCCCATCATGAACGAGGTCACGATCTTGCCGCAGTTGATCTCCTTGTGCGCGCAGGTCACGATGCCGCGCTCGACCAGATCGACCAGCACGTCGGTGAACATCTCGGTGTGGACGCCGAGGTCCTTCTTGCCTTCGAGGCACCGGCCCACCGCGCTCGGGATGGCGCCGATTCCCATCTGCAGCGTGGCGTCGTCCTCGATCAGGTCAGCCACGTACTCGCCGATCCGGCGCTCGATGTCGTTTGGCTCCCCGCTGGCGTAGGTGTAGGGAGGCTGATCCACCTCCACCGCGTAGTCGATCTTGCTTGTGTGAACGAAGCTGTCGCCCAGGGTTCGAGGCATGGACTTATTCAGCTGGACGATGACCGTTCGGGCGTTGCGGATAGCGGAGAGCATCGCGTCCACCGACGTTCCCAGCGAGCAGAAGCCGTGCTCGTCGGGCGGGCTCACATTGCACAGGACCGCGTCAAGAGGCAGTAGCTTCTGGTCGATCAGGACGGGTATGTCCGAGAGGAAGACGGGGATGAACTCGGCCCGGCCCTCGTTGATCGCCTTGCGTGCATTGGGCCCGATAAACAGGGCCCTGTGAAGGAAGTGGCCCTGCATGCTCGGGTCGAGGTGAGGATGGGGGCCCTCCGCGTGCATGTGGACGATCTTCACGTCCTCGAGCTCGTGGGCACGGGCCACCAGGGCGGCAAGGAGCACGGACGGCGTCGCGGCCGCGGCATGCATGAAGACCTGCTGGCCCGACTTGATTCCTGAGACTGCCTCATCGGCGCTGACGATTCGCATGACGCGGAGTGTACGGGGCGTGTCGCCTACGCGCCGCCCTTCATGCGATGGCGGGCAACGAACGCGGCCGCCTGGGCGCGCCGCTCGAGGTTCAGCTTCGACAGGATCGAGCTGACGTAGTTCTTGACCGTCTTGTCCGACAGGAAGACGTCCGAGGCGATCTCCTTGTTCGTCTTTCCTTCGGCGACAAGGAGCAGGATCTTCTGCTCCTGCTGCGTCAACTGCGCCATCTCGTCGGTATAGGTGCCGGTCGCGATGCGGCGGACCCTGTCCAGCACTTTCTCCGTCACGGCCGGATCCAGCAGCGACTCGCCACGGCCGACCGACTCCAGGGCGCTGACGAGATCGCGTCCCCGGATCTGCTTGAGCAGATAGCCCGACGCGCCGGCGATGATCGCCGAGAGAACGGCTTCTTCGTCCGGGTAGCTGGTCAGGATGACGACCCGGGTCTGAGGGAATTCGGCGCGGATTTCGCGGCAGGCCTCGATACCGGAGCCGTCCGGCAGGCGCACGTCCATCACGATCAGGTCCGGTTCGAACTTGCGGGCCATCTCCAAAGCCTCGGCGGCAGTGCCGGCCTCGGCCACGACCTGGAAGTGCTCGCGTCTTTCGAGCAACGAAACCAGGCCCTGGCGGACGACCTCGTGATCATCGACCACGAGCAGCCGCAGGGGGCGCGCTTCGGTCTGGTCGGTCATTCGTCTCCTCGATCCGCGGCCTCGCCGCTTGCAAGATCGCGACGGGCCACTTGGACGATGATACGCGTGCCACGGCCGGGGCCGCTCTCGATGTCGAGGCTGCCACCGATCGACGCAACGCGCGCTCGCATGTTGACCAGGCCCTGGTGGCCTGCGCTGCGCGACTTGCCCGCGTCGAAGCCGACGCCGTTGTCGCTGACGACCAACTTGAGGTGGCCGCCACGCGAAGCGACCTGGACGGTACCGCGCGTCCCCTTCGAATGGCGCGCGATGTTGCTGAGCGCCTCGCGGGCGATCGAGAGCAGCTGGCCGGTTACGTCGGGCGGCAGGTCCAGTTCCTCGGCGGCGGAGGTGTCCAGGTCTATGTCGACCATGCTGTTGACACGGAACTCGTCGGCAAGGGCCGCGAGCCCGCCGACCAGCCCCGCCTGCTCGAGCAGCTCGGGCCGCAGGCCGAAGATGAAGTTGCGGATGTCGCGGATCGACTGGTCCAGCGAGTCGATGGCCCGCTCGACTCGAGCCCTGGCCACCTCGGGCTCGTCCGCCATCAGGTCCGGCACGTCCTCGAGCGAGAGGCCCACGGCGTAGATGCTCTGGATGATGCCGTCGTGCAGGTCGCGCCCGATACGCTCTCGTTCGTCGACGATCGCCAGACGCTGAACCTGCTCGTGGAGCCGCGCGTTCTCGATGGCGATGCCGGCGTGCAGAGCGAACATCTCGACCAGCCGCTCGTCGTCCTCGGTGAAATCGCCGGACGGCTGCTTGTTCGTGAGATAGAGACGGCCGATCGAGCGGCCCTTGATTCCGATCGGAACCCCCAGCAGGGTGCTCATCGGCGGGTGGTTGGGCGGGAAACCGTTGCGTCGGGGATCGGTGGCGATGTCGTGGACCCGGACCGGATGACTCTGCCGGGCAATCGCGCCCAGGAGCCCGAGGCCGCGCGGCGGCGGCCCGATCCGTTCCCTCTCGGCGCGGGCGATGCCGCTCGTGATGAAGCGCTCGAATCCGCCCTCCTGGTCCACGATCCCGAGAGCCGCGTATTGGGCGTGGGCCAGCTCGCGCACACGATCCGTGATCAGCTGAAGCACCCGGTCCAGGTCGAGGACGCCGGCGATGCCGCGGGTGGCGCTGTCGAAAGCGGCCAGCTCGTCGGAAGCCCGGCCTGCTCGGGCCCGGGACCATGCCGATCCGACCACGAGCTCGAGACCGCGGGCGCATTCGTCGACGGTCGAGACGGCTCCCGGCGGAGCGTCGAGCTGCAGGGTCGCCAGGACGCGGTCGCCGAACCGGAGCTGATACGTTCGAAGTCCGGCCGTCTCCGCCGCCTGGTCGAGAAGGCTGCCGGCTCGCAACTCCACCTCGGTGAGAGGCGGGGCATCGAGGTGGAGGTGGCCGCCGCCGAGCCCGGAGCTGCTGATCACGCGAGCGAATCCGCCATCGAGGCGCTCGAAACTGTCCGGGCTCGGATCGGACTGCCACAGCTCCAGCGCGTCGGCAACGTCCCGCAACCCGAGCAGGCCGGGGGCGCTCTGGCTCGCATTCGGCGTCGAATTCGAGATGGTCATCAACCGGAGCCTAGCAGGAGGCCCGATCTGCCGTCATGCACACGATTTGCCACCTGTCCGCCGAAACAGGACGAACGGGCGGGGCGCTGCCGCGACGCCGCACTCAGGCGAGCCAGATCCCCACCCGCTTCGGCGACCGCCGGGGACCTTTGTGCCTGCGGGAACGGGCCGGAGGTCCCTTGGCCCTCCCCCGAAGCGCGCCCACCATCGCCGGACACGAGGCTGGCAGCAAGTCGGCTCGTTCGGCCCACGAGAGCGTATGCCTCAGCTCGAAGTCATCCTGTTCGCGACCGACGGATCGCCTGCGTCGGAGCCGGCCAGCGATCAGGCGATCGATCTCGCGACCCAGGTCCAGGCGCGCCTCCTGGTAGTCAGCGTCCTCTCGGCGGCGTCACGCCCATCCGAGGCCTCGACCGGCACGGCGGTGGCCGACTCGCGCGATTCCCTGACCTCCAAGGCCCAGTCGATAGTGCAACGGGCCAAGGCCGCCGGGGTCGACGCCACGTTCCTGGTCTGGGAGGGTGAGGCCGGCGACGCGATCGTCGCCGCCGCGGACGCGGAGAACGCCGATCTGATCGTCGTCGGGTCGCACGGCCGCAGCGGCGTCAGCCGGTTCCTGATCGGCAGCGTCTCGGATTACGTGGTCCGCCACGCCCATTGCCCGGTTATGGTCGTCCGAGGCAAGCCAGAGGCGGTTCGGCGGTAGGGCCCACCTGACGCGGACGGCGCCAGAGCCAGCGGGACGCGCGCCCCGATCGCGGAGGCCGAATTCGCGCCGCGCTCGCATTGCACTCCCCTACTTCGTGTAGGCGCCTTCCGGATCGAGCTCCTGGCGGATCAGGCGCAGCTCCTCGGCCGTGGGCTCGGGCGTCGTGGGGAGTGGGTCGGCTACCTTGGGCTCCCAGCCGATCGTGTCGCGAACCTGAGCCAGCGTGGCGCCCGGGTGGATCGAATCGAGGCGCATCTCGCCGGTTTCGTCGAAGTGGTAGATGCCGAGATCCGTCACGACCACCGACGGCCCCGAGCCGAGCCAGCCTTCTTCGCGCCGCGTTCGGGCGGCCGTCTCCGCTCCGCCCAGGTTGCCGGGCGAGGTCCGGAAGTCGATTCGGTCGACGAACGAGCGCTTCGACTGACGCATGATCACGAAGACCTGGCGGGCGTTGATCGCAATCTCGCACGCGCCGCCGGAACCCGGAAGCCGGGTCTTGGGGTGCTCGTATTCGCCGATAACGGTGCTGTTGATGTTGCCGAAGCGATCGATCTGGGCAGCGCCGAGGAACCCGACGTCCACCAGGCCGCCCTGCAAATAGAAGCTGAACAGCTCGAACATCGAGACGGCAGCCGTCGCACCGGTGACGATGGTCGGGTCGCCGATCGAGAGGGGCAGGCGGGCGGGCTTGGCACCGAACGCGCCCGACTCGTACACCAGCTCGAGCGTGGGGGCGACGGTGAGTCGGGCCAGGTTGACGGCGATGTTCGGCAGGCCCACCCCGACGAAGCAGACGCGCTGGCCGGCCAGCTCGCGGGCCGCGGCCACGATCATCATCTCGGACTTCGTGAAGGGGGTGGCGGCCACGTTCGGGCCGGCGGCAGTGTCCCCGTTCGGGCCGGAGACTCGCGCCGTGTTCGGCTCGCTCATTCGTAGACCCCGTAGTCGACCGAACCCGAGGGCGCCTCGCCGGAGGGTCGCAGCGAGGCCAGCCTTTCGGCCCCGAGCTTCTCGACGTACTCCGCCCGACCGCCGACGCCGTAAACCCATTCGTCGAGCCAGGCCGCCGTCGTGGCGGCATCGCGGCTGATGGCTTCCCAGTCGCGGTAGAAGTGGTTGTCTCGATCGTAGGCACCCTGGACGTAGGAGGGGTGTGCGCCCCACGGTTCCACCACGACCGCGTCCACGATCAGGCCGGGGATCACGGTGCGGTTGGGATCGGCCCGAATGACGGTTTCGTCGACCAGCTCTTCGACGACGACGATCACGCGCTCCGCGGCGAAGGCGGCCTCCTTCTGACAGCCGAGCAGGCCCCACATCTGCGTATTGCCGTCGACATCAGCGCGCTGGGCATGAACTACGGTCACGTCGGGCTTCAGAGGAGGGACCGCGTACACGGTCTCGTCGCCGTAGGGCGAGCGAATCGGCCGGATCAGCGGGTTGGCCCTGGGCAGGTCCGTTTCAAAGTACGAGCGCAGCGGGAAGAAAGGCAGGTTCGAGGCGCCGGCCGTATACCGGCCGACCATCCCGAAGTGGCTGTACTCCTCCAGCTCGAGCGGCGCGGGATCGGCGTCCTCGCCCGCAGGAGCCTCGCCCGCAGGAGCCTCGCCCGCAGGAGCCTCGCCCGCAGGAGCCTCGCCCGCAGGAGCCTCGCCCGCAGGAGCCTCGCCCGCAGGAGACTCGCCCGCAGGAGCCTCGCCCGCAGGAGCCTCCACGCGGCGGCGGATGGCGTGCAGGCCGCCTACACCAGGATTGCCGAGCCAGCTGAAGATGAGCTTTCGAGCCGTACCGGCCGCGACCATCTGGTCGTAGATCAGGTCCGGCGTGAGGCGCGCCAGGGTCAGGTCGCGCTTGCGCTGCCGGATGATCTCGTGCCCGGCGGCGAAGCAGATCAGGTGCGTGAAACCTTCGATGGCGACGACGTCACCGTCGTGGACGAGGGCGGCGACGGCGTCGCGCATCGACGCGACCTTACTCATCGGCGCTCACCTCGCGATCACCTGCGGATCAAGCGAAACCATGATGGCACGGCTTCCAAGGCCCGCGCCTCGCCGGGCCCGGGCCCGGGCCTTAGGCCTTCGCCGCGACCTCCGCAACCGCCTCGCCGAATAGCCTCAGTCCCACAGCCGCCTCGTCCGCGGTCAGTACCAGTGGCGGCGAAATGCGCACGACCGAATGGCCGGCTCCCAGGGTCAACAGGCCGCGCTGGAAGCTGGCCCATTCGACGGCTTCGGCGTGATCGTGCGTGTCGAACTCCACGCCGATCATCAGGCCGATGCCGCGCACGTCGCGCATGATCGCCGGGAATTGCCTCTGCAGATCGCGAAGCCCGCGCAGGAGTTCGTCTCCCCGCGCCCGAGCGTTGGCCATCAGCCCGCCTTCGAGCAGCTTGATCGTCTCGAGCGAGGCCGCGCAGGCCACCGGGTTGCCGCCGTACGTGGTGCCGTGGGCCCCGGGGCCCCATTTGGTCATGAGCGACTCGCGGGCAATGAACGCGCCGAGGGGCATGCCGCTGGCGATTCCCTTGGCCGTGGCGACGATGTCCGGTTCCACGTTCCAGTTCTGGATGGCCCACATCTTGCCGGTCCGCCCGGCGCCGCACTGGACCTCGTCGGCGATGAGCAGGATGCCGTGCTTGTCGCAGATCGCGCGCACGCCCGCGAGGAAGCCGTCCTCGGGAACAACGTAGCCGCCCTCGCCCTGGATCGGCTCGAGAATGATCGCCGCAACTTCTTCGGGCGAGACGAGCTTGTCGAAAAGGACCTCGTCGAACCACTTGAGGTCCTCGACGTGCCCGAACGGGGCGTGGAAGACGCCCGGGAGCATCGGCCCGAAGCCGGTGTGGTACTTCGCCTTAGAGGCGGTCAACGACACGGAGCCGTAGGTGCGGCCGTGGAACGCACCCAGGAACGCGACGATGTACTGGCGTTTGGTGGCGAAACGGGAGAGCTTGATCGCGCCTTCGACCGCTTCTGTCCCGGAGTTGCCAAGGAAGACCCGGCACTTCTCCTCGATCGGGGCGATTCGTGCCAGCTCCGAGCACATCTCGGCGTAGATGGGCAGGTAGAAGTCGGCGCTGTAGTGGATCAGCTTGCCGGCCTGGTCCTGGATTGCGGCAACCACGTCCGGGTGGCAGTGACCGGTGGACGTGACTGCGATGCCGGCGTTGAAGTCGAGCAAGACGTTGCCGTCGATGTCCTCGATGGTGCAGCCTTCGCCCCGGATCGGCACGACCGGATAGGCCCGCGGTACGCTGGGAGAGGTCCACAGGCGGTCGAACTCGAGGTGGGCCCGCGCCTTGGGGCCGGGCAGCTCGGTCACGATGTGAGGAGCGGCTGAGGCATGGGCGGGCTTGCCGGGAGCCTGGGTCACGGTGCACCTCGACTGGGCTTGAGGCGGCTGCGGGACGGGCGCAGCGGCCGCCTGAATGGATAGCCTTTATGCATCCTGGATAGTGGGGACAAGTATAGCCGAGGGGCCGGCCGAACGGGCCGAGGGGCGGGCTGAACGGGCCGAGGGCCACCCGCCTGCGCTCGGTTTCCGTCAGATACCAGTGGTGGGCGTGGGACGCGAGGGATGCGCTCGGTTTCCGTGAGATACCAGTGGTGGGCGTGGGACGCGAAGGATGCGCTCGGTTTCCGTCAGATACCAGTGGTGGGCGTGTTGGACGCGAACGGGTGGGACCAGAACGGGCCAGGCCGTCCGGCTGCCCGACCCCTCCCTTGTGGCTTCTCCGGATCAAGCGCTGGAGATCGGCGTTTTGGGCGGCAATGCGACACGGATTGCGGACAATACGCCTGGCATTGGTAAGCGACGGAAATAGTTGCGGACGGGCAACCCGGGCCTGCGCCCGGACCACCCGTCGATCTCCCGGACGAAGCCCCGTGCTCAGCCCCCGTGCTCAGCCCCCGTGCTCAGCCCCCGTGCTCAGCCCCCGTGCTCAGCCCCCGTGCTCAGCCCCCGTGCTCAGCCCCCGTGCTCAGCCCCCGTGCTCAGCCCCCGTGCTCAGCCCCCGTGCTCAGCCGCGTCCGCCTCGGCCTTGGTCTTGTGGATCGTGCCGGGGGCATGCTCCGGCGGAGCGTAGATCGTGTACAGCCGGAGGTCGCCTCTGCCGGTGTTCACGAAGTTGTGCTGCGTTCCGGCCGGGACGTGCACCAGACGATCGACGGATACCGCGCTCTTCTCTCCGTTCAGGATGGCTTGTCCTTCGCCCTGGACGAAGACGAGCACCTGGTCCACGTCATGGTGGACCTCGTCGCCGATCTCGCCGCCGGGCGGGATGCTCATGACCACGACCTGGCTGTTCGGGCCCGTAGCCAGAACCTCGCGGAAGTAGCTGTTGGCCTTCGCCCGCTTGACGATGTCTTCGTTGAACGCCATGTCTTGCCTCCTGGTGGCGGGTTCGGCCCGGGTCGCCCGGTCGGATCGGTTGCGACCGACGGGCCCGCGGAGCGGAGTCGTCGCCGCCTCGCACGGTCAGTCGCCGCCTCGCACAGTCAGTCGCCGTCTCGCACGGTCAGTCGACGAGGCCTCGTCAGTCGACGAGGGTTTGCGATTGCTCGCGCATGAACTGCTGGACGTAGTAGAGGCCGCCGGAGGCCTTGCCGGTGGTGCCGGAGCCTTTCCAGCCGCCGAACGGCTGGATGCCCGGCCACGCGCCCGTCGTCGCACCCGCGCGGCGGTTGATGTAGATGACCCCGGCCTCGCTCGCCTCCTCGAAGCGGGCGATCTCCGCGCGATCCTCACTGAAGAAGCCGGCGGTGAGGCCATAGACCGTAGCATTGGCACGCGCGAAGGCTTCGTCAAGCGACTCGACCGACGCTACCGCGACGAGCGGGACAAACAACTCCTCGCTCCAGATGCGGTGCTCGGGCGGGAGGTCGACGACGATCGTCGGGGCCACGTACAACTCGCTCGGATATGTGGGGCCGCTGAGCCACTCGCCGCCAAAGAGGATTCGGCCGTCGCGGCGGGCCTCGGCCGTCGCGGCCTCGTACTTGGCCAAAGCCTTGGCGTTGACGAGCGGCCCGAGCCAGTTCTTGCGGTCGGTCGGGTCGCCCACGGTGATCGCCTTCGTCTTTGCCACCAGTTGTTCGAGAAACGCCTCGTAGACCGGGGCTTCAACGTATACCCGGCTGCAGGCCGAGCACTTCTGCCCGCCGTACCCGAAAGCAGACCGCATCACGCCCTCGGCTGCCTCTTCGAGGTCGGCGTGAGCGCTGACGATGGCCGGGTTCTTGCCGCCCATCTCCACGATGACCGGCTTGGGGTAGCGCCGGCTGAACTCCTTGAACACGTGGTTGAAGCCGACCTCGAACGAGCCGGTAAAGAGCAGGCCGTCTATGCCTTCGTTCTCCTGCAGCTCGGCGCCGACGACCGGACCGGGCCCGGTGACCATGTTGAACACGCCGCGCGGCAAACCGGCCTCGGCCGCGGTCTCGGCCAGCTTGACGCCACATAGCGGGGCGTCGCTGGAGGGCTTATACACGACGGCGTTGCCGGCGACGAGCGCCCCGCCGGCAGGTCCGCCGGACAAGGCCATCGGGAAGTTGAACGGGCTGATGACCGCCCAGACGCCGTGCGGCTTCAGCACGGACCGGGTGTGAACAGTCGCGTCGCCGAGGTTGCCCATGGCGTGGTCGAAGCCGTCGTTGGCCTCGAATTGGTCGCAGTAGTAGCGGATCAAATCGGCCGTCTCCTCGACGTCGCCGAGCGCCTCGAGGCGGTTCTTGCCTACTTCGATGGCCATCAGTGCCGCCAGCTCCATTTGCCGCTCGCTGATGAGGTCGGCCATGCGGCGCATGATCGCGACACGTTCCCGCCAGGGCGTCCCGGCCCAATGCGGCGCTGCGGCGCGGGCCGCCGCGATGGCGACGCGCACGTCCTGGCGCGTTCCCTTCGCGAAAGTGCCGACCAGCGCGCCGTCTATCGGAGAACGCTTCTCGAAGGTCTCCGTCGCGGGGCGCCACTCCCCGTCGATGAATAGGCCGTGGGCCCCGCCCAGCTCGCCGCGAGCCGTGGCGAGGCCGGCGTCGTAGGAGGCGTGGAGCTGCTCGTTGTCGTTGCGCAGCGTGGCGTAGGTAATCTTGAGCCGGGGCTCAGACGTCGCGGTCATCCGAACGCCCTCCTGGTGTCGAGCACCGAGACCGGGTTGCGCCGCCTCGAGCGTCGCGCTCGCAGCAGGGTGCAGCCAGTTTCCGCCAGTCTACCGCCGCGCACCAAAGTCGCCCCAAGGCCGGCGGCGCAAGGAAGCAGGCGTGGCCGGCGTTCCAACGCCCCTCCAAATACCGGGCCACGAGCCACCCCACGGCCGGGTATCCTTCACCGGAACCGCGCGGCCGTCCCGCATCGGTTCCCCGCCACCCGGGAGCCAACCTGAACCCGGGAGCCGACCTGAACCCGCGAGCCTCGACATAATCCGCCCGGCGTTTGCCGAGCCGCCTCCGGAGATTTGATGACCGACTCCAGACCGATTCATTGCGTGGTCCTGGTCAAGCAGGTGCCCGACACGCACAACATCACCGGCGAGGTGATGACCAAAGACGGCACGATGAACCGCGGCGCCCTGCCGGCCATCTTCAACCCGGAAGACCTCAACGCCCTCGAGATGGCCCTCCAGATCAAGGAGCGCCAAGGCGGGACCGTCACCGTCATCACGATGGGACCGCCCAAGGCGGCCAACATCCTCCGCGAGTCGCTATTTCGCGGCGCCGACAAGGTCGTTCTGCTGACCGACCGCAAGTTCGCCGGCGCGGACACCCTTGCGACCTCCTACGCCCTGCAATGCGCCGTCCAGAAGCTCGGCCATGTCGACCTCGTCCTGTGCGGACGTCAGGCTATCGACGGCGACACCGCCCAGGTAGGCCCGCAGACGGCCGAAAAGCTCGGCATTCCGCAGATCACCTACGCCGAGTCGATCATCGAGATCGCCGACGGCAAGATCACCGCGCAGCGAGCCCTCGACTCCGGCACCGAGGTCGTCCGCTGCCAGATGCCGTGCCTGCTCACGGTCGTGGGCTCGGCCAACACGCCCCGCCCCGCATCGGTGCGCCGCCGGATGGAGCGCAAGCTCGCCGCCGCCCCGGGCGAGTACGCGGCAATCCGCGCGCAGTGGCCCGAGTTCGAGACGGACGCGTCCCTGGACGAGTTCCTCACCGAGCGCGACCTCAAGATCCCCGTTTGGACGGCCGACGACGTCGGCGCGACTGAGGGGAGCATCGGGCTGGCCGGCTCGCCCACGCAGGTCCACAAGGTCAACTTCGTGGTCCTGGAGAGCGGCGACAGCAAGACAATCGCCCCTACGCCCGAGGCCATCGCGGCCATGGTGGCGGAGCTCGTCCATGAATACATCGTCGGGTAGGGACGACATGACCGAGCAGAAGAGCATCTGGGTATTCATCGAGCACGCCGACGGCCAGATCGCCGATGTGAGCCTCGAACTGACCGGCAAGGCGCGCGAGCTGGCCGACCAGCTGGGCCAGGCGTCCGCCGGGATGTACGAAGTTGTGGGTCTGCTCTGCGGCCACAACGTAGACGCGCTGGCCCAGGACGTCATCCATCACGGCGCCGACCGTGTCCTGTTGGCCGACCATCCCGAGCTGGCCGGCTACCGCACTCTGCCCTACGCGCGAGTGGCGATCACGGAGGCGCGCAAGCGCAAGCCCGAGATCTTCCTGATCGGTGGGACGCCCAACGGCCGCGACTTCGCGCCGCGGGTGGCCAGCGCCCTGCGCTGCGGACTGACCGCCGACTGCACCGATCTGCAGATCGGCGACTACTACGTCAAGCGCGAAGACAAGACCTACAAGAACCTGCTCTATCAGATCCGGCCCGCGTTCGGGGGCAATCTGATCGCCACGATCGTCAATCCGAACACGCGGCCCCAGATGGCCACTGTCCGGGAAGGGGTCATGCGCAAGCCGGCCGCCGACGCCGGCCGCAAGGGTGTTGTCGAGGCCGTGACTCCGTCGTTCGAACCGGGCGACTTCGCCCTGGAGGTCCTGAGCCGCCAGGTTCGCAAGTCGACCGTCAAGCTCAAGGATGCGCCCGTGATCGTGTCCGGCGGCGCGGGCATCTCGAGCGCCGAGGAGTTCGCCCTGCTGCAAGACCTGGCCAACCTGCTCGGCGGCGAGGTCGGCGCCTCGCGAGCCGCGGTGGATGCCGGGATGATCGGCCGCGAGCACCAGGTCGGCCAGACCGGCACGACTGTCCGGCCCCGCCTCTACATCGCCGCAGGCATCTCGGGCGCCATCCAGCACCGGGCCGGCATGGACCAGTCGAGCAAGATCATCGCCATCAACACCGACCCCAACGCGCCGATGTTCCAGGTCGCCCACTACCGGATCGTGGGCGACGCGGCGGAGGTGCTGCCCTTGATCATCAAGACCCTGCGCGAGCGCGCGCTGGGCGAGCCCGAGCTCGCCACGCCCTCCACGGAACAGCGAGACGCCGAATGAGCGAGAACTTCTTCCTCGACAACCCCGATCTGCAGTTCAGGCTGGAGCAGCTCGACCTGCGCGAGGCGCTGGAACTCAAGGAGAAGGGCTACTCCGAGACCGACCGGTACCCCGCCGCGCCGCGCAACTACGCCGACGCCAAGGACAACTACCGGATCGTTCTGGAGGTCCTGGGCGAGGTTTGCGGCGAACGGGTCGCTCCTCGCGCCGCCGAGGCGGACGAAGAGGGAGCCCACTTCGAGGACGGCGAGGTCACCTACGCCGCGCCGACGCTGGAGGCCATCGAAGCCCTGCGCCAGGCCGAGCTATTCGGGGCCATGCTGCCGCGCGAGTTCGGCGGCCTGAACCTGCCCGAATCGATCTACCAGATGATGGTCGAGATCGTCGCCCGGGCCGAAAGCGGCCTGATGACGGTCTACGGCCTCCAGGAGATCGCCTCCTGCCTGGAGGAGTACGGCGACGAGGTGACGAAGGCGCGGATTCTGCCGCGGTTCTCGCGAGGCGAAGTCTCGGGCGCCATGGTCCTGACCGAGGCCGACGCCGGCTCGGACCTCGGCTCCGTGGCGACCAAGGCCACGCTGGACGAGGCGACCGGCCAGTGGCACCTCAACGGCGTCAAGCGCTTCATCACCAACGGACTTGCAGACGTATCGCTCGTCCTGGCCCGCAGTGAGGAAGGCTCGACGGACGCCCGCGGCCTGTCGATGTTCGTGGTGGAGAAGGACGATACCGTCAAGATCCGACGCATCGAGAACAAGCTGGGGATCCACTCCTCGCCCACTTGCGAGATCCAGTACAACAACACGCCCGCGATCCTGCTCGGCAAGCGCCGCTTCGGGCTGATGCGCTACTCGATGAATCTCATGAACGGGGCCCGGCTTGCAGTCGGCGCCCAGGCCATGGGCATCGCCGAGGCCGCGTACCGCGAAGCGGACCGCTACTCCAGCGAGCGGATCCAGTTCGGCAAGCCGATCCGGGCGCTGCCGGCCGTGGGGCGGCTCCTGCTTGCCATGAAGGTCGACCTCCAGGCGGCCCGGGCCCTGCTCGCCGAAACGGCCAGCTGGGTGGACCTGTGGAAGGTTCACGAGAAGGCGCTCGCCGAGGCCACGGCGCCGAACCTGGACGCTCTGCGTGCCCGGCACAAGCAATGCCAGACGCTCGCCGAGACGCTGACTCCGATGGTGAAGTACTGCGCCACGGAGACGGGTAATCGCGTCTGCTACCAGTCGATGCAGGTCCACGGCGGCGTGGGCTACATGCGCGAGTTCAACATCGAGCGGCTCTTCCGCGACGTTCGAATCACCAACATCTACGAGGGCACGAGCCAGCTGCAGGTGGTTGCCGCCATCGGCAAGCTGCTCAACCACTCGCTCGATCCGCTCCTCGCGGAGTGGCAGGCTGCCGAGTACCCGGCCGACATGGCCGCCGAGAAGGCGATCCTGGTCGAGTGCACCGCCCTCTTCCAGAAGGCGGTCGATGCGCTCAAGGCTCAGCCCGAGCGCGACCGGGTCGACTACTACGCCTGCGACCTGGTCGACATGGCCGTCTGGTTGACCTGCGCCTGGCTGCTGCTGCGTGACACCAGGGTCCTCGAGGCCAAGAAACCGGCTGCGCGAACCTACGTGGCGTCGATCGCGCCCCGCGTTCGTGCCGCAGGGGCGATCGTGGTGGCATCCGACCCGGTTCCCCTCGAGGCGATCCCCGCGCTGCTGGGCTAGCCGAGCACGGCGCGGGCTTCGGCCGCCCTTCGGGCCGCTTATTCGGGCCGTCGACGCCCGCCTACGGCTGATACAACTCGGCGGTGTCGACCGATCCTTGTTCGCCGCCGTCCACGCCGCCCGCCACGAGAACGCGGCCGTTCGTGAGGAGCGTTGCGCTGGCGACCAGTCTCGGGCTGCTCATCGAGCCGGTCGGCGTCACGCTGTCCGTTGCCGGATCGAACAACTGGCAAGAGGCAAGGTAGCCGGCGACCTTGCCGGCCGACACATCGAACCCGCCCACGATCAGGACGCGGCCGTCGGCCAGGGCGACCGCCGTGGGGAAGCCCTGTTGCCCGAGTGAGCCGGCGGCGCTGAAAGCCCCGGTGTTCGGGTCATACACCTCGAGCGAGTAGACAGGCCCGTTGCCATCGTTACCCCCGACGATGAGAACACGGCCGTCGTGCAGAAGCAGTGACGTGAAGGCGTACCGAATACCGAGCATCGAGCCCGTCAGACTGAACTTGCCCGTCTTGGGGTCGTACAGCTCGGCCGAACGGACGGCCGCGCTGCCCTCATTCCCGCCGCCCGCGATGAGAACGCGGCCGTCGGCGAGCAGGGTGGCGCTGGCATAGTCGCGCCCCGTCGTCATCGAACCGGTCGGAGTGAACGTGCCCGCCTTGGGGTCGTACAGCTCGGCCGAAGCGAGCATCGCCGGCCCGGTCATTCCGACCGGCACCCTCGTCGAGCCCCCCATCCCGGGATGGTATGCCAGCGCCAATGCCATGTTGAAGGTCGACCCCCCGGCGATCAGGACCCGGCCGTCGTTCAGGAGAGTGGCTGTATGGCCCATGCGGTCGGTGATCAGCGATCCCGTCGGGATGAAGCTGCCTGTGGCGGGGTCGTACAGCTGAGCCGACCTGAACGTGGTCGTGTTGTCGTTGCCGCCGGCGAATAGCACGCGGCCGTCGACAAGCCGTGTCGAGCTGCCGAAGTTGCCGCCGATGGCAGCTTTGCCGGTGCTGGTGAAAGTGCCGGTCGAGGGGTCATAGAGCTCCGGAGACGTCGCCCCGTTGCCCACGATCAGGACGCGGCCGTCGAGCAGCAACGTGGCCTCCCCGTTGTCGGAGGTCGTCATCTTCCCCGTTGAGATGAAGCTGCCGGAAGGAGGTTCGGACGCAGCGGGTGTCGGCGAACCTTCTGTCGGGCTGGCGTGTACGGCAACGGACGGACTGGGGTTCGTGACGGCGCCACTCGCTTCAGGTGTCGCGCTCTCGCCTGGTCCGCCCCCCGCCGAGTAACCCGGCCCCGTGCCCCTCAGCACCAGGGCAGCGACGATCGTGACGACCGCCAGGCCACCAAGACCGACCCAGGCCGGGGCGCTCCTGGTTCGGCGGCTCTCCGGCCGCAACGACAGGGCGGACGCATCCGCTCGAGCGGCCACCAGCTCAGCATCAACGAGACTCCTCAGGCTCCTATCGAGCTTGGGATCGACGGGCCAGTCATTCATCTCCAAGTACCTCCCGCAGTCGAGCCAGACCCGTCTTCAGCTGTGTCTTGATCGTGTTCTCACTGACACCCAGCACCTTGGCCGTCTCGCGCACCGAATAGCCCTCGAGATAGTGGAGAGCGATAGCGGCACGAACGCGCCGTGGCAGTGTTCCCAGGCCATCGCGCAAGGCCAGCATCTGGTCCACACCAGGGTCCGTGGCAGCCAGTTCGTGCACACTCGGGCCGAATGCGAGCAAGCGGCGCATGGAACGGACCCGCCGGACGGCTTCTCGCGTTTCAATCACGAGAAGCCAGGCCCGAAGCGAGCCTCGATCCCGGAGTGTGTGCCCCCGCCGGAGGGCGATTTCGAACGTGACCTGGACTACGTCCTCAGCTTCCGCCTCGTTCAGGGTGATCAGTCGCGCGGCCGCAAGGAGAACGGGGCCGTGCTCGGCCAGCATGTCGCCAATCTCCAGTCGCGCCTCGTCCACCCCCAGGACCACAGATGCCAACCGTTCGCCTCCCAACGGACAACACTCTAAAGAGGCCGGCGCGCGCCGATTCGGGTGATATGCCGGACCGCGTCCGGCCGCCGGGATCGGAGTTTCTGTCATATACGCCTACCGGGCGTGTTATCCGCGGTGTGGCCCGTCGTCATAGGGCCCGGGGCTGGTGGTTGAGGCAACTCCACGCTCGCCGGGCCCGGCTGCATCCACCGGCAGGGCCGAGTTCCGAGCTCCGGGAGCCCCGAATCGCGGACAACACCACTACCGCGCGTAAATGACGGAAACCGAGCCTGATCTGGATCACCTACGCCTGCCGCGAGTAAATGACGGAAACCGTACGCCCGCACGCCCGCCCGGCCGGCTGCCTGGCTGCCCGGCCGCGGCCCGCCCCGGCTGCCCGCCCACACGCCCGCACGCCCGCCCGCCCGGCTGCCCCGGCTGCCCGGCTGCCCCGGCTGCCCGGCTGCCCCGCCCGGAGATTCGCCTGCTGTCGCGGCCTTCCCTCGTGCCGCGAAGATGCAATAGGCGGGTCTCCCGTTTGTGCAGCGGCCGACTTAGACTATTCTCCGGGTCTGAGCACCGACTGTGGGCGCTCTCGTAACAATTCGCTCCGCGCGGGGTTTGAACAGTCGGGTGTCATATGACGGCCCCACGCCGCCTAACTCGGGCAGTAGCCCGCGGAGGAGTCCCCGAACCGATGAAATTGAAGCGAAGGACATCTGCAGGCGATTCCGGGACCGTGGCCGGAGATGCCTCTCCGACGGAGGCGGCCGCCGAGCCAATCCACTCTTCCGGTGGGTCCGTCGCTGCGGCCGTCGACGCCCCAACCACCGTCGCCAGACGGCGGGTCACCAACCGCCTCACCCGGGCCGCGGAAGACTGCAACGAGAACGGCCTGCTCAGCGGCAAGAAAGCGCTCGTCTTCGGCGTCGCGAACGACCACTCCATCGCGTGGGGAATCGCAAAAGCGCTGCACGACCAGGGCGCCCGCGTCGGCTTCAGCTCGATGGCGTCGCTGATCAAGCGGCGCGTTCGGCCCCTTGCGGCATCGATCGGCTCGACCTTCGTGGAGGGCTGCGACGTCCGCGACGACGACGAAATCAAGCGGGTCTTCGAGCGCTGGCATGCGAAGCAAGGCGATCTGGACATCCTCGTCCATGCCGTCGCCTACGCCGAGAAAGAGGACCTGGCCGGCCATTTCGCCGACACGAGCAGGGATGGGTTCCACACCGCGTTCGATATCAGCGTCTATTCGCTGATCGCGATGGCTCGCGAGGCCAGACCATATATGAAACCAGGTTCCTCCATTATTACGCTGACGTATTACGGAGCGGAGAAGGTCGTGCCCCACTACAACGTCATGGGCGTGGCCAAGTCGGCCCTCGAGGCTTCGACGCGGTATCTGGCGGCCGATCTGGGCCCGACGGGCATTCGCATCAACGCCATCAGCGCCGGGCCGGTTCGGACCCTTTCCGCCCACGGCATCGCCGGCTTCAAGCTCATGTACGGCGCGTTCGCGGACGTCACGCCGCTGCGCTCTCACATCACCATCGAGGACGTGGCCGGCACGGCCGTCTATCTGGCCAGCAACCTTTCGGGCCAAACGACCGGCGAGACGATCTACGTGGACGGCGGATTCAATATTCTTGGTTTGCCCGTCGCGGAGTAGGCGGAGACATGGTTTCGCCGGTCGGCGAAACCATCGAAGCGGCGGGCCGAAGGCCCGTCCGCTCAAGATCCTGTGGCTCCCCGTCGCGGAGGAGTAGCCCGCCGCCTCCTCCAAACGCGGAGCCACAGCACCAGAGCCGCCAGGGCGATGAGACCGCCGGCGGCGTCGATTCCCACGTCTACCGGCGAGGGATGCCGCCCCTGCGTGAAGGACTGGTGAAACTCGTCGCTCCCGGCATAGGCGACGGTCAGCACCCAGCCCCAAGCGATCGGCCGGCTGATTCCAGTCGACCCGAGGGCGCGCCAGAGCAGTAGGGCCAGCACCCCGAACACGCACATGTGGCCGGCCTTGCGGACGACGAAGTCGAGGTCGTTGGAGGGCACGAACCGGAGGTTCGACTGCGCGGAGAAGGCAAAGATAAGGCCGGCCCAGAGGACAACGGGCAGCCAGCGCAGAAGAAGGGCGTGCCGGGCCTGCTCGAAGACGCGCGGGTGGCTCAGTCGGTGCCGCCGGACAGCTCGAACCGCATCAGCCGCCGCGCGGCCAGCACCAGCGCAACCGCGGTCAGCACAACGGAGAGCGTCACCGCCGTGGCGGCGGAAAGCCGCGCCGGCTCAACTCCGAGCTGGAAGAACCAATCGCCGACTCCCAAAGCGTACTGCCGGATGGACAGGTTTGCGATCCCGGGCAGGAGTGACGAGAGGGCACCCTCCCAGATCAGTGTGTAGGCGATGCCGATCACGAGAGCCCGGCGGGTGAAGACGCTCAACGCCACGAACAAGGCCACGTAGCACAGCGAGCCGGCGATCGTGGCCGCGACGTACGCCTCCGTCGCTCTCAGGCCTTCCTCTCCGGCGGGAATGACCTCGACCAGAGCCGCGAGCAAGATCGAGGCCAGGGTCAGGGCCACAGTCAGGATGAGCGCCGCCAGGACCTTTGCCAGCAGTACGATCCAGCGCGGAATCGGCTTGGCGAGAAGGTACACGGCAGTGCCTTCGTCCATCTCCGCCCCAAAAGCGCCGGTGCCGAACAGGACGGCGGCCAGCGGGAGCACGATAGTCATGGAGACTCCGTCGAAGGCGGCACGGCTGAAGCTCTCGACGTCGATCCGGCCGAAGAGGCGATAGAAGAGGGCCAGCAGCAGCGGCAAGCCTGCGAGCAGAAGCAGCAGCAGGGTCCGGCGCCGGCCCAACATCTGCCGGATGGTGACCCGGACGATCTCCGGCAGTGCGGCGATCGGGGCGGTGCGAGGCATCTCGATCATCGGTGAACCAGGTATTCGAAGACGCTCTCCAGCGATTCGTCGGCGGGAGAGACTTCCAGCAGGCGAACGCCGGCGGACTTGCTCGCAGAAGCGATTCGCCGCCGAAAGGCGGACAGGTGGGCGGTCCTGACCTCCAGCGAACTGTCCTCCAGGGTAACCGAGTAGATGGCGGGATCGGCCATAAGGGTGACCGCGAGCTTGCGATCGTCGTCGGAACGGATCGTGATCATGTGCGGCCGATCGGTCATCAGGGCGCGAATGGCCCGGAAGTCGCCTGAAGCCGCCAGACGGCCCGCGACCATAACCAGGATCTGGGTCCCCACTTTCTGGACCTCTTCGAGGATGTGGGAGGAGAAGAGGATCGTTCTTCCGCCCGCGGCGAGATCACCCAGCAGGTCCATCATCAGCAGCCGCTGGCGGGGATCCATGCCGTTGAACGGCTCGTCGAGCAGAAGGACCCGCGGGTCGTGGACGAGAGCCCCGGCCACTTTCGCCCGCTGCCGCATGCCCTTGGAGTAAGTGCCTATCGCGCGATCCGCTGCGTCCTCCAGCCCGACTCTAGCGATGGCCTGACGCGCGGCCTGGTCGGCGTCCGGCATGCCCTGCAATCGGGCGTTGAAGCGCACGTACTCGAAGCCCGTCAGGAAGCCGTATACGGACTCCCGCTCGGGGACGAGTCCGATCTGGCGGTAGACAGAGGGATCGCGATGCGGACTCCGGCCGAGAACCTGCACGCTGCCCGCCGACGGAGCCAGGAAGCCGGCGAGCATGTGCAGCAGCGTGGTCTTGCCCGCACCGTTGGGCCCGAGCAGGCCCGTCACCCCTGGCCCCAGGCTGAAGCTGATGTCGTTGACGGCAACAACATTGCCGTACCAGCGGGCGGCGTTCAGGAGAGCGATGGCCGGCGCCCCCACGGCGGGCACAGTCTGGTTGGACGTCACTGCGCTCATGCCGCCACCCTCCGGTAGCGGAAGAGGAGCATGCCGGTGAACAGCAGGACGCTGGCAAGGCTTGCCCAGACGTAGGCATCGGTCCCGAGACTGGCAGGGAAATCAGGCGGCGTCGGAACGCCGAAGAACCAGTCGCTGGCGCGATAGAGCGCCGAACTCGGGGTCAGCAGAAGGAGGTTGTCCACCCAGGTCGAACCCGCATCGTGACCCACGCCGTAGATCACGACTGGCACTACTTCCATGAGCAGGAAGTAGGCCAGGACACCGATGGCGGCGTAGGCTCGGCGAGGCGAGTAGGAAGAGAGCGCCAGCGCTATCGACGACACGCTGACGGCGACCAGGAGGTCGGCGGGGATCGAGGGCAGGGCCTTGGGCCACTCGTCTCCGATTGCCTTGAACGTGTCCGTGGACCTGAGAATGTCGCCGACGAACAGCACTACAACTGGGACCACGAGGACCAGGAAGACGGCCGTGGTCAGCGAGGCCAGCTTGGCGATGGCGTAATCCACTCTGCCCATCGCCCTGGTGAAGTACAGCGGCAGGACCTGATAGCGCTGATCTCGGCACACGACCTCGGGCGCCTGAGCGATGAGGAAGAGCACGATGAAGATGCCCATTCCACCGAAGTAGTTGGCGTAGTTGGGCAGGTCGTTCAGACTCGTCTGTCCGGTGGATAGGGACCGGGAGATGATCGACGAGAACGCCAGCACGATCACCGCGGGCAACGCGTACAAGCCGGCCAGGACGAATGGCGCAGCTTTGGCGCTCGTGGGCCGGCCGAAGCCGAAGATGCCGCGCATGCTCTCGACGTACAGAGACCAGGTCGCCCAGAGACGCCCGTACCGGCGACCCTCGTAGTGGCGGTAGCCCAGGTCGTAGATGCTGCCCGAGACCGCGGAGGCGACCACGTTGTCGTCTGCGTTCATCGCCCCCCTCCACCTGCGGGAGCCGGTTCGCGGAAGATGTCCTCGAGGCGCCCTCTTTCCTGCTGGATTCTCACCAGGGGCAGAGCCAGGTCCGCGACAGCATCGCGGATGATGTCGTAGGCGCGGTCATCCGTGAGGGCCACGAGCAGACACTGCTCCTCCTGTCGCGCCTGGAGGCCGCGCTTGACGAGAACCTCCGTGAGCTTCTCGGCGCCCTCCTCTACCTCGATCGCCAGAACTTGCGTTCGCTCGGTGAAGGTCGAGATGGGGGCCGACCTCAGTAGATGCCCCGCGTCAATGGCCAGCAGGTAGGTGCACACCTGCTCGATTTCGCCCAGCAGGTGCGAGGCCACGACAACCGAGATGCCGAAGTCGGTGCCGGTGCGCTTGATCAGGTCGAGCATCTCGTCGCGACCGGTGGGGTCTAGACCGTTCGTCGGCTCGTCGAGCAGCAGCAGCTTGGGATCGTGAGCCAGGGCCTGGGCCAGCTTGACCCGCTGCTTCATGCCCGTGGAGTAACCGCCGATCTGCCGGTAGCGCTCCTCGTACAGCCCGACGTGGCGAAGTACCTCGGCGGTCCTTTCGCGCGCGGCCGTCCGGGGCAGTCCGGAGATGCGGGCCATGTGAGTCACGAACTCGGTGGCACCTACATCGGGCGGCAGGCAGTCGTGCTCCGGCATATAGCCCACGAACTTGCGAATATCGCCGGCTTGAGTGGCGATATTCATGCCTAGGACGGACGCGCTGCCGCTCGTCGGCGGCAGCAGACCGAGCAGGATCTTGATGAGGGTGCTCTTGCCGGCTCCGTTGGCCCCCACGAGGCCTATGACGCCGGGCTCGACGTTAAGGTCGAGCCCGGCCAGTGCCTTGACCGGCCCGTATTCCTTGGTGAGACCCGCGGTCTCGATGAGCGACATCGGACTTTGCCCATGCCCCCTGGCGGAGTCGAGCGCTCATGATACCCGGCCTAAGCACAGCCTGCGGAAAGGCGAGCCTTGCGGCAAGGAACCCTGTTTGCGCGAAGCGCGCGGCCCCTGCGGAGCCGGGCGTAGGCGTCAGGTAGTCGGGCTCCGCGAGCTCGTCGCCCGACCTACACTGGCAGCACGATGGAAGAAAGAAGCCTCGCCCGCCACCTCGGCGGAGCCGAACTCTGGGCGCGCGTGGACGGTGCGGCCGAGCGGACGTCGGACGTCGGGCCGTCAGGCAGGCGGGCACCGTCCGGCAGACACCCACCTGCCCGTCCGGATCTACCGGCCGTGGCCTTTCTCTCCGGCTGGGAGGACGGCGAGCCCTTCTGCGCGACGATATGTTCGACCGACGTCGGCGTCGAATTCTGCCGGGGTTGTTCGGAGGCATTAGCGGCGCGAGTGATGGCCACGGGGCACGCAGCTCACGACCGCTGCCGCGCGGGCGGTCGGCTTCTCGGATTCCCGGCACCCCGCGGATCGCGCGTCACGGCCGCGATCCTCCGAGTCGGCCCGCCCAAGCCGCGAGAGGCGGCCACCGTTGCCGACAGAACGCGCGTCGCTCCCGAGGCCCTCCGACGGGCTGCCCGCCAGGCGCCGCCCTCGAACGGCCGGGCGGCGCTCGAGGCGGCGCGAGTGCTGCGGGACCCCGCCCGGCTCCTGGAGTGGCAGATCGAGCAACGGCTGCGCGGGTCCGAGTGGCGCCGAACCGCGACTGCCGCCCTGGCGCAGATCGTGGCGACGGCCGAGGAGTTCTACGAGCTCTACCGCGACTCCCTGCGGCAGCGCCGCGAACTGGAGCGCAACCAGCGGCGCCTCGATCTCCTCGCCCGCCAGATCCTCCGGGCGAGTGAGCACGAGCGAGCTCGCATCGCCCATCAGATCCACGACACGGCTGCGCAGTCCATGGTGAGCGCCTTCCGTTTCCTGGACGCGGCGCGAGCGCTCAACAAGCAGCATCCGGGCGAGTCGGTGGAGACGTATCTCGAATCCGCGTCGGACCGCCTCGTCGTCGCCATCAAGGAGGTCCGGGCCGTCCTGGCCGACCTTGTCCCGCCGGGCATTGAAGAGCTGGGCCTCGCTCACGCGATCAGGAGCAGGATGACGGCGCTGGCGGCCGAGTCCGGCATGGAGATGGCTCTCGAAGGCGACCTGCCGCGGCTCGACGATTGGGTCGAGCAGGGGCTGTACGGGATGACGGTCGAGGCCCTGACGAACGCGGTGCGACATTCGCAGGCCCGGTCAATCCACGCCGATCTCAGGGTGACGCGGGGCCGCGCCGTCGTGACGGTGCAGGACGACGGGCACGGGTTCGATCCGGCGGCGGCCGAGCGCCGTCGAGCCCGTGGCGGCCTGGGCCTTCTGGGCATCAGCCGGCAGGCGCGCTGGCTCGGCGGATCCGCGTCCGTCCGGAGCCAGCCCGGCTCGGGAACGCTTGTCACAATCTCGATACCAATCGCCCGCCATACGGGCACGCGGGCAGGCTACGCTTCCTGACGCAAGACGGAGGCAGATCGTGGGCGAGCGCACGCGCGTACTCCTCATCGACGACCACGAGATGGCCCGTCGCGGCCTGCGCGCGATGCTCTCCGCGGCGGACTGGGTCGAGGTGGTGGGCGAGGGAGATTGCTGCGAGGCCGGGTTGGAACTCGCGGAGAGCCTCAAACCCGACGTGGTCCTGCTCGACATCCGAATGCCCGGCATCGACGGACTGGCCTGCCTGGAGCGGCTCAAGGCCTTCAGGTCTCGGATCGCCGTCATCATCGTGACCCTCTACGACGACCACCATTACGTGCTGGAGGCGATCCGCCGCGGCGCCGCCGGGTACCTTCTCAAGGATGCGAGCACGGCGGAGGTTCTGCAAACGCTCCGGAGCGTGGCCAGCGGCCAGCTGGCGGTAGAGCCGCAGTTGCTTCGCGAGGCCCTCGCGACCCGCGATCAATCCGCCCAGCTCGACCATTCGGCCCACCAGCGCGAGGCGCTGTACGCCCTGACGCCGCGCGAGCACGATGTCCTTCTTCTCGTCGCCGAGGGCCTGACGAACAAAGAGATCGGCGGGCGCCTCTCGATCAGCGAAGACACGGTCAAGAAGCATGTCCAGAACATCATCTGGAAGCTTCGGGCCGCGGATCGCACCCAGGCCGCCATCATGGCTTTCAAGCTCGGCCTCCTCGATCCATCCGCCTGAGCCGCCGCGCTCCGGCGATCACAGGGCGGCGAGCCGTGCAAACGTGCGATTTGCGCCTTCCGGCCGTTCAAGTCGCACCCCCGTCCTACCGACGCCACGACCAGAGGTAGTTCTGCCCGCCGCGGCAAGCGGCGCTGAAGGATCTAGCACGTGTCTTCCGCAACCACTGTTCAAAGAGGCGGCACCCGGTGACGACGCTGGCTCTCTCCGAAACTGGCGAGATGGTTGTCGCGAGAACGTTCTCGCGGGCGATGCGGCGCGCCGGCCAGGCCCTGGGCTCGATGAGCGGCAACGTCATCGACGTCAAGGCACCATCGCTGCGTCGCTGCACGGCCGCCACGGTCCTCGAAATGGCCGGCGGCCCGGAAACCGTGGTCGTGGCCGTCTACGTCGGGATCAATGGCTCGCTGCAGGGGCACGGACTGCTGCTCTTCTCGCCCGCCGACGCTCACCGCCTGGCCCAGGTCCTTCTGGCCAGCCTGGTCGGACCCCACGAGTTGCCGGCGGAGCCGTCGAGCGATCCCTTCGATTTCGATGAGTTGGAGTTGTCCGCCATTCAAGAGGCCGGCAACGTCACCATCTCGGCCTTCCTGAACGAGCTGGGGATGCATCTCCACGAAGCCGTCCAGCCGACCCCACCGCAGATCGTGATAGAGATGGCCGGCGCGGTCCTCGACGCGGTCCTGATAGACCTGATGAGCGATGTCGACCAGGTCCTCGCCGCCGAGACCGTCTTCACGGAAGGCGGCCGCGATATCGACGGAACGCTCCTCGTCCTCCCTCGTGCCGGCAGTCTCCCCGTGCTTTTGGATGCGCTCGGAGCGATCGGCATATGACAGTGGCCGCCGCCCCCTCCGCGCTCCTCGTCGCCGGCATAGGAGAGATGGTGTTCAGCTCCAGCCCCGACTCCCACCTGGTCGCCTATGGGCTGGGCTCGTGTGTGGCGCTTGCCGCGTGGGATCCGGAAAGCCGAATCGGCGGACTCGCCCATTTCATGCTTCCCAGCGGGCCCGCCAACGGCAGCGGGCCGGTCAAGTTCATCGACAGCGGCCTCGACAACTTCCTCACGGCCCTCGAGTCGAGAGGGGCCGTCGCGAGCCGAGTCGTCCTCAAGGCCGCGGGCGCCGCGTCCATGCTGGCGATAGGCAGCGGCCTTGGAATAGGGGCGCGAAACGCCGAGACCATCCAGGCCGGCCTCACTCAACGCGGCCTCCGGCTGACCGCCGTCGCGCTCGGGGGCACCGCCGGCCGAACCGTCCAGCTCGAGGTCGGGGACGGTCGGCTCATCGTCAAAAGTCTGTCCACCGTCACCGAGCTGTAGCAGCACAAGCGTCAGGAGCAATTCGCGATGGCCAAGATCCTCGTCGTAGACGACGCGGCCTTCATGCGGCTACGGGCGTCCAAGTTGCTCTCCGAGGCCGGCCATGAGGTCATCGAGGCCGAGAATGGACGGCTCGCCGTCGAGACGTACCTGCGCGAGCGGCCGGATTGCGTTCTGATGGACATAACGATGCCCGAAATGGATGGCCTGGAGGCACTCGCCGAGATTCGTCTGCAGGACCCCCTGGCGAGAGTGGCAATGCTGACGGCGTTGGGCCAGCAATCGATCGTCATGGACGCGATCAAGCGTGGCGCCCGCGATTTCGTGGTCAAGCCGTTCGCCCCGGGTCGCATCCTGGCCGCCGTCAACCGACTCCTGGTCGCGTAGCACACGGGTTCCGCAATGGCCCGAACACGTATCCTGGTCGTCGACAATTCGGCGTTCATGCGCCACAGCATCGGCCGCATGCTGGGCGCGATTCCCTCGCTCGAAGTCGTGGGCGCCGCCTCGAATGGCGAGGAGGGGCTACGGCTAACTCGCGAACTTCGACCCGACGTCATCACCCTGGACGTGGAGATGGCCGTCCTCGATGGGCTGGGCATGCTCGAGCGGCTCATCGTCGATATGCCGACTCGCGTGGTGATGCTATCGAGCAAGACCACCGAGAACGCCAAATTGACCCTCGACGCGCTCGATCGCGGGGCGATCGACTTCGTCTCGAAGCCGACGGGTCCCCTTTCCATCGACCTGGCCCAGGTTGGAGACGAGCTCAGGCGCAAGATCGAGGCCGCCGTCACCATGTCCGAGACGGCGTTCCGGCGGCACTGCCGGATCGCAGTCGAGAATGTGACCCGAGCCGGTGCCGAAGCGCGGATGCTCGAGCGGGCCGTCAAGCGGCCGGCGGGCGACAGGTCGGCTCCCCTACTCCCGGATCTGCCAGCCGTGGTGCCGGCCAGCCGGCGTCGCCATGCGTCGCGGACGGCGGCTCGCCGACTCGTCGTGGTGGCGTCGTCGACCGGTGGCCCGACCGCCCTGAATGTCCTCGTGAGGGGCCTGCCGCCGACCCTTGGAGCCGCCGTGGCAATCGTCCAGCACATGCCGGCCGGATTCACGGCCACGCTTGCCGCTCGTTTGGATGCGGCTGGGACGCTGCGCTGCGCGGAGGCCACATCAGAGGACGTCCTGGTCGAGGACGAGATACTGGTGGCCCCCGGCGATCGCCACATGATCAGCTCGACGAGCGGCCACATCCGGCTCGTTCGCCTGCTCCCCGTCAACGGGGTGCGGCCCGCGGCGGATGTGACCCTCCAATGCGTGGCTCCGATCTGGCGCGACCAGTTGCTTTGCGTGGTCCTGACCGGAATGGGTGTCGACGCCCGAGACGGCGCCCGCGCAGTCAAGCAGTACGGCGGCAGGGTCATCGCCCAGGACGCCGCCACGGCGACGATCAACGGGATGCCCGGAGCCGTGGCTGCCGCGGGACTCGCGGACCAGGTCCTGCCGCTGGACCAGATCGCCTCTTCGGTAGCTGCGTGGTGTGCCGCCGATGAGCGGGAATTCCGCAGCCACCGTCGCGGCCGGACGGACCGAGCCGAGATCCCGCGCGACCATCACGCGGCCGCTTCGTGAGCACCTCACCCGGGCGTGAATCCCGCCGATAACTAGTACGAGAGTTCTGATGCCGGACCACGTCCGGCACGACATAAGGAGAGAAGTGTCATGGCCGACGAGCCCATCTCCACCGGCAGCGGCCAATCCGGGGAGCTGCAGATCGTCGTCTGCGAGCTCGCGGACGAGCACTACGGCCTGGACATCGCCCGAGTCTTCGAGATCATCCGCCACCAGCCGATTACCGCCGTCCCGCGAGCGCCAAGATTCGTGAAAGGGGTAATCAACCTCCGCGGCCGGATCATTCCGGTAGTCGATCTGCGCGCCCGGTTCGGTATGCCCGAGGTCGAGCCCACCAAGGAAACCCGCATCGTCGTCGCGGAGAGCCCCTCGACGAGAGTTGGCCTCATCGTGGACAGCGTGTCCGAGGTCCTCGTCGTGCCCGCGGACTCAGTGGAGCCGACGCCTGCGGTTGCGGGAGGCGCCGACGCCGAGTACCTGAGAGGCATCGCGAAGCTCGGCGGCAGGCTCGTCCTGCTTCTGGAACTCGACGGCCTCTTCGGCGTCGAGGAGCGGACCGCGCTTGCCGGAGCCGCCTAGGCCATGCGCCTGACCCTCGACCTGCAACCGGGCGACGACCGTCTCTTCACCGACGAGTCGCTGGAGCAGATCGGCCAGATCGAGCGGGGGCTGCTCGAACTGGAGCGGGGTCTGGATTCGGCTGTGGTCAATGAGGTCTTCCGGGCCGCTCACACGCTCAAGGGCTCCGCAGCCATGATCGGCCACCGCCGGATGGCGGAGCTGACCCATGCGATGGAGGACCTCTTCGGGGCGTTCCGCAGCGGCACGCTCACCGACTTCAAGCCATTCGCCGACGTCCTGCTGGCAACCATCGACACGCTTCGTACCCTGGTCGCGGAAGTCCGCGAGGGATCGACTCTCACCGACGCGCCCGAGCCACTCACAAGTCAGCTGCGCGAGCTGCTGTCCACGACCACGACCGCACCGGGGCCCAAGGGGCCCGGGACGAGCGATCGAAGCGCGCCGCTGACCGGCGAGGTTGGCTTGACCGACGCCGCGTTCGCGCCGCTGATCCGCCGGCTCCTCTGGGAGGCGCCGGGCGGCTACGAGCCGCGCTCGGTCGTCGTCTGCAGGGTCGACCCCATGAGTGAGTGGCAGGCAGTCCGGCTCCTCCAGCTGGTCATCGAATGCGAGGAGACGGGCGCCCTCATCGCCTCGGCACCGGACCGGCAGGAGATAGAGAGCGAGCTTGGGTCCAGGTTCCTGGCGATGCTTGTTCGCGGCCGCCCGGTCGAGCTGCTTGACATGCGCACCCACCTGGCGGCGATCGAGGAAGTCGTGGGCGTCGAGGTAATCGCGGCTCCAACCGACGCCCCCGAAGAGGCTTCGGTCGTCAAGGATCCCGAGGAATTCGAGCCGGCCGAGGCGACCCAGGATCTGCTCGCCGGCGACGTGTACCTCCCTCAGGACCCCATCCCGATCCCGGCGACCGGAATGGTCGAACGCACCGCCCTCGCCGGCGACCAGCTCAAACTGGCACAGCAAACGATCCGGATCGACGTCGCCCGGCTCGACGAGCTGATGGACCTCGTCGGCGAACTCGTCGTCCACAAGACGCGACTCGCGCAGAGCGCTCTGGACCTTGCGGCTCGCCTGGGCGACGACCCGCTGGCCCGCCGGGCGGACGAGGACGCCCAGCAGTTCGCCCACATCGCCGGCCAGGTGCAGGATCAGGTCACCGGCCTTCGCATGCTACCGATCGAGACCGTCTTCAACCGCTTCCCGCGAGTTGTGCGCGACATCGATTCTCAGCTGCACAAAGAGGTCCGCCTCGTTATCGAGGGCAAGGAAACCGAGCTGGACCGCTCCGTGCTGGAAGTCGTGGGCGATCCTCTGAGCCACCTGGTGCGCAACGCTCTGGACCACGGCATCGAGTCGCCCGAAGAGCGCCGCGCTCTCGGGAAGCCGTTGCCGGCGACCGTTCGCCTGGCGGCGCGGCACGCCGACGGCCGCATCCTCATCACGGTCGAGGACGATGGGCGCGGCATCGACCCCGAGGCCCTGCGGCGAGCGGCGATCGAAAAGGGCCTGATGACCCCCGCAGCGGCCGAGAGCCTGACCGACGCCGAAGCCATGCGAGTCGTCTTCATGCCCGGCCTCTCCACATCCAGGCTCGTTACCGAAGTCTCGGGTCGCGGCGTCGGGCTGGATGTCGTACGCAACAACATCGAGAAGCTCGGCGGCTGGGTCGACGTCAGCAGCGTCCTCGGAGTCGGGACGCGCGTCTCGCTGTCGCTACCACTGACCCTGGCGATCATCGGCGCCCTGCTGGTCCGGTCGGGACCGCGCGTTTGCGCGCTGCCGCTGACCGGCGTGGTCGAGACGCTTCGAGTAGACCCCGCGTCGCTGGGGCGAGTGCGAGGTCACGACGTCCTGACCCTGCGCGATCGAGTCATTCCGGTCGAGCGGCTCGACGCCGCCCTGGGCGATCCGCCGATGCCGCTCCAGACCGACGAGCGCGGCTTCGCCAATCTGGTGGTCGTCCACTCGAGGGACACCGAGATGGCGCTGGCCGTGGACGCCTTCGTCGGCCAGCACGACATCGTCCTGAAGTCGCTCAGCGGGGTCACCGGAGCGGGAGTGGGTCTGTCCGGGGCCACGGTCATGGCCGATGGGACGGTCGGCCTCGTGGTGGACATCGCGGCCCTGATCGAGCGCAATACTTCGAGCGGCGGAGCGGTGGCCCGGCCGACAGGGCTCGTCGCCTGAGGAAACGCTCCTAGCCGGCCTTCTTGAGGACATCGAGCAAGTCGGCGCCCATCAGGTCGTGGCTCAATGCCTGCCAACCGCCGAGCAGGTCGACGAACTCTCCCAGAAGCTCGTCGTTGAACTGACCCTTCATGCCGATCCGCATAACCCGCAACGCGTCGAATGCGCTCAGGGCGGGTTTGAACGGCCGGCGGGTCGTCAGCGCGTCGAAGGCGTCGGCGATCGATACCAGCTGGCTGTCGAGGGCGATGTTCGAGGCCTCCCGCCCCGCTGGATAGCCCGATCCGTCGCAGCGCTCGTGATGCTCGGCCAGTATGTGGGCGTAGTCCGGTGGACGGCCCAGCGCCCGGACGACCATGTCGTAGCCGGCCTTGACATGGCCGCGCACCAGCTGCCATTCGACTTTGTCCAGTGGATCCACCTTGTCGAGTACCGAACGGGGTACGCGACTCATGCCGATGTCGTGGAGCAGCCCGCCGAGAGCCACGCCGCGGATCGACGCGTGGTCGCCGAGGCGGGCGGAGCGAGCCAGCGCAATCCCGTACACCGCTGTGTTGATCGCGTGATTGTGCGTCGCCACGTGCTTCTGCATCGTCGCGACCATCGCCCAGATCATCTCCTCGTCCTCGAGGAGGCTCAGGGCGATCGAGTCGATCGCCTGGTGCGTCAGTACGAGGCCGTTCCGGTCGAGAGGATTCTCGCGAACGAAGAGGCGGGCCAGCACCTTCGCGGCGATCGAGTATGTGGTCTTGCTCCTCTCGATCGGTGAGATGCGCTGGTTGCCGAGGACGGCCGGCAGCGACGCGGCAAGGGCCCCGCGCAGGAGGTCGGAATCGACCTCACGAACCAGGAACGGCATGCCGCGCTCGGCTCTGGCGATGACCTTCTCAAGATCGCCGCCACACCGCGCGTACGGCGCCGGGCGGGGTCCGCGCCAGACGTAGAGGTCGCAGGGCAGTGTCGAGATGCCCGCCAGCAGGCGGGCCGGCACCGACTCGTAGCCTGGGAAAGCCGGGGTGAGGAGCCGTTGGACTGACATGAACCCTCGCGGACGATGGGGCAATTCAGGCCCATATAGGGTGTCGGTCCGTCTGGACTCCCCTTGAGAGACTGGCCGTCAACGGTCAACTTCTTTCGTAGGCGCGCCGATACCTCGATGGATGGAAAGCGTGCCCCGACCCCAACCACCGGTGCCGGTGTCCACGTTCGCACCGATCCCCGAACTGGACCTCGTCGCGTACGAGCGGCTGGCCCGCGGCGTCCAGCTCCTTCTCGGCATCGACCTGAGCCGTTACAAGCCGGCACAGGTTTGGCGGCGGGTGAACGGCTTCGCAACCTCCCGCGGCGCGCCTAACGCCGATGAGCTGATCGCCAGGGCGCGCCAGGACCCGGTGCTGCGTCAGGCACTTCTGGACATGCTGACGATCAACGTCAGCGAGTTCTTCCGGAACCCCGAGGTCTGGGACGCCCTGGCCGAGCAGTTCCTCCGGCCGATGCTGGGCGGCCCGGCCGCGGTGAGAATCTGGAGCGCGGGTTGCTCGCTCGGCTTCGAGCCGTTCACGATAGCCATGCTCGCCCGCGAGATCGCCCCCCTCGCCCCCATCTTCATCCTGGCCACCGACGTCGACGAGACGAGCCTGTCCAAGGCCCGGAAGGCCATCTTCACGGAAGCCCAGATGACCGGCGTATCGACAGCGCGGCGAGAACGCTTCTTTCGACGCACGGATGGCAACTGGGAGGTCCTTCCCGAGATCCGGGCGCTGGTCACCTTCCGCCCCCAGGACCTGCTGGCCGATCGACGCGAGGGCTCGTTCGACATCATCGTGTGCCGGAACGTGGTCATCTACTTCACCGAGCAGGCCAAGACGGACTTGTATAGGCGCTTCTGCGATTCGCTCCGGCCGGGCGGGGTCCTCTTCCTCGGTGCGACCGAGGCGATCCCGAACGCGCGAGCGGTCGGCTTGACGTTTGTCGGATCGACCTTCTACGCGCGAACCTGACGCGCCGTCAGTCCGGGCGACTGGAGTCCTTGCTTAAGACCATGCAAACGGCGCATGCGGGCGAACGGTCCGGCGGCTAACGTCGCTGTATATGTTGCATCCAAGCACCCAACCGGCTATTGGTACTCGGGCGCAGTCTGTCCTGATCGTAGATGACGACGAGTACGTCCTGGGCACATTGGAGGCGGCGCTGCGCGGGCTGCGGGTTCATTTGCTGACCGCGCGCACGGCGGCGGAAGGCGAAGCGCTGGCTCTGCAGCACCGGCCGCTGCTCGCGATCGTCGACGTCGGTCTGCCGGACCGCAACGGCTACCGGCTGGCCGCGGACCTTCGGCACGCGCCCTCGTTGACGGGCATGCGGATCCTCATCTTGACCGGCCAGTCACCGGACGAGGCGGCCGCCCGCGACTCCGGAGTCAACGGCCTCATCCTCAAGCCGTTCCGGCTGCATCATTTCCTGGATCTGGTCCGCGAACAACTCGACAATCGGGACCGCGACGATGCGCCCGTACCCGAAGCCGTGGCGGGCGGCGCGCGAGCAGGCGCCTCCTAGATCAGGACGCCAGGATCCGCCAGGCAATCACTTCCGGCTTGATCCTGAACGTACCCCGGGCTATCCGCCATCTGGCGTCCGCAACCCTGTCGGCACGTACATCTGGAACTGCCATGGCGGCCTGTAGCACAAGCTGTGCCTCCCGGCTCCGCGCCGGTGACCAGGAGTCCGAGTGCGGCTTAGCGTATTTGATGGCCTTGTCCTCAGCGGTATCAGCTAAGGGATCGGCCGGTACCGTGAGGACTTAACCCCCGGGAGGGGCGAATTTCTCATCGATTCGACGTATGTGTTGCGCCGGGGCCACATGACTGCCCGGGATGGGCGTCGGGGACTCGCGTCGGGGCGCCGGGGCCGGGCATAAGGGCGGGCAACGCGGCAGATCAGGCTCGAGCGCGCCGCCGGCTCAGCCTGGCCACGACGTCAGCATCCACGATTCGATTTCGCAGGGCGAGGACGGCTTCGGTGTGGATCTGGCAGATGCGCGACTCGGTCACGCCCAGTACCTGACCGATCTCCTTGAAGGTCATCTCGTCCTGGTAGTAGAGCGCCAGGACCATGCGCGCTCGTTCTCCCAGCCGACCGATCTCGTGGATCAGGGATGCGATCGCGTCATGTCGGGTCGCCTCGTCGGCCGGATCCACGGCGTTCTGGTCCGCGACGCTGTCGGCCAGGACAATCGAGTCCTCGTCATTGTCGCGGGAGTCCCCCTCGTCGAGCGACACCGTGACCACGGAGGCCGCCTTGAGTCGCTCCCGATATCGGTCAAGCGAGAGGCCCAACCTGTCGGCGATCTCCCGTTCGGTCGGGGACCTGCCCTGTTCGTGCTGTAGATCGCGGATCGCGCCCTGGATCGCGCGGGCGGCCTCCCTGCCGGCGCGGCCGACTGTGTCGAGGGAGCGGACCGCGTCGAGAATGGAACCCCGGATGCGCAGGATCGCGTACGACTCGAACGAGGCCGCGGCCTCCGGTCGGTATCCGTCGATCGCTCGCAAGAGGCCGAGCACGCCGGCCTGCATGGCGTCCTCGTGGTCAAACAGACCGGGCACCGAAACGCCCAGGCGGCCGACCACGTATTTCACCAGGTGAACGTAGCGTTCGACGATCTGGTCCCGGCTCAGCGCGGGGTCGAGTACCGAGGTCGCGGGGCGCGACGCCCTCTGGTCGATTAGTGGATAGCTGGCGATTCCCATTGGGTCGATCCTTGCTATGCCTGGTCTGGCTGTTCGATCCAGGCTCAAGCATTGGACCGGCGACCCTGTGTTGGTATTCCCGGTGCGAGCCCACCGTTCGGGGAGGGACGGTCGCCGCTGATTCCGGGCGTCGGTACTAAGCCAGTCGGACCAGATCCGGTCCGCCGGACCGGCGGTTCCTGAGGAAACGTGTCCACATTCACATCAGTTCAGTATTGACTGAACTACACGAACGCACTACCATCCGGCGAACACTCGCGTTGCGACGCCGCCGCCGCCGGCAGCGAGGTGCGTTTTCGGGAGTTTCGGACATGAACGACACCTGGGATCGCGGTCTGGATAGGCGGAACTCGCACATGTCCGCGGAGCGCTTCATCGAGGAGATCGGGCTGGTCTTCGACTCCCTGCACCTGCCCCGTATGGCGGGCCGCGTGCTCGGGGCGATCTTGCTCGGCCCGGCCGACGGATTGACGGCCGCGGAACTGGCCGACACCCTGCAGGCCAGCAAGGGCTCGATCAGCAACATGACCCAGCTGCTGATCCACTACCGCTTCATCGCGCGGACAGTCCGGGCTGGTGAAAGGCGAGATCGGTTCGTGCTCAAGTCAGGGGCCTGGGCCCGGATGATGCTGTGGCGGGTCGAGCTTCTGCAGCGACTTCAGGAGCTGGCCACCGACGGTTTGGAGTTGCTGGGCCCGGAAGGGAACCCCGAGCCGCTACAGGAGGTGCGAGACATGTACGCGTTTCTGGAACGGGAGCTGCCCCGGCTGTTCGATCGGTGGGAAGAGGAACGCCAGGCACTCCGAAAGGAGACTCCCTGATGACGGCCGCGATCGAGACCGAGAAGCTCACGAAGTGGTACGGCCGCTCCCGCGGGATCATCGACATAGACCTGATTGTCGGGAGCGGGCAGATCTTCGGCTTCCTGGGTCCAAACGGCGCCGGAAAGTCGACCACTATCCGGCTCCTGCTGGATCTGATACGGCCGACCGGCGGGCGGGCCCAGGTCCTGGGGCTCGACATCCACCGCGATCGGCTGGCCATCGACCGGCGGGTGAGCTACGTCCCCGGCGAACTCTCCCTCTACGCCGACCTGACCGGGCGTCAGCTCTTGACATACCTGGGGAACCTCCACGGCTCGATCGACGGCGCGTACCGCGACAAGTTGACCGAGCGCCTCGAGCTCGATACGAGCAAGCGCATCAAGAGCCTGTCACGAGGAAACAAGCAGAAGGTCGGTCTCGTCGCCGCCTTCATGATCCGGCCGGAGCTGATCATCCTCGACGAGCCGACGGCGGGACTCGATCCCTTCGTCCAGCTCGAATTCGAGCACCTATGCGAAGAGACTCGCGCGGAGGGCCGAACTGTCTTCATCTCGTCGCACCAGCTGCCGGAGGTCGAGCACCTGTGCGACCGCGTCGGAATCATCCGCGAGGGTCGTTTGCTGGCGGTCGAATCGATCGCCGACCTCAAGGGGCGGGCGCTGCGCCGCCTGGAGATCGACTTTGCCGGCCCCGTCACGGCCGATGCGTTCGCCGACTTGCCGGGCGTTCGCGACCTGAGCGTCCACGAAGGGGTCCTCAACTGCACGGTCATGGGCAGCGTGGACGCGCTGGTCAAGGCCGCGGCCCGCTTCGAGGTTCTCAACGTGCGCAGCATCGAGACGAGCCTCGAGGAGATCTTCATGGCGTACTACGGTTCCGGCGAGGGGATCGCCGCGGCCGGCGCTGGCGCCGAGGAGGACAGCCATGCTGCTGCGTAACGTATTCACCAAGACGATCCGCGACCTGCGCTGGCCGACCTTCTGGGTCGCCCTGGGAATGGGCTCCATGACCGGGTACTTCGCCGTCTTGTTTCCCACCTACTCCAAGATCATCGATCTGGACAGCATCCTGGAGAAGATGGGGCCGGCGGCGAAGCTCATGGGCGCGAGCGCAGGCGACGCCAGCAGCCTTGTCGGTTTCCTGCACATCGAACTCTTCTCGATGATCCTGCCGGCCCTGATGGTTGCCTTCGCGGCCGGAATGGCGAGCGGCTTCACGGCCGCCGAGGAGTCGCGCGGCACGATCGACGTCCTGCTTTCCTACCCGGTCTCGAGGCGGCGCCTGGTCCTGGAAAAGTGGGTCGCGGTGATGATCGGCTGCGCGGTCGCCGCTGTCATTGTGTGGCTCTTCGCCATCGCGGGCGCGGCCGCCAGTGCCAGCTCCCTGCCCGCGGACAACCTGGCCGCGGCCCTCCTGATGCTCGTCCTTCTGGGCCTCGACTTCGGGGCGATGGCGCTGGCCGTCTCCTCAGGCACCGGCAACCGTGGCGCCGCGATCGGCATCGCCGTCGCGCTGATGGTGGTCATGTACCTGGCCGACGCCCTGGCCACCATCGTCGACGGCCTCAACGCCATTCGGCCGCTCTCGCTCTTCCGTTACTACATGGGCGGCGACCCTCTCCGCAACGGCCTGAACCTGGCCGATGCCGCGGTCCTGGCCGCGGTCGCGGCCGCCTTCCTGGCCATCTCCGTGTTCCTATTCGAGCGGCGCGACCTTGCGGCTTAGCAGCCGAGCGGCTTAGCGGCCGAGCGGCTTAGCGGCCGAGCGGCGTGACCGCCTTGCGGCTTAGCCATCCCTGCAGCCACAACTGCGCGACCGCCGTCCGGCGGCCGCGCAGGATTCCCGGACCGTACGATCTGGGCCGTTGCATAGCGTAGTAAATGACTTATCTTTTATGCCAACGGCGAGTGGGCGTCGCCGAGACGGGTCGGCGCCCTGGCCGGATCGACGACGGAGATCGGGTGCACGATAGATTGGCGCTCGGGGTCCGGGGCGGAACCCACGGAGGCGACTTCGGCGGGTATTTGAGACGCAACCTCTCGACCGCTTACCGGCTGGCCACGATGGCTCTGGACGACCCGATCGCGGCCCAGGACGTGCTCCACGGCACGGCATTGGCGGCCTGGCGGGTCGGGAGCGGCTGGCCCCTTCCAGCCCTCGATGGCGCATTCCGGAGGCGGCTGGAATCCGACTGCAGAACGGCCCTGAAGTCGACGGGCCGGGAAGCGGCCTTCCGGGAAGGCACTCACGAGGATGGTCCACTGGCGCAAGCGCTCGCGTCCTTGAGCGCGGGCGACCGCTTCGAACTGGCCAGGGACTACGGGCTTGCGGAGCGTCCGCCGTCGGGGAAACCGGCGTTGCTCGGGAAGGGCCATCTGGGTGGTCCCGCTTCGAGACCGCTCAGCCGGCTCGGGGCGAAGTTGGTGGAGCTCGGAGGAGACGGTGCCGGTCCCGAGACGGCGCCCATCGAGTCTCGGCTGCGAGCCATCTACGCGTCCCGCGACCCCGGTGACGAAGCGCCGCTGGCGCTACGCCTGCGGCTGCAGCGGAGTCTCCACGAGATCGAGACCGTGGCCGCGGAGCGGAGCGAGATCGACCGGGCGAACGGCTGGGGATTCGCCATCAACACGTTCCTGGCGATCCTGGTGTTGACGATTGTGGTGGCGCTCGCGAGCGTGACGGACCTGCGGGCGAGTGGCGGAGCGGCGGCCAACCCGATCGGAGGCCCCACTTCCCCACTCACGATCGCGTCGGTCCTGGTCTCGCAGGCCGGCATCGGCGGGCCGGGCGTCCACGTGGCCGCCACCAGGGACTCGCTGGTCGCGACTTTTGAGGGCTCGGCCGACTGGCATCCGGAGGCGCGCCAGTGCCTGGCGGACGTGACCGGGATCGTCGGCCCAAACGGTCAGGCGCAGTGGCTCGGCCAGGAGGCGGGGCACATCGAGTCCATCGCGGGCGACCCCTCGACGGCGAGCGTCTACGCATCGGGGATGGGTGCGTACTGCGACCCGGCACACCATTCGAGCGGAGACGGCGGCAACACCTGGGCGACCGGTCCCCTGCCGCCGGGAGCAACCGGCAGTCTTGCCTGGCTCGCCTTCGATCCGACGCAGCCCGGGACTCTGCTCGCGACCGGCGACGGCCGGCTATTCCTCAGCCGCGACTCGGGCGAGACCTGGAGCAGCGTCTCGGAGACGGTGACTCCCATCGGGTTCGACTCGACGGGACGCCTGATGGGCTGGGGGCCCGGAGCATTGTTCGAGTCGCGCGATGAAGGGTCGTCCTGGCAGCAGGTCGGGGCCGGGCCCGCCACTCAGCCGACGGCCGGCGCGGCCGTTCCCGGTGGCGTTCTCCTGGGCGAGGCCGACGGAATGTGGTGGTTCCCTATCGACGGCCCCCCGAGCCTGCTCCAACCGGGCAGGGTCTTCTCCGTCGTCCCGGCCGGGGACGGGGCCGTGGCATTGGGCCGCGACGGGCTCGGTCATCCATGGCTCGGGACGTTCTCCCTTGCCTCCATGGATTCCACGTTCCGGGCAGTCACGTTGCCGCCGGAACTCGCGGCGCTGCCGGTCACGGGCGGGCAGGTTGCGGCCAATTCGGACGGAGCCGTGCTCGCGTTCTCCGGGCCCAAGTCGGCAGTCGCGCTGGCCACTTTCGCGCGCTGACCCCTCCGTTGGCTCCCTGCCCGGCGGAGCCCAAACCTCGGTCCGTCCGGCGTTGCGTGTTGCGGCTCGGAACACGTGAGTTGCGGGCAGGAGACGAAATGCCCCCTGCGCGCCACCGATTTTCGACGGTCTCGCATCGGAACCGTCCCCCAGAGGTCACTGACCGCGGGGACATGAATCCGTAGCCTCGTCCCATCGCAAGTTCAGCTGGACAGGCGAAACGTACCCCAGGAGGCGACCCATGAACGACCTTGCGCTCGTTCTGGCGCTGATTCTCATCGCCGCGGAAGTCGGGGCCGCGATCTCCCATGCACTCGGCCAGCCGCGAGTCGTCGGCCAGATCGCCGCGGGCATCATCCTCGGCCCGTCGCTTCTCGGAGCCGTCCAACACGGGCCGACAATAGATGCCCTGGGCGACCTTGGAGCCCTGGCCATCCTTGCGACGGCCGGGCTCGAGACGAACATCAAGGCCTTGCGCTCGGTTGGGTTCGTGGCTCTGTATGCCGCTTTCGGCGGCGTCATCCTCCCGTTCGTAGGCGGGACCGCCCTTGCCCTCGCCGGCGGCTTCGACCTTCGAGCATCTCTCTTCTGTGGCGCGATCATGACGGCTACCAGCGTCGGCATCACGGCCGCAGTCCTTCGCGAACTAAACCTCTTGAAAGGCCGAGCCGGGACGGCAATCCTCGGGGCCGCCGTCATCGACGACATCCTCGGCCTGGTGATCCTGGGCCTGGTCGTAGCGGACACGAGCACCACGGGCTCGCCCCTTCTGACGCTCCTGCCCATGCTGGCGACGCTGGCCATCGCAGCCATCGCCCTGCGCTGGCTGCCCGATCACCTGTCGATGATCGTCGAGCGGCTCCACCTCCGGGGCGGAGGCCTGGCCGCGACACTGGCATTCATCCTGGCCGTCGGCTGGGCCTTCCAGACGCTCGGCGGTCTGGCAGCCATCACGGGCGCGTACGTAGCCGGCCTGGCGCTTGCCGGCTCGCCGCTGGCCGAGGAACTTCGCCACGGCATCGGCCGCGCCGGAGAGGCCCTTCTGGTGCCTGTCTTCTTCGTCACGGTCGGCCTGTCCGCGGACCTGAGCACGGTCGGTCCGGTGCTGCCCTTCTCGCTCGCCCTGCTCGGCGTCGCGATCCTGGGCAAGGTCGTCGGCAGCGGCCTCGGCGCGATGGCCGGCGGCCTTCAGCGAGGTGCCGCCGGTTTGGTGGGGCTCGGCATGGTGGCCCGCGGCGAGGTCGCGCTGGTCGCGGCGACCCTTGGGCTCAAGAGCGGCGCCATCGACGGAAGCCTGTATTCGGCGGCGATCCTCGTGGCGCTGGCCTCGACCATGTTCACGCCGGTGGCGCTGAGTCTGTGGGCGAAGCGCCCGTCAATCCCAGGACTGAGCGACGTCGCAGCCGATGGCGGCCTTGCGCTCGCCACAACGTCCACAGATGCCGACTAGACGCACCCCCGAGGAGAGAGCGAGATGACGACCACGACCCGGCGGCCCGATCGCCATCCGGCCAGACCGCAATCCGTCGCCGCCCGGCGGGTGGCCGCCGCCCCCGGCGGAGTCCGCGGAGCTCGAGACCTGTACCTGGCGGGGCTGCGGTCGATGGTCCACGAACGGCCCGAGGAGGCCCGCGATTTCCTGGAAGCGGTCGCCACCCCCGAGATGCTCGCCTGCGCGGACCCGATCGCCGTGGACGCGCTCGCCTGCCTGAGCAGCGTCCGCTGGGCGCTCGCCGACGTCGAAGGCGCCCGGGACGACGCTGACCGCGCCCTTGCGCTGGGACCCGATCGTTTCGCGCCCAATCAGAAGGCCGGCGAAATGGCCCTGCGGCTGGGCGACAGCCAGCAGGCAGCGACCCTCTTCCTGGCTGCCTTGCGCGCCAGTGAGCCTGGAACGCCAGAGGCAAAGGCGGCGGAGGCTAGCCTCCGCGAGGCGCGGCGCAGGGTCGGCCACGGCATCCGTCACGAGGCCCGGCTGCCTCGCATGACGGGCTGGCTCGGGCGGCTGCCTTCCGTACTCCGGCGCCAGCCAGGAGGGGACGGATCCGCGGAGGCGGAGCCCATGGCGGGAGGGCTGACCGCCCCTCCCCTGGCGGCCGCCGGCAGCCGCCTATCACGTTCCGGGTAACGCCCGGGATCGGATCGACACCGCACCCGCCATCGAGAGGAGGTTTCTTCCATGCTACCCGCATTGCGCAGGCTCAGATCGCACTGGGCCCCATCCACCCGAGCCCTTGCCGTCGGTGGGTTGCTCGTCCTCACCCTCCTGATCGTCGTCGGCTGCTCCAGCCAGACCTCGACCACCGGCGATCCCTCGGGTCTGACGACGAGTAGCGCCCAGAACCTTGTCGACCTTGCGCCCGGGACTATCACGGCCGACGACATGACCGCGGCCCAAACGAGCGAACCCTTCGCCACGAAGCTGGCCGACCTCGTCGACCAGAACCGCCTTGCGGTCAACTTCACCTGGCTGCTGGTGGCCGGCTTCCTTGTCATGTTCATGCAGGCCGGCTTCGCCCTCGTTGAGACGGGCTTCACCAGAGCCAAGAACGCCCTCCACACCATGAGCATGAACTTCATGGTGTATGCCATCGGCATCATCGGCTTCTATCTGGTCGGGTTCGGACTGGCCTTTGGGGGGTTGGGCACGATAGGGGTGCCCAACCTGGGCGGGTTGCACCCGCTCAACAACATGATCTCGATCAACATCAACGGCACGGACTGGGGCATCGCCGGAGGCAGCGGCTTCGGCCTGACGGGCCAGACCTACGACGTCGGCGTCATCGCCTTCTTCCTGTTCCAGCTCGTCTTCATGGATACCGCCGCAACTATCCCGACGGGCTCCATGGCGGAGCGCTTCCGGTTCAAGCCGTTCATCATCTACGCACTCTTCATCTCCGCCATCCTGTACCCCCTCTTCGCTGCCTGGACCTGGGGCGGCGGCTTCCTGAGCCAGCTCGGCACGCTCGGCTTCGGCAGCGGCTATGCCGACTTCGCCGGATCCGGGGTCGTCCACTCGATCGGCGGCTGGTGTGCCCTCGCCGGGGCTATCGTCCTGGGACCACGCATCGGCAAGTACAACAAGGACGGCTCGGCCAACACGATCCTTGGTCACAACTACGTCTTTGCCCTCCTGGGCACGTTCATCCTTGCCTTCGGCTGGTTCGGCTTCAACCCGGGCAGCACTCTCGGGGCGAGCGGTAACGGTGCGCTGCGAATCGGCATCATCGCCGTCGTGACGCTCCTCGCCTCGGGCTTCGGGGCGGCCTCGGCGCTCTTCTACACGTGGTGGACGGAGGGCAAGCCGAACGCAGGTATGGCTGCAAACGGCATGCTGGCCGGCCTGGTGGCGATTACCGCACCCAGCGGTTTCGTCGGGCCGGTGGCGGGTGCGCTCATCGGCGCGATCGCCGGCGTCCTGGTTTGCCTGGCTGTCGCCTTCTTCGACAAGATCCACATCGACGATCCCGTCGGCGCGATCTCGGTCCACGGCGTAAACGGCCTGTGGGGTGTCCTGTCCGTGGGCATCTTCGCCGACGGCACATCCAACTACGGAGGCTATTCGATCAGCGGCATCGTCAGCGGCAACTGGGGCCAGATGGGCGCCCAGGTTATCGGTGCGGCCGTCTGCTTCGTGTGGGCCTTCGGCGCCTCGTTCATCTTCTTCAAGCTCCTCAACAAGGTCGTCAAGCTCCGGGTCAGCCCCGAGGCCGAAATCGGCGGTCTAGACATCCCGGAGATGGGCATGCTCGGGTACGTCCCAGACGAGGTCCCCTTGGCAGCCTGATCCAGGTCCGGCGCCTCCGGGCGCTCGACCGCAACAGTTCCCAGTCACATTCGCGCGACGAACCCGCCTTGGCAGCCAGCAAGGCGGGTTCGTTCCGTTCCGCAACTCCGGGCGGGCATATCGGAACCCAACCGCAGCGGAATCGCCGCTTTCGCACTACTGATTCGGGGCAGCGCGTAACCGATCCTTCGGTCAGGTAGGCAGCCGGCACCGAATCGCCGTTCGGTCCGGACTGTGTTCGGGCTCTTGCAGGAGGACACGATGGCCGCCGCGTCAGCGATGGAGACCAAGCGGACCCTGACGATGACCGGGCTTACGATCAACGCCATGGCCCTGGCGGCGCCCGGCGCGTTCTTGTGGACGCTGTTTCAGGCGCAAGCTGCCCAGCAGAACGGCGGCGCCACGACGGCATTCGACATGGTTCCGGGCTTCCTGTTCGTTCTGGCCCTGGTCTTCCTGACCGCGTTCTCGTACGTGGAACTCGCCAACGCCTACCCCGAGGCAGGGGCGGGGTCGTCGTACTACTTCGCCGAAGCGGCATTCCTGGAGCATGAAGGGACCGTCGATCGCAAGGTCGCCGGCCTTGCGAAGTTCGTCGTGGGCTGGGTATCCCATCTCTATCGATGGATGTACCCCGGGATCATGGTCGCGTTCACGACGACTCTTCTCGTCTACGTTCTGGGTCTCTTCGACGTCAGTCTCAACACTCCGCTGGAGATCGGGGTTGCGATCCTGTTCTCCTCGCTGGTGGGCTTCGTCGCGTACCGGGGCATTACCGGATCCACCCTGACGGCCATCGCGATCAACACGGTCCAGCTGACCGCTCTGGTTGGATTCTCGCTCCTCGCGATCGCCTTCCGGCTCTCCCACCACGACCTGTCGTATGCGCACGCGAGTCTCGGAGCGGTGGTCCTGCCACACAACGTTACCGACGTCCTGTTTCAAGGGACGCTCGCGATCTTGCTCCTGGTTGGCTTCGAATCGGCCACGGCCCTGGGCGACGAGGCGATCAACCCGAAGCGCGACGTGCGCCGGGCGGTGCTGATCTCGCTGGCCATCCAGGGCGCCGTCGCCTGCCTGCTCGAATACGTGGCCGCCAACTTCGTTGTCAACGGCAGCCTCACGACCGCCGGGACCACGGTCTCGGGCTACGGCGCCGCCGCGGCCTCGGCCGGACCGATCGGCGACATCGTTCGCTTCATCGGCGACCGGATGCTGGGCGGAACCGGGCTCGTACTGGTCCTCATCCTGGCCGCGACCGTCCTGATCGCTCTCATCGGGACCACCCTAACCAGCATCAGCACGGGAGTCAGGATCACCTACGTCATGGGTCGGGACGGTTCCGTACCGGGCGTGATGGGGATGCTGCACTTCCGCCATGCCACCCCTCACTACGGCGTCGTCACCCTCACCGTCGTCGCGGCTGTACTGGGCGGATACGCCGCCCTCTCCGCGGATAACCTCGTCCAGGTCATCCTCGCCTCCAACACCGGCACCTTCCTCGTCTACGGCATGACGAACGCCCTGGTACTGGTTGCCTTCTGGGGGCGGCGCCGGCGGAGCTTCATGAGGCACCTGGTCATTCCGGTGGCCGGCCTCGCAGCCAACGTGACGATGCTCGCGGCCGTGGTCCTCATGAGCCTTACCGCCGGCGGCTCCACGCAATTCGACGCGATGGTCGCCCTCGCCGTGGTGGGAGCGTGGATCGCGGTTGGGGCAATCTGGCTGGCCGTCCACTCGACGCCGTCCCACAACAACCTGTCGGTGGCACCGGCACCACTGAGCCCGGAGCGATGAGGGGGACGGGCGAGGAGCCCAATTGAGACCGTGCCGATGTCTGCACCGCCGACCTGCCTCGACGTCGAGTACGCCGGTTTCTCGGTGATCGGCAACGTCCGCGAGCACAACGAGGACCGTCTCGGCTGGATGGCCCTGGACGGAGGTTCGCCGTTCGTGACGCCGGCCGAGGAATACACCCTCGATGAGTCTCGGGCGGCCTCCCAGGTCGGCCTCGCCTTCGCCGTCGCGGACGGGTTGGGCGGCTACGGCGGCGGTGAGGTCGCCGCAGCGATGGCCATCGACGCATGCCTCGGCCAGGCGCAACGAGATCTGGCCGGCGGAGGTCGCCTCCCGGGAATGCTTCGGTCGGCCTTCTATCGGGCCAACCAGGCGATCTTCGACGCCGCGCTTGCCGGTCAGGGAAGCCACGGCATGCAATCGACCCTCAGCGCGCTGCTCATCACTCCCGGCGAGGCGCATCTCGGCCACGTCGGCGACAGTCGCGTCTACCGTCACCGTGAGGGCGAGCTGGACCTGCTGACCACGGACCACAGCCAGGTGATGGAGCTGCTGCGGCTCCATATCATCTCGCCGGAGCAGGCGATCGACCACCCGGCCCGCTACGCCTTGACGCGCTCCGTGGGCGGAGACATCACCGTCCGCGTGGACGTTCGAAGTGAACGTCTGGTTCGGGGCGACGTCTTCCTGCTCTGCTCCGACGGGCTGTGGAGCAACGTTGCTGCCAGCGAGATCGGCGAGGCGTTGAGCCAATCCCCGTCTGACGCCTGCAGGGGGCTCGTCGACCTGGCCCTGGAGCGCGGTGGCGAAGACAACGCGACGGCCATGGCCATCCGGGTCCGGGAAGCCGGTCAGCGGCCTGAGGCACCGCAGGGGTGGCGGAGGTTGTTCTCGTGACCGCGACTGAGATCCTCCCGGGCGCGAAGGTCGACCAGTTCACGATCGTCAAAACTATCGGGCACGGCGCCTACAGCGACGTGTACCTGGCCGAGGATCCCGGCGGTCGCCGGGTCGTCCTCAAGTGCCCCCACGAATCGATCATGGGCGACATCGCGACATTCGATCGCTTCCGGCGCGAGCGCGAGATCTCACGCCATCTGCGTCACCCCGGGATCCAGCGCCCGATCGAATCGACGCCGGACCGCAGCCACCCATACATGGTGATGGAGTACGTGGAGGGCGAGACTCTCAGGTCGATGCTCTCACGCGAGAAGCGCCTCTCCGTCGAAGCGGCCGTGAACTTCGGATGCCAGCTGGCCGCGGCTATGGCCTACGCGCACTCGCAGGGCGTGATCCATCGCGACCTGAAGCCGGAGAACGTACTGGTCACCCCCGACGGACGCCTCGTCGTGACGGACTTCGGCGTGGCCTTGATGGCCGGGGCCCGGCGTCTCACATGGCGCTGGTTCTCGACGGCCCTCGGCACGCCGGACTACATGTCGCCCGAGCAGATCCAGGGCAAGCGGGGCGACGCACGAACCGACGTCTACGCGATCGGCGTCATCATCTACGAGATGCTGGCCGGCCGCGTACCGTGGGATGGGGACAACGCCCTCTCGGTCATGAGCCAGGCTATCAACTCCCCGGCGCCACCCATCCACGACTTCAATCCGGAGGTCCCGCCGCCTATCGACGGGATCGTTCGCAAATGCCTGCGCAAGTCCCCCAACGAGCGCTACGAAGACGCCGGGTCACTCGAGTCGGATCTGCATCACTGGCGCGACCTGCCGCTTGCCCAGTTCATTTTCGGCGACGAGCAGACCGTGCTGCGGCAGTCGAACGACCTTCGCCTGGTTCTGCTGATCTTCGGCGTCAGCGCCGCGTTCTTGACCGGCAGCATCTTCCTCATCGTCGTCGTCTACTTCATCGGCCATGCCCACTGACAGCCGCGCCGGCCACCGGGAACCGCGCGGGAGGGAACCCATGCCTTACCCATCCGAACGTCAGTCAACCCATGGAAAGTCGGAGCGAGAACTCCGGCTCGGCGTCCAGCCGGCGGCTTCGGCCGCGCCGGCGGCATCGGCCGCGCCGGCAGCATCGTCGGGCGCAACCGGCGCCCTCGGCGACACGGACAGGCGGGCGGTGGAGCGAGTCCTGACAGCCGTCCGCGATGCCCGCGTGCAGCTGGTGGAGCTGCAGTTCGCGGATGTGACCGGAGCGATCAAGACGGTCGCGGTCCCGGCACGGCGAATCCAGGCCGTGATGGCCGAAGGGGAGTGGTTCGACGGCTCGGCCATCGAAGGATCGGCCCGCGAGGTCGAATCCGACATGTACCTGCGACCCGACCCCACCACTTTCGCAATCGTTGAACCGGGCGGCGTCCCGTGCGCCCGGCTCATCTGCGAGGTCGTGACCCCGGATGGCGAGCCCTACCGGGGTGACGGGCGTGGGGCGCTGCGGTCACTGCTCGACCAGGCCGAGTCAGCCGGGCTCGGGTACGTGGTGGCGCCCGAGATCGAGTTCTTCCTGTTCCCTGCCGGAGACGGCATCGGCCCCCTGGCCGACGATCCGAGCAGCTACTTCGAACGCAGCCGGGGCCGGTCCCGTCAGGTCGAGCTGGAGATCGTGTCCGGCCTCGAGGCGATTGGCATCCGTGTCGAGTCCAGCCACCACGAGGTTGCCAGCGGCCAGTTCGAGCTGGATCTTCCGCTCCTGCCGGCCCTGGTTGCGGCCGACGCCTTGACCACGCTCAAGCCCGCGGTCAAGGAGCTAGCCAGGGAACGGGGCATGCAGGCCACGTTCATGCCCAAGCCGCTCGCGGACGCCGCCGGATCCGGCATGCACACGCATCAGGTCCTCGTGGACCGCAGCGGCCGCAGCGTTTTCGACGACCCGAGCGATCCGTACGGGCTCTCGGCCGTGGCCAGAGCGTTCCTGGCCGGCCAGCTGGACCACGCGCCGGGGATGTGCGCGCTCGTAGCCCCGGTAGTCAACTCGTACAAGCGGCTCGTGCCCGGCTACGAGGCACCGGTTGCCGGGAGCTGGGGCCGCCACAGCCGCGGAGCTCTGATCAGAATCCCCACGCCGGCCCGCCAGGACGCTTCGCCGGGCGAGGTCTTCGGGACACGGCTGGAGTTGCGCCTGCCCGATCCGAGTTGCAACCCGTACCTGGCCTTCGCGGCTATGCTCGCCGCCGGCCTGGACGGTATGGATCGCGGGTGCGAGCTGGGGCCGCCACTGGAGGAGATCGAGCACGGTTTCGGGGGCAGCCGGCACAGCGTAACCAAGCCACTCCCCGCCTCGCTGGGTGAAGCGCTCGACGCGCTCGATGAAGACGACGTCATCACGGCCGCCCTCGGCAGCGAGTTGATGGAACTCTTCCGCTCGGCCAAGTCGCTCGAGTGGGAGGCGTACCGGCGGCAGGTCACCCTCTGGGAGCGCGAGACGTACTTCCAGCGCTGCTGACGTCGAGCCGGAAAGGGGCCGCCCGGCCGCGCCTGCCCCGATCATCGGCCTCAGTCGCCCTGGAGCCCCCCTCGCGCGTCCCGTTCCGACACCTTCAGTTCGACCACCGCGTCCCGCACCCGAGGTACTCTACCGACTGGGAGGCTCAGCCGTCGCAATGCCATCGCGGAGGAATAGGTGCGCGTTTCCATAGGGATCGACCTGGGTTCGTCGAGGGTCAAGCTGCTGGCGCTCGACGAGGCGGGCGAAAGCCTCGGTGTGACGATGGCCGCCTACGCCACGGAGTCGCGCAAAGCCGGGTACGCCGAGCAGAATCCGGACCGCTGGTGGGACGCGGTACGTCTGGCGATGTCCCAGCTCCTCTCGCGGCCGGCCATGCAGGGCGCGGACGTCCAGGCCCTGGGCATGACCGGCCAAATGCACGGAGCGGTCTTCCTCGACGAGAAGCTCGTGCCGATTCGACCGGCTTTGATCTGGTCGGATGCCCGCGCAGAAGAGGAGACAGCGGAGATCGAGACGCGGATCCCGCGCGAGGAGCTCGTGGCCATCACCGGGAACCGCTCGAATGTGAGCTTCACCGCCCCGAAGATCATGTGGGTTGCCCGTCACGAGCCGGAGATCATGGCCGGGGCGCGGTGGATCGTGCAACCCAAGGACGCCCTGCGAGCGCGCCTTACCGGCGAGATCGGCGGCGACGTCTCGGACGCTTCGGCCACGCTGCTCTTCGACCTGAGGGCGCGGACCTGGTCGGACGACCTCTGCGGCCGGCTGGAGATCGATCGGGAGAAGCTGGCCCCACTCTCAGAATCCGAGGCCACGGCCGGACTCCTGCGCGAGGATGCCGCGCGGGCTCTCGACCTTCCGACCGGTATTCCGGTGGCCGTCGGCGGCGCCGATGCCCCCGCCGCGGCGCTTGGATTGGGCCTGGCCAGCGAGGCCGGCTCGGACGGCACCGTCCTGATCTCCCTCGGGACCGGTGGCCAGGTGCTGGCGCCGGTCGCGGAGCCCAGGGTCGATGCGGAGGGACGGCTCCACGGTCTCTGCCACGTAGTCCCGGGACAGTGGTGCGTCATGGCCGCGACTCTCTCGGCCGCGGCGTCTCTCGATTGGGTCGTGCGCCTGTTGCACCCTGACGACCCGAACGGCGCGCGCGAGCTGCTGGCCGCTGCGGCTACGGTTCCGGCAGGCAGCGACGGGCTGCTCTTCCTGCCCTACCTGCGGGGCGAGAGAACGCCGCACTTTGACCCGTCGGCGCGTGGGGCGCTCGTCGGACTGCGAATGAGACACGGCCCGCCTGAAGTGACCCGGGCGGTCCTGGAGGGAGTAGCCCTGGCCCTGGCCGAGGGTTTGGACCTGATGCGTGGCATCGGCGTGACGCCCAAGGCCGGCGTGGTCGCCGGCGGCGGCGTGAATCGTCTGTGGCAGCAGATCATCGCCGACGTCCTGGACATGCCGGTCGCGCTCGGGGCCACGGAACACGCCTCGGCCCGCGGGGCCGCGCTTCTGGGAGCCGTGGCAGCCGGGATCGTCCCTTCCACCACCCAAGGGACATTGCCGCTCCCCGCCGACACACGGGTCATGGAGCCGGACCCGGACCGCGTGCGTTTGTACGCGGAGATGGCCGGCCCTTACCGCGAACTGTACGGCCGCCTGCCGAAGCTCTAGTCCACGCCCCGCCCGGCGGATTACCAGCGCTGGTGGACCAGAGGCTTGATCCGCTGCGCGTACATGCTCTCGATCTGCTTCATCGTCGACGGCGGAATTGCGGCCAGGTCGGCGGCTGCCGCGTTGGTTCGGGCCTGCTCGGTCGTCTTGGCGCCCGGGATGGCCGCGGTTACGCCGTCGTTCATCAGGATCCAGCGCAGGGCCATCTGGGCCATCGTGGCGCCGCCGGGCACGACGCTCCGTAGCTCTTCCACGAACGCCAGCCCGGTCTCGTAGTCGACCCCAGCGAAGGTCTCGCCGACATCGAAGGCCTCACCGTGGCGGTTGTACTGGCGGTGATCGGAAGGATCGAAAGTAGTGGCCTTGCTCATCTTGCCGGTCAGCAGCCCGGAGGCCAGCGGCACTCGAGCCAGGACGCCCACGTCGCACCGCTTCGCCTCGGCCAGGAAGCGTTCGGCCGGACGCTGCCGCACGATGTTGAAGATGATCTGGACCGAGGCGACGCCCGGGAACTCGATCGCCTTGAGCGCCTCCTCCACCCTCTCGACGCTGACGCCGTAGTTGGCGATGACGCCGGCCTTCACGAGGTCGTCGAGGGCAGCGAAGTGCTCCGGGCTGTAGTAGATGCTCGGGTGCAGACAATGGAGCTGGACCAGGTCCAGGCGCTCCACGCCCAGGTTGTCGCGGCTCCTCTCGGTCCATTCACGGAACGCCTCGGGCGTGTAGTTCTTCATCTCCACCGGCACGCGCCGGCCCATCTTGGTGGCTACGAAGAACTTCTCGCCGCTGCGCTCCCGCAGGAAGCGGCCGATCACCTTCTCGCTGCGGCCGTCGCCGTAGACGTCGGCCGTGTCGATCAGCGTGACGCCCGCGTCGGCCGCCGCGTGAAGGGCACGCATGCTGTCGGTGTCGTCTACGGTGCCCCAGTCGGCCCCGATTGCCCAGGCCCCGAAGCCGATCGCACTTACGTCACGACCCGTCTTGCCGAGCCTGCGATACAGCATTCCCGCCACTCCTCTCCTCTTCGACAGGCCGAGACAACCCGTCTCGACGCGCGTCCCCCGTCGCCGCTCGAAACGCGAGGCGGTCGCCGGTCGGACCTCCACAGAGTAGCCCGGTGCGGGCCCGAGCACAGCGCTGCCGGGCTGGAGCTCGTTCGGTCAGGCCGCCCTGGAGTGCTTTGGGGACCGCGCGTTCGCGACGACGACGGCCGCAGCCGTGTCCATCGAGGATCCGACATCCTCGCCGTCTCGATCGCTCCGCGTGAGCTTGAAGCGCGCGGTGGCGCCCTCAAGTTCGCGGGCGATGTCGGTCAGCTCCGAAGCCGCCTCGTTCACTTCCTGGGCCTGCTGCGAGACCATGCCCGTCGAGGCCGCGACTCGTTCGGCCGACGCGGCGTTCTCCTGGCTGGTGGCCGCGACGCTCTCGACGATGTCCAACGTCTCACGGATGCTCGCGGAGGCCGTCTCCGACCTCTCCATGTTGGCCCTCACGACTGCCGACACCCTTTCGATCGCCGCCGTCAGGTCGTCCATCACGCTGACGACGGTCTGATTGGCGTCGGCCATCTCGCCGGTCTGGCGTTGCGTCGTCACGGCGGACGCGAGAAGCTCATCGAGAGCCTGGCCCGAATGCTCGGCCATCGAAGAACCGTCGTGGACCTTCTGCATGGCCACGTCCATGGCCTCGGCGGCGCGGCGGGCAGTCGCCTGGACGGTCGCGATGATGCCGCTGATCTCCTTGGTTGCCACGGCAGATTTCTCGGCGAGCTTGCGGACCTCGCTGGCGACGACCGCGAAGCCCCTCCCCTGCTCTCCGGCCCGGGCCGCCTCGATGGCGGCATTGAGGGCCAGGAGGTTGGTCTGAGCGGCGATGTCCTCGATCGTGTCGACGATCTCGCCGATCTGCTGGGCTCGATCGTTCGTCTCTCGGATGGTCGCCGCCGACGAGTCCACCGCACTCTCGATCGACTCCATCTGGGCCAGCGTTTGGCGGACGGCCTCCGAACCGATTTCGGCCGTGCTCCGGGCCTGGATTGTCGCGGCAACGACGGACTCGGAACTCGATCCGGCGAGCGCGACCGCTTCGGCGATATGGGTTGCCGCCTGAGAGAGGCTCTCGGCTGCCTCCGCCTGTTCGCGAGCGCCGGTGGCGATGGCGTCGACCAATTCGGTGATGTGCTCGATGCTCGCATTGGCCCTGGTCATGGCCGCGGCTTCGCTGGTGGCCGCCTCCGCCATCTGGGAGATGGTCTCGGCGATCTGGCCGGTCGCCGCGCCGGAGGATTGGGCAGACGCGGCGAGGCTGCTGCTGACGATCATCAGCTTCTGGGCGCGGTGGGCGAGACTGGCCATGAGGCCGCGCATGCTGGACAATTCCGAGTTGAAGGTGGCGACGGGAACCCCGGCGGCGACGGCGCGGTTGATGCTCGCCACGAGGCCGGTGTCGTTGATGGGCGTGGCGATGGCGTCGTAGCCCTGGCTCACGAGCCTCTCGATAGCTTCTGAGCGGGGTCCAAGGCCGAACCGCTTGTCGGGCTCGGGGACGATCCACTCCACGGTGGCGTTGTACGGACGCAACTCCTCCGCGGCCGCCAGGGTACCGGCCCGGACGTCATCCCAGAAGAGGGCGTCCTCGATGCCGAGGACGGCGATTCGCAGGGGGCGCACGGAGGCCTTGATCGGCCTGGGGCGCCGCTCGGCCATGGCCGGCGATTCGATGACGCCCTTGCCGGCCTGCCAGTACTGGCCGTAGTTGCTCGCTGTCACGAACTCCATGGCGGTAAGCATCCGCGACTCCGGCGGCAGCCAGCCGGCGGCCAGGTGGTTGAACAGGAGGATGACCGGGTCGTGCCCCTGGGCGTACGGGTCCTGACCGATCGTTGCGGTAATGACGCCCTTGACCACGTACGGCATCGCCTCCTTGGTGAGGTCGTGGCTGATAATCGTGACCTTGCCCGCCAGCCCGGCGTCGGCCACGGCCCAGGCGGCCCCGGCTCCGGCAACGGTGACGTAGATGCCGGCCAGGCGCGGGTACTTCTTGAGAATCGAGTCGGTGGCGGCCCGCATTGCGGGCCCCTCGTAAGTGGTCGCGATCGACTGGACGATCTCGACGCCCGGGTAGCGCTCGTGGAGTGCGCCTTCGAAACCCTTGCGCCGCAACTCCAGGCCCGCATGTTCGAATGAGGACGTCACGACCAGGACCTGGCCCCTGCCGTTCAGGGTGCGGCCCATCTCCTCGCCGCACGTCTGACCCTGCTGATAGCCATCCGGGCCAACGTAGAACAGGCGCTGGCAGGCTTCGTCGGTCGTGGAGTTCAGGCTCGCGGCACTCTCACCGAGCCTGGCGATGATCTCGTCTATTCCTTCGCCCAGGCGGCTCACCTCGGCCGTGCCGGTCACGGCAGCCGGCCTGGCGCGCAGTTCCACCCGGCGGGTCAGGTCGCCCTCGGCGACGGCCGCCAGCACGTCGGAAAGGGATGCGGCGTCCGTTCCCGCGAGAGCCTCGGTGACTTGGGCCAGCTGCGCGAGGGGTCGCGACACGCTAATAACGTAGACCGCCCAGGTCACGCCCCAGCCGACCCCAAGGCCGATTCCGAGAACGACCACCGGGCTATCTGCCGTAGCTCGCCCCGCGATGAAGGCCAGGCCGCCTATGGCAGCGCAGAGGAGTGCGAGGGCCAACCCTGAGTAGATTCCCCAGCGAGCGCGCATGGGGCGCCAGGCGGTGGCTCGAGACAGGTCGCTGCTTTCCATGCCAGATCCTTGCGTCGAGGGTCTTCCAGACCGACATACGCTCCCGGCCGAACGACGCAGTCGCACCGTGCGGCCGTGCTCCCCACATAGGGAGCCAGCAACGGAGGTATCGGCCGCTGGTCGGCGTACCTTCAGCCCCTATTCGGGAGTCGGCCGTTTCCAGGGAACCGGGCCCTCCGGTCGTAACCCCGGCGGCTCGCTCGTGCGCGAACGGCGCGGTCGGTCACCGACCGTCGACATCCCCGTCGGCCAGCTCCAGGAAGCGGCAGAGCGCGTTCGCCAGGTGCATCTGGCGGGGCGTTCGGGCGCGGACGCGAACGAGAGCCGGGCTGGCCACAACCGCGGCCAGACAACGCGCCCGCGAAGTGGCCACGTTCAGCCGGTTCAGGCTGTAGAGGAACTCCATTCCGCGCGGCGCGTCCTCGGGCGCGGAGGTGGCCATCGAGTAGATCGACACCGGGGCCTCCTGGCCCTGGAACTTGTCGACGGTCCCGACGCGGGCCGGTGGGAGAGCGCGCGCGATCTCGGCGACCTGGGCGTTGTACGGCGCGACGACAAGGACGTCGTCCCAGCCGAGGCGCTGGACTGCGCCCTCTGAATCCGTCCACGTGCCGCCGCCTTCGACCAGCTGAGTGATCAGTCCGGCCACGACCGCCGCTTCCTCCGTCGACTCGTTGCTGTTGCCGACGTGGGCGACCGGAACGAAGCGCACGCCGGTACCCGAAAGGGTCCCGCTCCCCGCAAGTTCCTGGCGCGCGAGCCACTCCTCGGACTCGAGGCGGCCCTCGTAGAAGGCATCCGAGGTGAACAGGCACAGGTCCGGGTGGAGGCGCCGGGTCCGCGCCAGGAAGAGGCCACGGTCCGGCGGCATGGTCGATTCCCCGGCCAGGACGTGGCCCAGGGCGGACGCCTCGGCGCCGGGCGGATGCGTGCCCTGGAGCGGCTGGTCCAGCTGCTGGGGGTCGCCGAGCAGGACCAAACTCCGGGCGGCCGGAGAGACGGCCACGGCGTTGGCGAGCGACAACTGGCCCGCTTCGTCCACCACGAGCACATCCAGGGCTCCGGCAAGATCGGGCCGCGACCACAGCCAGCTCGTGCCCCCGACTACATCCACGTCGCGGCCCTCGAGGGCCGCGAGCAACTTGACGTAGTCGCCGAACGGCTCGGCCGCGTCCGAGGTGCAATCGCCCGACCTGTCGGTCTTCTGGCCGATTCGTACGGTGACACCCCGCTCGGCCGCGCGCGCCGCCACCGAATCCAGCAGGTGGCCGATGACGCGATGGCTATTGGCCGTCACGCCGACCCGCATACCCTGGCGGACCAGCTCGACCACGACCTCCGCACCGAGGTAGGTCTTGCCCGAGCCGGGCGGCCCCTGGACCGCCAGGCAACCGGCATCCAGCGCGGGTGCGACTCGAATGGCGGCCTGGAGAGGCGTTTCGCCGGGACGGCAGAGCGGCTCGCCGCCGCCGATGCGCGGCGGCCGACGGAGCAGCAGCTCACTCGCGGCGGCGTAAGGCCCCGAGCCTTCGATGCCGTGCTCGGCCACCCACTCGCCGATCCGCAGCAGGCTATCGCGCAAAGGCGCGGCGTCGACGTAATCGAACGGGACGAGCGACCTCGGATGCGGGCCGTCCGTCCTGGGGCCGCGCTTCAAGTCGAGCGTCCCCGCGGCCTCGTCGAGCGCCACCACACTCCCCGGCGACCGGCCCGTGGCCGGGTCGCGCACATCCGTCCCGACCTCGATCGTATGCTCCTGCTCCGGGAAGCTGTAGCGATAGACGACCGAGCGGTCCATCTCGCCGACGCGCCGCACGAACTCGAGCTTGCCGATCGGCTCTCTCTCGCCTGTCCGCTCCTGGTCCGTAAGATCGTCCATCAGGTGGAAGAAGCGCCACCAGAACGATTTGTCCTCGCGCCGATGCCAGCTCAATAACTGGGCGAGCAGCCAGCGGCCGTGTTGCTCGGGAGTCCGTCGCGCCGGGTCCTCGGGAACGCCCGTCGACAGCCGGTCGGTTACCTCGGCAACGTGCGCCAGCCGTTCCGAGAGCTCCGCCTGCGGCTCAGGCTTACCCGGGTCGGGCCGCGGCAGTGCCTCGCCGGTCTGCTCCGCGAGCTCCGTCCGGCGGTCTTCCAGCCAATCGCGCAGGCGCCAGTTGGAGACGCAGTCGTCGCGGTTGTAGCCTTCGATTCCTCGAAGGATCGGGTCCGTCCGAGGTGACCTGGCCGAAGCGGCACCGGTCTCCGACTCGGTCAGCCACCGCTCGAACTCGACGATGCTCGACCCGGCGTCGCGCAACTCCACTTCGCGCGTCAAACCGTAGAGGGGCTCTAGCTTCTTGATCGAGTAGCTCTCGACCGAGGCCCGGAGCCCCTGCCGAACCGCGCGGAACAGATCCACGAAGATGTCGCCGCGCAGAAGCCGGTCCACCTCCTCCTCGCGCGTGGCGTAGCGCCCCATCAGCCGGCCGGCCGCCGTGGGCTCGTAGGCCGCGTAGTGGTAGACGTGGATCTCCGGATCCTTCGCCAGCCGGTTCATCATCAGGTCGATCGTTTGCTCGAAAGCGTGCTTCTCGGCCGCCGGGGTGACGTGGCCGGCCTCGTCGACTCCCCAGAAGGCGTGGAAGGTGGGCTCGCCGTCTGGACCTATCAGGCCCGGCTCCAGGATCCCGAACAGGTACTCCACGCCGTCGTCGAGGGCGAAAGGGTCGCCTTCGATGTCGAAGAAGAGGTCGCCGGGCCGCGGTTGAGGGAGGCTCGTCAGGCCGCGGTTGGGCGCGAGAGTCGCGTCGTCCAGGCGGCTCGGCGGCAGCAGCTCGTAGATCGTCTTGCCCGCGTCCTGGCCCCGGACCTGAATGGCGGCCTGGTCCCGGGCCGTCGTCAGGGCCGCTGGACCCACGCCGTCGAGTGGCTCCGGCAGCGGCAGGTCCAGGCTCGCCAGCCCACGCCGCGTCGCCACTCCACTTTCCTTGAGGGCGCGGCGCAGCCGAGTCGGGGCGCTGGCCACCAGCGAGAGGTCGTCATCCGCCCGGCGCCGCGCCTGGCACACCAGGTTCCAGCGGCACACGTCGCAGTGCTCCACGGGCTCGGGGTAGGTGGCGGCTGGGGGATAGACCGCGGCCACTCCCCCGTCGGCCCGGACCCGGGCCTCGAACGCGGCCTTGACCGTCCGGTAGTAGGCCATGTAGTCGGCGACCCGATGCTTCTCCACGGCTCGCGCGCTGCCGCCCAGAGCCACGCGCATCCACTCCGGCTCGACGCCCTGAATGGCAGTCAGCTGCTCCACGTACGAGCAGATCTGGAGAAGCGCCGAGGCCTTGACGTGGCGGGCCAGCTTGGTGTCCACGACCTCATAGCTCCACTCTCCGAGGAGGCTGGGGCGCGGGACGCGGAGCAGGAAGTCCGCCAGCCCGAGCCACCGGCCGTCGAAGAAGGTGGCCTGGTAGATGGCGTCGTCGCCGCGCCGGATCGCCCTCGCCGTCGCCGCCGCTGCCGCCGACAAGCGAGCCAGACGCTCGGATCCGGGCGCATCGTGATCGCCCGGGTCGATCCGCGTCACGGCCCGCCCGTCCGCCTCGAGGCCGGCGAGGTACCGAGCCTCGTGCTCGAGACCGCGTCTCGCTATCAGATCGATCTCGGGATCGAGCCTGACCGGCCGGTCCACGAGGCCCGCCATGGCCGCCAGCTCGAGACCGACGAGATGCTCGCAGGCCAGGTAACCGACCAGATCCGTAGCCGCGAAGACCGGCTGCCTGCCGAGAAGTTGCATCGCCGTCCACCATAGCCCGGATCGATCCGACGAGCGCGGTCAATCCGCCGCTCCCTTTTGCGGCCTTGTCGGTCTCGCGCAGTCGCCCAGTGGTGCGGCCCAGGATGGGCCGTGAGGGCTATTGACCCCGCCCGGAGCGTGCGGTTGACTTCCTGCGATTGCCCGGCGTTGATGGAGCTGCTGCAGCCGTCGCTGCGGGATTCCTCGCGACGCCGGGTCACGACCGAGAAGGAAATTCGGATGCGCAGAGGTCTGTCGCTTGTGTTTGCCCCGGCGGTCCTGGCCGGATCGCTGTTTCTGGCCGCTCCGACTCCAGCGCGGGCAGCGGACGGACTGACGGAAACGGGGACCACGACATACGAGTTCGTCCCCGGCAACGGCACCATCCAGGTCACCGTCTCGCTCTCGATCTACAACGGCAAGCCCAGTACCGCGAGCTACACCTACTTCTGGAACTCCACCCAGATCGCGGTGGTCAACGAAGCCGGTCCCGTCTCCGTGACTTCGAATGCCGGCGCCGTCTCACAATCCCAGGCCAAGACGGACAAGTACTACCGGTACCTCACCCTCAACTATCCCAATGTCTACTTCGGCCAGACTCGAGTCGTAACGGCGACATATGCCATCCCGGCGGCGCCACACGCTACGGGCGGATTCCGGGCCGTCGCGGCCTACGCGGGCCTGTGCGCCTCGGGCAACGGCGCCGACTCGGGGAGCGTCTCCGTCGTGGTCCCAGACGGCTTCGACCTCCACGTCGACAGTGGCGGCGAGCTGACCAGGACCTCCGACTCGGACGGGAAGCAGGTCTACTCGAGCGGAATTCAGAGTGAGCCCGACAAGTTCCGGGTTTGCGTCGACGCTGAGAACCCGGCGAATCTCACACACACCTCGATCACGGTCGGCGACCAGGTCTTCGACATCGGGGCCTGGCCGGAGGATCCGACCTGGACCACGACCATCCAGACCAGGCTGGGCGACGACGTCCAGCGCCTGGAAGACCTGACCGGCCTGTCAATGCCGGGCGGGACCGTCGAGATCATGGAAGTCGGCGACTGGCGGTTGGGCATGTACGACGGCGCCTACGACGCCACGACGGCAGCGGCGTACGTCCCTGAGACGGTGCTGCCCGACACGATCGCCCAGGCGCTGTCTCGCATCTGGTTCAACCGGAAGACGTTCGTTGACGAGTGGGCGTCGGAGGGGCTCGCCGCGTACAGCGAGAAGGCCGCGGGCGAGGGCAGCTACACGCCCTGCGGTGACCCGGGCCCGTATCCGGGCTCGGGCTCGCCCAACCTCTCAACGTGGCTGATGCTCGACTACGACGCCACTGCAGATCAGGAAGCCGTGTCGAACTATCAGACGGCGGCTTCTTGCTACATCGTCACCAAGCTGGCCGACACGATGGGTCCAGACAGCTTCAAGGCCGTGATGAAGGCGGCGGCCGGCGGCCAGATGGCGTATATGGGCGAGATGGCCTATCTGGGCGCTACCAGCCCGGCAATCAGTGCGCAGGAACTGCTCGACCTTGTCGACGAGCGGGGCATGCTCCCTGCCGGAATCACGGATCTGGATCAGGCCCAGACTCTCCTTGCCTCGTTCGGGATCTTCAATTCGACCACACTCTCAGGTCGGTCGCAGGCGCGGTCGACCTACCACGCGCTCGTGACCGCGGCGAATAGCTGGAAGCTGCCGCCGGCCGTGCGGGCGCCGATGGCCGGGTGGGACTTCGCCGCCGCCCAGACGGCGATGGCGACAGTCACCGAGATCCTCGGCGTGCGAGACGCCGCCGAGAAGGTTCTGTCCGGTCTCTCGCTCGATGGAACGGCGATCCAGCAGGCGTTCGAGGATGCCACCGGGCAAGCAGACCTCGACCGCTTGCTCGCCCTGATCAAGAAGGAGGCGAGCGCGGCGGGCGTAGTGGACCGGGCGATGAAGCTCCGCGACAGCAACGGCTTCTTCGAGACTGTCGGGCTGCTGGGCACGGATATCGACACGCCCCTCGAGCAAGCGAACACCGACCTTGCGAACGTCAAGCCCGACTCGGCCAGCGCCCAGGCGCAGTCGGTTATCGATCAGCTCGAGGGGTCACGCGTCCAAGGGATCGTGAGGCTGGGCCTTCTGCTGCTCTTGCTCGTGGCCATCGCCTTCCTGGTCGTGCTGAGTCTCTTCGTCCGGCGGCCGCGGAAGCTTGGCGCGGCACTCGCCGTCGAATCAACGCAGGTCGAAGCGGGATTGGGCGGTACGCCCGGCCCGGCCACAGGCCAGCCGGCCGGCGACCTCGACCAGTGGTCGGGCGATCCGCTGCGTCAGCCGGCCACGCCGTGGCCGACGCTGTCGCGCGACGTCGGGTCGCCGGCGCAGGAACCCGTCCTGCCCGGGGTGCCCGGAGCGCCGATCGTCGAAGCCGCTCCTGCGGCTGCCCGGCGCGAGCGTCGGCGAGCGGAGCGAAGGAACCAGATCCCACCCGACGTGGCGGAAGCAGCGCGGCTGGCGGGGATCTCTCTGGCTGCTCCACGCGAGCGCCGACGAGCGGAGCGAAGGGCCCAGCTCCCACCCGACGTGGCGGAAGCAGCGCCAGTCGCGGAGGATCCCACGGCTCCCCGACGCGAGCGTCGACGCGCGCAACCACCGACACCAGTCCTGCCCGAGGTAGCGGAAGCAGCGCCGGTCGAGGATGCGCCTGCGGCTGCTCCACGCGAGCGTCGCCGAGCGCGACCACCGACGTCAGTCCTGCCTGAGGTGGCTGAAGCAACGCCGGTCGAGGATGCGCCTGCGGCTGCTCCACGCGAGCGTCGACGCGCGCGACCACGGTCTCAGGCCAGCGACGGCGGCGCCGGGCCAGCGTCCGGCAAGTGAGCCTGCGCCCGAGCCCTTGAGCCCGGCCGGCTGGGGCGCTCTCCGGCCACCGTGCACGCGCCTGGCTCATCTGTGGCACGCTCCCGGTATCAGCCCACCACCTGGTTCCTTTCGATGACCGAGCCCGTCACAGTCCGTCCCTCATACCGCGCGCTCCTCGGCGTCCCCTCGCTTTGGCGCGTCCTGCTGTCCATGCAGATCGCCCGCATATCCCAATCGATGATCAGCATTGTCATGATCCTGTTCGCCCTGCAGCGCTACGACTCGCCGCAGCTTGCCGGCGCCGTCGCGTTCGCCGGCATCGCGCCCGGGATGCTGATCAGCCCCATCGCCGGCGCCCTGCTCGATCGCCACGGCCGCGTCCGCCTGATCATCCTCGACTACGGGGTGGCGACAACGACGATGGTTCTGGTCGCCGGGCTCTCGCTGTCATCGGCGCTGCCGGCCTGGCTGCTGGTCGTCATCGCCGCGGTCTCCTCGCTAACCGGTCCTCTGAGCAGCAGCGGCCTGCGCAGCCTCTTCCCCTTAATGGTCCCGGAGCCGCTCTGGGAGCGCGTCAACGCGGTCGACTCCAACGGCTGGGTTTTGGCCACGGTGGTGGGCGCGCCGTTCGGTGCGGTCTTCGCGCAGATCCTCGGCTTCGAGGCCGCTATGGCGATCATCGCCGGCGGCTACCTCGTGGCGGCAATGGTGATGATCGGTGCCCCCGACCCGCGCACCGACGTCGCGTCGACCGGCAACCTCGTCCGGGACGCCTGGCTGGGTCTCGTCTACACCTGGAACAACCGGACCCTGCGAGGGCTGGCCATCTCACTGTCCACGATGAACCTGGCCGGCGGAGTCATCCAGATCGTCGTGCCGCTGCTCGTCCTGGGTCGCCTGGGCATGGGTCAGGACGTGGTCGGCTACATGTTTGGCCTTATGGGCGCCTTCGGAGTCGTGTCCGCCTTCCTGTCGGGGAGGCTCAACACTGGCGGGCGCGAGAAGATGCTGATCGTCCTGCCCGCCTTCGGGTTTACCGCCGCGACGGCTCTTCTGCTGTGGCCGGCGGGACTGCTGGCGATCGTCCTCTCGATGGCGTTCGGGGGTCTGGTTAACGGCCCGCTGGACATTGCTCTGTTCACGCTACGGCAGCGCCGCACGGACCCGGCCTGGATGGGTCGGGCCTTCACGGTGTCGATGAACCTCAACTTCTCCGGCTTTCCCATCGGGGCCGCGATCACCGGGGCGATGCTCGCCGTTTGGCCCGTCGAGGCGGCGATTCTCTTCGGCGTGGCCGCGAATGCCCTCGGGGCATTCCTCGCCTACGTGCTGATTCCCGGAGGAGACGAGGCGCCAGCTTAGCTGGCGGCGCCAGCCTAGCTGGCGGCGCCAGCCTAGCAAGTCCGGCCAGCCTAGCTGGCCGGACTTTCGCCCGGCCGGGGCCGGCTCGTGGCTACGCGTCGGCGTGCTCCTGTGCCATGCCCAAACGGCGCCGCGTCATCGACTTCGCGTCCTCGACGAGCGAGTACACGACCGGCACGACGATCAGGGTCAGGAACGTCGACGTGAAGAGGCCGCCGATCACGACCGTTGCCAGCTCCGAGGCGATGATCTCGCCCTCGGAGAGGCCGAGCCCCAGCGGTATCAGGGCCAGGATCGTGGCGATGGCCGTCATCAGGATCGGTCTGACTCGAGTTCGCCCGCCCTGCATCAAAGCCTCGTACATCGGCATACCCCGCCGCCGGTGTTGTTCGACCAGGTCGAGCAGAACGATCGCGTTCGTGACGACGATCCCGATAAGCATCAGGAAACCGATGAGCGCGCTGATGCCGATCGGTCGCTGGGTCAGGAAGAGCGCCGGGAAGGCGCCGATCGTGGCCAGCGGGAGGCTGAACATGATTACGAGTGGGTCGATCAGCGAGTCGAAGACAAGGACCATGACGATGTAGACGAGCAGGACGGCGACGGCCATGGAGAGGAACAAACCGCTGAAGGCGCTGTTCATCTGCTCGGTCACACCCGAGAGAGTGACCGTCACTCCGGAGAGCTTGCCATCGGCCTGGAGCTTTTCTATCGCCGCTTGAATCTCGGTCGAGACGCCACCGGTATCCTGGCTCGTGGTGTCCGCGGAAATGGTCGCGGCGGGCGATTGATCGACCCGGCTGATGCGGGCCTGGTTGTCCGCCGGCGTCACCGTCGCGATGGCACCGAGCGGCATCCTTCCGGCGCCCACCGGCATCTGGGCGAGAGTGTCGGGCGTCAGGTTCGCCGCGAGCTGCAGGTACACCTCGGTCGGGGCGCCAGCGAGGGCGACCGTCCCCGCCTTCGTACCCACCAGGGCGTTGTGCACCTCGGCCTGGACGCCGGCGGTGCTCGTGCCGTCGAGGATCGCCTTGTTGGGATCGACGTCGATGTTGTACTGAACCGTGGTGGCCGTGAGATCGCTCTTGACGTTGAGCAGGTCGCCCTGCTTCTTGAGCTCGGCTACAACGGCCGTCGTGGCGTTCGCGACATCGGTGGAGCTAGCCCCACTGACGATGACGCTGATGGAGCTTCCGCCGCCCGTGAAGCTTTCCTGGGCGACCTGGATCTGCCAGCCCTGGCGGGCCAGCTGGGCCATGTCGGCCGACAACTTCTGCTGCTCGGAGTCGAGGTTGGTGCTGCTGTCCAGACCGACGACGATCGAAGCGGAGTTGGCGGAGCCGCCGGTGAAGGCGGCCGCGAGGGCGCTCAATCCGGTGTCGGACTCGCTTGGAACGGTCGTTTCGATGAGCTTGACTTCGGGATATGAGCGGAGCTTGGATTCGACGGCCCTCGCCTCCGTCAGCACGGCCGATGACGGCGTGCCCGAAGGCGGGGAGACAGTGATCGAGAGCTGCTTCTGCGATCCGGCGTTGAGGAACTGCGTGGGGATGTGGGGCGCGAGTAGCCCGGCCCCGATGACGAGCGCGGCGGCGATGCCGAGGACGCCCCAGCGGCTGCGGCGGTTGTGGAGCGCGGCCCGCAGAAGGGGCGTGTAGATCCGCTGGACGAGGGTGTCGTGGTGCTGAGGCCCCTCGTCAGGGGCGAGCTTGATGCGGTCGATGAACAGGCTCGCCATGACGGGCACGACGGTGAGGGCGCAAAGGAGCGAGGCGAGCAGGGCGAACGTGACCGTCAGGGCGAAGGGAAGGAAGAACTGGCTGACGATGCCGCCCACGAAGCCGAGCGGCAGGAAGACGGCCACCGTCGTGAGAGTGGAGCTGGTGATGGCGCTGGCGACTTCGCGCGTGCCGGAAATGCAGGCCTCGCGCATTGGGTCGCCCCGACCGCGGTGCCGGTAGATGTTCTCGAGGACGACGATGGCGTCGTCCACGACCCGGCCGACGGCTATGGCCAATCCGCCCAGGGTCATGATGTTGACCGTGACGCCGGCCACGAGCATGAGGGCGAGCGCGGTCATGATCGAGACGGGGATGCTCACCGCGGCCACGAGCGTGGATCGCAGGCTGAGCAGGAAGACGAAGATGGTGATGATCGCGAAGATCGCTCCGAGCCCGCCCTCACGGACGAGGCTGTCGCGGGACTCGATGATGAACGTCGACGAGTCCGAGACCACGTCGATCTCGAAGCCGCCGTTGCTCTGCGCCTGCAGCTGCTCCAGCTTGTCATTCGCCGCCTGGACGACGTTGACCGTGTTCGCGTCGGACGTCTTGGTCACGCTGATCACCAGGGCGGGTCCTGCGTCACCGTTCTGCGGGTCCTTGTTCAGCTCCGCGTATCCGGTCGGGTAGGTAGCCACGCGCTCGACCGTTCCGAGATCGCCGAGGGTGATCGGCGTGGGTGCGGTGGCGCCGGATCCGGCGGCCGGCAACTTCGCTCCTACGGCCAGCGACAGGAGGTCGTTCGGGCTCTGGAGGAGCAACTGGTGCTGCGCCGAAACCGGGATCGATACGACCGTGCCGTCGGCGTTGGTCTTGGCGATCGAACCGGCCGGCAGGACCAGGTTGTTGGCGGCAAGAACGCCCTGGATCTGGCTGATCGAGATGTTGTTCGCGGCCAGTTTGGCGGGGTCGAGCTGGACGACCAGGCGGTACTGGGACTGGCCGCTCAGATCGACCTTGCTGACGCCGTCGATTCCCTGCAGCGCCGGCACGATGGTCGTCGCCGCCAGGGCATTGAGTTGATCGGGCGTCGTCGACCCGGTCCCTCGAATCGCAACGATCAGCGAGGGGAACGCGTTGATGTCGAACGACTGGATCGTCGGCGCCGAACTCAAACCGATCGCCTTCACGTTGGCGTCGATGGTCGCCGTCGTCTCCTTGATGTTCGTTCCGTAGGTGAACGACGCAACCACGATCGACAGGCTGTTGACCGAGCTGGAGCTGACGTGCTCCAGCCTCGGCACGCTGCCGATCGAGCGCTCGACCGGCTGGGTCACCTGTGTCGAGACGTCCTGCGCGCTCGCGCCCGGCAGCGGCGTTACAACGACGATGTACGGGAACTGGATGTCGGGCAGCAGCTCCTGCTTGAGCGACGCCCACGAGAAGACGCCCGCGAGGAGGAGACCCAGCGTGATTAGTACGGTCACGCTGCGCTTGGCGATTGCCAGCTGAGTTAGACGTATCACCAGTCACTCCTTGGCTCGTTGAGATTGGGCGGCTGAGCAGGCGATGGGATCGGTCGCGGTGCTACGGCTTGTCTTGGGGACGCCGTCGCGAGGAATGTTCCCTCGACTTCTACGACTCGCGACGGGCCGGCGACGTTCACGTCGTCCTCGACTTCGTGCGCTCGACGACGATCGATATCAAACGCGCGAGCTCCCTCAACTCGTCCCCGGTCAGGACGCCGAGGGTCCGGCGCAACACGCCGCGTTGCATTCCGGCAATTCCCTCCAGCAGCTCCCGGCCGGCCACGGTCAGCTGGCAGTCGACGACGCGACGGTCGTCCTCTCGGTGCCGCCGCTCCACCAGGCCGTGGCGCTCGACCCGTTCAACGGTCCCGCTGGCAGCAGGCAGGCCGACGCCGAGCCACTCGGCGATGTGGCTCATCGGCGAAGGGCCGTGCTTGCCCAGCAAGAACAGGAGCCTCATCTGCCCGAAGGTCAGCTCCTGCGCGGCCCATCCCGGGACGTCCGTTTGGCCCTGCTCCCACAGCTCGCTTACGGCCTGGACGACGGCGTCGATATTCGGGTCGCCTGCCAATAGTTCGCTCACAGGCGAACAGTATCACACTAGACGAATAACTCCGCATCGTACGAATGAACTACCGCGGCCCGTGGCCCTGGTGTCCGTGGTCCGGCCCTCGGCTTGCGGGGCCCGTCCCCTTACCGCACACTCGGGCCATGAGCGAAGGCGGGGAAGCCGGGAAGCAGCGCGCCCTCGGAGCCGGCGCGTACGGCCGGATCGGCCTGCATTTCTACGACGCCGGTGTCCTGGGTCTGTCGAGTCTGCTCCTCTGGCGCTGCCCGAGCGCCCGCGTCCTGGCGCAATATCAGGCGAACGTGTCCGCGAATCATCTCGACGTCGGCGTCGGGACGGGCTACTTCCTGGACCGGGTCGAGTTTCCGGCTCCGGCTCCGCGCCTTGGCCTGCTGGACCTCAACGGCAACAGCCTCACGCACACGGCCCGGCGACTCATCCGCTACGCCCCGGAAATCTACCGGGCCGACGTGCTCCAGCCGATCACGACCCGGATCGAGCCGTTCGATTCGATCGGGCTCAACTACCTGCTGCACTGCCTGCCCGGGCCGATGGAAGCGAAGGCGGTCGCCTTCGACAACCTGCGGCCGCTGCTTCGACCGGGCGGCACCCTGTTCGGTGGAACCGTCCTGCGGCACGGCATCTCCCTGCCGCCGCAGGCCCGGATCTGGATGGCCGCTTACAACGCCATGGGCATCTTCGGCAACGGCCGCGACAGCCTGGACGGACTGAGGGCATCGCTCGAGGCGCGCTTCGTGGACGTCGTCATCGCCACTCAAGGATGCGTGGCGCTGTTCCGCGCAACGGCCGCCTGAGTCCGGCCGCCGGGCCGGCTCGCCACGGCCCACGCGACCGCATCCGTGCCGCACGAATCATGCGCAACGGATCGACGCGAGTCGCCTGTCGCTGGTAACTTGCGATCACAGACTGCAGGGAGGGAGATGGTCGTGCCCGGAAAGAGCAAGCCGGAAGGTCCGATCAGGTGGACGACGCTTGGAAGCGCCCCCTACCCGACGGCCGACGAGCCGTGTTCCGGCTACCTGCTACAGGCCGGCGGCGCCAACGTGCTGGTCGACATCGGGGGCGGAGTGCTCGGAGCGTTGCAGCGCTTCATGCGGCTCGAGGACCTGCACGCGGTCTGGATCAGCCACCTCCACGCGGATCACTTTGCCGACATGCCCCTCCTTTACTACGCCTTCGCTTTCGCCGATCGCCCGCTGCGCAAGATCCCGGTCCTGGGGCCAGTCGGCTGGGCCGCCCGGGTCGAGGCCTTCGTCAAGAGTGCGGTCGATCACGACATGAGCAAGTACTTCCAGGTGGTGGAGATCAAGGACCGCGGCATCGCCGAGATCGGAGACCTTCACATCCAGGCCCGGGCGGTGGAGCATGGCGTCCCGGCCTTCGGACTGTCTGCAAGGTACGGCGACCGACGAATTGCCTACACGGGGGACAGCGGGCCTTGCGAGAACCTGGTGACACTGGCAAAGGGCGCTCGCGTCCTGGTGGCAGAGGTCGGCACCGACATCATCGAGATCCCCTCGGTGCACCTCTCGCCGGAGGACGCCGGGATAACCGCGGCCCATGCCGGCGTGTCTCGGCTGGTGCTGACGCATCTCGCCCCCGGCCTGAGCGACGAAGAGGCGATCGAGCGAGCCGGGTCAACGTACACCGGCGCCATCGAGATCGCCAAGCCCGGCACGTTGCTCGAGGTCTAGGGCCCGCCCGGGCGACCGCCTGGCTGGCCGGGCCGCCCTACATACCGCGCCGGTAGGGCGTGTCCAGGACCACGAACTCTTTGCGCCCTACAAGCGCCGCCCGGATCCGGTGCACGTTCTGGTTGTACAGCATGCGATCCCACCAGTGGCGCGGCAGGTGCTCGGGCAGCAGCACGACGGTGACCCGGCCCGGATCCTCGGCTTGCGAAACCTCCAGGTAGCGGACGAACGGCCGGACCAGGGCCCGGTATGGCGACTCGACCAGCACCAGGCGGACGCCGGGCAGCTGGCGCTCCACACGCTCGCGGAACCGCTCTCCTTCGGCCGGATCGATGGTGACGTGGACGAGCTGCACCTCCTCGCCCATCGTCTCGCCGACCTTGACCGCCTGGACGACGGCTCGACTCATCGACTGAGCCGCGACCACCACGCGCTGGCGGCGGTGCGGCGGCCCGAAGACGACGTCCGGCTCGACCTCGAGGCGGGCACCCTCCTGGTCATACTCGTGCTTGATGAACAGCATCAGCAGAACCAGGATCGGAACGATCACGAGGATGATCCAGGCCCCCTGGGTGAACTTGGAGAAGACGATCACCAGCGCGACTATCGCCGTCATGGCCGAGCCCGCACCGCTGATCAGCGCGCCGCGCCGCCAGCCCGTACCGCGATGGACGAACGCGTGGCGGACCATGCCCGCCTGCGACAACGTGAAGGAAGTGAAGACGCCGATGGCGTAGAGGCCGATGAGCGCGTCCGTCGAGCCTCCGAACGCGACCACGAGGACGATGGACATGGTCGCCAATGCCAGAATCCCGGAGTTGAAGGCGAGGCGCTCGCCGCGCAACGCGAACTGGCGGGGGAAGAAGCCGTCTCGGGCAAGGAAGGACGAAAGTCTCGGGAAGTCGGCGAAGCTCGTCTGCGCCGCCAGGATCAGGATCCCGGTGGTGAAGAACTGGAGGCCGTAATAGAGGGCCGTCCTGCCGCCGAAGACGGTCCGTCCGATCTGGGACAAGACCGTCTCGCCGCTGCCTCTGTCGCCCGTCGGTATGGCGCCGACGTGGACGGCCAGGTAGCTCGTGCCCACGTACAGGACGGCCAGGAGAATGGCCACGATTAGCATCGTTTGCCGAGCGTTCTTCCATTCGACGGGCTGAAAGGCGGGGACTCCGTCCGCGACCGCCTCGGTTCCGGTCATGGCGGAGCAACCGTCGGCGAAGGCGCGGGCAAACAGGAATATGCCCAACCCCTCGGTCGCGACACCGGTGGCAGGAGTGACATCGGTGACCTGGGGCAAGTCCCCCATCAGCGCCCGCACGACGCCCAGAACGATCATCAGAAGCATCAGCCCGATGAAGATGTACGTCGGGCTGGCGAAGAGGGTGCCGCTCTCGCGCATCCCGCGGAGGTTCACCGCCACGATGCCGAGAATGAAGACGGCGATGAGCGGGACCGCAATCGGCTCCAATGCCGGCGCGGCGGAGTAGAGGGCGGCCACACCGGCCGACACGCTGACCGCGACGGTCAGCACGTAGTCGGTAAGCAGCGATCCCGCGGCGACGAGACCCGGCAGGGTTCCCAGGTTGGAGCGAGCCACGATGTAGCTGCCGCCGCCGTTTGGGTAGGCCTTGATCGTCTGGCGATAGCTGAAGGTCACGGCCAGCAGCAGCAGGACCACGATCCCCGAGATGGGGATGAGGTACTTGACGGCATCCGGTCCGGCGCCGAGCAGGATGAGCATGCTGGCCCCGCTCGCGTATGCCACCGACGACATCACATCGGACGAGAAGACCGGCAGGGCCTTCCATTTCGGCAGGCGCTCCGAGAGCTCCGCGTCGGAAGGCAGGGGTCGGCCGAAGAGGAGGCCACTGGCCCTGGCCCGGCGTCTGCCCCACGCGGTCCGAGGCGCCTGGGCTTCGAGCTTGGCTTCAAGGTGGCCGGGGGCGATGTATCGGAAATAGCGAGCGTGCGGGCGGTCGACTACGACCCGCCGGTCGCCGAGCTTTCGGCCCCGCAGGGTCTGCTGCTCAGCCATCGGGAGGGGCGCCCCTCGCAATCACGATGTCCACCCTGCCGCCCGGCCCGACGACGGTCGGCAGGATCAGGACGTCGGCGGCCTCGGCCAGCCGGTAGGCCCGCCACAGAAGGCCGGGCCAGGACGGGAAGCCGGCCAGGACCACGCGCGATGCCAGGCCCGCCTGCACCAGCGCGACGGCGGCCTCGAGATCGTCGAGTCCGGGCTGAGTCCTGGCATGTTCGAGGACGCTTGCCGCAGATTCCTCGTCCTCGGTCCAGACGGCCTGCCCGAGGGCTTCCGCCAGCTCCGCCAACGGGGAAGCCAGCGACCCGGCTGACGGCGATTCCGTGGCGGTGGAGGCCGCCTGGTCCAGCGAGTCCGCGGATAGCCCCAGGCTCTCGACGTCGACCGAGTCGATGCGAGCCCCGATCCTGACCAGGCGTAACACGCCGTCTGCGAATGTCACGACCCTACGTTAGGCGGCGCCCCACGAGGGAGCGGCCCAATGACCCCTCCGGGTCGCTCAACAAGCGCTCAACATCCCTGGCCCAAAGGGTGGGCCGAGGCGCCCTCGCGGTACTACGATCATGGCGATGGAATTCAAGCAATTCGGTCGCGCGACCGCCGCGATTGCCCTTCTCCGAGAGCGAGTCGCGGGCGTTCATGCCTCCTTCCCTGCCTCGAGAAGTTCTTCACCGAGCCGAACCTGATGGCCCTGGAAGGGCACCTCATCGGCGAGCCGCGAGCGGTGGACAGGCCGTAGTCTTCGGCCGCCGGACGTCCGGCTCTACTCTCCCACGATGCGGTAGCCGACCCCAGGCTCGGCAACGATGAGCCTGGCCGCGGCTCCGGATGGATCGGCGGCGGCGAGCTTGCGCCTCAGGCGCGAAACGTAGACATGGAGGTAGTGGCCCTCGTCCGAGTAGGCCGTGCCCCAGACCGCGCGCAGCAGCCGGCCCGCCGTCACGACACGTCCGGGCTGCGACAGCAGCACCTTGAGCAGCTCGAACTCGCGCGGGGTCAGCTCGACCGGCGTGTCTCCGACCCGAACCTCGTGGTGCGGCACGTCCAGCACCACGGGACCCAACCGCAGTCGGCCCTCCGTGTCCCCCTCCGGCCCGGCCGCTCGCCGCAGCACCGCTCGCATGCGGGCGTGAAGCTCGGAAAGCCCGAACGGCTTGGTCAGATAGTCGTCCGCGCCCGCGTCCAGAGCCGCCACTCGATCCTCTTCCCGGCCGCGCGCCGAGACCACGATGATGGGCGTCGTGGCCTCGCGCCGGACACGCCGGATGACGGCCTGGCCGTCGAAGTCGGGCAAGCCCAGGTCCAGCAGGATCAGGTCCGGGCGGCGGCAGTCCCACAGACGAAGAGCCTCGCGGACGTCGCCGGCCTCGTCGACCTCGTGACCCCGAGCCCGAAGGTTACCGGCGATCGCGGCCCTGGCGGCATCGTCGTCTTCGACGATCAGGACGACGGCGGCTCCCTCGCTCATGCTGGTTCCGCCGCGGGGTCGGCCGACGGTTCGGCGTCCGCCGGATCGGGGGCTGTTGGCTGGGCTGCCCCGTCTTCCGCCGGCTTGTCCGCAGGCTCGGCCACCAGTTCGTCCGATGGCTCGGCATCCTCAGCCGGGAACCGGACGACCACCGCCAGTCCACCGAGGGAACTCTGCCTGGCGTCCGCGGAGCCGCCCATCGCCTCCGCCAGCCCGCGAACCACGGCCAGCCCGATACCCGAGCCGCCCTCCGCTCGCGAACCCTGGCGCCGCGGCGCACGATAGAACCTCTCGAAGAGATGCGGCAGCACGGACCCGGGAACTCCGGGTCCGCCATCTTCGACCACGAGATCCACGCGCCCCGCACGAGACTGACGGGCCGAGAGCCGGATCCGGCGGCCGGCGGCGTATCTGGTCGCGTTCTCGAGCAAGTTGGTCAGGATCTGGTCCACGAACATCGCATCGGCGCGCACGGCCGGCAGGTTCTGCGCGATCGCGATCTCCAGGTCCGACGGCTGCAGCATCGGCCGCATTCGTTCGATAACGGGCTCCAGGATGTCGGCCAGGTCGTACAACTCGAGCGACGGATGCAGCGCACCGCCTTCAATTCGGCCGAGATCGAGCATGTTGCGGACCAGCCTGCTGAGGCGTTCCGCTTCCCGGTCGATCGAATGAGCGGTGACGCGGGTGGCCTCGGGGGTGACGGTTACGTCCGGATCCATCAAATTCCCGGCCGCTGCCCTGATCGCCGACAGCGGCGTCCGAAGGTCGTGGGAGACGGAGTCGAGCAGGGCCGACTTGAGCGCGTCGCTCTCGCGCGCCACTTCGGCCGCGGTGGCTTCGGCGGCAAGCCTGTCGCGAATGACCGACTGGCCGAACTGGTCGGCGGCCGCGGCCAGCAGCCTCGTGTGGGATCGCCCCGGAAACGGGTCGCCGCCCCGACGGGTCGCCCACAACGACCCGATCGTCTCGCCGCCGGCCTCGAGCGGGACGCGGAAGACCGTCACCAATTCGTCGCCTTCGCGGGCCGCCTTGCGCTGGGCCTCGCGTTGGTCGGCCGCGCGATCGCCGGTCCGGCTGACCGCCAGTTCGCGGACGCGGGACCAGCTGGGTTGGGAATCGGCGGAATGCGAGTGGAGCAGCCACCTCGATGAGACCGGCGGCCGGGGCTCGCCCGGCAAGCTGTCCGCGACGACTCGCTCGTCCGGGATTGCCAGACCAAGACCGATCCAGACCCGTGCCATCTCCGCCTCGCGCACCAGGCGCGCGGCCAGGAGCGGCGCCGCCTCGAGGGCCGTCGCTGCGGTGGCAATGTCGCGGCTCATGGCGAACATCGCGCGCGCCTCCGCGCTGCGCAGCTCCGCTTCCCGGCGCCGCTGCAGCTGGAGCGCGCTCAGCCTCCCGATCGCGATGGCCACGACCAGGAAAAGCATCAGATCGAGCCACTCCTCCGCGGCCGCGATCGGGAACGTGTACAGGGGCTGGACGAAGAAGAAGTCGTACAGGAGGAAGGAGCCGACAGCGGTGGCCACGGCCAGCCAGCTGCCATATCCCATGCCGACGGCCACGACGGGCAGCAGGTACACGATCGAGGCATGTTGCACGCCCAGCTGACCGTGGACGATCGCCGCCAGGGGTGTGGCCAGCGCCAGCAGCAGACCCGCCACGAAGAGCCCGGCCAATGACGGCCGGTGCGGTCGCGAGATAGAAAGATGCGGTCGACTCAGCACGCACCAATGGTAGGCCGCGGAACGGACCGCGGCGCGGGTCATCGCGGCTCGGGTCATCGCGGCCTCGACCCATCGCGGCCTCCGCTTGCTCCTCCGGGCCCCAACCGGGCCCCGGACCGGGCCCCAACCGGGCCCCGGACCAGGCCGCCTAGAATATGGCCGTGGCGCAGCGGCTTCTCTCGTTCGTTGCCGCTGGGCGCGGCCGGCTCGCGAAACTGGCGAGCCTTCGATGGGCGCGGCCGGGCGGAATGGACCTGGCCGTTCCGGCGGCTATGGTCCTGGTGGTCGGATATGCCGCGCCGCAGCTCGGACGTGACGTCGCCGGAGTGCCGTTCTGGCTGGCGTGGCTCGTGGTCACGGCCGCAGTCGTCCTGGCACTGCGGGCAACTGGCTGGACGGCCCGCGCGGTCGCCGAGGCCGGCGCCGAGGCCGAGGCCGAGGCCGAGGCCGCCTCAGGCGCCACGACCGCGGGCCCCCACTCCGGCCGGACCTCGCCCGCCCGCCCCGACTTCGCCCTTCGCCGGCTGACGACCCTCCAGCTGGCTCTCGTCGCCGAGATCGCGGTCGCCTGGATCCTGTACGACGCCCTGCTCTGGCTACCGCCCAGCCACCTCTACGACCTGAACGTCTATCTCGGGGCCTCCGAACGCTGGATGAACGGGGGCGGGGCATACATGAGCACAGTCCTTACCGTGTGGCCTGCCAGCGCCCGCACGGACTTCTTCCTCTACCCGCCGCCGCTGCTGCCGTTCTTCGCCCTGCTGTCGCAGCTGCCGGCGGCGCCGGTGGCCGCCGCCTGGACCGCGTTCCAGCTTGCCTGCTGGTACCGGGCGTTTCGGATCCTGGGGCTCGCCCCGAGCTTGAGCCTGCTTCTGCTCGCCTTCCCGCCGGTGATGATCGGCCTCGAATCGGGCAACGTGGCCGGGCTGACGTTCCTCCTCTTCGTCGCCGCGGTCCGAGCAGGCGGAGCGCTGGTCGTCGACGGTATCTTCAAAGTGCAGAGCGGCATTCCGGTCCTGTGGCTGCTCCGCGAGCGGCGCTGGCGTGGACTGCTGGCCGGAACCGCGGCCGTTTCGGCGATCGTGCTCGTGACGCTGCCTCTCGTCGGGTTCGACGCCTGGTGGGCATGGTGGGCCGGGCTGGGTTACCGAGCCTCGTCGCAAGCCCTTGCCGACGCGTTGTACGGCTACTCCTACGCAAAGTCGCTGCCGGCCCCTGCCTACGTCGCCGCCTGTGCCGCCCTGACGGCCGTCGCACTCGCGTTCCGGGACCGGCGCGGGCTCGCCGCCCTGGGTCTGGCCTCGATATTCGCGTCCCCGGCCCTGTGGCCTCACGGCTACGTCTTCGCGCTTCCGGCGGTGCTGATGCTGGAGAGCGGCACGGCCGTGTGGCTGGTCCTCGGAGCCGGCGCCTTCGGCTCCAACATGTGGCTTCTCTTCGGGGGTGGCTGGCTGGCCGTTCTCGCCGCCCGGCGATTCCCGGCCGGCCGTTTCCACCCGCTGGCCGGCACGGACGGTCCATGGCCGCGCCCTGTCGGACCTGAGCCGGTCCGGCCCGGCGATCTGCCGATTCCCGGATCGAGCGCCGATCCGCTGCCCGACTGAACGAGCCGCGCCGGCCGTTTCAGGACGAGACGCCGCCTCCGAAGAACCCGTCCGCCAGAGCTTCGAGTATCAGATCCGCCACTTCCCGGGGTCGGTGAGCGTGGATGTCGTGGTCGCCCTCCAGCCAGCGGACGCGGGCCCTCGGCAGCGCCAGTCCGGCAGCTGCCGCAGCGGCCCGTTTCTGCTCGGTCCAGGCTTCATCTCCCGTATCCGCGACCACCACCAGTGTGGGCGCCGCCACCTTCGGCCAGAGCGCGGCGGAGTCCTGCCGCCACAGCGCCCGCGCGAGGGCTTCGAGGCGCGGCCCGCTCAACCACCAGTCGACCGTGCCATCCGCACGAATCTCGAGGCCGGCCATCAGGCCGGCAATTCGCTCGTCCGACCAGTCAGGGTAGCGGTGATGAAGATAGCCCAGCATCCGAGGTGCGGGACTGCCCGCCACGGGGGGCAGCGAGACTTCCGACAGGCACGCGTCCAGGGATGCGAACTGGACCTTCGCATCGACTAACCCGCCCTCCACCAGAACCGTGCCCGTAACGGCCGACGCAAGCCGCGGGTAGCGCGCCAGAGCATCCACGATTACGAACGCGCCGAGGGAGTGGCCGGCCAGCACCGGCCGATCCAGGCCAAGCCGGTCGAGGAGCCCGACCAGGTCGCCGGCCAGGGTCTCCATGTCGTACCCGTCGTCCGGCTTGTCGGACAGCCCGTGGCCCCGGAGGTCCACGGCGAAGACGTCGTGCCCCGCGGCGACCAGCCTGCCGGCCACGGGGTCCCAGCTCCGGGCGGTCGAGGCGAGGCCATGCAGCAGGACGAAGGGCGGCGCGCCTGCAGCCGGATCCGCTGCCGGCCAGGCCAGAACGTTGAGACCGACCGCCTCCGTCACGGGCACGCGCATCGAATGCGGAGCCCCGACCAAATCCCGATCCATCTAACCTCCTATGGCGACGACCCACCGCGACGGCACTCCGACAAGATAGGCGTACCCGCCGCCGATCACTCAGAATGGATCGAACATGAAGAGCCTGATCAAGAGGATCCCGATCGTCGGAGCGCTGCTCCTGAGAGCCTACCGGCGGATCCGCGGCCGGACTGCCCCCAGGTCGGGGCCGTTTCCCGGATCGAAGGAGTACTGGGAATCCCGCTACGCCTCCGGCGGCGACTCCGGCACCGGCTCCCACGCCCAGCTGGCGGCCTTCAAGGCCGAGGTGCTCAACGCTTTCGTCGCGCAGCACGGGGTTCGCTCCGTCATCGAGTTCGGTTGCGGAGACGGCAGCCAGCTCAGCCTGGCCCGATACCCGAAATACCTCGGCCTGGATGTTAGCGAGACGGTCCTCGACATATGCCGGAAGCTCTTCGCCTCCGATCCGAGCAAGGCCTTCGCACTGATGAGCGACTACCGAGGCGACGTCGCGGACCTGACGCTCTCTCTCGACGTCATCTATCACCTGGTGGAAGACGACGTCTTCGACGACTACATGCGCAAGCTCTTCGCGGGCTCGGGCCGCTACGTGATCGTGTACTCGAGCGACACGGACGCAAACGACAACCTCGACGCGGAAGCCGATTACCGCGGCGCCTACATAAGGCAGCGCGAGTTCACGAAGTGGGTCCGGCTGCAGGCACCCGCGTGGACGCTCATCGAGCACATCCCAAACCGATACCCGCACAAAGGCGACGACCGCGAGGGTTCTTTCGCGGATTTCTTCATCTTCGAGAAGCGCTGACCACAGTCCGGCCCACTCACGACCGACTACCCAGTAGAGACGAATCCGCCGGACTTCGCTCTCGGTGTGCGCTGGATGCGGCGCACGGCCCCGGCCGCTGTGGAACGCGAGCAATGAGACTCACCCTCCAGAAGAAGCTTCTCGCCACCTCACTGGGCCTGATGGTGGCCGTCTTAGTCCTCACCGCAGCCCTGGGGATCGCCGGCCTGGTCACGGTCACCGAAGAGGGGCGCCTGCTGCTGCTGGCGGCCTTCGCTCTCGCCGCCGTGTTGGGGTACCTGGTCTCTCTCGCGGTCTCGCGGTCTATCACGCGGGGCGTCAAGTCCGTTCAGGAAACCCTCACGTCGATGACCGAACACTGCGCCACGGACCTGGAGGCCGGCCTGGGAGCACTGTCCCGTAATGATCTGACGGTCGAGGCCCGCACGGCGACCTCGCCGATCGCGGCCTACGGCAACGACGAGATCGGCGGGGCGGCGGCGGTCGTCAACAAGATGCTGGCCAAGCTCTCTGCCACGATCGAACGGTACGAGGTGGCCCGCACCTCTCTGGCCGAAACGGTTGGCCAGGTCAAGGCCGCGGCCGAGGCGCTGGCCCGCGCCTCGAATCAGCTCACCTCCGCCGCCACCGAATCCGGCCACACCTCCGCGCAGGTGGCCCAGACCATCGGCCAGATCGCGGCGGGTGCGAGCGACCAGGCCCGCGTGGCGGCCGATACGAGCGGCGCCAGCCGAGAGCTTGTGCGAATCATCGAGCGAGTCGGTCAGGGCGCCGCCAGCACTACGATCCGGGTTCACGAGGCGTCTCTGGCGCTCGATGCCACGACCCAGGCAATCGGCCGGGCAATGCGCGATTCCGAGGATATCGCGCCCCTGAACGAGCGGGTCGACGCCGCGCTCGACGCCGGCTCTCGGGCCGTCGACGAAACGGCCGGCGGCATGGACAGGGTCAAGTCCTCGGTCGACGCCACGGCGGTCAAGGTGACCGAACTCGGAGCCAAGTCAGATCAGATCGGGGCTATCGTTGAAACGATCGACGACATCGCCGAGCAGACGAACCTGCTCGCTTTGAACGCAGCGATCGAGGCGGCTCGAGCCGGCGAACAGGGTAGGGGTTTCGCCGTCGTGGCGGACGAGGTCCGCAAGCTCGCCGAGCGTTCTTCACGGGCCACCAAGGAGATCGCGGCTCTCGTCGCCGAAGTCCAGCAAGGAACCAGGGCGGCGGTGAAGGCCATGCAAGCAGGAGCCGGCGAGGTGGAGACTGGGGCGGAACTCGCGGCCCAGGCAGCCGGGGCCTTCAGGGAGATCAAGGACGCCGCGGCCGCCCGCAACCTCGTCCTCGAGGACATACTGGCTGCCGTTGTGGAGATCCGTGGTCTATCCTTGGAAGTTGTGCTGGCAACGGATGGAATCGCGGAGATCGCCGCCGACACGAACGAGTCGGCCGCTCAGATGAGCGCGGCCGCGGAGACTGTCGGTCAGTCTGTCGAATCGATCGCCGCCATCAGCCAGCAGAACTCGGCTTCGTCCGAAGAAGTGTCCGCCGCCACCGAGCAGATGTCAGCGCACGCGCAGGAGGTCGTCGCTTCCGCCGCCTCTCTGGCCGACATGGCCCAGGGACTCGACGAACTCGTCGCCCACTTCCGTCTGCATCCGGGCCAGGCTCCGATCGGCGGCAACGTGGTTCCCCGGCGCCGCTCCTCCGACTGGCAACTCCCAACGGCGAGGCAGGCCGAGTCGGTCTGACCGCCGCTCATGGCAGGGCCGCTTTCCCCCCAAGCGGCCCTGCCACCCTTCGCCGCGAACAGCCACCGCGCGAACCCGGCCCCGTGACACAGCTGGTCCGCAGGGAGGCGCTATGCTGGCGCCATGGCAGCTAAACCGGCCACCGCGGCTCCGCTCATCGTGGTCACTGGGGCCTACGCGGCCGGTTCGTCCGACCCGGCCCTGACGCTGCGTAAGAATCAGCTGTACGTCGACGCCGTCCGCGATCACGGCGGCAACCCGGTGATGGTCAATTCCGCGACACCGGCAGTGGAGCGGGACCGCCTGCTGGCCCAGATGGCCGGGCTGCTCCTGACAGGCGGCCCCGACGTGGACCCTGCCCTGTACGGCGAGACGCCCGCCGGCGCCGCGGGCGTTGACCCGGCCCGCGACCAGCTCGAGCTGGCGGCATGGCGGGCGGCGAAAGACAGGTCCGTGCCCGTGCTCGGCATCTGCCGAGGGCTGCAGGCGATCAACGTCTTCGCGGGAGGGAAACTGCTCCAGGATGTGCCCAGCCACGCCGGCACTCCCTATGGCCACGGACAGGCTCACACGCACGTGCTCGAGATCCAGCCCCGCAGCAAGCTCGGCCGGGCCATCGCCTCCGCCGCGCCGGACGGCGTCGCCGGCGAGGATCCCGACGACACGATGCTCGAACTGGAAGTCAACACCTACCACCACCAGGCCGTGCGTCACGATGCCCTGGCCCCCGGCCTGCACGCCGTGGCCTGGGCCGACAGCGAGGCCGGCCGGCTCGTGGAAGGCCTCGAGGGAGTGGATCCTCGCTGGCTGGTCGCGGTGCAATGCCACCCCGAGCGGACCGAGTCGACGCCGGAGGAATTCACCGGTCTGTGGACCGATTTCGTGCAGGCGGCCGCTCAATTCGCCTCGACCCAGCCGAGGCTCACGCCCGTCTGACCCGGCCGCCGCCCCCGTCGCGCGCCGAGCGTGCGTATTCGCTTCGCAGGCGCGGTCGCAGCCGCGTATCGTGACCGACATTGCCGCCGCGGCAGGCACCGTCGGCGACGTCACCTGCGGACTGACTCATCAGGAGGTCTCCGGTGTTCGTTCCCCTCTCAGTTCTCGAGTTCCGCGACCGGGCGGAGACGTACTTCGGTGACAAGGTGGGGGTCGTCGACGGAGACCGTCGCTTCACCTACCGCCAGTTCGGCGAGCGGACCCATCGACTGGCGAACGCGCTGATCCAGCTGGGCGTCGAGGCCGGCGACCGCGTCAGCTTCATCACGTACAACACGCACCAGCTGCTCGAGGCCTACTACGGTGTTCTCGAGGCCGGCGCCGTCCTGAACCCCATCAACATCCGGCTCACGCCCAAGGAGATCGCCTACATAGTCGGTCACGCCGGCTCCAAGGTCGTCTTCTTCCACAAGGACTTCAAACCGCTCGTCGAGGCCCTGATTCCCGAGCTGCCCGAGCGGCCCCGCTTCGTGATCATGGAGGGCGCGCCGGACGGCGTCGCCACGGACGAGTACGAGGCGCTGCTGTCCGGCGGCTCGCCAGACCCGCTCATGCACGACATCGATGAGAACGCCATGGCCGAGCTCTTTTACACGAGCGGCACCACGGGCTTCCCCAAGGGCGTGGCGATGACCCACCGGGAGCTGTATCTGCATGCCATGTACGCGGAGATCGGCCTCGGCTTCGGCGAGGACGACGTCGTTCTGCACGTGGTTCCTCTATTCCACGTCAACGGCTGGGGCACACCGCACTTCCTCACGATGGTCGGCGGGCAGCACGTCATGCTCCGCAAGTTCGAGCCACTGGCCCTGATCCAGGCGGTGGAGCGCTACAGGGTGACGCGCGTATTTGCGGTGCCGGCCATCTTCAACGCCGTCCTGCACCACTCCGAGCTGTCCAAGCACGACCTATCGAGCCTGCGCCAGCTGATCATCGGCGGCGCGCCCTCCTCCCCCACCCTGATACGCGGCCTGGAGGAGGCCCTCGGCGTACAGACGATCGTCGGCTACGGGCTGTCCGAGACTTCGCCCATCCTGACCCTGGCCCAGCCGCGCAGTTTCCTGACCGATACCGAGCCCCCGGAGCGTCGCCAGGAACGCCAGTCGATGACAGGCTGGCCTCTCCCGGGCGTGCGTTTGCGCGTCGTCCACCAGGACGGCACGGACGTCCGGCCCGACGGCGACCAGATCGGCGAGATCTTGGTCAGGTCGAATGTCGTCATGGACGGCTATTACCGCGACCCGGAGGCAACGGCCGCGACGATCCGCGACGGCTGGCTACGGACGGGCGACATGGCGACGATCGACAAGGAAGGTTACGTCCTGATCAAGGACCGCTCCAAGGACATCATCATCAGGGGCGGCGAGAACATCTCCTCGGTCGAGGTCGAGAACGCGCTCCTCTCCCATCCCGCCGTGCTCGAATGCGCCGTTGTCTCGGCGCCGGACAAGGCCCTCGGCGAGGCGCCGGTCGCGATCGTGGTGCTCGAGCCGGGAGCCAGTGCCACTCCCAAGGAGCTGCGGGACCACTGCAAGGAGCGGTTGGCTCGCTTCAAGGTCCCTCGCGACATCCACTTCCGCGACGCCTTGCCCAAAGGCGGAACCGGCAAGATCCTCAAGACCGAGCTGCGCGAGCCATTCTGGAAGGGCCACAATTCGCGAGTCCAGTAGCGACGGAGCTGCCCCGGACCGTACGATAGGTTTCTCACCACGGTTGTCAGGAGGACCGGGAAGTGCTGTTCGATCTGCCTCTGGCCGAACTGCGGGTTTACAAGCCCGAACGCGAGGAGCCTGACGACTTCGATGCCTTCTGGACCGACACTCTGGCCGACGCCCGGAAGCATCCGCTCGAGCCCAGGTTCGAGCCGCTGGACGCGGGCTTGATGGCGATCGACGTCCGGGACGTCACCTTCGCCGGCTTCGGCGGCCAACCGATCAAGGGCTGGTTCCTCGCCCCGAAGGAAGTGGCCGCCTCGCCCTTCGCTCGCGACGGTAGGTTGCCGTGCCTGGTCGAATACATCGGCTACGGCGGTGGCCGGGGCCGCCCGATTGACTGGCTGCTGGCCCCGAGTGCGGGCCATGCCACGCTCGTGATGGACACTCGCGGCCAGGGCAGCACGTGGCGGAGCGGCGATACGCCGGACCTGGGTGGCCAGGAAACCACCGGCCAGTACCCGGGCTACATGACCCGCGGCATCCTCGATCCCGCGAGCTACTATTACCGCCGCCTCATCACCGACGCGGTTCGGGCCGTCGAGGCCGCCCGCGCTCAGCCGCTCGTCGATCCGGCACGCGTGGCCGTAACCGGCGGCAGCCAGGGCGGCGGGTTGACGCTCGCCGTCGCGGGCCTCGTCCCGGACCTGCTCGTCGCGATGCCGGACGTGCCGTTCTTGTGCCACTGGCGGCGCGCCACCGAGATCACCGATGGCTACCCATACCAGGAGATCGTCAACTTCGCCCGCATCCACCGCGACTCCTACGAGCGAATCTTCCGGACGTTGTCCTACTTCGACGGCCTGAACTTCGCAGCCCGGGCGAAGGCACCGTCTCTCTTCTCGGTCGGGTTGATGGACCAGACAACCCCGCCGTCGACCGTCTTCGCCGCGTACAACCACTACGCCGGACCCAAGGAAATCGAGGTCTACCCGTTCAACGGCCACGAGAGCGGCGAGACGGTCCAGGCGGAACGCAAGATGCGCCGCCTGGCCGACGCGGCGCGGTGAGTCAAGTCGAAACTGACGCCGTTCCGGCGAGGGCAGACCGGGAGCCGCCACCCGCGAGCGCGCGGGCCCTCGCACTTGCCGCGGTCCTGGCGATGGCCGCCATCGTCGCGGCCGCGATCGTCCTTCGCTTCTACGATCTGGCCGCCAATCCCGGAATCGGGCTGTATGGCGACGAGGCATCCGAGGGCCTGGATGCGCTCAAGATTCTGCACCAGCCCGGCTTTCACCCAGACTGGCTGGTCTGGTTCCAGGGCGACGGCGGCCGCGAGGCCCTCTTCGCCTACGTGGTGGCCGGCGCCTTCCACGTGTTCGGCGAGGGGACGGTCATCTTGCGCAGCACCGCGGCCGCGTTCGGCGTGGCGGGCGTGCTGGCCATCGGCATGCTGGGCCGTCGGTTTGGCACGTGGACGGGCGTCGTCGCGGCGGCGTGGGCGGCCGGCTCGCTGTGGCTTATCTGCGTCAGCCGCGACGGGATGCGCAACACCATCGTGCCGCTGTTCGGCGCCCTTGCCCTGATCGCCCTGCTCCGCTGGGCAAGCCGGCCGGGCCGCGGAGCGGCGGCGGTGGCCGGGGCGGTGACGGCTCTGGCGGCCCTGTACACGTACCAGCCGCTCAAGCTGCTGCCGGTGCTGGTCATCGTGTGGCTGCTGTGGCTTCGCTGGGCCGACCGGCCCAGGTACGACGAGTTGCGCGCGGGTATCGTGCCCTTCGCCGCGGCCTTCTTGATCGTGGGCGCACCGATGATCGCGGTCGCGGTCACGAACCCGGTCAACTACTTCGGCCGGGCGACGGAGGTGAGCCCTCTGAACCCCACCGTCGTCGCCGACAGCAGCCCGGTCATGCATGTGATACGCACGCTCGGCATGTTCGGCTTCGTGGGGGACCAGAACGGACGCCACGACGTCGCGGCCCTGCCGCTTCTGCCGCTACCGCTGGTGGCCGCAGCCGCCTTCGGCGTCGCCCGGCTGTGGCGGATGCGCCGAGAGGCCGGCCACGCGCTGATTCTGCTGAGCCTGCCCGTCTTCCTGCTGCCGCCGCTCGTCGCCATGGAGGGCTACTCGCCCCACTTCCTGCGCGTCCTGGGCCTGGCCGCACCGCTCGGAGTGACGATTGGGCTCGGCGCGACCGAGCTGGTCGAACTGGCCCGCCGAATGTGGGGGGCCCGGGCCGGCGCGGTCGCGATCTCGCTCGTGGGCGCCGGACTCGCCACGGTCGCGATCTGGAGCGGAGCGGCTTACCTGTCTCGCTCGGTCGCCGATCGATACGAGACGTTCAGCTACCAGTACGCCGCCATGGGCCAGTACGCCGACGATCACCCCGGCTCGGCCGTGATCATCGACGGGTTCTCCGCCACCGACATCCAGTTCATCTACTACGACGATCAACCGGCGTTCGTCTCTCCCGGCTCCAGGATCGCCAACCCCGGCAGGTACTCGACCGTAGTCGCCACGAGCACGAGCGACCTGGCAAAGGCCCTGGGATCCGACGCCGCGGACCGGGCGCAACCTGTGGCCTGGGATCCGGCAGGCAAGCCCGCCGTCTGGGCAGTGTCGCCGTGAACGACCGGCTGGCCGTCCTGCGGCACAGCCCGGGCTACGGCCGAACGCTGGCCCTGATCACCGCCGCGGGCGCCCTCGTTCGCCTTGCCTTCCTGGCCCGTCAGCCGCTCGGCTACGACGAGGACTTTTCGGCGGTGGTCCTCCACAACCCGATCGACCGGATGCTCGAGATAGTCGGGCGCGACAGCGCACCGCCGTTGTTCTATCTGCTGGCCTGGCTGCCGGCGCACTTCACGGCTTCTCCGTGGGCACTGCGGCTCGTTCCCGCCCTGGCCGGGATCGCCCTGATTCCGCTCGTGGGGTCGTTGGCCCGTCGCGTGGCCGGAGACGCGTCCGGGCTCTGGGCCGCGGTCCTCGTGGCGATCCTGCCGACAACCGTGCTGCTCTCCGGGTTCGCGAGGATGTACGGCCTGGCCGGGACCCTGGTCGTGGCCGCTACGCTGCTGCTCTGGCGGGCGACCGAAAGCCCGACCACCGGCCGGTGGGCCGCCTATGCGGCCGTGGCCGCGGCCGCGACCTGGACCGACTACTTCGCGGTCGTGGCGCTGGCCGGAGTCGTGGCCGCCGCGATCTGGATCCGGCCTTCACGTTCGGTCGCGACGGCGGCGACAGTCGCCACGGCCGTTGCCGTTCTCACCCTGGCGCCGTGGCTCTTGTTCGCCCGGGCCCAGTTCGAGCACGCGGGCGGCGGCTTCTGGGTCCCCGCGCTCAGCCCGACCACGATCGTCGGGACGCTCGGGCAGATCTTCGCGGGTCCGCCCGTCAATTCGGGAGTGCCGTTCGGGCCGGGGCTCGTCGTCCTGCAATACCTGGCCGCGGCGGCCGGTTGCACGGCCCTGGTGGCGGCGGCGGTCGCGTCGACACGCCTTCCGCCTGAGTCGCGCCCGGCCGCCGTCTTCTGCCTGCTGGCGAGCGGCGGCGTCCTGATCCTGGCGATCGTGAGTCTCTGGCGGCCGCTGCTGGAGGCTCGCTACGCCGGCGTCATGTGGCTGCCGCTCTTCGCCCTGGCGGGTGTGGGGCTGGCGGCCCTTCCCCGACGGGCCGCCGTGGCACTGGTCGCGGCCCTGGCCGTGCCGGCCCTGGCCCTGAGCGTGGCGACGACCCACCCGGAGACGTCGTCGCTGATCCCGGAGCTGGATGCCCGCGCCGGCGACCACGACCTGGTAGCCGCGTCGACGAGCCACTACCTGGTCCTGCTGGACGAGGCCGATCCGCGGATCCGGAGCCGCCTCCACGTCCTGACGGTCGAAGACCCACCCTGGTTCGACGGGACGGCCGCCTATCCGCCGGGGGCTGTGATCCACGCCGTGCCGGCGGACGTGATGGAGAACCGCGGCCGCATCTTCTGGGTCGCCGATCCGGGCGCCACTCCCCCACTCCTGCCTGCGGGGTACCACTCCCTGGAGAGCCGCTGCGCGATTGGGGTCTGTCTGACTATCTACGGCCCGCCCGACTGAGGCGGACATGTCGAGCCAGGCGACCCGGCGCCGATCACGGGAGGTGCTGATACGCCGACTGAACAGGATCGAAGCCCGGCTCACTGATCTCCAGGAAGACGTCGTATGGACCGGGGACTTCAAGGTTGCCCAAGATCGTGCCATGGCCCATGTTCGCCAATAAGCCACCGGCGGGCCGCACGTACCAGGTGGGAGTAGCGCCCGAGACCTGGTTCGTCCAAGAGCAACTCCAGTATCCATCAACGGGCAGCGAAGGACAGCTGATCAGGGGCGTCGGCAGTGTCGGCGTCGCCGGCGCCTGTGTGACCGTCGGTGTCGGCGCTGGAGTCGGCGTCGTGGTCGGCTTCGTGGTCGGCTTCGTGGTCGGCTTCGTGGTCGGCTTCGTGGTCGGCGTCGGAGTGGGCGTCGGCGTAGGCGTTGGGCTGGGCGTTGCGGTTGGGGTCGGGGCCGCGGTCGGCGTGGGCAAGGTGGTCGGCGTGGGCAAGGCCGTCGGCGTGGGCAAGGTGGTCGGGGTGTCACTCGGGCTCGGTTGAACCGTCTCCGTCGGAGTTGGCGTGGCCTCGACCGTCGAGACCGTGGGTGCGCCGACGCCGGCAAACAGCACTCCCACCTCGAGGGCTACGAGAATCAGGCCCAGAGCCAGAGCGACCAACGCCAGGTCGCGGCGAATGCGCCGGGTTCGCCCGGGTCCGGCGGCCACGGCGGGCCGCGGGATATCAGGCCCGGCGGGGGCAAACGGCGGCCGTGGGCGGGCGGCGCCGGTCATCGCCTTGGCGACGCACGTCAGGCAGCTGCGCCGAGAGTCGCTCCAGCACTCGTTGCAAACGAACTGGCGGCACTCGTGGCAGAAACGGAAGCTCTGGACGAACGCCTGGTACGCCTTGTCGTCCAGCTTCGCCATGAGTTGGCGCTGAGCTGCTTCGTAGCCGGCGCCAAGGCCCTCACGGTAGCGAAGGCTTCGGCCGAGCCCGGTCGCGAAGGCCCTGGCCTTCCCGCCGATGCTGAGGTGCCGGCTGGACGGCGGCAGGACGAAGCGAGTCTTGCAGCGCTCGCACGCGTACTGAATGAGATCGGGGGCGTCCTGCGAGGTGCTCACGAGGGTCCTTTACCGACAGAGAAACACGGCTCCGGAGCTGGTGGGGACAACCAGACCATGATAGGTGACGGTCGTTTGAATACGTCCCGGTCGCAATGGGCTAGTGGTACGCGTGGTACTGCTGTGTGGACGTATCGAGGATAGTACTTTCAAGCCTACCCAAAGGACGAAACGGCCGGCCGCGACCCGAAACGGGCGATCCCGTTCGCTCGATCTCGGCGCGTTCCTGTACAGTCGGATTGCCGCCACGGATCCGAGTACCGCCGCTGAGGTGATGCGATGACCGGTTGGGTCGACCGTCTGCCCTGGCCGTCAGAGGGCGGCCCGCGCGAGCGGATCCCGATCTGGCTGGCGGTCGTTCTGCTATGCCTCTTCGCGTACGAGGGCGTGCTTCGAGCCCTGCTGCTCGGGATCGTCCGTCTGCCGCTCCTGCCCGGCGGATTGACCTCCCTCACGACAATCGTCGCCGCGGGCAGCCTGGCCCACGCCTGGTATTCGCTCGGGGGTCGAAACACGCTTGTCTTCTTCGGCCTCAGCGCCGTCGTCTCGTGGATCTACGAGCAAATTGGCGTGGCGACCGGGTTGGTCTTCGGCGCCTACCACTACACGGACTACCTGGGCGCCAGGCTGGGCGACGTGCCGCTACTTATACCGCTGGCATGGTTCATGATGATCTACCCGAGCTACGTCATCGCCAACCTAGCCCTGGAAAGCCGTCCTATCGGAACCCCGGAGGGGACGGCGCGGCTGCTCCGCCTGGCCGCCCTCAGCGCGGTCGTCATGACGATCTGGGACCTGGTCATCGATCCGATCCTGTCCGGAGCGTCGGTTCGAGCGTGGGTCTGGGAGACGGGCGGACCCTACTTCGGCATCCCGATCCAGAACTACGCGGGCTGGCTGCTGACGACGTTCACGGTCTACCTGGCCTATCGGGCCATCGAGCGGCGCTTCGCCCCGATCCCTTTGGGGCCGGTGACCAGAAGCGTCGCCGCTATCCCGGTTGCCACCTATGGGGTGATGCTGGCCTCTGATCTGCTGTCCGGCGTGGCTCCGGCCGGGCTGGCGCCCATCGGAGTCCTCGTCATGGGCGTACCGCTGGCCGTCGCGGCGTGGCGCCTGCGGCTGCTGGGGCAGGCCCCGGCCGGGAGTCCGGCGCGTCCGGTCGATGGGCCTCACACTTAGCGCGTGATAGCGATCCTCGGCGGTCTGGGCGCCGCCCTCATGTGGGCGTCCTCTACCCTCACCTCGTCTCGCGCCGGCCGCCTGATCGGCGCCTCCTCGACCCTGGCCTGGATGATGGTCGTCGGCCTGGTCGTGGCCACGCCGCTCGCCGTGGCGTCCGGTCCCCTGCCGAACTTCACGCCGACCCTCGTCGCCTGGCTGGCCGGCTCCGGTGTCGGCGGAGTGGTCGGCCTGCTGTTCGCCTACCGCGGCCTCCGCGTCGGCAAGGTCGGCGTCGTCGCGGCACTCAGTTCCACCGAAGGGGCCATCGCGGCAGTGTTCGCGGTCGTTTCCGGCGAACACCTCACGGTTCCGGTGTTGCTGATGCTACTGGTCATCGCGGGCGGCATAGTCGCGGTCGCGCTGGCGGCCGGCGGCGCGGTTCTGGCTGAAGAAGTGAACGTGGAGCACGACGAGCGCAAGGCCGTCATGTTCGGCGTTGCGGCGGCGCTCTGCTTCGGCGTGGCCATCTACAGCACCGCCCAGGTCGGTATGGTCATGTCGCCTTTCGCGGCTACCATGCCGGTTCGCGTCGTGGGATTCTTCGGCGTCTTCGTGCCGATGGCGCTGGCCGGCCGGCTTCGGCTGACTCGCCGCGCCGTGCCGATGGTCGTGCTGATAGGGGTCGCGGAAGTGATCGGCAACGCTTCGTACGTCGTCGGCGCGCGCCAGAGCATAGCCATTGCCGCCGTTCTGGCCAGCCAGTTCGCGGCCATCGCCGCGGTGGCCGCCTTCCTGCTATTCCGGGAGCGGCTAACACTGACCCAGCGCTCGGGCGTCATCACGATCGTGCTGGGTGTCGCGGTCCTGACCGCCGTCCGCGGCTGAAGCCGCGCCGGGGGGCGCGGATCGCTCAGCGCACCAGGGCGTCCACCCTGACCGTGGCCGTTCCGGGTGCCGGAAGCGGCACCACGTCGCCGGCGACCGCCACGCCGTCCACGACCAGCGACACCGCGTTTCCCGGGCCCTCGCGCCTCACGTCGATTTCGTAGGCGGTGCCGCGGAACTCGCGGTGCGCCCGGAACCCAGGCCACACCGAAGGCAGGACCGGAGCCACGCGCAAGCCCTCGTACGTGGGCCGGATGCCCAGGATCCACTGAGTGGCGGCCACGTAGGTCCAGGCCGCCGTGCCGGTTAGCCAGGCGTTGCGGGCCAGGCCGAAGGAGGGATGCGTCGGTCCGCAGACGTTCTGAGAGTAGACGTACGGTTCGGCCTTGTAGACGTCCGAATCCGACCGGGCAAGCGGCATTATCTGGCGGTAGTAGCGATAGGCGTCGTCGCCGTTCCCGAGCATGGCCGCGGCCACGATCGACCAGGTGTTGGCGTGGCAGAAGATGCCGCCGTTCTCCTTGGCACCCGGCACGTATGTGGAGGTGCCGCAGACCCGGTCGTCCACGCCGTCGTAGGGCGGCCACATCAGTGCCAGGCCGAATTTCGTGTTCAGCTTCTCGTCGGCCGAGGCCATCGCCCGCTCCGCGCGCTCTCGCGAGGCGACTTCGCCCATGACGCACCAGTTCTGGGCGATGAGATCGATGGCGTGGTGGGCCGCGCCGGCCACGCCGATGGGCAGGCCGTCGTCGTCGAACGAGCGCATGTACCAGGCGCCGTCCCAGGCGTGCTCGTTGACGGCGGCCGTCATCGAGGCGTGAAGGTCGGTGAAGCGGCGCGCATCGGCCGGCCGGCCGATCGTCTCGCACAACTCGGCCAGGTCCAGCATCGCCCGGCAGAACTGCATGCCCGTCCAAACGCTTTCGGCCTTGCCAGAGCCGTGGTCCACGTTGAGGGAGTCGTTCCAGTCGGAGAAGCCCGAGCGCGGAAGGCCGTGCGGGCCGAGATTGTCGAGGGTGAAACCGACCGCCCGGAGCATGTGCTCCCAGACCGTCTCCGCGCCATGATCCACGTACGGAACCTTCTGCTCGAGGTATGCGAAGTCACCGGTCTCGCGCAGGTACGCACAGACCGAGATGACCAGCCACACGTGGTCGTCGCTGAACCACTGCGGCCAGTCCGGATACTCCGCCGCGAGCCCGGGGCCGCCTTCGCCGGTGAGGGGAAAGAACTGGTGCCAGGCGTGGCCGTCGGCGAATTGCATCTCCCAGATCTGCGTCAGCATCCGGCGGGCGTGGTCCGGAACTGTGTGCATCGTGCCGAGCGTGTCCTGACCGCTGTCCCGGGTGCCCATGCCGCGGCCCAGGCCGGTCTCGTACCCGGAGACGAAGCGCGACCAGAACAGCGTCGTACGGCACTGAACCTGATTCCAGAAGTTGAGCATCGCGTTCGTGTCTGGGTCCGGAGTCTGGACGGTGAAGCGCGCGAGGTAGGTGGTCCAGTCGTCGCGCAGAGCGGCGAACGCGGCGGTCACCTCGACCGGATCCGAGAACCGCTTCACCACGCGCCCTATCTCAGCCGGCCGCTCGGTCGCACCCATCATGAAGACGATCTGTCGCTCCTCGCCGGGCGCCAGTTCGATGTCGTGGGTCAGTGAGCCGACGCTGTTGCCGCGCGGCGAGGGAGCGTTGGATGGAGTCCCCGTCTCGACGACGATCGGATCGGCCAGGTCACGCCCCCGGCCGATGAAATCCTCGCGGTCGCACGTATAGCCTGCCGGCTTCTCGCTGCTGGCGAGGAAGAGGGTCAGCGGTTTGAACTTGGTCGCGACGCGGATGACCCCGTCTTCGCAGGTGCTGAAGACGACGTGCTGGGCCCAGTCCAGGTTCGTCATGTCGTTGAAGGCGTCGGAGAAGCTGAACTCGGCGTAGCTGAAGCTTCGCAGCCGGCGAGCGACCGTACCGGCGTTCCGAACGCGGAGCACCCAGAGCTCGCACGGAGCGGGCTCGTCGATCGGGCTCAGCGGCACGAAGTACAGGACCTCCGCGGCGATCCCCTTGTAGGTGCCGGCGATCCTCGTGTAGGCCGCGCCGTGCCGGCACTCGTAGCTCTCCAGCGGCCGCTTGACGGGCGCCGCCGTGGGGCTCCAGTAGTCACCGGTGTCCTGGTCGCGCAGGTAGACGTAGCGGCCCGGCTGGTCCACGGGAACGGCGTTGTAGCGATACCGGGTCACGCGCCTGTTGCGCGGGTCGCGGTCGAAGGAGTAGCCACCGCCGGTGTTCGAGACGATGCCCCCGTAACGGCCCTCGCCGATGTAGTTCAGCCAGGGCGTCGGCGTATCGGGCCTGGTGATGACGTACTCGCGGGCCGCCTCGTCGAAGTAGCCGTACGCGTTGGCGCCGGGGTGCCTCGGAGCCTCTGTCATTCGACGAAGGCCTCGACCTCGAAGGACTGGCCCGGCCGGGTGGGAAGCGGCACCAGGCTGCCGGCGATCGCGCGCCCATCGACGGTGATGCGGGCCACGCGGCCAGTCGCGCCCACGGGCTTGTGGACGATGATCGCGTACGTCGCTCCGCGGAACCGCCGGGTCGCGGTGAAGCCCGCCCAGTCGGCCGGCAGCACCGGGTCGATGCGCAGGCCGTCGTGTTCGGCCCGGATACCGAGAATCCACTGGCTGATGGCTACGAAGTTCCACGCCGCGGTGCCGGACAACCACGAGTTCTTGGCCTCGCCTTGAACCGGGGCGTCCTTGCCGGAAATCATCTGGGCGTAGACGAACGGCTCGCAGCGGTGGATCTCGGAGATGGCCTCGCGAACCGACGGGTTGATGCGCAGGTAGTAGTCGAGGGCGCCCTCTCCGTTGCCGATCCGGGTCTCGGCGATCATCACCCACGGGTTCGTGTGGCAGAAGACGCCGGCGTTCTCCTTGTATCCCTGCGGGAAGGTGGAGATCTCGCCCAGTTCCAGGTGGTAGTAGGTGTAGGCGGGCTGGTTGAGGACGATGCCGTTGGGCGTGGCGAGGCGCTCGCGGACGGATGCCAGAGCCTTGCCGGCCTGACCGTTCTCGAGACCAATGCCGGCCACGACGCACATGCCCTGCGGCTCGATGAAGATCTGGCCCTCGTCGCATTCCCTGGAGCCCACGGGGTTGCCGAAGTGGTCGTAGGCGCGCCGGAACCAGTCCCCGTCCCAGCCGGCCGTCTCGACGACTTTGGCCAACGAAGCGGCCGTCTCACTCGAACGCCTCGCCTCGGCCGCGTCGCCGCGGAGACCGGCGATGGCGGCCAGCTCCGTTGCCTCAAGGACGACGAGCCCCCCGATGAAGACGGACTCGGCGACACCGCCTTCCTTGTTCTCCGTCGTCTGGAAGGACTCGCCCGGCGTCTCGGAGAAGCAGTTGAGGTTCAGGCAGTCGTTCCAGTCGGCCCGGCCGATGAGCGGCAGGCCGTGCGGCCCGATGCGATCGAGGGTGTACTGGAGGCAGCGCTGCAAGTGCTCGTAGAGTGGCGTCTCGGTGCCGGGAGCGCTGTCGTAGGGCACCAGCTCGTCGAGGATGCTCAGGTCGCCGGTCTCTTTGAGGTAGGCCGCCACGGCCAGAACGAGCCACGCCGGATCGTCGTTGAAACCGCTCCCGACCGCGTTGTTGCCACGCTTGGTGAGCGGCTGGTACTGGTGATAGGCGCCGCCCGTGGGTAGCTGCGTCCCGGCGATGTCGAGGATCCGCTCGCGCGCACGCGCGGGAACCATGTGCACGAAGCCGAGCAGGTCCTGGTTCGAGTCGCGGAAACCCATGCCGCGTCCGATGCCCGATTCGAAGAGCGAGGCCGAGCGCGACATGTTGAACGTGACCATGCACTGGTAAGCGTTCCAGATGTCGACCATCCGGTCGACGTGCTCGTTGCCGGTCTGGACCTGCAGGATGCCCAGCAGGCGGGTCCAGTGGTCGCGCAGATCCTCGAACGCCTTTTCCACAACGGCCGACTGGAGGTAGCGGTCGATCACGGGTTTGACCCGCGTCTTGTCGATCGTCTGGCTGCCGGGCGGGTCGAACTTGTGGTCCTTGGGGTTCACCTGGTAACCGAGGAGGACGATCACTTCCCGCGTCTCGCCGGGCGCGAGATCGAGCTTGACGTGGTGCGAGCCCATCGGCTGCCAGCCGTGCGCGATCGAGTCGGTGGCCTTGCCCTGCTCCACGACGATCGGGCGGTCCCAGCCGCGATAAGGGCCGAGAAACGCGTCCCGCTGCGTGTCGAAACCGGCGAGGGGCGCCGAGCACGCGAAGAAGGCGAAGTGATCGCGCCGCTCGCGGTACTCGGTCTTGTGATAGATGACGCCGTCCACCACCTCGACCTCGCCGATGGAGTAGTTGCGCTGGAAGTTCGTATTGTCGTCCAGCGCCTCCCAGAGGCACCACTCGATCGAGCTGAAGAGCGAGAGCCTGGCCGGGGCCGGGCGCTCGTTGGTGACTCGGATTCGCCACACTTCCAGGTTTTCGCCGAGCGGCACGAAGTAGAGCGTCTCGGCGCGTATCCCCTCGTACTTGGACTCGATGATCGAGTAGCCCAGTCCGTGGCGGCAGCTGTAGTCCTCCAGGTCGCGCTGGGTCGGCTGCCAGCTCGGGCTCCAGAACTCGCCCGACTCGTCGTCACGGAGATAGACGTAGCGCCCGCCCAGGTCCAGCGGGGCGTTGTTGTAGCGGTAGCGGGTTATGCGCCGCAGGCGGGCGTCTCTGTAGAAGGAGTAGCCGCCCGCCGTATTCGAGATGATCCCGAAGTAAGCCTCGCTGCCCAGGTAGTTGATCCAGGGCAACGGGGTGTCGGGACGCGTGATGACGTACTCACGCGCCTCATCGTCGAAGTGACCGTAACGCACTACTCTCCTCCGGGTTCCCACTGCCGACCATCGCCGTCGCGCGACCTTCTCCCCGGCCTGCCTGATCGCCGGAGGCTCCGCCCGAAGGATTCTGGGGCGTCGCTCAGGCGACCCGCTGAGCCTTCTCGCTGTCGAGCTCGAAACAACCCACGAAGTGGTCGTCCTCGATCTGGACGAGCGTCGGCTCGTTGGCAGGACGGACCGGCAGGCGACCGGCCAGCGGATACGCGTCGTGGAACGGGCAGCCGCCTTTGCCGGCGATCGGCGCGCTCAGCTCCTCCTCGATTTGCGTCCACTTCTTGTGAAGCTGCGGCACCGAGGACACGAGCAAGCGAGTGTACGGATGCGTTGGATGGCCGAAGACCTTGTCGGTCGCGCCCATCTCGACGACGCTGCCACGCCGCAGGATCACCGTCTTCTCGCTGATGTAGTTTCCAAGGGACAGGTCGTGGGTGATGAACAGAACACCCATGCCCCGCGACTTGAGGTCGGCCAGCAGGTTCAGGACGTCGATCCTGGTGGAAGCGTCCAGCATGCTGATGATCTCGTCCGCCACGAGGATCTTCAGATCCAGCAGCAGGGCTCGGGCCACCAACAGGCGTTGTAGCTGGCCGCCGCTCAGCTGATGCGGGTACTTGTTCAACACCTGCCCGGGATCGAGCGAGACTCCCCTGAGCGCCGCCTCGAGCTTGTCGCTCCACTCCGACGCGGGCGTACCGGGGAAGTACTCGGTGCGGATCATGGCGAATACGCGATCCGCCTTGAAGATCGGGTTGTAGGAGCTGAACGGATCCTGGAACACACCCTGGACGTGCCGATAGTACGGCTTGACCGCGCCTCCCCGAATCCGTGAGACGTCCTTGCCGTCGAGGGTGATGGTCCCGTGGGTGATGTCGATGAGCTTCAGGATCATCCTGCCGACGGTTGTCTTGCCGCTACCGCTTTCCCCGATGAGCGATACGACCTCGCGCGGGTTTATCTCGAAGCTGACGTCGCGGACGGCGGTAAGATCTTTGCCGCCGAACGTGCCGGTCTTGTAGACCTTGGTGACCCTGTCGAGACTAAGCATCTGATCCAGTGACCTTCCAGCAGGCGGCCCAATGGTCGGGTTCAACTTCCACGAACGGCGGCTCTTCTTCGCATTTGGCGAAGGCCATCGGGCAGCGCGCCCGGAAGCGGCATCCCGTCGGCGGATTGAGCAGTGACGGTGGACTGCCGGGAATGCCGGACAGCTTCTTGTCCTTATAGCGCACGCCGACCTCGGGCAGAGACGCCACGAGCATCTGCGTGTACGGGTGAAGGGGCTTATCGATGATGACGCTGGTGCTGGCCTTCTCGGCCAATTTGCCGGCGTACATGACCAGGATCGAGTCGGCGATCTGGTACAGGATCGACATGTCGTGCGTGATGACCATCATGCTCTTGACGAAGCCGTGGTCGCGGAAGCTGACAAGCGTCTCGGCCACGGCTCGCTGCGTGGAGACGTCCAGAGCCGAGGTGATCTCGTCCGCGATCAGCAGCGACGGATCCATCAGCGTGGATATGACCATGACCATGCGCTGCTTCATGCCGCCCGACAGCTCGATCGGGTAGCGGTCCAGGACATCGCGCTGGAGCCCCACCAGATCGATACGGTGCAGAAGCTCCGGCCTGATCTCGCGATAGCTCTTGCCCCGCGACTGGACCAGTTCGGAGATCATCTTGCCGATCTTCCGAGTGGGGTTCATCGCGCTCATTGCGTACTGCGGAATCACGGAGACTTCCCAGTACCGGTATTGCACCATCTCGCCTTTGTCCCAGATGGGCAGATCATTGCCGTCGAGGTTGACGCTCCCGGAGATGTACTTCATCCGGCCATCGAGGCGGATGAGGCTATTTCCGAGAGTGGACTTGCCACACCCGGACTCGCCCGCGAGGCCCATGATCTCTTTGTCTGCGATCGAGAAGGTGGCTCCGTCGAGCGCCTTCACGTCGCCGGCGAGAGTTCTGTAGTAGACCCGAAGGTCCGATACTTGAAGGCTCACGGATCACGTTTCCCTGAGTTTGGGGTTGAAGATTTCATCGAGCCCGACGTTCATCACGTAGAGGGCGCCGACGGTGGCCGTGATCCCAACGCCCGGCGGTATGAACCACCACCAGATGCCGAGCTGCAGAGCGGCTCCATACGTCACCGAGTTGTACATCATCAGCCCGAGCGACATCCCATTCGTCGGGCCCAGGCCGATGAAGTCCAGGCTGGCGGCGATGAGGATAGCGCCACCGAAGAGCAGGATGAACGTCAGGAACAGGTACGAACTCATGTTCGGGGCGATCTCGGTGACGATGATCTTCCCGCTCCCGCGACCACTCAACTTAGCCAGATCGATGAACTCACGAGATCGAAGCGAGAACGTCTGAGCCCGGATGGCCCGCGCGGCCCACGGCCATGAGGTTCCACCGATGAATACGGCCTCGAACAGCACACCACGCGCCTGCAGGTAGGACGTGATCACCAGGAGGACGGCCAGCGTAGGGATCACGAGGAAGACGTTCGTGATCATGTTCAGGAATTCGTCGGTCCAGCCGCCCCGATAGCCGGCAATGAAGCCGACAGCCATGCCTATCAAGGCCGCCAGCCCCCCGCCCAGGAAACCTACGAAGAAAGTGGCCTGCAGGCCGTTGACGAACTGGGCGAACACATCCTCGCCGAAGTACGTCGTGCCGAACCAGTTGCCCGGATCCAGGGTCGGATGCCGCATCGGTAGCCCGTCCGTCGCGATCGGATCGGTGGAATCGAGCATCGGTCCGAATATCGCCAGGAACGCCAGGAAACCGAGAATCACTGCGGCGATGAGGAACTTCCTCGACCTCAGGACGAAGAAGAGGAACTCGCCGCGTGCGCGTTTGGCCGAAGGAGCGGCGCCTTTCCCGGCGTCATTGACTTCCCCGCTGGGTTCCGCGGCCGTGCCAGGCACTGCGCTCATGCCGTGCCTCCTCGCATGGCCACTCGGGTCCTCGGATCGACGATGACGTAGACGATATCGACGAGGAAGTTAGCGACCAGGACGCCCACGATGATGAACAGGAAGATCCCCTGAAGCAGGAAGTAGTCGGCGCTCTGGATGGCCGCGAAGACGAGATGGCCGAGTCCCGGATACGAGAAGACGATCTCGGTGACGAGCGCTCCGGCCACGATGACGCCCAGCTGAAGGGCCAGGCCGGTGATCTGCGGCAGCATCGCGTTGCGGAAGGCGTACTTGCGGACCAGGCTCTGAGGGGCGCCGAGCGCCTCGAGGTAGCGACTGTAGTCCGACTCCAACTCGTAAATGATCATGTTCCTCATTCCGATCGCCCAGCCGCCGAATCCGACGAGGAACAGCGACAAGAAGGGAAGCACCCAGTGGGCCACCAGGTCCGTGAAGAACAGCCACGTCAGCGTTGGCTCGAGATTGAAGCCGTAACCGCCGGAGAACGGGAAGATCCGCCAGCTGAACCCGAGGACGAACGAAAGAACCAGCGCAAGCCACATATATGGCGTCGCGGTCAGGACATAGCCCACGGGGAGGACGGAACTGTCAAGCACCCTGCGGCGAGCCGCAATGGCTCCGAACGTATTACCGGCCCACCAGCTCAAAAGGATCGCGGGGATCAGCAAGGCCAGCGTGTACGGCACCGCCCCCATGATCATATCCAGCACCGGCGTTCCGTGACCGTAAACACTCAGTCCGAGGTCCCCGTGTAGCAGGGAACCCCAGAAGTTGACGTACTGCACCGGGAGCGGCTGGTTCAGGCCGAAGAGGTTGTAGTAGTAGTCGGACAGCGCTTTGGCCGCTTCCGGCGAGACGCCGTTCGTTCGAGAAACTAGCGACGCGACGGGATCACCGGGCATGAACCGCGGGATCAACCAGTCGATCGTTGCGGCAACGAAGAACGTTATCGAGTAAGTGAGTAGCTTTCGCCCAAAGTAGCGTCGCACGCGATCTCCCGTTCGCGGATCCCGCAATCAGAGAACTGCCCCTCCCCCGGAGTTGACTTGGGGGAGGGGCAGAGTGGCTAAGACACTACGACGCGGGGACGGCCTTGATGTTGGTGAGCATGTAGATTGCTCCCATCTGCCAATAGCCGTTCCAGGTTGCAGGCTGGACTTGATAGGTCTTCTCGCCTGGCCAGTTGGTCCAGACCGTGTTACTGACCTGCGACCACTCGCCGTTGTACCACAGCGGGATGATCGGCACGTCGGTGAGCTGGATCTTCTGGAGCTGCGAGCAGATCGTCTTCATCGCTGCCGTGTCCTCGACCGGAGTCTGGTCAAGCTTCTGGACGAGAGCCCAGGCATCGGCGTTGTCGTACTGCTCGAAGTTGCGGTTTCGGGCGGCGCCCGCCGCGATCTGCGGCTGGCGGAAGATGTAGTCGTAGTACGTCCAAGGCGTGTTGCCAATCTGGACGCTGTTGTCGATGAGCAGGTCGAAGGTCGGGTCGGCCTTGTCGGTGCCGTTGCGATCGGCAACAAACGTGTTGTAGTCGGGGTGAATGGGCTTGATCTTGATCCCGGCGAGCGCGGCGTCGGCCGCGATCAGGTTCTCGGCCGCCATCCAGTCGGACCAGCCATCCGGAACCTCGAGGTTCAGCTCGATGGCCGAGCCGTCCTTGTTGGTGACCATACCGTCGGCGCCCGTCTTGTAACCGGCGGCCGCGAGATCGGCCTTGGCCTTCGCCGTGTTGAACGTGGCGCCGAGGGCCTTGACCTGCGCGGTGTCGACGTACTTGCTCCACACAGGCAGGAGGCCGGTCGGATCCGCTGCGACGACGATGTTGCCGTAGTCCTTGACTACCACGTTCTCAGGGTTGATCGCCTCAGCGAGCGCCTTGCGGAACTTGGGGTCGTCAAGGGGCTTCTTCTTGGTGTTCGGAACGAGCCACGCGGTGTTGCCCGAGAGCATGTAGGGCGGTCCCGCGAAGTAGGTGGTGACGTTGTACCCGCCATTGACGATCTGGGCGATGCCGGGCAGGTAGTTGTTGTCCAGGTCAAGGCCGCCGGCCAGAAGCTGGCCGAGGGCAACCTGGTTGGAGCTGTTGACGATGTCAACGATGTACGTCGGCTGGACGTTCAGGTTGAGGGCCTTGATCGCCCACCAGGTCGGGTTCTTGACCCAGACCATGCGGTCCTGAGCGGCCGTCTTGTACGTGTAGGGGCCGGTGCCGACGCCGTTCTGGTTGAGGTTCTTGAGGATGTCGGCGCTGTCCTTGAGCGGTGCCCAGATCTTCGCGTTGAGGATCGGAGAGTTGTAGACCCACTGGGCCCATTCCTGGTACGGCGGGTTCGGCTTGAACTTCACGACGACGTCGTTACCGGAAGCAGTCGCGGTGTCGACGAAGGTGAACAGGTTGGAGCCGATCGCCGGGTTCTGCGCAAGGTTGATCGTGAAGGCGACGTCGTCAGCCGTGAAGGCCGTGCCGTCGGACCAGGTCACGCCCTGGCGAACATGGATCGTGTATGTCGTCTTGGAGGCATCCCAGTCCGCGCCTGACGCGAGCCACGGGGTGAAGACGTCCTTGATCGGGTCGTACAGGAACAGGGTTTCGTACTGGAGTCCAACGACGCCCATGGCGTAGTTCGGATCCAGCGGGTTCCAGGTGGACGGGGCGCCCCACTGCTTGCCGCTGGTGTAGAGGGTCTGCTCGCGCGGGTAGACGGTGGTGTCCGTCGCCGGCAGGCCGGTCGCGCTCGCCTCAGGGGTCGCCGTAGCTCCCGGTGCCGGGGTCACTTCGGGTCCGGTCGTGGGCGCTACGGTCGGCGACGCGCTCGAGCTGCCGCAGGCCGAAGCCACGATGCTCGCGGCGGCGAGCAGCGCCAGAACCCTGGATTTGCCTAGTTGCATCCCTTTCCTCCTTCCCCATGAGGAGCGCACGTGCAGCGCATTGGGCCTGATGACGACCAGTCCACGCTGAACGCCCCGCATGGCTAAAGCCAGACCACCAATTCCGTCGGTCGCCCCGTGACGCGTGGGGAGCCGGATATCGGCGGACACGACAGTAGACCGCGTTTAGTAGCCTGTCAATCTAAAAGTTTGACTAGCTTCTTAAGTGCCGAACCGGTCCCAGACCACCTTCATGAACCACGGTGCGGGACATTCCGGGCTCAAATGACGGTGTGCGCCCGTCAGATTTGGTTGACCCAACCAATCCCGGGCTGATAAGGTGAGTTAACTATTTAGTAGCTGATGGAGCCCACTCGTGCCGAGGGGAGCTGGACGGAAGGTAGCGACACTCGCCGACATCGCCGCAGCCGTGGGCCTGTCGTCGGCGGCGGTCTCGCTCGCCCTCCGGGGCAAGCCCGGGGTGTCGGACACAACGCGAGAGCGCGTCATGGAGGCTTCCCGCAGCCTCGGCTACAGGCCCAGTTCGGGCACCTCCCGTCACCACAAGCCGATGACGGTCACCCTCGTCATCAGGGCCCTCCACGGCGACTCGCCGGCCGCCAACCGCTTCTACGGCCCGGTGCTTGCGGGGGTCGAGGAGCGCTGCCGCAGGCTTCACATCCGGCTCATCCTGGCGATCATGCCCGTCGACCAGCACAACCACCCGATGGAGGTGCCACACGCTGTGACCGATCAGCTCAGCGATGGGCTGATCTTCGTGGGCGCCCATTTCGCCCATGCGACCGAGCAGCTTCTGGAGGCCGCGCAACCGGCGGTGCTGGTCGATGCTTATGCCGAGGACGGCGTCTTCGACGCTGTGGAAACCGACAACATTGTCGGGGCAGCGACCGCGGTGCAGCATCTAGTGAGCCGCGGACACCGCAACATCGCGATCCTCGGCACCGAACCGGAAGCCTTCCCGAGCATCCTCCAGCGGCGCATCGGCTACGAACGAGCTATGACCGAGGCCGGCCTGACTCCGCGCTACATCGACGCTCCTTACTACGAGCACGAGACTGCTGCCGCCGCGGCCATCAAGTACGTCCACGCCAACCCGGGCGTGACCGCGATCTTCTGCGCCAACGACCTGGTCGCGATCACTTTCATGCTGACCGCCCGCCAGGCCGGCATTTCTGTGCCGGACCAGGTATCGGTGATCGGTTTCGACGATATCGATCTCGCGAGCTTCATCTCGCCGACCTTGACCACGATGGCCGTCGACAAGGCCGGTATGGGGCGGCTGGCCGTGACTCTCCTCGCCCACCGGCTCGAAGTCGGCGAGGAGTGCGTCACTTCCACGCTCGTGCGGCCTTACCTCATCGAGCGCGAGACGGTCCGCATCCTCGAGCCGGCCGTGGGAACGGAGAATGCGGCTCCAGTGCCTGAGCCGGAGCCGCAACCGGTCGAGGCTCTCGGCCCGGCGTTCACACTTGGAAGTCGGTGAAAGGGCCTCGATGAATACCTCGAACGCCGTCATCACGCCCGCGGGCCCCGGACCATCCGCCTCGCTCCCGGGCATCCCCTGGGAGGACCGGCCCGCCGGCAGCTCGGCCGTGGTGTGGCGGTCGAGCCGCAATCCGATCATCCGGCGCGACCAGATCGAGCGCTCGAACAGCATCTTCAACTCGGCCGTGGTTCCCTTCGGCGACGCCTATGCCGGCGTCTTCCGGGTGGATGACACTACCCGCCTGATGGATCTCCATGCCGGCCGCAGCGCCGACGGCGTGGACTGGGACATCGAAACCGAGACCATCAAGTGGATCCCCACCGACAAGCGCGTGGGGGAGATTCAGGAGCGCTTCGAGCACGCCTACGACCCGCGGGTCACATGGCTCGAAGACCGCTACTACGTAACCTGGTGCAACGGTTATCACGGTCCGACGATCGGCGTGGGCTATACGCACGACTTCCAAACCTTCCACCAGCTCGACAACGCCTACCTGCCGTACAACCGCAACGGCGTCCTCTTTCCTCGCAAGGTGGGGGGCGCGTATTTGATGCTCTCGCGCCCGAGCGACAACGGCCACACCCCCTTCGGTGACATCTTCCTGTCGGCAAGCCCGGACCTGACCCACTGGGGCCGCCACCGCCACGTCATGGCGCCAAAGGGATGGACCTGGGAGGCGACCAAGATCGGCGCCGGCCCGACCCCGATCGAGACGCCGGAAGGCTGGCTGCTCATCTATCACGGCGTACTTACGTCGTGCAATGGGTTCGTCTATTCGATGGGCGCCGCCCTGCTGGATCTGGACGAACCGTGGAAGGTGATCGCCCGCAGCCGCGACTACCTGATCTCACCCCAGGTGCTCTACGAGCAGGTCGGCGACACGCCCAACGTCGTCTTCCCGTGCGCAGCGCTGCTCGACGGACCGACCGGCCGCCTGACGATCTACTACGGCGGCGCCGACACGGTCGTCTGCCTGGCCCACGGCTACCTGCCCGAAATCGTCGACTTCGTGAAGACTCGAAGCTGAGCGGGCGACCGAAGGCTGGACCACCGCTCCCGATTCGAGGCGACGCATGATCGAGCAGACCCTGAATGGCGCATGGCAGCTGAGGGAGTCGGGCACCGAAGAGTGGCTCCCCGGCCGCGTTCCCGGGGGCGTGCATCTGGACCTCATGGCCGCCGGCCGCATCTCCGACCCGTTCGTGGGCGACGAGGAATTGCGCGTCCAGTGGGTCGCGCAACGCGATTGGGAATACCGGCGCGAGTTCGTCGCGGATGAGACGCTGACCGGCCAGGAGCATCTCGTGCTGGTCTTCGACGGCATCGACACCCTGGCCGATGTCAGACTCAACGGCGATCTGTTGGGCAGCGCCGACAACATGTTCCGGACCTGGCGCTGGGATGTATCCGGTCGACTGCGGGCCGGCCCGAATGAACTGTCGGTGACCTTTCGCTCCGCCGTCCGTTACGCAGCCGAGATGGAGGCGGCCCGCCATCTCGACGTTCCCGACCACCAGCTTCCCGGCGCTCCGTACCTTCGCAAGGCGCCCTGCCACTTCGGCTGGGATTGGGGACCCAAGCTGCCGAACGTCGGCCTCTGGCAGGGCGTCCGGCTGGAGGGCTGGAGCGCGGCACGCCTGGCCGAGGTCCGGGTGAGCCAGGCGATCGACGGCGACACGGCTCGCATCTCCGTTGCGATCAGGGCCGAGTTCGCGACGGACTCCGGCTCTCGCGCATATGAGGCGCGAATCCGCGTCGTTCACCCGAGCGGACAGGTCGAGGATGCCAGGGCCGTTCTCGGTCCCGCCGGACCCGATACGCACCTGTCGATCGATCTCAAGGAGCCCGAGTTGTGGTGGCCGAACGGTCTCGGCGGGCAGCCGCTATACCGGGCGGAGATCGAGCTGCTCGAGGGCTCGACGACGCTCGATTCGAGATCGTTCAGGGTGGGCCTCCGCACACTGGAGTTGCGCCGCGAGGCCGACCGGTGGGGAGAATCCTTCGCGTTCGTGGTGAACGGTGTTCCGGTCTTCGCGAAGGGCAGCAACTGGATCCCGGCCGACGCGTTTCCCGGGCGCGCCACGCCATCACAGTTGGAGGCGCTGCTCACCGCGGCAGCGGCCGCGAACCACAACATGATTCGGGTCTGGGGCGGCGGCTACTACGAGCTCGAGGCCTTCTACGACCTGTGCGACAGGTTTGGCATCCTGGTCTGGCAGGACTTCATGTTCTCCTGCAGCGTCTATCCGCTCGACGACCGGACATTCCTGGCCAACGTCCGAGCGGAGGTCTCGGAGCAGGTTCGGCGGCTGCGGCATCGAGCCTGCCTGGCGCTGTGGTGCGGGAACAACGAGATGGAGCGCGGCTGGACGGACTGGGGCTGGGATCGGCCCGAGACGCAAGACTTGAGGGCTGCGTACCTGCGGTTCTTTGGCGAGACGCTGCCGGGCTGGATCGCGGACGAGGCTTCGGCCACTCCCTACTGGCCCAGCTCGCCCTCGTCGGGCCGACCCCTCGTTGAGGCGATCGGCGGCGGCCGCGGCGACGAGCACCAGTGGACCGTCTGGCACGGCCTCGAGCCCTTCTCCGCCTACGGCCGCGAGTCGTACCGGTTTATCAGTGAGTTCGGTTTCGAGTCGCTGCCGGCCGAGGCAACGATCGCCGCATTTGCACCGGATCCGGCCGACTGGAACCTGGGCTCGCCGGTCCTTGACCACCACCAGCGGGGCATGGACGGGAATGCCCGGATCATGGCCTACCTTGCCCAGCAGTTCAGGCTGCCGCGCGACTTCGGCGGGCTCGTCTATCTCACGCAGATCCTCCAGGCCGAGGCGATGCGCGTGGGCGTGGAGCACTGGCGGCGGGAGCGCGACCGGTGCGGCGGCGCGCTCTACTGGCAGCTCAACGACTGCTGGCCGGTCTCGTCCTGGTCGAGCATCGACTACTTCGGCCGCTGGAAGGCCCTGCATTACGCCGCGCGGCGATTCTTCGCCCCGGTGCTGCTCTCGTGTGCAGTGGAGGATGGCGAGGCGGTCGTGTCGGTCACGAGCGATCTCGTCGCGACATGGCGTGGCAAGCTTCGCTGGTCGCTGGAAGGCCTGGACGGGAGTGTCGTAGCCGAGGGCCGGCAGGAGGTTGAAGCCAGCGGTCTCGGAACGACCAGGGTGGCCGCGGTCGAGATACCGGCTGAGTTGGACGAGCGCCGCAAGACGGTGCTTGTGACCGAGTTGCTCCAGGACGCGTCGAGGTGCGCGCTGGCGGTCGTGCCCTTCGTGCCCGACAAGCACCTGGCGCTGCGGCGCCCGACGATCCAGACGGAGGTCGTGGCGGCAGGCGCGGCAGAGGGCTCCTCGACCGCCGCGACCGTGGTCCTTCGCTCGGACGTGCTGGCGCGCTGGGTCGAGCTCTCGCTGGACGGCGCGGACGTCGCCTTCGACGACAACTACTTCGATCTCCCCGCAGGTCGCGAGATCGCGATCGGGTTCCGGCTGCCGCCCGGCTGGGACCTGGAGCGGGCGCGGGCCGCCCTCAGGGTGCGATCGGTCGCCGGGACGTTCCTCTAACCCGCGTCCGGCTGGCGGGCCGGGGTCCAAGCCAATCAACGCACGGCGAGATAGAGGCTCTCGCCCTCTCGTCGGCCGTCCGAGCGATCATCGTCGCGATCCCGATCCCGCGCCTGGCCGCGGGTGAGCCGAGCCTCTGGGTGACGCTTCGGGCATGCCGCGTTCTCAAGGCAGTCGCCGCGGCGGCTGACCGGTGGCACCGCCGGCTACTCGACGACGAGTACGGTGTGAGTCCCCACCGATGCCAGTTCGATCGATGTGTAGTCGCCCTCGACCGTGAACGGAACCGGCGCGCCGTCCGGCGCCAGATAGCAGTGAGCGGCTCCGGCCGAGCCGGTTCGCAGGGCCAGGCGGACCCCTGCCGTGGGCCAGGAATGGTCGACGTGGGGCACGGATTGCATCGTTCGGCGGGGGTGATAGGCGACGAGGTGGACGATCCATCGCGCCGGATTCGCGGGCGGGTTCTGGTTGCCACCGGTATCGGATGGCCCGGCGGTCTCGGCCTGGCGCAGGACCGAGACTTCGATCCAGGGCGGCCCATCGAAGCGCACAAGCGGCTGGGGCATCAGCGCGCGAATCGCCGCGAGGACGACGTCTCGGTACGGCCAGTAGTCGTGGTCGCGGTAGGCCCGGAAGAGCGGCGCCGCCAGATAGCCGACGTTGCCGCCGACCACGAGCAACGGCGCGCCTCCGAGCGGCTCCCCCACGGGCGCCTGCGCGTGGCTGAAGAAGTGCTCCCAGGTCCTATCGAACATGGCGCCCGACAGCCGGCCGTGCGACGCAGAGCCCTCTCGCGGGCGAACGACCGACGCCCGGTCGTAGAGGACGTAGTCGTAGTCGGCCGCAAGCTCGGACGACCCGGCCAGCCACTCGTCCACGCGGAAGTAGGAAGGCATGGTCGGAGCCGGACCCACGTACTCGACCGGAACGGCGTCCAGAGCGAAGCGCCCGTCCGGCCCCAGCCCCGCGGTGCCGCTCACGAGCAACGCGCCGCCGCGTGCCAGGTGCGCCTCCAGCTCGGACTTCAGCTCCGGCCCGACGACCAGGCCGTCCGGGAGCACGACAAGGCGGTAGCTCGCGAGGTCCGCACCCGGATGGACGATGTCGAACTGGAGGCCGGTCTCCAAGAACATCTGGGCCGAACCCTCCACTTCAGGGTTCTGGGCGGTCGCGGGCTGACCGCCGAATACCTCGGTGCGGGGCGACGAAACGATGGCCAATTCCGCAGCGGAACGGACGCCCTGGAGCCACGGCTCCAGCCGCTCAACGCGTTCGAAGACCCGGCCGATGAGCCGGTACACGGCCGGATCGAGCACACCCGAGGGATGCAGCTGATCGCCTACGAAAACGCCGCCACCGGCGGCCATGATCGTGGCGGCCTCGTACTCGAGCTGATCGAACGTCTTGAGGCCGCCAAAATCGGCCCACGACTTGTGGAATCGCCCCGTCATGCCCAGGAACGGCAGTCCATACACACGGGCCTGGCGAGCCGCAATCGGATAGTGCAGGTAGCCCCACAAACCGGGCGACGTCGCCAGGCTCTCGATGTCCAGGTGTGTCTGGAAGCCGACGGTCTCATCCATCGCCGCGTCCATGGTTCCGTTGAAGAAGACCTCGGCCCCGGACGCGAGCTCGGCAACCAGCCGGCTGACGCGCTCGAGATAGGCCAGCTCTCGCTCGCGGGCGAAGGCCTGGACCGCACCGTCGTCCGCAGCGTCGACGCCCGCCACGGTCATCTGGGCCAGGCCCCAGGGCGAGTAGTTGGGCACCGCGAGGCAGATGTCGAACCAGAAGCCATCGACCTCGTAGCGTGAGCAGATTTCACTGACCTGGTCGCAGACGTAGTCGCCGTAGGCGGTCGAGGGATCGAGCAGGCTCCAGCGCGGCGACATCGGGTCGTCGTCGGGCGAAAGCCCGCCGGCGATCGATGGGGCGGTGAAGGGCCGCCGGGCATTGAGCGAGCCGTCCTTGTTCACCACGACCCAGTCGGGGACCCGGGCCGCCGCAAGGTCATCCCAGCCGATCGTGACGTACGCGACCGCCTTTATCCCCACGGCATGCAGCGCCTCGATCTGCCGGCCGAGGAGGTCGAAGCCGAGACCCGGATGAATGGTTCCGACGGTCGTGGGGTAGTAGGAGTAGCCGTGGTGGCAGCGGGCGAAGACGTTGGCCGAGCCGACGTGAGCGGCCCGCATGGTTTCGGCGAACCCGGCGGCATCGAACTTTTCGGCGATCGGCCCGATATTTCCCGGGGTGTGGAAGTCGAGATGTACCTGGCGGAAGGGCGGGACGGACGGGCGCGGGCGACTGCTCTCCACGCAGACATGATGCGCCATACGGAGCCCCGGCGGGCGGCATCGGCCGGCCCGGGACTGCCGATGAGCAACGACGGAATCCTCCTGAGGATCACCGCAATCAAGTACATTCCTGCAGACATGTGCGATCGCAGGGTGTTGCCGCAAGTTCAGCCAAAGGGCTGACGTAACGGAATGCAGCCAGACCGACCCATCTCCGAGCTATTCGCCCGGCGGCGTCCGCTGCGCTCGCTGGAGTTCTTCCCGCCCAAAGACGACGCGGGGGTCGAGGCTTTGCGCCAGACCGCCTCGGCACTGTTACGCATCGAACCGGACTTCGTGTCTGTGACCTACGGCGCGGGAGGCAGCACCCGCGAACGCACCGCCGAGGTGTCCGCCCTTCTCAGGCGTGAATTCGGCTTCACCGTCATGCCGCACCTGACCGCGGTCAACCACACCCGAGCCGAAATAACGGCGACCGCACAGGCGCACTACGCGCGGGGCATCCGCAACATCATGGCGCTGCGGGGCGACCTGCCTACCGGCGTGCCTGCGGCGGCCGCGTTCAGGGACGGCCTGCGCTATGGCTCGGACGTCGTCGCCCTGCTGAAGGAGCTGCGCCCCGACTTCTGCCTGGGCGTGGCCGGCTATCCCGAAAAGCACCCGGAGGCTCCCTCATTCGAAGCCGACCTCGTCAATCTGAGGCGCAAGGTCGACGCCGGGGCATCGTTCATCACCACCCAGCTGTTCTTCGACAACGAGGCCTACTACCGCTTCGTGGACCGATGCGACGCAGCGGGCATCAACGTGCCCATCGTCCCCGGAATCATGCCGGTGCTCTCGCTCAAACAGATCACGCGCATCACCGGCCTGTGCGGCGCCTCACTGCCGGACCGACTGATCAGGCGCATCGAGGCCGCCGGCGACGAACCCGAGATCATCGAAGCCCTGGGCATCGATTGGGCGCTCACCCAGATCCGCGACCTCGTGGCCCGGGGAGCACCGGGCTATCACCTCTATATCCTCAACCGAGCCCGGAGCGCCCTCACGCTGGCCGCCGGGCTCGCTGCTTGAGGTGAACGGCCGGAGGCGGATCCGGCAACCTGCGGGGGCGGCCACGCGTACTGGGTAGATATATTCCGCTAGGAACATATCTACGCTACACTCCCCCCTATGACAGAAGACCTCTTCAGCGTGCTCGAACTTCTCGTGGTGGGGTCGGTCGCCATCACCGCGCGTGCCATCGCGGCGGCCGACGCCGAACTTACGTTCATGCAGTGGCGAGTGCTTCTCGTGGTCGGCGAAGATGACGCTGGGAGGTCCGTCGGCGAGATCGCCGCTCGGATCGGGGCCCACCCTTCGCCGGCAAGTCGGGTGGTCTCGCGCCTGAAGCGCCGCGGACTGGTCCGGACGGACAGGGGCAGCGAGGACAGGCGCGTGGTTTGCGTGCGACTGACCGAGGCGGGCCGCGGCATGAGGAAGCGGGTGCTGGACCAGCGCGGCAACGATCTCGCCGGCGTGCTGGATATCGTGTCGATGACACAGACCGAGTCCAAGGTGGTCGCCCGCCTGGCGCAGGCGTTCGAGCCGTTCGCGTGAACATCGGCCGGCAACGCGACCTACTCCTGCGACAGCTGCGACTTCGCGTTCGCTCCGCTGCGTACCTGCGCAAGTGGATCGTCCTCGGCGCGGCGATCGGCGTCATCAGCGGCCTCGGCGCGGCGCTGTTCTTCATAGCCCTGGATCTTGGAACCCAGCTCTTCCTCGGTCTGGCCGGTTTCGTCCCGGCCTCGCCGCTCGGGGAGGGAGCTCGGCCGATCACGGACGCCACGCGCCCCTGGATGCTGCCTATCGTGGTCGGCCTCGGCGGACTGGCGGCAGGCATCATCGTGTTCCGCCTTGCGCCCGAAGCCGAAGGCCACGGCACCGACGCAGCCATCGCCGCCTTCCATCACGGGCCCCGTCGCATCCGCGCTCGAATTCCGCTCGTCAAGCTCGTAGCGTCGGCGCTCACGATCGGCTCGGGCGGCTCCGGTGGTCGAGAGGGGCCGACGGCCCAGATAGGCGCCGGGTTCGGCTCGTTCCTGGCCCGGATCCTGGACCTCGATGCACGCGACGCGCGCATCGCCGTGAGCACCGGCATGGGTGCCGGGATCGGCGCGATATTTCGAGCGCCGCTCGGCGGTGCCGTTCTGGCGGTCGAGATTCCCTATCGCGACGACGTCGAGTCGGACGCGCTCGTGCCGGCGTTCGTCGGCTCGATCGTCGCCTTCTCGATCTTCGGAGCGATCGTCGGTTTCAGCCCGATCTTCGGTCGCGTGGCCGGCGCCGGGTTCACCGATCCTCGCCAGCTCCTCTACTACACCCTGATCGGCGTGGCCTGTGGAATCGTTGGCCGGCTCTACATCGCGGGTTTCTACGGCATGACCCGCTGGTTCAAGACATGGCCGCTGCCTCGGGAGCTGCGGCCGGCGATCGCCGGCGTCGCGGTCGGCTGCATCGGCCTGGCCCTGCCGGGTGTTCTCGGCACCGGCTACGGTTGGGTCCAGGCGGGCTCCGACCGGAACACGCTGATGAGCATCCCCTTGTGGGTGATCCTGGCGCTCCCGTTCGCCAAGATACTCGCGACGTCGCTCTCCATCGGGTCGGGCGGTTCGGGCGGCATCTTCGGTCCCGGAATGGTCATCGGCGGCCTGCTCGGAGCCGGCATATGGCGGCTTCTCGAGCCCATCGCCCCGGGCGTTCCAGCCGATCCGGCGCCCTTCGTCATCGTCGCAATGATGGCCCTCTTCGGAAGCACCGCCCGGGCGCCACTCGCGGTCATGCTCATGGTCGCGGAGATGACCGACAGCCTGGCAATGCTGGCTCCGGCAATGCTCGCAATCGGGCTTGCCACGCTGATCGTCGGCGACCGCACCATCTACTCGTCGCAGCTCAGGAACCGCTCCGAGTCTCCCGCCCATCGGTTCCGCTTCGCGCTCCCGCTGATGGCGGCGATCCCGGCCGGAGACGCCGCCCGAACGGTGCGAGTCGTGCTCGACCCGGATCAGACGACATCGTCGGCACGGGCCCGGCTGGAGTCCGCACGCGTGCCCGGGGCCCCGGTCGTCGACAGGGGCGGATCGCTCCGAGGGAGCGTGAATCTGGTCGATCTCGTCGCGGCGGATCCGGCGGCGAAGGTCCGCGACCTTGCCCTGGACCGAACCGTCGTTTCGGCCGACGACTCGATCGACGATGTGCTTGGAGTCCTCGCCGACGGCCACCTGTCGTGGGTTCCCGTCGTGGTCGACGATCGCCTGGCCGGCATCCTGTCCGCGCGCGACGTGGTGGGGGCCTACCGGGGAGCCCTGGCGGCGAACGTGAGACAGGTCCGGGCCGTCGGCTCGACGGGGACACTCATCGAAGCTGAGGTCGGCCCGGCTTCGGTCCTCGCCGGAAAGCCCGTTTCTGAGACCGCCTGGCCGAGAGACAGTGTCCTGGTATCAGTCTCGCGGGGTGAACGCGTCATCGTGCCGCGCGGCAACGTGGTACTGGAAGTAGGCGACCACGTGACGGTCTTCACGGCTCCGGCGGCGCGAGAGGCACTGGAGTCATTGCTCGCGAGCCGGATAGTCACCGGAGCGGAGGAGTCATGAACGGAGCGGAGGCGGTCATACATATCGACGGCCTCGTCAAGCACTACGGCAAGGTCGAGGCCGTCCGGGGCATCGACCTCGACGGCGGCACATCTCCCCCTGGGACTGGGCATTCGGCGGCAACTCGCTGGAAGATGCGACTGAACTCTGGCGCTATGTGGCGCTCGTGGGGCCGTCGATGATCCTGGTGGCGGTCGGCGTGGTGGGGGTGACCAGGCGCGACATCGCGGGGGCCTGACCTGCTGCGGAACGCCGTGATCGCCGGTACGGAAGGCCGGACGAATACGCCAGCATCGCCGGCCTACCTGGCCGGTTCAGTTCGAGTCGGGCCGCAGCGACTCGCGGAACCCGCACAATTCCATGAATTCGAAGATCCCCAGCACGAGCAGCCCCTCGAGGAGAACCAGCCCGACGTACAGCAACATCAGATGACCGAAGTGCCACCTGGCGGACCATTCTCCGGAAGCCTCACGGCGAAGGCGGCCCGAGACTCGGACCAGGAAGCGAGGGCGACGGACCGGAGGCGGTTGGTTCATGGCGGTCACCAGAGATATCGGACCCACAGATAGACGCTCGAGATCACGAGCGACTCCACGACGACGATGGCGCCGTAGCGGAGGAATTCGAGGAACCTGATCGGGTGGCCGGCCCGGGCGGCCATGTTGGCGACCACCACGTTCGCCGAGGCCCCGACGATGGTGAGGTTCCCACCGAGGCAAGCCCCCAGGGCGAGCGCCCACCAGAGAGGCCCCGCGGGTAAGCCGGATTCGGCAAGCCGCTGCACAACCGGAACGGCGGTCGCCGTGTACGGAATGTTGTCGACCACGGCCGAGGCGAGCGCGGAAAACCAGAGCAAGGCGATCGTCGCCAGCCCGGCGTTCCCCCCCGCGGCGGTCGCGAGCGCGTCCGCGACGGCCCCGACGATGCCCACGTGAACGATCGCCTCGACGAGCATGAACAGCCCGACGAAGAAGAAGAGCGTCGACCACTCGACGTCACGGAACGCCTCGTGTGGATCAAGCCCGCCGACGATGAGGAGCGCCGTCGCGCCGAGCAGCGCCACTGTGGCGGCCTCGAGTCCCAACGGCTTGTGCACCAGGAAGCCCAGGATCGTGAAACTGAGCACGACGAGCCCGCGGATGAGCAGGCCCCGATCTCGGATCGCCTCGCGCTCGTTCAACGCCAGGACGGCTTTCCGGTCCTCGTGCTCGACGCCGAGCGACGACCCGAGCATCAGTCGCATCGTCACGACGAAGGCGACGAAGACGAGCACCACGACCGGTCCGAGGTTAACGATGAACGAACCGAAATCGAGCCCGGCGGCCGAGCCGATGAGGATGTTCGGCGGATCGCCGATCAGAGTCGCCGTCCCGCCGATGTTCGAGGCGAGGATCTGGCTTACCAGAAACGGGTAGGGCGAAATCCGGAGCCGGTTCGCCATCGACAGCGTGACCGGCACCACGAGCACGACGGTAGTGACGTTGTCGAGGAATGCCGACAGAACGGCCGTCACGAAGGCGAGGATGACGAGCAAACGCAAAGGCTCGCCTCGTGAGAGTTTCACCGACCTGATGGCCAGCCACTCGAAGAGCCCCGTCTTGCCCAGCGCACCGGCCAGGACCATCATCCCGGCCAGCAGGAAGATGACGTTGAAGTCGATTGCGGCGAACGCCTCGTGCTGGTCGATGACGCCGAAGACGATCACAAGCAGGCCGCCGAGGAGTGCGGCCAGTGTCCGATCGATACGCTCCGTCGCGATGAGCGCGTAGGCGACGAGGAAGATGCACGCCGCGATCCACGCTTCCATCACGCCACCTCAGCGGGTCCGTTGACGGGATCACTGGGACTCTCGCCGCGGGGGACGCGGTCCGGTTTCGATCTAGCGATGGCAACGAAGAGGAGCCGCCTCCACGGCCGAACCCCGATTGTTCCTCGCCTCACCCGCCCGGCCCGTCGCCGGCCGCCACCACCAGCGCCGCGGGCAGAATCGCCAACGCGTTCATCATCTCAAAACCTCTTCGTGTACCGGGGAGAATAGCGGACTACGGCACACATCGGAAGCAAGATCGAGGCCGCCGGAAGTTCCCCGCCGGGCTCAGCGCCCGGCCTGAACTGACTGACCGGCGGCCGGCAGCTCCACCCAGACACTCGCTCCGCCGGCCGGCCTGTTCCCCGCTCCGACGCGACCGCCGTGCGCCTCGACGAGGGCTCGAACGATCGAGAGACCGAGACCGCTTGTCCCGGAGCGACGATCGCGGGACGGATCGGCCTGGTAGAAACGGTCGAAAACGCGCGGCAGGTCCTCGGGCCGAATGCCCGCGCCGGAATCGTCGACCGCGATTCGCACCAGCCCGTCCACCTTGCGACCGCCCAGGAGAACCGAGCCGCCCCGTGGCGTATGCCGCAGCGCATTGTCCGTGAGCGCCGCGAGGATCTGCCGGAGCCGGCCCGCATCCGCATCGACCCGGCATCCCGGTTCGACGAGGCTCGACAGCTGGATACCTTCCGCGGTCGCCCGCGCCTCGAATGCCGCAAGGGTTCCCGCCGCGACCTCGCCCACGTCGACCGTCGCACGCTCGAGCGGAAGTTCGCCTGCCTCGGCCAGGCCAATCGTCCGCAGATCGTCCACGATCCGGCTCAAGATCTGAGTTTGCTCGCGGATGGTGCGCATGTAGCGCGCGTCCGGAGCGAAGATCCCCTCCTCCACCGCTCCGGCCGTGCCGTCGATGACTGTCAGCGGCGTGCGAAGCTCGTGTACCACGTCCTGAACGAAACGCCTGCGTTGCTCGTCGGCTCGCTGGAGCTCCGCCGCCATCTCGTCAAACGATCGCCCCACCTCGCCGAACTCGTCCGACCGATCCGCCAGTCCCGACCGCTGCCCAAGATCGCCGTCCGTCAATCCGCGCGCCGCGCGAGCCAGCCGTGTCAGAGGACGCGCCATCAGGCCGGCCGCGACGAACCCGGCCAGCGACGCCGCGAGCGCGGCCGCAAGAGCCACGAGGATGATCGTCGCGGTCGTGTCTTGCTGGACCTGCGCGGCGTGGCTTCCCGCCTGTGGCCCGGCGCCCGAACCACTTCCGGGGCCGCCTCCCGCTCCATGGCCCGGTGTGTCGACCGTCTGCGCGGCGGCATCCGACTCGATCTGCGCGAAGCCGCGGCCGATGATCGGCGGTGCGCTGATGGCGATGACGGCGGCCGTAGCCAGCGCGACCGACGCGAAGCCCAGGGCGATCTTGAGCCGCAGGCTCATGCCTTATCGCTCGCTCGCGGGGCTCGGTATCCGACCCCGCGGACCGTCTCGACGTACGCTCCACCGCCGGGTCGCAGCCCGAGCTTGACACGCACGTTCTTGATGTGGCTGTCGATGGTCCGATCGAGAGACTCGAACGACTCGCCGAAGACGTGCTCGCCGAGCTGTTCGCGCGTCCACACGCGGCCGGGCTGTGAGGCCAGCGTCGCGAGGAGGTCGAACTCCGTCCGTGTGACCGGCACCAGCTCGACCCCGCGGCGAATCTCGCGCGCCGTCGTGTCGATTGCGAGGTCGAAATGCCTCGTGATGTCGCCCTCGACGGGGCGCTCCAGCCGCCGCAGCACCGCTCCGACGCGAGCCACGAGCTCGCGAGGCTCGAACGGCTTGACCACGTAATCGTCCGCCCCGAGCTCGAGGCCGGTGACGCGATCGATCACGTCGTCCCGGGCGGTAAGCATGATGACGGGCACCGAAGACCCGGCCGAGCGGAGCGACCGCAACACGTCGAACCCGGACCTCCCCGGCAGCATGACGTCGAGCACGAGCAGGTCCGGGTGGGCCTCCTTCGCGACTTCGACCGCCCGGTCGCCGTCGAAGGCGGTCAAGACTTCGTATCCGTCGCGCTCGAGGTAACCCCGGACGAACTCGACGATGTGCGCTTCGTCGTCCACGACGAGGATTCGGGCATTCATGCTTTCACCATAGATGGACGGCCGAGCCATGCAAGGCCCGACCGTCCTGTTCGTGCTGCGCGGTCGACTACGGCCGACCGGCTCCCTGAGGTCCGGTTCCGTCACAAGTGCCGTCGCCGGTGCCTCGCGGCCCGATGCCGTCGCCCGTACCCGTGCCGTCCTGGGCACGAGTCATGTCGCCGTTGCCGGCCCCGTTGGCCGGGCCCGCACCCACGGCGGCGCCTTGCGTGCCGCCCGGCGCCGTCTGCGAGACGATCGACTCGGCGCGGTTCGTCAGCTGCGTCTGCAGCTGGGTCGCCTCGGCCTGGGTGAGCGCGCCGTTCTCGACGCGGGCCTCGATCCGGTCCTGCCACCGTGCCACCAGGGCGTCGACAACCTTCTGGACCTGAACCTTCTGCTGGGCCGCGATCTGAGCGAGGCTCAGGCCGTCGTGGCGGAGCTGCTGGACCTGGGCCTGGCTCAGGTCGAGCACCTGCGCTACCGTGCCGCCCGCCGCGGCCGGACCGGGCGTCGGGTTCGCCGCCGCCACCGTGGCGACAAGAAGGAGTGAGCCGAAGACCGTGCCGCCGATTGCGGCAATCACCTTGCGCATTTCGCTGCCTCCGATGGATCCCTCGTTGGGGTCCTGTTGCCCGGCGCGAGGGGCCGGGATCTGACTACACGAGCATCGGATCGGCCGATGGACGGCAGATGGAGGCAAGAGCCAGGTCGGATGGACGCGCTCGAGAAGTTTCGGCGGCCTGCGGGGGCGCTCGCGAAGTTTCGGCGGCCTGCGGCGGCTACGAGCCTGCTCGGCGACTCTGCGGCACCGGGCAGGTTCCTCCTCGCGCCCGCAGCCTCATGCGCCATACCGCGGTGCCGGCCAGCAGTGCCAGCGAGACGGCGCCGAGAACCGGCTGGATCGCCCCGAACGTGCTGACGGCTCCGCTCGCGCCCAGCAGAACGAGGGCGATCTTGTTGCACGTCGGGCAGCCGATGGCGAGAAATGCCGCGACGCCGCCGAGGGTCCCCATCGTGGAGCCGTCGCGTCGAGCCGCCTGCTCCAGCGGGACCGGCCCGGAAACGGGCATCGGTGCGAAGTAGGTCGCCATCACGAGCCCCATCAGAGGCGCGGACGCGAGCCAGACCCCGATCGCGAACGGCTCCGGCGCGATCCCCCGGCCGAAGATCGGGCTGGGGATTATCGCCGTGACGACGCCGAAGGACACCAGCACGAAGAGCGTCCAGAGGGCCGTCCAGGCGACAAGGGCGCGATCACGGAACGGGCGGTAGCGTGCTGCTTCGACGGCCACAGAGTTCGTCATGTCTTGATCCCTTGCTCCGGACGGGCGAGCCACAGCCACGTGCTTGCGTTATTGCGCAAGGACTATAGCAGAAGGAGGGATCCGGGGTCGGGGCCCAGGGTGAGGCACTGTCGCCGCGCCACGCGCCACGCGCCACGCGCCACGCGCCACGCGCCACGCGCCGGGCCGCCGGCTCGTTCAGCCTGACGCGCCGACCGCGCCGAGCTCTGGGTCGGGAACCCGGTAGCGCCGCCACGTGGCCAGCCGCACACAGATCAGGGAGAACGCGAGGATCGCGATCCCGAAGATGGCGCCCTCCCAGCCCGGCATAGGCACCAGCAGCACCGTCGAGATGAACTCGACGCAGATCAGGAAGAAGAGGATCCGCACGATCACGTCGCGCGACATGCGGGTGCAGATCAGTGCCCCTGTCGGCGCGCCGATCGCCACAACCGGCACGGCGGCCAACCACATGTCGACCACCGGGCCCCGGAAATCGTCCATCACGAACAAATGCGTGACGAATCCCGTCAACGTCACGATGGTCAGCAGCACCACGGTAGTCGGCGTCACGACGCGCTCGCACACTCGGAAGCACAGGACCAGCAGCGCGAACATGATCGTGTTCTCGCCGACGGCCGCGAGTCCCGAGAGAAGCCCTCCGATCAAGCCCGCTCCAACCAGCGCGAGCTGCTCGCCGGGTCCGAACAGCTCGATCCAGTCGCGCCGGTGCGGGGCGAACCGGCGGCTGATCCAGAGCGCCAGGCCCATGCCGACCAGGATCGCCGTGAAGAGGAGCCGGACCGTTCCGGCCTGGAGGCGCGGCGCAAGGAAGATGCACGATACGAAGACGCCTACCATGGCGGCCGGCGCTCCGAACCGGATCGCCCGCCACTCCACGGGCACCCGGTTGCGGACGATGGAGATCGTCGCGGCACTCATGCCGACGCTCTGGATGGCGAAGCCGAAGAGGCGCGCCTGGTCGGCCGGCACGGCGAGCGCCTTGGTCAGTACCGGGAAGCCGACGGCGGCGCCGCCCTCCGACGTCCCGCCTCCGACCAGCGAGCCGAAGACCATCGTGAGCGAGACCTGCCAGTCTGTTTCAACGGCGTGCAATGCGCGCTCGCCACCGAAAATGAGCCAGCAAATGAACACCGTGGCGCCCAGCGCCATGTTCGTTCGCAACATCGGCCAGAACGCTGGGGGACGCGTGGACAGCGGCTCAGCCCGGTAGCGGTTCCCCAGGATAGTGCTGACAGCCACGGACGCGATTCTCGCAGATACGCACTTGCGCTTTCGGCTCGATGCGCGCCCGCGCACGGGCTTGCCGGAGCGGAACCGGCCCGGCCGCATGTATATTGTTCTCACGGTTGACATCCTGCCCGGGACGAGATCCGGGCGGGCAAGCCGCGGTCGGTGGCGGGGGCGCCCGACTGCTTGCGACATCCCGCACGCGGGAACGGGCCGGGAGGAAGATGTGGCGGAGAGGACGGTCTCGCTGGGCGGCACCCGGTACCCGCTGATCCTGCCGAACATCCGCGATCCGCGACTCGGGATCGCGGCCGTCGTGCTGAGTCTTCAGGCCCTGGGACAGCTCGGGCTGCATTGGCCGGTGAGCGTGCCCCAGATCCTGGCGGCGATCCTGACTTGCGCCGTCATCGAGATGGTAATGGCGTTCAGACGGAGCCGGTCGATCGTCTGGCCGGCCAGCGCGCTGCTCACGGGCAGCGGCGTGGCGCTACTCCTGCGCGTCGTCGGGACGCCCGCGGATCAACCGTGGGCGACCAATGGCCTGTTGATGTTCGCCGGCATCGCCGCGTTCTCGCTGCTCCAGAAGTACATCTTCCGGTACAAGGGGAAGAACCTGTTCAACCCATCCAACGTTGGATTGGTGCTGGCCTTCCTCGTATTCGGCAACTCACGCCTGGAGCCGCTCAACCTGTGGTGGGCGCCGCTCAACCTCTGGATGATCGCCGCCTACGCGATCATCATCGTCGGCGGCACCTACGTTCTCTGGCGGGCGAAGATGCTGACGCTATCGGCGACGTTCTTCGTCGCGTTCATCATCCTGCAGGGGGTCCTCGCGGGATCCGGCCACTGCATGACCGCCAACTGGGCGTTCGCCCCCGTCTGCGGCGCGGACTACTACCGGGTGATCGCCACATCGCCCGAGGTGCTCATCTACGCCTACTTCATGGTCACCGATCCTCCGACCGTGCCGTCCGGCCGGGTCGGGCGAATCGTGTTCGCCCTGGCCGCCGCCCTGTCCACCACGCTGTTGATGGCCCCGCAGACCGACGAGTTCGGGACCAAAGTGGCACTGCTCGGCGGCCTGACGGTGCTCCTCCTCGCCCATCCGCTGTTCGATCGTCTCCTGCCCGAGAAGGGTTCGGCGCAGGACACCATCAAGGGTTTCGCCGGCAGGCTCGTGACCGGCGGCGCCGGCGCAGGCGGCTATCTCCGCCCCGTCGCGAGAGTCGGCGTCATGGCCCTCGTGGTGGCTGTCGCAGGAACAGGGGTCGTCTTCGCCGGGACGCCCGCTCGGGTCGCAGCCGCGCCGGACGTGACCGAAGCCCTCAACGGGGTACAGCAACCGGTCAACCCGGAGACGCTACCGCCGATCACCGTCAGCCAGTCGGTCGAGGACTGGGATCACGCGATCGCGACCAGCGCACCCCAGCTCATGGTGATCCTGGCTCAGAATCTCGACGTGGAGAACCAGGCCCTCCTGCACTCGGAGGCAAACCTGCTCACGGCCGTGGACCACGGCGACCGGCTCAAGGAGATGCAGGCTCGGCTGCAGAGTGATGCCTCGACCGGCACGTGCGTCATCGACGTCTACAAGTTCGACTCGGTGAACGTGACCCTGATCGTGCCGTTCGGCGTCCAGACCGGCCTGAGCCTCGGCTTCGACGCGCACGGTACGGTCACCCATCAGACATACGACCCGTCCGGGAATCTCGTGTCGCAACAGTCGTCGGCATTCGCGAACACCTTCGCGATCCGTCAGGCCACCGGTGCGCGCTGGCTCAACGTAGCCGTGCTTCCGCCAGGGACCGGCTCTTGAGCCGGTCCGCTCGGTAGTCGTCGCCGCATGCCGCCGCGACCGCACGGCTGGCTGACGCGTCGCAAGGGCACGGTCATCGGCACGGTGGCCGTGCTCGCGATCGTCGTCGGAGCCGGCGCCTACGCGTTCGCCCAGGCTCAGTCGGGCGACGGCTCGCTCGGTCCGCCAACTTTCGTCGACGAGACCGCTTCCGCCGGCATCGACCAGACCTACGCCGGTGACGCCAAGTTCGACACGGGCGGCGGCGTGGCGGTATTCGACTGCAACGGCGACGGCAAGCCGGACATCTACATGGCCGGCGGCACGAATCCGGCCGTGCTCTACCGCAACGACAGCCCCATCGGGGGCTCCCTCCGCTTCACTGCCGTACACGACACCGCCACCGATCTCAGCGACGTCACCGGGGCCTACCCGATCGACATCGACGGCGACGCCAACCCGGACCTCGCGGTTCTGCGGGCAGGCGGAAACGTCGTGCTCCGCGGTCTGGGCGGCTGCCGGTTCGAACCTGCGAACGAGAGCTGGGGGATCGACGGCGGCGGCAGCACCAGTCTGTCGATCGCCTTCAGCGCTACCTGGGAGGACGCGAACCAGCTCCCTACCCTTGCCTTCGGCCGCTTCCGCAAGCTCGAGCCCGACGGGAAGATCACGCTGGACTGCAACTCGCCCATGCTCCTGCGTCCCGACTCCTCCGGCGCGAAGTACGCCGCGGGCATCTCCCTGGAACCCGGGTACTGCCCGCTTTCGATGCTCTTCAGCGACTGGAGCGGCACCGGCGAGAGGGACCTGCGGGTCGCGAACGACCGCAACTACTACATCGGCGGCCAGGAGCAGCTCTGGCGGATCGTGCCGGGCGAGGCCCCGCGACTCTACACGGCCGCGGACGGCTGGCAGCAGGTTCAGATCCAGGGCATGGGGATCGCGACCTACGATCTCGCCGGAGACGGCCGGCCCGACTACTTCCTCACGAGCCAGGCCGACAACAAGCTCCTGGAGCTGGCCGGTGGGCCGGGACAGCCGGACTATCAGAACATCTCGCTGAAGCTCGGGGTCAACTCAGCTCGCCCGGGCGCGGGTGGCGACGTCCTGCCATCGACCTCCTGGCACCCCGAGTTCCAGGACGTGAACAACGACGGCTTCATCGACCTCCTGATCACGAAAGGAAACCCGAGCGTCGTGCCCGAGTATGCCAAGCGCGACCCGAGCGCCCTCTTCCTGGGCCGGCCGGACGGCACTTTCGTCGACGCCGCCGAGGCGGCCGGCATCGTGGACTACGACCGTGGCCGGGGCGCGGCGATGGCCGACTTCAACCTCGACGGCCAGCTGGATCTCGTGGAGATGTTCTACCAGGCGCCAACGAAGCTCTGGCGCAACGTGGGAACCGGCAACGCGGCAGACCCGGCGCCGATGGGCCACTGGCTGGGCATCAAGCTCTCCCAGGCAGCCCCGAACACGGACGCGATCGGAGCATGGATCGAGGTCCAGGCCGGCGACAAGACACTCCGACGCGAACTGAACGTCGGCGGCGGCCACTCGAGCGGCGAGCTCGGCTGGGTCCACTTCGGGCTCGGCTCCGCAACGCAAGCGCAGATTCGAGTCAAATGGCCGGATGGAACCGTGGGTCCGTGGCTTCCCGCCACCGCCGACTCGTTCATGGTCGTCACAAAGGGCGCGACTGCCGTGGCTCCCTGGCAGCCCCCGACTCCCTGACCCGCGTCTACGCGGCGCGCCAGGCGCCGTCTCCCGTCCCAGTCTGGCGGCTGTCCGGTGTGCGACCTCGAGGCTCCTGGATCGCGGGGGTCGACGGCGCTTGATCGTCCAGCCGGAACCTCGCGAACAGGTCGTCTAGATGGCGCGCCATCGAAGCCAGCGAATCCGCCGACGCCACGACTTCCTGGGCCTGCGCCGACATCTCCTCGGTAGCCGCGGACACTTCATTGACGGCCGCCGAGTTCTGCTCGGACACGGCCGCAATCGATGACACGGCCCGCGACACGGTGCCGGCGCCACCCATTATCTCGGCTGCGGCGTCGTCCGTTCGCGAGGCGATCGCGGCGATGGCTTCTGAAGCGGCGACTACGCCCGAACTCGCCCTGCTCATCTCCACTACCGCGGCAGTGATCCGATCTACCGAGGCTCGAGTCGCTCCGACCGAACCGGTGATTTCCGCCAGCGACGCCCCGGCCTGGTCGGCCAGGGCCGCTCCGAGTTCGACTTCTCGGGCGCCCGTCGTGATAGCGGCGACCGCCTCAGATGTTCCGAGCTGAACCTCGGCGACCAGGGCGGCGATCTGTTTCGTGGCGCTGGACGCACGCTCGGCGAACTTGCGGACTTCTTCCGCAACCACCGAGAAACCCTTGCCCTGTTCGCCGGCACGAGCGGCTTCGATGGCGGCGTTGAGCGCCAGCAGGTTGGCTTGCTCGGCGATGTCGTCGATCGTCTCGACCATCTCGCCGATCTGCTCGCTCTTGGTCCCCAGCTCAGTCACCTTGTCCGCGGCGCTCTCCACCGCTGAGACGATGCGGTGCATGCCGGTGACGGTCTCTCGAACCGCCTGCGTACCGTGGGCGGCGGCAACGGCGGCGGCCGTGGCTACGTCAGAAACCTCGTTCGAGGCTGCGGTCGCCGCGTCGATTGCGGTTTGCACCTGCCCAATTGCGCTGCTCGCGAGCTCAACTTTGCGAGCAGTCTCGGCTGCGCCGGCCCCGACCTGCAAGATCGACTCCGTTAGCTCCTTCACTGCCGCCGCCGTCTCGGAGGCGGCGGTTGCCTGGTGGTTGGCCCCCGTAGCCACCTGGTTGATGGTGGCCGCGACACGGCTCGACGCCATTCCGGTTTCGGTCGCGGCGGCGTTGACTTGGGCGCTGGTGCCCGCGATCATCGCCGTGGCTTTGCGAACCTCGCCGACGGTGGCGTGAATATCGTGGGTTATCAAGACGAGGGCTCGTGCCAGGGCGTCATGGTCGGAGCGAGGCTCGAGCCGGCAGCTCAGGTCGTTGCGAGCCAACTGTTCAGCGGCTCCGGTCACGTCCTGCAGGTACTCCCCGATCGCCGCCAAAGCCGCACCCATCCGACCGATCTCGTCATGGCTCTCCCCGCCCACCTCGACGGCGACGTCGCCTGCGGCCAGGCGCTCGGCAGCTCGAGTCAGCCGTCGAACCGGTCGCACGATCGACAGCCCGATCAGCATCGAGACCAGCATTCCCAGGCCACTTACCACGACCGCCACGAGGAGTATTTGCGTTTGGCTCCCCCGCATGGAGACGAGGACCGTGGACGCCACCGCTCCCGGGACCAGGACGGCCGACAGCATCACCTTGCGGCTGAGCGTCGGTTCCTGCAGGTTCATCGCTCTTGATCCTTCGTCCCCACGGGTCGAGCTTCTCGAAACCTGGAATCGGGCCGAGACGCGACGGGCATCGGCGCCACGGACCGCGGCATGTCGTCTATTGGGCCAGGAGCCACGTCATGGCCTTGTCCGGGTCGTCGAAAACCTGGGAGTCGATACCCAGGCCCTGGTACAGCCGCACCCACTCCTTCATGTTCAGCTTGCCGACCACCTTCTCCGGAAGGACCACGGCCCAGTATTTCCAGCCGGCTGCCTTCACTTCCGGGAACCAGACGGTCTGGGCCCATGTGGTGTCGTCGGGTGAGAGGGCAGAGTTGCCCCGGTCGTCAGACAGCCACTTCGTTCCGTGGTTCTTCTTCAGAAGCTCGCAGCCCTGCCGCAGGGGTGCCCGAAAGGTCTCTCCGCGGACGAACTTGTGAAATACGTGGTGCACGATGCCCGGTTCCGGGTGATACATGAGCGTAACGCTCTCGTTGTCGATGACAGTCTGAGTCGACATATTCCTATCCCTGATAGCGTCTGAACCGTCACGCGACACATCTCACGCCGGCCCACGGGTTAGTCATCGGGTGCGCCGGACGAAATCTGGAGATCGGGGTGGAGGTTACCGGGACGCGGAGGTCGCACGAGCACGGCGCTACCGCAGCTACCGCCGGCCTCATCGCATGCGACGAGTGAGGACGCGATCGCGTCGGTGGGGCGAACGCGCAGCCGACACCAGCGGCACAAGTAGGACGCCAGACAGAACCGCACGTTCGCAATTCGATGACTCGATTTCCGGCCGGATCCCGGGTTGCAGATCGCGCGGCTAGGACTCGACCGAGGAGAGCGTCCCCGGCCGGTCCTCGGCCAAAGCGCCGGCGTGCTCCGCCTTCGGGAAACGGCGGGCCAGCGGGAACGCGACCGCGAAGATGAGGATCGTGGTTATCACTGCCGTGTACGTGACGCTCGAGATCGGTTCGGATCCCGCGATGCCGGCGTACAGGGGCAGGCCGGCGAGGACGCCGGCAGCCAGCCCGCGAGGCAGGAGGGTCGAGACCAGGCGCACTTCGGAGGGTTGCATTCCGGCGCCGAAGGACGCAATTCGAACGGCCACGACGCGCCCGACCAGCAGGAGGCCTCCGAGCAAGACCCCAAAGGCCTCCAGGCGGGAGAGCGGCCCGAGCATCGCGCCCATGAAGACGAAGAAGAAGGACTTGATGAGGAACGCAATCACGCCGTGCAGCCCTCGGACGGTAGGCCCAAGAGATCCAGGCCACTCCGCCGCTTCGACAAAACCGGGGAGGTGGGCGTTAGCCACGATCAATGCGAAGACGAGGATGGCGAGCGGAGCACTTCCGCCGTTGGCATCGACGACCGCGTACATGGTCATCAACCCGGCCAGCAGCAACGGGTAGGTGTACTCGCTTCCTCGCAGCAGACGGAAACCAACCAATCCCAGCACGCCGCCGACGAGCCCGCCGCCGACGCCCAGCCCGAATGTTCGGACCGCCTGGGCCAACGGGTCCGGAGCGGCGCCCGAGGCGCTCAATGACATCAGTTCGATGATCGTGATTGCGCCGACGATGCAAAGCACGTCGGTCAGCGCCGATTCGAGCGAGACGAGCCCACTCACGCGGTCGCTCAAATGGGCACGGAGCACCGCCGGCATGACGACCACCGAGCTCGAACCGCCCAGGATCGTTCCGAGCAGCAAACCGTGCTGCCACGACCATGGCTGCGGCAAGACGCCGGCACTGGCAGCAGCCATGCTGGCCAGGCATACGATGACGATCGAGGTAGCGAAGCCCATCAGTGCCAGCAGGACAGCTCGCGGCGCTACCCTGATGGTGGAGGCAATGTCGAGGCGTGCTCCGCCGTCGAAGAGGACCACGATGATTGTCACGGCGCCCAGGTACGGCGCGACACTCGCAAGCCGAGCGGGATTGAGGATCCCGAGAATTGGCCCCATGGCGACGCCCGCTCCAAGCAGCCACAGGGCATCCGGCAGGTTGGTGAGGACGAACACCCGCTCGCCGATGACCCCAACGACCAGCACCATGGCCACGAGGACCAGAAACAACTCGACTGAGGTCATGAGCGCAGCGCCTTTCTTGCACACCGCGCCGGGCGTCCGGGGGGCGGATGCCGGCCTGACCGCGGCACACTACAACTCGCCACCAGTTCTCGCATCGAACTTCTTGCGGCCTCAGCCTCCTCGATGTACTCGAGCCTGAGCCACTGTTGACCTAGCCCGCCAAAGGCTGAGTCCAGGTCCGGGCGTCGCTCGAGATCCAGGCCTTGCTGCCGTCGCTCTTCACGGCCACGATGACGGCGCCGTTCGAGGAGTAGTAGCCGTCGGGCCCCGAAGAGCATTCACTGGTGCACTTGACCGGGCCGAGCGGAGCGTAGTTTGGGTCGTCGCGGAGCGGCGAGCATTTCGTGTCCAGTTATCGTGTCGTGACTTGGTACGGTCTGGCTCCGGAAATCATGAACAGCATGGCTGCTGCCACTCGGGACGCGAGCGTGACCCCTGCGTGGATACGGCTTCCGCGCGCACCCGCAGCCGTTATCGTTCGTGGACATGAGCGAGATCGGGCAAGATGCCCTAGTAGGGACACCGCCCCAACTGCTTGCCAAGCCGTGGCCCTGGTGGGCGGATGCGTCATCCACGGGCGCAGTGGTACGGGCTGTCGCCAGCATGCCCGAACCGCCCTACTTACTCATCGACCAAGCGCTGGCCGTCCGGTGGGGCGTCACTGCGGCGCTGACAGCGATTCGAATCTTGCAAGCCTTGCCTCCAGCTGCTTCAGCCTCCCGTCTTCGAGAGATCCAAGCCCGCACACCGGTCGTGAAGCCCGACCAGCTGTGGCAGGGCTATCTCCCAGACCGTGCGATGCGCGCCGCGATTCGCGGCATGCTAGGACAGGAGTCGGACATCGCCGAATCTACGCAAATGTCCGACAGGTTGGATGCCCTCACAGGCCAACTCACGACGGCAGGAAGGGGCGAGGATCGGGCGCAGGCCGCCGAGCGGCTGGCCGACCTGGAAGATCTACGGGTGTTGCCGGCGCTGCAGCAGGCCTGGCGCGCAGATCGATCGCGCATCGTCCGGCGTGCGTCGGCGCGAGCGATGACCTCGCTCGGTGACACCACCCTGGTCGAGGATTGGATCGATTTACTGAATCACCACGATCGAGACGAGGAGCTGGCGAGGATCGCCGCATACGCCCTGGGCGGACTAGCAGAGAGCCACGGCCTATCGGCATTGGTGGATGCTCTTGGGACTGGCTGGCGGCCTGGGGTGATCGCGGAGATAGCCCCCACGGCCGGTGCGGGTTTCGTCTCGATGATCGTCGATCGGGTAATGGCCGAGCCAAAGCTATCCACCCGCCCGGGAGCGGTACATGCGTTGGAGTATTGGGGAGACGTTGCGCGGCCCCTGATCTTCGAGAAGCTGGGCGGCCTTCTCGAGGCGCCGATTGATGTGCGGCGAAGGCGCGCCCTGCTTCGTCTTGCAGAGTGTCGGCCCGGGCTGTGGCGCGATGTCGCCGGCACGATCCTTGCTTGGGGCGAGACGCAAGCCATACCCAACGAGAACCTGATGAACGCCGCCAGAGCCGCGATCGAGGCTACGGGCGATGCGTACGGTCCGCCCAAGATCGGCGGTTGATGCCCAGACTTCAGATAGGGAAAGGTCGGCGATACTCCTCCGGGAGCACGCGGTCGGCCCAGTCAATCGCCCGCTGAATCCATACGAAGGCTGGCCCTCCAGTTGATCCGAGCGTTGCTCACCGCACCCTCCACGCCACTCGCGCCGCACAGTCTGAGTGTGGTGCCACTCAGGAAATGAGGTTTGGAGCGGGAGACGGGTCTCGAACCCGCGACATCGCGCCTGCGGGCGTCAGCTTGGAAGGCCGCGGAGCGTGAGCGCAGTAGCACCCCTCGTTGAAGGCCGAGCATTTCTTGTCCAGTTATCGTGTCGTGAGTTCGGCTGCCTGGCCTTTGCGCTCCCGCGGGGTCGGTGGCCCGACCAGTCGTGCGAACTCATCGCGGATGACTTCATAGCACTCGCAGCTCGCGTCCTCGAGCCCGGCACGATCGACGATCTGAATGAGACCTCGCCGATAGACGATCAAGCCTTGGTCGCACAAGTGAGACGCCACCGCCGACACGGTCTGGCGGCGCACCCCGAGCATGAGTGCCAGTGACTCATGGGTCATGGTGAACTCGTCGTCCGCCACGCGGTCGTCCATCTCGAGCAGCCATCGAGCAGCCCGAGCCTCCGCGGCGTGGAACCGGTCGCAGCCGATCGCCTGGGCGCGATTCTCGAGGACAGCCTGGGTGTAACCGTGCAGGACTTTGAGCAACGTCGGATTCCGGGCGACCTCGGCCAGGAACTCGGCCGACCGCATCCGCAGGAACTTACCCGGCGCCGAACAGGCGACCTCCATCGGGAAGGTGACACTTCCGAGGTAGACGGCGAGGCCGGCCATGCCGTCACTGCCGACGAGATTGACCTCGACCAACGAGCCGTTGCGCATCTGCTGGATCTGGGACAGAACCCCCGTCTCGGGAAAATAGACATGCTCGATCGGCCGATCAGGTCCCATCACCTTGTCGTGCAGCGCCAGCTCGACCGACTCGAGGCCTTCCCGCAACTGCGCCTCTGCGGCGGGGTCCGAAGTCCGCAGCGCCGCCAGGAGACGGTTTCGGGCTGGGGGAAAGTCCGCCATCTGTTTGCGAACCTCCCTGGCGCCGACCACGTGACCATCGGGGCCACCATCCATGAGCGGGATTGTCGCGCTCAGCGGTGCCTTCAACAAGAGTGTCGCCCAGCAGGCAGACCGGCAACCCACCGATGCGCAACTTCCGAAACACAGCTGATGGGGCACTGATGTTGCCGGAGCGAGATTCGGCTGGCGGTAGGCCCCCCGAGTTGGGCCGCCTCATTGAGAAGGAGAACCTAGTGGATTCAATGAGAAAGACAGCGCTCGCCGTGGGCGTGCTCTTCATCCTCACATTCATCACATCGATCGGAGCTGTGATCGCCTACGGACCTGTTCTGAGCGATCCCAACTACATCACCGGTGCCGGCGCCGACGGGCGCGTATTCCTCGGCGCGTTCCTCGAGTTGTTCCTCATCGTCACCAACATCGGCTGCGCCGTCGTGCTGTTCCCGCTGCTCAAGCGGAATAGCGAAGGCCTCGCCCTCGGCTACGTCGCCGCCAGGATCGTCGAGTGCACCTTCATTCTGATCGGCCTGCTCAGCGTGCTCGCCATCGTGACCTTGCGACAGACCGCGACTTCCGCGGATGCGGTCTCGCTCCTCGCGATCGCCAAGACGCTTCTCGCTATCCACAACTGGACCTTCCTCCTCGGCCCCGGCTTCACCGACGGCATCGGGACCGGGCTGATCCTCGGCTACCTGATGTACCGGTCCGGCCTGGTGTCGCGCCGCATGGCGCTCTTCGGCGTGGTGGGCGGACCGCTACTCGCCGCTTCGGGAGCCGCAGTGTTGTTCGGTCTGATCCCGCAGGGATCCTCAGTGCAGAGCATCGCGACGGTCCCCGAGATCGTCTGGGAGGCGTTCCTGGGCCTATGGCTGACGTTCAAGGGGTTCAGCCATTTGCCGATCACCGCGGACTACGCCCAACCTATCGGAGTCGACGGAGCCCGCGCGGCCGCGGCGTCTGCTGTCTAGCTGTAGTCCCCACACACGTTGTTGACAAACGAGAGTCTCCACGCGAGGTTCGGGTTGTCGAAGCTCGAACAGCAAGGAGACTCTCGTGGCGCATCGTACGGCCCGCCTCAACGTCTTTGGCCGTGAACTTCTCGTCAGCCGGGTTCTGACCGAAGGCTGGACGGTCTCGACAGCGGCCCGAGCTCAAGGGATCAGTCGGGCCACCGGCTACAAATGGGTCCGGCGTTTCCGAGTCGAAGGTCGAGCTGGTCTGTTTGACCGGAGCTCTCGCCCTCGTCGTTCACCGCGATCCACCCCGGCCCTTGAGGTCGAGAGGATCGTCCGCGCTCGCAATGAGTTGCGCTGGGGTCCCGACCGACTCGGTCCCTATCTGGGCCATCCGGCTTCGACCGTCGCCGCTGTGCTGCGCCGAACCCAAATGCCGCGCCTGGCCGACCTCGATCGACCGACTGGCTTGCCGGTCCGCCGCTACGAGGTCTGCCACCCAGGAAGCCTCGTCCACCAGGATCACAAGAAGCTCGGAAGGATCCCCGACGGCGGCGGGCATCGAGCCCTCGGCCGTGCCGTGGCACCTCACAGTCACCGCTCGGGCCTTGGCCATGACCACTTTGAGATCGTGATCGATGACCGCAGCCGGCGCTCGGTCGTGGTCCATGTGCCAGACGAAACCGGCGCAAGTGCTGCGTCTGCCCTGCAGACCGCCCTTGCGATCTTCGCCGCCGATGGCATCGCGGTCGAGCGAGTGATGACCGACAACGGCGGGGCGTATCGCTCGCGCGCCTATCAGGCGGTTCTGGGCGGCCGACGACACTCCCGAACCAGACCCTATCGACCCCAGACCAACGGCAAGGCCGAGCGGTTCATCGGGACCCTGGTCCGCGAATGGGCCTATTCGAAGCCGTATCAGTCCAACTCCGAACGACTCGACGCCCTCCCAGGCTTTGTCGACTTCTACAATCGAACCCGCCCGCACACCGCGCTCGGTGGACTCTCACCGATCGACGTTGTCAACAACGTCCGTGGAGATCACATCTAGCCCTGTCCCTCGGCCAGAGTACATGGAGCCCGGCTTCGGCCGGGCTCCAACACTTTCAGATGATCACTGAAGGCTCGAGCTGGCGCGGCATCTAGCCACGATGGCTGAGCGTTGTGGCAGCCTCGGCGGACCTATCGAGCACCCCTCGCCGAGAAGGCTGAGTGTCGCCCCTAGCACGAAATGGGAAATGGAGCGTGAGACGGGTCTCGAACCCGCGACATCGCGCCTGCGGGCGTCAGCTTGGAAGGCCCCGGCCGGTTAGCGCAGTAGCGCCCCTCGTGGGAGGGGGGAGCGTAGCGTGTCCAGTTATCGTGTCGTGTTGTCGACGCCGACCCTCCGCAGCCTACGCAGCTGGACGACCTGGTGCCAAGGAGCCGCGCTGATTCACTTGGGAGGGGCAGTCTTGATGAAGACCGGCACGCCTTTCAAGGTCAGGATCCTGTCGGCAGACGGCGTCAGGTTGTGGTTGAAGAAATCACCGATGGAAATGCTCACGTCTTGGGTGACGACTCCTAGGTACTGTCCGATAGGTGTCGGAGTTTGAACATCCGTTTCAGCCCGGGTGCGATAGGGATCGGTGAACGGCGTGTCGCTGTACATGTAGAGACTGTCCAGGGCCGCAATTCCCGCTGGTACAGTGGTCTTGAGGACGTGGCCGTTGCTTTGGAACAGCCATTTGGCATAGCCGTAGTCCCCCTGAGGAAAGGCCAGACCGTACCCATTGTTGTAGGACTGCGGTACCGGACTGGAAAGCATGCAGGGCCTATTGAAGGTGACCAACATTCTGGGTACAGAAATGAGCTCACGGGTGGTGAAAGAGGCACCCAGGCCCCCAACGCCCTTGTCGTCGAATGAGATCCTGACGACGGTGTCGGTCCCGATGTCCAGTCCAATGGGTATCTTCCAGTCGGATTGCTGATTCACCAGCCAGTCGACTATTGCAGCGTCCAGTTCGAGACCGCCGGTTCTCACCACTGAGTCGCTCGTCGGCTGGACGTCCACAGTCGGATCGAAGTACCCGGCCACCTGCCCGGTCTTGAGGCCCCACTGGGCACCTTCCAGGGCGTAGTAGGTGACCTTGCCATTGGCATCGCTCTTCTTCTCGAGGCCGTCGATGTCCGGCGCGGCCTGTTCGGGAAGTTGCGACCCTTCCGCCGCAAGCGTCTCGACAGGCGTCTGAGTCTGCCTTTCGGTGGGCGTCGGCGCCGCCGAAGGGGAGACCGCGACCGTCAGCGCCGACGTCGCGATGGCAGTGGTTTCACCGACCTGCGTCGCACCAGGCGTATCCACGGGTGCGCCCGAATGGCCGTCGTTTCTCCCTAGCGCAAACCAGGCCGCTCCGCCGCCAACGACGGCAACGGCGAGAACGGCCATTGACTTGGCTCTCCACGCGCTTGGCATTCTTCACACCAGGACTTGGGCGATCGGGATAGCGTCTTCAGGAAGAAGCGCCTGGCTCTTGAGATCTAGTCGACCAGTCCGAACTCCCGACTCTCTAGCTCGACCCCGACCAGCGTGGGGTGCGCTTCAGGCACCGCTTGTAGGACCACTGCGCCCCCTGGGATTCTACAGACTTGGCCGGGCCTCAGACGGTAACCCGAAACAAACCTGCCCTTTCATGGTTCCGGTGGACTCCCATCTACTGCGACCGATCCAGGGTCGGTGAGTGCCAAGCAGGACTGGAGTCGGGCGCGGCGCCGGCGGCCCTCGGCGTGGCAGCACTCGACGTCCAGTCTGTAGCGGTCGCGCCACAGGATGAGCTGCTGAGGACGAATAGGAAGTGGAGCGGGAGACGGGTCTCGAACCCGCGACATTCAGCTTGGAAGGCCGAAGCGTCTGAGCGCAATAGCGCCCCTCGTGGAAGGGCCAGCGTAGCGTGTCCAGTTATCGTGTCGTCGATTGGCGGTCCTGCAACCAGACCACGACTTCGTGTTCGACGTGGATCCTAGCTCTGAGGCAGCGCCGACGGCTGGTAGAGGACCCCGCTGAACACGCACCGAAGCAGAGGCTCAGACGCCACGAAGATGGGGGTGGGCAGGTCACTCGGGAGGAAGAACCGCAGGTCGTCACAACTCTCGGGGTCGGTTACGGTGGGCGTCCCTTCGCAGTTGGTCATTAGGACGCCAAGCTGAAGTTGGAAGTTGTTTTCTGCTGTCGGATCGGCGACGGCAATAATCCGTTCTGCTATCGCCCGTACTCCCGTTTCTTCATGCAATTCCCGCCGAGCCGCATCAAATACAGACTCCCCCTGCTCGAGCTTGCCGCCGGGAAGTCCCCACGAGCCCGCGCCAAAGACTCCGACGCGACGGCCGAGCAGGATTCTCCCGTCTAGCAGAACGAAGCACTGAACGCCAACCCTGTTGACGTACTCCTTGCTCATGCCGCTTGGCGCTGACGCGGGTAGGTGATGTCGAAGTTGCTGACCATTCGTGAGAGATTGACGTGACTTGGCCACGCTCCACAAACCTGCGAGATATCGGTGAAGAAGTTGCCCACGCGTACCTCGCCGTCATCGCTAGTGACAAGGGCGTCGCCGTTGGGCTCAAGGAAGAGCGACTTGCCGGCCCGCTCGTGCCTCCAGTAGCTGACCATCGGCATACCAACCGCGGCAGCCTCGACTTCCGCGAGTCTCAGAGTCCGCTCGAAGTCCACATCGGAGAGTTCGAGACTCGGTCTGTTGTCGCGAGCGTAGGAGCTGTAGATAACCTGGTAGATCTTCCAAACGTCGGGAACGGAGGATCGGCTCAAGAGCCGCGGAATGCCTGCGACTGAAGAGAGGTTCAGAGCGCAGGCAACAGTCCCGAGTTTGATGCCGATGGTTGGGAAGTCCTTCCGCAGCATCTCCAGCAGACCTAGGACTTCGTCCAACTTCCATCGGTTGCCAACCCTCATAGCCTCATTGGCGGCGCTTGTGTCCCCATCGATCGGAAGCGCAACCCAGTCAAGGCTACCAGCGATCTCATCAAGCCGACGCCGAAATGCGACACCGTTCGTGGACAGGACAGTCTGCAGGCCAACCTTCTTGCATTCGACAAGAACATCGGGGAGAGACCGGACGAGGGCCGGCTCCCCCCCTGTCAGAACGACCGCCCTAACCCCCCGATCCGGGAACGACCTCACGAGTTCTATTAGTCGTGCGATGTCGACCTCCCCGTGAGAGTGGCGCGGTCCGAAACAGAAAGGACAGCGAAGGTCGCAAAGTCCGGTAATGCGGAGGTCGATGATGGGCGGGAGATGCCCGAAGGTCATGCCTTAGCTACCGCCGGTTGCACAGTCCTGGACGGCGCCAGATGTTCACGCGTGTAGGGCTCGGCAACGGCGTCGATCATGTCGTAGATCGACATCAATCCGGCAACAAACAGACCCGATGGGTCATCAAAGAACAACGCACCGTGCCGCCGCAGTCCTCCTCCCAGGGGGTTAGACGTCAGAATCGGCCAGACCACGTACCTACCGTCAATTACGGCGAAATGGGTGTGGATATAGGGCGGCGCGGACTTGATCAGAGTGGCTCGAGGAGATCTTTCCTGGATATGGATGCATCGCGCCAAGTACCTTGAGAAGAGATCATCCGCGGCAATGTCGGGAGAACGTCCGTCCTCGGTCTCGGAGAGCTGCACAATCCGGCGATGGAAGTGGCCGTCGTGGGTGCTGTCCGCATGCTTTTCAATCTGGTCCACGATCGCTTGGTAGTACGCCTGACGCCGCTGACGAGCGGCGGGCTGGCGCTTGTAGTAGTTGCCAGTCTGAACCCAGAAATCCACGAAGACGAGACTCGATTGTGATTGTTCGATCAGTTCGCGGGTCCGCTCATAGGTCATCCCGCCTTCCTTGCCGCGTTGCTCCTCGACGTATTCAGCTCGCAGTCCAAACTGCCTGCTCAGGCGCTCTAGCTGCGCCAGCACCAGAGTCTTGTCTCGCTGTGTCTGCTGGGTTAGTGCTCCGATAGTCACGATCAGGAGCAACAGAAGCACTACAACGACCGCAAGGATCCCTGATATCAACATGTCGGCGGAGGTAACGATGCGCGTCGCGACGGCCTCGAAGACAACGGGCGCGAGCACGCCGACGAGAAAAGTCGCAAGGGGAACGGCCAGCATTGGGCTGGGCCGCCCCAGTCGAAGCTTACGGCGGGACGAGTCAGAGTCTTCCGAGGATCCGGTCATCTGAGCCCTTCGTTGCCCGAGCCCCCGCTCAGGACTCGCGCCAAGATAGCAGGATTGGACACCGCTGATCCGACGTCGGCGGACTTCGATGGAGCTGCGCTGGGTACGCTGGAGCAGGAGACGGGTCTCGAACCCGCGACATTCAGCTTGGGGGCCTAAGCGTGTAAGCGCAGTAGCACCCCTCGTGGACGCCTGAGCGCAGCGTGTCCAGTTGTTGTGTCGCGCAAGGTCGTCCTGTCGCGACTACGATCGTCGAGGCTGTCTAGCAATCCGGTGGCATCTGGACGGTGGGAGGCCCGAGGTGGAGGCTCAAAGCGACAGGCGCGAGACGGGACTCTCTGCCGACGCTGAACAGAGGCGGGAAAGCTTCGCCTGCTTTGGCTTGGCGATGTACAGAGCTCAGTGTGTCGAGACGCAACTCGCCATGCTGCTTGCGACCACGTTCAATCTGGACTTCCTGCGCGGTACTCCGGAGGAACGCGACAAGTACCTTGACACGGAGCTGCTCAGGACTCTGGGTCAGCTCCTGACCTCGCTCCGGACCGTTGCGACCATCCCGCAGGCGCTCGACGGCCGTTTGAGCCGAGCCCTCCGCCTCCGCAATTGGCTTGCACACGACTACTTCCGGGAGAGGTCCGTTGACATCCTGTCCTGGGACGGTCGGGACCGGATGATCATGGAGTTGCTTGAAGCCGCCGAGTTCTTGGGTTCAGTCGACGAGGAACTTACTGGCATCACCGAGGCTTGGTTCGTCAGCAAAGGCGTGTCCCGAGAGACGATCGAGGCTGAGATGCACGCGTTCATGCTCGACAGTGCCAAGCCCTGATCCGACGCTGGAGACTGCCAGCTGGCTATACCTGGCGGCGAACGCTCGGCAGACTCTCATTCTCAACGGGTACGGGCTGGCGCAAGCCTGACGATGCCCGTACAGCCTTGGCAATGCTCCGGGAGTCAGACGAGGCGACACTGGAACTGCTGGCCAGATACGTGAAGCACCACATCATGCCCACGCTGGAGCGTAGGCGGGGGCCGGGTTCTACCTGAGGGCGGTTTAACCGTCACGTGGTGGCGTAAGCTTGCCCGCGTGCGGTGTGCACTCGCCGCTGACTATTGGATCGGGGCCGAGCTTTGGTAGAACCCCTTCGGCCTGACGCCGAGGCGCTCGCGGTGCTGAACCTCGAAGCAGCCGTTGAGGGCGCTCGGCCGGGCAACCTATTCCCCTCTCGCGTCGCCTGGATTGCATGCCAACAGAACCCGCGGTTGATCAGCGTCGTCGTGGGCGAGTTGGCACACGGGTATCGGCTCCGGCCCATCGAGATCGTGCGAGTCCCCAAACAGGATCGAACGACCCGCCCTGCTGCGGACATGCCACAGCGTGATCAGCTCCTGTACGCCGCGCTAGTCGCTGCCCTACGAGCGGAGATGCCCGACGGCTTCGTGACGTTTACCGGTGAAGGCGAGGAGGGCCAGTCATACCGGGACTTCGAGGAGTTCCCGCTGACCGTTGAAGGCACTTCGCATGTGCTGGAAGCCGACGCGGCCGCCTTCTATCAGTACATCGACCACGAACGCCTGGCGTATGAACTCATTGGGCTGACTGGGATGGCACAGATAGCAGAGGTGCTGGTGGCCGCGCTTGAGGGTTGGATGGGGGCACCGCGAGGTCTCCCGCAAGGTCCGCCATCGTCCCAGCCCCTCGCCGACATCTATATCGCGCCAGCTGTACGCGCCCTTGCGAGGGCGGGATTCGGCGCTTCTCAATTCAGCGACGACTTCCGCGTGCCGGTCAGTAACTGGGCGGCCGTGAAGCGAGCGCAATTGGCCCTGGAAGAGGCGTTCTACGACCTTGGCCTCTCTGTTGCACCCGGAAAGCTGAAGACGCCACGGATCGAGACGTATCGTCGATGGCTCGACACCGCAAATGACCCGCGCGTGACTGGTACCGCGTCGGTCGCCGCCTTGGAGGAAATGGAGAACGAAGAGTACTTCGCAGGCGAATGGGAACCAGGCGACGTGACTGATGACCAGGTGGCCAACGCCGTCGAAGTGCTGGCCGAGCAGCACGCCGCTCTCCACGTAACGGTGACGACCACGCGCCTCGTCCGTCGGTCCCTCGGGTGGCTCGCGTCGGCTCGTTCGCCCCGTGCCCTTCCGCTGCTCCCGTTCCTGCTTACCCAATACGCACACCTTACGCCGGCTATTTGCTCGTATCTCAAGGCAATCGTCCAGAGCGACAACGAGGCCGCCGGGATCGACGCCATCATTCAACAGCTAACCGATCCCCGATCGCGCACCGCCTGGCAGGTCGGCTGGCTGCTCCACGCGCTCTCACTGGCCAACACTCGTCGCGAACTCGTGGCCGAGGTGGCGCGTCCGCGTTTGTTCGACGAATCACTGCCATGGTTCGCGCGCTCTGCCGCCGCTCGAGCGACGGCAGTACACGGCGCCCTGCCGTCGCTCGATGCGTACTTCGGCGTTTATGAGCGAGCGACGGAGGCTGCCCGGCCTGACTTGGTCGCGGCTGTAGTCGTTGCGGAACCATCTTGGACGTCGCGCTTCCTGAGCGGGATCGGAACGGATCCGCTCCTGCGCGACATCACCGACTATGCCCCGGAGATTGTGCGGCAATGGTTCTGAGCCCCGGCGTTCCGTCGAAAGACGCGGAGGAGGCTCGATTTCTGGCCAACGAGTTGCGGGGCATAGGACGGATGCGCCGGCAGGCGAATAGCAGGGTCACGAAGCGAATGCATGCTCGGCAGTCTCGACTCCTCGTGGAAATGGCACTCCCCCGCGCGATCGCTATCGCAGAGAACTACCTGCTCGTGGCTGCCACGAGGGCTATCAAGCCGGTCCTGCTGACGACAGCGCCCCCGCCGAGCCCCCCCGACCCCGACACGAAACGCCTGCGGCGGTGCGCGGGGAGCTTTCCGAAGCTCGTCAAGATATGGAGCACCGACTTCGGCGTCGAGCTCAACACGCTCCCATCATGGCCTGATTTCTTGGAGTCTCGCGATCTGCGTCACGTCCTCGTCCACCGCTTGGGGACCTGGCAACCGGGTATAGACAGCCCTCATCCCAGACTCTCGGCCCGCCTTCAGCAGGTTGCTGCGAACCCGGACGCCTATCGAGGGGAGGTGCCGATTGCTGCGACGGAACTCCAAGAGAGCATAGAGACCGTCTTGACGGTCGTGGCCGAGGCCGACCGGCTGCTCCCGTAGACCTCGGGCGACCACCACTGCGACTGACCGTGGCTCGGCTCGACGCTGTTCGCACTGCGACGTGGTCGCGACTGGCGTAACAGCAGCTATTCGTACGGCAAGATGTACAGGCTGAGTGTCGTGCCAAGCACGAAATGGGAAGTGGAGCGGGAGACGGGTCTCGAACCCGCGACATTCAGCTTGGAACGCCGGGGCCGGTTAGCGTTGTAGCACCCCGCTCGGCGGGGCAAGCGTAGGGCGTCCAGTTATCGTGTCGTTGTGACCCCTGACGAGATGGACGAGGGAGTCCCGTTCGTTCGGGTACGGATTCCAGGGGCCGATCCCGATGTGCGCTCGGGGGATTTCGACGACAGCGCCACCTGCAGGTTCCGTCAGTCATGGGGGACTTGTCCTGCGACAATCAGCGTGGCATGAGAAAGCACCGCACCCTCGCGGACGAAGTGTTCTCGAACCGCCGCCGGGAAGGCGACCTGGCGCTGGTCGTGTTCTTCGGCCTCACGGGCGTCGTGCTGGTCGGCGCGCTCCTCGGGGGCCCTGTCGCCGACTGGTATCGAACCGCCAACCCAACCGTGCAGGGCGCGGCCATTGGCGCCACCGTGGGTGTGATCGGGGCGAGTGTCGGCGGCGTGGTCGGTGCCCTCGGAGCCTACATCGTCGCCCGGATGAACCGCGAGGAAGCTAGGCAGGCGCGGTTCGCCAGCCGCCTTCGCGAACTCACCCTGCAGGTAATGGACGACGTAATCGAAATGGGCCTGGAACTGGTGCAGCAGGTAGCGGCCAGGGCGGGGACTGGCCAGCCAGTGGACACCAGCAGCCTGCCGAAAGTGCGAGACACCATCGCGATCCGTCGTGCCATGCTGGAACTCGATCTGACTGCCAGGTCGCAGGCCGTGTCGGATGCGGCCGACGAACTGGTCCAATTCCTGGAGCAGCTGAGAGACGAGTTTGCCTATCTGGTGCCCCGCGACACGGAGATCAGGGTGAGACCCAACCGGCAGGTCCTGGCCAAGCCACTGCCTTCCTCTGCTGGCGATGACCTGCAAGGGCGCCTCACCCAGCTGAACGAACCCTACAGGCGCTTCCAGAACGCAGTCCGCCATGACTTGGGACTGCCGCCGCTGGTCGAAACCGGCGTCCTCGCTTCTGACACGCGGCCGGATGCACAACGCCAACCGTCTGAACGAGGCGGGTAGTAGATGGACCCAGGGCTAGCAACGATCATCGCGGCGGCATTCGCAGTCCTGGCTGGCCTGTGTGGCGTCGTCATAGGCGGCCGAATCAGCGCCGGGGCAGCCAAGGAGGCCGCGAAGATCGCTGCCGATGCGACGCGCGAGGCCGCCCTCGCGACGAAGGCCGCCGCGGACGCGGACAGAGAAGCAGCGCGCGCGGCGCAGTTCGCGGATCGCTTGTGCGACCTGGGCGGCCGGATGCTGAATCTCAGCGACCGATGGGTGGTGGCCATCGGGTTCGTCCGCGAGGACCGATCGACCGACCTCAGTGGCGAGGGACAGATTTGGACCGAGTTCGCCAAGGTCAGCCATGAGCTGAGACTGCTGGTCCGCCTCGAAGAGACGTACGAGGCCTCGATCTCCTTGTGGAACACGACGGACTTCCTGTCCCTTGCTACGGATCGCAGTGAAAGCGAGTGGAATGCCTCCCTTGCCCAGCAGCAGGCATCCAGGACGCGGTTCGAGGATGCGATTCGGGCCGAGTTGGGACGCGACCCCGTCGCTAGGCCGTGGTACGTCAAGCAGGATGGCCACTACGCCGACGGGCACTAGCGGCCTCCAATCCGGGCTAGGCCAGGGCTGGCAGCCGCGATGTCGATGTCGATGTCGATGTCGATGTCGATGTCGATGTCGATGTCGATGTCGATGTCGATGTCAATGATTATCTAGATCGTCTCAATTCCTCCACCTAAGGAGCCTCAATATATCCTTCTAAGAACTCTCAATTAGTCCGTCTAAAAGAAGTCAATTACTCCGCCCGGCGAACTTGACAATGCACTTCTAGAAGGAAACAATCAGAGCCTCGGATAGTTGACTTAGAGGAGCAACACAGCTGTCATGGACTATCGGCCCCGGGTCCTGGACACGCAACTGGCGGAGGCACTGCAGAGCGTCGGAGCGGTCGTCATCGAGGGTCCGAAAGCCTGCGGCAAGACGGCTACGGCGCGCCAGGCAGCGCGCAGTGAGGTCCTCCTCGACATCGACGACCAGGCCCGCCGGGCGGCAGCTATAGATCCTTCTCTCGTGCTCGCCGGAGAGACACCGCGCCTTATCGACGAATGGCAGGTGGCAGACAACCTGTGGGATCAGGTTCGACGAGCCGTGGATGATCGCCCGGATCCAGGGCAATTCATCCTGACGGGATCAGCAGTCCCGCCAGACGACAGGACTCGCCACGTTGGCGCCGGGCAATTCCTTCGTCTCCAAATGAGACCAATGACGCTGGCGGAAGCGGGTCACTCGGCAGGAACCGTGTCGCTCTCAGCCGTTCTACAAGGCCACGCCGTCCGGGCCACCGACCCTGGACTCACAATCCAACGGATCGCCGACCTAGTCGCGATCGGAGGCTGGCCAGGAAACCTCAATCGAACCGTTGCCGCAACACAGCGCATCCTGCGTGGATACGTCGACGAGATCTGCCGGGTTGACATCAACCGCGTGGATAGGATTCGACGCGATCCGCAACTGGTGAGGCGCCTGCTCCGGTCGCTCGCTCGGAACGTCGGGACAGCGACGGCTGTATCCGCGCTGCGAACGGACGTGAATGGCCCTGACGGCGTGCACCAACCAGAAACGATCTCGTCGTACCTTGATGCCCTCTGCCGACTGATGGTGACAGAGGACCTCCCTGCCTGGAGTCCGAGCATTCGATCCCGGACCCGGCTAAGAGCTGCCTCCGTCCGTCATTTCGTGGATCCCTCTCTTGCGGTCGCAGCGGTTCGTGCGACGCCAGATCGACTGCTGCGCGATCTCAATTGGTTAGGCTTCCTCTTTGAAGGTCTGGTGGTGCGCGATCTCCGGGTGTACGCGCAAGCTCTGGACGCCTCGGTCTACCACTACCACGACGACCTAGGCCTCGAGGCGGACGTGATCATAGAGATGCCTGACGGATCCTGGGCCGCCTTCGAGGTCAAGCTGGGCGTCGGTCAGGTCGAGGCAGCGGCCAAGAACCTAATGAAGCTTCGCGATCGTGTTGACACTGACGCGGCGGGCGAACCGTTGGCGTTGGGAGTCATCACCGCGACAGGCTACGGCTACGTCCGTGAAGATGGCATTGCAGTGATCCCGATCGGCGCGCTATGCCTCTGAGCGAGCGGCTAAGGAGCAGACGAGCGAAGTACGGCGCCCATCAACTACGCCTGCACCTCGCTGAACCCGTGGCAGGCTGAACACCCCTTGTAGGTGAGCATGCCTCCTTGATTCTGATAGCGGTCGTATTCGCGCTGGTCGCCCGACCAGACGGTCCCATCGATGCAATCTGGGCACTTCTTCCAGGTGCCCCCTGGGTAGACCCTCCAGTGAGGTCGTCGGTTGAGATCGCGCGTGAACCTGACCTGGCAGCCTGGGTGTGTCTGTCGGAGAGCCTCTTGCACGAACGTCGCAATCTGTGGCTCGTCCAGGCCGAGAGGGTGATTCCTGAAGTTGGCGAGTTCGCTTCGGAGAGATGTCAGAAAAGCATCGCTCGTCCCCGGTGCGACTTCGATCGTGACGGGACCTTCTTTGAGTTTGACCATCTCGATCCCTACTCCCCATCTGCCGGAGCGGGGCGCAGGACATCTGTGCGCTCCCTGCCCAACTGGGGGCTCGGCTGCGTTCCCTTGGACCTTGAGGCCCCGTCGCGGGTCCCTATGTCGTCCAGCCCTACTGTGCCAAAAGGGTGATGGCGCAGCCGCGCCCGCGGTATACGCCGTGGGTAGAGAAATGAAACGCGAACGGGGTTGCCATGGATCCAGCCAACTACGCGGCCGCGGCGAGCGCATTGCGCGTCACCAACCTGAATCCGTTGGGACCTGGGGGCCAGAAGCTAGTTGCCGTGGCGGATGGCGCGAACAGCCAGACCATCGAGCCATGCGGAGTGCCGCCGCCCGTAACGCGGTGATCGCCTCCTTCTCGTACGGCGGTTATCGCGCATCACAACGCTGACGGACGGAGACGTGGGAAGCGGATAAGGACGCGGCAGCGACTCAACGGTAGGGTCAAAGCTCCGCTGACGTCGAGCTAGACTGTCGGCCATCCGTATGCAGGGGAAGTCATGGGCGTGGACGCAAGGGATGCCGATCCCCGCGACGTGTTGGACGCGCTCGATAGGATCGGGATCGACGACAAGTGGGCCGTGGCCGGCCGGCTGCGAGGTGGCGCTCTGATTGAAGGGACTCCGGTCGCTCTTCTGCCCGACAGAGGCAAGGGCGTGAATGCCGCCTTCCGAAATCAGATTGTTGGCCGCATTGCCGAGCGGGTCTTTCGGCTCCGGCACCTGTCGAAGCTCGAGCCGAGGTTCCGTATAGAGGATTACCACCGTCAGGGCGAGAACCGCGATTTCGGTGTTCAGGAAGGCGGCCTCGAGCTGCCGATCAACGTCAAAGCAGCAACAACACTGTTCCGGAACGCGGCGATGTTCGGCCTCCAACCGTTGGATTGCATACCGATCAGCTCGTACAAGGCCCTCAACGCGCTCAACAAAGTGCCCGACCTTGTCTATGTCGACCTGGTCGACTTCACCCTCCGGGAGAAGGTTGACAGCGTCATGGAGGGCCTCGACGGACCACTAGGGATACTGTGGGACCTCTTCTCCTGGTATGGCGGAAAAGGCGCCAAGGCAGCCCAGGATTGCTACGTGGATCGCGTATTCGAGCAGCATGGAGCTGTTCTGGATGCGCTGGCCCCGGGCGTGACGAGCTTTCGGGCAATCAGCGCCCACAGGGTCATGGCCATCCTCCGGGCCAATCCCCGGCGATGCCCCGGCCTTGGAGTCAAGGCGGCTGGCACCGGGGCGTTCAACGCCGAGGTCAATGTTCACGTGTCCGTGGCCAACGAAACAACCCCTTGGGACGACGTGGCCTCCGTGCTTGCCCTCGAGGGGATCCAGCCGGTCCTCGACCTTATCCGCCGCACCGAGGTCCGCGAGGTCCCCGCACCGGGTCTCTAGGCGGTCAGCAAAGCCAGCTGGTCGGAACGCCCGCTCTGCCCGCGCAACATGTCCGCAAGTGGTCTTGCGACAATCTCGGCGAACCGAGGCGGCACAGCGTTGCCGAGCTGGATCTGCCCAGACCGTCTACTGCCCACAACGACGTACTCGTCCGAGAAGGTCTGGAGGCGTTTGACCTCCAGAAGCCTCAGTCGTCGATTGGCCCAATGGAATGGGCCGACATACGGCCCCGGCTGAGACTGAATTGTGGTCGCAGGGCGATCGGGATCCAGTTTGAGCAAAAACGTCCAGTAACGACTGCGCCAGCGGAAGAGCGGCTGTGGGTGACCTCGCTTCTCGGTGAAGAACAAGTAGTTCTCCCCAGCCGGTATGGCCGGGAGCAGGTGGCCGAACTGGCCACCAACCACCTCATCAGGTTCGGCGAGGTCATCCCGTTGCTCGAGGTCGCCTATCGCTTGCCGGCTGGTCATGTATGGGGTCCGCGTCGGATCTATGCGTCGACTTGTCTCGGTCCAGCCTGAATGGGTTGGCGCTGGGAATGGCGGCGGCTCAGCTCCACGAACGGCGTAGACGATCAGACGCTTACGGAGCTGCGGGATGCCGTAGTCGGCCATGTTCAGGACGGCCGTCCTCGTCTGATAGCCGGCGGTGTGCAACCGGCCCAAGAGTCGCTCGAACGGCTTTGCGTTGTGGTTCTGGTACGCCAGCCCGTGCACGTTCTCAAGGAGAGCGGCTTCCGGCTTGGCTTCCTCGACAACCCGGGCGTACTCGTCGAGCATTGAAGCGTTCGGATCGAGACCCTTCCTCTTGTACTCGAGCCAGTAACCAGACTTCGAGAATGGCGTGCAAGGCGGGCCACCAACCACGAGAGCAACCTGGCCAGACCGCAGGCCGGCAATCCCGAGCAGCCTGTCCGTCGTTACGTCTACGATCGAGTCCGTCACGACACGCTCAGGGCTGTCGGCAAAGTGGTTCGCCCGGAGGCTGGCCGCGGAGTCAGGGTCGTATTCGTTCGCGGCGCGGATCGCGAAGCCGGCTCTCGATGCGCCGGTGTCTAGCCCGCCCACTCCGGAGAACAGGCTCAATGCTGGGAGGCCGCTCGTTGTCCGCATAGCACTAGTCTCCCATGTCGTACGGGCAAGGGTGCGCCGGGCCACGATAATAGCACAGGCGTTCTAGAGTCGTCGTTGCCCTCTCCCCTCTACTCCTGGCCTTGCAGTCAACAAGCGAATGATCGTGGTGCCCGCATGGGCTGCGGTACTCGCGAGATCAGATGGGCTCGATGAGAAGCGGCCCCTCCGGCTCGAACGTCCGAGCGAAGGGCGAACGCTTCCCAAGCCCTCGAATCTCAGCGATCTTGGTCTGGTCCTCCTCCGACAGTGGATGTAGACCGACGACGTGCCAGAAGACGAGCCAGTAGTTGATTCCATCCCGCTGAGCGAGCGGCGAACGAAAGGCGTCCTCACTCGGATGCCGCCCGCGAGGGTCCGCCGGCTCCAGGCCTACGTATTCGGCGGCCCAGGTCACTCGAGGTGGTCGCGGCCCATTGGGGTCATGCGACGCATAGAGGTACGCCCGAACACGATGCCCGGCTCGAGCGTGTTCGAGCTCGGCAAAGACCATGCCAGCCCGCGACCCGAAAGCTATCTCGCCGCCGGGCTTCCATGTCGAGGCTTCCTGAAGCAGATCTAGCGGCACGGGCGCGAGCAGCGCGATCAAAGGATCGAGCTTGTCGTCGCAAGGACTTCGCACCTTACTTCCTCCTCGCTCTCTCCTATTGACGTGGAGACGATACGCCGAGCAGATTGGCCGCGCTGCGCCGCCGGAGTACGGCTCCGTCTCGAGATGGGAGGGTCAGAGGACCCACAGGCTCAGAACGCTCATGGGACGGGGAGCCTCCACTTGTGGGCACGGTTGAGTCGGGTTCCCGCCACGGTGGCACCGAAATCCAATCCTGCGCATCCCTGCGGCCACAACGTGCGTTTACGGCGGAAACGCGGGCCCTCGCAGCGCCGGCGCCCGGTCACGGCTTGCGTTTCCTCGACTTCGGCCGGTACGGGTCGAGGTCGCGCTCGTACCGGTAGGAGCCATCGGGCTGCCTGACGTACCAATCTGGCCAAGGCGTCCCGTTCAACTCCCACGGCGGACCCTGCCAGTTCGGGATCGGCTTGGCACCCTGGTCTACGCGCCTGGGCGGCTCGGCCGAGTCGAAGGTACAGCGGTTCAGCATGTGGGTGACGCCACCGCCGAACCCCCCGGAAGCGGTGCGCCAGAACCGCCACCCCTCGAAGTCAAGGTAGCGCATCGGCCGCTGGTAACCGCGGAAGTAGGCGTCGTAGGAGTCGGGATGCTCTTTGATGAAACACGCCACCACGGCCCACAACTCGGCCGGGCACCGACTCTGGACGACGTACTGGTGGGGACTCGTGCTCACATACTTGGTCGCCGTGGTCCAGGGAATGCGGCGGATCGCGTCACGGATGTCGAAGACGTCACCGGTCTCGCTCACCACCTGCTCGCCCTCAACCCGAAGACGTATGTCACCTGACTTGTAGAAGGTCATCTTGTCTTCAGCCTCCAGGTCGGACGCCGCGCTCAAGGTGTCCCCGACCACCCTCTTTGGCCTGTCCGAATACCCAACGTTTGCCCAACCTATCCGAACCCCCAGCGTCCTCGGATCCACCGCCGCGTAGCCCCCTTTCCTCGTGCACTCGCCTTCCGGGAGCTTCGGGTACGGTGGATGGGCCTCCTCCTTTGGGCGGTTCGCTTTCCACGTGGCAAGATCGACCCTCCGGACCACGCCGTCGCGCCTCCCCTACTCGGCGGTCTCCTGGGTTCGCAAAGGCGATACCGCGGTCCCTGAGGCTCACAAAAGTGCCACCGCCAATCACCAGGTGATCGAGAACCGTCACGTCGAGCAGGCGTCCGGCCGCGATGGCTTCCGCCGTCAGGCGAAGGTCATCCGGACTCGGCGTGACGTCGCCCGTCGGGTGGTTGTGCACGAGGATCACACTCGATGCCTGGCGCCGAATGGCCTCCGTGAACAGCTCGCCGATCCTGACGAGCGAAGAGGAGACGTTGCCCATGTAGACGGTCTCGATGGACACCACGCGGTTTCTCGTGTTGAGAAGCGCGATCCGCAGCTCCTCCCGCTCCAACGCTGACATCTCAGCGGCTAGGAGATCGGCGAGGTCGCTCGGCGCATGGATCGTGCGTCCGGTCGCCGTCCCGAAGGTCAGGCGTTCACCGCAGAGCGGACACTGTGCGAAGCTGGCGCCGTCTTCGCGGACAATCCGAACCGCCCTGTCCTTCATCGTTGCCGAAGGCCGGCTCCGCGCCTTCAGTCTGGTGCGCGGGGGCGCTATCGTCTCTTCCTGGTAGGGGTGCATGTACGTGCCTCCTGCCCTTGACCGGGCGGGTGTTCAAGCGCCCGCCCGGTCGTTCTTCACTTGGCTGGCCCAGCGCGCATGTGCGCCCGGACCATCGAATGCCTCAGCGGCGACTCTCCGAGCTTGAGCGGACAGCGGCCGCAACCGTTGACGGGTACCACTTGCGGCCGCCCTGTGCCGTGGCGACGCCGTCCTCGTTGAGCCCGGTGGCGATTGCCGCGAGCGATCGTCCCGCGCTTCGCTCGGACTCGATGCGTTCGCGAACCGTTGAAGGCATCGTCCGGTGACGTCCGAAGACGACGCCCGCCAGCCGTTTCTGCGCGAGGGCCTCCTTGGTTCTCTGTCCGATTAGGCGGCGCTCGAACTGCGAGAAGGTTGCCAAGACGTGCGCCATCGCCTCTCCCGCCGGAGTCGAAGTGTCCACGCCGAGATCGAGCGCGACCAACGCCCAACGCTCACGGGTGGCTCGTTCCATCAGCACGGCAAAGTCCAGCATCGATCGCGACAGTCGGTCGAGCTTCGCGACCACGAGCGTGTCTGCCCGCTTGCGAGCCAATGCATCAAGGGCCGCCTCAATCCCTGGCCGTCGCAGGTTCTTTCCTGAGAAGCCGGCGTCTTCGATAACCTCAACGATCTTCCAGCCTCGTCGTTCGGCTTCCGCGAGGATGGCCGCTCGCTGCGCTTTGAGGCCAGCGCCACTGTTTGCCTGCTCCTCGGTGCTCACGCGAACGTACCCGATGACGTTCTGCATGCCTCAAGTATACAGCAATTGTTGATATGGTGTATGGGAGTCACGATCACGCCTCCAGACGGCGCCGCAAGGGCGGCTGTTACAGCCTATCGTCGACGAGTCTCCACATCCCGAGGGTGTGGTTCGACTCGCCTTGTTCCAACGTCAGATACGCGCCCCAGACGGCTGTTGCATGGACGACACGCAATGACGATCCCATCTCTGACCGTGCCACCGTCGGCGACTGCCTTCAGGTGGTGACAAGTCAGATCTTCGGTCGAGTCACAGTACGCGCACATGCCGACTCTCGGGATTGCCCGGTATTCCGGATCTCTGTAGGCCTGTCGTGAGGGAAGCGCGTTGCGAGCCCGTTCCCGTCGACGTACACACTCAAGACAGTAGTTGCGCCTGCCCGTCAAGGCCCCGCATCGGTGACAGCTCACCGGGGTTGCCTCGTTTCTTCTGCTCAAGTTTCGGCCTCCTTCTGACTTGGACGCACGCTGACCGGGAACCCCACCCACGATCCCGCTCTAGAGAGCATCCCGACGGCCGACGCGCTCGGTCTCACACGCTCTGTTGCCGGCCACGGTGCTTCGCCGCTCGAGTCGCATCGCTCGCCGCTCGTCCAGCCAAATGGACGGGTCTTTCGCGACCTCGACTTGCTCGCGTCGGATCGCAGGCCTTACCCTATGACCGCCTGAACAGCGGGACCGCCGGGGATGCGAAAGCGACCCGGCGGTCGTGTTTTTCGCGGTTCTTGGAGGTCCGGTCGGGAGATGCCAGATCGCCGCTCGGCATCGCACAGCCGGCGCCAAGATGAGCCGCTTCGCAACACGCCCGGACCGTTGCGTCAACCACCTCGCCAGTGGCCCGTGGTTCACGAAGTTCGCCCTCGGGATCGAACGAAGGCGGACCTGGCTGATGCTCGCGCCAGGTTCTCGAGCCGCAGTGCCTCTGCACGACGGCTTCGCTCGGCCGGATCTAGAACCCCATCCGGGTCGACCTCGGCTTCGTACTTGGCGATCAGGCCCGCCCTTGCCCGGGCCATGCGTGGCCCCGGATCATGTCGGCGGGAAGTGGCATAGCCGCCGATCTTGCCGATCGACGCCGCACGGTTCGCATCCACGAGACAGCCTCCCCTTGGAAGGTGTCTCGGGGAGCTCCAACCGCGGTTGACCGCGTCTCGAGGACGGGTCCGTAACTCCCGAGTTCGGCTGGGCGCGGCTGTTCCCAGGTGTTTGAAGATAGCCGCTGTGCGGTGATCAGACGCTACACAAGAACCGCCGCAGTGGTCAAGAGCCCTACGAGTCGAGTTCGTCCATCGGAGACATGCCTCGGCGGAACGCTGCTCGCGCTCGCTCGTCGGCGGCCGAGGCGCCATACCGCATGAGCATCGTGCGCGACTTCCAGCCGGCCAGACGCATGAGATCTCCTTCGTTGCCGCCTTTGGCGAGCCACTGGTGGGCAAAGGTGTGGCGGAAACGATGAGGGTTCATCTTGCCGAGTCCAGCCGCCGCCGCACGATCTCTGACGATCTGGTAGATCCCGCTATCCGTGACGGGCCCGGCGTGACCGAGCCACAGCTCGGGCCGGTCGCGTCTAGCATCCTTTGCTCTAGCCCGGAGGTAGCGGTCGAGCGCCTGGGCCGTCTTAGTCCCGAAAGGATGCACGCTTGGCCGACGGCCCTTGCCCAGCACGGTAACCTCCATGGCCTTGAGGTCTATGTCTTCAACCTTGAGACCGGCTATCTCGGCTCGACGGATCCCAGTGTCGCCGAGAAGCAGCAAGACGGCTCGGTCTCGCCGATCCGTGAAGGTCGTGCCCCTGCACGTTTCGAGTAGCTGGCGCATCGCCTCCTGAGGAACAACGGCCGGCGGTTCCTCTGGGATGATCGGAGGGCGCATTCTGGCCATCGGAGACTCGGCAATCTCGCCCTCTTCCAGCGCCCAGCGGAAGAATTGCTGCACGGCCCTGAATCGGACCGACACGGTGGCCGGACGATGGCGGCTCAGAAGATCGGCCGTCCAAGTCTCGACATGCTCTCGTCGAATGTTGGTGACGACCACGGGCATCCCGCGGTCCGCTAGAAAGGCGCCGAGTTCATCAGCGGCGGCCAAATAGGTGCCAATGGTCCGCTTAGCCTTGTTCTGAGCCCGCAGGGACAGCTCCCAGGAGTCACGCAGGGCGGCGTAGTCACCGATGTTGATGGCCTCGACCATCCCAGTTACCTCGTCCAGTTATCAGCTGGTCGAGCATAACAGCAGCCTACATCACGCGGCAACTGCACAGGCTGAGTGTCGTGCCAAGCACGAAATGGGATTTGGAGCGGGAGACGGGTCTCGAACCCGCGACATTCAGCTTGGAAGGCTGACGCTCTACCGACTGAGCTACTCCCGCCCGATTGCCTTACTCTGTTAGGCGTGTTCGGTGATATGCCTAACGACCCGCGACCTCGCGATTAGTACCGCGCTCGGCGCGATCACGCTCGAATCTGCGGTTAGCACCGCGCTCGCGGCTATCGTACCTGAACCGCGGGCTCGGCCCAATTCAAAGAACGGGAGTCTTCAGGATCGCAGGGCGAACCACTCCGGAGCTCCAGGTCGAGTAGCGGGGCGGCCACTCCTCCGCGGTCTCCCTAACACCGAGCACAGCCGACTCAACGGAGAACTCGAAGAGCTCATAGGAGTCGTCGACCTCGAAGTACCACTGGCCGCCTACGCCGGCGCGGACGTCGGCCGCCTCGATGAGCCGGGCGTGTCCACGAATCGAGAACTCACTGGGGCTCGCCGGGTCGATATGCGCATGCAGGGAGTATCTTCCGTCCCGCTCGAGGTCCCGGCGCTTGGCGGAGGTGAGGATGAACGCGTAGAGCCGACCGTCGAGGATCGAGACCCAAATTGGATGGATTCGCGGTGGCTCTTCTCCCCTCACCGTGGCCAGGAATGCCTCGCCAGTGTCCGTGCGGTAGATAAGGCGCCTGCCCGCCGCGGCGACATCGTTGGCCTCTGCGGCGAATTCGGCCCAGGTGGACATCTCTGGACTCCTCGCTGTTGGTGCTAGGCGGAATCTACCAGCGAGGATCAGACACCGGCTCGCTCAACCTGGCCGAAGGCCGGGTGCCAAAGTCGGTCGTCGCGGCTCTCACGAACCTGCGCCATTTCCCGCCGGGACCGTCTAGCCGCGAGAGCCGGCGGGGGCGGCCGCCGGCTGTCGCCGCCAGTCGTTCACTTCGGGCTTCCTCGAGCAGAGCGGCCTGGTGCTCTCGCACAAGTAGCATCACGATTTCCGGATGCATTTCGGTCCTCCCGTTGGTTGCGCTCGATCCGATCTGATGAAGCAATACTCCGACTAAGTGGTTTTCTGATAAGGTCCAGTTCCATGACAAGAACGTGGACCAGTTCTCGCGCAGAAGTCCTCTTGGACATGCGCCGCGAAGGTGGCGCCGGGTCAATGCATCGCCAGCTGGAGCAGCAGTTGCGAGCTGCAATCGGCTCTGGTCGCCTCGCAGCCGGGTCGGTTCTGCCGTCAAGCCGGATGCTCTCCGCGCAGCTGGGCGTGGCGCGTGGGGTGGTTGTCGAGGCCTACGAGCAGCTGGCTGCCGAGGGTTACCTCACGAGCCGCCACGGCGGTTCGACTCGAGTCAACCCTCGGATCTCGAGACCATCGGGCACGCCCGTTGGCACGCTGAGCGCGGCGCAGAGCGAATACCGGATCAACTTCGCCTATGGCAGTCCGGACGTGGCCGAATTCCCACGCTCGGCCTGGCTCCGGTCGGTACGCCGAGTACTCAACGACGCACCAAGCGAGAGGCTCGGCTACCTGGATCCTCGCGGTGCGCCCGAGCTGCGAGATGCACTGGCGGCGTACCTCAATCGTGTCCGCGGGACCGCCGCCGATGCGGCACGCGTAGTCATCTCCAATGGCTTTGCCCAGAGCATGAGTCTTGTGGCAGAGATGCTGGCGGCAAATGGTGTGAGACGGCTCGCCACGGAAGACCCGGGCCAGCTGGACGCACCCGAGGCAGCCCGTCGCTTCGGTCTGGAGACCGTGCCGATCCCTGTGGGCGATGAGGGAATCGACGTTTCCTTTCTGGCTCGGACGGACGCCGATGCAGTGGTCGTCACGCCGGCCCACCATTTCCCAACTGGAGCTGTCCTGTCACCCGGACGGCGCGCCGCCTTGCTCGCATGGGCAGCTGAAGGAAAGCGTCTCATAGTCGAGGACGATTACGACGCCGAGTATCGCTACGACCGTGAGCCCATCGGGGCAATGCAGGGCCTGGAGCCTGGGCAGGTGATCTACACCGGATCGGCCAGCAAGACCCTGGCGCCGGGGTTGAGGCTTGGCTGGTTGATCGTTCCGGCGCATCTCGTCGGGCAGCTTGCGGCCATCAAGATGTCGAACGATCGCGGCTCCGCCGGCCTCGAGCAGCTGGCCCTTGCTGACTTCCTGGTCCGCGGCGAATTCGATCGGCACCTTCGGCGCATGCGCGCCCTCTACCGCGACCGTCGAGAGGTGCTCCTCGCCGCGCTCCGGCGCTACGCACCGGATCTCAGGGCCGCCGGAGCCTCGGCAGGCCTCCACGCGGTGGCGTGGCTGCCCGAAACGCTCGACGAGGCCAAGGTGATACAGGGTGCGGCCGACCTGGGAGTCCACGTTGCTGGGGTTGCCCAGTATCGGTTGGGGAGCGATCGACCGGGCGGGCTGCTGTTCGGCTACGGCACCCTCGGCAGCGAGGACATCGAGGACGGTGTTCGCCTGGTCGCCGAGGCTGTGTCTGCGGCCCAAGCAGCCTCAGGGTCCTGATGCGCCAGATCATCGTTGCGCATCTCCGCCCTGGTTCTCTCGAGGGTCGGGACTGCGAGACTGGGCATCCGAGGCGACGCGCTGCTGATCACCTAGGGCCGCTGGCCGAGGCGGAGCGTTGGGAAATGGAGCCATCCAGACGCAAGCGGCCGACGCTGCCCATGCGAGGCTGTCAACCAGCGCGGATCTGGCTGTTCTAGGGCTGCGAGCGGTGTGTCTGTTGGCTGGCGCCAATTGCCCGGCGATATCGCCTCGTCAGAGTGCGCAGCGCCTCGATGAGCTCCGGCGCATCCACGATCGTGAAGTCCGCGTCCAGCATGCCGAGATACAGGGCCAGCATCTCGGGACTGTCCGAGCCTGGCTCGAACACGCACCGGTCTTCGCCCAGCGACTGCACCTCCACGGGGATCGGCATCCGACCGCGCACGTATTCCGCCGGCGCGCGGACGATCACCCGCGCTCGATATCGCCAGGCCGCCTCGCCGACCGCACGTACCACCTGCGCCGCAATCTCCCGGTCGGGTGGTAGATCCCGGGGCAAGAAACGCGGCCCAACTGGCATCCAGAGCTTCATCCGGTCGACGCGGAAGGTACGCCAGGCCTGACGTTGAAGATCCCACGCCACCAAGTACCAGCGGCGCTGGTCGTTCACGAGACGGTACGGCTCCACCGAGCGCCGAGTCGGCTCGCCCGAATGCGCCTGGTAGTCGAACTGAAGCTGCCGATGGTCGCGACATGCGGCGGCGATCGTCGTCAGCGCGTCGAGATCGATCTGGGGATCGCGAACGGGCATCGGCAGCACGTACGAGTGAAAGGCCTCGATTCGGTGCCGTAGCCGTGTCGGAAGGACCTGCTGCAGCTTCACGAGCGCAGTTATGGCGGTCTCCTCCATCCCGGCGACCGAGCCGCTCGCGACGGAACGCAGACCCACGGCCATCGCAATCGCTTCGTCATCGTCGAGCAACATCGGCGGCAGGGCTCCGCCTGCACCCAGTCGGTACCCACCGCCCAGACCTGGCAGTCCCTCGACCGGGTAGCCGAGCCCACGCACGCGGTCTACGTCGTTGCGGATCGTGCGAGTGGTTACGTCGAGCCGTGCGGCTAGCTCAGCGCTGGTCCACTCTCGGCGGCCCTGTAGCAAGGCGAGCAGGCGCAGCAACCGCGCTGATGTCTCCAACATCTCCGGTCCCTAGGAACGAATCGTTCCTATATTATGCCTAACCTTCTCTGTGTTGACGCAAGAGCTCCCAGCTGAGCGCCCGGCCATGCTGGCCGTCCGGACAAGGAGAAGCATGATGAGCGAGAGCATCCAGCCGTTCCGAATCGAGATCCCCGAGACCGACATTGAGGACCTCCATGACCGACTCGCCCACGCTCGTTGGCCCGATCGGCTACCTGGTGCAGACTGGACGCGCGGCGTTCCGCCCAACTACCTGCGGCAGCTCGCCGAGCACTGGCGGGTGGGTTACGACTGGCGAGCCCAGGAGGCGCGACTCAACGAGTACCCCCAGTTCACGACCGAGATCGACGGCCAGCGCATCCATTTCTTGCACATCAGATCGGCCAGGCCCGACGCAATCCCGCTGCTGATCACGCACGGCTATCCCAGTTCTGTCGCTGAGTTCCTGTCCCTGATCGAGCTGCTGGTGAACCCGAAGTCAGGGCCCGCCTTCCACATCGTCGCGCCGTCCCTCCCCGGCTATACCTTCTCGACGCCACTCAGCCGCGCCGGCTGGGCGATGGGCCGCACGGCACGCGCCTGGGTCGAGCTCATGCGCCGGCTCGGATACGAGCGGTATGGAGTGCACGGCGGTGACATCGGCGCGGGTGTCTCGGGGATGGTCGCCGGCCTGGATCGCGACCACGTGATCGGCGTCCACGTCGTGACCGATCCGCTTACCGCCGCCGGCGTCGCCACATTCCTGCCCAGGTTGGCCGACCGGCTCGACACGAACGATCCGGTCGACAAGCTGATCCTGGATCGGATGGACGCGTTCAGGAAGGAAGGGTCTGGCTACCTTGCCATCCAGAACACCCGGCCACAGACCATCGGCTACGGCCTGGTCGACTCGCCTCTGCTGCAGCTGGCGTGGATCAGCGAGAAGGTCCATGAATGGACCGACCTACCGGTCGACCGCGATCAGCTGCTCACCACAGTCAGCCTTTACTGGTTCACCCGCTCCGGCGCCAGCGCCGCCCACACTCTCTACGAACACGCTCATGCGTCCGACTGGGGCGAGCCACCCTCCGTGCCCCAGGGCTTCGCGGTCTTCGGCGCCGACGAGACTGTACGGAGGCTCGTGTCCGCGCCGGCTGACGCTCACTGGGCGGAGTTCGCGCGAGGCGGGCACTTCCCGGCCATGGAAGCACCGGCTGAACTGGCGTCGGATTTGCAGGTCTTCTTCGGGCCTTTGGCGTGACCGAGATCCTGAGCCGACGTCGGCTCAACCGTGCCACGCTGGCCCGCCAATACCTGCTTGAGCGTGCGCCGACCCGAGCTGTCGATGCGATCGAGAAGATCGCTGGGATGCAGTGCCAGGCGCCACTGGCTCCGTACGTCGGGTTGTGGGCCCGTGTCCGGGACTTCACCGCGGACGAGCTCTCGACGTTGATCGGGGAACGTCAGGTGGTGCGGATGCATCTGATGCGCAACACCCTCCATCTCGTGAGCGCGCGCAATTCCTTGGCATGGGCCCCTCTGTTCGATCCGCTTCGGACCGCCGACTTCAACACGCGCTTTGGCCGCGGCGCCCAGTCGGTTGACCGCGAGGCGCTGATCAGCGTCGCGAGGTGCCTGCTGCGAGAACGGCCGCGCACGCGCGATGAGCTCGCGAGGATGCTCGCGGCGCACTGGCCGGGCGCCGACCCTCGGGCGCTGGCCTATGCGACCCACCAGATCGGCTTATGCCAGGTGCCGCCGCGAGGCATCTGGGGCAGGAACGGTCCCGCCACGTGGGCTCCGTTGGAAAGCTGGCTGGGCGAACAGCCGCGCGCGGGGACTCTGGATGCGTTGGTTTGCCGCTACCTCGGAGCGTTCGGGCCGGCGAGCGTCGCTGATGTTCAGGCCTGGTCTGGGCTGACCAGACTGGGAGAGGTCATGGAGCGATTGCCGTTGCGAACCTTCCAGACCTCGTCCGGCCGGCTCGTGTATGACCTGCCGGAAGCGCCCCGACCGCCCGAGGACACACCCTGCCCGCCGCGGCTCCTACCCGAGTACGACAACCTCCTGCTGTCGCACAAGGACCGGACGCGAGTGATCCCAAACGGCCGGCCTGTGCCGCTCCCGCCTGGCAACGGCGCAACAGCCGGCACAGTCCTCCTTGACGGCTTCTGGCAGGGGACCTGGCACATCCAGGACGGGGCCCTGTGCATAAATTCTTTCACCAGACTGCGTCGCGTGGAGCGAAAGGGGTTGCTGGACGAGGCGGCGCGGTTGTGCGCCTTCGTCGATCCCCGAGCCGACAACGACATCATCCTCAGGGAACCGTCACGGCTGCTGACGAGCGGACGCTCAACTCGCGCTCGCCGAACATGCCGATCGGCGCGCGGGACGCTCTCTCAGGGCAACCTCGCACGGCTGGGACAATCAGAGGGTCTCGCTCGCACCACTTAGCACCGCGCTCAGGTGCTTGCCGCAGTCCTCGATCTGCCTGACGGACGCCGGCGCGGATTCGACCGATTTGAGCACCGCGTTTCTCTGCGACGCCCGAACTCCTGCGAGCTCCCGGAATGTTTCAGCGGCGCCAACTGAACCGGTTTGCGAAGCTGACGCTGTAACGCGAATTACACGCCCTCACGCAGAGCGTGTAAGTGGACACGAAATGGGGGTTCTGAGCGTGAATCTCACGAGGAGAGCACCGCGCTCCGCACCTTCTGACTTGGAAGGCTGACGCTCTACCGACTGAGCTACTCCCGCCTATTTGCCTTCGTTTGTTAGGCATATCTTGCAATTAGCCTAACAAACCGTGGCCAATACGTGTCGTCAAGCGCTGTGGGAGTGCCGTCTTGGTTAGCACCACGCTCCCAGAGCGTATAACTGTAGCCGATTGAGGGCATTTCACGTCAACGCACAGCGTCTAATTACACGCTGACGCTCTTGTCTTCCACGTGCGACTTCCAGCGAGCCAGCGCGGTCAGCCAGCCTGCCTCGTGGAACGTTCCGCGTCGTGGTGCGGTCAAGTCCCAGGACGTGGTGTAACAGCGCGTCATCTTCGCGCCTGGTGTCTTAGCTGGCCATGAGTTGGGCCGGGTTCACCTCCTCGTCCTCGATGACGTCCTCGTCGATGAGGGCCATCGACTCCGGGCTGAAGTAGCGGCGGCCGTCCTGCCATTCGTCGTCCTGCTCGGCGAGGACCGTCCCGACTAGGCGGATGAGACTGGCTCTTGTCGGGAAGATGCCCACGACTGCTGTCCGGCGCTTGATCTCCTTGTTGAGCCGCTCCAGGGGATTGGTGCTGCGGATCTGGCGGCGGTGCGAAGTCGGAAAGTCGAAGTGCGAGAGCAGGTCGACGGTTGCCGCGTCGAGCAGCTCGGCGACCGCCGGGAAGCGTGGCGCCAGGCCTTCGCAGACCCGGCGCAGCTGCTCTCGAGCCGACATGCCCGATGGCTGCTCGAAGATCGAGCGGATGACCGTGGCCACCATCGAGGCCGAGGTCCGCGGCACCAAAGCCTGGGCGTTGCGGGTGAAGTGGACCCGGCATCTCTGCCAGGCCGCTCCGAGCAGCAGCTCGTCGATCGCCCGGACCAGACCGCGATGGGCGTCGGATATGACCAGGCGGACGCCGGCCAGGCCCCGCTCGACCAGTCGGGTGAGGAACGGCATCCAGGCGTTGCCCTCGTCGTTGCCGGCGGCAAGCTCCAGTCCGAGCACGCGGCGCTCGCCGGTCGAGGCGACACCGATCGCCACGAGAGCCGCCATCGACACGACTCTGCCGCCGTCGCGAACCTTCACGTAGGTGGCGTCCAGCCACAGATACGGGTAAAGCTCGCCGGCGAGAGAGCGCGATCGGAAGGTCTCGACCTCGGCGTCGAGAGCAGCGCACATCCGGCTGACCTCGCTCTTGGAGAGCGACGCCACTCCGAGAGCGGCCACGAGGTCCTCGACCCGGCGGGTGGACACGCCGGCCACGTAGGCTTCGCACACGACCGCGAGCAGCGCCCGCTCGGCACGTCGGCGCGGCTCGAGAAGCGAGGGGAAGTAGCTTCCGTCGCGGACCTTTGGGATGGCCAGATCGATCGTGCCGACTCGGGTGTCCCAGCGGCGCTCTCGATAGCCGTTGCGGTTGGTCAGGCGTCGTTCGGGTGCTCGTTCCCCCTTGGGCACTCCGGTGATCTCGGTCACCTCGGCCTTCATCAGCGCGGCCGCGAGCACTCTCACGCCCTCACGCAGGAAGTCGACATCGCCATCCGCTCCGAGCTTGCGCAGCATCTGCAGCACGGCCATTCTGTCTTCGGCCATCGTGGTGTTCCTTTCGTCGTCGGTTTCTGACTCCAACGACGCGAGGATGACGCGATGGCCGTTCTCCTGGTCGGCCTGGTTCAGCTGTTACACCACCTTAGGCGACACGACCCGGCCCAGGACGACCTTCGCTAGCGGTCGAAGGGAAGTTTCGGCTCAAGAAAGAGGACTGCGCATGTCGGAACGTCAGACCATTTCGGAGCTTCTCGCAAACACTCGCGCCGGCCTCAATCGGCTGGAACCCGCAGCCGCTGTGATGGCCCAGCAGGGTGGCGCCAGTCTCATCGACACGCGGTGTGGAGATGACCGACGAGCCAGCGGAGTCATCCCGGGGTCCGTTCACATCCCGCTGTCCGTGCTCTTCTGGCGCCTCGACCCGACCTCGGGTCATCACGACCCGAGTGTGGCCGATCCGGCCAGACAAATCGTCCTTCTCTGCGCCGACGGCTACTCGTCCAGCCTTGCGGCTGCGACGCTCGTGAGCTTGGGCTTCGCTCGAGCAACCGACGTGATCGGTGGCTTCAACGCCTGGGTCGAAGCGGGTCTGCCGGTGGAGCAGGCATGAAAGTCCGTGACAGCGGGATGCCCGAGGAAGCAATGTGGGTTCAATTCTTCGATCCATCGAGCATGCTCGCGCGCCTCGGCCTGACACCGGAGACGTCGAGCGCCGTCGACCTCGGCTGCGGCTACGGGACATTCACCGTCCCGGCTGCGAGGCTCATTGAGGGCACCGTCCACGGGTTCGACATCGAGCCCGAGATGATCGCGGTCACCCGCTCCAAGGTGGAAAGCGCAGGCCTTGCCAACGTCCAGCTCCACGTGCGGGACTTCATGGCAGAAGACACTGGACTGCCCGACGCCAGCGTCGGCTACGTAATGCTCTTCAACATCCTCCACGCCGAAGATCCCGACCGGCTGTTGCGGGCGTCGCATCCTTGAATCCACCGCAAGCGTGGCCTTGTCCGGCCGCGCGGTCCCAGGCTTGACACCGAGGATCTCTCGTGTAACCTTGTCCTATGACATTAGGTAAAGGCCACAGCACACCGCATGACGAGGCCTCCAGCGGCCCGGCGTCGGCGATCGTATTCCGACTCGACACTGCATCTGGCGTGCCGACCTACCTGCAGCTCGTTCAGCAGGTCGAGCACGCGCTGCGGCTCGGCTACCTCAAACCGGGCGACCAGCTACCCAAGGTTAGAGACGCAGTCGCCACCCTGGCGATCAACCCAAACACGGTGCTCAAGGCCTACCGCGAGCTGGAGACCAAAGGCCTCGCCGCCGGACGGCCCGGTCAGGGAACTTTCATCCGAGCAACCCTTAGCCAGATTGCGCCGCCAGAACTAGCAGAGCTTCGCCGCTCCTTGCTTCGCTGGCTGGCGGAGGCCGACACGGCCGGGCTTGATGAGGACGGAATCGCGGCCCTATTCACGAGCGTGATGAGGGATTCTCGTGACCGGCCCGACGGCTCCATCGACCTGGGAGAGCCACCGGTCGGATCCAGGAGCGTCGCATGAACGTGATCGAAGCCACCGGCCTGGGTAAGCGCTACGGCAACACCTGGGCGCTGCGCGAATGCGCGCTCGCGATTCCCGAAGGTCACGTGGTCGCCCTAGTCGGGCCGAACGGCGCTGGCAAGACCACCCTGCTGAACCTGGTAGTTGGGCTCACGGTGCCGACCGCCGGCATCGTCAGGGTCATTGGCGGCTGGCCGGCCGGGTCGCCGGCCGCATTGGACGCCATCGGTTTCGTCGCGCAGGACATGCCCCTGTACAAGAACCTGTCCGTCGCGGACATGCTGCATCTGACCCGTAACCTCAACAGGCGCTTCGACCAGCATTACGCCGAGGCCCGGTTGGCCGACTTGGGCATCCCGCTGGAGCGTGCAGCCGGCAAGATGTCCGGCGGCCAGCAGTCACAGCTCGCCCTGACCCTGGCGCTCGCCCGGCGCCCGAGGCTGCTCGTGCTCGATGAGCCCATGGCGATGCTCGACCCCCTTGCCCGCCATGACTTCATGGCCACGGTCATGGCCGCGGTGGCCGAGGACGGTGTGTCGGTAGTGCTGTCGTCTCACGTGTTGACCGAGCTCGAGCGGGTGGCCGATTACCTTGTCCTCATCTCGCACGGAAGCGTCCAGGTCGCGGGTGAGGTAGAAAGCCTGCTCGCCGATCACCGCCTGTTGACGGGTCGGGCTGCCGAAGCCGACGGCTATCCCGGGCAGTTGGTCGTGGTGCACGCACGGCGAGGCCAGTCGCAGGCTCACTTGCTGGTTCGGCTCAATGGACCTAAGGACTCTGTGCCGCCGGGGTGGGAGGTCCACCCGGTGAGCCTGGAAGAACTGACCCTGGCGTACCTACGGGAGCCAGGCGCGATGGCGCTTCCCGGTCCGACCCTCCTTGAGGACTCCACTCCGACGGAGGTGCCTACGTGGGCACATTGACGGTTCCTGCGCGGTCGGATTCGCACCTGAGTCTTCGGCCTGTGCCGTGGCGGAGGATGACATGGGTCGTCTGGCGACAGCACCGGCTTGCCTTGACTGGGGTCGTGGCGCTCTTCGGCGTGGCAGGGGCGTACCTGCTGATCACTGGTCTGCAGATGTACAGCGACTACGCGGCAGTGACTGCCTGCCGTCCGGCAGCTTCGGACATCTGCGTGCGGGCGGCCACCGACTTTCTTGCGGCCCACGCCCCCGGCGCGGGGATCACCTTCGCCCTGTTGCAGATGATTCCGGCCCTCATAGGCGCGTTCCTTGGTGCACCGCTGCTTGCCCGGGAGTTCGAGACCGGCACGTTTCGGTACGCCTTTACCCAGGGATTCGGACGGACACGATGGACGATCGCCAAGCTGGTGCCGCTTGCGATCGTGGTAACAGTCGCGGCGGGATTGTTCAGTCTGGCGGTTTCCTGGTATTTCGCGCCGCTCAACGGCGCGGGAGACGACAACGGTCCGCTGTATCCCACTACGTTCGACTTGCTGGGGTTGGCGCTCGCCGCCTGGACGCTGGCCGCGTTGGCTATCGGAGCCCTTGCCGGCGTCCTCATCCGCCGGGTCATCCCGGCGATGGTCGCCACGATCGCCGTTTGGGCAGGGCTCGCCTTCGCCACCGGACTGTTCCTGCGCCCGCACTACATGGCGCCCTTGAGCACGGGCGATCCGAACGCTGTGGCGCGTGGAGACTGGGTGATGAGCCAGGTGTGGACCCAAGGTGGTCAGCCCGTCACCTTGGATATGCTCAACCGGACCCTCGGGGCTGTGGACGTCCGCGCGATCACGCCCCAGTTGTTCCAACCGGGGCCCTCGACCCCGGCCAACCTCGGCGACCCGGTGCAGTACCTGATCCAGCACGGCTATTCGTACTTGACGACCTACGAACCAGCCAGCCGATTCTGGACGTTCCAGGGGATCGAGTGCGGCTGGCTGATCGTGCTCTCAGTCCTGCTTATAGCCACGACCGTGTGGCTGGTTCGGCGCCGTGCCAGCTGAGACGCCAGGCCTTCCCGTCCCTTCTGGAATGCGCCGTGGATCTGGCCGAAACTCACTCGACGGTGTCGGGCTGACCCCGCAGCACCCGTTAATTCGCAAGACGAGGTGGCAGTACCGCGATGACGAAGCGTAGTCGCCCGCTCGGCGCCCTCGTGGTGCCATTGCTCCTGGGCGTCATCGTGGCCGGTTGTGCCACGACCGGTGGGATGCCACCTGTCGCCGTACCGATCGGGGCGGTCCCGACTGGGGCGGTCCCGACCGGGGCGCCGGCGCCAGGGTCAGTCGACATCAGCAATGGCGGCGGCGGGCTCGCATCGAGCGAGACGACCGTCTGCACCTTCTACTTCCATTTCATCATGAACGCGAACAGTTCGGGCATTTACCGCGTCGAGACGCAAAGCGGCGGCAAGGTGGTCATGAACGGGACGTGGGCTACCGGCGCCGCTCCTGAGGTCCGGGTGCCGGCGGCGCCGGACATCCTGAGCCTTCCAGAGGGCCAATACAACGTCGGCTGGACTCAGGACGGCGGCGGCGGCGGCACGAAGCCGTTCCAGGTCGCGTGCCCGGACGCAAGCTAGTGACAGCGCATTAGTGGGACATTCAGGTCGCTACGCTCGGTTTGAGACCTCTCGCCCCGACCAGTTACGGGTGATGACCGCCGGAACCTCCGGATGCGCCCTCTTGGCCTCAAGGCTCATACAGCTCGGCGGAAGAGAAGTCTGTGTCTAGGACCGGACCGTCCCATCCACCCGCAATCAGGACCTGTCCCCCAGCGAGCAGCGTAGCGGTATGGCCCATGCGAGCCGTTGCCATCGACCCTGTGCTACTGAAGGTGCCAGTCTTCGGGTCATATCGCTCGGCGGAGGATAGGCTGGGGAGGGTGGCGTTGTCGGCTCCTCCGCCTGCGACCAGAATCCGACCGTCGGCGAGCAGCGTAGCGGTGTGGCTGTCACGGGCGAGAGCCATCGACCCTGTGCGGCTGAATGTGCCGGTCTTCGGGTCGTACAGCTCTGCGGACGACAGCACAGGCACTCTGGCGTCGGCACAGCCAACGAACCCGCCTGCGATGAGAACCCGCGCGTCGGCGAGCAGCGTGGAGGTATGGCTGTCACGCGCGACAGCCATCGAACCTGTGCGGCTGAAAGTCCCGGTCTTCGGGTCGTACAGCTCAGCAGAGGACAAGAAGTCGCCGGCGCCCGTTCCGGCCGCGATCAGTACTCGTCCGTCGGCGAGCAGCGTGGCGGTGTGGCTGTCACGGGCGATAGCCATCGAACCTGTGGGGCTGAAAGCGCCGGTCTTTGGGTCGTACAGCTCGGCGGAGGACAGATAAGACTTGCCGCTCCATCCGCCTGCGATCAGAACCCGGTTGTCGGCGAGCAACGTGGCGGTATGGTTGAAGCGAGGCGAGGCCATCGAGCCCGTGGGCGTGAAGGCGCCGGTCTTCGGGTCGTACAGCTCGGCGGAGGACAGGTAGACGTCGTGGGCATCTCCCCCAGCGACTAGGACACGGCCGTCGGCCAGGAGCGTTGCGGTGTAGCCGAAGCTCGCGACAAGCATCGAGCCCGTCGGGCTGAAGCTACCGGTCTCTGGGTCGTACACCTCAGCGGACCCCAGCCAAGTTCCGGCATTGTTTCCGCCTACGATCAGAACTCGGCCGTCAGCCAGCAGAGTAGCCGTGTGCTCTTCTCGTGCGGTCGTCATCGACCCTGTTGGGCTGAAGGTGCCGCTCCCGCGGAGGATCGGCGCAAGGGTTGGGAGGATTGTGGGGTTGGGTGTCGGAGCTTGGCTCGGGCTGGGGTTTTCGACCGTATTGCTTGACGCAGCCGACTGCAGCGCGGACGAAACCGAAGCTTCCTGAGGCGGGCTGGAAAACGCTCCGGTGCATCCAGTCACCCATAGAGCGACCAGCACGACGGCAGCGCGCCCAAGCATGTGTCGTCTTCCGAGACGGCCAGACCCGATCCCCTCCAACCTCGTCTCCTTGCGATGATGCCACCCCAATGGATCGAGCTTGAGACGCCTCCGCCCAAGTATCGTGACGGCGTAGTGGGTAGATCGACGTGGCGGCCTTCCGCCCCTACGCGACCCCGTCAAGCGCCGACAGTCCCTGCTGGCGTCTCCGTCAGGCCGAAGCTTGACACTCCAGGGCATTGCATGCGGCCCGCACCTTCACCCGTAAAGTGTCGGCTTGACTCCTCTCGCACCGACTTGACGCAGGTGCGCTGACCACGCCTTGACGATCGCTCGCCATGAGTCGGTGCCCCGTCGAGTGTCTCGAGAACACCCGGTCTCGACGAAGCCTTTCACAGAACCCGTAAAGCTGACGCTGTTAGAGCGTTCGCAAACGATCGGCGCCATCCCCGCTCTCGATGCAAACAGTCGGGGTCACGTCATCCTGCCAGGGCGGCAAGCCGGAATCAACGCCGTTCGTAGGCCCCAGAGGCGGGCGAGGGTCAGCCGTCTGACCCTTGCGGGAGACCTTCTGCTGCTTTGTTCGGTAGCGAGTCACCGCGCCCACGCCGCTCCTGACCGAATAGCTCGCAGCGTGCCGAAAGCCACCACGACCCAGAAGACGACGAGGCCTGCGAATAGCGCCACCGCGAAGTCCTCAAGCAGGCTCGACTGCCAGGCGCGAGCCAGGGCGAGAGTTGCCGCCGCATATGCACCCAGGGGGAACGTGAAGGCCCACCACCCAACGCTGTACGGGAGTCGCCCCGCCCGCAGGTAGCCCGCCAGCAACAGGATCGCGGCCGCGAGCCACCAGAGCCCGAAGCCCCACAGGATCGTCGCGCCTACCGAGGACACCGCCGAGACGGCGCCCGCCGACGGGCCCCAGGTCGGTGCGCCGGCCTGCGCGAGACGCAGCAGTCCGAGGACGCCCACGCCAACGGGCCCCAGACCGATCCACAGCGAAGGCGCGAGCGGCGCCGCCGGGAGCGGGTGGAAGACGAGTCGGTCGTAGATCAGCGAGGCGACCAGGAGGAACAGGATGAGGCCCATGCCCAGGAACGCATAGCCGGCCATGAGAAGCGTGGCAGCGTCGCCGGCGCTCACGTGCGGCACCAGCGGGACCAGGGCGAGCGGCGCCACGATATTGACGACCGGCGGAATGAACCACGCCCCATTGGCCGTCTGCGGACCGATCTGGGGCGCGGCGAACAGCAGATACGCAAAGACGACACTGGTTGCGAAGGCCAGGATGATCCCGATCGCCGCGAGGACCGCCACTGCCGTAGTGACCGCGTCCGGGGCGCCGAGCGACGGCCCGACGGTCGCGATGCCCACGGCCAGCACGAGCAGGCCACCGGGGAACGTTCCATACAAAGCGCCGGCGACAGGGTTCCGGAAGTCGGCGATTGCCGCCGCGGGGTGGCGGAGCCAGCGCACCAGGTAAGGCACGCCCAGCCCGGTGGCCAGGACGGCCGAAGCGGCGATGACCGCGACGCCGAAGGCGTGGGCCACGTCCTTCAGACCGGCCGAGTTGCCCGGATTCTGGTAACCGACGATGCCGACGATCGCGGTCCCCATGACCGCCCCGAACCAGCCGGGGTGGAAGCCGCGCAGGCGCCCGAGTGGCGGGACCGCGGGCTGGACTTGAGCTGGAGCGACTGGCACGGATACCTCCGGATGGCTTGACGACACAGGAACTCGGCGGGTCAGATCGCGTCGAGGGCGATCTTGACCGCGATGGCCCAGAGCAGGACGCCGATGACGCGCTTCAGCTGAACCGAGCTCAGGCGCGTCTTCATGAGATGAGACCCGGCATAGGAGCCGGCTGCCGCGAGGATCTCTTGCGGAAGACGAAGCGGTACACGCCGCCGTCTTCGCTCGACGCGACGAGGGGATTGCCGGTCGACTTTCCCCAGGCCGTGAATTCGCCCACGGACTTGGACTGATAGGCGACGACCTCGAGGAGCTGACCCGACTTCAGGCTCGCCATGGCAAGCGCCGTCTTCACGATCGGCATCGGGCACGACATTCCGCGGCTGTCTATGCGCTCGGCGATTTCGAGTTCATCCATCGGTCGCATCCTCGGTTCGGGGCTGGTGAGCGGCCTGGGGCCTGCCCTGGCCGCACGGCTCGTGCTCGAGTTGGAGCGTGGCGTGGCCGACACCGACGCGCCGCAGGGCGTCGGTAGCGGTCAGCAGGACTCGGCGCGTGTCGGCGCCGACAGAGGTTTCCAGGTGTGCGGTCACGACCGGAATGTCCTCGGCGATGGCCCAGACGTGTAGGTCGTGGACGGAACGGACGCCGGGGACCGCGTGGATGGCGGCGCTCGCGACTTCGAGGGAAACGGCGGGCGGGACCCCCTCGCTTAGCAGATGGACGATCTGGCCGAGCAGACGGAAACCGAAGACCGCGAGCAGGACCGCGATCACGAGGCTCGCCACCGGATCGGCCGCCGGGGAACCTCCCGCGATCATGACCAGGGCCGATCCGATGACCGCGAGCGAGCCGAGCGCGTCGCCGCCGAGGTGGAGAACGAGCACTTTGGTGGCGCTGGTCCGGCGCTCGCTGCCGTGGACGACGAGTGCGGACGTGCTGTTGACGGCCAGGCCGACGATCGCGATGACCAGTACTGCCGGCGCATCGACCACGCCCGGGCTCATCAGCCGGCCGATCGCCTCGGCGCAGACGACCGCCGACGCGGCAATCAACAGGACCGCGTTGGTGAGCGCGCCCATGGCCTCGAGGCGATGGAAGCCGTAGGTGTGACGCTCGTCGGGTTCTCGCGCCGCAAGGCGGGCGGTCGCCAGGCCAACGGTGATCGCGACGATGTCCACTAGGACGTGGGTCGCGTCGCTCAGGAGGGCCAGGCTGCCGGTGAGGAGGCCACCTCCAATTTCGAGCGCCAGCACGCCGAGCGCGAGCGCCAGCGCGAATAGCAGCCGGCGAGTTGCCGTAGGGCGTGCGACCAGTCCGGCATGTCCGAGGGGGGAGGCGCCTGGGGAGACGTCGGTTGTGAGCATGGGACTGCCTCAGATTCGGTCCGGAACGGTGGCGATTGGAGCCGGCTTCGGGTGAAGTTCGAACCAGGCCCGCAGACGAGGAGCGGCTCGCAGGTAGAGGACCATGAGAAGGATCTGGAAGATGGGCATCGTCGCCGCCGGGATCGCGACAAGTGGCGAGAACGCGGTGGTCGCGATGGCGATAGCGGTGCCGTTGTTCTTGCCGGTGCTCGTGAACGCCACCGCCATGTGCTCCTCATAGCCCAAGCCGAGGCGACGATCGAGCCATGTCAGCACGAGCAGGCTCAGCCCGATGAAGATCGCGTTGGGGATCAGCAGGACAAGCACGGTCTGCCAGCGATCGAGGATGAGCGACGCCTTGCCGAAGAAGATCAGAAAGACGATCGAGTACATGCCCAGCAGCGAGATGGCCGGGAACAGCGGCCCTATTGCGCCAAAGCGAGCCTGGCCGAGCCGGCGCAACAGCACCCGCCGCGTGAGGTAACCCAGGATCATCGGGGCGACGAGGACAGTCAGGATCGAATTGATGAGGTCACCGGTCGGAACCGCGATCTGATAGCGGCTCGCGAAGAGCGTCATCCACAGGGGCACTGCGGCGATAGCCAGGATGAAGCTCAGCGCCACGACGACCGTCGCGAGTTCGAGGTCGCCCTTCGAAAGCCCGGTGTAGCCGATGGCCATGCTCGAACAGGGCACGACCATGACGAGGAGGAAGCCGAGAGCCAGCATCGAGTCGGACAGAAAGATTGTGGCCAGCAGCCACCCGACCAGGGGTGCCCAGACGAAGTTGAACAGGATCGCGATGCCGACGCCGCGGAGGTTCCGTCCGGCCTTCAACAGCGCCTCGAACCGGACGTTGACCATCATCGGATAGATGATGAAGAACACCGCGACCGTCGTGAGATTGCCGATGGTGCCCGAATTGGCCTTTGTCGTGGACTCGAGAAGGTGGCCCACGACGAGCCCGACGACGATGGCGAAGCTGACGTAGGCCAGCATCCAGCGGTTGAGATGTTCTTGAAGATGGCGAATGCGATTCATGGTCTTGTCCGATCCCGGGGCGCGTTCATCCGCGGCCGACTTTGTGCGTTTGTTGGCCTTTGAGGAGCCGCCCCTGGGACGGCCCGGTTATGCGGGCCGAATGCGGTCGGCGACCGTAGCCTGCAGGGGAATCTGGGGACGGCGGACCGCACCCAGCCGGACCGTCGTCATCGGGTTGGCTCCAGGAGGTTCTTGAGCTCGGCCAGGGTCGCCGCGCAGGCGGCCTCGTCGCGCTCGTAGTAGACCCGGCGAGCGTCGGTTTCGAGGAGCGTCCGTCGGATCAAGCCAGCGTCGCGAAGTCGCGCCAGGTGCATGGAGAGGTTGTTCTGGCGCTCCTTGAGGGCGGCCGACAACTCGCACACGCAATGAGGGCCGTCGCGCAGCATCGCCAGGACTGCCGCCCGGCTCGGATCGGCCAAGAGGGAAGCGATCGAGGTCGCAGGTCCGACATCCGGAGCTACTAGGTCCAGGCGCAGGCACCGAGCGTCCGTGGTTTCAGAGGGGGCAGATGTCGTTCTCACGACGCCACCGGCTCAGTTTCTGGGATCGTGACGGCTGCGTCTTCGAACCAGCGCGCCTTGAGTCGCATGGCGGACCAGACCAGGAACAGCATCACCGGCACCTCGATAAGCGGCCCGACCACCGTTGCCAGGGCGACGGTGGGCGAGAAGGCCGTGATCGCGATGGCGATCGCAATCTCGAAATCTCGCCCGGTCGAGCTGAAGGCGACGGCCACACCGTCCCGGTAGGAGAAGCGCAGCCGGGAGCCGATGAAGAGGACGACGAAGAACATCACGCCGAAGAACAGCGCCATCGGGATCGCCATCTCGACGACGATGCCCGGCCGTTGGAGGATGAGATCGCCCTTGAGCGAGAACATGACGATTAGGGTGAAGAGCAGGCCCAGGATCGAGAGTGCGCTGAGTCCCGGCTTGAGCCGATCCATAGCTGCCTCGCCGTCTCGGCGGATCACGGCCTGACGGGTCAGGACCCCGGCCACGAGCGGCAGACCCAGATAGAGAACCACGCTCTCGGCGACAACCCAGACGTCGAAGCTCACGTTGCCGATGAGCAGGCGAGCGTAGACAGGGATCAGGATCATCTGCGCAACCGAGTTGAGGGCGACAAAGACCAGGGCCATGGGGGTGTTCCCCTTCGCCAGGAAGGTGAAGATGATCACCATGGCGATGCAGGGAGCCAGGCCGTACAGGACGAGTCCGGTGTGCAGCTCGGGGTCGGACACGAAGATGTTGGCGAGTCCGAGCATGACGAACGGCGCCACGAGGTAGTTGAATGCGAGCACGACGCCGAGCTGGCGCGGCGACCGGAAGGCGTCGCCCACCTCTTCGAGCCGAACGTTCGTCATGGCCGGATACATCATGGCGAACAGTCCCACGGGCACGCCTAGCGACAGCACGTTCGGGACGGACAGGACAAAGGTGCCGCCGGCGATCGCCTTGATGGAGTCGATCGGGGGAGTCAGGGCGAAGTCGGAGATCGCCAGGGCCTTGCCGATGAGGATGCCCACTACCATCGCGAAGGCAACAAAGAAGGGCAGCAGGCGGAAGTCCTCGAGCCTGGCGAGCAGGCGGCTTGCGGTCATTCAGTCTCCTCGGATCATGGTCGAATCTGGGGCATCCGACCCCCGCAACGCTTGGGTATCCACGTCAGCGGTTTGAAGCCGCTGCAGAGCACATTCGTGGCAGTCCATGGCGCCCTCCTCCGCTACCGGACAGGTGCGTATCCAACGTGAGTCAGTATAAACTGTCTCAATTGCGACTGATGCATACGAGGGCCGTCCGGCCTCTACACGCCGGGCCAAGCGGCCTTCGGGCGCACTCGACGGCTACATCACGTGGATCTTGCGGCGGTAGATCGCCATAGCCAGGATGTAGGCGACGACCAGGAGCGCGGCGCACCAGGCGAGGGCGATCCAGACGTCGTCGCCAACCGGCTTCTGCGCGAATAGATTGCGGATCGTGTTGGCAATCGACGTAACGGGCTGGTTCTCGGCAAACGCGCGCACCGGGCCCGGCATGGTCCGCGTCGGCACGAAGGCCGAGCTGACGAACGGCAGGAAGATGAGCGGATAGGCGAACGCGCTGGCGCCGTCCACCGACGTCGCGGTGAGGCCCGGGATAACCGCGAGCCACGTCAACGCGAGGGTGAACAGGATCAGGATGCCGGCGACCTCCAGCCAGGCCAGCACGCCGGCCGACGATCGGAAACCCATGACATACGCCACGAGGACCACGACCCCGAGCGAAACGAGATTCGCGACGAGCGACGTCAGGACGTGGGCCCAAAGCACGGACGATCGGGCGATCGGCATGGACTGGAAGCGCTCGAAGATACCGCTCTTCATGTCGAGAAAGAGCCGGAACGCGGTGTAGGAGATACCCGAGGCGATCGTGATGAGCAGGATGCCCGGCAGCAGATAGCTCACGTACGAATCCGATCCCGAGTCGATGGCGCCGCCAAAGACGTACACGAACAGGAGCATGAAGGCGATCGGCATGATCGTCGTCGTGATGATCGTGTCCGGGCTGCGGGTGATGTGGCGCAGGGACCGTCCCAGCAAGATGGCGGTGTCGCCGAAGAAGTGCTTCGTCATCGTCGTTTCCTAACTGCGCTTGCCGTCGTTGCCGACGATGGCGAGGAAGACTTCCTCGAGCGTCGGCTGCTTCTCGACGTATTCGACCTTCGCCGGCGGGATCAGCCGTTTGAGTTCGGCGAGCGTGCCGTTCACCTTGATCCGGCCCTCGTGCAGGATCGCGATCCGGTCGGCGAGCTGCTCGGCCTCATCGAGATACTGCGTCGTAAGCAGCACCGTCGTGCCGTGTCCCGCGAGTTCCTTGACCGCCCGCCAGACCTCGAGACGCGCCTCCGGGTCGAGACCGGCTGTCGGCTCGTCGAGGAAGATGACGGGCGGATTCCCGATGAGGCTCATCGCGATGTCGAGCCGGCGGCGCATGCCGCCCGAATAGGTCGAGACTCGTCGTTCGGCTGCGTCCGCGAGCGAGAAACGGTCGAGCAGCTCCCCGGCGATCCTCCCCGGGTCCTGGAGATGGCGCAATCGCGCGACCAGGACGACGTTCTCCCGCCCGGTGAGGATCTCGTCGACGGCCGCGAACTGCCCCGTGAGGCTAATGGACTCGCGCACCTCCCCAGCCTGCGTGGACACGTCGAAACCGTTCACCGTGGCCGTTCCGGCGTCGGCCTTGAGCAGTGTGGACAGGATCTTCACGATCGTGGTCTTGCCCGCGCCGTTGGAGCCGAGCAGAGCGAATATGCTCCCGCGCGCAATGTCCAGGTCCACGCCAAGCAGCACCGGGAGCTTGCCGTAGGACTTCTCCAGGCCCCGAACTCGGACCGCGGAGCCCTGACTCTCACTTACTTCGCTAGACTCGATGTTATCGGTGTAGGTATACGCAGTAGACATGCCGCGAGAGTAAGTATGCGGCGTATACTTGTCAAGCATGGAACCAGCAGGCACGACGAAATCGACCCGGTCCGGCGCGAAGTCGCGCGCCAGCTTGACGCGTCAGGGAATCGTGACGCGTGCGCTCGAAGTCGGAAACGCCGAGGGCCTCGACGCCGTCAGCCTCCGGCGGCTCGCCTCGGAACTCGGCGTCACCCCGATGGCCCTGTATCGCCACTTCCGCGACAAGCGGGATCTGGTGAACGCCATGACCGAGACGATTCTCGAGGACTTCGACGTAACGGTGGGCTTCACCCCCGAGATGTCGTGGACCGAGAGGATCCGCCTGGCGCTGCGCAACTACAAAGAACAGATGGACGCGCGTCCGCTGGCCCTGCCGCTCAGCATCGCGTACGACGGTGAAGGGACCGCCTCGTTCTGGCGGATTCTCGAGGACCTTCTGAGCATCCTGCTCGACGCCGGGTTCGCCCGCCATCAGGCCATCGTTCTGATGCGAGTCCTCTCGAACCTGCTGGCAGGCTACCTGCTCCTGCTCCGCCAGGGCGCCCCGCCGGAAGGTCTCGCACTCGACGCACGAAAGCTCGACCTTTTCCGCCGGCAGTTCGAGGTCGTGCTCCTAAGCCTTCCGGGCGAGGAATTCCCGCTCCTGACCGACAGCGCCGCGGATCTCGCCGAAGTCTGGCTCAGCGACCCCGACCGATGGTGGCGCGACACCAGCGAGCTGATCGTCCTCGGGCTCGAGGGTCTGCTCGCCCAGAGCCGCACCGGGTCGTAGGCCCTCCCGACGGATTAGCACCGCGCGTCTCGGTCGCCGTCCGCCTTCAATTCTTAGGTTTCGCCAGTTCGCCTCAGGCCCGCCGATCGAGCGGGTTTAGCACCGCGCTTCTGAAGGGCTCGGACGCCCTCCAGGAGGCCGCCGAATCTCTCTGGCCAACGACCACCGGGACGGTGAACAGGGTGATCTCGTCGACGAGGTCGTTGTCGAGCAGCCAGCGGACAAGGACGCCGCTGCCGGGCACCTGCAGCTCGCCTCCCGCAGTGGCCTTCAGCTGCCGCACCGGGATTGACCGATCTCGGACGAGACCGCTAACGCGTCACGCGGAGCGCACCGAGCGCAGCGGTGGCCTTGCGCCGCCCATGGTCACGAGGACACGGCCACGGTAGAGACGGGGGATCCAGATCCCCGACGAGCGGGTTAGCCTAGGCCCGACTCCTCTCGCCCCGACCATATCCAACACATGCCGTGATCTAACCCGTCCCTTGAACCTGCCTCGACGAACCCGGGTTCACGAGATGGATCTCCAGGGCGGG
>CAWFBR010000011.1:0-125133 GCA_963814125.1 uncultured Chloroflexia bacterium
GGCGCGCCCGACAGGATTCGAACCTGCGACCTTCGGCTCCGGAGGCCGACGCTCTATCCGCTGAGCTACAGGCGCGCGATCCCGCGGCGGCGGCCAGGTAGGGGCCGGCTGCCCGGGAGGCAAGGATAGCAGCGGGGTCACGATGTCGGAAGGCGCCCGGCCGGGCCGCGGGGCTCGGCAATGGGTCGCTCGGGCTCGAGAAAGCAGGCCGCTCGGACTCGGCGACCGGCCGTTTCGACTTAGGCAGTTGGGCCAGCTGAGGCTCGGCGGTGGGGCGGCTCGGTCCGTTCTCCGGACCCCTAATCAGGCCCGGAAATTCGAAGCGGCTCCCGAAGGAGCCGCTTCGTTGCTGTCCCGGTGAAGGTTCGTCCCGCCAAGGCGGACCGTCTTCTGCCACGCTACAAAGGCATCTATCACGTCGGCTGCACCGACTACCCTAACCCGACCTACCCATGACCTTGTAACTGGGGCAGCAGGCTGACTGGCAGCTTCTAAAGTCTACAGCCCCTTCTGCCTTCAATCCAAGGGTTTTGGCGGGTTATCGGGTTAAAGTCCCGCAACCTTGTTAGCGTTGTGTAATCACTTGGTTGCGACGGGCGGAACAGTCGGGGCGAAGCCCTCGCCGTCGACCCGCCGACCAGCCCCGCTGGCCCCCGACCCAACCGCCTCGAGCCGTGCCGACGCGGCCGGTGAGGTCAGTCGGCGATCGTGACCGATCGCATGGCCACGGGCTCTGCGGGCTGGTCTCGGCTGTCACGCTTGGCGGCGCCGATGGCGTCGACGATGTCCATCCCTTTGGTGACCTGGCCGAAGAGGGTGTACTTCTTGGGGAGCCGCCCGCCCGAAAGATCGGCCAGACAGACGAAGAACTGGCTGCCGTTCGTATTCGGGCCGGCATTGGCCATGGCTACGGCACCGCGCCCGTAATCGCCCTCGAATGGCTCGTCCGCGAACTTGTAGCCCGGGCCGCCGGTTCCAAGGCGCCCACGGTCGAGTCGATCGATGTGGCCGTACTCGCCGTCGCCACCCTGGATCACGAAGCCCGGCACGAGGCGGTGGAAGACGACGCCGTCGTAGTAGCCCTTTCGGGCAAGCTCGACGAAGTTGGCCACCGCCTTGGGCGCGCCCTGGCTATGCAGCTCGATCTCGATTGCACCCTTGTCGGTCTCGATCGTGGCCTTGGTCATCCGTCTCTCCTTTTTCGGTCGGCCCTAGGGCGTCGCGACGGTCGTGCTGGTTATCACCGCCGGCTGCAGCGGCATCGAAGGCGGTTCGCCGTTGGGGCCTGGCTCGCCGCCCAGCGGGATCTCGGCGATCCGGTCGACGACGTCCATGCCGGACGTGACCGTCCCGACGATGGCGTAGTTGTTGGTCGTGGAGTCGCCCAGGCTCGTCTGGGCGGAATCGTCCAGAACGATGAAGAACTGTGCGTTCGCGGAGTTGGCCGCACTGGTCCGGGCCATGGCGACGGTCCCACGCTTGTACGTTGTGGTCACCTTGTCATCCTGGATGTTCCACCCGGGCCCGCCCTGGCCCATCTGGCTCGGTACGAAGCTCGGAAGCCGACCGAACTCACCGTCGCCGCCCTGGATGATGAAGGCGGGGACGACCCGATGGAACAGCACGTTGTCGTAGTAACCGCAGCGCGAGAGGGCGACGAAAGCGCCCGCCGCATTGGGCCCCAAGCTCGAGTCCACTTTGATCACGATGTTGCCGAAGTTGGTCGTCATCGTGACCGTCGCGGTGCCGCTGGTCATGGCGGCCGGGGCGGAGGTCGGGCAGCCGGTGGGCGCGGGCCCGAGAGTGTAGGGCGGCGTGGTCGGCGGGATGGTGGGCGGGGCGGTCGGCGAGGGAGTGGGCTCGGCCGTTGGCACGGAGCAGCCGGCAAAGAGCAGCGCGACGAGCACGCCGGCTGTTAGCCGGCGCACGCTCGCGAGCCGGCGCAGCGAGTTAAGACGGGCGAGGATCATGCAGCGGCCTCCAGGGCTTTGGCGAAGTCTAGTGCTCCGGACAGGAGCGGCTCTCCGAGGATGATGCCTGCGATCGCGGCGTCTCGCAGGCCCTTTATGGCATCGAGATCGACAGACCCTCCCGCCACGAACAGCTCGACGGGAAGCGTTCGAGCCAGCCCGGCCAGGAACCCAAGGTCCGGACGCGCGCCTCCGTGTGACAGAACGAGCCTGCGGACGCCGTGGTCCACGAGCTCGCCGGCCAGTTCTTCCAGACTCGGCGGAGCGGGTCGGTGCCAAGGATACGCGGCAATGCGGTCAGGCCGCGGATCCAGGCCGACGGCAAGCCAGTCGCCGGCCACGGAGAGGCACTCGTGCAGCAACTCGGGGCGGTCGGCCACGGTCATCGAGACGACCACTCGCGTCGCCCCGGCCGCGAACGCGAGCCTGATGTTATCCGCGCCTTCCATGCCCCCCGCGATCTGCAACGGAACCGCCACTCGCCCGGCCACGCGGCCGACGGCCTCCAGGTTGACGGGCTCTCCGGCTCGGGCGCCGTCCATGTCGACGAAATGGATCAGCTGGGCGCCCTGGGCCACGAAGCGCTCGGCGATCCGCTCGGGTCGATCCGTCGGCGAGCCGACGCCCGCGGCCGCGCCGGGCCAATGCACCAGGCGGGAGCGACCGTGCTCGACGTCTATCGACGGGATTACCAGCACGACGGCCTAGGATGCGCCCGCGATGCCGCCGGCCGCGGCCTCGGCCGCCAGGAGCCGGCGCTGGAAGCTGATCGGCAGCGAACCGTTCCGGAGCAGCGAGTCGTGGAAGCCTTTCAGGCTGAAGCGACTGCCCAGCCGACGCTGCTCGTCGGCACGCAGCGCCAGCAGGAGCACCTTGCCGAGCAGGTAGCTCAGCTGGTAGGTCGGCGTGTACGTATAACGGAAGACCTCGGCCTGGGCGTTGGCGTGCTCGAAGCCCGTGTGTTCGACGAGGAAGGCAGTCGCCTCCTCGACACTAAGCTCGCCGCGGTGCATCCGCACGTCGAGGATGATCCGGCAAGCCCGCCAGATCGCGTCGGTGTGCAGAGCCAGCATGAAATCGGGCCCGTCGTCGAAGCCCTGCTCGCGCATCATCTGCTCGCTGTACATCCCCCAGCCCTCGACGAACTCCGGGGCGTCGGTGAGGAGACGGACCAGCGATGGATGCCGGACCGCCGCCGACAGCTGAAGGTGGTGGCCGGGGTAGGCCTCGTGAACGCTGGTATTACTGATCGAGGCACGGTAGTGCTCGCGCATCGCGTTCGGGTCGTTCCCGACCGACGGCGTGACGATGTAGATGCCGGAGGGGTTCTTGTCGAACTTGCCTGGCTCGAAGTAGGCGGCGAACGGGATGACCGTGCGCAGGTACTCCGGCGTGGGCATGACCGAAATCCTTTCGCCGGGAGGCAGCGTCGCAATGTCGTGCTCGACGATGTGCGCTCGGGCCCGCGTCATTGCGTCCTCGTAGGCCGCCAGCGCTTCCTCGAAGGTGGCCGGGTGGTTCGACTTGACCCGGTCGATGACCGCGGCCTCGTCTGCGTTCGGGTCGATCCGGCGGGCGTCCTCCACGCGAGCGGCCTTGTTCAGCGCCAGCTGTTGGTGACCGATCTCGAGGATCTGGGAGGCATCCAGGCCCTCGAAGGCGCGCAGCCCCACGAGCTGGTCGTATGCCTCGGAACCGAGAGCCCAGCTCTCCACGGTCGAACCCATGGCGCGCTTGATCGTGGCGAGGTAGGACGCGACCGCGGCCGTTGCCGTCTCCACCGCCTTGTCCAGGCGGGCCTGGGCCCGCTCGTCGAGGACTCCGACGCCGGCCGCCTTGATCTCGTTAAATAGGAAGGGCATCTGCTCGCCCGAATCGAGCTCCAACTCCTGCCAGAGGCGGACCTGCGGCGCCGTGGCCCGGGTCCGGTGCTGCTCGAGCAGCTTCGGAACTCCTTCCAGCCGGGCGGTCAGAGAGCCGAGCCGCTCGGCGAGTGGCGCGAAATCCCGAGCGAAGACGCTGAACAGGGCATCGCCGACCTGGTCCAGCGCCGTGGAGCGGCGCTCCCAGACGCGATGGACTTCCATGTCGAAGAGCTCGCGGCGAGTGTTGTGCAGGGCCAGCTCCCGCTCCAGGCGGACGCTCTCCGACAGGCCGGCCGGGTCGACGGCCTCCAGCTCACGCTCCATCCGGTGGGCGTCGGCGATCTCCTGCTCCACGGCGTCGCGAGTTGCGTCGTCAAGCCGGTCGTCGGCATCGTGCAACCCGAGGTAGGTGGCCAGTATCGGGTGCCTGTGCACCAGGTCTCGGAACTCGGCTTCGATCAGATCCCAGAACTTGCCGTCGAGAGGACCTGCGGCGGGATTGGACTCCGGTCGCGGAAGGACGAGGTCTGGCATCTATGGCTCCATGGCTGTGGTCGAGGCGGCCGCGGCTCGATCTGCCCGGGCGGCGGTGGCGGACACGGCGGGCGTGACCGTGGTCTCGCGCAGGGCATCCGCGCTGGCGGTCAGAACGCGCTCGACGTCCGCGGCGGTCACGCCGTAGTGGGTCACGGCACGGATCGTGCCGCGCGAGTAGGCGACCATCAGGATGCCGCGTGCTTTCAGTGCGTCGAGAAACGCAGCCCGGTCCCTGCGAACCCGAAAGACGACGAAGTTGGTAGTGGTCCGGCCGGGGTCTAGCGGACCGGGTGCCGGCTGAGCCAGGCCTCCGGCCGATTCGATCCCGTCGAGCGCGGCCAATCCCTCGGCCAGCCGGCGGGCGTTGGCGTGGTCTTCGGCCAGCCGATCGATCATCCCCTCCGGCCCGTTGCGCAGCGCGACCAACCCGGCCGCGGCCAGGACACCCACCTGGCGCATTCCGCCGCCCACGAGCTTCCGGCCGCGATGGGCCCGGAAGATGAACTCCTTCGAGCCCACGACGAGCGAACCGACGGGACAGGCGAGACCCTTCGACAGGCAGAACGCCACCGAGTCGGCCGGCTCCGCGAGGGCTCGCGGGGAGACGCCGAGCGCCACAACGGCGTTGAAGAATCGCGCTCCGTCAACGTGGAGCGGAACGCCGTGGGCGTGGGCGATAGCGGCTACGGCGCGGGTGTACTCGAGCGTCAGCGGCTGGGCCATGGAATGGGCATGGGTGTTCTCGAGAGCCACGAGGCCGGTGATGGGCTCATGGGGATCAGAGGCGTCGTGGAACGACTCCCCCAGCTCGTCGAGATCCCAGGTACCGTCGGGCCTCTCGGGCATCTGCCTGATGGACGTCCCGACGACGACGGCGTGACCGGCCTGCTCGTCCGCGACCATGTGGGTGCTCGCACCCGCGATCGTCTCCTGGCCCCGTCCGAGGTGCCCGAGCTGCGAGACGAGGTTGGCCATGGAGCCGCTGGCCACGAAGAGAGCGGCTTCCTTGCCGAGCATCTCGGCCGAGCGGTCCTGGAGGGCATTGACCGTTGGGTCGTCGCCGAAGACGTCGTCGCCCAACTCGGCCTCGTACATCGCCTTGCGCATCTCCGGAGTGGGATGAGTAACCGTGTCGCTGCGGAGATCGACGACCCGGCCGACGCTTCCATTGCTCATGCCGCCGAGTATATGTCCGCGGCCTTGACAAGCCGTTCTGCGACGGCCGCCCTGGGCAGGGGCGAGCTGCGGAGGCCAGCCCCAACTGAGTCCCGGCCCCGGATCAACCGAGGACTCGTGCCGATTCCGGTCGCCGCACGCACACATCGAGCATCCGGCTCCCACGGGCGGTACTGATGTGCGTGGGGTGAATACATATGACCGAGCGCCGTCGCCGATGCGCCGGACCTCGCCGATTCTGTGCGGTCGACGCACAGATGTGGCACGGGGACCCGCTCCCGGTCGGGGCCGCTTTCGCGGACGCACAGTTTCGACCCTATAGGCCCGAGTCCAAGCCTGGCTCGGTCGCATGTGTGCACCTGCTGCACGCCGGACCGGCTCACGCGGCCGAGATGTCGGGTCTGTGCGGCAGATGCACAGGTTTGACCAAACGGCGTGGCCCGGGCCACAACTGCGCCCCTCGCGCCGCTGCGCCCCCCGCGCCCCCCGCGCCGGGCCGCTATCCCCGCGCCGGCACCGCGCCAGGCAGGCCGCAACTGCTCCCCTCCGCCCCTCGAAAGGTGGCGTGGCCCCGCGCCGGCAGGCGGGCATTTCGGGCGCCCACCTGCTATCCTTCGCGGTCGGCGCGGGCTCGTGGTGTAGCGGCCTAACATGCCAGCCTGTCACGCTGGAGATCGCCGGTTCGAATCCGGTCGAGCCCGCCAGTCTCGCTTCTTCCAGCCCCGTCCCCGCCCGGACGGGGCTTCTTCTTTCCCACCGGTTTCCCACCGGCAGCCCAGGTCCGACCTCGGGGCAACATGCGCCTGCGCGCCGCGGGCCCTCCCACGACGCAGGAACGCCGTGCCAATCGACGCCGACTGACGCACAATCAGGCGGGCCAGGCGCCGCAGCAAACGGCGTCGCATCAACCGGCGGAGCCGAGCTGCGGAGGCATGAGCACATGAGCGGCCGCGTAATTGTGGTCGGCTCGGTCAACATCGACCTTGTCGCGCGCGTTCCCCATCTGCCGCGTCCCGGCGAGACGGTCACGGGCGGAAGCTACGAACGTCATCAGGGCGGCAAAGGCGGCAATCAGGCCGTAGCCGCCTCCCGACTTCGCCGTCCCACGCTGTTCATCGGCGCAGTCGGCGACGACACGTTCGAATCGGAGGCGAGGCGCGCTCTCTCGACCGAACGGGTCGACGTGTCGATGGTCGCCTCGCTCCCGGGGCAGCCGACCGGAGTCGCCCTGATCCTCGTCGACGCGGCCGGCGAGAACGAGATCGCCGTGATTCCCGGGGCGAATGGCGCCATCGAAACCGGGTATGTCCGCGACTGCCTTGCCAGACTGGGCCGCCTCGTCGGTGACGTGCTGCTGGTCTGCAACGAAGTCCCGCTGCACGTAGTGCGAGAGGCGCTGGTGTGCGGCTTTGCGGCCGGCGCGACCACCATCCTCAACCCGGCGCCGGCCATCGGAATCGACCGTGCCATCTTCGGCCTGGCGGACATCGTGACGCCGAACCGCAACGAACTGGCCACGCTCCTCGAGGCCGAAGCCATGCGGACGGGTCACAAGACCGACAGCACCGCCGACACGACCATCAGGGCGCGCACTCTCCTCGCTCCCGGACCGGACGGCCCCGGGGTTCGCAAGGCCGTAATCCTGACCCTCGGCGCGGCGGGAGTGGTGGTTCTGGAGCGCGTGGGTTCGGGCCTCGACGGAGTGGTCGCGCCGCGCCCGGAGAGCGTCGGTCCCACAGGGGCCGGCGAGGCGGCGGCTCCGGCACCGGCGACGGCTTCGGGCGGGCCGAACGAAGCACCCAACGCGGCCGCGGCGGCGGCCTCGGCGGTTCCGGCACCCGTCGAGAATCCGCTCGGAGCAAGCCGCGTGGGCGACCTGCGGATCTGGGAGGTCCCGGCCGCCGCAGTCGAGGCCGTCGATAGCACAGGCGCCGGCGACGCCTTCTGCGGAGCTCTGGCCGCGGGGCTGGCAGAGGGCCGGCCATTGGCCGAGGCAGTGGATCGGGCCGTGTCCGCCGCCGGCCTGGCCACGACCCGAGCCGGGGCGCGCGAAGGGATGCCCACCGCAACCGAACTCGAGGAGTTCCTGGGCGCTCGCTGAGGGCCCTGCCCCTGCCCGCTGCGGCTGCCCATGTCCGCTGACCACGTCCGCTGACCACGTCCGCTTGCCCAGGCCGCAATCTCAGGCGGTCACCCGCTCCGTGCCCACGTTCTTGATCAGGGGCAGGCCAAAACGTGCCGCCAGGTAGCAGACGAACGCGATCGTCGTCACGTAGAAGCTGACGGGCGCAACGGTAACCAATGCCAGCAAGATGCCGCCGATAGTCGCCACGAGGGCGACGCCCACGCTCGCCACTGTCGCCAGGCCCGGCCTGACGGTCAGCCTCTCGGCCGTGGCTCCGGGCGTAATCAGCAGCGTCAGGATCATGAGGACTCCCACGATCTGGACCGCCTCCGCGACCGCGGCCGCAAGCATCACAAGAAACAGGATCGAAACCAACCGGACCGGCACCCCCCGGGCCTCGGCCACGACGGGATCCACCGTGGCGAACGTGAGCGGCCGGTACATGGCACCCAGACCGGCAACGGTCACAACCGACAGGACCATGAGGAGCATCAAGTCGCCTCGACTGACGGTCGTGATCGAGCCCGTCAGCAGGATTGCGAAGGCTTCGCCCGTGAACCTCGGATAGAGCGTGACGAACAGGACGCCGAGTCCCAGACCGAAGGCCATGATCACGCCGACGACGGAGTCGCGCTCCCGAATACGAACTCCCAGCCCGCCGATGAACAGGGCTGTGAGCATCGATCCGGCAAGGAGCCCCAGGACCGGCGAGAGGCCCACGAGCAGGAAACCCGTGGAGCCGGTGAAGCCGACCTCGGCCAGGGCGTGGACGGCGAAGGACATGTTGCGGGCGACGACGAATCGGCTCACCAAGCCTGCCACAACGGCCACGAGGACGCCCGCGATCAGGGCGTTCTGGACGAAGTCGTAGTGGAGCAGATGGATCAGCTGGTCGATCATCGATGATCTCCCACCGGTTCCGGGAAGTGATGAGGCTCGTCGATGTCGAACCCCGCACCGCTCGCCTCGCCAACGACAACGATGCGGCCTCGAACTCGCAGGACCTCGACCGGCGCGTCGTACAGGCCGGACATCGTCTCGGTGGTGAGGACCTCGTCGGTGCCGCCGGCGGCCCAGCGTCCGTTCACGACGAAGACGACGCGGTCGGCGTAGCCCAGGACCGGGTTGACGTCGTGCGTGACGAAGACGACCGTGCCGCGTTTCTCACGCGCCCAATCGCCGATCAGCTCGGTGATCTCCTGCTGGTACCGCATGTCCAGGCTGGCCAGCGGCTCGTCGCATAGGAGGAGCTGTGGCTCGCCCACGAGAGCCTGCGCGATCCTGAGGCGTTGCTGCTCACCTCCGGAGAGGCGGCCGATTGGGGTGTCCGCATAGGCCCGGGCGGCCACGGCCTCCAAGGCGGTTTCGACGCGGCGGCGGCCCTCACGCGAGAGGCGCCCGAATCCCCAGCGATGACCGTCCACGCCCAAGCCCACCAGGTCGCGGCCGCGGAGCGGAACGTCCCGATCGAACCCGGAATGCTGGGGGACGTACCCGATGGCGGGGTCGCCGCGCCGAGGCGGATGGCCCAGGACGTCCAGCTGGCCGCCAGCCAACGGCGCCAACCCGAGCAGCGCCCGCAAGAGAGAAGTCTTGCCCGATCCGTTCGGCCCGAGCACGGCGAGGAACTCGCCGGGCTGCACCGTCAGCGACAGCTCGGACCAGACGACGCGATCTCCGTAAGCGAGCGTCGCGCGGTCGAAGCACATCGCGGGCTCCTCGGCGACGGCCGGCGCGACGAGGCGGCGGTGGTTGCCGGTCGCCACGGCGGCTGCTCCGGGCGCCGCCGCGGGACTGGCTCCGGTGGATGCCCCGGTCGCCGCACCGGGGATCGCTCCGGTCGTCGCCCCGGTCGCTGCCTCGACGCGATCCGTTCGGTGGGTGTGCCCGTCCATGCTTACCGAGTTCCTCCGAGCGCGGCCTCTATCTCGTTCAGCTGGGCCAGCTGCCAGTCCACGAAGCTCTCGTCCTGCTTCGGTATCGTTTCCGAGATTCCGACCACTGGGACCCCGGACTCGCCCGCCAGCGACTTGATGGACTCAGTGACAGGCGATACGGCCTGGCTGTTGTAGAGGAGCAGGCTGACCTCGTGCCCGGTCAACAGATCGCGCTCCGCGGCCACGTCCGCGGGTGCAGGGTCCGTGCCGTTCTCGATAGCCTTCGCGAACCCCTCGGCGGTGAGCTCCTGGAAACCCAGCGCGGTGACGAGATAGCCTGCCACCGGTTCCGTATAGGCGACCGGCGTGCCCGAGAAACGAGCCCTAATCTCGGCGATCCTCGCACTGAGGGGCGCTAACGAATCCAGATACGTCTTGAGGTTCGCCTCAAAGTCAGCCTTGCCGGCCGGCTCGATCTGTTCCAGGGCGTCCGTTACCGCTCGAGCAACCCTGGGCATGGTCACCGGGTCGTACCAGACGTGCGGGTTCGAGCCGTCCGGCAGGCCCAGCAGCTGCTGGACGTTGATCACCTTGCGGTCGGACCGGGGCGACGCCTCGATCAGATGATCCAGGAAGGCATCGTAGCCGAGGCCGTTCTCCACGACGAGCGTCGCGTCGGCGACCACCTGCGCGTCCTGCGAGTTGCTCTCGTAAGTGTGCGGATCGACCGCCGGGTCGCTGATGATGCTCGTAACGTCGACCCAGTCGCCGCCTACCCGGGAGATAAGGTCGCCGTAGAAGTTCTCGCCGGCGACCGTGACGATCCTCCCGTCCGTCGAGCTCGTGGCCGAGGCGCAGGCCGAGACTCCGAGCAGGAGTATTGGGATTGCGAGGACGGCGATCCGGCGGCTCCGACGCCCTGGGTCGGGACTCAAGACGGACCTCCTTGGTTCGTGGCGACGGCGGACGCTACGTCAGCATCGGCGCACGCGGGGCAGAGCCCAAACAGCTCGAGGCGATGACTCTCGATCCGATACCCGTTGCGGCGGCCGATCTCGTCCACCAGGCGGGCGAGTTCACCATCCGCGACGTCGACGCTGCCGCCGCAGCGCGAGCAGACCAGATGGTGGTGATGCTCGTCGGGATCGCATAGCACGTAGGCGTGGGAGCGGTTGGGCAGGTCCAGGCGTTCCACCACGTGAAGGGTCGTGAGCACCTCAAGCGCCCGGAAGATCGTGGCCCGGCCCGCCTTCGCGCTCCGCTGCCGAGCCCGCTCCAAAAGATCCGCTGCGGAGAAGTGACCGTGCGAAGCGGCGACCAGTTCGGCTATCAACCGCCGGTTGGGCGTGGCATGGTAGCCCGCGTCTTCGAATGCTTGAACAATTCGGCCCGTCTGGTCCATCCGCACCCTTTGATACTCAGTCTCATCCGACCGAACGGATGATACCAGGTCTCATCGATGGCCGGGTCTGGGCCGTGACGTGAACGGGCCAGCCCGTTACGAGGGCGGTCTCGGGTACCATATGCGGGCGAATCGGCCGGGGATATGGCTTGCGAACACGAGGCAGGAGGCATGGCAGACTCACACGACGCAGCCGGAGCGGCGACTGCATCCCTGTGGAGCCGTATCCGGCATATCCACCCGGGGCTGATCCTGGCGGCTCTGGACCTGGTCGGCCTGGCGATCGCGTCGTTGCTCTCATACGAGGAACTCACGCCGGGCGGGGTAGTCCCTTGCCCAAAAGCCGGCTTCCTCAGCGGCTGCGTAGAGGTTCAGCACAGCGCCTACTCGCGCCCGTTCTTCGACGTCCCGGTGGCCGTGTACGGCGTGATTCTCTCGATCACCCTCTTCTGCCTGGCCATCTACTGGTGGCGCACCAACAACTACAAGGTCCTGCTGGCGCATTACGGTCTTTCGTTGATCGGCGTCGCGTTCGAGGCCTGGTTCCAGTTCGCTCAGATATTCCTGATCCAGGCGGTCTGCATCTGGTGCGAGTCCTATGGGCTTTCGCTGGTCCTGCGCTTCGTCATCGCCCTGTGGGTATATCTCCGTACGCCGAACCCAGGCGCGGCCCTGACGAACGAGAGTGCCTGACGGGTTATCGCTACTTACACCACGCGAGAAGGAACACCGATGACTGCTAATCGTCCGGGCGGGCGCCCTACTCCTAGCAATGTTCCGCCGACCAGCCGCCGCTCGGCCCGGCAGCAGCGTCTGGCCAACAGAGAGGCGAACCGGGCCCTATCGCGGGCCAGCACCCAAGGTTCGGGTGGCGGCGGGTCCAGGTCGCTGCTCCTCTACACGATCGCCGCGATCGTCATCGGCGTCTTCGTCATCGGCTTCGCGGTCTTCCTGACCAGCCAGAAGGCCGCACCGAAAATCCTGGCCGACCCGATCGCCCCGCAGCCCAGCTTCGCGACTCCGGCAAGTATTCCAACGAATGGGCGCACTCTGGGCAACCCGGACGCCAAAGCCACCATTGATCTGTGGGAGGACTTCCAGTGCACGGGCTGCTGGCAGTTCACTCATGACGTCGAACCGCAGTTCGTGGCCAACTACGTCGCGACCGGCAAGGCAAAACTTGTCTACCACGACTTCGTGGTCATCGACTCGAATGTCGGAGGGACCGAGTCCTTCGACGCTGCGAATGCGGGCCTGTGCGCCACTGACCAGGGCAAGTTCTGGCAGTACCACGATTGGCTCTTCGCCAACCAGTACGCAGAAGGGTCCGGCGCGTTTACCAAGGAACGGCTCAAGTCGATAGCCCACGCGATGGGCGGGCTGGACAACGCCAAGTTCGACTCGTGCGTAGACGGCGGCACCCACGACAGCGACGTCACGGCCGAGCAGAAGCAGGTCCCGGCCGCCGCGACCGGGACGCCGACGGTCGTGGTCGACGGCACGGTCCTCGTCAACTTCGACTACGCGAGCATCGCAGCGGCTCTGGACACGGCCCTCGGCATCTCGCCCAGCCCCTCGGTGGCCGCCTCGCCGAGCTCATCTCCCAGCCCCTCCCCGAGCGCCTCCCCAGGCCTCTCTGCCAACCCATCCGTCGAGCCCGGCGCCTCGCCATCGGTCACGCCATCCTGAGGTAGCCCGGCGCCCAACCACGCACTAACTCAACGACGGCGCCCGCGAGGGCGCCGTCACATTTCTGCCGGACGCACTGGCCGCCGCCGCGGCTATTCTCGGGCGATCGCCTCCATCGCCCCAAGCTGCCGACGCAGTTCCGAGGCGGCCTTCCAGGAGTCTCCCGCGGTCGCCTGCATGCGCTGACTTTCGCGCGAGCTCCATGCCGCCAGCCAGCGGTTGGCGTCGCGCAGGCCCCGAGCCCGCGCCAGGCGCTCGCGCACGAACTGGATGAAGACGCTGTACAGGGTCTCCGGGGCGGCTGTGGCCATGAGTGCCTCGGCTCCGGGCACGAAGTCTATCGGCACCTTCATGCGGGCGACGAAGGCTCCGACCTCGGCCGCGAGCGGATCCGTACCCTGGCTGTGTCCGCTGCAGCGCAGGATTGGCGCCCTCGAGCCGAAGTCGACTAGTAACGTCGCGTCCGAGGTCATCTCGGCCCTCAGCGTCCCACCGAAGCTCAGGAACTCGTTGCCGACACCAAGCCTGTCGGTCAGCGCGATCTGCCCCCATGCGAACTCGGCGGCCACCGGGAGTCGTGTCTCTCGATCGAGGTGGGCGGCTCGTCCCCTGGCGCCCTCGGTGACCCAATAGTCGATCGACTCGGGATCGAAATGCTTCAGGGTGGGCGCCGGACGAAGGGCCACGAGCAGGTGGCCGGCCTCGCGGCCGTTCCCCCCGCCGGCTTCTACAAGTTGGAATCCGAGGTTCGCCAGCAGCAGAGTGGCCTGTTCCAGCCACCGGCCGCCGGCGGAAGCCGCGGAACGCGGATCGGTTGTCATGGCCAGAAGACCATAGCCCTCCTTGACCGAGCCGTCACGGCGAATGCGCAGTCCGGCAGCGTCTTACACCTCGGTTGCGGTGTCGTTCGGGAGAAGCCCGGCGGTCACCGGGCGCCTGCCCCAGCCGAGCCGAATGAGTGCGACGACGCCGCCCGCGGAGCTGACGGCGAGGGTGAGAACGTGGATCAGGAGGGCCAGAGCGAGACCCTCCGTGACCGGAAACCCGAAGGCAGCCGCTATGGTCTGGCCGGCGTACTCGAAGGTGCCCAGGTAACCGGGGCCCGACGGGATCGCGGTCGCCAGGTTTGTGCCGGCCGCCAGCAACGCCCCCTCGCCGACGGTCAGCTGGATGCCCAGGGCCTGCCCTACGGCCAGGACCGCGACAACCGTACAGCTCCAAGCGGCCACGCTCAGAATTGCCGCGACGGCAATCGTCCGCGGCATGGCAGCAACGCGCAGTCCGGCGCGGAGTCGCGTGGCAACGCCCACGAGCCGCGGCCACCGGCTCAGGAAGGCCGCGACCCGCCCCGCTCCCGGGAGCCTGTGAGCCGCCAGTGCCACGGCCAGCGCCACGCAAAGCAGCCCTGCCAGAGCCACGCCGACGAGGATCGCGCTCACGACGACGCCGCGGACATTCAGGATCAGGATCGAGGCGGCGCCGATCCCCACCAGCACGACCGTGTCGACAACCCGCTCCACAACCACAGTGCCGAGCGTCGCGCTGCGACTGATCCCCTCGCGGTCACCCAGGTAGTGGCTGCGGACAAGCTCGCCCAGGCGGGCCGGCAAGACGTTGTTAGCGAGGTACCCGACCAGCATGTAGGCGCTGAGGCGGCGCAGAGGGACCCGGTGGATCGGGGCAATCAGCCCCTGCCAGCGCAGCGCGCGGAAGGCGAGGTCGGCGGTCACACCCGCGACCGCCAGACCGAGCCAGGCGGGATTGGCTCCAGCGAGTACCTCCGCCGTGTGACCCAGGTCCACGCCCCGAAGGACCAGGTACACGCAGACGGCCGAGATGGCTATGCCGATGCCGCTTCGAGCTATGCCGGTCGTCAGGCGCCTCACCGTGAGGTGGTCTTCCGCCCGGCGAGCTTGCGCGAGCGCCGCACGCGCAGGCGGTGCAGCGTGAAACGCGCGATCACCCGCAGCGTCGAGAGGCCATAGACCACGCTGCGCCGGAAGTTGACCGAACTTGCCTCCTTGAAGTACCGCGTCGGCACGGAGATCTCGCCGATGCGCATCCCCGTCGCCACGGCCTGGGCTACCAGTTCCTGGTCGAAGACGAAGTCGTCACTGTTGAGTCGGTATGGAATCGTCTCGAGCAGGCCGCGGCTGTAGGCTCGGAATCCGGTGTGATACTCGGACAGGTGGAGCCCGAAAGCGAGGTTCTCCAGGGTAGTCAGCACCCGGTTGCTGACGTACTTCCAGCGCGGCATGCCGCCCGCCAGGGGATCGCCCAGGAAGCGGCTGCCGAGCATCAGGTCCTTGGTCCCGTCGAGGATGGGTTGGACGAGGGCGGGGATGCGAGTGGCGTCGTACTGGTAGTCGGGATGGAGCATCACGACGGCGTCGGCGCCGGCCTCGAGCGCGGCGTCGTAGCAGGTCTTCTGGTTGCCGCCGTAGCCCAGGTTCTGGCGGTGGATGATCACGTCCAGCCCTAGGTGGCGGGCGATGGTGACAGTGTCGTCGCGGGAAACGTCGTCGACGAGGATGATCTTCGCCACTATCGAGTTCGGGATGTCCCGGTAGGTCCGCTCCAGCGTCCTGGCAGCGTTGTAGGCGGGCATGACGACGATGACGCGGCCCACCGGGGTAACGGCTGGGACGGCATCGCTTACGGCCGGGGCGGCAGCGGTGCGGGTTGCGGCCGCGCCACCGGTCCGGGCATTCTGGGCTCTGGCCGGTTTCGGCCGCTTCTCTGGCACGGCGATAGCCTACCGTAGCCGGGCGGGCAGAGCGGGCGCTGAGGCCACAGGCACCGCAACAGGACGCCGGGCGGCCGCCGGCGCCGGGGACTCGGCGACTGCCCGACTCCGCTCCGATCCGCCCACACACCGCTCCGATGCTACGATCGCCAGCGTCACATCGCGCTATCGTCCGCTCCGATCGAAGGGGAGGGATCCGTGAGGACTCTGGAGTGGTTGCGCGGCTGGGGGGCGCGGCTGCTGGCGGATCGGGGCGCATTGGCCTGGATGGCCTTGGTGGCGTTCGTCTACGCGGGCGCGACCTTCGTTCGCAGCCAGGCGGTCGCGCCCTGGGGGCCGGACCACATGATGATCCTGGCCAACGACATCACCCAGGGGCGTTTCGACCTCAGCTCGCTGACCACGATCAACGACATAGTCACGATTGACGGTCGCCACTATCAGGCCATGAGCCTGCTCCCGACGGTCCCCTATTTCGCATTCGTTCCTTTCGAGGTCCTGTGGCCCTTCTCGCGCTGGATCGTCTCGGGCGTCATCGGCATCCTGGCAGCCTGGCTGGCGCTCCCGGTCGCCAGGCGTTACGGCCCGGGTGGAAATGCCACTTACTGGCTGGCGGCTCTGGGCGCCTTCGGAACGATGCTCTTCACACTTGCGATCGAGGGAGATTTCTACTACTTGGCCCACCTCGAGTCGGTGTCGCTGGCCTTCGTAACCCTGATCGAGTGGCACGATCGGCGCCGACCTTGGGTTCTCGGCCTGATGGTCGGCCTGGCCATGCTCGCTCGCCCGACATTACTGCTCTTGGCATTGCCGCTGGGTATCCTGCTGCTGGCTGAAGCTCGGGACCGGGTGAGGGTCGCTGCCGGCTTCGGTCTGCCCATCGCCGGAGCCCTGGTCGTCACCGCGGCCTTCGACTTCGCCCGGTTCGGCTCGCCACTCGAGACCGGCTACGGCAGCGCCTGGATCACGGCGCCACTGGAAGCCCTCCGCTCGCAGGGCCTCTTCTCGATAGTCCACGCGCCCACGAACCTCGCCCTGTTCATCGGCGGCGGATTCGGCGTCCGCGACGCCTTCCCCTGGCTCGTGCCGAGCGCGGAGGGCCAATCGATCCTCCTGACCACGCCCGCGCTCCTGATCGCGGTCAACGCGGGTATCCGTGACCGACAGAATCTGATGCTCTGGGGAGCGACGATCCTGACCGCTATCCCGGTGTTCCTCTACTACGGCGGCGGGGGCGGGGCAACGTACGGCTACCGATATGCCATGGATTTCGTCCCGTTCCTGTTCGCCCTGGTGGCAGTCGCACTGAGAGAGCGGTTCGGGAACCTCGAGAAGGCCCTGATCGGGCTGAGCGTTGCCTTCGTTTGCTACGGATACGTCTGGGCTGTCTACAAGTAGACCCGGTCGAGATCTCGCGGCGCAGGGCGCCGTCTAGATCTCTCGACGCCTCAGCAGCACGATCCCGACCCCGAGCACGCCCACGGTCCAGAGCAGGCACCAGGCCAACCACATGGGCTCGGGCGCCGCTCCGGAGAAGGGGCTGAACTTGTAGAGAGCGGGCGACGCGACGCCTCCTCCGCGCAGCACCTCTTCGGTCGGCGAAAGCGCACCCGCGGCCCCTCTCCATAGGACGTCGCTCGGAAGGATCAGCCTCGCCACTACGCCCGCACCGCGAAGCACGTCGCTGTTGAAAGCCTCGCCCACGCCGCCCAGGACGCCCGCCATCCAGGCCAGCCCGTATGCCACCACGGCGATCGCTCCCCCCGCGACGGATGCGATCCTCGTGCTGAAGGCCATCGCCAGAGTAAGGAGAATCAGCGCTTCGCCGGCCAGGTAGAGCGGCGCCAGCGCCGGGTCGGTGGGCAAGTAGCCCGTCGCCAGCCCCACGGCTCCCACCTCCAAGGACCCCGCCACGATCGCGTACGCCACCAGGACGACCGCGAGTCCGAGCCAGCGCCCGAGCAGAACATCGGCGCGGCGTATCGGCCTGGCCAGGATGGCAAGCAGCAAGCCGCTCTCGATCTCCGGCCCGATGGCGGGCGACGCGGCGAATACGGCGGTCATGGCCAGGACGAAGCTGAACATGAAGGCCAGCATCACCAGAACCTGCGAGACGGCGAGCATCTCCACGGGTCCGGTGACGGGCGAGACCTCGGAGATGCGCGAGAAGCCCCACCAGGTCAGAGCGATGATGAGGGTCGTCAGGCCCACGAGCGCCCACAGGAGCCGCCGCCTGAAGGCTTCGCGCAAGGTCAGACGGGCGACGATAAGGATCGACTCGATGCCGCTCACGGTGTGGCATCCGGGTCGGTCGACGCCGGTTCCGCCGGGTCGGAATCCGGCGCCGCGCCGAGCAGCGACATGAACCGCTCCTCGAGGGAGTGGCGCACGGGAACGACCGCGTGGACGGCGCCGCCGCGCTCGACCAGCTCCCTCACAAGCGCGGGCACGTAGGCCTCCGCGAGAGCGTCCACGTTCAGCCACTCCCCGTCGACGCGGACGGTGCCGTAACGGGCCGCGACCTGCTCCGCGAGACCGTCCATGCCGGTGACCCGGATGCTCGTCCCTTGCTCACGGAGCAGCTCCGTCATGGCCAGCTCCGCCACCACCCGGCCGCGGTCGACGATGGCGACGCGATCGCAGACCCGCTCGACCTCGGTCAGAAGGTGGGAGTTCAGGAAGACGGTCACTCCTCGATCGCGCAGCGACGAGATGATTCGCCGTACGTCCTGGCGCCCAACCGGATCGAGTGCCGATGTCGGCTCGTCCAGCACGACAAGCTCCGGCCCGCCGAGGAACGCGACCCCGAGCCCGAGGCGCTGCTGCATCCCCTTCGAGAAGGTACCGGTCCGGTCGTCGGCTCTCTGGGCGAGGCCGACCAGGTCGAGTGCATCGCGAACTTCCCGGTCCCAATCCGCTCGCGGCAGACGGGCAAGCTCGCAGTGCAGGCTGAGTACTTCTCGGGCCGTCATCCAGCCTTGGTAGCGAAACTGCTCGGGCAGGTAGCCCACGTGGCGGCGCGTCGGCACGTCCCCGAGCGGCGCCCCCAGCACTCGGCCCTCTCCGGCAGTTGGACGCGACAGACCGAGCAGCAGCTTGACCGAGGTCGTCTTGCCGGCGCCGTTCGGGCCCAGAAAACCGAAGACCTCGCCCCGCGGCACCGTCATGGTCAATCCGGCAAGCGCCACGATCCGGCCGAATTCCTTGCGGAGCTCGCGAGTCTCGATGGCCGGCTCGCCGGAAGCGTGAGCCCCTGGAGGACCCCCGGCGGCCCTGGCCCCAACACCACTCATGCCGGCCTAGTCGCCGATCCGCTCGACGACCGTGGCGATACCCTGACCCACCCCGATGCACATCGTGGCCAGGCCGTACCGGCCGCCCGTCCGCCGCAGGGAGTGGACCAGGCTCGTGATCAGCCGCCCGCCACTCGCGCCGAGAGGATGGCCCAGGGCGATCGCACCGCCGTCGACGTTGACCCGATCGGGGTCCAGCCCAAGGTCGCGGATACACGCTACGGACTGGCTGGCAAAGGCCTCGTTCAACTCCACGAGATCCAGATCCGCCACGGTCAGGCCGGCGCGGTCCAGCGCCTTTCGCGTCGCGGGAATGGGGCCGAGGCCCATGATCGCAGGATCCACGCCCGCGACGGCCGTGGCCAGAATTCGAGCCATAGGCCGCAGGCCGAGCGATCGAGCACGCCCCGCTTCCGCGACCAGGGTCGCCGAAGCGCCGTCGTTGATGCCGCTGGAATTGCCCGCGGTCACGGTGCCGCCTTCGCGGAACGCCGGGCGCAACCGGGCCAGGGCCTCCGCAGACGTATCGGGTCGTGGCTGCTCATCGGCATCCACGATGGTCGACGCGCCCTTTCGCCCCGGGACCGAGATGGGCACCAGCTGCTCTGTGTACCGCCCATCTGCCGCTGCCGCCACCGCGCGCCGATGGCTGGCCAGGGCGTAGGCGTCCTGATCCTCTCGGCTGATCCCGAGCCGTTCTGCCACGTTCTCGCCGGTCTCGCCCATCGAGTACGGGTGATGGTTCGCGGCCAGGGCCGGGTTCACGAAGCGCCAGCCCAAGGTGGTATCGACGAGGTCGTGGGGGCCCCGTTCGAAGGCCGCCTCGGGCTTCAGCATCGCGTACGGGGCGCGGCTCATCGACTCGACCCCTCCCGCGACGAAGATGTCGCCGTCACCCACCGCGATCGCATGAGCGGCCGAGTTGACCGCCTGGAGCCCGCTGCCGCACAGCCTGTTCACCGTCAGACCGGCCACCTCGACCGGCAACCCGGCCAGCAGCGCGGCCATTCGGGCAACGTTGCGATTGTCTTCGCCGGCCTGGTTGGCGCAGCCCAGGATGACGTCCTCGATCAGGGTGGGGTCGATTCCCGTTCGTTCGACCAGGGCCCGGATTACGGCCGCCGCCAGATCGTCGGGGCGAACCGGGGCGAGCGACCCGGCGTACCGCCCGAACGGGCTCCGCAACGAGGCGACGATCCATGCCTCTCTGACCGGCCGGTCCAGCTGGCGTGCCATATCGGATCGATTGTAAGGCTCGGCCGGCCGCAAACGGCTCAGGGCAGGTCGGCCAGACCCTGGATGAGTAGAGAGAGATCGTCGGTGATGACGAGATACAACACGTCGTCGTGGGCATAGACGTGGGCGACGCCGAGTCCGCCTGACCCCTGAGCGCTTGGGTCGGTCACCTCGAGCACAGGCTTTGGCAAGGACGACGTGGCGCTGACCGGCCAGCCCGCGTTGCGCGCGGCATCGGAGAAGGTCGACGTCAGGGTCGCGGCATCGGTGCCCGGGACCTTGATCGCATGAACGATGAAGTTCTCCCGCTGAAGTGGATCCCACGCGATCGCGATGTTGACGTCGTCGGGCGTCTTGCCGATCTTCACGAGCCAGGCCGGGTACAGAAGCTTATCGCCGGACGGGGACGCGGCGTCATAGCTGGACAGCGGCTCGCTGAACTTGGTGAGGGCGATGCCCCCAATGGCCGAAGGGAGCAGATCCTCCAGGGAGGCATCGATGTGCGGCAAGCTCATCGTGATCTGATTGGTGTCGATGGCCGTCGGCGAGGCGGAGGCCGCCGGGGAACCCGATACGGCGGCGGAGGGTGAGACATCGACTCCGGCGGACGGAGACAGCGCGACCGTGGGCGTCGGCGATGCCGTCGCCGACGAGCCTCCGCACCCCGCGACAAGGATCGCGACCGCGATGGCCGCCCAGAGGAGATGCCTCGTGGCGTTGGAAGTGCGGCTCATCAACTCCCCGATAGGCTGGCGACCACGCCCGAACGGACGGACACAGCACGAGTGATCGAGCCGGAGCATGGCGTCCCTCTCGGCTGCCTGTCAAACCACGGCAGCGGGCGTCTCAGCCAATTCTTGAAGCCGGCTGTAATCCCCAGCCCTCTCGTGCGTTCTGTTGACGAGCGGATCGCGTCCCCTTGCCGCTTGGACTCATCAGCCACGTTCCATTGGGAGCGAACGATATGGACGAACAGAGACCAGATCAAGAGAACGGGCCATCGCCGTCAAGAGGCGCAAGAATCGAAGAGGACATCGTTCGGCCGCTCAAGAGGATCGTCGGATCCTCGCGGCTGCGCTTCCCAGCTGCGTTGCCGTTCGCCCTCGCCGGCATCCTCGTGGTGACGAGCGTGGCGTTCGGCGCCGCGGCCTTGCGCAGCGCGATAATCGCTTCACCCAACGCCACGCCGGTCGTCGTCGGCGACGACCCGGAGGAAACTCCGACCCCAACGCCGACGCCCACGCCGACGCCCACGCCGACGCCCACGCCGACCGAGGGATCGGTGGTCGAGCCAGTCGCGGGCGACCTCGTGCTGACCGCCGATGTCGTGGACACCAAGGTCAAGCTCGCCTGGACCCAATACGCGGGCGAGGACTTCGCCTACTACAAGGTCGTGCGTTCGACCGACACCACTGCCAGCTGGCCGCTCGGTGATGGCGACACGCTGATCGCAGCCACCGACCAAATCGACAATCTGACCAACACTGACTGCCCGGGGGCCGGGACCTTCACCTACCAGGTCTTCGCCGTGAGGTCATCGGATGGCGGCTACGTCGTCCTGGTCTCGAGCAACGTCAAGACGGTGACCGTCAGCCCCGCCACCACAAGTACGAAGAACCCGCCGCCGCCCGTCTCCAACCCGGCCGATCTGGGTTCGCTCAGCGTCCGAGACAACGGCAACGGCAGCTACACCTTCAGCTGGAACGCCTACAAGGGCTCCACCGAGTTCAACTACTACAAGCTATCCGGCGTTCCGTACCCGGAAACACCCGGATACGCAGAAGGCAAGGGCTACTGGGCGGTCATCGACCCCGGCTCCACAAGTGCCACGGTGAACGTCAAGTCCGGAACCTGGAACGTCAACGTCGAGGCGATCTACTACCCCGGCGGCAAGACCACTGCCCTGGCCAAGACGAGCAACCTCAAGATGAGCGCGGTCGGCCCGACGGCTCCGCCGATCGCGGCGATGACCCTGAGCGGCACTCTCGGAGCGCATCAGGTCACCCTGACCTGGAGCAAGTACACGGGCCCGTTCTTCGGGTACTACGGAATCGTCCGCAGCGAAACGAACGACAACCCAACCCTCAAGCTCGGGCAGGTCCCGAACCTCTGGTACGGCACCAACGTCAACGAGCTGAGCCACGTGGACAAGCCGCTCAAGGGCGGCCACACGTACTACTACCGGGTGTACGCGTTCACGGACTCGACACTCGCCCTCCTCGACGGCGGCCTGGTGCCGGCCTGCAACGCCAACACGATCCTGGCCGTCTCGCCGGTCATCCGCGTCGACGTTCCTGCCGATGCGACCCCGACGCCCACCGCAGCCCCAACTGCAGCGCCGACACCCGAACCAACTCCAGCGCCGACACCCGAACCAACTCCAGAGCCAACACCCGAACCAACTCCAGAGCCCGTCGAGTAGATCTTCAGGCGAGGGGCCCCGGTCTCCAGCCGCGGGCCCCTCGATCGCCCGGCAGACGGCGCCGGGCGAGGTGAAACAGCTCCGGCGAGAGCCGGCGGCAGGGAGCGGGCTCTGGCCGGAGCTGGAGCCCCAACCCTTCAGGAAGATCCACGGCACGGTCAAGCGACACGCGGGGACAACACAGGCCACCGATTGAGTGATTGGTCATGGACAACGCGATTGAGAACAAGCCAGCCGAGGTCGCAGCGCTGGCGATCGGCGGCGCCCGCCTCGTGTCGACGCAGAACCGAAGCGCGTGGCGGTACCAGACAGTACAGGTGGCGGATTGCCCGCCCTGGTCGGGCTTCGTACTGTTCAAGACTCTATGGAACATGACGGAGCATCCCGCATGGCCGCCGACCACGAGCGTCAGCTCGTGGCGAGTGCGCGCGAGGACTCCGGGGCCTTCGCCCAGCTCTACGACTTCTACCTGCCGCGCATCTACGGCTTCATCTATCGGCGCGTCCAGGACCGCTGCGTGGCGGAGGACCTCACCTCGATGACATTCCAGCGAGCGCTAGAGAACGTGCGACGGCCGGACTTCCGGAACGAGTGTTTCGGGGGCTGGCTGTACCGCGTTGCCTCGAATGCGGTCGTCGACCATGTGCGCCGAGACCGCCGCTTCGTGGCGCGGGGCAACCCGGATTTCCGCGAGGAGCCGGGCGACCTTGCCCTCGACACCCTCGCCGCCGCCCTGGACCGCGACCAGTTGCGCCGTGGCCTGCTCAGCCTCTCGAATGCCCACCGAGATGTCCTGGTCCTACGCTTCTACGACGACATGGATACGTCCGAGATCTGCGCCATGCTCGGCTGCTCTCGGGAGACACTCGCCGTCCGGCTCCATCGCGCCCTGCGGGCGCTGCGCGTCGCCATCGCCAAGGAGTCGGCCGATGTCGCTTGACGAGCTGAACGAGATGGAGCAACTGGACGACCTGGCGGCCGAGCTGGCCGAGGCCGGGCGCGTTGCCCGTGCCACCGTTGCCGCGCGTGGCCGGCCCGAGCCCGCTTTTGCGATGAGGCTGCGCGCCGAGCTGCTGCGCGAACTCCCGAGCGGCACGTCCGTCGTGGACACCCCCTCCGTGGAGAACGGCGTCACCGAGGTGCCATTGCCGCCATCCCGTCCGCTCGGGGTCTCGCCCTGGCTGGTCGAGCGACGCAACGGGCACCGCCCGTTCGCGGTGGAGCGCCGAGCCGTACCGAACGAGGTAGATCTGACGATTCTCGCCCCTGACCCTCGGACCCTCGATGACGCCCGGGCGGCCCAGGCCGGGAAGCGCTGGGCGACCGACGGCATCGGCGAGCCGGCAGAGAGGGGGTTCCCACCCGCGGAGGGCGCCGAAGAACCTGGCCGTGTGACGGCGCTTCACCCGTCCGTGCACTGGCACATTCCAACTCGGGCGATGCCGTCTCGCTGGATAGCCGCGGGCCTGGCCGCCTCGGTGGCCATCGCAACCCTCTTCTACGGAAGCGGCGTATTTTGGCCTGAGCGGGCAACGGCAACGGCGGACCAGGCGATCGCTGCGACACTCGTGCGCGGCGGCGCCTCCAGCGCGCTGGCCGCCGGCGGGGAGCTGCAAGAAGGGGACGAGATTCGAGTCGCCGCGGGCGGCCGTGCCACGCTGGCGCTCGGCACGAGCATCGTCCGGCTCGACTCGGGCGCCGCTCTCAGGCTGGCCTCCTTGGATCCATACCACGAGGCCGTCGACCAGCTGGCCGGCCGGGCCTATCACCGCGTCAGCGTTCCGGCGGGCGGGGACTACCAGGTGATCACGGACTCCGCCACCTGGGTGGCCCACGGAACTGCGTTCGACATCGAGCGCATGGCCATAGCCGGCGGTGGCGAGGAAGTGCGCGGCCTGGCGCTCCAGCATGGCGTGGACCTGCGCGGCCCCGGGCTCGAGGCCAGCCTCCCGGAGGGCACGAGCGCCGTCGTGGTACTGAGAGCGAACGGAGTTCAGCTGGACACGCCCGTCATGGAGCCGATCGGCTCGCAGACCCTCGCCGACGCCTGGCTGGCCGAGAACGCCGGTCTCGACGCTCGCCTGGGCCTGCCTCTAGGCCTGCTGGCATCGATTGCTTCGCCGACCCCAACCATCGAGCCGACCCCGGAGGCGACGCCTGAGCCGGCGACCGTGCCGACAGAAGCGGCGACTCCTGCCCCGACTCCCTCCCCGACACCGACACCCACCCCGGCGCCTACCCCGAAGCCCACGCCCAAACCCACGCCCACGCCCGCGCCGGCCGGGCCGCCGAACCTGGGTCAGCTCACGATCACCGACAAGGGCGGCGGGACGTACAAGTTCCAGTGGCCCAAATACACGGGCAGCGGCTTCCAGTACTACAAGCTCGTCTACGCGCCGTGGGGTACGGAACCCAACTTCCCGTCCTCGCCCTACTGGGCCTGCAACAGCCCGGCCACCGCCACGAGCTGGACCGGATCTATCGCGGCGGGTGACTATGCCGTGCGCCTGCAGGTCGTGGACGAGTCGAAGGGCGTCGTGATCCGAGCGCAGACGAACATCGTCCGGTTGACCGTCACTGCGCCTTCGCTTCCGCCAACGGTCGACCTGGGCACCCTCGGCGTCAGCCCCCCCGACGTCGACGGGAGGTACACGTTCAGCTGGAACGCTTACACGGGCGGCCCGTTCAGCTACTACAAGCTGTCCGGCGTTCCGTATCCGGAGACCCCGGGCTACGCCGAGGGCAAAGGCTACTGGGAAGTCATCGGTCCCGGCACCACCAGCGCCACGATCAACGTCGAGTCCGGCACCTGGAACATCAACGTCGAGGCCATCGGTTACCCGGGCGGCCCACCCTACGCCTACGGGCGCACGACCGTCCTGACCCTCGTCGTCTCGGACCCGACGCCGACGCCCATTCCGGACCCAACAGCGACCACCACCCCGGTTTAGCTATCTGAGGTCGGCTTTGGGCCAGGGCCCGGTTCCCGTTGCGAGCGGGTGAAGCGGCGCGTCGGCATCACCCGCCCGGCGACGAAGCGCGGGCAGGCCCCACGACGCCGCGATCAAGCCGATCGCCCACCACCATTGCAATCCATCGGTCGCAGACGTGATGCCGATCGCCAGCCACAACCAGGGCGCGCGCAGGTTGAGCATCGAGGGCACCGCGATGAGCAGCCCGTGCCCCCACAGCGAGGGAGAGGCGACGATCGTGGCCGTCCCGAGGCGGGCCAATCCCTCGCGGCCGGTGGCGCGCACCGCTGCAAGGACGGCCGCCGCGGCGAGAGCAAGAAACACCCACAGCGGAACGAACCCGGGCATCCCGAAGCCGTAGAGCACCGGCACGTTCTGCTCCGAAACCTGGTATAGCCGAAGAGCTTCCATCCAGGCCTGCCATGCGCCGACGCCGACCAGCGGCAGCGTGAGGAGGAACAAGACGCCGATAGCGGCGACTCCGGCGGTCAGCTGCGACCAGCGTCCCTCGCGAGCCAGCCACAGCGAAGCGATCCCCGTGTACGACTTGAAGACGGCTCCGACCACCAGCCCGGCCCCGAGCCATGGCCCCAGCGCGAAGAAGATCAGCGCCGGGACGGCGACGTTGCCGACCCAAAGGCCCTGGAAGAGCGGCGGCCACAGCGCCACGAAGATCAACCACCGGGGCGGCAGCCCCATAGCGCGCAGCGCCACCATCACCAGGCCCAGAGAGCAGGCCACCCAGAGCGCCTGAGCCAGGATCGCCGGCAGCAAAGAGAGGGCGCCGAAGACCGGGAGCGTCAGGGGCGGGTAGAGGAATGGGTAGTTCGTGAGATCGGCCGGCCGCTCGGTCATCGCGGCCTGGAGGTAGACAGGCGTCCCTGCCAGGTAGTGCTGGCCGGCCTTAAGGTAGATACCGAGGTCGCGGAGTGGCTGGTAGGTCATGGTCAGGTCCGTCAGGACCATGGCCGCGAGCGCAATGATCGCGGTGGCCTCCACAGGCCGAAGCCGGGGCGCAGCCGGCCGGAGGTGTCTCGAGGCCAGACTCGCAGCGAGGACCGCGGCCGTGACCAGGGCGATCCAGGCCTGCCAGTAGGCAACGCCCGGGCCAATCGGTACCGTCCAAGATCCAGAGCCGAGGAGGATGTAGACACCCAGAATGCCGACGATCGCCCACCCGCCCATGCCTCCGGGCCTGACGCGGCGCGAGCGATCGAAGAGCTGCAAATGCCCCATCGCCGCCAGCCTACACGCCGCAGCTGCGGGGCGCCCGACCGGACCTGGGCCGTCGATCGCGGTCGGCTACCCTCCGGCGACTCGTTCCAGCTCCACCAGTTCGCCGCCCACCAGCTCGAACACACGATCGTCGATCGGATCGTCGGCGCTCCTGGCCCGATCTGCCACATAGCTAGGAGAACAGCTCCGCGAACTCCTCGTCTCCTTCGACGAGCGCCGCGGCGATGAGCAGATCCCGTTCGGGCAGGCCCACGATGATTCGAGGGGCAGGTGCCAGCCCCGCAGCGAGCTGCTCGCGGACCTCCGCCAGCAGGATCCGCGCGGCGTCCATCCCCTCACCCCAATCGGACCAGACGATCCGCCGAGGCCCGTCGACCTCGTCCACCCAGGACGCGCCACCGGACCAGGTGGACAGATTCGCCATGGCGGCCGCCTGGACCTCCTCGGGCCCCACTCCCCATGCCATCAAATGCTCCACGCCCACGAGCACGTCGAAGCCGTCGGCGGGTATCACGTAGACGATCGGAAGGCCGGCCGGCCCGGAGGTTACGAGCGGCTTGCCCGGCACACCGTGAGTCTGGGGCGCCACTCTCTCTCGGCCATCCACGCCGACGCTGCCCGGAGGCCTCAATGCAGGGCGGACGATGCGTGCGGCCGCAGCCCAATCGTGCTCCGGAGCGAGCGATGAAGCCGGACGGGCCTCCATGTCTTGCCTCATCGGGACCTCCACCATGGACCTCTCATGGGTCCGCTGCATGTGACTCTACACTCGCCACTTTGCGAGTCACCTGTCAGACGTAGGCCAATCCTGCGGTTGCCCGACGCCAGAGGCAGCTCATGCCGGAGCGGGCCGGCCGCGCGGCACAGAAAGACCGGCGGGCCTTGCGGCCCGCCGGTTCTCGCGTGTCTCGGATGGTGCCGGAGATCGGCTTTCGTTCTCCGTCTAGCGGCGCACGGTGCGGCGCTGGATGTGGACCGTCAGCAATCCAAGGGCGCCGAAGGTCAGGCAGATCAGCAGGGCGAGGAGCGGGGTTGGGCTATCGCCCGACGGTGCGCCGTTCGAGCTCGTCGGAGGAGGCGTCAGCGGCAGGCGGGCCGTGGCTGTCTCACCCTGGAATGACTGGAACGGGCTCTGGGACGGATCCACGCTCACCGTCGGGGTGGGGGTGGGGGTGGGGGTTGGGGTTGGGGTTGGGGTTGGGGTTGGTGTCGGGGTTGGCGTCGGGGTTGGCGTCGGGGTGGCGCAATTGGTCGGCCGCACGGCGGAATTGCTCAGGTAGGGACCTTCCCTATCTGCCTGACCGTCGCCCCACAAGCCGACAACGGTCACCTTGACAACGACCGAGGTCACCGAGGCGTCGACGTTGAACGTGCCGGAGTAGGCCCAGCCATTGGCGCTCGTGAACGAACCGGTGCCCACCGTCGTCCAGGTGCTGCCGCCATTCGCGGCGTAGGAGATTGTGAAGGTCGCCTCCGCCTGACCGCGATAGTTGTTGGTGGTCCAATCGTTGACCGTGTAGTCGACGCTTCCGTCGCAGTTGACCTGGGCCACGACGACAGTCGCATGGTGCCCCAAGGCTACCCCTGCCGTCATCGGGAGGACCATCGCGAGCAATGCGAACCCTGTGGCCAAACCAATGGTGCGGGCGCGCAGGCTGCGCAAACCCTCTGTTGTGAATCTCATCGCCGCTGGTCCTCCAGAAACCGGGCTTGGGTCGACCGTTTGGTAGGTCAGCTGTCGTACTACCCGATCAGTGGGCACACACTACCCAGAAGTCCGGGTTTCGTCCAGTACTTCCGTGCTAGGCGGCAGCGCGGCAGGTGCTTGGACGCACCACTAATCGCGAACGGCTGTCGGCAAGATGACAGCCGACCGGTCGCTGGAGGACGGCCGACTCGGCTGGTGATTCAGCTGCCTCCCGCCGAAGGACAGGCACGGAGCGCCGAACGCCTAAACAAACCGACGAGCCGTTCGCACGGCTCGTCGGCATTGCTCACTCTGTTCGGGTCGCCCCTGGCGACCATTGAGGTGGCGCTACAGGCGCACGGTCCGGCGCTGTGCCTGAACCGCCAGCAGGCCGAGGCCCGCGAAGGCGAGGCAGATCAGCAGCGCGAAGAGCGGCGTGGTTCCGTTGCCGGAAGAACCGCCTGTGGTGCTGGTCGGCGGCGCCGTGACGCCCTGGCTCGCAACGGCCGTCGCGGACAGAACCGTCTGGGTCGCGGCGGCTTGCGCCTTGGGGACGGTTACTGCCGAGGGATCGGTCACGACCTGCCCCTTGCCACCGTCTCCCTGGCCGGTCGCCGATTGAACGACTGACCCGGCAGTCACGTCCGCCGCGGTGACCGTGTAGGTCCCGGTGCAGACGATCGAGGCTCCAAGGGCGAGTGTCGCGGTCACCGGGCAGGTGACGGGAACGACCTTGTCGCTGGTCACAGTGAACGGCCCGGTGAGGTCCGTGTTGCCGGTGTTGGTGAGGGTGAAGTTGAAGTGGAGGACGTTGCCGGCCGCGGTGAAGCTCGTCTCCACGGCCGCGGCGACAAGGCCGAGGCTCGGGGCCGGCGTGGCGGCGACATCGACGTCCTGGGTGACCTGGGCGGCCGCGGCGTAAGTGCCGTCGCCGGCCTGATCGGCGGCGATGGTGCAGGTGCCGATGGCCAGGAGCGTAAGGGCGCCGGTGCTGGCATCGACCGTGCAGATCGACGGAGTGGTGGAGCTGTATTCCGGGTCCAGACCCGAGCTTGCGGTGGCACTGACGCTGACTCCGCTAGCTCCGACCGTGGCGCCCGTGGGCGCCGGGTCGAAGGTGATCGTCTGGGCGTTCAAGCCGACGGCGACGTTCTGAGTGACCTGCGGAGCGGCCTCATAGGTGCCGTTGCCGGCCTGATCGGCGGCGATGGTGCAGGTACCCATGGCCAGGAGCGTGAGGGCCCCGCTGCTGCCGTCGACCGAGCAGATCGACGGAGTGGTGGAGCTGTATGCCACGTCCAGAGTCGAGGTGGCGGTGGCGCTAACGCTGACGCCAATCGCTCCGACCGTGACGCCCGTGGGCGCCGCGTCGAAGGTGATGGTCTGCGGGGCCTTGACGACGATCGTGGCCGAGTTGTTGCTGGTCCCTGTGCTGTTGTAACCGGAGCAGTCGGAGTTGTCGTATTCCCAGACGGTCACGGTGAAGCTGTGCGAGCCCGTCGGAGTGAGTCCCGTGGTGGTGACCCTGATGGTGAGATGCGCGGTTACGCTCTGGTTGATGTGAACGCACGCAGTCGAATAGAACGCGCCACCAAGCGTGCTGTAGGACACCGAGTGCACCTGGTAGTAGCGGTCGTTGTGGCTGCTTCCGTTGGTAACGTCGATCGTGTAGTCGGCGTGGTCGCCTTGGGCGACGGTGTGGCTCGTGGTTCCGGTGAAATGCACGGTGCCGATGGACGCGCTCGCGGTCCCGGCCATGGCGCTTGTCGCCAGCAGCAGGCCCGCGACGATGGCACCGGCGCGGCGCAATCCGCCCCTACTTCCTAGGTTGAGCAGCATTCCGTTTCCTCCTGATTCCCTGATGATTCCTGCACTCCCGCCAGGGAGAGCGAATAAGTGAAGTGACTTAGACCCCATTAGGTGGGGGTAAGACTACCCATTAGGCGAGTGGTAGTCCAGTACTTCGGTGCCAAGCGGCACCGTTGATATGCACTAGGTGTCGGCGAGACGACAGCAGGCTCTGGCACGACTATTGGCGGTCGTGGTCGATTGGGGAGCGCAGGCTCGAGCACCGCCGGCACTCTCTCGAGCCGAACACGGAGCGCCGAACGCCTAAACAAACCGACGAGCCGTTCGCACGGCTCGTCGGCATTGCTCACTCTGTTCGGGTCGCCCCTGGCGACCATTGAGGTGGCGCTACAGGCGCACGGTCCGGCGCTGTGCCTGAACCGCCAGCAGGCCGAGGCCCGCGAAGGCGAGGCAGATCAGCAGCGCGAAGAGCGGCGTGGTTCCGTTGCCGGAAGAACCGCCTGTGGTGCTGGTCGGCGGCGCCGTGACGCCCTGGCTCGCAACGGCCGTCGCGGACAGAACCGTCTGGGTCGCGGCGGCTTGCGCCTTGGGGACGGTTACTGCCGAGGGATCGGTCACGACTTGCGTCCGGCCGTCCAAGCCCTGGCCGGTCGCCGATTGAACGACTGACCCGGCAGTCACGTCCGCCGCGGTGACCGTGTAGGTCCCGGTGCAGACGATCGAGGCTCCAAGGGCGAGTGTCGCGGTCACCGGGCAGGTGACGGGAACGACCTTGTCGCTGGTCACCTGGAACGGCCCGGTGAGGTCCGTGTTGCCGGTGTTGGTGAGGGTGAAGTTGAAGTGGAGCACATCGCCAGCCGCGGTGAAGCTCGTCTCCACGGCCGCGGCGACAAGGCCGAGGCTCGGGGCCGGTGTGGCGGCGACATCGACGTTCTGAGTGACCTGCGGAGCGGCGTCATAGGTGCCGTCGCCGGCCTGGTCGGCGGCGATGGTGCAGGTGCCGATGGCCAGGAGCGTGAGGGCACCGGTGCTGGCATCGACCGAGCAGATCGACGGAGTGGTGGAGCTGTATGCCACGTCCAGAGTCGAGGTGGCGGTGGCGCTAACGCTGACGCCAATCGCTCCGACCGTGACGCCCGTGGGCGCCGCGTCGAAGGTGATGGTCTGGGGGTTCAGGCTAACGGCGACGTTCTGAGTGACCTGCGGGGCCGGGCCATAGGTGCCGTTGCCGGCCTGATCGGCGGCGATGGTGCAGGTACCCATGGCCAGGAGCGTGAGGGCCCCGCTGCTGCCGTCGACCGAGCAGATCGACGGAGTGGTGGAGCTGTATGCCACGTCCAGAGTCGAGGTGGCGGTGGCGCTAACGCTGACGCCAATCGCTCCGACCGTGACGCCCGTGGGCGCCGGGTCGAAGGCGATGGTCTGCGGTGTCTTGACGACGATCGCGACCGAGTTGCTGTCCGCGGTCGACTGGTAGGTGCTGGCACCGCAGGGTGTGCCGCTGTAGTCGTGGATGGTGACGTAGAAGTTGCTGGAGCCGAGAGGAGTCGTCCCCGAGGTCGTTACGGTGAGGGTGAAGTTGGCTGAAGCGTGTCCCGCGATGGAAGGGCAGGCGGTAGGAGTCAACGCAGCCGAGAGCCCAGTGCCTGTGTTTGCGTACACTCGGACGTAGCGAGTGGAGCCGGAACTGTTTGTAATGCTGATCGAGTAAGTCGCGGAGCTGTTGCGCGCGACCGGATTCGGGTTCTGATCCGCGGTGATGGTCACGGCACCGACCGCGCTTGCGGACCCGGCCATGGCGCTGGTTGCCAGCAGCAGGCCCGCGACGATCGCACCGGCGCGGCGCAATCCGCCCCTTCTTGCAAGATTGACCATTACCGTTCCTCCTGATTCCCTGTGATGATCTCGGCCCTCAAGAAAGGGGGCAAAATGGATGGAGTGGCACCCACTTGGGTTGGGTAAGACTACCCATTAGGCGAGTGGTAGTCCAGTACTTCGGTGCCAAGCGGCACCGTTGATATGCACTAGGTGTCGGCGAGACGACAGCAGGCTCTGGCACAGATCGGACGACCCGCCCACACGAAGAGACCGACGAGCCGTTCGCACGACCCGTCGGTCCTGTCAGATCTCTGGAGGTCGCTCTAGGCGGCCGTTGGCGTGTCCCTAGCGGCGGATGCTCCGTCGCTGAACTTCCACGGCAGCCAACCCGAGCACGCCGATCGCGAAGGAGATGAGCAGGGCGAAGAGCGGCGTCGAACCGTTGCCCGAAGAGCCGCTACCGGTGCTGGTGGGCGGGGGTGTGAGATTTCGGACAGGCGTGGCCGTCTCACCCTGGAAGGACTGGAAGGGACTCTGAGAAGGATCCGTCGACGGTGTGGCGGTCTCACCCTGGAACGACTGGAACGGGGTCGGAGTCACCGTCGGTGTGGGGGTAGGGGTCGGTGTGGGTGTAGGTGTGGGTGTCTTGGTGGGAGTCGGCGTCGGGCAGGTGCCGACCACGAGGTTCTTGACGATAACCCCGTCCGTCCACTCCACGTCGTACGTGCCGGGGGCAATCAGGTACGTGTGGTTACCCGCGACCGGCCCTAACACGCGGTTGCCGACCGAGTCGTCGAACGGGACCTTATGCGTGTAGACGCTCGCGTTCAGGGAGGAGTTGGCAAGGGTGATGTGCTCGCATGTGGCGGAAGCGGTATGCGCCGCAACGCCCCCCGCCAGGGCGAGCAAGAGCGCGCCCGAGGTGAGGGCCGCGAGTATGAGCTTTCGAGAAGTGGTGATCATTTGCGTTCCTCCAGCGATGAAGTCAGATCCCGCATCTGGCAGGCCGTCCCTCCTGGACGCCGCCGCCGCGGCAGTGACCGCCGCAGCCCACCGGGGCGGGAAGAGAAACGAGGCATATTGCCCGGTACGTGACATCCACCAGCACCCTGGGTAGCTACCCGCCTTCGGATGTCGGTCCAAAGATGGGCGCCAGGACCCGCAATGTCTAGTACATTCCTTAGGGATTGTTGCGTAACACGCAACGCACGAGCAATCCACGCTCGGTAGAGGGTAGGTGCGTCCAGCCTTACTGAGTAGGTGTCTCACCTGATGAAGCGGTGGGTCCGGGTAGGTCGCCGGCGACACGCCCATCCGGAGCCTCCTACCGCTCCGGCTTGCCCTCGAGATCGTGGAGGCTGGCGCGCTCGATACGCAGGTAGCGGCCCGAGTAGTAGAGGAGCGGCAGGGTCTGGTCGCCGCCGGCAGAGGCGGCATCCACGCGCGCGATGTAGAGATCGTGGTCGCCGGCCGAATGGACGTCAACGACGGTGCACTCGAGACTGGCGATCGCGTCGTCCAGGATCGGCAAGCCCGTGGTGCCCGGGCCCCAGCCGGCGCCGCACAGCTCGCCCCGATCGGTTAGTGAGCCGACGGCAGGATCGCCATCCGACGAGGGGCCGCCGGCAGCCGGGTCGCCGTTGCCGGGGTCGCTTGCCGGTCTGGGCCCTCCGGCGAAGCAGTCGGAAAGGGCCTGTCTGTCCTCCCCGAGGATGTTCACGGCGTAGCGGCCGGCCTCGCGCAGGGCCGGAACGATGCGCCGGTCGCGGTTGAAGGCGACCAGAACGAGGGGAGGCCGGAGAGAGACCGAGTTGAACGAATTCACCGTGGTGCCCCACGGGCGGTCGCCGTCCCATGTCGTGACAACAGCCACGCCCGTCGCGAAACGCCGCAGGACCGTCCGGAGGGTCTCCGCCTGCAGTTCTGGCACGCGTTCAGTCTAGGCGGCCACGCACGGGCAGGACGGACCGGCCATCTCGGTTCCACCAGGAGGTCGACCGCGGACCAGTTCGCGGCGCGAACGCGGTACCGGCGGAACGTCCGACGCCTAGCCCTTGGGCAGCTTCGGCGTGAAGCGGAAGCCGCCGGCCACCCCCGGCTCGGTGAGTTCGTGGGGAGCGAGCAGCTCGTCCAGTTCCGCGCCGGTGAAGATGCCTCGCTCGATGACGATCTCACGGATCGTGCGGCGCTCACGGACCGCCTGCTTGGAGATCTCCGCGGCCAGGGCGTAGCCCAGGTAGGGCGCCAGCGGCGTGGAGAGCGCCGAGGAGTGCTCCATCAAGTCCCGGGCGCGCTCGCGGTTGGCCTCGATCCCGGCCACACAGAATTCGGTAAAAGCGCGGCTCATGCTGCTGAGGATCGTGAGCGACTCGAGGGCGGTGTGGGCGATCACCGGCATCATCACGTTCAACTCGAGCTGGCCCGCGGAGGCAGCCCAGGCGATAGTCGTGTCGTTGCCGATGACTCGAAAGCAAACCATCGACAGGCACTCGGCCATGACCGGATTCACTTTGCCCGGCATGATCGAGCTGCCCGGCTGAACGGCCGGCAGGGTGATCTCCGCGAAGCCTGTCATCGGGCCCGAGGACATGAGCCGGAGGTCCTCGCTGATCTTGATCAGGTCCACGGCGATGCCGCGCAACGCCGCCGAGACCTCCAGCATCGGGCGCATAGACTGGGTAGCCTGGACCAGGTGCTCGGCGCCGCGGAGCGGATGGCCCGTCTGCTCGGCCAGATACCTCAGCACGAGATCGATGTACTCCGGTTCGGCGTTGAGGCCCGTGCCGACCGCGGTTGCCCCGATGTTCTGCTCGGCGATCGAACCGGCGGCGGTCTGGAGGCGGTCGAGCCCGCGGCGCAGTGTCAGCGCGTAGGCGGCGAACTCCTGGCCGAGCCGTATCGGGACCGCGTCCTGCATGTGCGTTCGGCCGGACTTGATGACGTCGTCGAACTCGCCAGCCTTCGCCTGGAAGGCTGCGATGAGGTCTTCGGCAACGCACGTGTATTCGTGGATCAGGTCCAGAGTGGCGATCCGCATCGAAGTCGGGAAGACGTCGTTGGTGGATTGGGCCATGTTGACGTGGTCGTTCGGGCTCACGACCGTGTAATCGCCGCGCTTGCCCGAGCCGACGCCGCTGGCGTGGAGAAGCTCGATGGCTCGGTTGGCCAGCACCTCGTTGGCGTTCATGTTGTGGCTCGTGCCTGCGCCGGCCTGGAATGGGTCGATCCGGAAGTTGTCGACCAGATCGAGCTGCTTGGCGACGCGGGCGGCCTCGAAGGCGGCCTTCATCGGGTCGCGGCGGGGGGTCGGCTCGAGTTCTTCGGACTCGTCACGGGTCTCTTCGGTCGAGGCGAGGATTTCGTCGGCAGCCTCGACGATGGCGTTGCCGAGCTGCTTGGGCAGCCGGCCGGTGGCCATGTTGGCCCGAGCGGCCGCCTTCTTGACCTGGACGGTCGCTCTCACGAGAGCGGGGTGGGGCCGCCCGCCGGAGATCGGGAAGTTGTGGATGCCGCGCGCCGTCTGGACGCCGTAGTAGGCGGAGGCGGGCACTTCCAGGTAGCCCAGAGGGTCCTTCTCGATCCGGAAACCGGCCCCGGGCGCCGGCGGAGTTGCGGTACTGGGGACGGCCGGCTTGGGCTGGCCTGCGGCGTCGGGGGTCATGGCGGTTTGCTCCTGGCTCGAAGCGGCTGCCGGCCGTTGGCCGCGCGGGGCGCCGGCGTCATTCGATTCTATAGCCGCCGGCCACAGCCGCCGGGTCGCGACTCTGCGGCCGTGCAGTCCCGCCCAGCGGATCGACGATGCGTCCCGCGCGACGAGCGGTGACTCGGGCGACCGCCCCCATATCCTCTTCTCGTCCACCGTGGCGAGGAGCGTCTCGCTCTGCCCGTCCAACACGTCCGCGGAGAAGAGCTACATGTCCGACCTGGTACCGCTCTTTCTGACAATTCACATTCTCACCGCCATAGCCGCCTTTGGCCCAAGCTTCATCTTCCCGCTCATCGCCCGTATGGCTGCCGCTGAACCTCAGCACGGCCTGTTCGCGCTGCGACTCACGGACAAGATAGAGAAACGAGTGGTCATCCCCCTTGCGTTGACCATGCCCGTGAGCGGCGGCCTGCTGGTCTGGTCCGAAGGGATCGACCTGCCTGCCGCGCACTGGCTCCTGACTGCGATCATCCTCTACGTTGTGGCCATCGCTTTCGCCATCCTGATCCAGGTTCGAACGGTAGACCGGATGATCGAGCTGGCCACCGAACTCGCGGCGGGCCGCACCGCCCTGGCCGCGGGTCCCGGCGCCGCGCTTGCGACTGCCGCCACGATGCGGGTGGCCGGGGCCCCGGATCCGGCGGCTCAGATGGCCGCCCTTGGAGCGCGCGCCGCGCGGGGCGGCATCTTCCTGACCATCCTGGTCGTGCTGATCGTCTCGCTCATGGCCGGCAAGCCGACGATCTGACGGGCCGTCCCGCTCGTCGACTGGTGACCGAGTAGCGGTCCGAAAGGCCCCGTCCGGTCCTTCCGGCGGGCCGAATCCAGGCCCGCCCCGAGAGACCGGTACATTTCCACCTTCGCGAACGGGTATATTGCCGGGACCGACCGCCGACCCACAGCCGCGGTCTGGACATTCCGGTCACCAGGCGACCGGGCGCCGTGTGCCCCGGTCCGCCAGGTCTGGCGCCCCAGGACGGAGGAGGTCCGGCATGACCCAGCAACAGATCCCCAGGACTCGCGAGGAAGTCATCCAGCAGGACGTTCACGACCTGCACCGCCTGGGTTATGCGCAGGAACTCTTCCGCACGATGGGCGGGTTCTCGAACTTCGCGATCAGCTTCTCGATCATCTCCATCCTGACCGGCGCGGTCATCCTCTACGACTACGGCCTGGCATGGGCGGGCACGGCCGCCAGCCTGATCGGCTGGCCTCTCGTCACCATCTTCGTCCTCATGATTGCGGCCTCGATGGCCGAGATCGCGTCGGCATACCCGACGGCGGGCGGCCTCTACTACTGGGCCAGCCGCATGAAGGGCAAGAACTGGGGTTGGTGGACCGCCTGGCTCAACCTCATCGGCCAGTTCGCCATCGTCGCCGGGATCAACTTCGCTGCGGCCTTCTTCCTCAACGACACGATCGTCACGCCCCTGCTCTCACATGCGAGCGTCGACTACACAAACTCGAGCATCCTGCTCTCGCTCGGCGGCACTGCGATCTTGACCGGCCAGCTCGTCACCATGGGCGTGCTGATGGTGATCCAGCTGGTGATGAACATCCGCGGCATCAACCTTGTCGCCGTCCTGAACCAGGTCAGCGTCTGGTGGCACATCGTCATAGTCGTCGCAGTCGTCGTCCTCATCTTCGCCATCGGCAAGCCGGACGCTTCCGGCCTGAGCATGTTCTCGATCCAGCCGCTCGATCAGGGCGGCAGCTGGAACAACAACCTCGGCTTCGCCAACCTTCAATACGGTCCCGCCATCACCTACCCGCTCCTGGGCGCATTCATGTTCTCGCTGCTCCAGGCCAACTGGACCTACACGGGCTACGACGCCTCGGCTCACGTTGCGGAAGAGACGGTCGCGGCCCGGCTCTCGAGCGCTTGGGGCCTTTTCCTGTCTGTGGCCGTGTCCGCGGTCGTCGGCTATGTCTTCTTGTTCGCTCTGACCACGCATCTTCCGAACCTGTCGGGACTCTTCCCGGCGACGCTGCCGACGGACACCTCCAACACGAGCCAGTACTACTTCGGCAACAAGGCTGCCGTCATCGAGATCCTCAATTACAACCTGGGCCAGATCGGCCAGGTCCTGTCCGCGGGCATCGGCATCGCAATGGCCTTCTGCGGGCTCTCCTCGATCGCGTCGGCAGGACGGATGCTCTACGCGTTCAGCCGCGACGATGGGATCCCCGGCTCCGGCTGGCTCAAGCGCGTCTCACATCACTACCGCACGCCGGCCAACTCGATGGTGGCCATGGTCGTGATTGCGTGGCTCTTCACGGTGGCCGCGGGCGTGGTCGGTGGCGGCACGGCCATCATCATTGTCACCGCCATCTCCACGATCTTCCTGTACGCGGCCTACGGCATCCCGATATGGCTGGCGCTGAGGAGCGACGCCTGGCGCTCGGAACGCGTTTGGAGCCTGGGCCGCTGGTCTCGGCCGATCGCCGTCCTGGCCCTGCTCTGGATCGTCGTCCTGATGGTCCTCTTCTCGTTCCCGACCTCGGGCAACATCTCGTGGCCGTTCATGGTCGCGACGGTGGCGCTGCTGGTCGTCTACTACTTCGCCTGGGCACGCCGGCACTTCGCGGGGCCGAAGATGCACAAGGTCGAAGCCGAGATGACGGAGATCGAGCGCGAGTTCGAGCACGCCGCCGAAGAACTCGAGGAAGCCGGCGCCTAGCTACTTCTTCTGGGTAAGTGCGGAACGCGGCGGGCCCGACGGCCTGCCGCGTTCTGAGTTGGGCTGGGGTCCGGTTCTAGCGGCTGACGACGCTTCCGAAGTAGTCCTTGAGCTGGCCCTTAGCCTCCCAGCCCACCACGACCATCTGGCTGGGGGTGGAGGCGATGCGGCAGCTGGACGAGCCGCCGAAGGTCATCGCTGGGGCGAGGGGACGCTGCCAGTTTTTGCCGTCCGCGCTGCTCCAGGCAGTCCAGTTGTTAGTCGGGGAGAGCGGCACGTCCAGGGCGAAGATCTGGCCGTCGACGATGGACCAGTTGCCGCCGGAGGTCTTGAGGCCCGACGGCTGCCATTTGACGCCCGTGGTCGACCACCACCAGGAACTGGGCAGATCGGCGCTCGGGCTGGCGGCCGCCGTGGGTTTGGCCGTGGGCGCGACCGATGCAGAGGCCGAGGCCGATGCCGGGGCGGCGGCCGAGGCCGTGGCCGAAGCGGTTGGCGCGACCCCGGATCCGTTCGTGATCGCCACCAGATCTTCGCCTATGCCGAAGACCTGCGTGACGTTCACCGGAAGATGCCAGTCGGGGCGCATCGTCCACGTGACTCCGTCCGGCGAGGTCCACGCCGTCGAGACGCCCTGACGCGTCGGGTCGTTGCCCGTCGCGACGAAGCCCGATTTGTACGTGCCCACGGTCAGTCCGTATCCGTCGGCCACGGAGATCGTGGCGGCGTTCCACGTCTGGCCGTCGGTCGAGTACATGAGCGGCGAGCCGCCCGCCTTGTCGGTGGCAACGACGAACCCGTTCGGTCCGGCGGCGATCGACGAGAACTCCGGTGGGGGCGGGTCCTCGAGGGTCGCCTGTTGCCACTTGCCATCCTGGGGCAGCAGCCAGATGGTCCCGGTGTCGCCCGAGGCGCTCGTCACGCGTCCGATGGCGATGACGCCGCCGTTGCGGTCGCCGATTGCCTTGAGCACGACCGGCCGGCCGGTGTTCTCGGGTGTGACCAATGCGTCCGGCCCAAATTCCTGCGCCCACAGGCTGCCATTGTCCGATGACCAGATCGAGGTTCCAGATGGCTGGGTGACGAACGTGAGGAACTTGGTGCCGGTGGCCACCACGGGACCGAGCGTATCCGAAGGGCCAACGTCGACGATCATCGGCGAGTCGCCGGCCTTGAGCGAGAGGGCGAATTCGGCCGGGGCGGAAGGGCCGGGGGTGGGCGTTCGAGTGGGTCCGAGCGTGACGTCGCCTGCGAGGACTCCCTGCCCGCTGCTGGTCCCGCCAACCACCACCACGCGGCCGCCTACCACCGCCATTCGCCCATGAGTGAGCGGCTGTGGCCCGGCCGCGATCGACAGCCATGAGATTCCATCGTCCGAAACCCAAACGGACAACCCTGCCTGGGTCGCCTGCGTGGCGGCACCGGCCGGGTTTGTGTCCGCGGCCCCGACCGCCACGAAGCTGCCGTCGACGACGGTGACGCCATCCATGGCCGTCTTGGATTGGTCTGAGGGGGCGGTGGACTTGACCCAGGTCTTGCCGTCAGTGGAGGTCCACGATACCGCCATCCCCTCAGCCGCGGCTCCCGTGTCGCTACCGACGGCCACGATTCGGCCACCGAAACCAGCTATGCCGCGGGCGTCGAAACCGTCGAGGGAGGCGCCCTGGTTCCAGTCCCGCCCATTTGTCGAGTACCACACCGCCGAGTGAGGCGCGCCGGTGCCGTTCCAGAGCTCGACGATGGCAAACCCGCCGTCCCACGACCCGACCGCCCGGGGAATGTAGTTCTGGGCCTCGGGAAGCACATAGGGGGTCCAACGCTGGCCGTCGGGGGAGAACCAGGCCACTCCGTTGCCGGCCGTGACCACCGCCCCCGATCTGGTCGTCGCACCGCCGATCATCTCCTGGCCCGCGCTCGAATCGACTTCGGCGGGAACCCACGTCTTGCCGTCGCGTGAGCGCCAGGCGGTGGCGACCACATCGGTCGCGGCCGATCCAAAGCTGTTGCCGACCGCGATGAGGCCCCCGTTGCCATCATCGGAGAAGCCTTGAGCGACGAAGCGACGCCCGGAGACCTCGAAGGCGCCGGAGCTGGAAACCTGGTTCCACGTCGAACCGTCGCCGGACGACCAGACCGTGGTCGTCGAGCCATTGGTCCCGAGCATGAGGAGGCTGTCGCCGAACGAAGTGAAGTAGGGGCCGAATTCGAACCTGGTGTCGGGCGGCTTAGTCGCGCTGCGCCAGCTGATCTGATAAACGCTACCGGTGGAGGCCGGCGCGACCGGGTTGCTGGGAAGTGCCGTCAGGAGGCTCGCCACAACAGCCACGGTGGCGACGATGCCGGTGAGGGCGAAGACCGTCCGAAGGCTGGGAAGACCAACCCTGCGCAGCCCCACGCCGGGCCGCCTTGGGGTTGATTCGCCCGCGACCGCCGGCCGCCGGCCCAATGCACCCAAGCCGGGCAGCCCGACCTTCGAGCGTCGGGTACCCGAGTCACCCAACCGCAGCCGAGACAGCGGGTGCGGCGAAGCCAGGCGCACCGGCTTCTGCACCGGCTTCGGCTCCGGCTCCGGCTCCGGCTCATCCATGGGCTCGCGGCCTGAGACGCTCCGCGACGACGTCGGACGCACGATACGCGTCCGGCGCGCCTGATCGGGCCGGGTCAGGTCGGCCTTGCGGGGCAGCTCCAGCTGTTTCGGGACCGGGCCGGAACGCTCCACAGGTTCGATGGCGTCTCCGTCGGCGCTGTCGCCTGGCCGAGTCTCGCCGTGGTTGTGGTTCACCTAGGCATTTCCACCTGTGGTCGATATCCGCTCTTCGACTGCGCCCTGGCCGATCCTGTCGGGACGGGTCTGGCTCTGGCCCCGAGCCGAACGCGGGGAAGACTCGAAGTCTGCCACGGTTCGGCCCGGAGCGGCGTGGCGCGTGTTCAGATGAGGTTCTTTAGGTGCGGTCGGGTGCGGTGATGATACCGTCCCGGCCCGCGCCGCCCCCTAGACTGGCGTGAGAAGCACCCGCCTGCGCCGAGTCCCTGCCGCCGGCACAAGGGCGGCAAGCGGCCAAAGCTGGCCGCGACGCGTGGCAGACGCCACAATACCGGCCAGAGGAGCGCCGGATGCCTCGAGGTACCTGGCGGCGCAGCACAGGAGGATCCGATGAGCGACGAGCACGGCGCCACCGACTCCGCCGGGCACGGCACCGGCCAAGCCGTCCCCAGGCAGTTCGAGGAACTGCGGCAGTTGGTGCGAAACGGACAAGTCGACACCGTCGTCGTCGCCATCACGGACATGCAGGGTCGTCTGATGGGGAAGCGCGTCCAGGCCGAGGCGTTCCTCAAGGGCGTCGTCGATCACGGCATCCATTTCTGCACCTACTTGCTGGGCACGGACATGGAGATGAACACGCCCGACGGCTTCAAGCTGATGAACTGGGAGACCGGCTACGGCGACTGGGTCGGCCGCGAAGTCTGGGAAACGACGCGGATCCTGCCCTGGCTGGAGTCGACTGCCATCGTCCTCTGCGACGCGATCGACGAGGAGACCGGTCTCGAGATCCCGATCTCGCCGCGGACGATGCTGAAGCGCCAGGTCGAACGCGCGTCGGCCCTCGGGTACACCGTCAAGTCCGGCACGGAGTTCGAGTTCTACGTTCTCGGCGACACTTTCGAGGACTTGAGTGAGAAGGGCTACAACGACGTCGAGCGCGTCGGCTACTACAACGAGGATTACCACCTCCTCCAGGCGACCAAGCTCGAACCGCTGTATCGGCAGATCCGCAACCAGATGACCGAGGCCCGGATTCCCATCGAGTTCAGCAAGGGCGAGGCGGCACCGTCTCAGCACGAGGTGAACATCCGCTACGACGAGGTCCTCGAGTCGGCCGACCGGAGCGTCCTGTTCAAGCACGGGGCAAAGGAGATCGCCTGGCTGAACGGGTACGGCCTGACGTTCATGGCAAAGCCCTACGCCGACTGGACCGGCTCGAGCGGCCACCTCCACATCTCGGTCTGGGACGAGACAGGCGCGAAGCCACTGTTCTACGAAGAGGGCGCGCAGCCCTACGGCATGAGCCAGACCATGCGCTGGTTCCTGGGCGGCATGATGGCCCTGCAGCGCGAGCTGGCACTCTTCATCGCTCCCAACGTCAACTCGTACAAGCGCTACGCGGTCGCGAGCTGGGCCCCCGTGAACGTGGTCTGGGGCCGCGACAACCGAACGACCGGCTTCCGCATCGTCGGCCGTGGCGCGGGCCTGCACATCGAGAACCGCTTCCCCGGCGGCGACATGAACGCCTACCTGGCGTACGCCGCCGAAGTGGGGGCGGGGCTGTACGGGATCGAGCACAAGATCGAGCCACCGGCCGAGTACAAGGGCAACGGCTACGTCGCGAAGCGCTGCGACAAGATGCCGCGGGCGCTCTACGAGGCGATCGAGCTGCTGGCAAAGAGCAAGGCGGCCGTGGAGATCTTCGGCCCGGACGTCGTGGATCACTACCTCAACGCGGCCCGCGTGGAGCGCGACGCGTACGATTCCGCGGTCCACGCCTGGGACCGCGAGCGCTACCTGGAACGGGGTTGACCACCGCCGGGTAGACCACCGCCGGGTAGACCACCGCCGGGTAGACCACCGCCGGGTAGACCACCGCCGGATCGTGCCTTGGCGCTAGCTCGTGCGCGGCCGAATCTCCCGCCTGTCAGCCTGGCGAGCCCTTACGTTTCGGGGCTAGGTACGTAGCCAGGCCGTCGGTGAGGGGCACGAGCGGGCGGGGCAGTGCCGCGGTCAGCGGGCCCGTGTCCACGGGCGCGGACTGGACGACGAAATCTATCGCGTCCGGGGTCATTGGCGGTGACGGCAGCAGCGTGAGCGGCCGGGTGAGCAGCTTCATCAGCACGGGGGGGGCGTGGAGGATCAGCCGTCGCCGGCCTTGAATTCGCAGCGCCTCCCGGATCACGTCGTCCATCGTCAGAGTCTCGGGCCCACCGACCTCGAGCGTGGCGCCGGTCGCGGCGGCGGTCTCGAGAGCGTCGCCGATCAGGCGACCCATGTCGTCGACGAAGACAGGGACAAGGAGCTGGCGGCCGTTGCCGATCTGGGGCACGAACGGCAGCCATCGGGCGAAGCCGAGGAAACGGTTGAGGGACCGATCGCCGGGGCCGTAGATCCAGCTCGGCCGGAAGATCGTGTACGGGATTCCGCTGTTCCGGACGGCTTCCTCGGCACGCCATTTGGCCCGGAACCAGTGGCGGGGGGCGTCCGGCGCGGCGCCCGCCCCGGACATGTATACGAGACGCCGCACGCCTGCCGCTTTGGCGGCGTCCACGAGTGCCACGGTGCCATCGGCGTCGACGCGATCGAAGGTCCGGCCGCGGCGGGGCGCCTCGATCGGCGAGTTGCGGAAGGCGAGGCTGATTACCAGGACTTCGACACCGGCCAGCGCGACCGCCAGCTGGTCAGGGCGCGCCACGTCCGCCTGCCGGCGCTCGAAGGGCGAGGCGGGATCCTCGGACGACCCCTTGCCGGGACGGGCCGGCGGCCGATGAGACAGGACCACGACCCGGTGCCCACGGCGGGCCAGCTCCCGCGCGATCGCGCCGCCCACGAAACCGGTACCGCCGGCCACCGCCACGGTAATGCCGCGCTGCCTGATGGGCCTGGAGCCCGCCGTTCCCCCGGAGCTGGTCATCGTGGCTCCTTCATTGCCAGCGCGCACCGGCGCATGAGTCCGGCCGCGACGCTCGATCCAGGATAGCCTTTGGCGCGAGCAGTGCCCCTGTCGATTGAATCCGAGGTCGCAGGGACCACGGCACCGGGAGGATCGGGGACTTGGATCTCACGTGGTCGTTCGGGCGGGGTCTGGTCATCGGCTTCGCCATCGCCGCAGCCATCGGCCCCATCGGGCTCCTGTGCATCCGGCGAAGCCTCGTGGAGGGCGCCCTCGTCGGAGCGGTCTCCGGCCTGGGCGCGGCCACGGCAGACGGCTTCTATGCCTCCGTCGCCGCCTTCGGCCTCACCGCGGTGGCCGACCTGCTCGTGGGCCAGCGGCGGGTGCTCGGCGTCGTTGGCGGCTGCTTCCTGCTGATACTTGCGGCCCACTCGTTGATCCGTCCGCCGGAGGCGGCGGGCGATAGGCCACCTCGCACGTTGCTTGCCGCCTATGCCACGACGTTCGGCCTCACCATCGCCAACCCGGCCACGATCCTCTCGTTCGCGGCGGCGTTCGTGGGCCTGGGCCTGGCCGGTCATTCGGCCCCGGTGGCCGCGGCCCTCGTCCTGGGAATCTTCTCCGGATCGGCGGCCTGGTGGGTCATCCTGGCGGCGTCAGTATCGGCCTTCCGTGGCCGCCTCGGGCCGGCCGGGCTGCGCCGTTTGGCGGCCGGCTCATCGGTCCTGATCGGCCTGCTCGGAGGCCTGGCGATCGCCGCCAGCCTCGCGGCCTGACCGCTCCCGAAAGCCACTCCCGTCCGAGCCGCGCAACAGGTGTCCCGAGCGTCGACGGACGGGTAAGCTAGCGCCAGCCACTCGACGGAACGGCGGTTTCGTCCGGGCCGGCGCAGGGCCGAGCTCCAGGCACAGGCAGGAGGCGCGGGTATGCGGCTGGAGGACAAGGTCTCGGTGATAACGGGCGCCGGCAGCGGCATGGGCCGGACGGCCGCCCTGCGCTTCGCCGCTGAGGGTTCACGCGTCATCGTGGCGGACAACCAGACCGCCGCCGCCGAGGAAACCGTGCGCCAGGTCAAGGCCGCAGGGGGTGAGGCCACGCCAATCACAGTGGACATCTCGGCCGAGGCCGGCGCCATGGCCATGATCGACCTGGCGATCGGCAGGTACGGCAAGCTCGACGTCCTCTACAACAACGCCGGAGTCATGCCGGAGGACGACCATTCGGTCGTGGACACTCCGGTGGAGGCCTGGGACAAGGTCATGGCGGTCAACGTCCGGGGGGTCTACCTCGCCTGCAAGTACGCCATCCCGCGCATGGTCGAGCGCCGTTCCGGATCGATCATCAACGTGTCGAGCTTCGTGGCCCTGCTCGGCTGCTCCGTCCCACAGGACGCCTACACGGCCTCGAAGGGGGCCGTCCTGGCCCTGACTCGATCGCTTGCCGTTCAATTCGCGCCCCAGGGCATTCGCACCAACGCCATTCTTCCAGGGCCCGTCGAGACGCCGCTGCTGATGGACTGGCTCCTCAAGGACGAGAAGGCCAGGCAGATCCGGCTGGCCCGCAACCCCACCGGCCGCTTTGGCAGGGCCGAGGAGATCGCCGCGCTGGCCGTCTATCTCGCCTCCGACGAATCGGCCTGGACGAACGGAGCCTCCCTGGTCATCGACGGAGGAATCAGCGTCAACTACTTCTGATCTCGAGCGAAAGATCGAACCACCTGAGCCAGGTTAGGAGGGCCCGTGACCACTGAGTACAAGTCGACCGCGACAGGTATCAGCCCTGAGGACGCAGATCCGGGCGATCTAGCCATCGGGCTCGACTTCGGCGGCAGCGGGATCAAGGGCGCCGTGGTCGACGTGGTCAACGGCCGCCTGATCGGCGATCGCCTGCGAACGCCCACGCCTCAACCCTCCGTCCCGCGTGAGGTGGTCGCGGTGATGGACGGTCTGGTCCGCCGGCTGGCATCGCCGTGGGATGCAAGTGACGGCGACACCTTTCCGGTTGGCGTCGGTATCCCGACGGCAATCCGGCATGGGGCCACGGTAACGGCGGCCAATATCGATTCGGGCTGGATCGGCTTCCCCGCCGAACAGGAGATGGGTCTGGCCATGCACCGGGTAGTGGCCATCGGCAACGATGCCGACGTCGCGGGCCTGGCCGAAGTCCGTTTTGGCGCCGGACGCGACAAGCCGGGTCTGGTGATCGTGCTCACAATCGGGACCGGAGTGGGCTCGGCGCTGTTCGTGGACGGGAAGCTGGTTCCCAATACCGAGCTGGGCCACCTGGAGATGAAGGGCCGCGACGCCGAAGAGCGGATGTCGGAGGCGGCCCGTGACCGCCTCGGCCTGAGTTGGAAGGACTGGGCCGTAGGCCTGGACGACTACCTCCGCATGCTCGAGAGGCTCTTCTGGCCGGATCTCTTCATCTTCGGTGGGGGCGCCTCCAAGCGGGCCGACAACTACCTGTCCTACCTGACGGTCAAGACGCCCATCGCCCTGGCATCACTGCGAAACAACGCCGGGATCGCCGGCGCCGCGCTGATCGCCCACGAGCGGCGCTCCCAGGCGCCGGCGCCGATGGCCCGCCAGCCGTTCTCCTGACCACGAGCCGTTCCGGGCGCCCCATTCCCTCCCGGCGTACGATTGCCCTAGCCAGTTGACGAGGGGCAGATAGTCCCCGCCCCAGTTCGAGGTGATGAGATGGGATCGAACGATCAGATGGGTTCTGGCGCCGAGCAGCCGGATGCCGAGCAGCCGGATGCCGAGCAGCCGGGCGCGAGTGGCTGGAATGCCCGCCGAGAGCAGGCGGCGCGGGCCCGAGAACTCGGCGAGCGGTGGGTCGGCCAGCTCCAGGAGATGATCGACCAGGCCGGGCGGCAGGCGGGGCCGGTGCTTCGCGACGTGGCCGCCAAGGCCGCCGAACTGGCCGCAGTTGCGGCCGAGAACGCCGGTCCGGTGGCCCACAAGGCAGCCTCGGTGACTGAGCACGTCGGCGACAGGCTGGCGGCCCGGAGCAAGGACCTTGCTTCGGATCTCCGCCGCGGTGCCGAGGCGGCGCGAGCCGCCCAGAGCGCCGAATCGCCGGAAGCCGAACACAAGCCGGACGAGGGCCCCTCAGCCTAGTTACGCTCCCGATCGCCGAAGAGTCGTACCCGCCGGCTCCCGTGCCGCACGACGCCTACAGGCGGCCGACCCATGCCCGGAAGATGTCGGTGCCGTCCTGGCGGACGAGCCGGCAAGCCCAGCCGGCGTCGCGCGGCCACGCCTGGCCAAGGAACTGTTCGCCGCGGGCTGCGGATGAGCAGAAGTCCAGAACGTACCGTCGCGGCGTCGCCTCCAGAAGCGGGCCCTGCATGGCCGCCTCGAGCGTCTCTTCCACGTAGTCGACATACACGCTGTTGTTGACGTGGTCGAGCGGATCCAGGTCGCGCCGCCGCACGCGAATCGGCCGCTCGAACGCGTCCGGTGGCGTCGGCGGCAGGACCACCTTGTGCAGCTCGAAGGCCGGCGCGTCCGCGGCCACGAACTTCTGGAACTCCTGCGGCACACGAGTCGGGATGCCGCGCTCGTTGGTCATGACCCAGTCGATCTCCAGGAGCGCGACCAGCTCGCCTGAAGGATCGCGAACCTCGCTCTCGCGGCGGGCGGCGACGCGGCGGTAGCCGAGCACGCGTGTGCTGACGGCCACGCCGCCGTAGGTGGGAGTCGGCCGGAGTACGTCGAGCCGGATCGCCCGCACCAACCAGAACAGGCCCCGATCCGCATACCACTGCCGACCGAATCCAAGCTCGGTCGAGTGCTGCCAGGCGATGTCGGCAGTCCAGGCCAGGTAGATAGCCGTCCGCATCGTCTCGTTGGCGGTCGCTTCCTCGAAGCGCACCCGATACGGTCGCACGATCCTGTAGGGCAACTGGTCCTCGAAGTCGGCCGGCGGGACCGCGGGTCGTGCCGGTACCGTTGCGGGCGCTTCCGCCGACCGATCGCTCACACTGCTGTCTCCGCCAGCGCATCGAGCCCTTCCAGGGCGACAAGCCCGGTGCCGCCGTGCTCGGCCGTCGATCGGGCGAGTCGCAGTTCACAGGAGCGACGGGCGTCGAACACCACGAGCGCGACGGCCAGGTCCACGTCCTCATCGGAAGCGTGAGCGCGGGCGTCATCGAGCTGGTTCAGGACGTCGGCGTTGATCCCGCGAGCGCCCCACTTGCAGTCGTAGACCTCGGGCCTGGCGCCCAATTCGACCGTCACGTCGTAGGGGTGGATCTCGGCCCTCACGCCGTCGAAGAGGACACGCCGCTCTCGGCGCACCGCCGTGGTTCGGCGAGCCAGGAGGCGGGCCGTGAGCTCCTCGACGATCGCGCCGCGGTACTGGCTTCGGGCGGCCTCGCCCCGGTTGGCGACATCGAGGCTGGCATCGAGCACCAGGCCGGCATGGTCGCGCAGGGCCGGCGCCGCGTCCCGCCCGAAGAGTTGAGGAAAGATCCGGCGCCAGATCTCCGGGTCGGTTCGTTCGCCGTTCATGACGGCCCGGGCGAGCCACCGCTCTGCCGGCGTTCCCTCGGCAAGCAGAACCGCCGCGCGAACCACCAGAGGTTCCGCCTGGATCCCCGCGTAGACGACGGTCCGAGCGTCCGGGGCAGCGTCCTGAAACCTCATCGATCGCCCCGCAGCAGGGCTCGGAAAGGCGAATCCTCGTCCGGTTCGGGCTCGGGCGACTCGGGAGATTCGAGATCGTCCTTCGGGGCATCGACCGTCGGCGAGTCGACGTCTCCGGCGACCGCGAGTGCGACGACGTGGGGGAACGTCGAGAGCCAGTCGATCGCCTTGTGCGGGTCCGTGATCGACGCGATCTCGGCGATCGCCTCGTCGATCGCCACCACTGCTTCAAGCTCCAGCTCCGCGTCCTGCCCGGCCAGCGCCCTGATGCCGGGCAGGTAGGCGTCGACGAGATCGGTCACGTACTGCCACTCGTCCTCGACGGTCTCAGCCAGGTCGGCCAGGGCCCGGTACGCGGCGGCGGCACGCTCAATGACATCGGAGGGTTGTGGCGAGGTCGGTCCCGCTTGATTGTTCACGAGCCAAGCGTAGCGGATGACTCGCCAGCCCGGACGTGTCGATGGGCTCGACCGCTCTCGACGGCCGCCGCGGCCAGCCCGTTGTGCAGGCCATGGCGGCCGCGTGCTCGACGACGGCGGGAGATCCGGTGGACAATCGCGTCGGTGCGCCCGGAGGAGCAAAGGGGCGCCGACCCAACCGGAGGTCGAGATGGATCTGGGGCTTCGCGGCCGGACCGCCCTCGTCGGGGGCGCTTCGGCGGGACTCGGACGAGCGAGCGCGGAGAGGCTCGCCGCGGAGGGCTGCCGGCTGGCGTTATGGTCGCGCGGCGGGGACCGTCTGGAGCGAGCGGCCGCGGAGATCCGTGCGATCCACTCCGTCGATGTAGTCACGATTTCCGGCGACGCGTACGAGCCGGAGACGGCGGCACGGATCGCCGCCGAGGCCGAGCGGGTGCTCGGGCAGGTGGACATCGTGGTCCTCAACGCCGGGGGGCCGCCGACCTCCGAAGCCACCGCCACGGACGTGGCCGAATGGCGCCGCTCATTTCAGCTCCTGGCCATCACGCCGATCGAACTGGCGACGCTGCTGCTGCCCGCGATGCGCCGGCGCGGCTGGGGCCGGATCGTGGCGATCATGTCGTCCGGTGTGCGGCAGCCCATTCCCGAACTGGCGTACTCGAACGCCTGCCGGAGCGCGCTGCAAGCCTGGCTCAAGACCATCGCGCCCGAAGTGATCGTCAGCGGCGTGACCGTGAACGGCGTTCTGCCGGGACGGCTCGACACGGAGCGGGTGGCTTCGCTGGACCGCGCCCGGTCCGAACGGGCTGGCACGACGCCCAAAGAGGTTCGGGCCCAACTGGAACGTTCGATCCCGGCCGGCCGCTACGGCACCCCCGACGAGCTGGGTGCTTACGTCGCCTGGCTCTGCTCGGACCCAGCCCGCTACCAGACCGGCACGATCGTTCCGATCGACGGCGGGATGCTCCGCGCGCTGCCCTAGGCGGAGCTGGGGCCGTCGCCGACGCGAGCCCGCCGCCCGATCTCAGCCGCGGGGCGCCGCCCGATCTCAGCCGCGGGGCGCCGCCCGATCTCAGCCGCGGGGCGCCGCCCGATCTCAGCCGCGGGGCGCCGCCCGATCTCAGCCGCGGGGCGCCGCCCGATCTCAGCCGCGGGGCGCCGCCCGATCTCAGCCGTTTCCGTCAGATACCAACGGTGGTGGTGCTATCCGCAGAGGACGGTCCTCGAAGCCCGCAGAGCACGCCTGGGGGGTGGATTCGGGGCCGGAATCGCCGGCGCGTTAGCCGCTGACGACTGACCTGCCACGACCACGCGCCGGTTCCAGCCACACGGGCGACGCAAGTCGCTTCCAGCACCACTGGTGGACGTAAATGGCGGAAACGGATCCTCGATTGCCGGCGATCGTGCAGGCCGCATCCGTTCCGCGGGACGCTGGTCGCCGCGGCGGTGCAAGTTCGCGAGACGCTAGTCGCCGCGGCGGTGCAAGTTCGCGAGACGCTGGTCGCCGCATCCGTTCGCGAGACGCTGGTCGCCGCGGCGGTGCAAGTTCACGAGACGCTAGTCGCCGCGGTGGCCCGAGGAGCGGAGGCCGAAGCTGCCCCATCGGCCCGTGTAAGGCAGCCAGTCCTCTGCGACCTGTTCCACGATCGAGGAGGCAGGACCCTCGTGGAGCATCTCCAGCAGCCGCTCGAGGTCCCGGCGGGGACCTTCGGCTACGCACCGGACGCTGCCGTCCTGTTCGTTGGAGACCCAGCCGGTGAGGCCCAGACGTGTCGCCTCAGTCAGGACGAAGTAGCGGAAACCGACGCCGTGGACGCGCCCCCGGACACTCGCCTCGAGCCGAGCCGGCTCGCCCCGAGTCATCGGCGCCCTCGAGCGTTCCGCTCCGCCGCGGACTCGGCCGATCGAGGCCAGGACAGGGCCAGGACATCCAGCGCCAGCTCTGGATTGACGTTCTCTTCCAGTTGACAGGCCACGTCCGAAAGCCGAGACAGGAAGGCGGTCAGGCTCGCGACATCGAGCGCGGTCGCGGACGCCCGAATCTCGTCGACCATCTCAGTCTCCCGCAGCTGACGAGCCCCGCCGCTGCGGGCTACTGCCAGGTCGCGCCCGACCGAGGCCCATATCTCCATCAGCGTGGCCGCGGCGGAACGCCGATCCGAGGCCGCCATTTTGGGAGTGGCAGACTCGTCTTTCGTGGCACCATCGCCCTCTGCGCCGTCGGCTCCGGCTGCGGCGGGACCTCGACCCTTTCGCCTCCGGCCGGCGGTCGAGACGGCGGCCTCACCGGCCTCGGTCTCGGAGGTTCCCTTGCGCCGCCCCTCCTCCAACGCGGCGTCGAGAGCCGCCGCGGATTTCACCAGGTCCCGCGTGCTGGCCAGACGGGCCTGGCGACTCATCGACAGCATGTCGATCATGCCGCGGGCGATTTCGCCCCGGAGACGCTCCGCGTCGGTGGATCGAGCATAGGCCAGAGCGAGCCCCGGCCGGCCTCCGGCGAGTCTGGCCAGCCTGGCGGCACGAGGCGCGTCGGCGAATCCCAGCTCGCCGAGCCAGCTTTCGATTTCGCGGCCGGCCACGACCCCGAGGCGAACTCGCACACAGCGCGACCGAACCGTCGGCAAAAGGCATTCCTCGTCATCCGCGCACAGGATGATGGTGACCCCGGCCGGCGGCTCTTCGAGCGTCTTGAGGAGCGCGTTCTGGGACTCGTCGTTGAGGCGATGGGCCTGCTCGACGATGGCCACTCGCGCTCCGCCCTCGACGGGTAGGAGCGCCAGCTCGCCGATCAGATGGCGCACCGTGCCCGGGTCCGGGTCCGTCGCGGCGCCGATCCGGACTTGACCGCCGGGTCCTTCCGGTGCGAGGCGATGGAGGTCCGGATGATTGCCTGTTGCTACCAGGCGGCAACCCCGGCATGTGCGGCACGGCCGCGCACCGGGATCCGGGTCACGGCACAGCAGTCCCGCGGCCAGGTCGAGGGCGAGCGTCGTCTTGCCGGCCGAGCCCGGACCAACGAGCAGAACCGCATGCGCGGGACGGCCGAGGATCATCGAATGGACCTCGGCCAGGGCTCGTGGCTGCCCACGAGTCACTGCGTTGGCGATCGGCGCGACCATCTGCCGAGCTCGCCTGGCCTGGCTCGCCGAACCGGTGGCTACTCCCCCGCCGGCTCGCCGCCGGCCTGGCCGCCGTCCGTTTCGGCCGGCGCGGAGGCTGCCGCCGCCTTCCGGCGCGCGGGGGCACGGCGCTTGGGCGCAGCCGCTTCGGCCGGCGCGCTGCCTTCACCGCTCTCACTCGCGCCGGTCGCGCTCTTCCCGCCCTCGGCCGGCGTCGCCGGCTTCCGACGGCTACGAGTCGCGGGCTTCGGCTTCTCGCCACTCGCCTCGGTGCTTTCGGCCGGGCCCGCCGGAGCCTCGGCTTCAACCTTGCGGCGTCCGCCACGTCGAGCGGCGGTCTTCGGCTCTGCCGCCTCGGCAGACGCCTCTGCAGCCGGGGCGGGCTGGCCCGCGGATGCCTCGGACGGGGCCGCTCCCTGACGGGCCAGCTTCGTGGAGAGTTGCGCGCGCAGGATCTCTTCCAGCTCCGGCGGAACCTCGGTCCAGGGCTCGGCTGAATCGCGACCAGCGCCACGTGGCAATGCTCCGCCGCGACGTTGTTGCTGCTGCGGCTGGCTCTGCCGCGGCTGGCTCTGCCGCGGCGGCCGCTCGTCGCGACGTCGTGGCTGCTGCTGCGACTGGGGTTGACGTGCCGGTTCCGGGAACCGCGATGACGACCGTCCGTACCGCTCGCGATCGACGGCCGAGGCATAGGCGCTCCTGACGCCCCGCCCTCCGCCCTGGCCGCGGCCCTGACCGCGACCGGCCCGCCGCTTCTCCGCCAGCAGGTACTCGGGGATCTCCGGCTCGGCAAAGTCGTCCTCTTCCGCAGTCAGCGGAGTCAGCCCTTCCGGCCGGCCGGCCATCCCGATCTGCGAGTCCCACACGGACCCGAATTGATTCGGGCGAGCCGGAGGAGATGAGGCGGCGACTTCCGCTTCTCCCTCAGCGGCGTCGCCCACCTCGACTGCGTCAACGTCGCCCTCTTCGTGGGAGTGGCCGCGGCCCCGGCCCCGGCCGCCGCGCCGGCGGCGTCGCCGGCCGGCCGGCTCGCCTCCGGCCTCGGCAACATCGCCTTGCGCGGCCTCGCCGACCTCTTCCGAGGTCCCGTCCAGCAATTCCTCTTCGACCGGCTCGCTGCCCTCGGCACCGGCTCGCGAGAGCTTCTCTCCCGGCAGCGCAACCAGTCGGCCGCCGGCGGTCCGCGACTCGGTGCGCGGAGTCACGCCGCGCGCAGCGGTTCGGGCGGGCCGTCCTTCGGAGGGAGCCACAGCGACCTCCTCGGGAGTCTCGCCTCGTCCCCAGCGACTGCGACCGCGACCGCGCCGCCCGCCGCGTCCTTCGGTCTGCTTGTCCGGGACTTCGGTCATTGAGAGGTCTTCGTCATCGCCGGCCACGCGTCGGCCCGAGCGCGACGAGTCCCGATCCACCTTTGCGACCTGGGTGATGTCATAGAAAGCGTCGGCCGCCTCGATCAGGTCCGAGCTGGTGTTGCCCCGGAAGCTGATGACTTCGACCCTCACGCCCATCTCCTGCACCGCACGGATGGCAGGCGCGAAGTCCCCGTCGCCACTGACGACGATCGCCACGTCCAAGTTGCGGGCCGTCTTCATCATGTCGACGACCAGCTCGATGTCCAGGTTGGCTTTGACCTTGCCGTCGCCGTACTTACGAATGTCCTTGCTCACGACCTTGTAGCCGTGACGGGCCAGGAAGGAATGGAAGTTGCGCTGGTTCTCGTTCTCGGGATCCAGCCCTGTGTAGGCATAGGCACGGACGAAATCGCGCCCGGCCACCGCGGCCTTCAGGAGCGTCACGTAGTCGATGTCCGCACCCGCCGCCTTTGCCGCGTAGAAGATGTTCGCCACGTCAACGAAGACGGCGACGTTCTTGCTCACGAATGTGACTCCTTGGTTTGCCGGCCGGCGAGATTGGTCGTCGGCCTATAGAGCCCTTGGCGCCGGCGCTCCGCAAGCCAGTCGCAACTGGCTCCTGGTCGGCTGCCTGGGGTAGTTCAGCGGTTCGAAGACGCCCTCAGGGCGATCACCGCTTTGTATGTGGTCGCTGTCACTCTGGTGAAACCGTGGCCCTGCCAGTTCGACAGGCCTGCCGTGTCAGGCGCGAGCACGACTTCGACCGATGCGCAGCCCTTTCTCCGCGCCGAATGCAGCATCTCTTCGATCAGCAGGTCGGAAACCGTGTCGGTTTCGACGCCGTCCGCCACCACCAGCACGTCGATCGTTCCGACGAACCCGCCGAACCGCACCGACGGCCTCAGGCCGAGGATCGCGCCGCCTGCAATTTGGTGACCCGCCTCGGCGATGACCACGCTCGCGTTCGGAATGTAGACCAGCTGGCGAAGCAGGCCGATCGCATCGATCGGAGAGTCGCCTCCAGGCACGGCCCCCTTCTGGGCACAGAGCGCGTACAGCCGATCGACATCGGTGATACGGGCCTGCCTGACAAGGTACTCCACTCGAACAGACGAACCTCAAAGACGAGAGGGCGACCGCACCGCCGCGACAGCCAGATTGGCCGGCAGTCGCTTGCTGATGTGCCCGTGCTCTCGGGGTGGCGAACGGGTTTCCCGCTCGACAGCCACGCCTCGGTGGGTCGGCGGCCGTGCAACGCATCCGGCTCGCCGGGTAGTAACTATACGGCACGGGGGTCCTGTGCAACTAGTGAGCAACTTCCTTTGCGCCCGTCAACGCCGAGCGGAACCGGCCGGTTCGACCGGAATGTGGCGGAATGAGAGCTGCGGCTTCCTAGTACAGCCGGCGGCGGCGTTCCTCGAAGAGCTCGAAGGCGCCCCTGGCGAGGACCAGAATCCCGATGGCCGCGAGCCATAGCCCGGGGCCAACCTGCGGCGGGAACGGCACCAGGCTCTTCTGCGCGAGGACCGCGACGGACAGGCCGTAGCAGGCCACGATGATCGTCAGGAGCAGCAGGTATGACAGCGGGTGATCGATCGCCACCGGCTTCTCGGACGCGAATGGCAGTGTGACCAGAAGCAGAATGCCGACACCCGCCAGGAACATCGGGAAGACGCTTCCCGTCATGGAGCTGAACCCGATCGCGCTCTGCCTTGGCAGCCCGGTGCCTCCCCCGATCTGCCACCACTGCAGGAAGCACGACCCAACTACGAGGATCGCGCCGATCGCGACGATCCAGCGACCACGACTCGCCGTAGTGTGATGCATAGCCGCGCCTCTTTACGACTCGTAGACTTCAGGGCGGAGCACGCCCACGAAGCGGAGGTTTCGATACACCTCCCCGAAGTCGAGACCATACCCCACGACGAAGGCATCCGGGATCTCGAATCCCACGTAGTCCAGCGGGATCTCGACCAGTCGCCGAGCCGGCTTGTCGAGCAGAGCGCACACCTTGATCGAGCGGGGGTTCTTGCCCTTCAGGTACCGCAGCAGGTAGTTCAGCGTTAAGCCGGTGTCGATGATGTCCTCGACCAGGAGAACGTCTCGGCCTTCTATCGGAGCGCTGAGGTCTTTCAGGATTCGGACAAGCCCCGATGACTCCGTCGCGGTCCCACCGTAGCTGGAGACCTCCATCAGGTCGATCCGCAGCGGCAGCGTGATGCTCCGCATCAGGTCCGCCATGAAAGGAAGCGAACCCTTCAGGACACTGACGAGGGTCAACTCGCGCCCTGCGTAGTCGCTGCTGATGCGCTGCCCGAGCTCAACAACTTTGGCCCCGATCTGTTCCTCGGTCAGTAGCACCTCGGAGACGTCCGAGACGAGGTCCTGGGAGACTTTCATCGCTGCCTCTTACATCAGGTGACGGGTGAGACGGGTGCGGATCCCGAATTGGAGCGGCGTCCGGCGCGGCGACGGGAGGCTCGCGATCGTCGACCAGGGCTTGCACTCGACTCGCCTGCCGCGCCGGATTCGGCGGAACGATCGATCAGCACTAGATGGTCCGGGTCGGATCCACCCGCGAGGTCGGCCGGGCCGGAAGGCCCATCGTCTCCCTCGCGGACCATGACCTGGCCGAGGGTGCCGCTCAGCTCCGAGACCAGGGCTGTTCGCCCGTATTTCAGCATCAGGGCGCGGAAGTCGCGGGCGTAGAAGAGCTTGATTCGCAGCCCGGGGTAGAGCTCCCGCAAGCGACGAACCTTCCGGTTCTTCTTGCGTACGAGCCTCTGCTGGAGAGTGGTCAGCTCCACGAACAGCTCCAGCTCCGGCAGGAAGAAGTCGGGCGCGAAGCTCTCCAGGACGTTGCCGTCGAGATCCCAGAGGATCGGGAAGACCTGGGGCTCGTACTCCCATTCGACCTGATAGAAGTCGAGAATGCGGGCGAACTCGGCCTCGCTGGCGTGGGCGAACCCGTGGTCGGATCTGGGGCCGCGAGGAGCTTCCCCGTCGGTCATCCCGGCAGACTCAGGCGTAGTTTGGCTCGACGATCCACGCCCCCAAGTCTATCCGCTTGACGCATGCGAGGCCGTCTCCGGCGGCGATCCTTTGCCGTCTCGGCAGGCTGCCGGGAACCCAATCGCATTGCCGCCGATACTCCCCGGGGGTATCATCGGTGGAGATCCGGGTCCACCGTCGCCAACCGGCAGCCTGCCGGGCGAACGGTGGCCGCCAGGTGACATGGAGCGCGATCGAATGGCAGTGCAGGACGACGTCGAGAAGGCGGACGGTATCCGCCCGGCACAGCGACCCGGACCCGCCGCCGCACCCCTCGGTACGCCTGAGCGGTCGGCCGGAGTCGGACGAGCCGGTCTGGGCAGCGTCTCCGAGGCCCTGTCAGGAGTGACAGGCGACGGCGTCGTCGAGCTTGTCGGAGACGGGTCCGACCTCGATCCCACTTTCCGACATTCGTACTCGCGCGACCAGGCGATCCTGATCCGGCGGCTCCGGCGCATCGAAGGTCAGGTTCGAGGCATCGAGCGGATGATCGAGCGGCGCGAGTACTGCATCGATATCCTCCAGCAAACCGCGGCCCTCCGAGCGGCGGTGGACTCGGTCGCCCTGCTGATCCTCGAGGATCACGTCCAAGGATGTGTCAGGACGGCGGCCGAACAGGGCGACGCCGACCGGTACATCGAGGAGGTGCTCGATGTGGTGCGCCGGGCGCTCGGCAAGCCGGTCCGGGCCCCGAAGGTCTGAGCGCCCTCTCCGGACCGGTCATCCACCCGAGCCGTCCGGCGAGGCCGGTTGTCCACAATCGTGGAAGACCGGGCCGTTTTCGTGGATAACGACGTTGACGGCGACCGCGACGGCTTCTACCGTCCAACATCCGCACCTGTGTTGCGGACCGTCAACGGGTAACCGCGTTAGCGAGGGGCCTGGGGAGACCCGGCTAGAGACTGGACCAGCGCGGGAAGACCGAGGGACGCCTGGTGCGAGAAGAGCCAACGCCGGGAGCGGCGCAGCCGTGAGGACCGGGAGTCTTAAGTGACCCCACCTCGCGTCCGCGATCCGCTCCCGACGTGCGTCAAGGGGCTGGCGCCGCTGCCGGAGGTCTACCACGCCTCGGTGCGGGCCGGGTTGGGCGCCGTCGGTGCCGCCGACCTCGACGAGGTCCGGCTGACGGCCATCGCCGACCACGTCCGACTTCTCCTCGCCTGGAACGACGCGGTCAACCTGAGCGGCATCCGCGAGGCTGAGGCGATCGCCCGCGAGCACGTCCTGGACAGCCTCTCGGCTCTGACGCTTCTGCGCCGGTCTGGGGTCACGGAGTTTCTGGACCTGGGCAGTGGCGCCGGCTACCCCGGTGTACCGCTGGCCGTCGCCCTGCCGGCGACCCGGGCGATTCTCGTGGAATCGGTCGGGAAGAAGGCACGCTTCCTGACCACGGCCGTATCGGCGGTTGGGCTGGAGGATCGCGTGGCCGTGGCCCCGACACGAGCCGAGGACCTGGCCATGAATCCGCGCCATCGGGGCCGCTGGCAGGCCGTCCTGGCTCGGGCGGTCGCGGACCTGACCGAGCTCGCCGAGCTGTCGCTGCCGCTGATGCGGGCCGGCGGCCTGCTGGTGGCGTGGAAACGGCTGCCGCTCGACGGCGAGCTGGCACGGGCCGAGCACGCGGTACCCCAGCTCGGCGGACGCCTGGTCGGCTGCGAGCCTGTTTCGGCGCCCGGTCTCGACGACCACGTCCTGGCCATCATCGAGAAGGTCGGGGCCACGCCGCCGGAGTTCCCGCGCAATCCGGCCGCGCGACGCCGCAGGCCGCTGTAGCGGGCGGCCGGCCGATGCGCGTCGCGGTTCTGTCCGACATCCACTCCAACCTCGAGGCCCTGAAAGCGGTCCTCGGGTCGATCGGGACCGTAGATGCCGTCTGGCACCTGGGCGACGTCGTCGGGTACGGACCGGACCCGGACGGAGTGGTGCAGCGGCTGCGCGACGTCGGCGCCACAGGAGTAAGGGGCAACCACGACGACCTGGTCTGCGGCCGCCTCTCGGTCGAGGATTTCAACCCGGACGCGGGGATGGCCGCGGAATGGACGCGGGCCGTAATCGGCGAACAAACGCGGGCCTACCTGGAAGCGTTGCCCCTGCTGCTCGTGCCGGATGACTCGGCGTTCACGCTGGCGCACGGCAGCCCGCGCGACCCGATCTGGGAGTACGTGGACTCGCCCCGGGTGGCTCAGGAAAGCCTCGCCGCCATCGAGACACTCCACTGCCTGGTGGGGCATACGCATGTCCCGCTGGCATTTCAGGAGCGACGCCGGGGCGGTATCTCGGGAACGGTCGTGGGGCCGGAGAGCGTTCTGTACCTGGACGATCGCCGCGCGGTACTCAATCCGGGCAGCGTCGGGCAACCCCGGGACGGCAGACCCGAGGCCAGCTTCATGATCCTGGACACGGCCGCGTGCAGCGTCACGTGGCGGCGCGCGGCCTACGACGTCGTGGCCACGCAGGTGGCCATGGTGGCGGCGGGATTGCCGCCGCGCCTGGTCCGGCGCCTCAATTGCGGGCAGTGACAACAGACGGCGGCGCGGCGCTCGCGGGCGCACGGACCGACTCGATCGATAGGCGTCGTGCTAGCCTAAACCGGTCCCGCCGCGCGACCGTGTCCCGTGCGGCGCGGGCGCTCGCGAGCGTACGGGCATCCCGCCCGAACCGGGTACCGACACGTCGAGCCGCCGCTCACTACAGAGGGCAGACCGCCACATGACCGCCCCCCGCTCGCCCCTTCACGGCCGCAAGCTCGGCGACCGGCGCGTGGTGGTGGATCGACCCCATTCCGCCTTCTTCCGCTACGCGGGACCGGGCGTCATGGTCGCCAAGGCTGCCGCCAGCGCACCCCGGACCGCTCTGGGCCGGCGGATCGCTCGGGTCCGATCATTCGTCTTCGGCCAGCCTCTCTCGAACGCCCAGGAGATCGAGGAGAGACTCACAAAGAAGAAGGCTCTGGCCATCTTCAGCTCGGACGCGATCTCGTCATCCGCTTACGCCACCGACGAGATCCTCAAGGTTCTCATCCTGGCCAGCGTCTCGGCCCTGACCTGGTCGATCCAGATCGCCGCCGCCGTCGCGATCCTGCTCGCCGTCGTCGCCTTCTCGTACCGCCAGGTCTGTCGCGCCTATCCGGGCGGAGGGGGCGCCTACGTCGTCGTCCGCAAGAAGCTGGGGCCCCGGGCGGGGCTGATCGCCGCGGCCGCGCTCATGATCGACTACGTGATGACTGTGGCCGTCTCGACAGCCTCCGCCATCGCCAACCTGGGCTCGGCGTGGCCGGCCTTGAACGGCTACGCCGTCGAGCTGGCGGTTCTGTCGGTGGCGATCGTGGCCACGGCGAACCTCCGCGGCATTCGCGAGTCGGGGAACATATTCGCCCTGCCCACCTACCTCTTCATGGGCAGCGCCCTGCTGGCCATCGCGATCGGGTTGCTGAACACCGTCACCGGGAACGTCCATCAACTCGCGCCGCCGCAGCACGCGCTCGTGCCGATGGGCGAGGCGGTGACGATCATGCTCCTGGGACGGGCCTTCGCCGGCGGTTCCGTGGCCCTCACCGGCGTGGAAGCCATCGCCGACGGCGTTCCCTCCTTCAAGCCGCCCGAGGCCAAGAACGCAGCCAACACCCTCGTCGCCATGGCGACCGTGCTCGGCGTCCTCTTCATCGGACTGACATTCGTCGGCCTGCAATACGGGGTCCTGCCCACGGACGACAGGTTTGGACCGACGGCCCTTGGTCAGATCGGCACGGCCGTTTTTGGAGCCGGCAGCCCCATGTTCTTCGTCCTTCAGTGCAGCGCGGGCCTGATCCTGTTCCTGGCGGCCAACACGAGCTTCAACGCCTTCCCGCGCCTGGCCGCGATCCTGGCCCAGGACGGCTACATCCCACGCCAGTTCGCCTTCCGGGGCGACAGGCTCGCCTTCAACTGGGGGATCATCGTCCTGGCGCTGCTGGCGATCGGCATGCTCATCGCCTTCCAGGCGGACACTCACGCCCTGATCCCGCTCTATTCCGTCGGGGTGTTCATCTGCTTCACCCTGGCCCAGACGGGCATGGTCCTTCACTGGCGATCGGAGCGTGGGTCTGGCTGGGCCTGGCGAGGGGCGGTCAACGGCTTCGGGGCGTGCCTGACGGGCGTCGTCTTCATCGTGGTCGCTTCCGAGAAGTTCCTGGACGGAGCCTGGATGGTCCTCGCCCTGATCCCCGTCCTGATCGCGATGATGTCGTTCATAAGCCACCAGTACGGCGCCTCGGCGCGCCAGCTCGAGATGCCGGCCAGCGCCGCCGTTCCGCAGCCGCACCGCCACAACCGCGTAATCATCCCGATACCGGGAGTGAACCGGGCCGTCGTGCGGGCGCTGAACGTGGCCCGGTCGATCACCACGGACATACGGGCCGTCTACATCTCGGGCGACCCGCAGAGGAGCGACGACGTTCGCCGGCACTGGGCGCAGGCCGTGCCGGACGTGCCTCTGGTGCTCGTGGAATCGCCATACCGTGCCCTCGTCGCGCCACTCATCGCCTATCTCGACGTTCTCGACCGGACCTGGCCAGACGAGAAGGAAGCGCCGATCACGTTCGTCATCATCCCCGAGTACGTCGCCCGGAGCTGGTGGGAGCGGCTGCTCTACAACCAGGCGTCCAAACAGCTGCGCGCCACCCTGCTGGGACGCCCGCACACGGTCGTCATCAACGTGCCTTATCGCCGCGACGATGCCGGCGCACCGACTGCCTCCGAGGAGGTCAAACCCGCCGGCACTCTCCTGGCCGGAGAGCGCGGCGACGACGGCTGAGAGCCGGCGCTAACCGAACCCATGCCGAACGGCTTGGTTCAGAAGCCGAACGGTTGCCCGTTGACCATGCGCCCTGCGGCATTCTGCTGACCATCGGCACCCGTCCAGGGCGGCGCGCGGTGGTATCGTTCCCGCTCGTACGCGACAGAAGCCGCGACCATACACGGGAGAACGGAGGTCCGGTGCCCGAGGCGACCAGTCCCGCTTTCCGGCGCGCCGTCATCGCTCTGAGCGGCGGCCCAACCGACGCCTCGGTCGTTCGACTGGCCCTCGAAGTCGCCCGCCCCAGCCATGCCGAACTCATCGCGGTGCACGTCGTGGAACTGGATTGGACGCAGCCTCTCGACGCCGACGTTGCCGAGCGGTCCGAAGAAGCACAGGGGGTCCTCGACGCGGCCGAGGCGATCGCGGACCAGCTCCACTGCAAGATCGAGTCCGTGCTCGTACAGGCCCGCGACGTCGGCGCCGCCATCGTGGATGAGGCCGCGGCTCGCGCGGCGGACCTGCTAATCCTGGGTCTTCCCTACCGCACCAAGTTCGGGGGCGACTTCGCCATCGGGCAAACCGTTCCGTACGCATTGAAGAACGCTCCGTGCGCCGTCTGGGTGTTGCGTCAGCCAAAGGGCGAGGATCAACAATGAAGGAAATGAAGATGAAGATCGTGATCGTGGGTTGCGGTCGCGTCGGGTCGACGCTTGCCCAGAACCTGGACGAAGATGGTCACGACGTCATCATCTTCGACGTCAGGACGGCGGCCTTCGACCGGCTTCCGGAAACGTTCAAGGGCGCGGCGGTCCGTGGAGACGGAACGGACGAAGAGGTTCTCCGGCGAGCGGGGGCAAAAGGGGCGGACATCTTCCTGTCCCTGACCGAGGGCGACAACCGCAACATCATGGCCGCTCAGGTGGCCACCGAGAATCTCGGGATCCCGCGGGTGATCGCGAAGATCAACGACCCGGTGCGCGCCGCGGCATACGCCGAGCTGGGAATCGTCACCGTCTGCCGCACCAATCTGATGGTCCATTCCGTAGCCACATACCTGGACCTGACCGTGCAGGCCGGTCCCGGCATCGACACGCCTCAGACGCCGGGGCACAAGCACCCGCACCCATCCACGGCGATGTCCGCGGTCCGGCCCCCCGTCATGCCGGCAGAAGCGATGCCTCCCGTCGAACCCGACACGACCGGAGCCGCCGATAAGCAGACTGCAACGACGAGTACGGCGGACGCGGCCCAGCCGCGGCGCATCGGCTTTGGGCGATGGCAGAGTTGAGCGCGGGTAGGAGGTTGACGTGTTCGTCATCGTCGTAGGCGGCGGCAAGGTCGGGTACTTCCTGGCGCGCGAGCTCATAGGGTCCGGCCACGAGGTGGCGGTGATGGAGCGCGACCGGGTCCGCGCCGCCGAGATCACCGAGCAGATCGGTTCGATCGTCATCCCGCACGACGGCTGCGAGGGCAAGTACCTCGGCGAGGCCGGCGCCAATCGAGCCGACATCGTGACCGCGGTCACGGGCGACGACGAGGACAACCTGGTCATCTGCCAGATGGCCAAGCACCATTTCAATGTCCCGAGGACGATCGCCCGGGTGAACAACCCCCAGAACGAGGGGCTCTTCAAGCACCTCGGCGTTGACGAGATCGTCTCGCCGACGCGCATGATCCTGGGCTCCATCGAGGCGGACATTCCCGTCCACGAGTTGCTCATCCTGGCCGCCCTGGGCGGCGGCGAGCTCGAGCTCGTCGAAGCTCAGCTGCGCGAGGGATCGCCGGCGACGGGGCAGCTTGCGGGGACCCTGTCGTTGCCGGACGGCTGCTCCGTGTTCGCCGCCATACGAGAGGGCCGCGCAATCTCGGTACGCTCCGACACCGAGCTGCGAGAAGGTGACAGGATCATCGGCATCGGCCGCGCGGAATGCGAGGGCGAACTGCACAGGCTCCTTCTGGGCGAGGAGACAGAGACCGCGGACTGACCGGAATCCGCCGGCGGATTGTGGATTCGGACAATCCGGGCTGGCATCTCACCCTGGCTCGTGGCAAGCTGAGACGGACAGAGGTCACGCGATCGGCGACCGCTGATCCGTGGGCGACCCCAGTCGAGGCGGAGACGTGCTAGTCCAAGTCGGCCGGCGCGGGACCAGGGAGGGAGGCCCGGCTGGCACGCAATCCGAGACATCAGCCCCGGCGACGCGCCCGAATGGTCGGCGATACCGACGCAGAGGCCGTCGCATCGGTTGAGCCTGGAGGCCAGCCTCGGGCAGGCTCGGCTCGTGCCGCTGGACGACTACAAGCTCCGCTGGACCCGGAACGATTTGACGGTCGTGGCGGACCTGCCCGGAGTAAAGGCGTCGGACGTCTCCTTTGCCGTGGACCCGGGACAGGTCACGATCTCCAGCGTGGTTCAACGTGGCTCCGACGGCGGCGGCGGTGCGCTGTGGCAGCTCTGCCGCGACATGCGCCCGGCGCGGAGCAACAAGACGCTGACCATCCCCGAGGGTCTCATGGTCGACCGGTGGACCGCCACCTTCGAGGACGGGGTACTCCACCTGCGCATCCCGCGCGCCAGCCGGCGGTAGCGGACCACGCGCTTCGGGGACGGGCGGCGGCCGGAGCTTAAGCATCACCCGGCGGTGGGGTCCTCCGGATCACGCCCCCGGATCGAGTAGCCCTCCGGGAGCCGATCTGACAGTAGTGCCTCAATGGCCTCCAGGTCCGCCCCGGGTGCCCGACGCACCGGCCGGGGCGAAACGGCTTCCAACCGGTGTCAACTCGGTCCGAGCCGCGCAGATGTGGATAACTTTGTGGCGCCGCACCGTGCAACACTCTTGACAACGCCATTGTCAAGGTTCTATGGTCCCGGAGCGTCATTCTGGTCGGTTGGATGGCCCGCAGTTGGGCCGCCAGATCCATCAGACCCCGGCCGGCTGCAGGAGCATCATGACCCTAGTCCACCGCGTTCCGTTCGGCGATCTGCTGTCGCTTCGGCAGGCCATGGACCGGCTCTTCGAGGAGGGCTTCGTGAGTCCGCGGACCTGGCAGTTCGGCGACGAACAGCCCGTTCCGCTGGATATCTACGCCTCGGATGGCGAAGTGGTGGTCCAGGCCATCCTGCCCGGGGTGAAACCCGAGGAAGTGGACATAACGGTGGAGGGGACGACCCTCTCCATCTCCGGCGAGACGACCGCGACCAACGATGTCAAAGACGGCTCGGTCCTCCTGCAGGAGATCAGGCGCGGCCCCTTCATCCGGACACTGAGTCTGCCTGCGGGTCTGGAGCCGGACAAGGCCACTGCCACGTTCGAGGACGGCATCCTCACCCTGCGCATACCCAAGGCGGAGCAGCTGAAACCTCGCCAGATCAAGATCAAGACTGACCAAGGTCAGTTGACCGACCGGGGTCGGTTGGGCGATGGCCGGCCCCAACAGCCCGCGCCCGTCAAGGCCAAGTAGGGCGGTCGTGTCCGAGCGAAGGTTCCAGCAAGATCCCGGGCGTCCCTGCTTCGTGATAAGCGTCGCGGCCGGAATGGTGCACGCGCACCCACGCACGCTGCGCATCTACGAGGACGAGGGCTTGCTGGCGCCCGCGCGGACGCCGACGAACATCCGCCTCTACTCCGAGAACGACATCCGGCGCATCCTGTGGATCAGACGCCTCACTCAAGAGCGAGGCGTGAATCTGGCAGGGGTGCGCCTCCTATTCGAGCTCGAAGAGCGGCTCGGGACAAGGATCCTGGAGGCACTCTTCGACGAAGCCCGGGCCCAGCAGGTCAGGGCCGCGGCGGCCGCCGCGCAAGCCCAGCCGGATGACGCCGGCAACACCGCGAACAAACGAGCCGCCGAGGTGACCTCGGAAGAGGTCTTCCCGGATGACTCGGTCACGAGCCGGACCGCCGGACAGGCTGCGCCAGTGGGGTCTCCCGCTCCGCAACCGATCACACGTATAGTGGCCACCCGTGTGACCACGACTCGATCAGGAGATTTCGATGACTGACCGTCCGGCCGAGAAGGACGACGAGCAGCAGGTCCACGAAGAAGCGCAGCCCGTCCAAGAAGAAGCGCAGCCCGTCCACGAAGAAGAGCCGCGCGTTGCCGAGCCGAACATCCGGGAGCTGCCTCTCGTCGCCCTGCGCGAGACGGTCATCTTCCCCGAGATGATCGTGCCGCTCCAGGTTGGGCGCGAGAAAAGCGTCGCGGCCCTGAACGCCGCGGTCGAGTCGAGCGGCCCGATTGCCCTCGTGACTCAGCGCCAGGCCGAGCGCGAGGAGATCGAAGATCCCTCGGAGCTCTACGAGATCGGCACCCTGGCCAAGATCGCGCAGGTAGTGCAGCTCCAGGACGGCACGGTCCGGGCAATCGTCCAGGGCCAGACTCGCCTCCGGGTCATCGGTTTCGCCCAGACAAGCCCGTACATCATCATCCGGGCCGAGGAGATCGAAGACGTCACGCCGGACAGCATCGAGGTCCAGGCGCTGATGCGGACCGTCCAGGGCCAGATTGAGCAGTACGTCGCCAGCGGCGCTCCGATTCCGCCGGAGGCGGCCGTGGCCGCGAGAAACATCAGCCAGCCGGGCCTTCTGGCCGATATGGTCGCCTACAGTCCCGACCTCTCCACCGAGCAGCGAATGGAGATCCTCGAGACGACCGACGTCCTCGAGCGGCTCAAGATCGTCTCCGCTTTCCTCGGTCGCCAGATCGAGATCCTCGAGCTGAAGGGCAAGATCCAGTCCGAGGTCAAGTCCGAGATGGACAAGACCCAGCGCGAGTACATCCTTCGCGAGCAGCTGAAGGCCATTCAGCGCGAGCTCGGCGAAGACGACCCCCAGCAGGCCGAAATCAACGAGCTGCGCGAAAAGGTCGAAGAGGCCGGGATGCCCGAGGAGGTCAAAACCCGGGCGCTCAAGGAGATCGACCGGATGAGCCGGATCCCCTCGGCGTCGCCCGAGGTCGGCGTCATCCGGACCTATGTCGACTGGCTCATTGCGCTGCCGTGGAACATCTCCACCACGGACAACCTGGATATCAAGTCCGCGGCCAAGATCCTCGACGAGGACCACTACGGCCTGGAGAAGATCAAGGAGCGCATCCTCGAGTACCTGGCCGTTCGGAGCCTGGCCGATACGCTGCGCAGTCCCATCCTCGCCTTCGTCGGACCGCCCGGCGTCGGCAAGACGTCGCTGGGCAGGAGCATTGCGCGGGCTATGGGCCGCAAGTTCGTCCGCATGAGCCTGGGCGGAATCCACGACGAGGCCGAGATACGCGGCCACCGGCGCACTTACATCGGGGCGCTGCCCGGCCGGATCGTCCAGAGCATCAAGACGGGCGGCTCGAACAACCCGGTCTTCATGCTCGACGAGGTCGACAAGATCGGAATGGACTTCCGCGGGGATCCGAGTTCGGCCCTTCTGGAAGTGCTCGACCCTGAGCAGAACAACACCTTCCAGGACAACTACCTGGAGGTGCCGTTCGACCTCACCAAGGTGCTATTCATCACCACGGCCAACCTGCTCGACCCGATCCCGGCGGCACTGCGCGACCGCATGGAAGTCATCCAACTGCCCGGCTACACCGAGCAGGAGAAGATCGAGATCGGCAAGCGGTTCCTCATCCCCAAGCAGGTCAAGAATCATGGGCTGACCGAGAAGAACATCGCCATCACCGACGAGGCTATGGTCGAACTGGTCCGCTCCTACACCCATGAAGCCGGCGTCCGCAATCTCGAGCGCGAGATCGCCAACGTCATGCGCAAGGTGGCCCGGGCAGTGGCCGAGGGTCGCAAGCGCAAGACCATCGTCGACGTCAAGAGGCTGAACGAGTACCTCGGCCCGCAGCGCTTCGAGTACGGCGAGCTGGAATCCGAGGACCAGATCGGCGCGGCGACGGGCCTGGTCGTGACCGAGGTCGGCGGCGACGTGATCGCCATCGAAGTCACGCTCATGGAAGGCAAGGAGGACTTCATCCTCACCGGCCAGCTCGGCGAGGTGATGCGCGAGTCGGCCCGGGCCGGTCTGTCATGGATCCGCGCCCACGCCTCCGAACTCGGCATCAAGCGCGAGGTCTTCGAAAAGAACACCCTGCACATCCACGTGCCGGCCGGCGGCATCCCCAAGGACGGCCCGTCGGCGGGAATCACCATGGCCACGGCCATGATCAGCGCGTTCACCGGCACGCCCGTCCGAAAGGACGTGGCCATGACGGGTGAGATCACCCTCCGCGGCAGAGTCCTGCCGATCGGCGGGCTCAAGAGCAAGATCCTGGCGGCGCACCTCTCCGGCGCCAAGATCGTCATCCTGCCCAGGAAGAACGAGAAGGATCTTCGGGACATCCCCGAGGAGATCCGCAAGCAGATCAAGCTCATCACGGTCGACAACATGGACCAGGTGCTCGAGGCGGCCCTCCGGCATAAGCCGACGCCGCTCGCCGCCGGCCCTGGCAAACCCGAAGGCGGCAAGGAGCCAAAGGCGGAATCGGAGGCCGAGAGCCACGTCCGCGTCGGGTTCCCACCGGCTCCTGGAGATCAGCCACCGGCGATGGCGTAGGTGGCAGCGGCAATCCGTGACCGAGGACCGCTCGTCGGGCATGCCTGACAAGGAGCCAACGCCGGCATCGGCCGGCTGAGTAACGACAAGCCATCGAGCGGCCGGCGAAAGCCGGCCGCCTCGCTTGGGGGTCGAGATGGAATACAAGGACTACTACAAGACCCTCGGGGTGGATCGAAAAGCCACCCCGGCGGAGATCAAGAAGGCCTACCGCCGGCTGGCCCGCGAGCTTCACCCCGACCGAAACCCCGGCAACAAGACCGCCGAGGCTCGGTTCAAGGAAATCAACGAAGCCAACGAGGTCCTGGCCGACCCGAAGAAACGCGGGCAGTACGACATGCTCGGCGCGAACTGGGATCAGTACGCCCGGGCCGGGACCGGGGCGGGCGGGGCCGGCAACCCGTTCGGAGCGGGGGGCAATCCATACGGCGGAGATCCGTTCGGGGCAGGCGGGCCTTTCGCCGGCTATGCCCAGCAGGGCGGGGGCAACGTCCGCTACGAGTTCCACGGAGCGGACGCTGAGGGCTTCTCGGACTTCTTCCGGGTCTTTTTCGGCGGGGGCGCGGCCGGCCCTGCCCCAGCGACCACGGCGACTCGGACCAGGACCGGCTCCGCTACCGGCCGCCCTGCGGGCGGTTCGCTGGACGACATCCTTTCGCAGCTCCGCTTCGAGGGAGCCGGAGCGGCGGGCAGCGCCGGGCACGGTGCCGGCTCGGCCACGCCGCGGAGCCGCCACTCGCGCGAAGGAGGGGATGTCGAGGCGGAGGTTGGCTTGACCCTGGAGGAAGCGTTCCATGGTTCGGCTCGGCTCGTCCAGGTCGGCGATCGGCGGCTCGAAGTGAAGGTGCCGGCCGGGGTCGAGACCGGAAGCAAGATCCGCCTCAGCGGCAAGGCCGGGACCGGCGACGGCGCGGGCGACCTGTATCTCATCGCGAAAGTTCGGCCTCACAAGGTTTTCACACGCAACGGCGCCGATCTCACTCGCGAAGTACCCATCACGCTCCAGGAGGCACTGCTCGGGGGCGAGGTCGAGGTCGAGACGCTCGGCGGGCGGGTGCTCCTGAAGGTCCCTGCCGGAACCCAGCCGGGCCAGACCTTCCGTCTGTCCGGCAAAGGCATGCCGCGCCTGAAGGGCGGAGGTTCGGGCGATCTGTACGCGAAGGTCCGGGTCGTTCTGCCGGGCAAGCTCGAGGGCAAACAGCGCAAGGCCGCAGAGGATTTCCTGCGCCAGATCGCCCAGCCGAATCCAAGAAAGCCCTGAGGGAAGCCCCTTGAACCTCGACCATTACACCCAGAAAGCCCAGGAATCGATAGTCGCCGCTCAACGTCTGGCGGAGGAGCTGCAAAGCCCCATCCTCAATTCGGAGCACCTCCTCGCCGCTCTCGTCGAGGCGGACGACGGCACCCCATCGGAGACACTGCGACGTCTCGGCGTAGACGTGCCGGCCTTCCGTGACGAGCTGGCCGCGATCCTCGGCAAGCGGGCGAAGATCCAGGGCGGTTCCCTGTCGGCAGACCCCCGGTTCAGGCGCGCCGTCGAGCGAGCCGCAGACGAGGCTCGGCGCCTCCACGACGACTACGTCTCCACCGAGCACCTCCTGCTGGCCATCGCCGAGGGCGGTGGCGAGGCCCAGCAGCTGCTGGACGGCAACGGGGCCAACAAGGAAGCGATCCTTCAAGCCCTGGCCAGCGTCCGAGGCGGCCAGCGCGTTACCAGCCCCAACCCGGAAGCCACGTACCAGGCCCTCGAGAAGTACGGCCGCGACCTCACTGCCGAGGCAAGGGCCGGCAAGCTGGACCCGGTCATCGGCCGGGACGAGGAGATACGCCGCGTCATCCAGGTCCTGTCGCGCCGGACCAAGAACAACCCCGTGCTGATCGGCGAACCGGGCGTCGGCAAGACGGCCGTGGTCGAGGGGCTGGCCCAGCGCATCGTCCGTGGCGACGTTCCCGAGACCCTCAAGGACAAGAAGGTGATCGCCCTGGATCTGGGCTCCCTCATCGCCGGAGCCAAGTTCCGCGGAGAGTTCGAGGAGCGCCTGAAGGCCGTTCTGAAGGAGATCAAGGACTCCGAGGGCCGGATCATTCTCTTCATCGACGAACTCCACACTGTGGTAGGGGCGGGCGCCGCCGAAGGCGCGATGGACGCCAGCAACCTGCTCAAGCCGATGCTGGCCCGGGGCGAGCTCCACACGATCGGTGCCACGACCCTGGACGAGTACCGCAAGCACATCGAAAAGGACGCCGCCCTGGAACGGCGCTTCCAGCCGGTGGTCGTGGATCAGCCCTCGGTCGAGGAGACGATCTCGATCCTGCGCGGCCTGCGCGAGCGCTACGAGGTCCACCACGGCGTACGCATCACGGACTCCGCGCTGGTCGCCGCCGCGACGCTCTCGAACCGCTACATCACCGAACGCTTCCTGCCCGACAAGGCGATCGACCTGATGGACGAGGCGGCCAGCCGGCTGCGCATGGAGATCGACTCGATGCCGATCGAGCTGGACGAGCTGGAACGCCGGCGCATCCAGCTCGAGATCGAACGGGAGGCGCTGCGCAAGGAGACCGATGACGCCTCCAAGAGCCGCCTGAAGGCCCTCGAGCGCGAGCTGGCCGAGATCGGCGAGGAAGCCACGGCCATGAAGCAGCGCTGGTCGGCCGAGAAGGACGCCATTTCGGCTCTTCGGGCGACGAAGTCCGAGATCGAGGCGCTGCAGGTCCGTATCGACCAGGCGGAGCGGGAGGCCGACTTCGGGAGCGCCGCCCAGCTCAAATACGGCAAGCTGCCCGAGCTGCAGACGCGGATGAAGGAGCAGGAGGCGGCAATCGCCGCCCTCTCCGGCCCGGATCGGCTGCTCAAGGAAGAGGTCGACGCGGACGACATCGCCGAGATCGTGGCCGCCTGGACGGGCGTGCCCGTGACCAAGCTCCTCGAGGGCGAGACGGCCAAGCTCGTCCAGATGGAGGACCGGCTGCACCAGCGCGTGGTGGGTCAGGACGAGGCCATCCAGGCCGTGTCGGATGCGGTCCGGCGCGCCCGCGCCGGCCTCAAGGATCCCGGCCGGCCGATCGGCTCGTTCCTCTTCCTCGGGCCCACCGGTGTCGGTAAGACAGAGTTGGCCCGGGCGCTGGCCGAGTTCCTCTTCGACGACGACGCGGCCATGGTCCGGATCGACATGAGCGAGTACATGGAGAAGTTCTCCGTCTCGCGGCTGGTCGGCGCGCCCCCCGGCTACGTCGGCTACGAGGAGGGCGGCCAGCTGACGGAGGCCGTTCGGCGCCGGCCCTACCAGGTCGTCCTGCTCGACGAAATCGAGAAGGCCCACCCGGACGTATTCAACATCCTGCTCCAGGTTCTCGACGACGGGCGCCTGACGGACGGCCAGGGCAGGACCGTGGACTTCCGCAACACGGTTCTGATCATGACCAGCAACGTGGGATCCCAGTTCATCTCCGCATTTACCGAACGTGGCGATGCCGGAGACGCATCCGCATACGACCAGATGAAGCGGCAGATCACGGAAGCGCTTCGCGTCCAGTTCCGGCCCGAGTTCCTCAACCGCATCGACGAGGTGATCGTCTTCCACGGCCTCACCGACGCCGATCTGGCAGCCATCGCGGACCTGCTGGTGGCGGACCTGCAGCGGCGCCTCGCCGGTCAGGAGCTCACCCTCGAGCTGACGCCGGCGGCACGGTCGCTGATCGTCCGCGAAGGAACCGATCCCGCCTACGGCGCGCGACCGCTAAAGCGCACGATCCAGCGGCTCGTCGAGAACCCACTGGCCCGGGCACTGCTGCGGGCCGAGTTCAAGCCCGGGTCTGCAATCGTGGCCGACGCGGACGCGATCGGCGGAGTGCTGGTCTTCCGCTCCGGGGAGGCCACGGTCGTCACCGACGCCGGCGAGCGGCGCGACGCCCGCAAGAGAGCGGCCCCGGAACCGGCTGGCGCGGCCGCGGCCGTCGATCGCATCTGGACCCCCGGCAAACCCGAGAACGAGGGCCCGAAGCGACCGAACTAGCTTTGGCGAGGACCCAAGCGGGCCCACTGGCGGCTGCCGGCCGCGAGCGCGGCCCGAGGCAGCGACAGTCGCAGTTCGGCCGCGAGCGCGGCCCGAGGCCGCGAGCGCGGCCCGAGGCCAGTCATCTCTGTGCGTCGGATGCACAGATCGTGCGTTCGGTTCGGTCCTGAGTGCCCGACTTGCGCCAGATGCACACGACTGACGACCCGGCGCTTGGGGCGAGGGGTGGCCGGTCCTTTTCGCGCACGCAATGCACGGTTCTGACCCACTTGGGCCCCTGAGACCAGGACCGTGCACCAGATGCACAGACAACGGTGGGGTAGGTTCGGCCGGGTCGAGGCCCCAAACGTGCCAACCAGCGGCTGGCGGCCGCCGGATGAGCCACGGGCGGCGGCGACGACGCCGGCGTAGATTGACGCCATGAGATTCGAGTTGGTTGCTCAACGAGCGGGGGCGCTGCCGAGGGAGTTCCCGGCGGCGCCGGCGATTCTGACGCCGATCCCGCTCGACTCGCCCGACGCCATCTTCCCGCCGGATGGGTTCCGCCGTGGCCGGCCGGCGGCCGTGCTGGTCCTGCTCTTCCCGGACTCGGAGGGTCAGGCTCGCGTCCTGTTGACGGCCCGCGTGACGCATCTCAGCAGCCACGCCGGCGAGGTGAGCTTTCCAGGCGGATCGGCCGAGCCGGACGATGCGGACCCGGTAGCCACGGCCTTGCGCGAGGCAGCCGAGGAGGTCGGCCTGGACCCGGTGGCATGCGGGCTGCGCGTTACCGGCGGCCTGGAGGTCTTCGCCCTCACCGTCAGCGGCTATCGGATCACGCCCGTGGTGGCGCTGGCGGAGCGGCGACCGGAGTGCCATGCGGCCTCGGGCGAGGTGGCTCGCATCATCGAGGCGCCGGTCGAGTCGTTCCTGCCCGACGCCCCGGTGGAGCTGGAGGAGCGGACGATCCGAGAGCGACTGATTCAGTACGGCGTCTATCCGGTCGAAGGCGAGCGGGTATGGGGCGCGACGGCTCGAATGCTCGGCCAGTTCGGAGCGCTGCTGGCCGAGAAGCCGCCAACCCAGCCGGCCCCCGCGTCCGAGCAACCGGGCCTGGAGTGGCACATCCGGGTCGCCACCTCGGACGATCGGCCTGCCATCTCCGCGTTCCTCGAAGCCATGGCCCCGGAGCTCGAGCATGCTCTGCCGCCGGCCTCGGACCTTCTGCTTGCCGAACTGGGCGGGCGAACCGCCGGCCTGGCCAGCTGGGCGCCGTGGGATCGACCGCGCACAGCGGGCGACCCGCGGGGATTCGACGGCCTGACCCTCCCGGACGGCGAGCGCCACGCCGAGTTCACGCTCCTGGCCGTGGCCCCGGACCTCCGCGGCCGGGGCATTGGGCGTGGACTTGCCGACGCCACGGCCGCGGCCGCAGTTGCGGCCGGCAACACCCGGCTCCTGGTCTGGACCCTCGGCGACGCCGCGATCCATCCCTCGTCCGTCGCCGCGCGAGCCTTCTTCCGCTCCAACGGCTTCACGGATCTCGCGATCGATCGGCGAATTCAGGCCCGTGGCGAGGACCGTCTGTTACTCACTCGCGCGCTCGCTTGACGCCGTCGCCTGACCCCGCGGTGTCGCCCGGAGTCAACCTCTCGGTGGCTGTCAACGAGGCCGACAAGAACCAGGAAGTGGCGATCGACTGGACGAAGTCGGCGATCGCCTGACCGGCCCGACCGCTACCAGGGCTCCTCATCGGGCGACCGGTGAAGGGCGGGGTCGATCGGGGGCTTGGGGGCGAGGGCGCCATCGGCTGGAGCGGATTCGGGCGCCGATTCAGGCCCTGGTTCGATAGCCTCACCATCGAGCGGAGGCATGCCGGCCGAGGTATCGCCGGCTGCCGCCGCAAACTCGACGACGAAGGCCCGCATCGGTGTTCGCTCCGTCCACGCCGCGTGAACAACATCTGGCGGCCAGACGACGGCCTCGCCGGCGGCTACTCGCGCCCGTTCCTCGCCGACCTGCACGAACCCTCCACCCTCGATGACGAGCAGGTACGTCAGGTTCGAGTTGGTGTGGGGCGCGATGGATGCATTGGGCTTGAGCGCCAGCTCGGTGATCACTCCGCGCTCATCGACGTGCAGCGGCGTCGCCTCGACGCCGCGCGTGCCCGGAGGGCCATCCGGCCTGCGGTGACCGATGCCGAATCGGCGGATCTCCATACCGCTCCGGTGCGTCTACCGCCGGCGGCGTTTCGTCTTCGGTGCCGCCTTGGCCCGGATCGTGGCCTCCGGATGAGAGGTCCGCGACCGCTGGAAGTAGCGCTGGCGGGCCAGCCGCTCCTCGTACGATCGAATCAGCGGCGGGAAGTGAATGAACCGAATCCAGATGAAGAGCATGGCGCCGCCGACCATCGTCGGCAGGGCGAACATGAAGTCGAAGCTGAAGAGCGTGAACATGGCCAGCAGGCCGAAGATTCCCAGCGTGGTCCACATCAGCCATTCGTTGAGGTCCAGGAAGACCGAGTAGGCGCGCAAGCGCCGGGCCTGGAAGTTGTAGAAGAACAGGACTATCGCCAGGAAGGCGAAGGAGATCTGCCACACCGGCGTCCACAGACGGGGGAAGTTACCGTCGTTGAAGGCGGTCAGCAGCAGGTTGAGCTGGTTCCACGGGCCGTTCACGCGGACCCTCCGAGACTTCAGTCGTTTGCGGTCGATCGACCTGGATAGGCGCTGAGTATGCCATGACCGGGCGCTATACTCGGCCCGATCCGGCAATCTGGGTGGTGTGAGCCTGGCGCGGGACTCGCCTCCGGGCCGAGCGCCACCAGGAAGCGCGGTCTCGGACCGCCCTGGAGCCCGGATCAGGCAGTCCGGACTCAGGCAGTAGGAGGTAGGCCCGGTGCGAGCCTTGCTCTCGGTGGCGAGCCGCGAGGGCATCGGGCCCTTCGTCCGCGATCTGCTCTCCCTGAGTGTCGAGGTCTTCGCCACCGACGGCACACGAGACGCGCTGACCGGCGAAGGGCTGGAAGTCCGATCCGTGGCCGAGCTGACCGGCACGGAACCGATCGCCGGGGGACAGGTCAAGACCCTCCACCCATCCATTTACGCCGGTATACTCGCCCGCCGCGATCAGCCCGACCAGCTCGCCGAGCTGGAGGCCCAGGGAATCGGCCTCATCGACATCGTGGCCGTCAACGTCGCCCAGTTCGCTCCGCAGGTTGGCACCCGCCTGATCCCGATCGACGATGCCATCGGCATGATCGACATCGGCGGCGCGGCCCTCCTTGCCGCCGCGGCGCGGAACTACGCCGGAGTCGCGGCCGTGGCCAACCCGGCCCGCTACCCCCAGGTGATCGAGGAGATACGCCAGCGCGGAGCCGTCTCCGCGGAGCTTCGCCAGAGGCTGGCGGCCGAGGCTTACGGGCTCGTGGCCGCATACCACGCGGAGATCGCCGCTTATCTGTCGAATGCCGCCGGTGAGATGTTCCCGGGACGGCTGGCTATGGTCCTGGAGAAAGTCGACGACCTGCGCTACGGCGAGAACCCGAAGCAGCACGCCGCCTTCTACCGCGAGACGACGCACCGGGCCGGCGCCCTGGCCGATGCCACCCAGCTGCAGGGGTCGCGGCCGTCCTTCAACGACCTGCTGGACCTCGATGCCGCCTACGCCATCGCCACCGATTTCACGGCCCCGACGGTGACGATCGTCAAGCACACGGATCCAGTGGGCATCGCCTCCGCCGACGAACTGGTCGAGGCGTGCCGGCGGGCCCTGGAGACGGATTCGGCGACCTGCTTTGGTGGGATCGTGGGCGTCAACCGCGAGCTGGACGGCGCCACGGCGCGCGAGATCGCCGAGAACTCGTTCGAGGCGGTCGTGGCTCCCTCGTTCAGCCAGGCCGCCATCGGCATTCTGGCTCAGAAACCCCATCTCGCCCTGCTGGCGGTACCGGGCAACCCGGTCTCGGGCCCGCGCGACTACGGCATCGCCAACCTCGACTTCAAGCGCATCGCCGGCGGCTTGCTGGTCGAGACGAAAGACGAACTGGGGCTCGACAAGACGCAACTCCAGGTTGTGACGAAGCGGCGCCCCACGCTCGAAGAGCTGACCGATCTGCTCTTCGCCTGGCGCGCGGTGCGACACGTCCGTTCCAACGCCATCATCCTCGCTCGCGGCGGCTCGACCGTGGGAATCGGGGCGGCCCAGGCGAGCCGGCAGATGTCCGTGGAGATCGCCCTGCGACGAGCCGGCGATCGGGCCAAGCTGGCGGTCATGGCCAGCGACGCCTACTTCCCGTTCCCCGACGGGATCCAGGCGGCGGCCCAGGCCGGGGTCACGGCGATCATCCAGCCGGGCGGCTCTATCCGTGACGAGATGGCGATCGAGGTCGCGGACCGGCACCACATGGCGATGGTCTTCACGGGGCGACGCCACTTCCGCCACTGACCAGTGCGCTCATCAGGTTCCCGCCCGTGATCCAGTACAGCGTCCTGGCTTGGTCCACGCCAGTGACCACGAACATCGAGCTGAGATCGTTGAGCCCGGCCGAGGCCCCGTAAGTTCCGACGCTCGAGCCGTCTGCCTTCCGGATGGCCACGACCTGCTTGTTGCTGCGGTCGTAGGCATAGAGAGTGCCCTGGTCCTGGCTGGGGTCGTCGGCGGCAAGGTGCGTGTAATAGGGGTCGTTGGGTTCCGCTGCCGATCTGGCTGACAAAGCCGGGGCCCAGCTGTCGGCCTGGCCGAGACTGTAGAGGGTTACCTTGCCGCGATCGACTAGGTAGATGTGGCCGTCCACATACATGTCGTCGATGGTCGAGAGGTCCTGCGACATCGCGAGCCAGTTGGCCCGGCCCGCGGTCGGGAAGCTGCCGTCCGCGGCCGGCGGGTACTCGAGGATCTGGCGGGCGCTGGGCACGACGACGTAGAGGTCGTACTGGCCCAGCTGCGCGTTGACGATGAGAGTGCCAAGGGCGCGCACTCCGGTCCCCCAGGTGACGGCATCGGGGATGTCCAGCCGGATCAACGCGCCGCGGCCGGTCTTGTCGGTAGGCGCAGGCCTCCAGCGCCATACCGAGTTGGCGTCGTCCAGGATGAGGACGTCCTGACCGCCGGTTGCGAGCACTCGAGGGTTGCCCACAACGCTGCCGTCCAGCTCCATGCCCGCTCGAAGGATGGGCAGCTTGGCCCCCGTCTGGAGGTTGACCCAGTACACGGTCGAAGCCGTCGAGTCGATCACATAGCCCGCGCCGTCCGGACCGAGCAAAGCGCTCTGGAGATCACCTGAGCCAAACGAGGCCACAACGCGGGGACTCAGCACTGTGGCCCGGCTGGTCGGAAGGATTGCCTGGACCGTCGGTGCGCCCGAAGCGGGTACCGACGGGGACGGCGAGGCAGCAGCGGGCCGGGTTCCTCGCAAGAGCAGGCCGGATGCAATTAGCGCCACCACGACCACGAGGCCTGCGACTGCGCCCAGTCCGGCTGTGCCGGAACGCAGCGAGCGTCCGCGGCGAACCCGTGGACCGGCGGCCGCGCGGTCAGGCGCCGGCCGGTCGATCTCGGGCTGGCCGAGTTCGGTGGGGATCAACGGATCGAGGGCCGCGAGGTGCCGGCGGAAGGCCGCACGGACCTGTGACTCAAACGGGTCGGTAGCGAGATTGTTCGTCATCGGAGAAGCTCCGGGTGCTGGCGCAGCGATGAGACGGCTCGAGAGGCGAGGGATCGGACGCCGGGCTCCGAGATTCCCAGGATCCGGCCGATCTCGGCGTCGCTCAGGTCGGACTGATAACGCAACAGGAGGACCTCCCGCTGGCGCGACGTCAGGGCCGTCGACAAGCTGTCGAACCAGAGCCAGAAGTCGATGCGGTCGTGGTCTAGTTCGGCGCTCGTTGAACGTGGGGCGGCCGATAGTGGAAGCCATCGCAGAAGTCGGCGACGGCGTGCTCGATCGATCGCGATTCGTCTGGCCGTCAGCAGCAGCCAGGGCAGCGGCTTGTTCGGAGGGGTCCGATTCGACGTCCAGGCGCGAAGAGCCCGCTCGAACGTCTCGCCCGCGACGTCTTCGGCGTCTTCGATGCTCCTTGTGAGAACGAGGCAGTAGCGGAAGACGCCGCCATGGAGACGCGCGTACACAGCCGAGAACTCCTCGGTCTGGTCGCCCACCTCCAACGGCTCGCTCATTGCAAGGATCATGGCTCCCGAGACGGTGCTCCTGCTGCGTTCACCCAACAAACGAACGACCCTCGTACTTCGTGCTGACTCCGATTTCGATTTCTGAGGCCGGTGATCCATCCGGCCTGCAGGTCCGAATAAACGGGTGACAGCCGATCGGAACCTGACGGGCCGATCGGTCGGTCGGAGGAAGAGGAAGCCCGGAGAGCCGGGCGAGGGACGTAGCGGGGCGGCACACCGGCGGGCCCACAAAGCCGGGAGGGAATTGCCGCCCCAGCTGCGCATGGGGGGCCAGCACGTGGCAGGCTTCTTTGCAGCGTCTCCGTGGGATACGCTCTGCCCTGGACGGGCCCGACCGCATCGGAGTTCCGACGGACGCGAGGTGGGCATGAGACGAGTCGCGTTGACCCTCGTTGGGGTCATGCTGCTGGCGCTGCTGCCCGTCTCCGTGAGTGGCTGCGACGTCACCTGCGCCTGCACCACGCCAGCGGACCCGAACTGGACCCCTCCCCCTGTCACCTCAGATCAGGCCGCCGTCTACGGGGCCAAGTTCGCGGGCGTGCCGGCGATGACCGCGCAACTCGCGGGCGGGCTGGCCGGCAGGCAGTTCTACCGGGCCGATGCCCCGGGCGCCGTGGCGCTCATCGACACGGAGTCGGGCATCGTGCTCGAGGTCGTTTTGACGGACCAGATGCCCAGCGACGCCACGGTCGCGACGAGCGCCAACCCGCAACCGGCGGCCGAAGGGTTCCTTGCGCGCGTGGGGTTGAGCACGGATGGTCTCACCGAGTCGGGGCATCTGATGGAGAAGGCGGGTGTCGCTTACTACGAAGTCACCTGGAACGATGCCGGTGCCGCGGCGACGCCCGAGTTCCAGGTACTCGTCAACGCCTCGACCGGGGCCGCTTTCGCTTTCGTCGACCTGCGGCCCCAGCTGGACTTGACCGCGCCGATCGTCGACCGGGCCCGGGCCACCGAGACGGCGATCGCCGCGATCGGCGTTCCCGGCGAGATCGTTCTGTCGGCCGATCTCGGCACGGACTCAGCCTCCGGCGACGCGCAAGTCTGGGCATGGTCGATCGGGCTGGGTGTCCCGAGCGCGACCCAGGCGGAAGTCTACGAGCACGGCGCCCTGGTCAGCGTAGACGCGGTCACGGGCCAGGCGACCATCGTCAAGTCCTAGAGATCCGGCGCTGAGGCCTCCGCGGCGCCGACCCACGATCCGAGCGCCCCATCCCAGACCCCGATCGAACGAACGGCGGACGCGCCTTCGATCAATTCCTGGTGGGCGCGAGCATGTTCGACCGTCTCGCCCCAACCGGGCGGAACGAGGTCCGGGGCCAGGTCCGCCAGCGGCGCCAGGACGAAGAGCCGGCTGTGAGCCTGCGGATGCGGCACCTCCAGCAGTCGCCACGCTTTCGCCGGATCCGGCGAGCGGCCCGTCTCCGGGCGCTCAACGCTCAGCCGCTCATCGCCGAAGAGGAGCAAGTCCAGGTCCAGTTCGCGCGGCCCGTATCGAGCCCGAGCTTGCCGGCCGAAAGCTCGCTCGATCGACTTGAGGGCGAGCAGCAAGGCGATCGGGCCGGTATTGGCTCCCGGTCCGGCCGGTACGTCCAGGCCAACGACCGCGTTGTGGAAGTCAGGCTGTTCCAGGACCTCCACAGGCACGGTCACGTACAGGCGCGAAACGCCGGCCAGTGACGCGCCGGGCAGCGCCGCCAGAGCGTGGACCGCGGCGGTCAGCGTCACCCGGGCATCGCCGAGGTTCGCCCCGAGACCGATGTACGCCCGAACGGTTCCCACGGCTTCCACTCTACAGGTAGACGCCAGCACTACCCCCCGCCGCCGTTGCCGCGAAACGCGGCGGCTAGACTCCGCTCGTGCGCCCCGTGATCGTGCTCATCTTCCACGCCCAGGCCCCCAAAGACACGGGGCCGCTGGTTCGCGTGCTGGTCGAAGCGCGCCACTCCCTGGCGAATCGGCAGCGCGACGCATTCCTGGCGGCCGGCGCGGACGTGGCGGAGATCGTGGCGGGACCGCCGGACGGGCTGTCGTTTGGGGAGCGGCTCGCGGCGGAGATGCGAGCACGGACGAGGCGCGCCGGAGGCGCGATCGTCCTGGGTTCGGGGAGCATCCCCCTGGCACGCCCCGCGGATTTGCGGCGCTTCGTGGAAGTGGCCGCGGGGCCGGACGGGCACGCCCTGGCGAACAACCGCTATTCGGCGGACGTGGTGGCGATCTCGCGGGCGGCGGATCTGGCCGAGCTTCCGCCACTCCCCGCCGACAACGCCCTTCCCCGCTGGCTGGAGGAACGGGCCGGGGTGGCCGTCTCGGACCTCCGGTCGCGCTGGCAGCTGGGCGTCGACCTCGACACTCCCATCGACTTGCTGATGCTGGGCCTGGGCGGGCCACTCGCCGGGCCGGAGGCGACGGCGCCACTCATTGGCGAGCGGCTCGCGGCACTCTCCGACGTCCTGACCAACCGCCGGGCCGAACTGCTCGTGGCCGGCCGGATCTCCGCCACCACGCTGCGCTGGCTCGAGAGCGGCGTCGCCTGCCGCGTCAGGGCCATCGTCGAAGAACGCGGCCTCCGCGCCGCCAGCCGACTCGCCCAATCGGGAGCCACTACCGGATCCCGGCCGCCACGCTCCGTCCTCGGGGAGCTGCTCGACCGAGACGGCCCCGGATCTCTGGCCCGTACCGTCGCCAGGCTGGCCGATGCCGCGGTCATCGACACGCGCGTCCTGCTCGCCCACCGCCACGGAGCGGACGAAGCGCCGAGCGCGGCCGTCGCAGCGCCGGGCGCCGTGAGGCCAAGCTCCCCGCCGGCGGCCTGGCCCGCCCCCGAGGATCGCTTCGCCTCCGATCTACTGCTGCCCGCGACCATCGCCGATCCGTGGCTGCGCGAGCTCACCGAATCTGCGATCGCCTCCGACCCCCCGATCCTCCTCGGCGGCCACACCGCGGTCAACGGTGGACTGCGCCTGCTCGGGGCGCGAGCCCGGCTCGCGGTGCGAGCCAGTGCGGGGAAGCGATGACGTCCGAACGCCGATCTCCTTCGACCGAGGGCCCGTCGCCTGCCGGCCCCCAGCCTCCGTCCGGACCTTCGACTTCGTCGCCCGCCGAACGCTCGGCCGAGCTGGCCGGCCTCATCCGGGCCGAGATCGAGGGCGCCCCCGGCGGTCGCATCACTTTCTCCCGGTTCATGGAGCGCGCCCTGTACGAGCCCCGGCTCGGCTACTACCGCCAGAGCGCGGACCGGCCCACCGGCACCGGCGACTTCCTGACCGCGCCTGAAACCGGTCCGATCTTCGGCTGGACCGTCGCCCGCCGCGTCGAGGAAATGTGGGCGCATCTGGGCCGCCCGAGCCCTTTCTCGCTGATCGAGTACGGCGCAGGATCGGGCACGCTTGGGCTGTCGATCCTGGACGGCCTGCGTCGCCACGGGGCCACCGACCTCCTCGAGTCGATCCGATACGAGCCGGTCGAATCGAACCCGCACCGGCTGGCCGACCTGCATCGACGATTCGAAAGGGACGGCCTTACCGGGCGATTGGTCGACTCACGTCTGTCCGGCCTCGCGGAGCCAACGGCTCCGGAGGGGTCAGTGACCGTCGACGGCGTCATCCTTGCCAACGAGTTCCTCGACGCCATGCCGGTCCACCGCGTCCTGGTGCGGGACGGCGAAGTGCTCGAGCTGTTCGTCGTCTGGCGCGATCGATTCGCCGAGGTCGTCGCCGAGCCTTCGACCCCGGAGCTGGCCGCACGCCTGGCGCTCGACGGCATCGACCCAAGCCAGCTCGCCGACGGCCAGGTCGCCGAGATCTGCCTCGAAATCGGGCCGTGGCTGGACGACGTCGCCGCCCGGCTCGCCCGCGGCTTCGTCATCGCCATCGACTACGGCTACCCCGCGGCCGAGCTGTACGGCCCGCGCCGGCTCGCCGGGTCGCTGCTCGGCTATCGCAGCCATCGGGTCGTCGACGATCCGTTCGCAGACGTCGGCCTCACCGACCTCACGGCCCACGTCGACTTCACGGCGGTGGCGCGGCTTGCGGACCGGCGGGGGTTCCGGGGTGTCGGGCCGGGCCTCGCAGAGCGGGGCGAGCCCCCGACCGTTTCGACCGGAGTCGGCGGCATTGCCGGCCTCGCGACGCAGCAGGAGTTTCTCGTGGCCGCGGGCCTGGAGTCGGAGCTGCAAGCGCTGCAGGCATCGCCGGACCTGGCGGCGGAGGACTACCTCCGGGCCCGCTCCGGGATCGTCCGCATGCTCGACCCGCGCCACATGGGCAGATTCGGAGTGCTGACGCTGGAACGTGGCTGAGGCTGCCCACTCCGTCGCGTTTCGGCCACGCGAGCCGATCCCGGGTCGGCGGCGCAGGCGCCCCACCGAGCAACCCTGCGCGGGCCGACCACCCCCGTTCCGCCAGCCGACGGCTAGCGAGCGGCCCTGCTGGTAGACTTTTCAGCGGACCACGAGGGATCGGGCATCGAACCCGGCCCCGCGGCCTGCTGAGCGACGCTCGTGCCCCGACGCCGCGGATCCCCGCCGCCGGCTACGGGCCTGCTGGAGAACGATGACCGGCATCTGGTATGTGGTCGGCCTGGCGGTGGCAGGGGTTTCTTTCGTATTCCTCGTGCTCGGCCTGGCCTGGCTCGTCTCGCACCGCAACCGAGGCGGCCGCGACAAGGGCTTGCCCTATGAAAGCGGCATCGACACCTACGGCGACACCTGGGGCAGGTTCGGCATCTCCTTCTATGTCTACGCCCTCCTGTTCGTCGCCTTCGACGTGGAGGTCGTCTTCCTGTACCTCTGGGCGATCGTCTTCCGCGATCTCCTGGTCGGCGGCCTTGTCAGCATGGGAACCTTCGTGGTCGTCCTGATGGTGGGCCTGGCGTATGCGTGGCGGAAGGGAGTCCTCACGTGGCGGTAGGAGATCGAGCGCCGAAGCGACGAGCGAAGGGCACGACCGGCCCCGAGGCGACATCTGCGCGCTCGAAGGCGGTCCCGGCCCGGCAGCTAGCCTCCGCCGCCCCCGGGCAGCTGATCGCCCCGATCGTCGTCCCAAACACGTTCTGGCAGTCCGACAATCCACTCGCCTACGAGGGCGGCATACCGACAGATGTCACCCATCTCCGCGAGTACGGCCAGACCGATGCCGGCCGCAACGACGCGGCCCGGTGGGGCGCTCTCCAGGTCGTACCGACGAAGGCGGACTACATCCTCGACCTCATTCGGGCAAACAGCCTGTGGCCGCTCCTATCGGGCCTGGCCTGCTGCGCCTTCGAGATGATGTCGGCCGCAACCAGCAAGAACGACATGGACCGCTGGGGCATGTTCCCGTTCCGGGCCTCGCCCCGGCAGGCGGACGTCCTCATCGTGGCCGGGACGCTGACGACCAAGATGGCCGGACCGCTCGTAAGGCTGTGGGAGCAGATGCCCGAGCCCAAGTGGTGCGTTGCCCTGGGAGACTGCACCGTCTCGGGCGGCCGCTACAAGCGCAGCTACTCGGTCGTTCAGGGGATAGACCGGGTCATGCCCGTGGATGTCTACATCCCCGGTTGCCCGCCTCGGCCGGAGGGTCTGATCTACGGCATGATGCAGCTCGGCCAGCTCGTCAAGGACCGCCGCGGTCACTGGACTGAGCGCGAGATCGGCCCCACGGCGCCGGACGACATCTGACCGATGGATCGATCCCTGCGGAGCCGGCTCGAAACTCACCTCGGCGACCATTTGCGGGCCCCGGTCTACCAGCGCCATGACGAGACGGAGATTCGAATCGATCCGGGCGCCGTGCCGGAGGTCCTGCGAGAGCTGCACGACTCGGTCGACCTGCAATTCGAGATCCTGGGGGACCTGGCAGGCGTGGACACGGGCGAGGTAATGCAGGTTGTCTACCACCTGTGGAGCCCGATGAGCTTCGACTGGCTGCGCGTCATCGCCGACGGGCTGTCGCGCGACGACCCACGGGTCCCGTCGGCCACGTTCCTTTGGATCGGCGCCGAGTGGCTCGAACGCGAGGCCTACGACATGTACGGCATCGTTTTCGAAGGCAACCGCGACCTGCGCCGCATCTTCATGCCGCCCGACTACACCAGCTTCCCGCTCCGCAAGGACTTCCTGCTGCCGGACGACGCGTCCCGCTCTCCGGGCGGCGGCGTCCGGCACGTGGAGAGGGCCCACGCCCCGGCCGGCCTGGCCGACGATCCCGAGAGCGGCATCCGCCGCGCGCCCGTGAGCTGAGGACCGCGATGCCAGAACGCCAGCGCGCCCCTCGCCCGCAAGCTGCGGGAAGCGCGGCCCCCAAGGAATCCAAGCACCCCGCCGGGTCGAGCCCGGCCAAGCCGGAGGGCACCCGGCCGAGCCCTGCCAAGTCGGGCAGCGGGCCGCGGCCGTCCAGGTCGGGGAGCCCACGGCCGCGCACGACCGCCCCGCGCACCACCGCCCCGCGCACCACCGAGCAGCGACCGTCGCTCGATGACCCGCGCGTCATGCTCGACCGCCAGATCAGTACCGACCTGTTCGAGCCGATCCCGCCATACCCCACACGGACCGAGCGCGAGGGCGAGTTCTACACCCTGGGCGACGGCGAGATGTTCCTCAACGTCGGCCCTCATCACCCGGCCACTCACGGCGTGCTGCGGCTGGTCCTGAAGCTCTCCGGCGAGCAGATCGTGGACGTGGATCCGGTCCTGGGCTACCTGCACCGCGGCGTGGAGAAGATCTGCGAGAACTCGGACTACTACCACGTCATCGACCAGGTCGACCCACTCGAGTACCTCAGCTCGCTCTTCCAGGAGTGGCCCGCCGTCCTCTCGTTCGAGAAGCTCATGGACGTCCAGGTGCCGCGCCGGGCCGAGTACATCCGCGTTCTCTCCGGCGAGCTTCTGCGCATCTCCAGCCACACCCTCTACATGGGCTTTCTTGCTCTGGACCTGGGCGGCCTGACTCCGATCCTGTACAGCTTCATCGAGCGCGACGAGATCATGGAGATGCTCGCCGCCCTGACCGGGGCCCGGATGCTGTTCAACTACTTCCGCATCGGTGGGGTCAACGGCGACCTCAACCACGAGTTCATGAGCCGGCTGGGCGACTGGATGAGCCGCGCCGCGCGCCAGGCCGAGGCCGACGCCGGCTTGCTCAATGAGAACGAGATCTTCGTCCGCCGAATGCGCGGCGTCGGTACCCTGGACCGCGCCACGGCCCTTGGCTACGGGGTCACGGGGGGCAACCTGCGCGCCTCCGGCGTTCCGTTCGACGTGCGGCGGGCGCACCCCTACAGCGTCTACCCCGAGCTCGACTTCAACATCCCGACCCGCGAAGAGGGCGACTCACTGGCCCGCTACCTCATCCGCGTGGACGAGATCCGCGAGTCGCTCAAGATCATCGACCAGTGCCTCCACAACATGCCCGATGGCCCAGTCATGGCCAAGCTGCCGCGACTCCTGCGGCCGCGGCCCGGCCGCGCCTGGGGCGCCGTGGAGGGGCCGCGCGGGATGCTCGGCGTGTACGCCATCAGCGACGGCTCGGACCAGCCCTTCCGCTTCCGCATCCACGACCCGAGCTTTGTCAACCTCGAGACGGTGACGTCGCTCCTGCCGGGCAACCTGCTGGCGGACACGATGGCAATCGTCGCGTCGCTCGATCCGGTCATGGGCGGTATCGACAAATGACCGCGGACCGACCTCAGGACCAGGACCGCCGGACGACTTCCGGCCGCCGGGAGAGCCCCGGCCGCCGGAGCCAGGACCGCCGCGGGAGACCCGACCGGCGCGACGTAGAGCGCCGCGCGGGAATGGACCGGCGCGCCGACGCGCCGCGATCTCTCTCGCCGATCGAGCTGTGGCTCGGACTTTCCGTGCCGGCGAGGTGGCTGGTCCTGATCTGCGCATTGACTGGCGCGCTGGTAACCGGGGCCGTGGTAATCGTGCTGCTGGGACCTTCGATCCTCGATTTCCTGGGGGCCAACCTGCCCCTTGTCCGCTTCGTGGTCGCAGCCACGGCCATCCTGCTGCTGACCGTCCCGACGGCCTTCGTCATCATCTATCTCGAGCTGAAGGTCATCGCCCGCATGAACCTGCGGGTCGGGCCCAACCGAATCGGGCCGTGGGGCGCGGCGATGAGCGTCATCCACGGTCTCAAGGTCCTCTCCAAGGAGGACTTCGCTCCGACCGGGGCCGACTTCACCATCTTCACCCTGGCTCCCGTGGTGACGTACATGGCCAGCGTCATGACCCTGCTGGTCATCCCGTTCGCGCCCGGGCTATTCGGCCAGGACTTCAACATCGGCCTGCTCTTCTTCTTCTCGATGGGCGGGCTGACGGTCGTCGGGCTGCTGATGGCCGGCTGGTCGAGCTTCAACAAGTACTCGCTGCTGGGCGGCCTGCGCTCGGCCGCTCAGATCATCAGCTATGAGATCCCGCTGACGCTCTCGGTCGTGGGCGTGATCATCCTGGCCAGTTCGATGAGCCTGAACCGCATCGTTCTGGCGCAGTCGGGCTCCATGCTCGATTGGTTCGTCTTCAAGCAGCCGCTGGCGGCCCTCATCTTCTTCATCGCCGCGACCGCCGAGGCCAACAGGACCCCGTTCGACATGACCGAGGCCGACTCTGAGATCGTGGCCGGCTTCGCCACGGAGTACTCCGGGATGCGCTTCGGGTTCTTCTTCTTCGCGGAGTACGTGAACGTCTTCATCATCTCGGCGCTCATGGCGACGATCTTCTTCGGCGGCTGGACGGCCCCGTTCAACTGGCCGTGGGCGTACAACCTGAACTGGTTCGACCCATCGAGCATCAGCATCCTGGCCTGGCTGCTGATCGTGGCCAACACCATCTTGATCGCCACGGTGCTCCTCGCGGTGGTGGTCAGACTCATCGGCGGCCGCGAGTGGGGCCTATGGTCCTCCCTGGGTCTGGGCTTCCTGCTGCTGGCGGTGGGTGCCGCCGGCCTGGTGGGCGCCGCCGGCTTTGTGGCGTTCGATTGGGTGGCCGGCCTCGTATGGTTCATGGCCAAGACCTACTTCTTCGTGATCACGTTCGTGTGGATGCGGGCGACGTTGCCGCGTGTCCGCGTCGACCAGCTGATGGGCTTCGCCTGGAAGTGGCTGCTTCCCGCCTCGCTCCTGAACCTCTTCGTGACCGCCGCAGCCGTCATCGTGACTACACCGGGGGGCGCGCGATGAGCTTCGTTCCGGGCCTCGGCATCGCCAGGGGAATGGCGCTGACGATGCGCCGCTTCTTCGCGCCGAAGGCAACCATCCAGTACCCCGAGACGGCGCCGGACGTCGCAGTCCGTTTCCGGGGCCGGCTGCAGCTGCTCTACGACGAGCTGGGCAACCTCAAGTGCGAGACCTGCTTCCAGTGCGCCGCCGCGTGCCCGGTCGAGTGCATCGACATGGGCGGCTTCGACACGAAGGGCCGCTTCCACGTCCATTGGGGGGCGGCCGAGCAGTACGCGGAGCGACGCGAGGAATCCGCGACGCGGCGGTCCGGCAGGCCGGTGCCCGATCCGGCGTACACCCACTTCGATCCGATCGACACGGCGGCCATCGACGGCATTCTGGAGAAGTACGACTTCGACCAGAAGGAGATGCTGGCCATCCTGGAGTCGATCCAGCGCACCTACGGCTACATCCCGGTGGCCGCGGTCAAGCGCGTCAGCCAGGTCTCCGGGGCCCCGTACGCGCTCATCTACGGCACAGCGACTTACTACGACCACCTGCGCTTCGAGAAGCCGGGCCACACCGTGGCCGTCTGCCGCTGCACCGCCTGCCTGATCGCAGGAGCGAGTCGAATCGCCAGGAGCCTGGGAGTGGCCCTGGGCACGGAGCTCGGCCTTCCCCCGGCGGGCGGCGTTGCTCTGGAGCAGCTCCCCGCCCACATCCCCGGCGCGGCATCGCCGCTCGTCACGGTCGACGGAAAGCCGCAGCCGCGCCTCACGGCATCGAGCGCGGCGGCCCTCGGCCGCAGCCTGGTGGGAGGAACCGTGGCATGAGCGAAGCGAGAGTCCTCGCCACTCCGGCCCGGTGGGCACGTTTCCTGCTTCCGCAACCGCCCGCGGCCGATCCCGTCGATCTGAACGCTGCCGTCGCGGCGGGTGCGTTTGCCGGCCTGCGGACCGCCGTCGAGGATCTGGGGCCGGACGGCGTGACGCGAGTTATCGACGAATCCGGCCTGCACGGTCGGGGCGGTGCCGGCATCGCGACCGGCGAGAAGTGGCGCGCCTGCGCCCAGGCAGAAGCCGATCAACGCTACGTCGTCGTCAACGCGTACCAGGCGGACCCGGCCGTGTTTACCGACCGGATCCTGCTCAAGGCGAACCCCTACGCGGTGCTCGAGGGGGCGGCCACTGCCGCCTTCGCCGTGGGCGCGAGCGAGGTGATAGTGGCCGTTCGGGCTGAGGCGGCGGAGGCGATCCGAGTCCTGGAGTCCGCGATCGCGGCGGCCGAATCGGCCGGCTACCTCGGTTCCGACGTCCTCGGTTCCGGCCACGACATCAACGTCTCGGTCAGGCAACTCCAGGGTGCCTACATGCTCGGCGAGGAAACGGTCCTGCTCAAGGGCTTGGAGGGCAAGCGCGGCCAGCCCGAGCAGCAGCCCCCCTTCCCAACGACCCGTGGCCTCTTCGGCAAGCCGACTCTGATCCACGGCCCGCAGACCTTCGCGGCCGTGCCGTCCATCCTCACCGGCGGCGCCTCGCGCTTCGCCGAGATCGGTGCCATGGCGAGCCGTGGCACGATCCTGGTCCAGATCTCCGGCGCGGTGGCAAAGCCCGGCATCGCCGAGGTCCCGCTCGGCGTCACGATTCGCGAGATCGTGGACGTGGCCGGCGGCGTTCCGGCGCCGCACCGCCTGAAGGCGCTGCTGGTCGGCGGCCCCTCCGGCGGGATCCTGCCGGCCGACGGTCTGAGCGTCGCGTACGACCAGGCCTCCCTGGAAGAGGCCGGCGCGTACATCGGTTCGGGCTCGATCGTGGTCGTGGACCAGCACAGCTGTGTGGTGGATCTGGCCGCGGTCCTGACCCGCTTCTGCGCCGACGAGGCTTGCGGCAAGACGATCCCGTGCCGGATCGGACTGCGCCGCCTGGCCGAGATCGGAGCCCGTATCTGCGAAGGCCAGCCGCGCGGCGACGAGCTGACGCGACTTGCCGACCTCTCATCCGACATAGTGGAAAGCGCCCTGTGCGACCACGAGCGTCGCGCAACTCTGGCCCTCCAGAGCGTCGTCCGGTACTTCCGCGACGAGCTCGATGCCCACGTCGTCCGTAACACTTGCCCCGCGGGGATCTGCCAGCCCAAGGCAGAGACCCGTGCCGGGGCCGTTTCCTGAGGCGTCCCATGCGAGAACCGACCCCCCGCCCCAGCCCCAAGTCATCACCGGGAACCGGACCAACCAGGCCGTCTCGGTCGCGCAAAGCGGTGAAGACCGAGGCTTCGGCTTCGGCCGCCGCGGCATCCGAGGTCGCTTCGGCTTCGCTCGCTGCGACCGCATCGACCGCGATCGCGGTGTCGATCAACCCGATCGCCCCCAAATCGGCCACCCTGGAGGGCGAGCTGCCCGCGGCGGTGTTTCCGTTGCGGCGGCTCCGACCGCCCGAAAACCAGAAGAAGGTCTGGAACCGCCGGGCCGGCCGGGCCGACAGCCGTCCTGACGCCAAGACTCCGTTCGACACCGTCGTCCAGCTCGACGACTCGCTGTCCGAGCGCCTGATCACGGCCCAGGATCCGCAGCGTCCGCTCTCGACGCCCGCCTTCCACATGGAGGTCGACGGCCGGATGGTCGAGGGCCTCGAAGGCCAGACGATCCTGGAGGTCTGCCGCGCCAACGGCATCGAGATTCCCACGCTCTGCTACGAGCCCAAGCTGCCGGGCTTCGGGGCCTGCAGGATGTGCGTCGTCGAGGTCGACGGCGAGGAACATCCGCCGATCTCCTGCTCGCGAGCCGCGGAATCGGGGATGGTCGTGCGCACCCAGACCGAACAGGTCCGCCGCCTGCGGCGCACCAACCTGGAACTCATCTTCAGCGACCACAACGCCTACTGCCTGCCGCCCTGCCAGAATAAGTGCCCCAGCCACATCGACATTCCGGGCTTCCTGAAGGCCAACGCCGAGGGCCAGTTCCGCGAGTCGGCGCGCATCTTCAAGCGCACCATCCCGTTCCCTTCGATCCTGGGCCGCGTCTGTCCCGCGCCGTGCGAGGAGCACTGCCGCCGCGACGAGGTGGACGAGGCCATAGCCATCCGCGACAGCCATCGCTACGCCGGGGACATGGTCCTGAAGGCACAGGCAGAAGGCATCGAACCGCCGCTCCCGTTCGAGACGGAACCGAAGACCGGCAAGAGAGTCGCCGTCGTCGGCTCCGGCCCGGCGGGAATGTCCGCGGCCTACTACCTGCTGATGTCCGGCCACGACGTGACCGTCTACGAGAAGGACGAGCTGCCCGGCGGCATGCTTCGCTACGGCATCCCCGAGTACCGCCTGCCCAAGGCCGAAGTCCTGGACCCCGAATACGAGTCCGTCTGGCGCCTCGGCGCCCGCCTCGAATGCAACAAGGCCCTGGGCCGTGACTTCAGCCTGGACGACCTGCGCGACCAGGGCTTCGACGCCACGATCGTCGCCACGGGCTGCTACGACACCAACAAACTCAACGTCCCCAACGACACCGGCGACGGTGTGATCGAAGGGCTCGATTACCTCAAGATCGCCACGCTCGGCCTGCCCTACCCGGGCCACAAGGGCAGTCGGGTGGTGGTCGTCGGCGGCGGCTTCACGGCCATGGACTGCACTCGCACCTCCCTCCGCCAGGGCGCCAAAGAAGTCACCCTCGTCTATCGCCGCGACATGAAGGACATGCCGGCCTATAGCGAGGCTCACGAGGCGAAGGAAGAAGGGGCCCGGATGATCTTCGAGGCCGGCCCTACTCGCGTCGTCGTCGATACGAACAACAAAGTGACCGGTGTCGAGTTCATCCGCATGCGCCCCGGGGCTCCGGATGCCTCCGGCCGCCGCCGCCCCGAGCCGGCGCCCGGCACCGAGTTCGTCATCGAGTGCGACCGGGTCCTGCTGGCCATCGGCCAGGGCCCGGAGCTGTCCTGGATCGGCCCCGGCAACGAAGGCGTGGCCGCGGCGAGGTACCGGCTCAAGGCGGACGCGGTCACTTTCGAGACAGGCCGGCCCGGCGTCTTCGGCACGGGCGACGTCCGCATCGGCGCCAGCACCGTGGTCCAGGCCGTGGCCGAGGGCCGGCGCTGCGCCTACGCCACGGACGCGTACCTGAAGGGTGTCGACCTGGCCGAGTTGCGGGCTCGCCAGACGCTCGCCGAGGTCGAACCGCAGTTCCTCTCGATCGTCCCCTACACCGACGAGCCCAAGGAGCCGCGACACCGCCTCCAGTCGATGCCGGCCAAAGTGCGGGTCAAGAGCTACGCCGAGTACGAAATCCCCTATTCCCAGACCGAAGTCATGGCCGAGTCGACCCGCTGCCTGCAGTGCACCTGCGAAGCGCTGGGCAATTGCGACCTGCGGCGGCTCGGAATCGAGTATGAGACCACGCTCCAGACCCTGGAACCGAAGCACGACCAGGGCGCGGGCTTCCGAAGCGTCACGGAGAACCGGTTCACCGGCGCCAACCACGACTACATCCGCGACGACAGTCACGCCTTCATCCTGCGCGAGCCGTCCCGCTGCATCGACTGCGGACGGTGCGCCGCGGTCTGCGCGGACGTCGTGGGCGCAGCCTGTTACGACTTCATGCGCACCGGCTTCGACACGCTGGTGACGACGCCGCTGGACATGAGCCTCAACGACACACCGTGTGTCTCATGCGGCCGTTGCGCCGAGACGTGCCCCACAGGGGCCCTCATGCCCAAGCCACGCGTCCTGGAGAAGTACGACGTGGACGAGAGCCGCTGCATCTTGTGCGGCATCTGCGTCGACGCCTGCCCGTACGATGCCCTGCGCGGTGGTCAGGACAACGAACTTGCCCACACGGACCGTGACAATCCGGAGATCGACCTGATCGGCCTCGCGGCGATCGATCGTGAGACCGAGGTGACCTATATTCGCCGAGAACGCGACTGGGTAGCCCACGCACTTGCCGAGGGTCGCCTGGAAAGCCCTGCGGAATCACTCCCGGCGCTGCCCCCATCGCTGGCCGGCGATGGCAACGGGGCCAAACGATCGTGACCATCAAGGAGGGACGGGAGGCATGCCGATAGGCGACTCGATCCCGTTCACCGGGATCCGCTGGGACGATGTGCTCTTCGTCGTCCTGGCCGCCACCCTTCTCGTGTCGGCGCTGATGGTAGTGACCCTGCGCGACATCATCCGCTGCGGCCTGGCCTTGATCGTCTCGTTCGCCTCGCTGGCGGGGATCTACGTCCTGCTGGGCAATCCCCTCGTGGCGGCAACGCAGGTGCTGGTCTACATCGGGGCCATCAGCGTCCTGGTCCTGTTCGCGATCATGGTGACCCAGACCAAGAACGCGCCCGCGAGACTGGTCTTCCAGACCCAGACCGTGGCGGCGGCCGTGGCCGCGATAGTGATCGCGGCCGTGATCACTATCGCCGTCCTGGCCACGACGTGGCCGTCGGCCGGGCAGCGGCTGTGGACCTCGACCACGGACGTCGCCCATCTGCTTTTCCGCGACTACATCCTGCCGTTCGAGGTTGTGAGCGTGCTCCTTACCGCCGCCGTCATCGGCGGGGTCTACCTGGCCCGGCGCGATATCGGCTCGCATGAGGAGAACCAATGAGCGGCTCGCTCGACTCCTACCTGGTCCTGTCGGGCCTGCTGTTCGCGATAGGCACCTTCGGTTTCCTGGCCCGGCGGAACGCCATCAGCATGCTGATGTCGATCGAGTTGATGATCAACGCCGTCAATCTGACCGTGGTCGCCTTCGGCGCGTTCGTCCCGGCGCTCCAGACCCACGCCGCGGTCATCGCCCTGCTGGTCATCGCCGTTGCCGCGGCCGAGGCGACGGTCGGGCTGGCGCTCATCATCGCCATATACCGAAACCGCAGGACACCGCTGGTCGACGAGTACGACTCGATGAGCCAATGAGCGACCAATGACCTACCTCATCCCGCTCATTCCGCTCCTGCCGCTGGCCGGTTTCGCGATCACCGGGCTGCTCGGCCGTCAGATGGGCCGCGAGTCGCACCAGATCGCCGTCTGGGCCGTCGTGGCCTCCTGGCTGGTGGCGATGGTCGTCGCCTTCGGCGCCCTGACGCACGGCTTCGGGATCGGCGACGGCGCCGGAATCACGCTCTGGACGTGGATACCGGCCCTCGGCTTCAAGGCCGACATGGGCTTCTACGTGGACGCCCTGACCGGCTGCCTGCTGATCGTGGTCACGACCATCGGCATGCTCGTCCACATCTACTCGATCGGCTACATGGCCCACGACCCGGGGAAGTGGCGGTTCTTCGCGTATCTGAACCTGTTCATGTTCTCGATGCTGCTCCTCGTCCTGGCCGACAACTTCCTGCTCGTCTTCGCGGGCTGGGAACTGGTGGGCCTGTGCAGCTACCTGCTCATCGGCTTCTGGTATCCGCGCCGCTCGGCCGCGGAGGCGGCCAAGAAGGCTTTCCTGGTCAACCGAGTCGGCGACATGGGCTTCGCCCTCGGGATCATGGCCATCTGGACCCAGCTGGGCACGCTCAACATGCAGGCCGTCTTCAAGCTGGTCGAAGGCGGCGGGCTCTCGTCGACATGGGTCGCCGTCGTCGCCCTGCTGCTCTTGTGCGGCGCCGTCGGCAAGAGCGCCCAGTTCCCCCTCCACGTCTGGCTACCGGACGCCATGGAAGGCCCCACGCCGGTCTCAGCCCTGATCCACGCTGCGACCATGGTCAACGCCGGCGTCTACCTGATCGCCCGCTGCAACCCCATCTTCGGGGCCGCGCCCGGCGTTATGGTCGTCGTGGCGGTGATCGGCATCTTCACCGCGATCCTGGCCGCCTCGATCGCCTTCACCCAGACCGACATCAAGCGCGTCCTGGCCTACTCCACACTCTCCCAACTCGGCTACATGTTCGCGTCTCTGGGCGTGGGGGCCTGGACGGCGGCGATCTTCCACCTAATGAGCCACGGCTTCTTCAAGGGACTGCTCTTCCTGGGCTCGGGCTCGGTCATCCACGCCGTCGATGGCGAGCAGGACATGCGCAAGATGGGCGGCCTGGCCCGCAAGATCCCGATCACGTACGTGACCATGCTGATCGCGTCACTGGCCATCGCCGGCGTTCCGCCGCTGGCGGGGTTCTTCAGCAAGGACGAGATCCTGGGCGGGGCCTTCAAGAACGGCTTCCTGTGGGTCTGGGCGATCGGTTTCGTCGTCGCCGGCATGACCGCCTTCTACATGTTCCGCCTCATGGGTATGACCTTCTGGGGCCCGAGCCACGTCGATCCGGAAGTTGAGCACCACATCCACGAGTCGCCGCTGTCGATGACGCGGCCACTGATCCTGCTGGCCCTGCCGGCCGTCTTCCTGGGCCTGCTGATCGGCTACCCGCCGGAGGCTGGGCTGCTCCACCAGTGGCTGGCGCCCGTCTTCGAGGCCACGATCGCGGCCGGCGGACGGACCGAGGCGGCCTACAACTTCTTCGGCATCGACGGCGGCCTGGCGATCGCGACCACTGCCCTCGTGGTGACGGCGATCCTCGTTACCTGGCGGCTCTTCGGCGTCGACATGCCGGCCCTGGGACTGCACGCGGCGCCGCGGCCGGATCGGGTCCGTGAAGTCAGTGCCCGCCAGGGCCTGGCGTTCCTGTACCGCGGCTCGGCGGCCAAGTGGTGGTTCGACGACATCAACAACCTTCTGTTCGTGGTCTGGGGGGGTCGCCTAGCCGGCGCCTTCTGGTGGTTCGACAGGGTCGTCGTCGACGGTGCGGTCAACGGCATCGGAACTGTCACCACGCGGGCCGGGCTGGGCCTTCGGCGCGTCCAAACGGGGCACGTCCAGAACTACGCCCTGGGCATAGCGGTGGGGCTGATCGCGATGGCCATCGGCTACTTCCTGATCGCGGTTCGGTAGGAGGACGAGACGATGACCCTGCCGATCCTGAGCCTGATCACCTTCACCCCACTCGTGGGGGCGCTGGCCCTGGCGGCCATTCCGTCGCGCCACGAGGCCATGATCCGCCGCACGGCCCTCGGGTTCGCCCTGGCTGCCTGGGGGCTCTCGCTGGTTCTCCTGGTGGCTTTCGCCTTCGGCCCCGCCGGCTTCCGGTTCATGGAAACCATCGACTGGATCCCCGCCTTCGGCATCCAGTACAAGCTCGGCGTGGACGGTCTCAGCGTCCTGATGGTGGTGCTGACGACGACGCTAACGTGGATCAGCATCCTGGCCAGCTTCGGGCCGATCAAGGACCGGGTGAAGGGTTACATGATCTCCTTCCTCGTCCTCGAGGTAGGCATGATCGGCGTCTTCATCGCCCTGGACTTCTTCCTCTTCTACATCTTCTGGGAGATCGTCCTGGTCCCGATGTACCTGATCATCGGCATCTGGGGCGGAGCCAATCGCATCTACGCCACGATGAAGTTCGTGCTGTACACGCTCGTCGGCTCGCTGCTGATGCTGGTCGCGATCCTGGCAACGGCCTTCGCGTTCCAGGCCGGCCACGGCGGGTCCTGGGTCGGCGCATTCGACTACCAGCAGCTGCAACTCTGGGCGGCCGGCGGCCACTTCTCGGACGACCTCCAGATCCTGGCCTTCCTGGCCCTATTCCTGGCCTTTGCCATCAAGGTCCCGATGTTCCCGTTCCACACCTGGCTACCGGACGCCCATACAGAGGCGCCCACGGCCGGCTCGGTGATCCTGGCCGGGGTACTGCTGAAGCTCGGCGCCTACGGACTCATTCGCTTCGCCGTCCCGCTCTACCCCTTCGCCGCCCACACCTTCGCCTGGCCGATCATCGTTCTGAGCATCGTGGCCATCGTCTACGGCGCGATCGTCTCGATCGTCCAGCCTGACCTCAAGCGCCTGGTCGCGTACAGCTCGGTCAGCCACATGGGCTTCGTGACGCTGGGCATCTTCGTCTTCAGCGCCACCGCGCTCCAGGGCGCCGTCCTGCAGATGATCAACCACGGCCTGATCACCGGCGGGCTCTTCCTGCTCGTCGGCGTGGTGTACGAGCGGACTCACGACCGAACGATCGCGAAGATGGGCGGCCTCGCCGCCACGATGCCGATCTGGTCGACCGTTTTCGGATTCTTCATCCTGGCCTCGGCCGGGTTGCCGGGGCTGTCCGGCTTCGTCGGCGAGTTCCTCGTGTTCGTCGGGTCGTTCGGTGTGGCGCCGGTCATCTCGGTGGCCGCGATCATCGTCATGGTTCTGGCCGCCACTTACCTGCTGTGGATGTTCCAGCGCATCGCCTTCGGCGGGCTGTCCGACTTCCTGCGCGGCCTGGGCGGCCACCTGACGGACATGAGCGGGACCGAGCTAACGACGCTCGCCCCGCTGGCAATCGGGATCGTTGTGCTCGGGCTCTTCCCGAGCCTTGTGCTCGATCTCCTCCGCGGCCCAGCCCAGACCTTCCTGGCGGCCGCCGGAGTCGCGGTCGGTGGCTGAGGGAGAAGACGACGTGAGCGGAGACGCGCGATGAGCTGGTCGGACCTCGGAGCGATCGCCCCGGTAGTCGCAGCCGTGTTGGTTGCGGCGGCGGTCCTGATCGTGGATCTGGCTCTGCCAAACCGGCGCGCAGCGATCATTGCCACCGCGCTCGGGGGCCTGGGGGTGGTAGCCGCCGTGATCCTGCTCCAGGCCGGCCACTCGGCCAGCGCCTTCGGCGGCGCCTACTCACTCGACAATCTGACGGTCTTCCTGGACATGCTATTCGTGGCCATCGCCGCGCTGACGATCCTCTTCGGAGTGGACTACCTGGAGCCGCGCGGCCTGCCGATCGCCGAGTTTGCCGCGATCCTGATCCTCGCCGTGACCGGGGCGATGCTGATCGCCGGCTCGACGGACCTGGTTCTACTCTTCGTGGCCCTCGAGTTGATGGTCCTGCCCGGCTACGTGCTCGCCGGCTTCGCCAGGCGCGACCCGTATTCGACCGAGGGCGCGATCAAGTACTTCCTGCTGGGCTCGTTCTCGAGCGCGATCCTGCTCTTCGGTCTGGCGTACGTGTGGGGCATCACCGGCACCACGCGGGTCGACGGCGTGACGACCGCGCTGGCGAAGGTAGCGGCCGGAGGATCGATCCAGCCCGGCCTGGCCATGGGCCTGGCCTTCATGTCGGCGGGCGTGGCCTTCAAGATGGCGGCGGTCCCATTCCACTACTGGACACCGGACGCGTACCAGGGATCGCCCACGCCGGTGACGGCGTATCTCTCGGTAGGCCCGAAGGTCGGCGCCTTCGCCATTGCCCTGCGTCTGTTCGTGGGAGCCCTCGCACCGTTGCGGGCCGACTGGCTGCCGGTCCTGATCGTCCTGGCGGCGCTGACCATGACCCTCGGCAACCTGGTGGCGATCTCGCAGGACAGCGTCAAGCGGATGCTGGCGTACTCCTCGATCGCCCATACCGGCTACATCCTGGTCGGTCTGGCGGCCTATGCCGGCGGCGAGCACAGCGGCCTCTCGGCCGTCCTCTTCTACGGGGCCGCCTACACCTTCATGAACATGGGGGCCTTCGCCGTCATAGCCGCCGTGCAGCGCCGGCCCGGCGTGTCGAGCCAGATCACCACGTTCGCCGGCCTGGGCAGGAGGGATCCCTGGCTCGGGGCGCTGATGGCCATCTTCCTGCTGTCGCTCACTGGAATCCCGCCGCTGGCGGGATTCTGGGCCAAGGCCTATGTAATCCTGGCCGCCGTCCAGGCCGGCGGGTGGCTGACCGCCCTGGCGGTCCTGGCGATGGTCAACGCCGCGGCCGCGGCTTTCTACTACTTGCGGGTCGTCGTGTACATGTACATGCGCGAGCCTGCCGAGGAACTCCGGCCGACTTCACCCGGCGTGCTCTTCCGGACCGGCCTCGCGGTTACTTGCGTACTGACGGTTGTGTTCGGTCTGTTCCCCGCGATTTTCACGGCCGCAAACAATGCGGCCGGCGTCTTCGGCGGGTAACGTCCAAGGGGCGCGCGCGACCGCGCCATCGCGGGGCGCGGGCCGGCCGTCGCGGGCGCGGGCCGGCCGTGGATTCAGAGGTCTACTCCTCTACGCCCCCGCTTGCCGCCCCGAGATCTAGCTATCCGTCGCCGAACGGAGCGATCGAGTGGAACGGGGTCGGTGTGACCAGGGGCGGCGCCGAGATAACCGGCACGGGCGTCGGAGTCTCAGTAGGCAGGATCACGGCGGTCGGTCGAGGGGGCACGGTCGTGCCGGTTCCCGGCCAGGCAACTACGACAGCCACCGCGAGGACAACAGCGGCTGCCACTCCCAGGAGCGCCCCGAAAACTAGATTCATCCGACCTGTCATGGCCTGAGGTTACCAAGGATCGCGCGCGGGCGTCGGGCGGACTGACCCGTTCCGTCGCGACACCCGACACCACGCGCTTCCCACAGCGCCCGCCTCTCGTCGCTCCGTGCGGGAGCGGAACCACCGATCGCCTGCTAGGATGCCGGTCCATGCGACGCCTACGCTCGCTCCTGGCAATGGTCTACCGATCGCTGGTCGAGCCCACCGCGCGGCTGGCCGGACGTCTGGTCAGCTTCGTACCCGCCCTGATTGCCGGAGCGGGTGTCTTCGTCGTGGTCGCGGGCCTCCTCTATTACCTGCAGCCGGCGGCCGCCGAGCCACTGCCCACTCCAACGGCGCCGTCCGCGATAGCGTCATCGATCCCGTACAGCTTGCCGCCGACGAAATCTCTCGCCCCGTCGGGGAGCGCCAGCGTCCAGGCGGCGCCCGCGACCCGGATCCAGATTCCAGCCCTCGGCATCGACCTTCCGGTGATCCCCTCTCCGCCCAACGAGGAGTGGCCTCTGTGCGACGTCGCGGAAGTCTTCCCTCTGGGCCACGCATTGGAGGCTCCGGGCCTGCCTCAGGCGCTCTACATCTATGCCCACGCCCAGGCGGGGATGTTCCTTCCCCTCCTGACGGCGTCCAAGGTCGGCGACGGCGCGGCGATGATCGGCATGTACGTCGAGGTCTACACGGACGACAACCAGAACCACGTCTACGAGATTCGGGAAGTCCTTCGCCACGGAGCCTACAACTCCTCGCTGTTCGATCGGCCGCTGGCAGCCAAGACGGACCAGCTGTGGCTGCAGACGTCTGAGGACAGCAGCGCATCCGGAACCAAGCTGGAGATCGTGGCACTGCCGATCGGTGTGCTCGCGGCGAGCGAGGAGGCCGCCCATCCGGCAGGCAAGGGAAGGGTGTGCCCTGAAGGCGCGCCCCGGTGCAAGGTCCGCGGCGACAGCGGCTGCCGGCCCTAGTCCGACCTCGCGGCAGCAGGAAGATCCGTCTGCTCGCCGTTACGTCTTCCGCGTCGCGTCCAGGACCTGCGGGGACGGCGTCGGGGCCCGGCAGTCAGATCCAGTCGATCTTGCGCAGCATTGCCACGGCAACCCCCGCCAGGACCAGGCTCCCGAGCGTGACGATCCAGAACCCGATCCCTTCCTGGTTGCGCAGGGCGTACTGGGCCTCGCTCATGCCGAAGATCCCGGCTACGGACCCGATCCCGGCTACGACCACCGTGACGCCGGTGAGCCTCTTCATGATCAGGGAGAGGTTGTTGTTCACGGTGGAGAGGTACGTCTCCAGGGTCGCGGACGCGAGTTCGCGGTAGGTGTCCAGTTCGTCGGTAAGGCGGATCAGGTGGTCGTAGGCGTCGCGGAAGTAAAGCCGGTGTTCGGCAGAGATCGCACTCTGCTCACGGCTCGAGAGGATGTTGAACATCTCCCGCTCGGGCGCGGTAACGCGCCGGATCAGGATGAGCTCGCGCTTGAGCTCGAACAATCGCTCGAGCAGGGCTCGATCGGCCCTGTTGACGACCCGGTCCTCGAGATCGTCGATCTCGTCTCCGAGCTGGTCCAGGATCGGGAAGTAGTTGTCGATGATGTCGTCGGCGAGAGACCACAGGAGGTAGTCCAGTCCGCGGCCGAGCAGGTCCGACACACCCGTTCGCAGATGGCGAGTCGAGCGCGGGTCCCACCAGGCGCTGTGGCTGGACAGCAGGAAGCCCTGGCCCAGCACGAACTCGACTTCGCGCTCGTAGGTGCGGCCGTCATCGAAGCCGAGCGAGAAGAGGGTCAGATGGAGCATGTCGCCCACCTGCTCGAGCTTGGCCCTCTGGTCGCGTTCGATCAGGTCCTCGGCCAGAAGCGGATGCAGGCGCAGCGGCTTCGAGATGGCGACAACCTGCTCGGCGGACGGCGAGCGCAGGTCAACCCAGATCCGCGCACCCCGACGCCCAACCGCGCGCTCCAGCTCGGCGAGCGCCTCGGCGCCCTCCCATTCCCGGCAGGCGCCCCGCTCGTAGACGGCGATCCTGACGACGCCGGGCTCCGCCGCGGGGGCGCGTGGAGCGGCGGCCACGGGCGCGGCCGGAGCCGGGGCGGGAGTGGCCGATGCCAGACTCGCCCGCTGCCTGTCAGAAGGCGATTTCGCCATGCCTCGTCTCCTCAATGTCGCCGGTCCCGGTCGTGCGCTGATCTCTGCGATGCACCCTCAGCGCGAGCGCCGGTACCACCCCGATCAAGGTTACGACGGCCGCGACCAGGAAGATGCCGACCATTATCGAGGCGGCCTTGCTGGCGGCCCACTGCTCCAGAGCCTGGGCGACGAGGCCGTCGTTGATCGAGCGGTTGCGCAGGTACTCGGGGATGTACTGCTTATAGCCTTCACCTGAGCCGTAGATCTCGTTCGAGATCCGCGTAATCGTCGTCGAGCCGTAGGCCGTCAGGGCGGCCATGCCGACGGCCATACCGATCATGCGCGCCACGGTTACGGTCGCGGAGGCGGCGCCGAAGGCCGCCCTCCCCGCCGATTCCACGGCCGCCGTCGAACGAGGCGTCACGGTAAGCCCGAAGCCGATCCCAAAGACGGCCGCCGAGGCGGCGAAAGCGTTCGTCGGAGCGTCCGGTCTCCACGACGACATCCACGCCAGTCCCCCGGCGCTCACGGCCAGCCCCACGAGAGTCAGGATCCGGAGGGAGATCAGTCGTGCGAGGAAGCCCGACGCGAGAGCTCCCACGGCCATCGCTCCGGCGAGCGCGCCGAGGACAACACGCTGCTCGTCTGGGCCGCCATAGAGGACGCGATCGACGAAGACCGCCCCACCCACTATTGCTGTCGCCAGCCCGTAGCCGGTGAGTAGGGAAATGATCGCGGCGGAGCTGAATATGCGGTCGGCGAAAAGCCGTGGGTCCAGGAAGGGGTTGCGTGTTCGCAGGCCGTGCCAGATGGCCAGCAGCCCGCAGAGCAAGCCCGTCCCGATGAGTCCGCCGATCGCGACTTCGGTCGGGACCCCGAAGATCTGGTCGCTGTCTCCAATGAGCGTCGTCCCGGCCAGGACCCCGCTCAGGGCGAGGGTGAAGAGGACGGCCCCCGCCAGGTCCACGCGGGCAGGCACGTGGGGCGTGTCCCAGCCCGCGCTGGCGGCCCACGCGATCGCCAGGGCGCACACGCCGACCGGGACGTTGAAGTAGAAGACCCATCGCCATGCCGGCGCGACGGTCGTTACGAGCGGGCCACCGGAGATACCGAAGTTCGCCAGCGCGGTCTCCGGGTGAACAGTCTCCAGGACAGCGGCACCGACGAACGGTCCGGCGGCCATGCCCAGGAAGGTAAGCGCGCCGATGACGCCCAGGGCCCTCGGGCGGGCCGCTCCCTCGAACATGTGGGACGCGGCGGCAGTGGCCACGGGGATGATGGCGCCGCCACCGAGCGCCTGGACGAGCCGCGCGGCGATCAGCTGGTCCAGGCTCTGGGCGAGGCCGGCAAGCAGCGACCCGAGCGTGAACATCGCCAGCGCGAGCAGGAACAGTCGGCGCGCGCCCCACAGGTCGGTCAAGCGGCCGGCCAGCGGCATCGTGATCACGTACACGAGTAGATAGCCGGAGATGATCCAGGAGGCTTTGCGCAGATCCGTCCAGTCCGCGATCGTGGCGAGGATCTGAGGCAGGGCGACGGCCGTGACCATGAGCTCTAGGCCGGCCAGGAAGACACCGATCCCGAGGACCGCCAGCATCACGTACGAGTCGGTTCGCCGCATGGCCCTGAGTGTATGCGCCTCGCTCATCTGTCGCGGACAGCATGGCCTGCGAGGGCACGGCCGAGACCTCGACCACTCCTGGGGCGCTCCCTGGCCACTCCCGCGCCACTCCCCGAGCCAGTCCCGGGGCCACTCCCGGGGCCCGCCAGCCGTCCCTTCGCCACACAGTGGCCGCCCAGCCTAGTATTTGCATCACATCCCACTCAAGGGTCGAGGCGTCGCGCAGGAGATCGATGGCACGAGTAACCCGGCTGACCCACCTTCCGCTCGCGATCCTCGTGGTCCTCGCTTTCGCGGTCCAGGGCTGCGGCTCGAGTCCGCCCCCAACCCCCGACTGCGTGGATTGGTGCGGCAACGGCTCGGCCACCGTCACCTTCGGAGGCGTGACTGAGAGACTCACCGGCGGTGGCTGCTTCGATGAGGGCCCGGCCGGGATCAACGCGAAGTTCGGCGATTGGCAGAGCCTCACCAACGGCGCAAGCGGATTCCTGGAGCTGACCGCCTTCCGCCCCGGCGCCACGCAGGCGGCCGCGCCGTCCAGCTCCCCGGCCGATGCCCTATCCGCGGCACCCCCGGTTGACGGTAGCGTTGGAGACCAGCCGTTCGTTCTCGCGGCCGGGGCGGTCGTCTCCATCACGCCCGACGACACCGGCTCCTTCTCCGGCACCGACGTCAACGGCGGGGGCGAGGCGAGCGGGACCTTCAGCTGCCACTGACCGACCCCAGCCGACGCTGGATCTCGCGGCTCTGCCTCTCGAAGTCCTGTTGATGGGGCTACAGTCTGCCTGACTGCGCCGATCGCAGACGATCGGGTAGAGGGATCCGTCACGCCGTAAGGAGAAAGGATTGGACATGCGCAGGTTGGCAGCGCTCTTGGTCACCTCCATCGTGCTGGCAGGCGCCTGTTCGAGCTCGGGAGGGACCCAGCAGCCTGCCGGGGTGGACGGGACCCAGCAGCCCACGGGCGCGAGCGTAAATGCTCCCACGACACCGGCGCCCCAGGACGGCAACGGCGACGTGGACTGCAGCTACTGGTGCGGCACCGCATCCGTGCAGATGACCATGGGCGGCTCCACGGTCACCATCTCTCCCGGTGGCTGTCTTGAAGGGGGCGCGGACGGCGTCGACCTCCGAGTCGGCGACTTCACGAATGTCGGCACCGCCGCCGCCAAGGACTACGTCATCGCTCTCGTGTACCACGGCGGTGACGGGACACCCATTGCCAGCGGCACTGTGAACGGCAAGCCGTTCGTGCTGGACGCGAGCGCCACAGGCACCATAGGCGACGACGGCAAAGGCACCTTCTCGGGCACGAACATGGTGGGCAACGGCACCGTCACGGCCACGTTCTCCTGCGAGTAACAGCCGCTCGAAGCCGGGATTGCCGACGCCAGCCGAACTCGCCGGACTCGGCTCACCTGAGCATCACCGTTCAGGCTTGACAGCCCTCGTCCCGAGTCCTAGCATCAACGAGCCTTTATATAAAGGCTCGTTTGTAGCCGTGACGGCACGCCCTCAATTCGGGAGTCCGGCCGGACCGACGAACACTCGCCATGAGGCCATCGCCACCCGTGCCCTCGCCCGCGCACATCCGCTCGACCGTCGCCGCTATCGTCGATCAACCCGACGATCTGCGGGAGTTGCGGGTGTTCCACAAGGCCCTTGCGGACGTGAACCGCCTCCGGATCGTTCGGCGACTCGCCGAGGGTCCGGCCACGGTCGGGGATCTGATCGACACGGTCGGGCTCAGTCAGCCCCTTGTCTCGTGGCACATCGCGCGCCTTCGGGCGGCCGGCATCGTGCGGTCCCGCCGGAGCGGCCGCGAAATCCTTTGCGAGTTGCAGCCGGGCGTCTTCGATGCGGTTGTCGAGCGCGAACGCCTGCTGCTGGGAATGGCTCACTGATGGGCGACCAGTCGTTCGTGTCGCAGCGGACCCGCGCCCGCGTCCGCGGCGCGATCACTCCCATCGCGCTTGGTGCCGGCAAACTCGGTCTCACTCCCAACGCCCTGACCGTGATCGGCTTCCTGATCTCCGGAGTGGCTGCCGCCACGGCCGCCGCCCAGCAATGGCTGCCTGCAGCGATGCTCGTCATTTTCGGCGGCTCGTTCGACATGCTGGACGGCGGGCTCGCCCGCGCGCAGAACCGCGTGACCCGCTTCGGGGCCTTCCTCGACTCCACCCTCGATCGCTGGGGCGAAGGGGTCGTCTACATCGGGATCGTTGCCGGCGCTTCGGCAGCCGGCTTCGTCGTGGGGGCAGTCCTGGCTGCCGCCGCGGCGGTCTCAAGCTTCCAGGTCAGCTACACCCGGGCCAAGGCCGAGAGCCTCGGGTTGCACGGCGAGGTGGGCATCGCTCCTCGCGCCGAGCGGCTCGTCGTCTTGACCATCGGTCTCGTGCTGGCCGGCCTCGACGGCGGGATCGCGCCCGGCGCCCGCGGCCAGTCATGGCTCGGCATCGCCATGAGCATCATCTTCGTCACAGCCAGCATCACCGCAATCCAGAGAACCTGGCACGTTCGTACGCAGCTTCGCAAAGAGGAGCAAGGAGCACAGTGAGCGACAAGTTGAGCAGCGACGCCGCAAACGCAACGGCGCCGGTCAGCGGCAACGGCCGCACGCCCGCCCGGGGCAAGAAGATCCGCGTCGCCATCGTCGGCGTGGGCAACTGCGCAAGCAGCCTCGTCCAGGGCCGGTACTACTACGAGAACGCCTCCGAGACCGATTTCGTCCCCGGCCTCATGCACGTCAACCTGGGCGGCTACCACATCCGCGACATCGAGTTCGTGGCCGCCTTCGACATCGACAAGAACAAGGTCGGCAAGGACCTCTCCGAGGCGATCTACACCAAGCCGAACAACACCTACGTCTTCCACAAGGTCCAGAACCTCGGCGTCAAGGTTGAGCGCGGCATGACCCACGACGGCCTGGGCAAGTACCTCTCCCAGGTCATCGAGAAGGCACCCGGACCCACCGCCGACGTAGCCGGGATCATGCGCGACCGCAAAGTCGACGTAATGCTCAACTACCTCCCGGTCGGCTCCGAAGAGGCCACCAAGTGGTACGTGGAGCAGGCTCTCGCCGCCGGCGTCGGCGTCGTGAACTGCATCCCCGTCTTCATCGCCCGAGAGCCCTACTGGCAGCGCCGCTTCGCCGAGAAGGGCTTGCCCGTCATCGGCGACGACATCAAGAGCCAGGTCGGCGCGACGATCAGCCACCGCGTCCTCACCCGCCTCTTCATGGACCGCGGCGTCCGCCTCGACCGCACCTACCAGCTCAACTTCGGCGGCAACACGGACTTCCTCAACATGCTCGAGCGCGAGCGCCTCGAGTCGAAGAAGATCTCGAAGACGAACGCCGTCACGTCGATGCTCGACTACGACATCGACCCCGATGACGTCCACGTCGGTCCGTCGGACTACGTGCCGTGGCTGCTCGACCGCAAGTACTGCTACATCGTCATGGAGGGCACCACCTTCGGCGACGTGCCGCTCAAGGCCGAGGTCAAGCTCGAGGTCTGGGACAGCCCGAACAGCGCCGGCGTCGTGATCGACTCGCTTCGCTGCCTGCGCCTCGGACTCGACCGCGGCCTGTCCGGCACGCTCGTCGCTCCCTCTGCCTATTTCAAGAAGTCCCCGCCGGTCCAGATGCCCGACGACATCGCCTACAACCGCGTCCAGGCGTTCATCCGCGGCGAGGACAACGAAACCCTCAAGGGCACCGAGACGCTGCCCAAGAAGGTAAAGCGGTCGGCACCTCTCCGCGGTGGCAAAGCGGCGCTTTCGGCCGCTGAACTGGCGGCTTCGGGGGCCGCAGTCGCCGACCCCAAGTGAGTCAGGAACGAGAAAGCGGCATTGGGGCGGGGTCCTCCGGACCTCGCCCCGAACAGCCGAAGGGATCGGGGCCAGGCAAGACGGAGAGCAACGGCGCCACCAAGACCTTCGAGGCCCCGCATCGCCTGAAGAAGGAGACCTTCCGGACCCACCTCGCCGGCCTGACCCTGCTCAGCTTCTGGCGGACCTCGTCCTGGGTCCTGGGGCACCTCCCGGCCGGCCCCGTGTACCGGATCGGTGGCTGGTTCGCAATGCTCGGCTATGCAGCCAGCCCCACCCGACGCCGCTGGCTGCGGGCCAACTTCGGGCATGTCCTGGGCGCTTCACCGAAGTCTCCAGAGGCCGGCCGGATGGCCCGCGACGCCTACCGCAACTACGGGCGATACATCATGGAGCTGATGCGGCTGCCGTGGCTCAAGCAGGAGCAGGTCGACCGGCTCCTGGAGGTTCGCAGCCTCGACCGCTTCATCGAGATCTACAAGGAATCCAAGGGCCTGGTCCTGGTGGCCGCTCATCTCGGCAACAACGAGGCGGCCGCGGCCGGGTTTGCTAAGCACGGTCTCGAAATCAACGTCGTCGGCGACGATTCGGCCTACCGCGAGCTATACGAGCTATTCGAGCGCCAGCGAAATGGCTGGGGGGTCAAGATGATTTCCTGGCGCAACCTCCGCGGCGTTTACGGAGCGCTCCGCCGCCACGAGGGCCTGGTGCTGCTGGTGGACTGGGGCTACCGGGCGGACGGAATCCCGGTCAAGATGTTCGGGGACTGGACCACGCTTCCGGCCGGCCCCGCTCTGCTCGCGGCCAAACACGGATCCGCCATAGTGCCCTTCTCGATCAACCGCCAACCGGACGGCACCTTCAAGGCGGCCGCCGACGAGCCAATCCACGTCGCGTCGAACTCCCCGGCCGACCTGGCCATCGCGACTCAGAAGATCGCCACCGCACTCGAAGCTCAGATCTCTCCGGCGCCGGAACAGTGGTACATCTTCAAGCCGATCTGGCCCGAAACAGCCGAGGAGGTGGCGCAACTGGAGGCCCGGAACCGCGCGGCGATGGCGAACGACGCCAAGGGCGCGGCTCCGCACCCAGCCCCGGCCTCGAACACCGCCCCGGCCGGACCGGCCCCATCCGCCCAGACCACGACTCGCCGGCTCGCCGGGGCCGGCCCAGAGGGCGACTCGCCCCAGTCCCTGGAGTCGTGAGTCGTCAGGCGTCCCCGGCACTCGACCAGCGACGTACTCGCCGGACTGGCCTGTGGCGACGCCTGTCCGACTGGCTCGTCGCCACCGTCGTGATCGCAGGCGGCAAGCTGATCAGCCACATGCCGGAGGGGACTCTGTGGCGGCTCGGGAACATGGCCGGAACGCTCGAGTACCGTGCCTCGCGGTCGCGGCGTGACCACGCCCGCCGCAACCTCCGTCAAGTCCTCGAGTGGATGGCCGCCAACGGCAAGGGGGCGGAGGAGTACCGCCGGGCAGCCACCGATCCGAAAGCCATCGAGGCGCTGGTGCGTTCGGCATTTCGCCACCACGCCCACTACACCCTGGAGCTGGCCCGGGTGACCCAATTCAACGCCGCCTTCGTGACCGAGCGGCTCGTCGTCGAGACACCGCGCGAAGTGGAGGCATGGCTCACCGAGCGACGCGCCCTGATCCTGATCGGGTTGCATTTCGGGGCGATCGAGCTGCCGGGCGTCTACGCCGTCCACCGTCTGGGCTCGATCGTAACGCCGATGGAGACGATCAAGAACGCACGGATACAGCGCTACCTGTTCTCGACCAGGGCCACCTTGGGAGTGCACATCGTCACGCTTGAGGATGCCGGCCTGGAGCTGATCGCCGCCATTCGCCGCAACGAGCCTGTCGGCCTGGTAGCGGATCGGGACCTCGGCGGCACCGGCCTGGAGGTCGAACTCTTCGGGGCCAGGACCAGGATCCCGGCTGGACCGGCGTTCCTCGCCGTCGAGACGGGAGCCCCCGCGTACGTATCCGGCGTGCGGCGGGACGGTCCCGGCCGCTATCGTGGCAGCGTGTGGCAGGTTCCGGCGCCTGAGGGGGCGAACAGGCGAGAACGAATCCGCGCCATGGCGCGTGAAGAAGCGCGGCTCTTCGAACAATTCATCATGGAAGCACCCGAGCAATGGCTGGCTCTCTTCCATCCGATCTGGCCGGATCTGGAGCAAGGGCAGATGCACGACAACGGAGCAACGGCGTGAATCCGGGCGACGGGCCCCGCGTGGGGCAGGCCGACATGCACATCCATTCGATCGCTTCGGATGGGACGGCCTCGGCCGCCCAGATACTCGAGTATGTGGAAAGCCACACCACCCTCGACCTCATCGCCGTCAGCGACCACGAGCGGATCGAGGCCGCGATCGAGTGCCAGCGGCTGGCGAGGGAACGAGGAGGTCGGGTGGAGGTCGTCGTCGGCGAAGAGGTCACCACCCGAAGCGGGCATGTGCTGGGCCTCTTCCTGGAAAGCCGGATCAAGCGCAACCAGCGCGTCGAGATCACGGTAGCCGAGATACACGAACAGGGCGGGCTGGCCATCGTCCCGCATCCTTTCTCCGCCTTCAGCCTGGGCATGCGCAGGCACGCCATCATGCGCATCCATCTCTCGACCGACCCATTGGTCTACTGGGACGCCCTCGAGGGCTTCAACCCCTCGACGGCTGGACGCTACGGGCGAGCCGCGACCTCCCGCCTGGCCGCCGATCTGGGGCTTCCTCTGGTCGGCAACAGCGACGCCCACACCCTCGATACCATCGGCGACGGTCGCACCCACTTTCCGGGTTCGACCGCGGAGGAGTACAGGCAGGCGATCCGGGACGGGACGACGACCGGCAGCTGTGTCGATTGGGGCCTCAGGCGCGAGGCCGTCATCTATTCCCGTCAGGTTCGCAAGCAGGCCCGCGACGTGTATCGCTGGGGCCGCCGCAACTTGCTCCGAGACGGCACCCCGCGAGACCTGGGCGTCCCGAGCGACCAGCTTCGCCTGCAGCGGGAGGGCGGGGCGGACGACGCCGGCCGCGAGCGCGCGCGGCGGATGGAAGCTGCCGCGGCGCGACGCGGGGCCGAGGAGCCACCGGCGTGAAGATCGGCCTCGTCACGCCCTATGTCTACCCGATCCCGGGGGGCGTCAACGAGCATGTCCGCTTCCTGTACGAAAACCTCCGCCAGCGCGGCCACGACGTCCGGATCCTGACCAGCAGCCACGGCCTGCAGCGTTCGTCGGAGGGCGACATCATCCGCATCGGCAAGGGCTTCAGCGTGCCCAGCAACGGCTCGGTGGGCACGGTCACCCTTTCTCCGCGGTACGTCTCGCAGGTCAACGCCATCCTGGCCCGAGAGCGGTTCGACCTGCTCCACTTCCACGAGCCGTTCGTGCCGTTCCTGTCGTTGGTCGTGTTGCACCAATCCACGAGCGTGAACGTGGCCACGTTCCACGCGTATGCCGGCTTCTCGCCCGCGATGGAGCTGGGCAAGCGGATGCTTCAAAGCTACGCCACGCGCCTCCACGGCAGGATCGCGGTCAGCGCGGCAGCCCGCCACTTCGTGGACCGCTTCTTCCCGGGTGACTACAAGGTGATCCCGAACGGGGTGGACCTCGGCCAATTCCAGCGCGCCGTGCCGATCGCTCGCTGGCAGGATGGCACTCCCAACGTCCTCTTCGTGGGCCGTCTCGAAGACCGCAAGGGTCTGCCTCACCTGCTCAAGGCCTTCCGGCTGATGCGAAAGAATGGGACCGAGTGCCGGCTTCTGGTCGTGGGCTCGGGCCCTCAGGAGCGCGAGGCGCGCCGCTACGTGATGACCCGCGGGCTGCAGAACGTAGAGTTCCTCGGACGTGTCAGCGACGACGAGAAGGCCCAGCTCTTCCGCACGGCCGATGTGTTCGTGTCGCCGGCCACGGGACGTGAGTCCTTCGGGATCGTCCTGCTGGAAGCGATGGCCGCGGGTGCGCCGATCGTCTGTAGCGACATCCATGGCTACAAGGGCGTCGTCCAGCGAGGCAGGCAGGCAATCCTCACGCCACCTCACGACGCCAAGGCGCTGTCCGCCGGGATAAGCGAGTTGCTCGCCAGTCCAGAGGTCCGTGCCCGGATGGGCGCGAGTGGGGAACAACGAGCCGAGCAGTTCAGCTGGGAGCGCGTTACCGCCAAGGTGGAGGAGTACTACGGGTTCGTGATTCGACGACTCGAGGCCCAGGGCCAGCTTCCGCCCGGCTTCGCGGCAGCGGTTCCACCCGCCACCCACGCGAGCCTCCTGGAACAACCGCCGGAGGCCGACCTGTCCTGAGGGGGCTCAGGCAGTTGGCGACGGCCCTGAAGCGTCGTCCGGCGCGTCGGCGGCTCCATCGGCGTCTCCGCTCCCGAGCCGCCCGGCCCGCCGGTAGCCCAGAACCACGCGCCGCTCCCATGCGGCCCAGCCGGCGATGCCTGCCACGACCAGGACGAGCGCGGTATAGGACAGGCTCGTGGGGTCGATCAGCTTGACGGGCACAGAGACCTGCTGGTTCACCGAGAACTGGAAGCCGTAGAACCAGGTCGGCAGGAGCCCGTTGTAGACCCCGATGATCTTGTTCGGCATCGGCAATGCGGACAGATTCGGGTAGAGCGCCAGGAAGACCAGGACCGCGACAGAGCAGACACCCAGCACGAATCGACGCGGGTTCTGGGCGCTCAGGGCGACTGCGGCGAGAATCGCGAGGATGGGCAGGATCATCAGAACGATCAGGTCGGACGGAAGGGCCGCGTCGAAGAGCACGTCCTGAGGCCCGTTCTGACCGAGCCACCAGAGCAACACGCCGGCGATCGCGACCGGCACGAGGAGTTGCAGAATCCAGGCCCGATCTTCCTCACCTCTGGCCTGACGTCGCTCCAGGCGCAGCAGCACCAGCGCCAGCGCGGCCAGAGCGGCGACCAGCACGATGGCGATCAAGAAGATGCGGGCGTCAATGCGGACGTCGCCCGTGCTGGCTCCGCAAGCTGAGTTGCCGAAGTAGTCGGTAGTTTGGACACGGGCCAGGCCGCACAAAGGAGTACGCAGGGCCCAGACCGCGGTCGGGAATAGCAGCGCCGCGGCCGCGGCGACACGGGCCAGCAGCCACGTCCGGCGCGATGGGCCGTGCCAAAGCTCCGCCAGGAAGTAGGCGAGCCCTAACAGGAAGAACGGCAGCGCGGTGTAGAAGTGGTATTGGAACGCGGCCCTGTCTATACGGGCCCAGGAGAGCCACTGCCAGAAGAAGGCCACGACGATCAGGGCAAGGCCAAGGCTCCGCCTCTTGAATGCCTGCCAGCAGATGAAGGCCATGGCGAAGATGGCCATCCACCACAGGGCCGGATTGCCTCCGTCGTAGATCATCGAGCCCTGGTCGTTGGCGTAACCGATGCTCTCGAACCAGACCGGCTTGAGGTCCATCGGCCAGGCCCACCACGGCGACGAGGCGGCGTGGGGAGACCGAAGGTCGTTGTGGTAGTTGTACATCGAGATGGTCAGGTCCCAGAGCGTCTGACCCGTGTGCCCGGCGGGCAGGGCCTGGTCGCAGTGCGCGGCGACTACCGACCCGTCCGCGAGCGTGACCGTGGGAGCGGTATGGAGGCACATCAGCACCGGCAGCGGCCCGGTGTCGGCCGTCTGCGGCTGCCACGGCATCGCCCAGGGGATGTACGTGACGATGTAGACCAGGAATGGAAGGACCAGCACGCAGAAGCTCATCCAGATCGCGGGAAGTCCCCAGCCCGATCCAAGCCTGAGCCAGCCTGTGGGAGCGGGAGCGGGCGGCTCCGCGAACGACGCGGGATCGTCTGGACTCGGCGGGGTTGCGAGCGGTCCAAAGCCCATCTTCCCCCCGACCCAGAAGGCGGCCGCGGCCGCAAGACCGCCCATCAGGCCGGCACCGCCGACAACGACCAGCAGGCCGCTCGACGCCGCTACGCCCAGAATTCCCGCCACCAGCCCCACGGCGATCGGCGCGGCGATGGCGAACCACAGCTCCTCCCGCGTCCAGGCGATCGGGTGGTAGGCGTTGGCGGCGGCGGCCAGCGACGTGACCGCGAGCATGATGACGAAGAACGTGTAGTTGGGCGCGCCGTTCTGGACCGAGCCGGGCGACATGACCAGGGCTGCACCCAGCGCCAGGGCCGCGACCACGGTTGTGGCTACACCGATGAGGATCTTGTCAGGTGTAGTACGCGCCGACATTGCCCAGATCGACCCGCCCACGACGATCAGGACCCCCAGGAGCAACAAGAGGATGACGGCGGCCGGGCTGCCCGTATTCGGCTCCGTCGTCATCTCGCCTATGGCCATCGTGCCCAGGATGCCGGTGCCGGCAACCAATCCAAGGATCACGACCACGCGGCCCAGGGCGGACCGAATCAGGACCAGGATGGCGACGCTCGCAATCGCGTATAGCCCCACCCATTTCGAGGCCAGGGCGAGGCCGAGGACCACTCCGAGCAGCGGCATCAGCGCCCAGAAGGCGACCCGGCTCTTCCAGACTCTGAGCCAGATCAGGGCGAACAGCAGGTACGCCAATAACATGAAGCCGCCGACATACGTGTCGTTCATGGCGATCCGGGACTGGACGAAGAACATCCCGTCGACCACGGAGAAGAGGGCGATCAGGAGGCCGACGCCGCGGCGCCGGAAGAGGATCCGGGCCAGCAAGTAGAGGCAGACGGCCATCAGGGCACCGAACAGAACGCCCATGATGCGCCAGGAGAAGGCGAACTGGCCGACATCGACCGCCGCCACCGATCCGTCCGGGGAGAATGCGAGCAGTTGCTCGCGATTCGTGTCGGGTAGTTGCGGGCTGGAGTCGAGTCCGATTGCGACTGGTTGGAACGGCAGGCGCGCGTCCGAGAACACGGCGTTTCCGTTCGACTCGATGGCGTAGACCGTCCAGGCCTGGCCGTCCGGCGTCCGTCCAAGAGCATGGGCGATCTTGGTCGCGTTATCGAAGACGACCTTGCTGACCGGCCCTGGCATCAGGCGCAGCAGCTGATTCGTGTCCTTGATAACCGAGCCTGCGCCGCCCGTGGCGTTGACCTTGATCAGCACAACGGAGTCGCCGGCGGCAACGTACGAATCCTGGTCCGAGTTCGGATTGATGGCGATCGACGTGGCCGGCTGATCGGTGTTCACGGTCGAGTTGAGCACCAGATGTCGAGCGTCGAGCAAGCCGATCCCCTCGGCGTAGGCGACCAAGACCTGTGGATTGGAACTGGAGACGGAGATGTCCGGAAGCTTGCCCTGCGATACCAGGTTCTGTACGGCGGTGACCTGATCAGAACTGAGAGGGCCCACGTCCAAGGGCTGCTCCAGGCCCGGTGCCGTGGAAGCGCCGAGGGCCTCTTGCACGACGGAGATATCGATCCCGAGAGCGGATGCCAGCTCTTCGGCCTCGGCAGAGGAGCTGACAGGCGTCGTGGGTGACGATGTCGAGGCGGTGGCCGGGGCCTTGACCAGAACCGTCGGGCCGGTTCCCAGGTCCGCGAAGTCGGCGGCGCCGGGGACGAGCGCGCGAGCGACTACCTCGCCCTCGTTCTTGGTCAGGTCGACCGATACGATGTTCCCGCTGGCATCTGCCGCGAGGATCAAGGGCGGCGTACCGGCGTAGAGGTGGGTGATGGCCAGGCCGGTCTCGACGCCGAGCTGCGTGGCCGGCTTGGCCGATGAGGCGAGCCCAAGCCTGACGTCGTCGAGGGAGTTGGCATCGATGCGCCAGATCTGACCCTGGGTCGTCCCGACGTAGATGACGCCGGTCGTTCCCGCCATCGACAGGGCGGACGCGCCGGGAATCGGGTACGTCTGAGTCAGGGCTCGGCTTTCCATGTCGTAGACCCTGACCTCGCCACCGGTGGCGATGAAGGTGCGGTCTCCGAATCGCGCGTCCGAGTTGGATCGAGGATCGCTCGGGTTGCCGGCATCCGCCAGCGGCGAGACGGGCAGGCGCGGCTGGACCAGGGCGTCGTCTACCTTGACTCCCAGCTCGCCGGTCGAGGTGACCTTGTCGTCGGAGAAGAGGGTGATCCCGCCCGCGATGGCGTATTTGGCGACGTGCGGGTGGGTCCACTCATAAACGTAGTTGCCCGGAAGGTTGTAGGGAATGTCGTAGCGCCAGTCCTGCAGGAACTCCGTCGCGGTCCGGGCGTGGTAGACCTCGTCGAAGTGCATCTGAAGCGGCTCGTCAAGACGGTAGACGCGCAGGGAGAGGATGACCACGGCAAGCGCAACGACGACCCACAGATCCAGCTTGTCCAGGCGGCCGCGCGGCTCTCCGTTCAAGGAGGCGGACCTATCGGGCTGGCTGGAAGGTCGATACAGGCGCCGCCAGAGGGACATTACCCAGGTCGGCACCAGTTCCGGTCGGTCGCGCTCGTCCAGATAGTCGCCCTCTTCCCACTCGCCCGGCTCGAGCGTGTCGTCGAGGTCGTACGAACCGCCCGGCACATCACGTTCTCCCTCGAGGGGCATCGCCGCGGCGGCGGCTACGCCGCCCGCAACCATCCCGCCGACGTCAGCGCGGCCCACGGCCATCTCGCGCGCAGCCGAAGCGCCCGAACCTTCTGATACGTCGCCCGCGGCCGCGGCCTCGATTGCCAGCGTCTCGACCGAGACACCGCGCATCTGCAGGAGCGCCCAAAGCAGGGCTAGACCTGTGACCACGGCCGAAAGAGCGATCGGCCAGATGATCCCGTCGAACCAGGTGGCGGTGACGAGTGCCTTTCCCCAGTCGATGAGGGTTCCGGCCAGCGCGCCGTCGGCGGCAGGGATGCCCTTGTACTCGACGAGAACGGCCAGCAGGTTCGCCGAGTTGACGATCGCCAGGACCACGTACGTGGCAGTCCAGCGCCACGACAGGGCCAGCAGAATCGCGCCGAGGCCGAAGAACGGGAAGAGGTAACGCTCGTGGGCGCGGGTGGGCGCCACGAAGAACGCAATCGCCAGGATCGTGAGACCCACCAGCAGCGACAGCCTGTCGTCGCGCCAGGCCGCCCAGATGGAGACCCCGACAAGAATCAGCACGAGGAAGCCGTCGCCGACCGCGACGGCGGAGATCGGCGCGATGAGCTGGCCGCCAACGACGAAGGCGATGGACACGGCGGCCACGACACAAACGGCCGCCAGGGCCCGCAGTTCGGAGGCCCAATCGTGGGATCCGGTCGGCTCTGTCGCTTCCCCGGCAGCGGCACGATCCGAGCCCGTGGCTCCCTCAGCCGTCGGCAGGTCGGTGGCGCGCGCCCGAGTCCAGGCCACTACGGCACCCGCCACGAGCAAGACGGCAAGACCGAGCGCGGCGGCCACGAAAGTCGCCGAGAACGGCCCGAAGACGAAGCCCGGGTCGGTGGCGCCGGTCTTCGGGTCGGTGAACGGCGCATCGCGAATCCAGCTCAGGCTGCGGTCCATGGCCTCGCCCTGACCGGTCGTCACCAGTGCCCACGGGTTGTAGGCGTTGAGCGTGAGGTATGGGTACTCGCCGAAGGTGCTGATCAGGTGGTTGGCGATCGAATCGAACACCATCCCGGCGAAGGCGACGGCCGCTCCCGCGCCGAGCAGCGCGGAGACCAACGTCCGCCGGGCCTCGGCGATGGGCAGAAACCGCCGTGCCAGAGTGAAGAGGCCGATCGCGGCCAGCAAGCCAACGGCGACGGTGAGGAGGCCGGCCACCGAACCAAGGCGGCCGGCGAGTCCCGCGAAGTCAAGTCCTGTGAAGGGCAGGCAGACGAGAGCGCCCGTCCCCAACCCGGCGCCGATCGAGGTCAGGACTCGGCCCGGATCGCGGTCGCCGGTACGTGGAGCCAGCGAGCGGCGAAGGACCACGAAGCCCACCACGATGCCGAGGATTCCGAGCTGCATCTTCGTGAGGACCGCGAGAACCGCGAGTGCCGAGGCGGTCTCGCGTCGGTCCCTCAGCAGCTCCCTCAGACCGAGCAACAAGAAGATGGAGCCGACTGCGTCGGCCTGACCCCAGATGGCGCTGTTGAACCACGTGACCGGGTTGAGAAGAACGATCGCGGCCGCGATCATGGACCGGCGACTCGACGCCCCGAGCTCGCGGGCCATGGTCCATACGATTCCCGCCAGGGCAAGGTCGGCCAGTATCGGCAGGATCTTGACGCCCTCGCCTATGCTCCCGCCCGTCAACAGGCTGACCAGGCCGAGAAGCAGCAGGTAGACCGGCGGGTAGTCGATGAAGCTCTGCCGGTCGTAGAAACCGATCGGGCCGTGCTGGGCGATGTCGTTGCCCCAGGCCTGGAACGCACCCAGGTCGTTGGGGAAGCCAGACCCAGGGAAGAGGACGTATGCGATGATGAGGCGGAGGGCCAAACCCAGGGCCAGGAGCACGACTATGGCGGGGATTGCTGTGAAGGCACTCGTTTCCGGCGCCGCGTGTCCCCGTGGGCTGTCCCCTCGCCAGCTCATGCCTGACAAGCTCTTCGGCCTCCTGGGCGAGCGCTAAATTGGAGCGGAGTATACCCCAGGACAGCCCCTCAGACGGGTCGCCCAACCTGATGCCGGGTGCTGCCGATACAACGACGGCCGACGCGCAGGATTGGGGCGGAATCTGGTTTGGGCTCGGCCTGGTGATCCTATGCCTGGTCGTCTACTTCATCAGCCAGCCAAACCGCACGAATCCCTACCTGCACTTCGTATTGCAGGCCCAGTCGTGGCTGGACGGCCAGACTTCGATCCCGACGCCAGGTTACCAGGACGTCATGCCGATCCTGGATCCGGCCGGCGAGAGCACCGGGCGGGGCATCATCCCGTTCCCACCACTGCCGGCGTTGCTCCTCCTGCCATTCGTTGCCATCTGGCACCTCTCGACCAACGAACAGCTCCTCGCCACGTTCTTCGCCGCGATCGACGTCGGGATCGCCTACTGGATGCTGGGCTACCTGCCGGTGCGACCGGCGATACGCTTCCTGACGTCGCTTTTCCTGGGCCTCGGATCCGTCCTCTGGTACGCGGCCGCGATCGGGACAACCTGGTTCTGGGCCCACATCGTTGCCGTTGGTTGTCTGCTCCTGGCCGTTGGACTGGCCCTCTCGGTGGATCGCGACGCGTCCGAACCGCGACCGGTGTCCGAGACGATCCCGGCCGTCCGCAAGACCGGGTGGCCGGGCGGATGGCTCTCGGTGGCGCTGCTCTGCGCCCTGGGGGTCTCCGGCGAGTTGCTCGTGGTCCTGGCAGGCGCCGCCACGCCGGTCGCGTGGCTGACACTGGTGGGAGTGGCCATGGGTGCCGTCGCGGCGGCGCTGGCGGTGGTCGTCGCGGGTCGGGGCGCCGCTCTGACGCCGTTCGCCGTGCTGGTCGTGGTCGTGGCGGGATTGCCGGCCCTCCTGATTGCCGGGGCGCAATCGCCCACCCTCATCGAGGTGATCGACGCCGCCCTGGCGGCAACCATCCTCGCGCTGTGGTGGCTATCGCGACGCGAGACCGGCGCGGTAGACAGGGCCGCGGCATCGTTTTGGTCCGCTGTGTCCGCACCCGAGTCCGTGCAGGTGGCTGCTGGGATCTTCTTCGGTCTGGCCGTCACCGCCCGCCTCACGATCCTGTTCGGCTTTCCCTTCCTGATCCTGGTCGGTGGCGGCGGGACGTGGCTTCGACGCGGAATTCTTGCCGGGGCTGGAGCGACGGTCCCTGTCGCGACGCTGCTGGTCGTGACCTACGCCACGAGCGGCCACCTCTTCAACCCGGCCTACGACTACCTCTACCACCTCGAGCTCGGATATCCGTTCGGCTACCACCCCGACTGGTCCATCACGGACATCCGCTATATCCCCCAGAACCTCGGAATCATGCTGTTCAACCAGCCGTGGTGGCTGGCTTCCGCCGACGCCAACGGCCGGGCTCTATGCATCGCCGGGAGCGCTCGGGGCTTGTTCGATCCGGCCTGCCCGCTGGCGATCCCGAATCCGATCGGCACGAGCATCATCCTGACCAGCCCGGCGTACCTGCTGGCACCACTCGCCTGGCTACCGGCCCGGCTCAAGAAGCTCGACCGCGCCACGGTGGGGGCGACGATTGCCGTGCTCGGGATCGCCACGGTTAACCTGATGCACTTCAGCCAGGGCTGGGTCCAGTTCGGCTACCGCTTCAGCAACGACTTCGCCCCATTCGCTTTGATTCTCGTTGCCCTGGGCGCGAGTCGGATCGGCCGGCTGTGGCCACTCCTGCTGCTGGTTGCCGCGTCCGTCGCCATCAACTTGTGGGGCACCGTATGGGGGGTGACCCTTGGATGGTGATTTCTTCCCAGCCCGCGACGAGCATCCGGAGACCAGCGCGATGAGCTCTGCGGCGACCCCATCTGACGTGTCCGCGGCACCGTCGGGAGGGGGCCGCCTCAGCGTCCTCCGCGACCGCCTGACGGACCCTGTCTTTGCTCTGGCCGTCGTCGCGCCGATGACCGCAGCCGTGGTGACACTGTTCCTGGTCATACCGACGCTCCTGCCGGGCGTCGCGAACTGGGACACCGCCGAGTTCCAGACGGTCGGCCCGGTTCTTGGCACCGCTCATCCGACCGGCTACCCGAGCTACGTGATCCTCGGCTGGGTCGCCTCGATCCTGCTCCAGCCTTTCGGCGACCCGGCTTATCGGATGAACATGCTGCAGGCGATCACAGCCGCCCTGGCGGTGGCCGGTGCAGTGGGCATCGTTCAGATGCTCACGGGCATGCGCTGGATCGCATTGGCCACCGGCCTGATGCTCGGCTGCAGCCAGCTGTTCTGGCGGCTGGCCACTCACGCCGACCCGCACATGCTCCACCTGGCCCTGGTATCGGGCCTGTTCCTGCTCCTTCTGGCATGGGAGCGCCGCCGGCGCAGCGAGGACCCGGGGATCGTGCGCCACGCCGATCGGTGGCTCGTGGCGGCGGCCCTGGTGTACGGCGTTGCGGTGGCCAACCACTCGCTGGCGCTGCTGCTTCCGCCGGCGATCGGTCTGTTCGTGCTGGCCGTCGACTGGCGCGTCATCCTGCGCGGGCGGACGGTCCTGGCTTGCGTCGGGGTGCTGGCCGCGACCCTGACTGTCCTGTTCCTCGAGCTGCCGATTCGGGCCGCCATGCACGCCCCGCTCGTCTACGGCCACCCGGACACGTGGAGCGGGTTCATCTACGTGGTTCTCGGCGAGCAGTTCCGAGGGAGCCTGGTCGATCCTTTCGGTGACCTGGGCACGAAGGCCGGCGCCGTCATCGACTTGATCTCCGGCTGGCTGGGGCCGGTCGGCATCGTGGCGGCGTTCGGCCTGGCGACGAGCCTCGTCCGGCGCCCGCGTTACGTTCTCCTCAGCGGTCTGGCGGCATTCGCCGCTTGCTTCTTCGCGGCGTCGTACGTCAACGCGGACATCGAGCGTTACTACCTCGTGCCGCTGCTCGTGGCGTACACGTGGATCGGGCTCGGCGTGGCCGATGCCGTCAGCCTGAGTGGCTGGATCGCGTCGCGGGCCTGGGAGTGGGTCAATCGGCCCGAAGCCGATCAGATGGAGGCCGATGAACCGGCCTCTGCCGGCTTGCCCCATCCCGCCGGCTCGGACCAGGCCGCGAGCTGGTCCGCAAGGGCCATTCTGGTCGCCGAAGCGGCTGTGGCCGCGGCTCTCATAGTCGGCGCGTTGAGCGTGGCGCAGGAGCGTCAGCTGCCGCTGGACGATCTGAATCCGGGCGGCGTCAGCGAGGCCGGCATGACGTCGGACAGCACGTGGCTCCACGCCGTCCTGGCGCCGCCGGAGCATGGCGGCCTGCCCGCGAACGCGGTCATCGAGAGCAGATGGGACGCGTCAACCACGCTCTGGTATGGCCAGAAGGTGGAGGATCTCCGCCGGGACGTCCTGATCGTGGACGACAGCACGCGCAAGAATGATCACCTGGGCGAGGTCTGGGATGTCTTCGACCGGTATCTGGGCAAGCGACCGGTCTTCACGGATCGCTTCAATTGGGGCTGTGACGGCATCGCGGCGCTGAGCGGAGCCTTCGACCTCGAGCCCACCGCTTTCGAGGGCATCTACCAGGTCGTCGGGCGGAGCGATCCACAAGTCGCGCTGGGCACATGCGACCCGGCCCCGGCGCCGGGCCAATGAGCGTCGGGGTTGCGCGGCAGATGAGGATCGTGGACGATCCAATACACCTGGACGCCAGCTCGAGCGACGTTCAGGATGCTTTCATCGAGTTCCTGGGTAATAGGCCCGTCTCCACGCTGTGTCGGATGGTCTGCGGAAAGGGAATCTAGTGAGCGCAAGCGGTGGTTCGGGCACCAAGGATGTCGCGGGCACGGAGGCTTCGAGCGCCGGACGCGTCGACGAGTTGTCGTTCTTCTTCCCGGCTCACAACGAGGAAGCCAACCTCGAGGCCATGGTGGACGAGGCCCTGGTCGCTCTGCCGGCCCTGGCCCAGCGCTTCGAGATCATCGCCGTTGATGACGGCTCGCGCGATCGCACTCCGGCCACCGCCGATGAACTGGCCAAACGCCATCCGGACGTCTTCCGGGTCGTCCACCACCCGACCAACCTGGGCTATGGCGCGGCTTTGCGTTCTGGCTTTCGAGCGGCCCGCTTCGACCTGATCGCCTTCACCGACGGCGATCGCCAGTTCAAGGTGGCGGACGTCGGCCGCCTGACGGAACGACTGGCCGCGCCCGATTCGCCCGACGTAGTCGTGGGCTATCGGCTGAAGCGCGCCGACCCGGCCATAAGGCGCTGGTATGCCCGCATCTACCGCCTTTCCAACCGTGTCTTCTTCGGTGTCCGCGTCCGAGACATCGACTGCGCCTGCAAGCTCTTCCGGCGAGAAGCTCTCGCGCCGATCTGCGTGTCTTCGGGCGGGGCCTTCTTCACGGCCGAGCTCCTGGTCAAGCTGCGCTTCGAAGGCCGCCGCCTGGCGGAGGTTGGCATCCCGCACTACCCCCGCACCGCCGGCTCGCCTACCGGGGCCAAACCGAGCGTCGTCTTCCGGGCCATGAAGGACTTCTGGGCGCTGCGGCTGCGCCTCTGGTTTCGGCGCGGCGGCGCGATGCGGCGAGGCGAACCGATTCTCGGTTGATCCCTGGGTTCCGCAGCGAACGATCTTCCGAGCTACTCGCTCGGCGGCTCCGAAGAACCTGGGCCCTCGCGGTGGCCCTCCTCGAGGTCCACATCGAGCGAGTTGATGAAGTCGCGGAAGACCGCGAGCTTCTCGTCTACGTGCGTCTCGGGTTCAACCCCGGCACGGTCGAGGACTTCGGTCGAGGCGTAGATTCGGACGCCGGTCCGCACCGCCAGGGCGAGCGCGTCCGACGGCCGGGCGTCGATGGCGTAGACCCGACCGTTCAGCTCCAGTTCGAGCGTGGCGTGAAACGTCTCGTCCGCGAGGCTCGAAACGACGACTCGCTGCACTTTCACACCCAGCTCGGAGAGGGAGGCGGCGAACAGGTCGTGGGTTAGCGGCCGTTCCGGCGTCACGCCCTGGAGCCGCGTGGCTATGGCGTTCGCCTCCCAGGGGCCGATCCAGATGGGGAGATAGCGCTCCCGCTCCGTCTCCTTGAGAAGGACGACATGCTGGCTCGAGAGCATGTGGACTCGGACACTCTCGACGACGACCTCGGCGAGCGACTCTGCCATTGGCCGATTATCGCCCCGAACCGGAGGAATTGCAGCCCGCCCGGCGGGGCGTGCCTCTGGCGCCCGGCGCCGGGCAGGCGCGGCGCGGCGCGAGATCAGGGATTCGTGGTCGGGTTAGCCGCGTTCGATCCGGAGGACGCCGGCGAGGAGCCCAGGCTCGGTGACGCCTGGTTGGCAGGCGTCGCCGAAGGATTGAGGGCCGCGCCGTACAGGCTGCCGCTCTCGATCCAGTAGAGAACGGGGTTGGCGCCGCCCGCGGACGTGGTCACGAACATGCCCTTCAGGGCCGAGAGCAGCGGTGATGAGGGCGGAACCATGTACTGCCCGATGAACGTGCCGTCGCTCTTCGTGAAGGCGACGATACGCCGATACATGACGTCGTAGGCGTAGAGGTTGCCCTGATCCTGGTCCGGGTTGTCGGCGGTGAGGCGCGTGTAGCTCGGGCCTTTCGGCCGCAGCAGTATGTCGCCGTCTTTGTCACCGGTTCGGACGCCCGGCGGGTCCGGCGACCAGCCCTGGCTCTGGCCCCCCTCCCATTGGGTGATCTTGCCCTTGTCGACGAGATAGATCTTGCCGTCGACATACATGTCGTCAACCTTGGAGACGTCCTGGTCCACCTTCAGATACTTGGCCCGGCCGGCCGTCGGGAAGCTGCTGCCATCCGAGGCGGGCGGGTACTTCAGGATCTGACTGGCGCTGGGCACGACGACGTACAGGTTGTACTGGCCAAGCTGCGAGTTGATGATGAAGGTCCCCAGGGCACGGACGCCCAGACCCCAGGTGACGGCATCGGGGATGTTGAGCTTCACGACGGCACCGCGGCCGGTCTTGTCGGTGGATGCGGGTCTCCAGCGCCAGACCGAGTTGAAGTCGTCCAGGATCAGGACGTCCTGGCCCCCCGTGGTGAGCACACGAGGGTTGCCGACGATGCCACCGGCGATCTCCTGGCCCGCGCGAAGGATGGGCAGCTTGGTCCCTGTTTGGAGGTTGACCCAGTACACCGTCGACTCGGTCGAGTCGATCACGTAGCCGGCGCCGTCGGGGCCGACAACGGCGCCCGCAAGGTCGTCCGTGGTGAACGAGGCAACCAGATTGGGCTGGATCGTAGTGACGTGGTAGTAGAGGTTGAGGCCGGCCACGACCTGAGCCCTCGAGTCTGCCAGCTGTGCCGTCGTGTAGCCGTTGTCCTGGGCCTTCTGGAGTTGCCCGTAGGCATCCTTGAGGATCTCCGCGGCCTTCTGCGGATCACTCGTCGTCAGGTCTGGAACATTGCCGTAAACCTGCCGCAGGTCCGACTGCACCTGCGCATACGCCTGCTCGGCCCGCTGCCGGGAGTCGATGTTGTCCGTCTTGTTGGCGCCGGCGAAGAACCACATGCTCGAGCCGACGATTGCGATCACGGCCAGCAACCCGATGACCGCGAGCGCTGCCCTCTGCTGGCGCTCCCGACGGACGGTCATGGGAGTCACCCGACCGCGCGACATCGCCCTCTGCGGCATCCGATCGAAGAGGCTGTAGGCTCCTCGCCGCATCCAGCCATCGGCCGTAGCCTGAACGTGGCGGGCCGAACTCTGGACGGCCGCCACACCGCCGACGACCGTATCCGCCAGCGGGATCGGCGAGTGCTCCGGCGCCCCGGCGCGCGAGTCGCTGGGCCAGACCGGCTTCAGAGGCTGGGCCCGATGTGTCGATGCCACTTCGGTGGCCTCGACGACGATGATGCCGTCTCCACCCGTGCTCCCGAGACTGCCCGACCCGAATTGGCGCTGGATTTGATCGACGGCGCCTTGAGGATGCAGCTGGCCTACGGTGTCCTGGATCGGCCCAAGGCCGATGCGCTGGGTCACGTTCGGCGAAATCAGGATGAGGCAGTCGCCCATCGTGATCTCGCCGTGCCAGATCTCCGGACCGTCGACCCCCTCGTCCGGAAGGCCTCGCTCCGAGCCGCTGTCGGGGAGTGTCAGCAACCTGGCCTGCCGGATGAGATATGCCTCGGCCGGACCGATTGTCGCCACGTAGAGCTCGTTGCCGCGGACGACTGCCACGGCCAGCCCGATAGGGGGCGCCTCGCCATCGACCTGGGTCGGACGCTCCGGTGAATGCAGGAGGACGTTGTTGGCGTTCCGCACGGCCTTTCGCAGGCAAACGGAGATGCCGGCCGAGAGGTCGTAGTAGTAATCGTCCCGAATCCGCTCCGCGACGATCCTGGTTGCGTCACGGAGATCCCGCCCGCCGGCGCCCGTGACCAGCAGGAAGAGGCTCCCCTTGGTGCGGGAGGTAGAGCCGATGTTCGGCTCAACCACGATGGGGGTGTCCGCGGAGTCGGGTAATCGTTGTGACTCGGCGATGAGGCCGAGGTTCATCTGCAGACGGACTGCCATTTGCGGCTGCTAGCGGCGGGACTGAGGGCGTTGTTGGTATCGGCCACATCCCAGGCGGCCGGACCGGCGTTCGCGGTGGGGATTATACGTGGCGCGTGGTCAAGCGGATCTGACGGATGGGGATCCTGACTGCTGCGCGGAGGGCGGCCGTCAATTCCGGCGACCGAAGACGGATCTCCTGGGCCACGATCGGCATGTCGACTTCGACCGTGGCGACACCCTGGCGCAGGCTGACCAGACGGCATGCCCCGGCGGCCTCCGGCACTCGATCGGCCACGATCCGATCCCAGGCCACGGCAGCGTGAGCCTGGTCCAGCTGATCTTCCAGTCCGTACTCGCGGGCGGCCCGCGGCAGCAGATCGGCGAGTCGCTCCATGCCGCGCCGCGCGCCATCCCGGCGGTCGTCGGTTTGGCCGTCCCCGCTTCGATGCTCAGCATCGACGCTCTCCCGGACGAGCTTGCCTTTGGCGGTTGTACGCCCACGTCGGCTGCTGGACTCGACCGGCCTGTCGTGTGCTCCGCTCACGCCTCTCCTTCGACTACCCGCGCTCCCGCTTCTTCGGCCACAACCCGCCACGGTCTGGCCCTGCGGCGCAACTCGGGGTCGATGTCGGCGGGATCCGTGGTCGTGATCAAAGCCTGCGGCAACTCGGCGATACGACGAACCAGATGGCCGCGCCGTTCCGGATCCAGCTCGCTGAACACGTCGTCGAGCAGCAGCAGCGGCGGCCGGCCGTCGAGCACTGTCAGCAGATCAAGCTCGGCCAGCTTGAAGGCGAGGATCGCGGTCCGCTGCTGTCCGCGGGAAGCGAATGTAGCCAGGTCGCGATCGGCCATGCGAAAGACGAGATCGTCCCGATGCGGGCCGACGAGAGTGCTCCCGTTCCAGACCTCCTTCTCCGCCGTCTCGGCGAGCCGTCTGGCGAGGGCATCGCGAGGCCCTTCGCCGAGAAGCAGCGGGGCGTTCGTGGCGTAGCCAATCGTCAGCCCTTCCTCCGCCGGCGCGATCTCGCGATGGGCGGCCTCCAGAGGCCCCGCGAGCAACTCCAGGAGGCGTAGTCGCGCGGCTACGATCGCGGAGCCGGCCGCCAGGAAAGGCTCGTCCCAGAGCCGCAACTGGTCCCTGTCCGCCTCACCCTCCCGGATGGCCCGCAGGAGGCTGTTGCGCTGCTGCAGGGCGCGGGTGTACGTGGCGGCG
>CAWFBR010000012.1:0-94862 GCA_963814125.1 uncultured Chloroflexia bacterium
CGCGAACTCGGCCCCCCGAACTCGCCCGAAACGACAAGACCGCCCAGTTATCGGGCGGTCCTGAGCGTGATTGGGCAATGTGGAGCGGGAGACGGGATTCGAACCCGCGACATTCTGCTTGGGAAGCAGACACTCTGCCAGCTGAGTTACTCCCGCTCGAGGAGCAAGTGGAGTTATAGCAGATCGAGCGATTGGCGCGATCGGGAAAGCCCGAGCTGTGATTGCCCGCTTCCCCCGGCTGCCGAGCTCCTCAGATGGTCCGGCGGTGCCGCCTGCTCAACGTGCGACCGGTCCTGGCGCTGGCCGCCGGCGTCGTGACGATCCGCTGCGGAGGCGAGCCCTTCCCCAGACTGGTCCCGAAGAAGCCGCTGCGCCCCGGCGTGCTTGACACGCTCGCAACGGCTGCCATACGGTTGCCAGAGGGCCCGCCGCCCAGGATGGCGCCCCAGCGGCTCCCGTCCGCGAGCCCCCGTCGCCCAACGAGGAGGCTACGACTCGATGAGGCATGGCACGTGGACACACGCGAGCACAGGATGATCGACGAGCGGCGTCGCGCGGTCATCGAGGCTATCTCGCCACTTGTCGAGGGGGGGCGCTTCCCGGTCAAGCGCGTTCTCGGTGATGTCGTAGCCATCGAGGCCGACGCTTTTGCCGACGGACACGATGCGATCCGTGTGCGGCTCCGCCACCGCGCACCCGGCGAAACCGTCTGGGCCGAGTCGGAGATGGAGCCCCTCGGCAATGATCGCTGGCGTGGCTCGTTCCGCGTCGACGTGCTCGGCCGGCACGCCTACTCCGTCGTCGCCTGGGTGGACGCCTGGGCCACTTGGGTCCGCGACCTGGGCAAGCGGGTCGATGCCGGGCAGGATGTCGGCGTGGAACTGCGGATCGGTGCGCGGCTCGTGGCGGCCGCCGCGAGGGGTGCCGACGTCGAGGCGTCCGCACGGCTCGCAGAGATCGCGACGAGGCTGGGCCGCGGCCGGATCGCCGGGCGGATCGCCCTGGCGCTGGATGCCGAGCTCGACGAGTTGATGACCGCCCACCCGGACCGGCGCTGGGAGACGGCCTGGGCGCCGAGTGTCGAGATCGACGTCGAACCTGAGCAAGCGCGCTTCTCGAGCTGGTACGAGCTTTTCCCGCGCTCCGCCTCACCGGACCCCGGCCGGCCCGGGACGTTCAGGGACGTCATCGACCGGCTTGATTACGTGGCTGGGCTTGGCTTCGATGTCCTCTATCTCCCGCCGATCTACCCGATCGGACGGACGTTCCGCAAGGGCCGAAACAATGCGACAACGGCTGCCCAGGACGACCCCGGCGTGCCCTGGGCGATCGGCTCGCGCGAGGGCGGGCATGACGCCGTCAACCCCGAGCTGGGCACGACCGCCGATCTGCACGACCTCGTCGAGGCGGCAGCCGGGCATGGGATCCGGATAGCGCTCGAACTCGCCTTCCAGGCGTCGCCGGATCATCCCTACGTGCGGGAGCACCCGGACTGGTTCCGGGCGCGGCCGGACGGGACGATCCAGTACGCCGAGAACCCGCCGAAGAAGTACCAGGACATCTACCCGTTCGACTTCGAAAGCGAGGACTGGCGGGAACTCTGGGAGGCTCTCCTGGGCATCGTCCGCCTCTGGATCCAACAGGGTGTCCGGATCTTCCGGGTCGACAACCCGCACACCAAGCCCTTCCCGTTCTGGGAGTGGCTCATCGGCGAGGTGAAGCGCAGTCACCCGGACGTCCTCTTCCTCGGGGAGGCGTTCACCCGCCCGAAGGTCATGTACCGGCTTGCCAAGCTCGGCTTCTCGCAGTCATACACCTACTTCACCTGGCGTAACACGAGCTCCGAGCTGACGGAGTACTTGACCGAGCTCACTCGGCCGCCGATCAGCGACTTCTTCCGGCCGAACTTCTGGCCTAACACGCCCGACATCCTCCACGAGTATCTCCAGGTCGGCGGTCGGCCGGCCTTCGCGGCGCGCGCTGTCCTGGCGGCGACGCTGTCGGCTTCCTACGGCATCTACGGCCCCGCGTTCGAACTCCTGGAGGCCACGCCGCGCGAGCCGGGCAGCGAGGAGTACCGCGACTCGGAGAAGTACCAGGTTCGGCACTGGGACCTTGACCGCCCGGACAGTCTGGCGCCCCTTCTGGCCCGGCTCAACCGGATCCGGCGGGCGCACCCCGCCCTGCAGTCCAACGAACGGCTCGTCTTCCACGAGACCGGGAACGACCAGCTCATCGCGTACTCCAAGCGCACGCAGGATCGGGGCGACGTCGTCGTTACCGTCGTCAACCTGGACCCGCACCACATCCAGACAGGGTGGCTCGACCTGCCGCTGGATGAGCTGGGTATCGATCCGGATCGATCCTACGAGGCCCGGGACTTGCTCGACGACACGACATACCTGTGGCAGGGTCCCCGGAACCATGTGGAGCTGGACCCGGCCCGGCTGAACTCGCAGGTCCTGCACGTCAGCCCGCAGATCCGGACGGAGCAGGAACGCGAGAATCACCTGTGACCACCGTGGTCAAACGTCCCCGCAGGCCCGCGCGTCCCGCCGGGATCGGCGACGGCTCGGCGGTGGGGCCGCCCGAACTGGCCTGGGACGGCGACCTCGGGTCGCTGCTGGGAGGCGAGCGATCGGCCGCCACCACCGCTGTGATGCTGCGCTGGATGCGCGCACGTCGCTGGTTCAAGGCCAAGACTCGGCGTCCGCAGGCAGTCGAGCTGGTCGACGCGATTCCGGTCCCGGACGGCCCGCGACCGGCGATCATCGCGCTCCTCCACGTGACCTACTCGGACGGCGAACCCGATCTGTACGCTGTCCCGCTGGTCACCCGCGACGAGGCGGAGGTCGAGCGACTGCTCTCCGTTTCGCCCCAGGCGGCGATCGCACGGCTCAACGCCCCCGGGATGGCGCCAGCCGTTCTGCTCGACGGAATGCTCGTGCCGGCGTTCAGCGAGGCGCTCCTGGGCCTGATCGGCGGTCGCCGCCGGTCGCGCACGCACCGCGGCGACCTGCTCGGGATACCGACGCGGGCGTTCCGGGCGCTCCGTGGCCCGAACTCGGAGCGGCTGGCCGCGGTTCCGCTTCGGGGAGAGCAGAGCAACAGCTCCGCCATCCTCGGCGACCGAATCATCCTCAAGCTCTACCGGGCGCTTGAGTACGGCCCCCACCCAGATGTCGAGGTGAGCCGCTTTCTCGCGGAACACGGCTACGGCTACGTCCCGGCGATGGCCGGGACGATCGAGTACACGCGCTCCGGAGCCCAGCGCGCTACCGTCGCCAGCGCCCAGGCGTACGTTCCCAACGGCGGCGATCTCTGGGAGTTGGCCCAGGACGCCGTGACGGCATTCCTCGAGCAAACCCAGGCCGAGGAGGCGCTGCCGCCCGAGGACGACCCGACCGGCAACGACATCATCGAGCGGAGCAGGGAAGAGCCGCCGCCGATCGCCCGCCGGCTGATCGGCGCCTACCTGGAGACCGCCCGCCTCCTCGGCACCCGTACGGGCCAGCTCCATCAGACCCTCGCCTCTGATCCGAACGACCCGGAATTCGCCCCCGAGCCGATCTCGCCACTCCACCAGCGGGCTCTGTATCAGTCCATCCGCTCGTTAGCCGGCGAGTCGCTGCGCCTGCTCGAGCTTCGTCGGGACGCCCTCCCCGAGCATCTGCGGTCGGGCGCGGATCGTGTGCTCGGCCTCAGTGGCAATGTGGATGCCCGGCTCCGCCCGCTCATCCAGCACCGGATCGGCGGCATGCGGATCCGGATACACGGCGACTATCACCTCGGCCAGGTGCTGCACACGGGCCGGGACATCGCGATCATCGACTTCGAAGGGGAGCCGGGCCGGCCGCTCGGCGAGCGGAGGCTCAAGCAGTCCCCGCTGACGGATGTCGCCGGGATGGTCCGGTCCTTCCACTACGCGGCATTCGGCGCGCTGATGAAGCGCAGCGACATGAAGCAGGCGGCCGGTGCCGTGCCTCTCCGGCGGTGGGCCGGCTTCTGGTACGACTGGGTAGCCGCGACATTCCTGCGCGGCTACCGGGACGTCACGGAAGGGGCGCCGTTCCTCCCGCCCGATGACGAGGGCACGTTGATCCTGCTCGATGCTCTGGTGCTGGCAAAGGCGTCCTACGAGCTTCGCTACGAACTGAATTCGCGACCTGACTGGGTCGGCATCCCGCTGGCCGGCATCGAAGAGCTCCTGAGCCGATGAGGGCGCCCAACGGCCTCAACCCCGCAGCGGCTCCTCCAGGGTCTCGACCTCGGCGCTCCCGTTTTGGCCTGAGGTGAAAGTCTGGGCTGGCCAGCCGTACCCCCTCGGCGCGACCTACGACGGGTTGGGCACCAACTTCTCTGTCTTCTCGGAGGTCGCAGACCGTGTGGAGCTCTGTCTATTCGACAGTGACGACCGCGAGAGTCGCATCGACTTGTCGGAGGTGACAGGGTACTGCTGGCATGCCTACCTTCCCGACGTGGGGTCAGGGCAACGATACGGGTTGCGGGTCCACGGTCCATGGGATCCCGGTCGCGGCTTGAGGTGCAACCCGGCGAAACTCCTGCTCGATCCGTACGCCAGGGCCATCGAGTCGGGAGTGACATGGAACGCGGCGGTGTTCGCCCACCGTCAGGACGATCAAGACGCACCCGACAGCACCGACAGCGCGCCATTCGTGCCACGCTCGATCGTCGTCGATCCTGATTTCGACTGGCGAGGCGACCGGTCTCCCAGGCGGATCGAGGCAGAGACCGTCATATACGAGGTCAACGTCAAGGGCTTCACGGCGAGGCATCCCGATGTTCCGGAGGAATTGCGCGGCACGTACGCCGGTCTGGCTCATCCGGCCGCCGTCGGCCATCTCGTAGAACTGGGTGTGACCGCCGTGGAGCTGCAGCCGGTCCACCAGTTCCTTCAGGACGGCTACTTGCTGGAACGAGGCCTGCGTAACTACTGGGGCTACAACTCGATCGGCTTCTTCGCCCCGCACAACGAATACTCGTCTGTCGGAGGCCACGGCGGTCAGGTCTCGGAATTCAAGGCGATGGTCCGGACTCTCCACGACGCGGGGATCGAAGTGATACTGGACGTGGTCTACAACCACACGGGCGAGGGCAATCACGAGGGACCGACTCTCTCATTGCGAGGCCTGGACAATCGCTCGTACTACCGTCTCGTTGCCGACGACGAGCGCTACTACAGGGACTACACCGGGACCGGGAACACCCTCAACGCCAGGAACGCCCACGTTCTGCAGTTGATCATGGACAGCCTGCGCTACTGGGTGCAGGAGATGCACGTGGACGGCTTCCGGTTCGACCTCGCGGCGGCACTGGCTCGGGGACTTCAGGAGGTCGACAGGCTGTCCGCCTTTTTCGATCTCATCCAACAGGACCCGGTCATCAACCAGGTCAAGCTCATCGCAGAGCCCTGGGATGTCGGCGACGGCGGTTATCAAGTGGGCAATTTCCCGCCTCTTTGGGCTGAGTGGAACGGGCGATATCGCGATACCGCCCGCGACCTCTGGCGCGGCGAACCCGGGACACTGGCCGACTTTGGCTACCGGCTCACCGGTAGCTCAGACCTCTATGAAACGACCGGTCGGCGACCGTACGCGAGCATCAACTTCGTCACTGCCCACGATGGGTTCACCCTCCGGGATCTCGTCAGCTACAACACCAAGCACAACGAGGCCAACGGCGACGACAACCGCGACGGCGAATCGGACAATCGATCGTGGAATTGCGGGGCTGAAGGTCCAACGGACGACTCGCGCGTGCTCGCGCTGCGAAAGCGCCAGGTTCGGAACTTCCTGGTCACTTTGTTCCTCTCACAGGGAGTGCCGATGATCCTGGGCGGCGACGAGATGGGCCGGACGCAGGGTGGCAACAACAACGCCTATTGCCAGGACAATGAGACTTCGTGGTTCGATTGGGAGCGGGCGGATGTCGATCTCCTCAACTTCACGCGGCAGCTTGTGCGGTTCCGGCACGCTCATCCGGTCTTTCGCAAGCGCCGATGGTTCCACGGACGCTCAATCCATGGCGCCCAGGTGCGGGACATCGAATGGTTCTCACCCGACGGAACTGAGATGACCGACGACGACTGGCGAGGCCGCCTCATCCGCGAAATCGGCGTGTTCCTGTCGGGAGACGACATTCACGGACCCGACGGCGAGTCGATCCGGGACGACGGGTTCTATCTGGCATTCAATCCGAACCCCGAAGCCGTCCGCTTCCGTATTCCTGACGGGCGGCTCGGGCAACGATGGCGAGTCGTGCTCGATACGGCGGCCACACCGGCCTGGATTCGGCGAAGTCGCACTCTCGACGCGAACGGCTGGTTTCTCGCCCGGGCGAAATCGCTCGTCCTGCTGCGCCGGATTGCGTGAGCGGGCCTGTGACTTCATCGGCTTCACCTGTGGAACCATTGAGACGGCGGCAGACCAAAGTCGTTCCCACGGCAACGTACCGGCTCCAACTCCGGCCGGGTTTTGGGTTCGCCGAGGCGTCGGCAGTCGCCCCCTATCTGGAGCGGCTCGGCGCCAGCCACGTCTACTCGTCCCCGTATCTTCAGGCCGCCCGAGGCAGCACTCATGGCTACGACGTGGTGGATCCACGGCGGGTGAACGTGGAACTCGGGGGTGCCCGGGCCCATCGGGCCTTCTGCGCGGTTCTCGGCGAGCATGGACTCGGGCAGGTCCTTGACATCGTTCCAAACCACATGGCGATCTCCGGGGCGGAGAACCCATGGTGGTGGGACGTGCTGGAAAACGGTCGGGCCAGTCGCTATGCCCACACGTTCGACGTCGACTGGGACCCGCCTGAGTCGTACCTGCGGAACAGGATGCTCGTCCCTATCCTGGGAGACCACTACGGACGGGTTCTGGAGGCGGGCGAGATCCATCTCGAGCGTGTCGGTGGCACGTTTCGCATTCGCTATGGCGACCACACGCTGCCGGTTGCGCCGCCGTCGCTCGGGCCGTTGCTGGCCGCCGCAGCGAGTCGAGCGCGATCCGCCGAGCTCGCGTTCATCGCCGGGGCAGCCACACGCCTGCCGCCGTCCACCTCCGCCGACGAGGAAGGTGCTCTGCGTCGCCACCGCGACAAGGAGGTCCTGCGACGGCTGCTGAGCCGTCTCCTTGCCGACGAGCCGCGGGCGGCAAGGGCGATCGATGCGGAAGTCGCTCGGACGAACGCCGACGTCGACGTTCTGGACGCTCTCATCGGCGTCCAAAACTATCGCCTGGCCTACTGGCGGGCGGCCGAGCGCGACCTCGGTTACCGGCGCTTCTTTGATGTGACCGGACTGATCGGGCTGCGAGTCGAGGACGAGGCGGTGTTCGCGGAAACGCACGGGCTCATCCTCCGGTGGCTCGCGGAGGGCGTGCTCGACGGGATTCGCGTCGATCATCCCGATGGGTTGCGTAATCCCTTCGAGTACCTGAACCGCCTCCGCGCCGCGACGCGCCGCGGCTGGATAATCGTGGAGAAGATCCTGGAACCGGGGGAGCGCCTCCGCGCCAACTGGCCGGTTGACGGCACTACGGGCTACGACTTCCTCAACCTGGTGACGGGTCTCTTCGTCGATCCCGCCGGCGAGGCATCGCTGACCTTGCTCAACGCCGAGGTGACGGCCGAGAAGCGCGGCTTCACGGACGTGGCGCGGGAGTCTCGCCTGTTCGTCCTGCACGAGACACTGGGTTCCGAGCTGAACCGGCTGACGGCCCTGTTCCTCGACGTGTGCGAAGGCCATAGGCGTCACCGCGACTACACCCGCCACGAGGTGCACGAAGCCCTCCGGGAAGTGGCGGCGGCCATGCCCGTCTACCGGACCTATGTCCGGGCGGTCGCCGGCGTGGTGGGCCCCGAGGACGAAGACGCAACCGGGCGGGCCGTGATGGCCGCTCGAGAAGCCAGGCCTGACCTCGATCCGGTTCTGTTCGAATTCCTGGGCGACGTTCTCACGCTCCGCGTCCGAGGCGAACTCGAGAACGATCTCGTAATGCGCTTCCAGCAGCTGACGGGCGCAGTGATGGCCAAGGGCGTCGAGGACACGGCCTTCTACCGCTACCTGCGTCTGACCTCCCTGAACGAGGTCGGCGGCGATCCGGGCCGCTTCGGGGTCACGGTCGATGAGTTCCACCAGGCCAACGTGGTGCGGCTCGAGCGCTCGCCCGCGACGATGGTGGCGACTCAGACCCACGACACCAAGCGCAGCGAGGACGTGCGCGTCAGAATCTCGGCCCTTTCGGAGATCCCGGGCGTTTGGGCAGCGGCAGTCGAACGCTGGCGCGGTGTGCTGGCCAGGCGCGGGCGCGGGGCCCGGTTGGACGGCGCTACCGGGTACTTGCTCCTCCAGACGCTCGTCGGCGCCTGGCCGATAGATCGCGAACGGCTCACCGCGTACCTCGTGAAGGCCAGCCGTGAGGCGAAGCTCCAGACATCCTGGACATCACCCAACGAATCCTTCGAACGGGCGATCGATCGGACGGTCAGGCGACTGCTCGCCGACCAGGCGTTTATTGCGGACTTCGAGATGTTCCTCACACCGATTGTTGCCGCGGGCCGGATCAGCTCTCTCGCGCAAACGTTGCTTCGCGTGACCGTGCCCGGCGTTCCCGATACATATCAGGGCACGGAGCTGTGGGACCTGAGCCTCGTGGACCCAGATAACCGGCGATCGGTGGACTTCACGGTCCGCGACCGACTCCTCGGCGAACTGGAGGCAGGCCTCTCTCCCGAGGCGATCCTGTCACGCTGGGACGAGGGTCTTCCCAAGCTGTGGGCGCTTCATCGGGCGTTGCGGCTCCGTCGCGCTCGGCCGGAGTTGTTCGACGCTCGCGGCGCGTACGTGCCGCTCCTGGCCAGCGGACCGCGCGCCGGACACGTGGTCGCTTTCGTCCGCGGCGACGGCGCGGTAACGATCGTTCCTCGACTGACGCTCACTCTCGGCGGGGACTGGCGGTCGACGTCGCTGGAGCTTCCGGCGGGGAACTGGCGGGACGAGTTGACCGGGGAGATTCACACCGGCGGCCGTGCCGAGCTCGCGGGCCTGCTCGCACGCTTCCCAGTCTCGCTGCTGGTCCGGATGGGAGATCCGGACGTGGCTGGATCGTGACCACCTTCCGCGTCTGGGCCCCGAACGCGTCGCGCGTTCAGCTGGCTCTGGGCGACGCGCGGCGAGACATGGCCCAGACTGCCGGCGGGTGGTGGACCGTGGACGCGTTCGACCTGGCCCCCGAAGCGGACTACGCATTCGCCCTGGACGGCGGCCCTCCCCGACCCGATCCGCGTGGCCAGCGCCTGCCGTCCGGGGTGCACGGCCGGTCGCGATCTGTGGACCACGACCTATACGCCTGGCACGACGCCGGCTGGAACCCGCCGCCTTTGGCCGATGGAATCGTATACGAGCTTCACGTTGGGACCTTCTCGCCGGAGGGAACCTTCGACGGGGTTGCGGCGCGGCTCGATCATCTGGTCTGGCTGGGCGTCACCCACGTCGAGCTGATGCCTGTCCATTCGTTCCCGGGCCGGTTCGGCTGGGGCTATGACTCGGTCGGGCTGTTCTCCCCGCACGAGCCATACGGCGGTCCGGACGGTCTGAAGCGGCTGGTCGATGCCTGCCATCGCCGCGATCTGGCAGTGATCCTCGACGTCGTCTACAACCACTTCGGCCCGGAGGGCAGCTACGTCGACGAGTTCGGGCCCTACAGGACGAATCGGTTCCAAACCCCCTGGGGAAGTGCCGTCAACTTCGGCGATCGGGGCGCGGCCGAGGTGCGCCGCTTCATCATCGACAACGCCATTTCGTGGTTCCGTGACTACCACGTCGATGCGCTTCGGCTCGACGCAGTACATGCCTTCGTCGACCTCACCGCCACTCACATCCTGGAGGAGCTCGCCTCGGAGGTCCGCTCTCTCGAATCGCGCCTGGGCCGGCGGCTGAGGGTGATCGCCGAGAGCGACCTGAACGACCCGCGGCTGCTGCGCGGGCCCGATCAGGGCGGCTACGGCCTCGACGCCCAGTGGAGCGACGACTTCCACCATGCCATGCACGTGGCTCTCACCGGCGAGAAAGGCGGCTACTACGAGGACTTCGAGGGATTGACGGATGTCGCCGGCGCACTCGAGCGGACGTGGGTATACGAGGGACGCTTCTCCCGACACCGAGGGCGAAACCATGGCCGCCCGGCGATTGGTCTGGCGCCGAACCGGTTCCTCGGCTACCTTCAGAACCACGATCAGGTGGGGAACCGGGCGGCCGGGGACCGAATGGCGGCGCTGGTCGATCCGGCCAGGCTGAGGATTGGCGCCGCGCTCGTGTTGACGGCGCCCTTCGTGCCTCTCCTGTTCTCAGGGGAGGAATGGGGCGCCTCCACGCCCTTCCTGTTCTTCGCCGACCACTCCGATGCCGAATTGCGCGTTGCCGTCCGCGAGGGCCGGCGCCGCGAGTTCGCGGCTTTCGGCTGGGACCCGGCCGTGATACCAGACCCCGAAGACGAGTCCACATTCCATCGCTCGGTGCTCGATTGGGCCGAGCTTGAGCGCTCGCCGCATGCCGGGCTGCTCGACTGGTACCGGCGGCTGATCAGGCTGCGGCGCCGGATGCCAGTCCTGCGCGACGGGACCAGGCCGCAGGTTGACGTAGACGCGGAAAGAGGATTGCTCGCGGTTCACAGGCCGGGCGTGAGCGTTCTGATCAATCTGGGAACCCAAGAAGCCTCGTTCCGCCTTGCGGAGTCTGCAGGAGTGGCCACCGTGCTCCGCTCCGATCCGGGCATGAAGCTGCGTCACGGGTCGGCGAAGCTGCCAGCCGAGTCGGTCGCGATAATCGCCGCGCGGAGCGGCGCATTCCTCCGCACGCACGCGAACCGTCCCTGAACGGTCTTCCGGGACAGGGCCCGTTCAGCAGCACCAGGGCGACCCAGCCGACGGTATCGAGGATGGTGCCGGACGTCGATCAGGCGAGGTCGAAGCGATCGAGGTTCATGACCTTGCCCCACGCGGCCGCGAAGTCGCGGACGAATCTCTCCTTCGAGTCGACACACGCGTAGACCTCCGAGACAGCTCGGAGCTGGGAGTTCGAACCGAAGACGAGGTCGACGGCGGTGCCGGTCCACTTCGCCTCGCCCGTAGCGCGATCGCGACCCTCGAACACGTTCTCGGATGAGGCGGATGCCTTCCACTCCGTGCCCATGTCGAGCAGGTTCACGAAGAAGTCGTTAGTCAACGTCCCCGGGCGATCGGTGAAGACACCGTGTTCGGACTGCCCGAAGTTGGCGTTCAGGGCGCGCAAACCGCCGATGAGAACCGTCATCTCCGGAGCGGTCAGCGTCAGCAGGTTGGCCCGCTCGACCAGGAGGTGCTCCGCCGGCGCCTTCTCGCCGGCTCGGAGGTAGTTGCGGAACCCATCTGAGGTCGGTTCGAGCACGGCGAACGACTCCACGTCGGTTTGTTCCTGCGAAGCGTCCGTGCGTCCCGGCGCAAAGGGAACCACCACGTCGTACCCGGCCTTCTTCGCAGCTTGTTCGACGGCAGCGCACCCGCCCAGAACAATCAGGTCGGCCAGTGAAACTTTCTTGCCGCCGGACTGTGAGCTGTTGAAGTCCTGCTGGATCTCCGCCAGGGTGTGCAGCACCTTGGCCAGTTCGGCCGGGTTGTTGACCTCCCAGTCCTTCTGCGGCGCAAGGCGAATACGGGCCCCGTTCGCCCCACCGCGCTTGTCGGTGCCGCGGAAGTCTGCCGCCGCCGCCCAGGCGGTTGAAACCAGCTGAGAAATGGACAGTCCTGACGCGAGGATCTTGCCTTTGAGCGCGGCGATGTCCTGTTTTCCTATCAATTCATGATCGACGGCGGGCACGGGGTCCTGCCACAGCTGCGGCTCGGAAGGAACCAGCGGGCCGAGGTAGCGCGAGACGGGTCCCATGTCGCGGTGAGTCAGCTTGTACCACGCCCTGGAGAACGCTTCGGCGAACTGGTCCGGGTGCTCGTGGAAGCGCTTCGAGATCGGTCCGTAGATCGGATCCACCCTCAGAGCGAGGTCCGTCGTGAGCATCATGGGGGCGTGCCTCTTCGACGGATCGTGAGCATCAGGCACCGTGCCCTGCGCAGATGGGTCCTTGGGAGTCCATTGCTTCGCACCCGCAGGGCTCGTCGTCAGCTCCCACTCGTAGTCGAAGAGGTTGTCGAAGAAACCGTTGTCCCACTTCACCGGGTCGTTGGCCCATGCGCCCTCCAGCCCGCTCGTGTACGTGTCGTCTCCCTTGCCGGTGCCGTAGGCATTCTTCCAACCGAGGCCTTGCTCCTCGAGGCCGGCGCCCTCAGGCTCGGGGCCGACGTACGGCAGTTGCGGATTGGCGCCGTGGGTCTTGCCGAACGTGTGGCCGCCGGCGATCAGCGCAACCGTCTCCTCGTCGTTCATCGCCATACGAGCAAAGGTCTCTCGAATGTCTCTGGCGGCGGCGAGCGGATCCGGGTTGCCATTCGGCCCCTCCGGATTCACGTAGATCAGGCCCATTTGCACGGCGCCTAGAGGATTCTCGAGTTCCCGGTCGCCCCTGTAGCGCTCGTCTCCGAGCCACGTGGCCTCGGGGCCCCAATAGGTCTCGTCGGGCTCCCAGATGTCCTCCCGCCCGCCGCCGAAGCCGAACGTCTTGAACCCCATCGACTCCAGTGCAACGGTGCCGGCAAAGATCATCAGGTCGGCCCAGGAGATCTTCCGACCGTACTTCTGCTTGACAGGCCATAGCAATCGGCGCGCCTTGTCGAGGTTCGCGTTGTCGGGCCAGCTATTGAGGGGGGCAAGGCGCTGGGCGCCGGCGCCGCCACCGCCCCGGCCATCGGAGATGCGGTACGTGCCTGCGCTGTGCCACGCCATTCGGATGAAGAGCGGCCCGTAGTGGCCGTAGTCGGCCGGCCACCAGTCCTGCGATGTCGTCATCACCTCGATGATGTCCCGCTTCAGCGCATCGAGGTCGAGAGTCCCGAACTCCGCTGCGTAGCTGAAGTCCTTGCCCATCGGATTGGCCAGGGGCGAGTGCTGATGGAGAACTCGCAGGTTCAGCTGATTCGGCCACCAGTCCTGGTTCGACCTGCTCCCGCTCGCCGCGTGTGTCACTGGGCCCTTGCTTTGGCTATCGCTGTCAGACACGTCGGTCCTCCTGCTACTCGCTGTTCATTCTCTTCGATGCGGCCTCGCAGGGCATGCTCGACTCGAGGCAAGGTCTTCCCGTCGCGGTTCGGGTGACTCCCTGACCGACATGCGGGTCGGGACTCGCTGGTCCTCTGCCGCACAGTACTTATGGGCCGTTGCCAGTACGCAACACTGGCTTGCACGATATACCGGGATGGCATACTCGACTAGGCCCTTTCATGAACCGAGCACCTGGCATAACGTGAACTCGCAGAGCCTCGCGGCCAACGCCAGCCAGGCCCGTCGGCTCGGCTTCCTGGCCATCGCGTGTGCGCTGGCCACGGGCTTTCTGCTTCTGTCGGAAGTCGTCGCCACCCCATCCACTCACTTGCCCGGGCTCCTGTTGATCACTGCGTCATGCGGCGCCACGGCGGTGGCGGCAGCGCTGCTGCTTCGCCAAGGCAGGTTGACCTACGGCCTCACACTCGCCGGCCTAATCCTCATGATGCTGGGGGCAGCCGTCCGCGTTCTGATGCCCTACGGCCTGGACACTGCCGCGATCCTGCCGTTGGCCGGCGCGGTGCTGTGCCTGCCTGAGCAGCGTGGCAGGCGGCTGGCGGCAGCGTTCATCCTGGCCTATGTCGCGAGCCTCGCCGGCGAGACGACTGCGCATCTAGACGGTGGCGGGCCCGACGTTGCCGGCATAGTTGATTGGTCAGAGCCACTCGTCGAATCGGCAGTCATCCTGGCGTTTGTGTACGGCCTCGTGTGGCGCGTCGGCACTCGCTGGTGGTCGGTGATTACCAGCGCCCAGCATGCCCTGGAGAGCCAGCGCGAGCTTCTCGATGGAAATGAGCGGCTGCTGTCGACACTTGATCCACAAAGCGTGCTCGACCTCATCGCCGATTCGCTGAAGCCTATCGTGGCCTACGACAACCTCACTATCTACCGGGTCGATCATGCGGCCGGTGTGATGAGGCCCCTCATGGTGCGCGACCGTCTTGCGCAACGGATCATGGGCACGACATCTCCCCTCGACGTGGGGATCACGGGGTGGGTCGTGGCGCATGGCGAGGCCCAGTGCATCAACGACGTCCATCTCGACGAACGCTTCGCTACGATCCCCGGCATCCGAGACGAGCCCGAGTCCCTGATCATCGTCCCGCTCCTGGTTCACGGCGAGGTCGCCGGAACGCTCAACCTGGGCCGTATGGGCCAAGAGGAGGCGCATTTCGGCGCCGGCGAGTTTGAGATCGCACGGCTCTTCGCGCGTCAGGCATCGATCGCAATCCAGAATGCCGAGGCCCACCGTGCCGTGTGGGACCGCGCGGAAACGGACGCGCTCACCGGCCTCCACAACCGGGGAGCTTTCGACGCCCAAATCGAGGCGCTGATGGGGAGCGAGACCCCGCAGCCCTGCGCCCTGATCATGATCGATCTGGATGGCTTCAAGTTCTACAACGATCGACACGGCCACCCGGCCGGCGACACGGTGCTGCAGGCCGTCGGCCGGGCCATTGACTCTGGAGTTCGAGAGCGGGATATCAGCTTCCGCTACGGCGGCGATGAATTCGCGATCCTGCTCCCGGGGACGGGCGTTCACCAGGCAGTGCAGATCGCGAACCGTGTGAGGGGAGCGATCAGGGAGCACCCGATCGTGGCTCGCACGCTCACCGCAAGTGCGGGCGTGGCCTGTCATCCCATCCATGCGGCGGACAAATCCACTCTCGTTTCCGCTGCGGACCGCGCCCTGTACCGCGCTAAGGCAGGGGGCGGGGATCGCACGGAAGTCTGCGGCCGTGGGCCATCCAAACCGCGACGGAGACGGGCCGGTACAACCTCGCGCTCCGGAGAGCGTCTGTCATGAAGAACTGTATCTACCGACTCGCGCCGCTCCGGATCGCCGTTGGCGGGGACCCGGCATGACCGCCTCCGTGGAGGCGCCCGCTCTCATTCAGTACGCTTGTGAGCGCTGCAAGACTCGCTTCGTGCTGCCGCCGCCGCGCCGCCGGCTCAGCATCACTGGTAACGTGCGGGCCTTTGCCGCCGGCGTGGGCCGCGCTGTCCGCACCCAAGAAGGCCTTGACGCGGGTTACAACTCAGCCCGTCGCGAGTTGCTCGCCAAGATGGACGAGGAGGCCTACCAGTCGTTCGTCCAGAGCTTCCGCTTCTGTCATGAATGCCGCCTGTTCGTGTGCACCGAGTGCTGGAGCACTTCCCGCGGCACATGCGTGACGTGCGTGGCCAAGGCGATGACCGTCCCCCTCCGTCCACGGCCCCCGTTTGCGCCAGCTGGACCCCAGATTGCTCGGCCGTTGGTTGTCGCCGGGCCCGGCTTCACCTGGCGCCTAACCCGTGACCTGGCGCTAGTTGCCATCGCCGTCTTGGGCCTGATGGTTCTGGGGCGCGGGGCGTTCATCCCCGGGACCCGCTCCCCGGCCGCCACGCAGCCGGTCATCCTGGGGGTGCGCCCGGCGGGCGAGATCGTCCAGGCACGGTCGCCGGTGCCCGTGACCGTCGCGGCCGCCACTTCGGTTGTGACGCCGACACCATCGCCATCGCCGACGCCGACGCCGACGCCGACTTCGACGCCTACCCCGACGTCAGGGCCTGTCGCTTACGTTCTACCGACGGCAGGATCGACCGCGGTTCCTGGCCAGTCGCCGTCGCCATCGCCGTCGCCGTCGCCATCGCCATCGCCATCGCCGTCGCCGTCGCCGTCGCCATCGCCGTCGCCGTCGCCATCGCCGTCGCCGTCGCCGTCGCCGTCGCCATCGCCATCGCCGACTCCGACCCCGACCCCGACCCCCACGCCGACGCCGACTCCCACGCCGACTCCGACCCCGACCCCGACCCCCACGCCGACGCCGACTCCCACGCCGACGCCGACCCCCACGCCGACCCCGACCCCGACCCCGACCCCGACCCCGACGCCGACGCCCACGGAGACGCCGACGATCACGTGAGATCGGCTGCCCTGACGAAGACACCCGTCCAACCCCGTCTAGGCTGACCTTGCGCCGCCAGCCGCCGGTCTGCATCATGGATCGAGTCTGGGGCGCGATAGCGCTCACGTTTCCATGGAGATGGCACGGTTGGCATCACCGATCTGCCTGGGCCGCCTGGACGGGTCCCGCTGATGGGCGAGGCTCCGGGCCGCCGCCGCCGCCGCCGCCCGGCCGAAGATCCGCGATCTGGGCCGGCCGAGCGACCGCTCGACTGCATCGTCCTGGTCAAGCAGGTCCCCGACGTGTCCAACATCCCGGAAGACGCCTGGGACCGGGAGAAGGGCACGCTGCGTCGAGCAATGCTGGACAGTGTCTTGAACCCGCTGGACCTGCACGCTCTGACCTTGGCGCGCCTCATCAGCGACTCCAGGCCGGGCGCTCGCACGGTCTACCTGTCGATGGGTCCGCCTCAGGCCAGGGAGACCCTGGTCGATTGCCTGTCGCGCGCGTCGGGCGAGGCCGTCCTCCTCACGGACCGGGCCTTCGCCGGCGCTGACACGGTGGCCACGGCCTACTCCCTGGCGTGTGCGATTCGAAGGATCGAAACGGAGATGCTGGACGGAGTCCGCAACTACGTCGTCGTCGCGGGCATGCAATCGGTCGACGGAGATACGGCCCAGGTGCCCCCGCAGATCGCGGAGGAACTCGGGATCGAGCACATTGCCTACGTCGAGGCCGTGGAGGAGCTGGCGCCCGAACTGCGAGTGCGCCGCATCGGTCCCCAGGGCTCGGAGATAGTCAGCCCGCTGCGCTACCCGGTGCTGTTGACCGTGACGGCCTGCATGGACACGCTCTACCGCTCCTTGCACCTGGCTCGCAAAGCTCGTTCGAGCACCGTCCGAGAGTGGAGCGCGGATTCGGTCGGGGCGGATCCGAAGAGGACCGGCCTGCGAGGGTCGCGGACCCAGGTCTACAGGCTCTTCTCGCCGAGCGAGGAACGGTCCAAGGCCTGTGAATTCGTCCAGGAGCCGGCTGAGTTGATCGACCGGATCGAGGTCCGCTACCGGGCCAGCGGCGGGCAATCCCGGGTGACCGAAGGCGACGCTTACAACCTGGAAGGCCAGACACCCACCTACACGGGCGAGTTCTGGACGCTGGCCGAGCGCGAAGGAGACGGGATCCGATCGGTCTCGCTCGAGCTCCTCGGCAAAGCGCGCGAGCTCGCTGCCGGTTTGGGTGCGCCGGTGGGCGCCGTCCTGCCATGCGACAGCGGATGCGATCTGCCCGAGGAGCTCATAGCCTGCGGTGCGGACAAGGTGTACTTGATCGAGCATCCGCTGCTGGGCGAGTTCCTGCCCAACCCCTACAAGGAGGCCATCTCACACCTGGTCCGGGAGCGCCGACCCCAGGTGATGCTCTTCGGAGCTACCCCGATGGGACGCGAGCTGGCTCCCAGGGTCGCCTACGCCTGCGACTGCGGGCTGACCGCCGACTGCACGAAGCTCGAGATAGGCGACTATACGAAGGGTTCCCAGTGTTTGATCGGAATCCTCAAACAGACGCGCCCTGCCTTGGGCGGCAACGTCATGGCCACGATTCTGACCAAGGATTCGCCGACCCAGATGGCGACAGTCCGGCCCGGTGTCTTCCGGGTGCCGCCTCGGGATCCCGCCCGGACCGGAGAGGTCATCCGGCTGACCGCCGACCTGGACGAGCGGCGGCTGGGCGTGCGCTCGATCGCAGTCGAGGCGATCGTCAGCCACGCTTCGATCCGTGACGCCGACATCGTCGTCGCGGGCGGCCACGGCCTGCGCTCCAGAGCGCACTTCGAGCGCTACCTCACGCCGCTTGCGGACGCGCTGGGCAGAGTGCTGGGTGGCGACGCCCGCGTGGGCGGCTCGAGGCTGGCCGTCGAGGATGGCTTCACTACCCACGATTTCCAGGTAGGCCAGACGGGCCAGACCGTTCAGCCACGGCTCTACGTTGCGATCGGGATCTCGGGCGCAGTGCAGCACGTCTCCGGGATGCAGGGTTCGGAGATCATCGTCGCGATCAACAAGGATCCAAAGGCACGCATCTTCAACTACGCGGACTACGGGCTGGTGGGGGACGTCGAGACCGTCGTTCCGGAACTCATCAGGACGCTGGACGGAGGTCTCCCATCGAAGCGATAGACGTCCTGATCGTTGGCGCCGGCCCGGCCGGTCTCGCGGCCGCCATCCGTCTCCGCGAGCTACTGGATAAGGCCGGCTCGGGGGCCTCGGTCGTGGTGATCGACAAGGGGCCCGGCAGCGGCAATCATAACCTTTCCGGCGCGGCGTTCGAGATCGGCTGCCTCGAGGAACTGCTGCCCGGCTGGCAGGCCGAGCGCAGCATTCTCACCGACCACGTACCACCCGTCGAACGCGACGACCTGTACTTCCTGACAAAGCGCTTCGCCATTCGAGCGCCGTCATTTGTCGTTCCCCGCCGGATGCACCATCGCGGAGACGTAACGATCTCGCTGTCGCGCCTGGTCAAGTATCTGGCCCAGCAGGCCGAACGCCGCGGCGTGGAGCTGTATCAGGGGTACTCAGTAAGCTCGCTTATCGTCGAGAATGGCGAAGTCAAAGGCGTGAAACTGGCCGATTTGGGCCTCGACAAGAACGGCAAGCGCCAGCCCAACTACCTCGCGGGCGAGGAGCTTCGGGCTCGGGTCACGATCCTGGCCGACGGCACCCACGGCGTGCTGTCCAGCGAGTTCGGCGAGCGGTTTGGAACAGGTCGGAATCCGCAGGTCTACTCGCTCGGCGTCAAGGCCGTGGTCCAGTTCCCGAGCGAGAACTCGTTTGGCGACAATCGCGTCCTGCACACTCTCGGATACCCCGCCCCCAACAGCGTGTTCGGCGGCGGGTTCATGTACAGCATGGGCCCCAAGACCGTCGCCGTCGGCTTGATCCTGGGCCTGGATTGGAAGATCGCCGACCTGAACCCGCAGCGCGAGTTCGAGCGGTATCGAGCTCACCCTTTCATCCGGCGGCTGCTCGAAGGCTCGGTGACGATCGCCACCGGCGCGAAAACGATCCCCGAAGGCGGCTACCTGTCCCTCGGACGGTTGAGCGCGCCGGGAGCCTTGCTGGTCGGCGACGCGGCCGGGTTCGTCAACATGGAGAAGATCAAGGGCATCCACTACGCGATCAGATCCGGCATGTTGGCCGCCGAGACGATCGCGGAGGCCATCTTGGCCGGGGACCTCGGAGAGCAGGCGCTGTCGTCGTACCGCGACCGGCTCGCCCAGCATGGGGTCATGGCGGACCTGGAGCACGCCAGGAACTACCGCCAGGCATTCCGCTGGGGCACCTTCGCGGGAATGCCCCTTTCCCTCGTCCAAAGCCACCTGCCCGTGCAGCTGAAGACCCGGCCCGACCATCTCGGGACGAAGCCGGGATCGCGGATGCGCAGGCAGGATCCCGGCGGGATGGACCAGACGACCTTCGTCAGCCTGACGGGCTCGGTTCATCGCGAGGACGAACCCTCGCACGTCACGATCCTCGATCCATCGAAATGCCTGCAATGCGCCGACCGGTTTGCCAACTCGTGCACGCACTTCTGTCCCGGCCAGGTCTATCGGTGGGCCGAGGGTCAGATCGTGCTCAGCCCCTCCAATTGCCTGCACTGCATGACCTGCGCCGTAAAGTGCCCGTACATGAACATCCGCTGGGTGCCGCCCGAGGGCGGCGAGGGGCCGCGCTACAAGCAGATGTGACCCGATCCCGGGGACTGGCCCCGCGCTTGCGCTGGCTCAACGGGTCATTCAGGGCGGACGCCAATCTCAATGCCAGTCAGCGGCCCGGCCTTGTTGGACCCGGACGTCGAGCCGTTCAGCCCTACCGCCCCCCGGCCGTCCAGCGATAGTGGCAAGAACGCACGTGTGAGCCCAAAGAGTGATGCTTCTCTAGGAGCGGCAATGTCAGCAAAAACACCGGTCAGGTCGAGCACGCGGACACGAGAGTCTGTTGTCGACGTTCTGCGCACCCTGCGTCGCCCGCTTGATTCGATCTTCACTCCTCAGTCCGTGGCCGTTGTCGGGGCGACGGAGAAGGCCGGCAGCGTCGGACGTACGGTTCTGTGGAATCTCATCAGCAGCCCGTTCGGCGGCACTGTCTTCCCCATCAACCCGAAGCGCCCGAACATCCTCGGGCTGAAGGCGTACCCCAGCCTGGCGGACGCACCCGACGCCGTGGAGCTCGCCGTCATCGTCACCCCGTCGCCGAGCATTCCGGGCGTCATCGACGAGTGCGTGGCCGCCGGCGTTCGTGGCGCCATCATCATCTCGGCCGGCTTCAAGGAGATTGGCCCGGAGGGCGAGGAACTGGAGCGCCAGGTCCTCGAGCGCGCTCGCCGGGGCGGCATCAGGGTCGTCGGGCCCAACTGCCTGGGCGTCATGAACCCGATCAACGGCCTCAACGCCACGTTCGCTGCCGGCATGGCGCGAGCCGGATCGGTGGGCCTCGTCAGCCAGAGTGGCGCACTTCTCACCGCAATCCTCGATTGGAGCATTCGAGCGGACGTGGGGTTCAGCTCCGTGGTTTCGCTCGGCTCGATGCTCGACGTCGGCTGGGGCGACATCATCTACCACCTCGGCGACGACCCGAAGACCGAGAGCATCGTCATCTACATGGAGACCGTGGGAGACGCCCGAGGGTTTCTCTCGGCCGCGCGCGAGGTCGCGCTGACGAAGCCGATCATCGTTATCAAGCCGGGGCGAACCGCCCAGGCCGCCAAGGCGGCCGCGTCGCATACGGGATCGCTCACCGGCAGCGACGAGGTTCTCGATGCCGCTTTCAGGCGCGTTGGCGTGCTGCGGGTCGACACGATCGAAGACCTCTTCGGCATGTCCGAGGTTCTCGCCAAGCAACCTCGCCCGCATGGGCGCAAGCTCACGATCGTCACCAATGCGGGCGGACCGGGCGTGCTGGCGACCGACGCGCTGATCGGCGGCGGTGGGCAGCTGACCAGCATTACACCTGAGACGACCGAGGCCTTCGACGCCGTGCTGCCTTCGGTCTGGAGCCACAACAACCCGGTCGACATCATCGGCGACGCACCGCCCGAGCGGTACGCGGATGCTCTTGAGGTCGCCGCGAAAGACCCCGGCTCCGACGGCATGCTCGTGATCCTCACACCGCAGGCCATGACCGACCCGACGCGGACGGCCGAGCTGCTGGCCCCGTTTGCGCACAGCACCGGCAAGCCGGTGCTGGCCAGCTGGATGGGTGGCGACGACGTCGAGCCCGGAGCAAACCTCCTGCGCGAGGCCGGTATTCCCACGTTCCCGTACCCGGACACCGCGGCCGCGATGTTCAACTACTTGTGGCGATACGACGAGAGCCTGCGCGCGCTCTACGAGACTCCCGTCCTGACGGACGACGAGGAGAGCCAGCTCAACCGCTCACTGGCGGGTGAGGTGGTCGAGGCCGCCCGTCATGAGGGCCGCTCGCTCCTCACCGAGTTCGAGTCCAAACAAGTGTTGTCCGCGTACGGGATCCCGATCGCCGAGACTCGCATCGCCGAGACCGACGAGGCGGCCGTCGCGGCGGCGGAGGCGATCGGCTATCCGGTCGTGGTGAAGCTCCACTCGAACACGATCACGCACAAGACCGACGTCGGTGGAGTCCAGCTCAATCTCGGCGACGCCTCCGCGGTTCGCGACGCGTACCACGCGATCGAGGCCGCGGTTCTCGAACGTCGGGGCCCGGGCCATTTCGGCGGTGTAACCGTCCAGCCGATGATCAACTACAGCGGCTACGAGCTCATCATCGGCAGCAGCCTAGACTCGCAATTCGGGCCGGTGCTGCTCTTTGGGATGGGCGGCCAGCTGGTCGAGATGTTCCGCGACCGCGCTCTGGCTCTGCCGCCGCTGACAACCACGCTGGCGCGGCGGATGATCGAGCAGACGAAGATCTACGGCGCCCTGAAGGGGATCCGCGGTCGCCAGCCGATCGACCGGGAGGCGCTCGAACAGCTACTGGTCCGGTTCGGCCAGCTCGTGGCCGAACAGCCCTGGATCAAGGAGATCGACATCAACCCGCTCCTGGCCTCGCCCGAGCGGTTGATTGCCCTGGACGCGCGCGTCGTGCTGCACGACCCGAGCCTCTCGGAATCGGATCTGCCGCGCCTTGCCATCCGCCCGTACCCTCGCCAATACGCGGGATCGTGGACTGCCGACGACGGAGCCGAGTTCGAGGTTCGGCCTATTCGTCCGGAGGACGAGCCGCTCATGATCAGCTTTCACTCGTCCCTTTCCGATCGCACGGTCCACGGACGCTACCTCAAGGATCTCGGCTTCGGTGAACGAACCGCTCACGAGCGCCTGGTGCGTGTTTGTTTCAACGACTACGACCGGGAGATCGCACTCGTAGCGCAGCGTGCGGGTGACGACGGCACACCCGAGATCGTGGCCGTGGCTCGCCTCAGCAAGCGGCACGCCGAGAACGGCGGAGAGTTCGCCATCGTCGTGACCGATTGCTGCCAGCGGATCGGCCTCGGAACCGAGCTCCTTCGCCGCCTGGTTCGCGTAGCCCGAGACGAAAGCCTCGACTGGATCGGCGCGGACGTGCGGCCGGACAATACCGGAGCACGCCGGGCCGCCGAGAAAGCCGGCTTCACGATCCGCGAAGCGCCCGACGCCTCGACCGTCCGAGCCGAGTTTCGGCTGCAGCCCTGACCAAGGTTGCGCCTCGTCTTAGCCGGCCGGCGCCCCTCGCGCGACTGATCGTCCGTGGGCTAGTTGCTCGGTGTCGGTCTCGTCGACGCCAGGCTCGATGGGGCCGTCCACGACCGCAGGGTCTTCATATAGTTGGCTCTCTCGTAGGCCGAAGGGTCATCTACGCTCGCCTGACTCGCGCTGCCTCGAAGCTGGGCCACGGACTCGTATTCGTTGTCGACCATCCAGGACCGCAGCTCGGTTTCGACGGCACCGACGTGGCCGGGCCCGTGGCGAAGCAGAGCCGAGGTCATCATCACAACGTCGGCACCAACGATCAGCTCTTTGACGGCGTCGGTTCCGTTCTGGACTCCGGAGCTTGCGGCCAGGGACACGGCCGGACCGAGCTGAGGCCGCAGGATCGCGATCCAGCGGAGCGGGAGCCGCATTTCACTGTTCTGGCTCAACTCCACTCGGGCGACCACTTCCAGGGTCTCAAGGTCGAAGTCGGGCTGGTAGAACCGGTTGAAGAGGACCAACCCGTCGGCCCCCTTGGCGATCACCTGACCGGCGAAGCTGGCCAGGGCCGAGTAGTAAGGGCTTAGCTTGACGGCGAGCGGGATCGTGACTTCGGCCCGAACCGCGGCGACGATGTCGAGGTCCGCCGCCTCGATATCGCTCGCCGTCATCTTCGGGTTGGCTGCGACGTGGTAGAGGTTGAGCTCTATCGCATCCGCACCGGCGTCCTGCATCAGCCTGGCGTAGCGGACCCAACCGCCTCGGGAGGCGGCATTCAAGCTCGCGATCACGGGCACCGTGGCGAAGCGCTTGATGTCATCGAGACGCGACAGGTAGCGATCGCCCACACCGGGCAACAATTCGACGGTTGGGAAGTACTCGAGGGCCTCGGGGAACTGGCCGGACCCAGCCTCGAGCGAGCGGTTGATCTGAATCTCCTCGTTGAGGATCTCCTCCTCGAAGAGTGATGGCAGAACGATGGCCCCTACGCCGGCCTCCTGGAGAAGCCGGGCCGTGGCGGGCTCGCCGGTCGAGGGCGAGGCCGAGGCAACGATGGGCGAGCCCAGATCGAGCCCGAGATAGCGGGTGCGCAGGTCTATGGTCATTCCGCGTTCTCCTCGGTGTCGTTGCCCCGGCCGGAGCCGCCGTCGACCCCGACCGGCTCCGGGCCGGATTCCTGGAGATGCGGGACGCTCCGTTCGATTCCCGCAAGCTGTTCGTAGTAGCGCCGGCGCTCGTCGGCATCGGCTTGCGCAAGGTCCGCGAGTTCGGCCGCTCGTTGGGGGTGCGTGCGCTGCAGAATCGCGAACCGGGTTTCCGAAGCCACGAAGTCGCTGACCGGAACCGAAGGTGCGGCGGAATCGAGGTGGAATGGGTGTCCGGCCTCGGCCTCGCTCGGCTGGAAGCGGTACAGCGGCCAGTAGCCGCTCTTGACGGCGTCCTTCTGGTGGGACATGGACTTGGTCATGTCTATGCCGTGGGCGATGCAGGTGCTGTAGGCGATGACGAGCGACGGTCCCGGCCAGGCGTCCGCTTCCAGGAGAGCCTTGGTGGTCTGGACGTCGCTGGCCCCCATGGCGATCTGGGCGACGTAGACGTTGCCGTAGGATCGACCGGTGGCGCCGAGGTCCTTCTTCCCGGTGGCCTTCCCGGAAGCTGCGAACTTCGCCACGGCGCCGCGCTGCGTGGCTTTGGACGCCTGGCCTCCGGTGTTCGAGTACACCTCTGTGTCGAGGACGAGGACGTTCACATTGCGCCCCGAACTGAGCACCTGATCCAGGCCACCGAAGCCGATGTCGTAGGCCCAGCCATCGCCCCCGATGATCCATATCCCCCGACGAACCAGATCGCCGGCCAGAGTCATCAGGTGCCGAGCATCGGTGCCGGCGGTGCCCTCGACGCTCGCCAGGGCCTCGCGCAACCTCGTTACGCGGGTGCGCTGGAGTTCGATCTCCGGCTCGGTATCCTGCTTGCTCTCGAGCAGTTCCCGGACGAGATCCTCGCCGACGGAGGGAGCGAGACGCGCCAGCAGCCGGCGGGCGTGATCCGTCTGGGCATCGAGAGCCAGGCGCATGCCCAGGCCGAACTCGGCATTGTCCTCGAACAACGAGTTGTTCCAGGCTGGCCCGCGGCCGGCGGTATTCACCGTCCACGGCGTCGTGGGCAGGTTGGCACCGTAGATGGACGAGCAACCTGTGGCGTTGGCCACGATCATCCGGTCACCGAAGAGCTGGCTGACGAGTCGGAGGTAGGGCGTCTCGCCGCAGCCCGCGCACGCGCCGGAGAATTCGAAGAGCGGCTCCAGGACCTGGGATCCCTTGACGGTGTCGTGCGGCAACAGGTTGCGATCGAGAGGCGGGATGGACTGGAAGAAATCCCAGCGGCGCCGCTCGATGTCGCTGTGCTCCCCCACGGGCTCCATGTTGATCGCCTTGTGGCGAACCTCGGTCTTGCTCTTGGCCGGGCACACGTCCACGCAGACGCCGCAGCCGGTGCAGTCGTCTGGGGCAACCTGGATGGTCAGCAGATGCTCGGGCAGCTCCCTCGACCGGAATTCCTTGGTCAGGAAGTCGGCTGGGGCTCCTGCGACGGCCGACGCAGGGAAGACCTTCATGCGGATGGTCGCGTGCGGGCAGACCATGGCGCACTTGCCGCAGTCGATGCAGATCGCCGGATCCCAGATCGGGATCTCCTGGGCGATTGCTCGCTTTTCGTATTTCGTGGTCCCGCTGGGGAACGTGCCGTCGACCGGCATCGCGCTCACGGGCAGTAGATCGCCATCGCCGGCCATCAGGACCGCCGTTACCTTCTTGACGAAATCTGGCGCGTCGTCGGGCACCGTGGAGGCGATCGAAAGGCTGCTCGATACCTCGCCGAGCGGGACGTGGGCCAGCCGCCCGAGCGACATATCGATGGCCGCAAAGTTGCGCTCGACGACCGCCTGGCCGCGGCGGGAATAGGTCTTCTCGACGAAGGCCTTGATCCTGGCAATGGCGTCGGCGGGCGGGAGCACGCCGGCCAGGTGGAAGAAGCACGGCTGCATCACCGTGTTGATCCGACTGCCCATGCCCACTTCTTCGGCGACGGCGAATGCATCGATGACCCACAGGTCGATCGCCTTGTCGACGAGCTGCTGCTGGACCGTCAGGGGCAGCCGATCCCAGACTTCGTCCGGCCCGTACGGCGAGTTGAGCAGGAACGTCGCGCCGGGCTTGGCATGCTCGATGATCTTCGTCTTCTCGAGCAGCCCGAATTGGTGGCAGGCGACGAAGTCGGCCCTTTCGATGAGATACGCGGAGTGGATCGGTTTCGGACCGAATCGCAGGTGCGAGACGGTGACCGAGCCCGACTTCTTGGAGTCGTAGACGAAGTAGCCCTGCGCGAAGAGGTCCGTGCCCTCGCCGATGATCTTCACCGACGACTTGTTGGCGCTGACCGTGCCGTCCGAGCCAAGGCCGAAGAACATGGCTTGGACCTCGCCCGTCGGCCGAGCGTGGCGGAACTCGGAGTCGATGGGCAGGCTCAGATGGGTGACGTCGTCGTGGATGCCGACTGTGAAGTGCCGCTTCGGCCGCTCGGCGGCGAGCTCGTCGAAGATCGGCTTGACCATCGACGGCGTGAACTCCTTCGAGGAGAGGCCGTAACGCCCGCCCACGATCCGTGGCGTCGTGCTGAACGGTGGTTCGTCGGAGTCCATCCTCTCGGCGACGGCGGCCACAACCTCCAGGTACAGGGGCTCGCCGACTGCGCCGGGTTCTTTGGTTCGATCGAGGACGGCGATGGCGCGCACCGTGGCCGGCAGCGCGGCCAGGAGCGCCTCGCTCGGAAACGGCTGGAAGAGCCGAACCCGCAGGAGTCCAACCCGCTCGCCTGCGGCAACGAGGGCGTCCACCGTCTCCTCGACCGCGCCCGCGGCGGACCCCATCACGATGACGACGCGCTCCGCGTCCGGGGCGCCGTGGTAGTCGACCAGCCCGTAGCGCCGGCCGGTCCGGTCGGCCAGTTCGTCCATGACCCCCTGGACTATCCCCGGCACGGCGTCGTAGAACGGGTTCGACGCCTCGCGAGCCTGGAAGAAGACGTCGGGGTTCTGGGCAGTGCCCCTCACCACCGGGGCATCCGGGGTCAGGCCGCGGCGGCGGAACGCCAGAACCTCCTCATCGCGAACGAGGGCCCGGATGTCCTCGTCGTCGAGCACTACGATCTTGTTGACCTCATGCGACGTCCGGAACCCTTCGAAGAAGTGGACAAACGGCACCCGCGACCGGAGGGTGGCGGCGTGGGACACCAGGGCGAAGTCGTGGGCCTCCTGTACAGACCCGGCCGCCAGCATCGCCCAGCCCGTCGGGCGGGCGTGCATTACGTCACTGTGGTCGCCGAAGATGGACAGGGCGTGGGTCGCGATAGTGCGGGCGGCGACGTGGATGACGGCGGGTGTCAACTCGCCGGCGATCTTGCACATGTTCGGGATCATGAGCAGGAGTCCCTGCGACGCCGTGAAGGTCGTGGTCAGGGCCCCCTTCTGGAGGGCGCCGTGCATGGCACCCGCCGCGCCGGCCTCGGACTGCATTTCGACGACGTCCGGGATGGCCCCCCAGAGGTTCGGTCGCCCGGCTGCGGCCCAGTCGTCGGCGTGCTCCGCCATCGGCGAAGCCGGCGTGATCGGGTAGATCGAGATCACTTCGCTCACCGCATAGGCGACGCGGGCCGCCGCTTCGTTGCCGTCGAGGCATTCCCATCGCCTATTCATCACGGGCCTCACGTTTCTCCTTGGGTTTCCTAATTGCCGGTACCGGACGGCCGCGATCACAAGCGCGTAGAACGTCTGGAGGAATTCTGGCAGGATCGCGGCCGGAGGATGTGGCCGCTGAACCTCGACTGCCCGGGCATCACCGCGGCCGGAGCCGACCTGGATTTGGTCCCGCGGGTGTCCTCGAGGCGCCGCGGCCCTCGCCAACTTGGGCATTACGACCGATGTAGAGGCGCTTCCTCCTGGGCGATGCTCCACGAACACCAAAGGAGGTTCGCGGATGGCAACTTACATGGACACTCACACTATCGCCGGCGGCGTGAAGGCGGACGACGTGGCCGCCGCCCACTTGCTCGACCTCCAGACGCAGGATCGGCATGGCGTCCGTTACCTGCGCTACTGGGTCGATGAAGCCGGCGGGAAGATCTTCTGCCTCGTCGATGCCCCGGACGCCGAATCGGCGATGCGGGTCCATCGCGAGGCCCACGGGCTCGTGGCAGAGAGCATCGTGGCCGTCGTGGAAGGTGCCTGACGATGTTGCGCAACACAGTGCGCTTCGGGGCGGGATTGCTCGCCGCCGGGGTTCCTCCGGCCCGGCCTACTCGTCGCCCAGGCAAACGCCCACGTGACGCGCCGCCTGGACCCACGAGTGATCGACGGGCACCGTCCGGCGCCTGCCGGCGACCTGGTCGAGCGGTACCGGGTCCGTCCCGTCGCCGCGCGAAGCCACCATGATGCCGAAGATGCCCTCAGCTATCAGGTCCGCACCCGCACTGCCCAGTCGGGTCGCCAGCAGCCGGTCGGCGGCTGAGGGCGTGCCACCCCGCTGGACGTAACCAAGGATCGTGATCCGCGATTCCAGGCCCGTCAGCTCGTCCAGTTTGCCCGCGACCCGGAGAGTGTTGCCGACGTGCGCGGCCTCGAGCGCGGCCAGCGCGGCGACGGCCTGGTCACGCTCGGGTCCGGCCGAGGCCGCCTTCTTCAGTCGCAGAGCGGTCGCGTAAGCCGCGGCGTCTTCGACGTTCCGGGCCCCCTCGGCGATGGCCACGATGCTGAAGTTCGACCCGTTGCGGACCCTGCGCCGGACCGCCTGGGCGGCGGCTTCAACCGAATACGGAATCTCCGGGATCAGGATGACGTCCGCGCCACCGGCTATTCCCGCCCCGAGGGTGAGCCAGCCGGCTCGGTGTCCCATGATCTCGACGACGATGATGCGGTGATGGCTGTGGGCCGTGCTGTGCAGCCGATCGACCGCGTCCGTAGCCACGTCGAGCGCGGTGGCGAATCCGAAGCACGCGTCGGTCCTGACCACATCGTTGTCGATCGTCTTGGGCAGCGTGATGACATTGAGGCCGGCCTTGGCGAGGCGCAGCGCATTCTTGGCCGTGCCCCCTCCGCCAAGGCACACCAGCGCGTCCAGCTGGTGCTTCTCGTAGTTGCGGACGATCGCGCCGGTCATGTCCGTGAGGACCCCATCGACGAGCATCTGGTGGGGCTTGTCCCGACTCGTTCCCAGGATCGTCCCGCCGGTGGTTAGGATCCCTGACAGCCTCCTCGATTCCAGGGCCATGTACCGGTCTTCGGCCAGCCCGCGGAACCCATCGCGGAAACCCACCAGTGTCATGCCGTGGTGGCCGATCGCAGCCTTGCCGACGCCCCGGATTGCGGCGTTTAGACCCGGACTGTCACCACCTGCCGTCAGGATCCCGATGCGTTTCTTCCGTGCCATCAATTCGCTCCGCTCGTGTTTCCCGTGCCGCCCACCCAGCCCAATTGCGCAATCCATGCACACGAACGGTGCCGCGGTCAAGGTCGACGTTCCCGGAGACGGCCGATTCGCGGCACGGCTGCGTGCTCCTGGTATCGTGGCGATATGGATCGTCAGGCCGAGGACTCGCCGGCGCAGGCCGTTCCCTCTCCCGCGCCGATCACCGCCTGGTGGCTCGGCCGGACGCCATACCGCGACGCCTGGGACCTCCAGCATCGACTGGTCGCGGCCCGTGTCGCGGGCTCGATCGGCGATCAGCTCCTGCTGCTGGAGCACGAGCCGGTGCTGACCCTCGGCCGTCACAGCGATCCGGCTCACGTCCTCGCGAGTCCGGCCGATCTGGCCGCTCGCCGCATTGAGTTGATCGAGACCGAACGCGGCGGCGAGGTCACCTATCACGGGCCCGGCCAGTTGACCGCCTACGTCATCATCCGTCTGGTCGAGCGCGGCCTGTTGGTCCGACCGCTCGTTCGCGCGCTGGAGGCCGCGCTGTCGCAGACCTGTGTCGCTTTCGGGGTAGAAGCGGGTCCGCGTGAAGGCTACCCCGGCTGCTGGTGCGGCGAGGGAAGCCGCAAGATCGGGGCCATCGGCGTCCGCATAGAGCACGGCGTTAGCTACCACGGCATCGCCCTGAACGTGACCGTGCGACTGTCCGACTTCGAATTGATCGATGCCTGCGGCCTGCCCGGAGTCGAGTCGACTTCCGTCGGCCGAGAGAACGGCTGGAACTCCGATCCGTCGATCGAGTCGGTCGCGCGCGCGGCGTCCGCCTTCGGCCCCGCCCTCGCCGGCGCCCTCGGTGCGCGACTGGTTGGAGACCTCCCGCCGGCCGCCGATCCCGGGGTTGGCCGTGCTCGGCTGGAGGAGATCCTCGCGTTGCGCACCTCAACGGCCGTGGGGGCTCGCTGATGGGCGGCGGTCTGTTCGAGCTGCGCCGGGACGAGATCACGGGTTGGTGGGTCGCCACCGTCGTAGACCGTCAGTTCCAGCGCGGCCGCTTCTCGGTTGCCGCCGCGCCGGTCGACGACGGCGGATCATGCCAGAACTGCAGCCAGCCGCCCGGCGATGGTATCCGCCTGCGTACCCTCAAGGACTACGCGTTCAATGTCATCGGCTCCCAGGAAGAGGCTCGCAAACTCGAGAAGAACTCGACCCAGGTGGCGCTGCCTCAGGCCCCGGCTGCCGGTAGCTGGCGAACCATCGTCGCGCCGCCGAAGGAGCACCGACCCCTCCAGATGGTCGGCGACGACATGTTGCGGGGGTTGCTTGCCGCCGTGCGCCAGGCCTTCGTAGACGCCAGGGGAGTCGGCCAGACCGAGTACCTGCAGGTCGTCCAGAACTGGGGCGCACAGGCTGGCGCTCGAACCAACCATCTCTGTCTGGACTTGTACGACCTGCCGCAGATCCCGCACCGCGTGGCCGAGGAGATCGGCGGGGCTGCGCGTTACCTCATCAGGGAAGGGGAGTGCCCCTATTGCCGGCTGGCTCGGGACGAGTCCAAGACCGGGACTCGGTTGATCTGGCAGGACTCCGCGAGTGTCGCTTTCGCGCCGTTTGCCTCGCGATCCCCGTTCGAGGTCTGGATAGTGCCCCGCCGCCACGCCTCGGACTTCGGCCTGGCCGCCGACGCGGACATCGGCTCGACCGCGGAGGCGCTGCGGCAGGTCCTGGGCCGCCTGGCGCGTTTGGACGGCCCGCCCCACAACCTGGTGCTGCACACGTCGCCGCTCCGCCAGCGAGTCGACGCGACGTACCATTGGCACTGGGAAATCCACCCGCGGTTGCGGGAGATCGCCGGACTGGAGCTGGGGACAGGCCTGCCGGTCAACCCGGTCTCACCGGAGGAAGCTGTCGAAGAGTTGCTCAGATACGGGGCTCAGGGGGAAGCAGCAGACACGCCATGAGACCAGGGGGACCCGCGCCGCGTCGTCACAGCCGTGCGTGCAACGCCGTCAGAAACTCTTGGCGCGCGGGGAGGCGTCATTGGCTGTTGGTCCATGAGGCAGCGGCGGCGGGTGAATGTCCATTAGCGCGACAACCTGGCAAATGGAGTGCGGCGTGAGCGCCGCATCTGAAGGCGCCACCGACCGGACCTTCATCGAGGAGCTATTCGCGCTCCACCACTCGGAGATATACGCCTACATCTTCCGAATGGTCCGTGATGCGGACGTCGCCGCAGACTTCGCCCAGGACACGTTCGTCAAGGCCTACCGCGCCCAGGCCTCGCTCGAAGACAGAGCCAAGGCTCGGGCCTGGCTGTACCAGATCGCCCACCGTGTCGTCCTCGACGAGATGCGACGTCGGCGCATCGTCCGATTCTTGCCCTGGACCGGAGAGAACTACGGGTCCGCCCCTTCGGCCGAGCATCTGGCCATGGAGATGAGGCTGTCCGGGCCGCTGGCTCGGGCCCTGGCCCGCATCCCGGAGCGGCAACGGGCGGCGCTCCTGCTCGCCGAGGTCGGCGACCTTACCGGCCTCGAGCTGGCCGAGACCCTGGGCATCAGCCACGTGGCGGCGCGGGCCTTGTTGACCCGGGCCCGCGAGAGCCTCCGCCAGGCACTGGCCGACGAGCGTCGCCAGGAGAAGGACCACGAAGCCGCGATCGACGCCACGTTCGCCGAGCAGACACGCGCCGCTGACCCACGCCGCCGACCGGACGACAGCGGGGGAGAAGGCGGATGAGCTCCGAATTCCGTTCGTCTCTGCCGGCGGTAGAACGCCTCCACGAGCGAGCCCGGTCGCTGGCGGTCGAGGCTATCGATGCCGAGATCGAGCCGTTCGATGCCGCGTGGCTCGAGGCGCACCTTGCCACGTGTCCTGAGTGCGGCGCAGTCGCCGAGGAATACCGCGCCCAGCACCTGGAACTGCGATCGCTCCAGGCTCCGGAGCCGCCGCGCGATCTGTGGGCCCGAACATCCGCGGCGCTGGACGCGGTGGATATGAAGTCCTCCGCCAGGAAGCAGAACCGGCCGCGGGCCGTCCGGTCCGGCCGCCGACCGCTGTTCGGGACAGCCATCGCGGTCGGATTCGTGGTTCTGGTCGCGGGCGCCTCGCTCGTCGCGCAGAGTCCGATCGCCAGCGTTGCCTCCGGGTCCACCTCTCCCGGCGCGGTGGCATTGGCCACCGGCTCGTCGGCTCTGGCTTCCCAGGCGCCCCAGGCGCCGCTCGCCGTCGTCGGTGGGACGAGCTACTGGATCGCGTCCGACAACGGCGTGTACCAGATCAAGGGCAGCACGAACGACTGCTCTCAAGCGGGCGCCAGCTGCACGGTAGCCGGTGGCTCCGGCCAAACGCTCGGTTCCATCACGAGTGAGACGAGCGTGTCCGCGGTGCTTGCGCCGGACGCAAGTCAGGCAGCGGTGTGGACGGACAACAAGATCGTCATCGTGCCCCTGTCCACCACCCCTGAGACGGTGTCGCTCGATCTCCTGACGCCGCGGCCGACGCAAGCCGCGACGCCCACTCTCGAGCCGACGCCCACGCCGACGCCGACGCCCACTCTCGAGCCGACGCCGACGCCGACGCCGACGCCGACGAGTACCAGCGCAGCGGCGGTTTCGTCGGCGGCGATCTCCTTCGCGCCCTCCTCGATCGCCAGCATCGTGGTGGCCGCCACTGCAACGGCGTCCCCGACCCCCGCGCCGACCCCCACCGTCGGCCCTGCCGTTACGAAGCCGACGGCGATCCTCGACGGGTACGAGATCGTGGGACGAACACCTGAGTTCTCCCCGGACGGTGGCCTGGTCGCGTTCTCGGCCAGGCCGGTGGATCACAGAACAGGTCCGGACGTGTTCATCTGGCGGTCTGGGCAAGAGCAGGCTCGCGCGGTCACGTCGCGTCACTCCGACCTCTTCGCGGGATGGTTCGGGCAGAAGATTCTCGTGAGTGAGATCGCGGCGGGGAGTTGCGCGGACGCGACTCTTGCAAGTGCCGAGATGATCGGGACAACGTCATGCCTCTTCGATCCCGCCAGCGGCGAGATCCGAAGAATCGACCGCCCAATGCTTGTTGCCGGAGTCGATCCGACCGGCCGATACCTGATCTACTGGTCGGGCGCGGTCGAGTTCGACACCGTTTCGGGGCTGTGGCGGCCCGGCAAGGGCGACCTCTACTTCGATCGCTGGGCGGACCTGACTCTGGTTCCGGCATCGCCGGACCCGAACTCGACTGCGTCCCCCGGACCGACGGCCACCGAGTCCGTGGCACCGAGTCGTGGGCCGAGCCTGAGTCCGTCGCCGACGGCCGGCCAGACCGCGAAGGCCACAGGATCGGCGACGGCCACCGACGCCCCATCGATACCGCCCGGAACGCAAGACTCTCCGCAACCACCCGCCACGGCCGACCTCCCCGCGGTGAGTCCTGAGCCGGCGCAGTCGGGCCTGCCCCAGTTGCTGTCGGTCGCGAACTCGCCGGCGTCGGTTCGGCAGTGGGCGGTTCGTTGGGATGCGGCCGGACTGAACGTTGCCATCTGGGTCGCGGATGCCGGAAGCGTCGGCGTCGGCCGCCTCAGTGTCTTCTCGATCGATCCGGCGTCGGGGCTGCTGAGCCCGACTGTGGGCGCCGATGAGGTCCTTCCGGCCATCGGGTTCGATGACTCGAACTTCGTCTACACGTCGGCCATGGACGGCAAGACGTACGTCAAGCCCGTCCCGGTCCTCCCGCCCGCGCTGGTATCCACGCCTGCGCCGACGCCGAGCCAGGCGCCGGCCTCGGCTCGATCGTCGGGCACGCCGGCACTCGCGAGCGATCTCCCGGGCAGCTGAGCGTCGCCCGAGCCTCGGATCGCAGCCTCCTCCCGCCGGGCGGCCGCGCGACATTCGCCCATGGCGGAAGCTGTGGCCGGCGCTGTATCCTTCGCACTACCTTTAACGACCGGCACCGTGAGGCCGGGAAGGAGGACTGCGTCGTGCAGGGCAGCGAGAATCGATGACCGACCGGCAGATCATGACCGGGGACGAGATCCGGCGGGCCATTGTTCGGATCTCCCATGAGATCGTCGAGAAGCAGGCCGGCACGCAGGGCCTTGCGCTCGTCGGCATCCAGCGCCGCGGCGTCCCTCTCGCGCGGCGGATTGCCGACGCGATCGAGGAGCACGAAGGGGTCCGTCCTCCCGTCGGCGCCCTGGACATAACTTTCTACCGCGACGACCTCTCCCTCGTGGCCCAGCAGCCGATCGTCAAAGGCACGGACCTTCCGTTCGACCTGAACGGGGCCACGATCGTGCTGGTCGACGACGTGCTCTACACGGGCCGCACGATCCGTTGCGCCATGGACGCCCTGATCGACTTCGGGCGGCCGCGGGCGATCCGTCTGGCAGCGCTCATCGACCGGGGCCATCGCGAGCTGCCGATCCGTGCCGACCACGTCGGCAAGAACGTGCCCACGTCGCGGGAAGAGCTGGTCCACGTGCATGTAGCCGAGATCGACGGCAGCGACGAGGTCAGCATCGCCCGCCAGGCCCGCGCCTCCGAAGCGACTCCGGCAGGTAGTTGATGGGCGCCGAGAGAGGCGCCGGGGTTGGCGGCGCGGTTGGCGCCGCTCTGACCTGGGATCACCGCCATCTCATCGATGTGGACGTCCTCACCTGGCCCGAGATCGAGCTGATAATGCGGACCACTGACGAGATGAAGGGGGTCCTGGCCCGGCCCATTCGCAAGGTCCCCGCGCTAAACGGCCGGCGTGTCACGACGCTCTTCTACGAGGCCTCGACCCGGACCCGCGTCTCGTTTGAAACGGCCGCTCGGAATCTCTCGGCCGATGTAGTCAGTATCGCCACGGCCACTTCGTCGGTAACCAAGGGCGAATCGCTGGTGGACACGATCCGAACACTGGAGGCACTCGGCGCCGAGATCCTGGTGATGCGTCACTCCGTCTCAGGAGCTCCGTACCTGGCCGCCGAGATCTTCGGGGGCCACGTCCTCAACGGCGGTGACGGGTGGCACGCCCACCCGACGCAGGCCCTGCTCGACCTGTACACGATGCGCGAGCATCTCCCCGGCGGCGACTTGCGCGGCCGCAAGGTCGCGATCGTGGGCGACGTCCTCCACTCGCGGGTGGCCCGTTCCAACATCTGGTCGCTGACCGCAGCCGGCGCGGATCTCTGGTTGTGCGGCCCGGCCACGCTTCTGCGAGGGTTCGATCGCTGGGCGGCGGCGTGGGGCGGCGGCGCGATCCCGGGCCACGGCCGGTTCAACGTCACCAGCGACGTGGACGCGGCACTTCGGGACGCGGACGTGGTGATGGCCTTGCGGATCCAGCGGGAGCGGATGCAGGGCGGGCTGCTGCCCTCGCTGCGCGAGTACGCGGCCCGCTTCGGACTGAACGCGAAGCGCGTGGGGCTGGCCAGGCCAGAGGCGATCGTGATGCATCCCGGACCGATGAACGAAGGCGTCGAGATCGCCCCGGACGTGGCCGTCAGTGGCCGTGCCGTGATCACCGAGCAGGTGGCCAACGGCGTTGCCGTGCGAATGGCACTGCTGTATCTGCTGGCCGGTTCGCACGAAGCCGCGCACGCCGGCGAGGCAATCCGATGAAGGCCGAAGGCACCGGGCGGGCCCGCGCGAGGGCCGCGGTCCGGCCCGAAGTGGGCCGGACTCTCGGCCGGTTCGAAGTCGAGAAGGCCTGGCTGGTGGACCCGGCCTCGGGTCGCGAAGGCCCGGGTGAGATCGTCGTTACGGACGGGATCCTCGAGTCCGTGGTGTGGCTGAAGGGCGCCGAGGCAGCCGGTGTCAAGGACGACGGGGTGGTCGTCGCGCCCGGCCTCTTCGACCTGCACGCCCATTTTCGCGAGCCCGGCTTCGAGGATGCTGAGACGGTCGCCAGTGGCTCCGCGGCCGCGGCGCATGGCGGTTACACGAGCGTGGCCCTTATGCCGAACACGTCGCCGGCTCTGGACGAGCCGGGCGTGATGGAGCGCATTCGGTCGGCTGCACGGGCGAGCGGCTCGCCCGTCGCGATCGGAGCTTACGGGGCCGTTTCGGCGGGGAGGGCCGGGGAGCAGCTGTCGGCGATGGGCGAACTGGCCGACGCCGGCGTGCTCGGTTTCTCGGACGATGGCGCGCCCGTTCGAACGCCCAAGCTGCTGCGAAGCGCCCTGCTGTATGCGGGCATGCTGGGGCTCCCGGTCGTGGACCATCCCGAAGATCTGGAGCTGTCGGCGGGCGCCGAAGCCCACGAGGGCTATGTCGCCTCGGTCCTGGGCCTGGCGGGCTGGCCGACCGCGGCAGAGGCGAACGCCGTTTCGCGCGACCTGACCGTCCTGGAGGACGCCTTGCGAGACGAGCCCCGCGCGCGGCTCCATCTGACGCACGTCTCCACGGCCGCGGCGCTGGACCTGGTTCGCCGGGCTAAGGCAGCCGGATTGCCCGTCACCTGCGACGTGACGCCTCACCACCTGGCCTTCACCGACGAATGGATCGCCGGCGCACGGCGCTGGTCGTGGGAAGCGCTTGGGCCCGACGGCACGTCCCGCGACCCTTGGGCGGACGGAGCGCTCCTGGCCACTCCCTATAACACGTCGCTTCGGGTCAACCCGCCGCTGCGCACTCCCGTCGACGCCGCCGCGTGCCTGGCGGCGCTTCTGGACGGGACCGCCGACGCGGTCGTAACGGACCACGCCCCCCACACCGTCGTGGACAAGGAGGTGGAATTCGGCCGGGCCAGCAACGGTATTAGCGGCATCGAGACGGCGTTGGGCGTGCTCCTGGCGCTGGTCGACGCGGGCCGCCTGCCGCTCGCACGTGCCATCGGCGCGCTCACCACCGGCCCGGCAAACATCGTGGCCGGCTGGCCGGGCGTGGCCGCTACGCCGGCCGCTCGCCCCCGCGGCCTGACCGAAGGCGCCCCCGCCGATCTCGTCGTCTTCGATCGTGCCGATCGCTGGCGAGTGACTCCGGAAGCGCTCCTCTCGAAGGGCAAGAACTCACCGCTCCTCGGCCGCGAGCTGTCCGGCCGGGTGATCCTCACCATCGCGGGCGGACGGCTGGCCTACGAAGACCCCGAGACCGCATCGTCCGCGAGCTGAGCGCCGCCGACGTTGGGCTCCGGCGTGCGAGAATAGGAGTCCGCGTGCCGGCGAGCCGGAAGGCAACGGCGGCCGCCACCGTTTCGGAGTGAGGAGAAAGCAGAGCCCGTGCCAGTCCTTGCCACCTTCTTCCAGGTTCGACGTGGCCGCGACCCGTTCTTCAAGTTCTACATGAAGACGATCATGCCGCGCCAGATGAAGGCGTACCAGGAGAAGTTCGGGATCCGGTTCATGGGTTGGTACAACGTGGCATACGGCTGGGACTACGACAACGTCATCTTCCTCGACCTGCCCGACTACGCGACGATCGACAAGCTCGAAGCCGACGAGGCGACCCGCGCCCTGGGTCACCGCGCCGGCGAGTGGATCTTCGCGCGGGCTCACTCGATGTTCCTCCGGGAGCGGATCGGCCCGGACCTCGACCACGACCAACTCGGGAGGCCTTAGCGATGGATACGAGCCGTAACGATCAGCTCGGCGAACTCGCCGCCGACGCCTCCCTGGAGCGATCCGACTTCCTGGTTCAAGCTTCCGCGCAGCTGCGCAAGTTCCTCCAGGGAAACGCCGGGCGCATCTCGGATCTGGGCGGCCTGGTCCTCATCGACGACGAGGTCGATTACCTGGCCGTCGCCGCCGACCTGACCTTCCGCAGTCGCAGCCGCTACCTGGACGAGGCGACCGGCAAGTGGGTCACGGAGACGGAGGTCATCGAGAACCCCTCCGAGCTGGTGGAGCTGTACAACCTGGCCGACGTATTCGCCGCGTTCGAAGAGGCGACCAAGACCGAGGCCGGGCTCGAAGAGGAGCCAACGGCCGTTGGGGACCTGCTCCGGTCGGCCGACATCGCGCCCGAGGAAACCGTGGCGCTGGGCGCCGCGAATCCGTATGCCGAAGCCGCCGACGACTGGGCCGCCGGCCACGAGCCCGACGAAGCTCCGGAGAGCGAGGAGGAGGCGGCGGAGCGGCTGTACGACCTGGCTCTCGCCTTCCAGGAGCGCAGCCAGCAGACGGAGGCTCACCTTCTCGAGCAGTTCGAGTCGGCGGCGACCAGCCTGACCTCCGTCCTGGGCGACTTGATCATCGTCGACGACGAGGACGAGCGGCTCACCCTCCACGCTTCCGGCTCCTTCGCGGCGGAGGTGATCCCGGAGGCGGACGTCGAAACTGGCAAGTGGCGCAAGCTGGATGGCCCGGACGATATCGTCGAGTTCTACGACCCGACCGACATCTTCGGCGACCTGGCCGACACTCTCGGAGAGGCATTCCCGGCCCTGGGCGGAACCGGCCTGGCGGTCGAGGATGTCGAGGACGTCGAAGATGAAGAGGGGAGCGACGAGGACGGCGAGCCCGAGCCCGAGCCCAAGCCCAAGGCGAAGGAACCTAAGGCGAAGGAACCTAAGGCGAAGGAACCCAAGCCCAAGCGCAAGTAGGGACGGCGACCGCCGGTGACGATGCGCCTCGTTGCGGCCGAACTGGTCGCGAGCCGGCAGATACTGCCGGGGCAGTGGCTTCAGTCATTCCACGCGCCCGAGCTGGCCAGCGGTTCGCGTGCCGGGCAGTTCGTTCACGTGCGGACCGGAGACTACTCCGGCCTGGTCCTGCGCCGGCCGTTCTCGATCAACACCGCCGATCCCGCGACGGGGATCGTGACTCTCCACTTCCGCACCGTCGGCCGGGGCACCGAATGGATGGCCCGCGTTCGTGAGGGCGAAAGCCTGGACATGCTCGGGCCGTTGGGCCGGCCCTTCGAGGTGGACCCGCGCAGCCACCACCTGCTGCTCGTGGCGGGCGGTCTGGGAATGGCGGGGATCCGCATGCTCGCCGACGAGGCGGTCCGTGGCGGGCGCCAGGTCACGATCCTGTTCGGGGCCCTGAGCGCGAGCCACGTTTATCCGTCCAGCCTGCTGCCGGACGAAGTCGAGTACGTCGTTGCCACCGACGACGGATCGCTGGGCCACCACGGCCTTGTGACCGAGCTGCTGCCGGACTACGAGGCCTGGGCCGACCAGGCCTTTGCCTGTGGGCCCTACCCTATGCTCTCCCGCCTGGCCCAGCTCGCCGCCGGGCGGCGCGCTCGACTGGGCGTTGCCAAGCTCGGTCGCAAGCGGGGCGGCGGAAAGGCCGACCCGCTCGGTTCTACCGCGGCGCGCCGGAAGGCCTTCCTGCAGGTCTCGATGGAGCAGAACATGGGCTGCGCAGTCGGCGCCTGCCTGGGCTGTTCGGTCATCGGAGTTGAAGGCCCGGTCCGCGTCTGCCGGGAAGGGCCCGTCTTCGCCGCCGAGGAGATCGCATGGCCGGCGAGCGCGTGAGGCCGCGGCGATGAAGGCTCCCAAGGGTTCGAGCAAGCGGAAGCGGACCCCGACCGTGCGGACGATCAAGAGCGCGATCGTGCCGGTCGATCGTCTGGCCGTCCGTCCCGGCCATCGGCCCGGCACCCGGCCCAGGGTCGAGACGGGGGGCGCGGCCGTTGCCGACCTGGGCGCCCCAGTTTCGGTCCAGCCGACGCTGGCTGAGCGCGAGGCGCTCGATCGGATCGACCTCTCGGTCGATCTGGCGCCCGAGCACGGCGGCCTCCGGCTGGCCAACCCGATCATGGTGGCTTCGGGGACGTTCGGCTACGGGATCGAATACGGCGAGGTTGTGGACGTCCAGCGCATCGGCGCGATCTGCTGCAAGGGCACCACGCTGCGGCCTCGCGCGGGCAACCTGCCGCCGCGTGTCACCGAGACCCCCGGCGGGATGCTCAACTCCATCGGCCTCCAGAACCCGGGCGTCGACGCGGTCATCGACAGGTACAGCTCGGTCTGGGCGGGCTGGAAGGTGCCGGTCATCGTCAATGTGGCCGGCGAATCGATAGAGGACTACGTCGAGGTCGCCCGGCGCCTGGACGGCGTTCCCGGCGTGGCCGGGATCGAGCTGAACATCAGTTGCCCCAACGTCGGCAAGGGCGGGCTGCAGTTTGCCATCGACCGCGACGCGGCACGGGCCGTCACGGCCGCGGTCCGGCGCGCGACCGAGCTGCCACTGCTGGTCAAGCTCTCGCCCAACGTGGCCGACGTCCGGCCGATCGCCAAGGCGATAGAGGAGGCCGGTGCGGACGCGATCACGGCGATCAACACACTCTCCGGCCTGGCCGTTGCCCCGGACCGGACGCGGGCCTTCCTGGGCAACACCTACGGCGGGCTGTCGGGCCCGGCCATCAAGCCCGTCGCCCTCCGGATCGTGTACGAGGTGGCGCAGGTCGTCTCGATCCCGATCGTGGCCATCGGCGGCGTGACGAACCTCGACGATGTCCTGGATTTCCTGGCCTGCGGAGCCGTGGCGGTCCAGGTCGGGACCGCGATATTCGCCGATCCGGAACTGCCGGTCCGCCTCGCCGACGAGCTGCGGGGAGCCTGCCTGCGGCGCGGCCTGGCCACGTACCGGCCGTTCGTGGGGACGGCCCTGCCCAAGCGCACCGGGGCCTCCTCGGCCAAGGGTGTGGAGTACCGGCCGTGACCACGATTCGGCCGGCGGCCGAGCTTGCCGCCGCCAAAGCCATCGCCTCTCGGACGGAGGAGCTCTTTCGGCGGTCGGGGGCTCTCAAGGAAGGCCACTTCCTGCTCAAGAGCGGCAAGCACTCCGAGCGCTACCTGGAGAAGTTCCTGGTGCTCCAGGACCCGGCTGCCACGAGCGAGCTGTGCGGGTTCTGGGCAGCGCGCCACCGGGGCCCAGACGGGACGCCGCTGGTGGACGTGGTGGCCGGTCCCACGACCGGAGGCGTGGTGCTTGCCTTCGAGACGGCCCGTCAGCTGGGCGTGCGGGCGATATTCGCGGAAGAGGTGAAGGACGCCGACGGGACCGCGCGGCGGGAGTTCCGACGCGGCTTCACCATCGCCCAGGGCGAGCGAGTGCTGCTGGTGGACGACATCCTGACCACCGGAGGCTCGCTGCTGGCGATGCTGCCCGCCGTGGAGGCCTTCGGCGGCGAGATCGTCACGTGCGCCGTCCTGGCGGATCGTTCCGGCGGCCTGGCCTCGCTCGAGTCGCCCAGGACGGGGCGGAGCTACCCTCTCCGCGCCCTGTGGCAGCTCCAGCTGCCGACCTACGACCCGGGCCCGGAGACCTGCCCCGCCTGCGCTGCCGGAGTGCCGCTCCACGCCCCGGGGAGCACGGGCGCCGTGGCGGCGCCGTAGGCTGCTCCAGATGGCGACGAAGGCGCGACTCGACAACGCCCCGGTGATCCTCATGTCGCCCGACGTCCGGGTGACCGCGTCCTACTACCGCGACACGTTCGGGTTCAAGGTCGTGGAACACCTCGACGCTCCGGAACCATTCGCCGCGCTGTATCGCGACGACGTCGAGCTCGTGCTGGTGCAAGCCAGGCGTGGTGAGTTCGTACCCAACCGGGTCCGGTACGGCGCCGGCTACGACGTCTACATCGACCCCGACACCGTCGATGGCGTGGACGAGCTGTTCGCCGAGCTGTCGGCGGCGGGCGCGCGGATCGTGCATCCGCCCGAGACAACGGCCTACGGCTCGTACGAGTTCGTCGTTGAGGATGTCGACGGCCGGCACGTCGGCATCGGGCGCGTTCAGCAGCGCGACACGTTCTTCGGCGGCGCCTTCGAGTAGCGCCCGCGCGACCGAGCGAGATGGCGCGTCAGCGTGGAGGCGCCTGCGCGTTCAGTCCAGGATGACGGTCTGATGCCAGTGAGGGGCCATCGTCGGGAGGCCCAGGGCCGCGATCTTCGGTTCGATCGCCTGCTGGGCTTCGGCATCGCCGTGGACGATGAAGACCTTCCTGGGCACGCCCGCGTCGCCGGGCTTGCGACCGTCGATGAAGTGGCCCAGCCAGTCCAGGATCTGCGACTCGTCGGCGTGGGCCGAGAAGCCGCTGATCGAGCGCACGGCGCAGCGGACGGTGTACTCCTGGCCGTCGATCCGGGCCGTCTTCGCGCCCGCCTGGAGGTGGGCGCCCATCGTGGCCTCGCCCTGATAGCCCACGAACAGGATGATCGTCTTGGGGTCGCCGATCAGGCCGCGAAGGTGGTTCAGAACCCGGCCGCCCGTGAGCATGCCGTTGGAGGCGACGAGGACGTACGGCCGCTTGCTCCGATCGATCAGTTCGGACTGGCCCGCCAGAGGCGTCTCCTTCGCGCCGGGGAAGTCGATCGGCCCCTCACCTTTGTTGAGAAGCGCCAGCGTCTCGGCGTCGTAGTAATCGGTGTGTTCGCGGTACAGAGTCGACGCCTTGGAGGCCATCGGGGAGTCCAGGAACAGTTTGACCTGGGGGATTCGGCCGGCATCGAGCAGGTGCCGCAGGGCCCAGACGACCTCCTGGGTTCGGCCGATCGCGAATGACGGGATGAGAAGGACGCCGCCTTCGGCCACGACATCCTTGACGGCCTGCGCGAGTTGGTCCAGCGACTCGTCTTCCGGCTCGTGCTCCCGGCCGCCATAGGTCGATTCGACAAGGACGTAGTCGGCCTGGCTCAGGGCCGTGGGTTCGCGCAGGATTGGGGCGTGGCTCCGGCCCAGGTCACCGGAGAAGACGAGCGTCCGGGCCGGAACGTCCTTCTGGGCCTCGACGCGCAGCTCCACGATCGATGAGCCGAGGATGTGGCCGGCGTCGTGGAAGACGGCGGTGATGCCGGGCGCCACCGCAACGGGGGCTTCGTATTCCACAGGCCGGAAGCGCGACAGCGAGTCCTGGGCCTGGGCCAGGTCGTAGAGCGGCTGCTCGAGAACCAGGTTGGGGTTGACGGGACTGCCGGCCATGGCGGCCTGGTGATCGGGGTGCCCGACGGGCGGGAAGCCGAGCCTGGTGCCCAGGCCCTGCTCGTCGTGGAGAGCCAGTTCGTCGAATCCGGAGGCCACGACGTGACCGTCCGGGGTGACGTCGCCCGCGCGCAGAACCGCGGTCTGGGAGGCCGCGGCGGACGAACCCGGGCTTGACGAGGCCGCCTCTTCCTGCTCGGCGATCTGCTCCTGCTCCTGAACCTTCTCGAGCTCGCGCTGGTCCTCGCGCGCGGCCTTGTCCGGGTTCTTGGCGGCCCAGTGCCGGTGGCGCTTGGCGTATTCCTCCTGGAGCTTGCCCGAATCGAGCAGCACGATGGCGGCGAGTTCGATCGTGCCCCGGGTGGCGTAGATCGGCCCGCTGAAACCGTCGGCGACGATGTGTGGAATGAGGCCGCAGTGGTCGAGGTGGGCGTGGGTTAGGACGATCGCATCCAGGCTCGCCGGGTCGTAGGCCAGGGGCACGTGGTTGCGCACCACCTCCTGCGGGCCGCCCTGGAACATGCCGCAATCGATGAGCACCCTGGCTCGCTCGGTGATCAGCAGAAACTGGGATCCGGTGACGGTGTTGGCCGCGCCGAGGAAGTGGATTTCCATGCGACCATACTGCCATCTCGCCGCCGAACCCGCGCGGTCCGCGTGAGGGCAGCCGTGCCAACCTGAACCGCCGAGCCCGTCTGGTCTACCCTAGTCGCGTACCGGCCTTGCCCTGGGATCGATGTCCCAGCGCCGCAACCGGGCCCGCCGCCACGGGCTTGGGACCCGAGGCGCCGCCACGAGGATGAATGGTGAATCGCGACGAAGACAACCTGACGCGCAAGAAGCGGCCGACGGCCCACCAACGCCCCGGCGCCAAGCCCCTCGGCACGGCCGATTCCGGCGAGGGTGCGCGTCCCGAGCGCGCGTCGTTTCGGCCGGTTACGCAGGCGGGCTCCATGCCGAGTCCGAGCATGCCGCCTCCCTTCTACAAGGTCCCCAGCGGCTCCCAGTCACGCCGCGGCCCCAGCTATCCCTCATGGGAGAAGCCCCCTACGCCCTACGACTACCCGCGGCTCAGAGGCCGTGAAGTTCGCAAGCCGGTGTGGGCCATCTGGCCCCCGATCCTGGCGGCGATCGGCGTGGCTCTGGTCCTGTTCGTGATGGTGGTGCTGCCCGCGATGTTGGGACACGGTGGGGACACGGCGGTCGCGAGCCCCTCGCCGTCATCCACCGCCAGCCCGACCGCCAGGTTTTCGTTCAATCCGGTCACAGCGCCGAGTGCCAGCAGCGCAGGCAACGCGACGCCCGCGCCCGACGCGAGCTACGAGCAGTACACGGTCCAGGCCGGCGACACTGTCACCAGGATCGCGAATAGTAAGGGCCTGAAGTCCTGGGAGTTGCTGCTCGCCAACCCGGACGTCGCCAACAACCCGAACCTCCTCAGGATCGGGTTGACGATCAACATCCCGCGCCCCGGACAGCTGACGCCGCCCCCCGGCTGATCCAAGCAGACTCCGGCGCTCGAGGCCGGCTCCGCGCCGGCGACCCTGATTGCGTCCCGCGAGCCGAAGCCGAGCTTCGATGGACAGAGCGCTCGCACTCGCCTAGCGTCGCCGTCGATGGCCCGGAACCGGCTCCTTCGCCTATCGGTCGCAGCCGTGTTGGTGGCGGGCTGCTCGACGAGCCGCACGGCGATCGCGTCCACCTCTCCCACGGTGCATACCGGGCCGGTTCCGAGCGCCCCGACTGGCTGGGTCGCCGCGCGAGTGGAGCAGCCCGTGTCGATCGAAGGGCAACCCACCGACGCCCCCGGCTTCTGCTCGCCCTGCCATCCGATTATCGGGACGTATATCGCCGCCCTGATCGCCGACCGCGGGGGCTATCTTGCCCTGGGCCAGGATCACCCGCCGTCTCACGCGGCCGCGTGGAGCTCGACCGACGCCGCTTCGTGGCGACGGGTGACCACGCTGCCGGCGCCGGAGGGGAGCAGCATCTCGGCGGCGGTCGCGACCGCCGATGCGGGCGTCCTCGCGGTGGGGACGAATGGTCGGGCGGCGGCCGTGTGGAGCAGCACGGACGGCGTCGCCTGGGCGATGGAGTCGCTTCCCGGCCCGGCCGGGGATGGGGCCACGGAGCTGCTTGCGGCGGCAACGCGAACGAACGGCGGCTACCTGGCCGCGGGGTATCAGCAGTCGGCCGCCGCCGTGCGATCCGCAACGTTCTGGCGGTCGTCGAATGGCGTGGCCTGGTCCAGAGTCCCGGCGCCGCTTCCGACCGGTTCGAGCGAGGTCACCGGCCTGGCCGCGGGTCCCGACGGCGAGACGGTCGTGGCCGTGGGAATCTCGGGCGACGAGCGGCGGGGGACCGCCGCCGTGTGGCAGTCGATGGACGGCGGCGGGAGCTGGCAGGCGATCAACGGCCCCTCTCTTGCGGGCGGCCGAATGCTGGCGGTGGTCGCCGGCGGGCCGGGCTTCGTGGCTGTTGGGGAGACCACCGACCAGACGGGCGCGGTCGCCTGGACCTCAGTGGACGGATCGATATGGACTCAGGCTACGCCACAGCCGGCTCTCGCGAATGGAGGGCTGCAGATGGTCATGACCGCAGTCGCCGCGGAAGGACACGGCGTGGTCGCCTCGGGCTGGAAGACGGACGCGGGTAACGGTTCCGCTGTCGTCTGGCGCTCCGCGAACGGGAGCGCCTGGACCCGCTTCCCGCAGGACGCCACATTCTCGGGTGCCGGCATGGCCGCCATCCTGGCCAAACCTCGACTCCTGGCGGCCGGGACGATGGGCTGGCCCGACACCCACGCTGCTCAGGTGTGGATCGCGCCGCCGGGTTGATCTCGAGGCCGCTTCAGTCCGCCCGGCCGTCAGCCGCCAGATCGATGTAGACCGGGGCGTGATCTGAGGGGAGCTTGCCTTTACGGGCGTCGCGGTCGATCTCGGCGGCAGTGCACCGTTCTGCCACCGAGCGGGTCACGTACAGGTGGTCGATGCGCATCCCCAGGCCCTTGTGGAAGTTGCCGGCGCGGTAGTCCCACCACGAGTACTTGCCCGGCTCCGGGTGATGGAGCCGGTAGGCGTCAACCAGGCCCCAGTCGCGCAGCGCCGCAACGGCCGCCCGCTCGGCCGGCGAAACGTGCGTGGCGCCGGCGAAGTCGCGCGGATCGTAGACGTCGTCGTCCGCCGGTGCGACGTTGAAATCGCCGCCGATCACGAGCAGTTGGGCCGGGTCGCAGGTCTCACGAAGCCAGCGGGCGAGACGTTCGAACCAGGCCAGCTTGGCTCGATAGAAGGGCGTGTCCAGAGCTCGCCCGTTCGGGGCGTAGATGCTTACGACGCGGACGCCGCCGCAAACGGCCGAAGCCATCCTGGCCTCGCCGGCAGGAGCCTCGTCCGCCGATGTGTCGGACGCCTCGGCCTGCAGCGCTTCGGCGATGGACGAAGCGCCGGTTTCGGGGCTCGGGGAGCGCCTCACCGGCCCGTCGCCGAAGTTCGTGACGACGTCGGCGATCCCGACCCGGCTCGCGATGGCGACTCCGTTCCAGCGTCCCTCGCCGTGGTGGAGAAGCTCGTAGCCGGCCATCCGGAACGGCATCTCCGGCGCGGTCTCGTCCGAGAGCTTGGTCTCCTGCATCAGCAGGACGTCCGGCTCCCGCTGGGCGAGCCACTCCTCGACCCGCTCCATACGGGCCTTGAGCGAATTCACGTTCCAGGTCGCGATGCGCACAGGCTAGTACCGGCGGCCCTTCTGGCGGGCGAAGTCGAACTTTGCGGTGTCGGCGATGCCCATGACCGCCATCGTTCCGGCCTGGACCGGATCGGTGACTACCAGGTCCGCCACGTCGGTTACCGAGCCGACCATGTTGAGGGCGATGACCGGGATGCCGAGCTTCTGGATCTCCTGGACCGCCTTCGTGATGTCGCCGCCCATGATCGACCCGGCCAGCAGGAGGGCACGCGCTCGGTCCAGGTCGGCCACGGCGCGCACGGCCGCGGCCAGGTTCTCCTCTCCGACGAGCGGAATCGTGTCCACGGAGATCTTCTCGCCGCGAATGTTGTGCCGGTCCGCCTCGCTGACGGCGCCCAGGACGGCCTGGGCGATTTGCGCTCCGCCACCGACGACGATGAGCCGCTTGCCGAAAACCTTGTCCAGGGATTTGGTCTTCCGGCAGCCTCGCAGGGCCGGCATCTGATCGAGGACTTCCGTGACCTGCTGTTCGGTCAGCCCCTCGACCTCGAGCTCGACTTCGACCAGCGGACCTATCTCCTCCGCCCAGCGGCGAACGGTGCTGAGCGTGCGGACGGTGCCGCCGGCCGCGGCCACCTTTGCGGCGATCTCACCTATGGCAGCGGGCTTGTCGGCGAAATCGAGGCGTACGGCGACTGTGGGGGCCGTGTGCTCGGGGCGGGGCATCTCGTCTAGCTCCCCGCGCTCGTGCCCCGGCCGGCCAGGCCGGTGGCGCGAGACATGTCGTCCAGGGTCATGCCGGCCTCGGGATCGTGCTCCTCGAAGGCAAGCTTCAGCGAGTCGAAAGCCTTGCGCGTGCCGGCCGCGTCGCTGGTGGCGAGCATGAGCGCGCCGTCGGTGTCTTCGGCGATCCCGACGATGGCAGTGATGTTGATGCCTCGCTCGCCCAGGGCGGCCGCCATCTTCGCCAGGGACCCGGGCTTGTCGTCGAGCTGAACTGTGAACCAGACCACGCGGCACCTCCTTGCTTGATGGTACCCGGCGCGGCGTTTCGAAGGGAGGGGAGTGGGCGGTTCGGCGGCGGTCTCCGCCACGGTGAGACTCGTGCGGAGACGGAACAAGCGATAGCCTTGTGCGGATGACCGCACCCGCATTGTTCACGGTCCAGCTCTTCGGGCTCGCCGACTCGCGGGCCACGCGAGCTGCGATGCGTTTCTTCAAGGAGCGGCGTGCAAGCGTCACGTTCGTGGACCTGCGGAAACGACCCATCGCGCCCGGGGAGTTGCGCCGGTTCGTTGAGCGACTGGGTGCGGCCGCCCTGCTGGACACGGACGGCCGCCGGTACAAGGACCTGGGCCTGGCATACATGAGGCTCGGCGACGACGAGATCGTCGACCGATTGCTCGCCGACAGCGGACTGCTTCGATTGCCCCTGGTCCGCTTCGATAATGCCTTCACCGCCGGTCCGGCCGACGCAACCTGGAAGGCCTGGCTGGCGGCACCCCCACGGTAGCTCCCGGATGGAGCGGCCGTCCCAAGATTCGGCCACAGATGCCGGCTCGTCAGTACGCAGGACAGCGGGGCGTGGCATCCTCTGGAGGTAACGATCAGGAGTGACCGATGCCTCATTCACCACGTAAGAGGGACAAGGACGGCAGCAGGCCGTCCCGGAAGTCCGGGCCTCTTTCTCGTCAAAACGCGAGCGCGCCGGCGCCTCCCATCCCGACCGCCTCCAATGCCGGTGACGGACGCTCCCGCTCCGGGGACGGCTACGACCAGGGCCGCCGGCGCGCCGGCCGCGTGACCTACCAGCCCAAGGCCGCGGCAATGCTGACGACTCACGCCCAAACCGAGGACGAAAGACTCCTGGACACCGGCGCCCGGCCGGACTTCCGCGACTCGGATCCGTGGCGCTCGCTGCGCATCCTGGCGGAGTTCGTCGAGGGCTTCGACGCCCTGGCCAGCATCGGCAAGGCGATAACGATATTCGGTTCGGCCCGCATCCTGGAAGGCGACCCTTACTACGCCAAGGCCCGGGAGCTGGCGACTTTGCTGGCGCGTGACGGTTTTGCGGTTATCACCGGCGGCGGGCCCGGCATCATGGAGGCCGCAAACCGCGGTTGCCACGACGCGGGTGGGCTGTCGATCGGCTGCAACATCGAGTTGCCGCGTGAGCAGGCGTCCAACCAGTACGTCGATCTGGGTGTCGAGTTCCGTTACTTCTTCGCCCGCAAGACGATGTTCGTGAAGTACGCCGATGGGTTCGCGATCTTCCCCGGTGGATTCGGCACCCTCGACGAGCTGTTCGAATCGCTCACGCTCATCCAGACCGGCAAGATCAAGCACTTCCCGGTGGTGCTGGTTGGAGTGGACTACTGGTCCGGACTGCTTGGCTGGCTCAGAACGGAAGTTGTGGCCAGAGGCACGATCGAGGCCGTGGACATGGACCTGATCCAATGTACCGACGACATGGACGAGGCTTGCCGCATGCTCACGGCCGGCGTCAGCCGGCGAGCCCAGGAGGTCGGAAAGACTGCTCCATCCCGCCGCCGGGCGGCCGCGCACCTATAGCGCGCCGGCGAGATCGGCGGAGCCGCAGTCATTCGGGCAGGATCGGGATCTGCGCCTCGAGCCGTCCGTCGCGGATGCGGGCCGGGTAGTAGCGGATTCGGTGGACACGGGTGAGGCGGCGAGCCTCGGCCTTTTTCGTGGGTGGATCCTGCTTCAGCTCCGCCCCCGACGGAGACCACGGCGCGTGGTACTGGCCGTCGGCGTCGAGGCCGCCGGTCGTGGGCATCTGCACGGTGTCACCGGAACATAGGTCGAATCGACCCTCGTGAAGCGGGCACGCGACCACACAACCCGTCAGCTCCCCGATCGAGAGCGGCGCCGACATGTGTGGGCAGCGGTCGTCCGTGACCACGATCCCGTCTGCCGTCCAGGCGACCAGCAAGTCGAGATCCGCGAGGGTAACCCGCCGCATCGACCCGGGCGCCAGGTCCGAGATGGCGGCGATCTCGACGAACGGGCCAGCTCGGGTCCCGGCAGCCTGGAGTTCGCGCGGGAAGCGGGCGATGAGCCCCGCCGCCCCGCCGCCCTCGGCCAGGTCCTCGGCCAGGTCCTCGGGCGTCATGGAGAACATCACGGCGTCTATGGGTTGGTCGTCGCGGTCGGACTCCCAATTCCGGATCAGCCCCTCGTAGCGGAAGCCCGCCTTCTGGGCGACGGCCTGGGACGCCACGTTGCCGGGCAGAGTCCAAAGGGCCAGACGCTCCACGGCCAGGCTCTCGAACGCCCATCGGGTCACGAGGCGTACGGCCCTGGTCGCCACTCCACGGCCCCGAGCCTCGGGCGCCACCATGTAGCCGATGGCATGGCGCCGCGGATTGGGCCCAAGGTGCAGCCCTACCGAGCCAATGTATCGCTCGGTCGCCGCATCCGCGATGGCGAACTCGTAGCCGGTTCCGTCTTGCCACGATTGAAGGGCCATGAGGATGAAGCGCCGCGCGTCGGCCTCGGTGTAGGGCACGGGAATTACCGGGATCCAGCGCTGGGTCGCAGGGTCCTGGCACGCGGCCGCGATGTCGGGAGCGTCGTCCGCGCGGAAGGGCCGCAGCGAGATGACACCGTCGCTGATTGGCGGGTTCGGCGGGCTCGGTCTCTGGTCCACGGCCGAAGTATGCCGCTTCCCTGCGGAGGGCCGCGCTCGGCATCGCCCGGGTGAAGAAGAAGGCGGGCCGGTGAGGGGGGGCCGGCCCGCCTAAGGTATGGGCAGAGGCAATACCGTCGAAGGAACCCATCGGGCCCCTACCGACGGACACGCCGAGTTTAGCGGGAGGCGGATCTTCCTGCACCAGCAAATACGTTCTTTCGCGGGTAGAGGGATCATTCGCCTGCCGACGGCGAGAGGTCGGCCAACTCCTCACGCTGCCCGGAGGTCGCGATGCGATTCGCCCTGATGATCGAGCCCCAGCAGGGACTTTCCTACGCCGAGCAGCTCGAGCTTGCCCGGCTGGCCGAACGTCTCGGCTTCGAGGCCTTCTTCCGATCGGACCATTACCGCAGCTTCCCGGGTCCGGACGACAGCCCGACCACCGACGCCTGGACGGTCCTGGCCGGAATCGCCCGCGAGACGACGCGCATCCGACTGGGTGCTCTGGTTTCGCCCGTCACGTTCCGCCATCCTGGGTCGTTCGCCAAGGTCGTGACTACGGCCGACGAGATGAGCGGCGGGCGAATCGAGGTCGGTGTGGGCGCCGGTTGGAACGAGTCGGAGCACAGGGACCTCGGCCTGCCCTTTCCCGAAGTCGCCGAACGGGCCGATCTCATGGAGGACGAACTGGCGATCCTCCACGGCCTTTGGGAGGAGCCGGCCGGCTGGACCTTCGAGGGAAAGCAGGTTCGCATCGAATCGGTCTCGTTCAACCCTAAGCCTGTCCAGCGTCCCCACCCACCGATCATCGTCGGCGGGGAGGGGAGGCCTCGCTCACTGCGCCTCGCCGCCCGCTACGCCGACGAGTACAACATGTCGAGCAGCAGCCCGGAGCGTTGCGCCGAGGCCTTTGCCCGGTTGGACGAGGAGTGCCGAAAGATCGACCGGGACCCGGCGGCCGTGCGCCACTCGGTCATGGCCGGACTGCTGATCGGCCGTGACGAGGCGGACCTCGCGGGCCGCGTCCGGGCGCAACTGGCCATGATCGGTGAGGCCGGTACGGACGCGGTGGCCTGGCTGGAGGCTCGCCGGAAGCGCTGGGTTGCTGGGACGCCGGACCAGGCTCGGGCGATGGTCGCCCGCTTCGAGGCGGCCGGCGCGCAGCGAATCATGCTTCAGGACATGCTCCCGCGTGACCACGGGATGATCGAACTGGCAGCGCGCGAACTGCTTGCCGGCGGCTGATTCGACGACTTGCCCGGCACCATCGCGCCGGACCGCTCTCGCCACGCCTGAGGCGGCGGCTCAGGTCTTCGGTTCGCGGAGGACGTGTTCCGGCCCAGGGTTTGGGCCCCGCGGGATCAGGCCGATCCGCGATGCGGGGGCGTAGCGGAACCACGCCCGCCCGACGAACGCCTCCTCTTCCACCGGACCGTAGCGGCGCGAGTCGATGGACGGGCCGGCGGCGTCGCCGAGCAGCCAGGCCTGGCCGGGGCCCAGGTGGAGGATCCCCGCCGAGATGCGGACGCGGTCGCCGGGAACGGCGGCCACTCTCTTGATCGCCAGGAGATCGCTGTCGGGTTCGTGGAAGACCACTACGCTCCCGCGCCGCGGCCAGCGAGCCGGCGTCGGGTCCAGGAGCAGCCAGTCCCCCGCGGCGAGAGCTGGCGCCATGCTCCCCTCGGCCACGGCAACTCGCCACAGGCCGGTGCGCAAGCGACGCCAGGTACCCGCGGTGGGGGACATCGAAACGCCGGAGGCCCTGCCTCCGGCGCCCGACTCGTCCGATCGCTCGAACGTCACTTCTTGGTGGACCAGAAGATATCGGCGAACTCCTTGACCGCCGCTTCCAACTCGGCGGCAGCCGCGGCGTCGATGTTCTGCTTGTTCTTGCCCGCGAGCTTGAGGATCTTCCACGTTCGTTCGTGGAGATCCGGGTAGCGCTCAAGGTGCTCGGGCTTGAAGTAGTCGGCCCAGATGACCGTGATCTCGTGCTTGACGATCTCGGCGTGCTGCTCCTTCACCATGACGCAACGGACAAACTTGTTTCGGTCCGCCTCGGTCTGGTTCTCCTTGGGCAGCTGGCCGATCAGTTCGACCATTCGGGCGACGGTGCGAGCGGCAAGCTCGGCGGCATGCGGGTCGTAGATGCCGCACGGGACGTCGCAGTGTGCATAGGCGGTCTTGGGCGGGCGAAGCCAGCCGGTTGCGCGGGACATAAGTCTCCTCCCGGGAGGTCGGGCGAGGCAGGAATAAGCAGGCAGCTTTGCTGGGCCTCAGCCTCCTTCAAGTGTTGGAGGCGCCGCGCCTCGTGTCAATCGAGGCGCCACCGCGATGCGCCGGCTGCGTCCGGCGACTGATTTCGTAACGTCGCGCCGCGCCGTTCGCGATCCACAACTCTCCACGCCGTCTCCACGGTAAACACATGGTTCCACCGCCAAGTCTTCAGCCGCTTTGCAGGATCGGGCTCGATGATCTGGAGTGTCACGCGTCCGCGGGGTTGCGCGGCGGCGCTATAGCAGTCGAGTCCGATGGGCAGAAGCCCCCGCCACAGGAAGCCGGAGATCCGAGTCCACCCTATGAACGCCAGCTACGTCACCAGAACCGCGGCCAGGGCTGCAGCCCCGACCCGCAAGGTGCGTCGGGTGCCGCTGCCGCGCGTCTGGCCCGTCAAGGCCAACGACTTCTATGCGATTCTCATCGGCAACGCGCTCCTGATCGCCGGCATGTGGATCCGCCACGGCAATCTTCACGAGCTGTCGACGCCCGCCGGCGTCTTCACCGCGATCGGCGAGCTGTCCGCCCTGTACGGGACCTACCTCGTCCTGATCCAGCTGATCCTGATGTCGCGCAATCCGTGGCTCGATCAAATCTTCGGCCAGGACCGAATCACCGATGCCCACCGCTGGGTTGGGTTCGGGGCGATCTGGCTACTTGTCTTCCACGCCATATTCACAACCGTCGGCTTCGCCATGGGGGTCAACAGCTCTCTGGTGGATGAGATCGTCACGTTGCTGACGATCTACCCCTACGTCCTCTGGTCGGCCGTTTCGCTGGGCCTCTTCATCTTCGTGGCCATCAGCTCGGTCCGGGCCGCACGCCGTCGAGTCTCTTATGAGACCTGGTACGCAATCCATCTCTATACCTACCTGGCGATCGCCCTCGGCTTCCTGCATCAGCTCTTCGTCGGGGTGGACTTTACGACCGACCAGCTCGCGACCCTGTATTGGATCTCGCTGTACGTGATCGCCTTCGGGACGTTGCTTGCGTTCCGTTTCGGGCGGCCATTCTCGGCCACGTGGCGGCACCGGTTCCGCGTCGCCAACGTGGTCGAGGAGGCGCCGGGAGTGGCTTCGATCTACCTGACCGGTCGCGACCTAGACTTGCTTCCCGTTCGCGCCGGCCAGTGGTTCCGCCTGCGCTTCCTGACCGCCGATGGTTGGTACAGGGCGCACCCGTTCTCGATCTCGGCCGCGCCGAATGGCCGGTACCTTCGTTTCACCATCAAGGACCTGGGCGACCACACCGGCAAGCTTCAGCGCATGCAGATCGGCACTCCGGTCATGCTGGAAGGACCGTACGGAGCCTTCACCGGTCTGGCTCGACGGAAGGCTCGTGTCCTGATGATCGCCGGCGGAATCGGTATCACTCCACTCCGGGCGCTGCTCGAGGAGTTGCCGGCCTCGAGGGGGAATCTCACCCTCGTCTATCGAGCCAGCAGCCACGAGGAGGTTGTTTTCCGCGAGGAGCTGGATCAGCTGGCGAGCCTGCGCGGCGCCACCATCCACTACCTCGTGGGGCGGCGCGGGTCGCGGGAGATGCCGATCGACCCGCTCGAACCGCGGGCGCTCCGCCGCCTCGTTCCCGATCTTCACGAACGTGACATCTACATCTGCGGACCCGACCGGGATGATGCAGCGGGTCCTGAGCGGTCTCCGCTGGTTGCGCATCCCGTCCGCGCAGATCCACTACGAACGCTTCTCGTTCTGAGCCGAGGAGAGAAAGAAATGCCTAGACGAGCTCTCGTCGGAGCCTTCCTGACAACCGCAGCGCTGGCCCTGCTCCTGAGCTTCAAGACGCCGGACACTGCCGGGCTGAGCGCCCCGCTGCCCGCTAACTCCGCGGGTGGGACCTCAGCTACCAGGGCTGCATTCACGGGCCAGCTGACGGGCGCCACCGTCCAGACCCCGTTCGGCAGCGTCCAGGTTCAGGTGAGCCTCCAGGGCGGGCAGATCACCGACGTCCAGGCGCTCCAGCTCCCGAGCGGAGGCCACTCCGGGCAGGTGAGCCGCTACGCCGCGCCGCAGCTGCGCAGTGAGGTCCTCCAGGCGCAGAGCTCACAGGTGGACACCGTCTCCGGCGCGACCTACACGAGCCTGGCCTACCAGCAGTCACTCCAGGCCGCCCTGGACCAGGCCGGGTCGAGCGGTGGAGCCGCCGGCGTGGCCAGGACCGGGCAGGGCGGCGCCACGACCGCGCCAGCACAGGGCGCCACGACCGCTCCAGCACAGGGCGCCACGACCGCTCCAGCACAGGGCGCCGCCGCCGGCGCAAAGGGTTCGTTCACGGGCCAGCTGACGGGCTCCTCCATCCAGATCCCCTTCGGCAGCGTCCAGGTCCAGGTGACGCTGCAGAACGGGAAGATCACCGACGTCCAGACGCTCCAGCTCCCGAGCGGAGGCCACTCCGGGCAGGTGAGCCGCTACGCCGCCCCGCAGCTGCGCAGCGAGGTCCTCCAGGCACAGAGCTCACAGGTGAACACCGTCTCCGGCGCGACCTACACGAGCCTGGCCTACCAGCAGTCACTCCAGGCCGCCCTGGACCAGGCCGCCTGAAGGGAGCTGCTTCCAACTCTCCCGACGCACCTCACGGCTGCCGAGACCGCGGCGGATTCCGGGTCCGCCGAGTCGGGGCTGGATAGCGTGAACCCGGCCGGCGTGCCAGAAGACCCTCCATCAGGCTATGATCTGTCGCGTGATTGAGGAGACTCCCACGCCGCTCGAAGGGGGCCCAAACGCCTGTCCGTTCATCGCTTTCGAGGAAGATCGCGATCACAGGTCGAGTGTCCCCGACTATCGCCATCGCTGTTTCGCCGCGGCCGAGCCTGAGCCGCGCGCCTTCCCCCACCAGGAGCGCTACTGCCTGGCTGCGGCCTTCCCGCAGTGCCCGATCTTCCTCGACTGGGCGCGCCAGGAAGCTGCCGGAGTAAAGCAGCCGAGCGCCGCGTCGGCCACCGGGACGATGGTCGGATCGGCCGAGGGCGGCGTGGCTGCCGCCGGAGCAGCGGATGAGGACGAAGGCACGCCGGCATTCCTTGCGGGGCGTTCGCGCACCGCTTCGGTTGCCGCACCGGGCGCCTCCACGGCTCGATCGACTGAGGCGAGCGCCAGCCTGTGGAGCAACGAGGGCGAGTCCAAGCGTGCGTCGTCTCCGCCGGCCCCGGTAGCCCCTTCATCGCTGGGGACTCCGGCGGTGGCAATGGCTCGGCGCGGACCCAGCCACCCAGGCTGGGAGAATCCGCCACGCCTCGAGAACTTTCCGCGACTTCGGAGTCGCGACGACCGGCGCGCCAATCAACCGCTGCTCCTGGTCGCGGTCGCGATCTCGCTTCTCTTCGTGGCCCTGATCGCAATGCCCATCATCCTCAGCCAGAAGGGCTCCACGGCCGTTGTCAGCTCAGGCTCGCTGCCTCCCTCAGGCGCCATCCAGACCGATTCGAGCGCGAACCCGTCCGTGTCAGAGGCCGCCACGCCCGTGCCCTCAGGCGCGTGCCCCGGCCAGATTCACCAGGTCAAGTCGGGCGACTCACTGGCCGCTATCGCCGTCAACAACGGCCTGCAGTTGTGGGAGATCATCGCGGCCAATCCGAGCCTGGCTCCGCGGCCCGACCACCTGGAGATCGGCTGGCGACTGTGCGTCCCGCCGGCCGGTTTCGAGCCGACCCCGGCCCCGTCCGCGTCCTAAGGGGCGGATCAGCTCGGCGTCAGGTTGATAGCGGTGATCTTGCCGGCCTCGACGCGGAAGCTGGCGTCCAGCTCCTGAGTCGGCGCTCCGGGACGGACCACGAGCAAACTGGCCTGGTAGGTATTGCCCATGTCCCGCACGTCTCCCGGCATCATCCGAAACCCTGGCTCTGCGCGCAGGAACCACCCGCCCACTTCCCGGATGCCACGCAGAGTGCGGGCGTTGCCGCCGATGTGGACGCGCAACTCCGCCTTCTCATCCATCAGCGCGACCGCGGCCTCGCGGTTGCCCGAATTCAGTAGCTCAAAGAACTGTTCCATCGTGTCGACTGCGCCCATGGTGCGAGTGTAGCGGACTCGATGGAGTCGACGTTCCGGAGCCGCCCCTAGAACCCGCCGCCGGCGCCGCCGCCTCCGCCTCCACCGCCGCCGCCGAACCCGCCGCCGCCCGAGTGCGACGTGGAAGAGCCGATCGAACCGATGGCGGACATCATCGAACCGACGTCCGGGATGGCGCTCGCCGAGAAGGCTCCACCTCCACCGCCGCCGCCGCCGCCGCCGAAACCGGAGCCCGCGTGTCCGCCTATCGGAACCCACCACATCGGATACCAGCCGCCCGGCCGACCAGTGGCCGAAGCCGCCTCGACGCTCCGGCGAAGCACGGCATCGATCTCCGCGTTCAAGCCGAAGGCGACGCCCCAGGCCATTGCTTCATCGGGCGTGGAGACCCACGGCAGGGCCCGGCTCGCCACGACCTGGTCCATCGACTGCGATCGGGCCAGTGTGTACTGGAGCGTCCGCCGATACGCCGCGAGCATCGCTCGCAGCATCGCCCCGAGCTGCGTTCGCGAGGGCATGAACCAGGCCGTGATGCCGGTGATGACGGCCGCCGCCACGAGACCGACCCCGCCCATCAAACCGCCGCTCGCGCCCAGATTGATGGTCCAGACGAATAGCGGAATGGATACGACACCTTCGGCGACAGCAACGCCGAACCAGATGGCGACTACGCGGGTCGGCTTGCCCGTGAGCCAGCTCTTCTTGACCGAGAGCGTCTCCAGGTCGCTCTTGAGCTTGCTCACCGCAGGCGCGAGCTGGGGCATGGATGACGTTTCGACGAAACCGCCCGGCTCCGCAAGCTCGGCGATGGCCGAGTAGAGGCCTGCCTCCGGCGTGGCGATCGCGCTGGTCGCGCCGGTTACGCCGACGCTCGTCTTCTTCGACAGGAGATGCTCTTCCTGGCGGAACCGGATCAGGCCGCGGGCGGCCAGGTCCACCATTGCCGCCGAGACGGTTCGGCTCGACGTGCGATCGTCCATGAGCAGCGTAGCCATGGCCGGAGTCAGCCCGTCCGGGGGAGCGGGCATGAGGACGGAGTTGTCGTCCACATAGATCGGGTCGCGGCCGTGCGTGTACCAGCGGATCAGCACGAACGCCGCGAGCCAGATCGAGAGCACGAGGGCGCCCAGGCCGATGATCGCGTTGAGGATTCGCGCCCGGTTGAGTTCATCCGCGTGCGCCGGCGTGGCCGCCGAGTCGACCCCTTGAATTGCCGCTTTCAGTGCGCCGTCGAAGTCGCCGACCTTGAGCTTCGGCGTCATGTCGTTGTCGAAGATCGCCTGCCGGTCCGAGTCAGTCAGGAACGTAGCCTTGAAGCCGCTGCCCGCATACAGGCTCACCTGGCCGTGCCGAAGGTTGGTCTGCATGTCGAAGAGGATGACCAGCCCGTCGTCGAAGTCCTTGCGACCGACACCCCATTGGTTCATCAGGGCCAGGGCGTCGTCGTCGGCGAGCTCGAGAGAATCGCTTTCCGGCTTGACCTGGGTGTAGACCGCCACCTGCGCGCCGGTCCGCTGCTCGATGGCCAGGATGGTCTGCTCCGTCTCGGCGACGGCCCCCGGCGAGAAGATGCCCGCGTAGTCGTACACGCGCTGGCCCGTCACGGCGTCCGGATAAGGCGGCCCCACGGGTGGCGTCGACGCCGAGGCGGCCGAGGCAATGGCGAGCCATGCGCCGACGGCCGCGGCCGCGAAGCTCACGGCTACGAACCTCCGGCCATGCATCATGCCAAACCTCCCGTTGGTTGCTGGGGCACGCCGAGGCTGTGCCGGAGCGTGCCCGCCCCTTCCCCCGCCCGGATCGACCCTTGCCAGAGCTAGAGCCCGACGACCCTGCGCGGCACCAGGATCAGGTCCAGGACCGTCGCGACGACGCTGATCACCAGAGAGGCGACCACGGCCGCACCGATCGCCTCATAGCCCCAGGTGGGCGGATAGCCGCCAACCTGGAACGTGAAGTTGGCGTTGACCAGGTCCTTGACCTGGCTCAGATTGACCAGCCAGGCCGTGCCCAGAAGCAATACGGCGTTGATGACGAAGGCGATCATGCCCATCGTCAGCAGGCCGACCGGCATTGCCAGGGTCTTCAGGATCGGCTTGAGATAGGTGTTGATCAGGGCGAATACCAGGGCGATCAGGATGATCATTGCCCAGTCTTCGAGCTTGTCACGGGGATTCAGGCGAACTCCGGGAACGAACGTCGCCGCTGCGACGAGCGCCACGGCGTTCACGGCGACCTTGATCACCAGGTCGAGCATGAGCTGTTCCTCCAAGGACCGAGCGCCGCCTGCGGCGACGGCTTCGCACGGACGATGCTAGCGCGCCGGGTGGAGCCGTGCGAGGTCTCCTCGGCCTTTTCGGCTGCGGCCTGTGCGGCGAGGCGCCAAATGGTGAGGCGCTAGACTCGGCCCAACAACCCTCTGCCTGAAGCCGAAGGGGAAATCTATGTCGCAATTCGGCCAGCGCGTCGATTCGTTCCTCGACGAGTTCTTCCGGCTTTACCCGGTGTCGGCCACGGCCACCGGGATGCACGCCGTAGACGGCGAGTGGCCCGATCTGGGTGAGTCGGGCCGAGTCGCCCGAATAGCTTTTGCCGGTCGCTGGGAGGCCGAGCTGAGGGCGATACCGGAAGCCGCACTGTCGGCGGACGAGCGGATCGACCGCGACCTCCTGCTCTCGGAGCTGGCCGAGTTGCTCTTCGACGAGACAGATCTGCGCGAAGGCGTGTGGGACGCGCTGGGCTATGTGTATCTGCTCGGCGGCGGGATCTTCCCGCTGCTGGCCCGGGACTTCGCACCGCTCGAAATCCGCCTCGGGTCCGTTGCGGCGCGCCTTGAAGGCGTGCCCGCGGTCATCGCCGCGGCACGGGCAGAACTGGGGAGCCTTCCGGGGCGACCGGTGTCGCGGCTGCATACCGAGATGGCGATCAAGCAGCTGCCCGGGATCGTGGCCCTGGCAGACGACGCGGTCGCCCAGGCGGAAGCTGCCGCCGGCCGGCCGGGGGTGGTCTCGCAGACGCCGCGTCTTCGAGCGGCCGCCGCGACCGCTCGCGGCGCCATCGGGGAGTTCGAAGCGTTCCTGCGCGACGACCTGCTCCGCCGTTCTTCGGGGGAGGGGCGTCTCGGAGCCGAGCTGTTTGCGCGCAAGCTGGGTCAAACATTCCGATCGGACCTGACGGCCGAACAGATCCTCGCCCAGGCTCGGGTGGAGTACGCGGCGGTCCGGGGCGAGATGATCCGGATCGCCCGCGAGATATGGAGCGACTGGGTGCCCGGAGAGCCTCTCCCGACGTCGGCCGGCGACGGTGGCCAGGAGGCTGCCGACCAGCGAACTGTCGGCGCCGTCACCGCGGCCATCGGTCGGGCCCACCACCCGGCGGCACAACTCGTCGACTACTGCAGCGAAAGCTATCGCGACATCGTCGATTTCTGCCGCGCGGAGGACCTCATCACCGTTCCGGACGAGCCCCTCGAGATCGCCTGGACGCCGCCGTTCCTGCGTGAATTCGCCGGGGCGATGCTGGACGCCCCGGGGCCGCTGGACAAGGGGCAGAAGACGTTCTACTTCATGACCCCACCGCCTGAGGATTGGACGGCTGATCAGGTGGAGTCGTACCTGGCCGAGGAGAACGACCGCCAGATCGATCTCACGACGATCCACGAGGGAACGCCGGGTCACTACCTTCAGCTGGTCTACTCCAACCGGTGCCCCTCAATCGCGCGGGCGGTCTTCGGCAGCGGCGTCTTCATCGAGGGCTGGGCCGTCTACGTGACCCAGGTCATGATGGATGTTGGCTTCCACGCCGAAGACGCCTCCTTGCGGCTGATCCACTGGAAGTTCTACCTGCGCGCCATCACCAACGCCATGATCGACATCGGGATCCACGCCGGCTCCATGACCGAGCGAGAGGCGATGGACCTGATGGTCCGCGGCGGCTTCCAGGAGGAATCGGAGGCCGGCAAGAAGTGGGACCGCGCCCGCCTCACATCCACCCAGCTGTCCACGTACTTCGTGGGCTCGATGGAGATGTGGCGCCTGGAGCGGGAGCGACGCGAAAGGGCGGCGGTTGCGGCAGGGGACCCGCGCGGTGCAGCGGCCGTGCCCGCGCCGCGAGTCGTCGGGGGCTTCGGCGAGACGCCGGGCTTCGTGTACAGGGACCACCTGGAGTCGGTCATCGCCCATGGCTCGCCGCCGATCCCGCTGCTCCGCCGGATTCTCCTGGGGGAGTAGCCGCGGGAACCGGCGGCGGCCCCGGCAGGCCCCTCAGCCCTTGCGCCTGGCCGCGGCTTCGAGCTTGTCGACCTGATAACGGGCGGTTTCGCCGGCCCGGGCCAGTGCTGCCGTCAGTCGTTCGGCCTTGGTAAGTCGTGCGCCCAGGCGTGCCTTCGTGAGCTTGGGGGTGGCGGCCGCGTCGAGCGCGTCGAGCGCGAACATCCACCACAGTGCCTGGCCGAAGGACTCGCGGTTGAACCAGCTGACGCCTTCCCAGACGTTGACGCGGAGGTAGGTCCGAACGGCCTCATCCGTCAGGAGGGTCCGAATCAACGCCGGCGCCCTGTCGGCGGGGGGCAGCTCCGAGACGGAGCTGGGGAGCGGCAGTCTCCGGAAGATCCGAATCAGGGCCACCAGCCCCCACGCGGCGCCATCGTCCAGACCGAGATCGCGGAATACGCCGGCAATCACCGGCCCGAGCTTCAGTTCGTCGAAGGAGCCGCTCCGTGCCGACTCCGGCCCCGAAACGGAGTCGATCGCCTCGGAGATGAGGTGGCCCACGATCGCGACCCACGCCCACTCGTCCATCAGGCCGGCACACAGGCGTTCCTGACCCAGCTCCGGCAGGCGCAGGGCGGCTTCGAGGCCGCCGCGGAACCCAACCGCGGCCGGCCCAACGGGGACGTCTGACCCGGTGACTTCCGCGACAGCGTCGACCACGCGGATCAGATGGTCCAGGACGTTGTCGAGGAGTGCTTGGACCTCATCCGGCGCCGGTCTCGCGCCGGCTTGTGCCCTCTTGCGAGGCGTTACGTGAGCCTTCGAATTGGGGCCGTGGAGCCCCAGTTCCACCCCGGCTGCGGTACTTGGACATGCCGCGGCCGCGCGCATCGCCCCGATCTGAGTGAGTCGCCGAAGCGATCCACCTGCGACCAGGCCGTGCACGGCTTCGTGCAGGGGCGTCAGCTGCGTCTCGCGCAAGGCCACGCTGATGCTGGCCACGCCGGCGCCGCCGAGACGCTCGGTCAGCCGGCGCAGCTGTCCCGACGACTCGTCTTGGACCTCGCGGATGTCGAGGAAGACGTGGCAGCCGTAGGCATCCAGGTCCACGAAGAGCCCGTCGCGGCACAGGCCCGCGCTGCTCCGGACGAACTCCAGTCCGGAGCGCTGTTCACGCATCAGGGTGAACCACTCTCCATCCGGATGCAGTCCCAGCCCTTCGCCCAGCGACCGCCGGACGAGCTGACGGTCACCCGATCCGTCTGCCACGGACTGGGCTGCGGACATCCTGATCCAGCCCTTCGCCTCAGCGGCACGGTTGTGGTAGACGACCAGGGCGCGCTCGTCGCCGTGCCGGTTGGAGTAGGCGAAGATGTCCTCGTTTACCCAGCCGCCCGCGTCGAAGACGTCGTAGAACAGGAAGTCGGTCACCTCGGCGAAGAGGTAGCGGCGGTGGAAGAGCGGGAATATCTCCCGCTCGTGCCGCTCCACCAGCCAGCCGTCCGGACTCTCATGGCGGTGGGCCCGGCGGTACTCCATGCCGTACTTCTCGGCGAACCCCTCGATCTGGCCGTGCCCCATCATCGGCAGGCCCGGCATCGTTGCCAGCATCGTACAGACGCCGAAGTACTTGTCGCCCTTGCCGAACTGGTCGACCGCGGTCTGCTCGTCCGGGTTGGTCATGAAGTTGACGAAGCGCTTGAGGACCTCCGGGTCGAGTTCGATCGTGTCCTTGATGACCTGCCGGTAGCCGGCGTTTTCCTCCTCGCGGAGCATGTTCATGAAGGCGCTGTTGTAGACACGGTGCATGCCCAGTGTCCGGACGAAGTAGCTCTCCATGAGCCAGAAGGCCTCGGCCAGGAGCAGCGTGTCCGGCAATTCGGCCGCCACCCGGTCCACGACCTCGCGCCAGAACTCGTTGGGCATGCGTTCGTTGAAGACGGCTCGGAGCGTCGGGTAGTTCTCGCGTGATGGGATGGCGCCGGTCTGGCCGGCCTCGGGAAACCACAATCGCTGTATGTGTCGGCGGGCGAGGGTCATCGCCGCGTCGCAGCGGATGATCGGGAACTGGCGGGCCACCTGGAGGATCGTCTCGATGACGGCCTCGCGGACGTCCGCATTGAGGTAGTCGAGCTGCGCCGTGTCGTTCCAGGGCATGCTCGTGCCGTCGTTGCCGTGGTAGATATAGCGGACGTCGCCGGTCCTGTTGTCGGTGCGCATGAAGACCACGGCCGCGCCCGTCGAGTCCCAATAGCCGTCCTCGATCTTGATTGTGACGCGGGGGTCTTCGCTCACGTCGGGGCCCATGAACGTGTAGTGCGAATAGGGCGGCTGGGGCAGCTGCACGAACCAGTCCGGATGTTCGATGACCCAGCGAGAGTCGATGCCCATGTGGTTGGGCACCATGTCCGCGCTCAAGCGGATGCCGCGCCCGGCGCAGCGGTCGCGGAGTCTCTCCAGCGCCGCCTCACCGCCGAGATCGTCGGCGATTCGGTACTCCATCAGCGAGTAGGCCGAAGCCGCGGCGTCGGGGTTGCCTCGCAACTCCTTGATCTTCCGGCTGGCCCTGCTCCGCTCCCACAGGCCGATCAGCCACAGGGCGGTGAACCCGCGCCGGGACAGCGCCTCGAGCTCCTCGTCCGGTATGTCGTCGAGCCGGCGGATTTGGCGGCCGTAGCGCTCGGAGAGTTGCTCGAGCCACACGAACGTAGTACGAGCCATCATCACGACGCGTGGCATCCACTCGCGATCCTGGCTGAACCGCTCGTACTCGTTCTCCAGGCCTCCGCGACCGGGCCCGTGGATCGCGGACGCGAGACCTGCCGCCGGATGCCCCGTCAGCCACGGAGCGACTTCCTCTTCGTGCAGCACGTCCAGGGTGATGCCGAGCCGGTCGAGGAACGGTGTCAGGACCAGTCCCCATCGCGACCGGATGTAGCGGAGCTGTCCGGCCAGAGAGTCGGGTTCGGCAAGCGCGGGCGTCCGAAGGAAGGCAACCAGCGAGAGGCCTCTGGGCCCGTAGCCGGGCTGGGCCTCGAAGTAGTGGCTGAGGCCGGCGATTACCTGCGTGTAGGGCGTTCGTTCGATCAGTTCGGCGTCGTCGAAAAGCTCGTCGAAGGCGGCGAAGGCCGGGTTCGCGTTGGCCAGCCATAGCATCAGCAACTCTTCGAGCGCCACCTCGCGGTTCGGGACGCCGTCGGTTGAGCCGGCCAGGTAGCCATCCGGGCCGATCCGCCCCTGGTGGACCGCCAGCGGCGGGAACTGCTCGACGAAGTGGGAAAGGGCATGGTCCAGCGGATCCGGCTGAACTTGGGCCGCGACCGCGGCGAGTGCGTCCGCCATCGCCTTCGGGTTGACGGTCCGGCGGTAGATCTCCACGGCGTGGTGGAGGATCTCGTCGATCAGCCCCATGGCGTTTAGTTCGGCCGCGTGAATGACGCGATCGGGATAGCGCTCGAGGTCGCGGAGCTCGTTCATCTGGCTGGCGAAGCGCCGAGACGCGGGGAAGTTGGGCAGGATGACGTTGCCACTCGACTCGAAGAGAGCGTCGTGGAACTCGTAACGCTCGCGGGCCGCCTTTGAGACGTGGAACTCGAATGCCACGGATGCGCTCCCCGGATGCGGTCGCGTCGGCCCGAACGAGCTGGATCGTGGACCTGCGAAACCGAGTCTAGCAGGAGGCGTCCGCCTCACGGCCCGCGACAAGCCGGAGGTTGAGAATCCGTGGGGTGGGCCGGTGCTTCGGAAGCCTCAGCCTTGTTCGGTCGCCGAGAAGTCGATCGACTGGTCGGCGGTGAAGCGAACCGTGAATGTCGCGCGCGCCGCCCGCCCCAGCGCCACGGGCCAGCGGAAGAGAAGCGAGCTGCCCTGGTAGGCGCGTTCCAAGCCCTGTTCCGAGTTGGAGACCGTCTCGACCGGGTACCACGTCACGCGCGCCTCGGGCTCGGCCGTGGCCTTGACCCGCACCCCTTCGTGGTCGTTGCCGAATGTGAGAGTGGAGGCCGCGGCCAGTTCGCCGGGGGCGTCGTGGAAGCTGCGCGCGCCGTCCGGAGTCTCGTACCACGCCGCAGGGTTGTGGCCGCCGCCGAGCAGGTTGACATTCCACTCGACGCCAAGCTCGAAGGCGAGGGCTCGGTCGCCCGGGTTGGTCACGGTCGTCGCCAGCTCGAGAATCGGGTCAGCGCGGCCACCGCCGAACCGGTAGGCCTTGAGCACCTCGAGCGGCCTCTCTTCCCCTTCGACACGGACCGTGCCGCTCCGGTGGGCTTCGACATTGTGCTCGCCCAGCTCGTCCAGAACGTAGGCCTCCTCTGTGAAGTCGCCGAGCTCGTCATAAGCCACCATAACGAACTCCGCTGCCCCGGTCGAGCCGTCGGCCGGGAGCAGGTGGATGAGGCCGCTCCGGCGCTCGTGGCGGTCGTAGTGGAGCAAGGCCGCCAGCTCCGGCTCCTTGGTCGCCACGATGTCGTGGATCGTGTGAGGCGCGTCCTCGTCCGCGGCGTCGCCGGCCGCCCGGGCCGCCGCATCATGGGCCAAGAGGTGGCTGTGATAGGCCTCCGGTCGTCGCCGCAGCACCGAGCCGAGCGCAACACGACTGGCCCGCAGGTCCCAGCTGGAGATCCCGGCCCCTTCAGCCAGATCCACGACGACGGTCTGGCCGGGAGCCGTGACCAGAACCTCGTCGATCGCGTCCAGGTCCGTGTCGGCCAGGCGGGCGCCGTACGGGTGCGCCCCGGTATCCGCGCCGGCCGAGTCGGCCAGGTCCTCGGCCGCGATGAGGTGGGCCAGGGTGGCCATCCGCATGTGGACGATGTAGATCCCACCGAACAGCCCGTGCCAGTAGCAGTCGTTCGACTGGCCCTGGTAGAGGTGGTCGACCGCTCGCGAGACTACGGGCCCGACCCGCATCGCGGCGACCTTGTCGGAGACACGGAGCATCTGCTTGTGCAGCTCGTTGATCTCGCGGTACTTGGCCGCGTAGTTGCGCCAGAAGCCGCCCCGCAGGAATCGCGCCGCAGGGTCTCCGCGTTCGCGGGCAGACTCGAGAAGCTGCGTGAAGACCGGGACCTCGTCCGGCGGCAGGACCCACTCGGTCATCTCTTCGTACGAGGCCGTCGGGAAGTATGCCCGCGTCGTGGGCGGGTGCCGATCCAGCCATTCGGACGGAGTGACGGTTGCCAGCCAGTCGGCGTTCGATTCGATGGCCTCGAAGCAGCGGTCGACCCACGCCTTCGCACCCCAGCAGTACTCGTAGGTGCCCGGCCAGGCTCCGAACTTCTCGCCGTCGTCGCCCATCGTGCCAACGAACCGGCCGTCCGGCGTGGCCCGCTCGCGCAGGTAGGAGATCAGGTCCTCCGGCGGCCTGAAAGGAATCAGATAGCGCAACCCCTGCTCGGTGCCGAACACCGTGATCCGTTTGCCGCGGTCGTCCGTTGTGAAGGACGTCCACATGCCGTCCTCGGGGATGGATGCCGCTCGCAGGTGGTTGTCGTCGACGACCGTCCATTGGTAACCGGCGAGGGCAATGTCGTACGCCAGTCCCGGCTCCCAGACCCGCTCCGACAGCCACGCCCCGTCGGGCCGGCGGCCGAACAGCGCCTCGAGCTCGTCGCGCATCCGCACCAGTTGGCCCTGGCGGTCCCGGTCCGGGAGTGTGATCAGGACGGGCTCGTAGTAGCCGCCGCCCACTATCTCCACCTGGCCTCTTGAGACCAGCGCCCGGATCCGGGCGATGGCCTCGGGTCGGTTGACCGCCATCCACTGCAGCAGCGGACCGCTGTAATGGAGGCCGAGCCGGACGCCGGGATGGCGCTCCAGGGCGCCGATCATCGGCCCGTAGGCGTGCTCGAAGACATCCTCGATGACCCAGCCGAAGTTGCCGACCGGCTGGTGGTTGTGAATCACCAGGGCGAGCGAAACGTGACCGCCGAATCCGGCCTCAGCCATCTTCCCTGGGAGTGCGGCGGACCGGACGTTGCTTGGGGTCGATCCCCGCGGCAGGCAGGTACATCTCCTCGACGTACTCGTGAAGCATCCGGATCGTGGAGAACCGCCAGATCGTGCTGGCGATGGAGCGCCGCATCTCGGCCGTCCAGCCCCGCGGGATACCGTCCTTCCGCTGTCCGTAGTAGAGAGGCACGACTTCGTCTTCGAGGAGCTTGTAGAGGTCCCGCGAGTCGTTCAGGTCCTGCTCGCCCTCGTTCGGATTTACTTCACGCCCGCCGATCGCCCAGCCGTTGTCGCCGACCCAGCCCTCGTCCCACCAGCCGTCGAGCACGGAGAGGTTCACTACGCCGTTGCAGGATGCCTTCATGCCGCTCGTGCCCGAGGCCTCCTGCGGCCGGCGCGGGTTGTTGAGCCACACGTCGACGCCCTGGACCATGAAGCGGGCGACGCGCGTGTCGTAGTCCTCGAGGAAGAAGACTCGACCGCGCAGCTGCTCCGACAGGGACTTGGTGAAGATCTCCTGGATGACCGCCTGGCCGGGACGGTCGGCCGGATGGGCCTTGCCGGCAAAGATGATCTGGACCGGGCGATCCCTATTCCAGAGCAGACTCGAGATCCTGGCCGTGTCGGTGAAGATCAGGCCGGGTCGCTTGTAGACCGCGAACCGGCGGCCGAAGCCGATAGTGAGCGTGCCGGGGTCCAGCACATCCTCCAGCTCCTGCAGGACGCCGGGAGCCTCGCCGTGGCGGGCGAACTGATTGCGGAGGCGGTTGCGGGCGAAGATCATCAGCTCGAGCTTCTGGCGCTGATGAGCATCCCAGAGGCCCTTGTCGGGGATCTGGTCGGTCCTTTCCCAGAACCGATTCGATCGCTTTCGCGCATCGATGTCGTCCAGCTCGGCGCCCAGGTGGCGCGCGAAGAGGTCGCGCATGGGTAGGCCGATCCAGGTCGGCAAATGAACGCCGTTGGTGATGGCGATTATTCGCTTGTCGCCCAGACCCTGCCAGGTGCTGTTGGCCGTGACGCCGTGGAGCTGGCTGACGGCGTTGGCCGCGCAGGACAAGCGCAGCGACATCGCCGTCATGTCGAACTGGTTCGGGTCCCCGTCCACGCCACGGCCCAGATCGAGGATCCGATCCATCGGCACCCCGCCCGTTCGCTGCCGGCCGTCGCCGTCGCAGAGCGGTCCGGCGACGCGCCGCACCAGGTCCGAGTCGAAGCGCTCGTTGCCCGCGGCAACCGGGGTGTGGATCGTGAAGACGCTGTTGGAGCGGACCCGCTCGAGGGCCTTCTCCAGGGTCATCCCCCCGGCGACCAGAACCCGGGCCCGCTCGATCAGCAGGAAGGCGGAGTGGCCCTCGTTGAGGTGCCACATCGCGGGGGCGATGCCGAGGGCATTGAGCGCTCTGACGCCGCCGACGCCGAGCACGAGCTCCTGGTGGAGGCGCATCTCGCGACCGCGAACGTAGAGGATGTGCGTGATCGGCCGGTCCGACGCGGCGTTGTTCGGTACGTCCGTGTCCAGGAGCAGGACCGGAACCCGCCCGACCTGGACGAGCCACACCGCCGCGGACAGGTACCTTCCGGGCAGCTCCACGGATACCGTGAGCGGCTCGCCCTCGGGGCCCAGGACGCGCAGGATCGGCAGCTTGGCCAGGTCGTAGTCGGGGTAGGCGTGCTGCTGGTGCCCGTCGGCGTCGATGGTCTGCCTGAAGTAGCCGTGCTTGTACAGCAGTCCAACGCCCACCACCGGCAGGGCCATGTCGCTGGCCGACTTGATGTGGTCGCCCGCCAGTACGCCGAGGCCGCCGGAGTAGATGCCGAGGCTTTCGTCGAAACCGTACTCGGCGCAGAAGTAGGCCAGGGGGCCGCTCAGCGACGAGTCGTATACGCGAGTGAACCAGTGGCTCCGGCCGTCGGCCATGTAGCGGTCGAATTCCGATAGGACCTGGGTGTACTCGGCCAGGAAGGTCGAGTCTTCGAGCAGCTCGGACCAGGCGATCGGCCGCGAGAGGACCTCGACGGGATTGCGGTAGCGCGACCACGAGAGACCGTCGATCCGGCTGAAGAGAGTCCGGGCCCGCGGATTCCAGCTCCACCACATGTTGTATGAGAGGCGTCGCAGGCCTTCGAGCTGAGGCGGCAGATTGAAAGAGGTACCGGGGAGAGTCGGAACGTGGATCGAGGTTTCCATGTGCCGCGCATCATATCTGACGCGACCCCGCGTCTCGTGAGGTTCTGGCACAGGCGCCGCGGGAGCAGCGGCTCCGTATCGTGCGTTCGCTGGATGCCTTCCTGCTCGGCTTTGACTACCATGATGCTGACGCTCTCCGAGTCGAGGCCGGTTGCCCACAGGAGCACACAGTGCGGGTCGTCTGCATCTCCGCGGAATGCGAGCCGTGGGCCAAGACGGGAGGCCTCGGCGACGTCGTCGACGCGCTCGCCCGGGCCGTTGGGGCGAGGGGCCGGGCATACCAGCAGGGTGACCTCGGCATTCCCCACGTCGTGCAATCGCAGGTCTGGGTCGGGACGGGCGGAGTGATGGGTTTGGGCGATGGCGTGCCCGCCGGCTATGTCGAGCCGCCGGTGGACGTCTTCCTGCCGAAGTACCGCAGCGTGGAGGTTCCCGCCGGCGCCGCTTCCAAGCCCCTGGCCGTTCCGGACCCGCTCGCGGAGAGCGGCGTGACCGAGGTCACGCTCGTCGAGTTCGAGGCTCGCGGATATCGGGTCCGGCTCGTGGACCACCCGCCCGCCTTCGATCGCGACAACTACTACGGTGACGAGAACGGCGACTACCCGGACAACGGCTGGCGCTTCGGCTTGCTGTGCCGTGCTGCCATCGAAGCTCTTCTCCTGGACGAGCGTCCGGTCGACGTGTTGCATCTGCACGACTGGCAGGCCATGCCGGCGGTCTTGCTCCGGGACTGCGCGTACGAGGCCTACCCGCTCGTCTCGCGGGCGGCCGTGATGGCTACGATCCACAACCTGGCCTACCAGGGCTGGCTGACGCGCGATCAAGCGGCCGGGCTGGCGTTTCCAGACGAGTTGAAGCAGGCGATCAAACCCCACGCGGAGGGGATCTTGCTGCTGCGCGAGGGGATCGAGCGGGCCGAGCTCGTCAACACCGTCAGCCCAGGCTACGCGCAGGAAGCTCTCACGCCGCCCTTCGGCATGGGCCTGGACCCGGTGCTCGCGGGCCTCGGCCACCGCTTCGGCGGGATCCTCAATGGTCTCGACATGGTCGTGTGGGACCCGGAGACGGACGCCGAGCTGCCGAATCCCTACTCGCGAGGCGACATGACAGGCAAGGCCGCCTGCCGGCGGGCTCTCCTGACCGAGCTTGGCTTCGACCCGAATGACGACGGGCCGGTGCTGGGCATGATCGGGCGGCTCGATCCGCAGAAGGGCTTCGACCTGGTTGCCGCGGCCGCGCCCGAGCTGGTCGCGGCCGGTGCCCGCATCGTGATCCTTGGCACCGGCGATCCCAAGCTGGTCCGGGACTTGAGCGCTGTCGCCGCCCAACAGCCCCGGTCCGTGGCGGTCGTGGACGCCTTCGACCGCGCCCTGGCCAGGCGCATCTACGCCGGGTCGGATCTGTACCTGATGCCGTCACGTTTCGAGCCGAGCGGCCAGGGCCAGATGATCGCGCTGCGATACGGGACGCCTCCGATCGTGCACCGGACGGGAGGCCTGGCGGACACGGTCGTCGACGTTCGCGAGTGGCCCAATGAAGGCACTGGCTTCCTCTTCGACACGGCGTCGCCGAAGTCCCTGGTGAGCGCGTGCCGGCGGGCTATGGCTGCGTACAGGCGGGGCGGCGACGAGTGGGCGGCGCTGCGGGATCGAGGCATGGCAATCGACTGGTCGTGGGAGGCCGGTCCGGCGGAGCAGTACGCGGCCTCGTATCGGCGGGCCGTCTCGCTTCGCCGGGATGGTTGATCGAGTGGGCCGAACCTCTCATGATCTGCTCGTCGTGGGAGCCGGCGCGGCGGGTCTGACGGCGGCGCTGACTGCCGCCGAGCGCGGCGCGAGCGTGCTGGTGCTGACCAAGGGCCACGCCCCGGATTCGTCCAGCTGGCACGCCCAGGGCGGCATCGCCGGAGCGATCGGCGACGACGACACCGCGGGGCTCCATGCCGTGGACACGGAGCGGGCTGGCCGCGACCTGTGCCGGCCGAGCGCAGTCAGGGTCTTGACCGAGGAAGGGCCCGAGCGCGTTCGCGAGCTGATTACGATGGGTGTGCCGTTCGATCCCGAATTGAGCCTGGAAGGCGGGCACTCGAGGCGCCGCGTCTCCAGCGTGGAGGGGGCCGCGACCGGCTGGGCGGTAACGAGCCTGCTTGGGCGGCGTGCCGTCGCCACGTCCGGAATCACCGTGCGAGAAGCGACCACGGCCCTGTCGCTGTGGGTGTCCGAGGGGCGCTGCCTCGGTGTCGCTACGCCGGAAGGCCCGCTCGCCGCGAAGGCAACCGTCCTGGCGATGGGCGGCGCGGCCGCGCTCTGGGCGCGGTCCACCAATCCGGAGGGCCAGATCGGCGACGCGATCGCCCTCGCTCTCGCGGCTGGGGCGGCAGTGGCCGACATGGAGTTCATGCAGTTCCATCCCACCGTCCTGGAGGGCTCCCGGTTGCTGCTGACCGAGGCGCTGCGCGGCGATGGCGCGACTCTCCTTGATGAGGCGGGGGAGAGGTTCGTCGATGAACTTGCCCCTCGCGACGAAGTGGCTCGCGCGATCGTCCGCAAGGGCCGGGTCTTTCTCGACCTCCGGTCGATCGACCGATCACGCTTCCCCGGCCTGATGGAGGAGATCCAGAAGTCCGGGTTCGACCCTGCTCGCCAGCCGATCCCCGTATCTCCGGCGGCCCACTACACGGTCGGCGGAATCGTCACCGACCTCGACGGGAAGACGGACGCGGCCGGCTTGTATGCGGCAGGGGAGTGCGCGGCAACGGGGGTCCACGGCGCGAACCGGCTGGCCTCGAACTCGCTTCTCGAATGCCTCGTCTTCGGGAGGCGGGCGGCTCTGGCCGCGCTGGGCGGGCCTTCCCTCCCGGCGACTCTGCCGGATCCACCCGTCTCGCCGCCGCCCCGGTCGGCCTCGGCGGAGTTGCGAGAACGGGTCTGGCGTCAGGCGGGCGTGATGCGAGATCCGGCCGATCTGTCGGACCTGGCCGGCAGCTCCGATCCGGTGGCCGCGCTCGTTGCCCGCACCGCGCTTGCCCGCGCCGAAAGTCGCGGCGTCCACTACCGTGTCGACGCGCCTACCGCCGATCCGGGCTTCGAGGGCCACTTCGTCCTCAGGCCCGGCCAAGAGTTGACCCTGGAGCACTGGACGTGACCGCAGCAGAGACGACACCCCGCAACGCCACCCGCCGCCACGTCCGTCCGCCCGATCCGGATGCCGTTGCCCGGGTCGTCAAAGCAGCTCTCGAGGAAGACCTGGCTTTCGGCGACCCCACCACCGAGGGCCTCTTCGGGCCGGAAGCAACCTGCGTAACGTCGCTGCTCGTGAAGGAGCCGGGCGTTGTGTGCGGACTGCCTGTCGTGGCCGCCGTCTTCGCCGCGCTGGATCCGGCCGTGGTCGTGGCGCCGGCGGTTGCCGACGGCGACCGCGTCGCGTCCGTGCCCGCGGAGATTGCCCGCATCTCGGGCCCGATCCGGGCCGTCCTGTCCGGCGAGCGGACCGCGCTCAATTTGCTGGGTCGCCTGTCGGGGATTGCCACCCTCACCGCCCGTTGCGTCGCCGAGCTCGAAGGCACCGGCGCCACGCTGCTGGACACGCGCAAGACGACCGCCGGCCTTCGCGAACTGGAGAAGTACGCCGTGCGATGCGGCGGGGGCACGAACCACCGGCTCAACCTCGGCGAGGCCCTGCTGGTCAAGGACAACCACCGGCACCTCGTGGGCGGCATCGCCGAGGCAGTGGCTCGGCTGCGCCAGTCGGCGCCTCGCCTTCGATTGGAGGTCGAGACGGAGACGCTCGCGGACGTGCGTGAGGCGCTCGATGCCGGCGTCAACCAAATCCTGCTGGACAACATGACCCCGGCCGAGCTTCGTCGGTCGGTCGAGATGGCAGGCGGGCAGGTCGAGACCGAGGCGTCGGGCGGGATTACCCTGGACAACCTGCGCGAGGTCGGAGCGACGGGTGTCGACTTCGTATCGCTGGGTGCGCTGACGCATTCGGTTCGGGCGCTTGACGTCTCTCTCGAGGTCGCGAATGAGCTCAAGTAACAGGGCGGACGGGGGCGACCGGGGCGTCGACTTCGCCGATCTTGCCGCCGACCGCGCTGCCGAGGCTCGGTCGATCCCTGTTGAATCTCCAGGCGACCCGGCTGCGTTCCCCGCCCTTCAGGCCGAGATTCGCCGTCTCGCCCGCGATCGTGACGCAGTCATCCTGGCCCACAGCTACGAACGACCCGAGGTCCAGGACGTGGCGGATCAGGTCGGCGACTCGCTCCGACTCTCCCGGCTGGCGGCTTCCGCGCCCGAGTCCACGATCGTCTTCTGCGGCGTGGCGTTCATGGCCGAGACCGCCAAGATCCTCTCGCCGGGCAAGCGCGTTCTCCTCCCCGACCTGGCTGCCGGTTGCTCCCTCGCCGACTCGATCGACGTCGAGCAGCTGCGCAAATGGAAGGCCGAGCACCCCGGCGCAGTCGTCGTCTCCTACGTGAACACGACGGCGGCCGTCAAGGCGGACAGCGACTATTGCTGCACCTCCGGCAACGCCAGGGCCGTCATCGAAGCCATCGGCGCCGACCGCCAGATCCTCTTCCTGCCGGACATGTTCCTGGGTCTGTGGCTGCAGCGCGTCACCGGCCGTAAGCTCACGATCTGGCTGGGCGAGTGCCACGTCCACGCCGGTTTCCGGGCGTCTGACGTGGACGAGTGGCGTGCCCGCGAGCCCGGCGCCGACCTCCTGATCCACCCCGAGTGCGGCTGCACCAGCCAGCTAATCGAGGCTCTCGGCGAGCAGGCCCACGTCCTCTCGACCGAAGGCATGGTCACCTACGCCGAACGATCGAACGCCGATAGCTTTCTCGTCGCGACGGAGGTTGGCATCCTGCACCGACTCGAGCAGAAGGCGCCCGGCAAGCGCTTCATCCCTGTCAACCGCGAAGCCGTCTGCCAGTACATGAAGCTGACCACCCTCGAGAAGGTGCTCGATTCGCTCGTCCGGGGTGTCCACGAGATCGACGTTCCCGCCCGCACTGCAGCCCGTGCCCGGCTCGCCCTCGAGCGGATGATCGCTATCTCGTGAGCGCTGCTGGGTCGCGCCCGCCACGCCACGCCCGGCCCGCCGCCCCGTCCCCGCGCAGGGCTGCCTAGCTTGGGTGGCCGATCTCGAGCTGGACGGCCGGGCGCGACGCTGCCTGGGCAAGCTGCGCGAATACGCTGCCCTTCGAACGGTAGTGGTCGACGAGCCGCCCGTACTCCTCCGCGACCCATGCATAGTCGGGATGGCCGGCCTGCCATTCGCGCAGAAAGACGACCCCGCGCAATCGGACCTGCATCAGCTCCTTCAGGCAGTTGAAGCAAGGCTGGAGGGTCGTGTAGAGGATGGCTCCGTCGATAGCGACGCCGAACCTCGCCGCGGTGGCCATCGCGTTCTGCTCGGCGTGGACGCACAAGCAGATGTCGTAGAGCCTGCCCGACAGGCCGGCTTCGGGCTGTTCCCGCCGGAGTGCGCAACGGCGGCAACCTCGCTCAGTCTCCGTGCAGTTTGGATACCCCGCCGGCGTGCCGTTGTAACCGCTGCCGAGAACACGGTCGTCACGGACGATCACCGCTCCAACGTGCGAGCCGAGGCACTTGGCTCCGGACTCCACGACCAGGGCGAGGCGCATGTAGAAGTCATGGCGGGCCCAGCCGGCGTCCGCGAGCCCGATTGTGTCAACTGCCACAGCCTGCCCTCGCGAGTTCGTCCGATCGCCTCGCGCTCAACCCGAGCGCCCGAATCCGGCGAGCGGCACGCCGAGACGGTACACGAGTCGAGGGTTGCCCGCGACTCGCTCGTGTCGGGTCGAAGGACCACGGTGCGGGATGCATTGGCGCGGAGGATCTAGACTTCATGCGCGGGAGCCGCGCCAGTCAAGGGGGGCCTTTGACGGTGATCGTCCATCTGCTCGAATATCGCGTTGTTCCGGGCCACGAGGCGGAGGTCGCGGGATTCCTGCGTCACGAGGCGGCGGCGGCGCAGACGGACGGGGGCATCGTGATCAGATGCTTCGGTCGCCGTCTCGGCGCACGCGGCCGGGAGCATCTGGCTGCCACCGTCTGGACTGGCTGGGACGCCTTCAGGCACGGCACCGACGAGGGGGGAGTTCCGGCGTTTCTATCCGCGAAGTCAGTACTGCTTGGCGTGGAGCGTTCGAGCAGCTATCGTGTGGTTGCCTCGGTCGGGTTGGGCTGTGAAGGGGCGCGAATCGTGCGCCTTTACAGGACGACGATCGCAGCCGATTCGAGAGAGGCATGGGAGCGGCGGGCCCTTGAACCCGTCGGTCAGCTGGCCTCGCGAGAGGGCCTTCTGACCGTGGTGGCGGGGGTCAGCGAGGACCAGGACGGATCGGTCGCGCAGGCCGGTGAGGTCGGCGCCGTCGTTCTGACAGCCTGGACAGACTGGGACCTTCTGCTGGCGGCGACTGGAGGCCGTCTCAACAGGGCGCTACCGGATACCGAACTCGCGGACATCGAGCGTTCGGCCAACGCCGACCACTACGAGGTCATCGAGCCGGAGCCAGAGCCCGGGTAGGGGTAACGCGGGGAGAATCCGTCATGGTGAGGGGTCGCTGCGCGGGTCCGCGAGGGTCTGCGGCTCGGGATACTTTGGGCGTGGGGAGTCGCTTAGTAGCTCGCCGCTCGGTTCGTGAATCTTCGATCGCGGGAGCGGGCGCTCGAAAGCGGAGCGCCGTTCACCGCCAGCCGGCAGACACCTCCCGCCAGGGATGCAGGCAATGACGGTAGGCACGACGGCTCCACTGACTCGGCGCCGCTATCGATTTCGGCTCGCGGTCGGCTACGCATCTTGGACGCCCGCCCTCCTACTGGCCGTTAGCGCTGCCGCGTCGCTCACCTACGTCTTCACGTTCCTGAGGCCGGCGACGACCTGGCTTGACGGCTACCTGCCCATAGACCCCGCCGCCGGCGACCCACTCCTGGCGGTCCAGTGGGCCATCGGCCTAAGTGCGCTGGCGCTTGGACTGGTCCGCGGCAGAGCAGTGGCCTGGTGGCTTGCCATCGCCATCCTGGCGGTCTCATTGATAGCCCAGGCCCGCGAGCTGTCACACCCGATAGGGGTCCTCGTCATGGGCGGCTTGCTCGCCGTTCTCCTCGCGGATCGGCGACGCTATGAGGTCGAGACCGCGGCCGGATGGCGCCGCCGGATCCTCGCCTTGCTCCTGGTGGGCAGCCTCGCGATTGGTCTGGAGACGTCGCTGATAATCGCCGCGACCGGTGCCTGGCCCACTCCTCTCGGTGCCGCCGGCGAGATAACCACGGCCATCGGCAACGCACTGGGCATGAGCGACGGCACGGCGACCCGCGTCCTTCACCAGACCAGCCGCGACGCCTTCGTCGGTTTGCTGATCCTGGCCTCGCGCCTGCCGATAATGCTGGCGGCTCTCGGCGTCCTCAGCCGTGTGCCGGAGCCTCCATCAGATCCAACGACTCGAGCCCGGGCGCGCGCCATCACCGACAAGTACGGCTGCGGCGCCCTGCTGCCGTTCCAGCTCGGCGAGGACAAGCACGTCTTCAGCCCGCCGGACGTGGATGGCATCGTCGTCTATGGCATGGCCGGTCGCACGGCAGTCGTCCTGGGCGACCTGATCGGTTGCCCCGACGCGGGACCGAAGGTGTTCTACGAGTTCCTAACGAGATGCCGAAAGCTCGACCGCTGGCCTGTCGTGTACCAGGCGAGCACGGCCAGCCGAGCGCTGCTCGTGGGCGCAGGCTTTCGCATGTTCAAGGTGGGCGAAGAGGCGATCGTCGACCTCGCGACGTTCGATCTCACAGGACCGCGTCGCGCCAACCTGCGCCACACCGTCACGCGCTGCCGAAAAGACGGCGTCACATTCCGCTGGTTCGCTCACGGAATTCCTGCGGATGAGCCCGCCCTCCTCGACGACCTCGAGGTCATAGACGCCCAGTGGCGAAAGAGCGCCGGCCCGCAAATGGGCTTCACCATCAGCCACTTCTACCGTGCCGCGCTGAGTTGGCAACCCGTCTCGGTGGGCGTCGATCCCTCCGGTCGCGCGCTGGGCTACACCACGTTCCGCAGGACCGGTGTCGACGGCGGCTGGGTTCTCGACCTGATGCGGCGTGCCCCTGACGGCCCGCCGGGCGTGGTCGAAGCCTGTATCGCCGAGGCGGCGGTCGCGTTCCGGGCCTCGGGCGCGAGCACTCTTTCGCTCGGGCTTGCCCCTCTCGCCGGACTCGACCCGGCGTCGGGAGCCTGGGAAGAACGCCTGCTTGCCGGCGCCGGCCGGCTCGTGGGGCGCTGGTACGACGTTCGCGGCCTGTTCGTCTTCAAGCGCAAGTTCGACCCGTACTGGGTCCCGCGTTACGGGGCGATGCGCAGGCGCCGCGACCTGGTCGGGTTCGTGATCGGGCTCATGCGCGTCCATCTCTCCGGCGCCGTTCATCTGCCTGGCCGCCGTCACATCGCGCCTCAGGCTGCCGCTGAATGAAGTCCCGACACGGTACGGCCGGCCCTGCTCAGGGCGGCCAGCTTGAAACTGCGAGCCCCAGCGACGATGACGAGCTCCGCGCCGGTCGCCTCGGCACGCTGCGCCAGCTGCAGCCCGCGACCGACGCCGGGCCGGATCGCCAGATCGTCGATCGCCAGGCTCAGGACGGGCACCCCGAGACAGTCACGATCGTAGGGCCTGACGAGATCCGCGTCGGCACCCTCGGCCGAATTCGCGCGCTGGCCACGGGGGGCCTCGGACGGATTCGCAGGCTGACGTTCGGTGCCCTCAGGGAGATTCCCCGGCCCTTCGCCGGCCTCGTGGCCGCGGCCCTGGTCGTGTTGGTGGCCGTCTTCTCGGGGACGGTCCAGGAGAGCGACCGCACCCTGGTGATCATGGGTTTCGATCCGGATCGGGCCCAGCTGATCACCACGCTCGTGGTCGGCGCTATCGCCGCCGTCGCCGCGACGCTGGCGATTGATCGTCCCGTCGCGGGAGCGCTGCTCGGCACCGCCGCGGTGGCCGCGCTGTTCGGTCAGACGTTCATCGCCGAGACCCAGAACGCTCTATCCGCGACCGGCGCGCTTGGGTCGTTCGATCCGGTCGGCTGGACACTCACCCTGATCACGCTCGTGGTGATCGGCTTCATATCGGCCTGGGCGGGCGCCACGCTCGCGGCCGCCCTCAGGCCCCCTTTGATCGCGACCGCAGCTTCCGTCGTTGAGATGGTCAGGGCCCGGAGGCCGAGCCGCGAGGGCGCTCGCCGACCGGTGGCCGCCGCTCTGGTCGTCGCGCTTCTGGTCGTGACCCTCCCCGCCTTCGGCGACATGGTGAATCTCGCGCCGGACTCGCTGATGCTGAACGGCGGTCACTTCATCGCGCTGGCGCCCGGCAACTCGGTCCCTCTCGTGAGTATCCCGCCCGCCCCGTCCGAAACGCCGACGCCCACCCCTTCGCCCTCGGCCTCGCCGAATCCCCTGCAGGCGACGCCGTCACCTTCACCGAGCCCGACTCCGCATGCCAGCCCCGGCACGAAGCCGTGGCTCGCCTGGAAGCCGACAGGGGCGGGACGCGTGACCCGGTTCGATTTTCCCGCGCCCTGGATTAACGGCACCAGCAATACCGTCGACGTCAACGTCTATACGCCGCCCGAGTACGACTCGTCGCCCGATCGGCTCTACCCGGTCCTTTACGAGGCTCCCACCGGGTTGGAACTCTGGAACGGCGGGACCGGCGTTATTGGGGCCCTCGACCAGCTCATCGACTCCGGGGCGATGCCTGCCTCGATAGTCGTCTTCATCGACTCGAGCGGCGCAACGTTCCCGGACAGCCAGTGCGCGGACTCGACCGACAAGCAGATGTGGCTCGAAACCTTCATCTCGGGCGACGTCGTGAGGTACGTCGATTCCCAGTTCAGGACCATCAAGGATCCGATCGCTCGCGGCATCATGGGGCAGTCCGCGGGCGGATTCTGCGCCGCGATGCTGCTCGCCCGGCACCCGGACGTGTTCACCACTTCGATCTCGTTCTCGGGCTACTTCTACGCCGGCATCGGCTCGGGTTCCGCCTCCCATCCGTACAACGACAGTCAGGCCGAAATGGACAAGGTTTCGCCTGCCCTGCTGGTGCCGGACCTGCCCAGCGAGCAGAAGGCAAGCTCGTTCTTCATCGTGATCGCCTCACCGACGCAGGATTTCTACGGCGCGCAGGCCGAGAACTTCGACAAGATCCTGACCGCGAACCACATCGGCCACGACTGGATCAAGTCGATCTGGGTGCACAGCTGGACGGAAGTCCGCAACGAGTTTCCGCCCGCGGTCGAAGCCTGGGGCGCGCGGATGGTGGTAGCCGGAGTCTGGTAACGCCCGGTCCCCCAGCCGTGGCCGTCTGATGGCGAGCAGAGGAGGCTGCGCCCGGCCCTTCGCGGCAGGTTCGGCTGGCTATCATCTCGGAGCAGCCATCGCCGCCACCGCGATCGAACTGAAACCGAAGCGAGGATACGGTCCATGGGGCGAACGCCATTTCGGGGATTCGACGGCTATCTCAAGCAGCACGCGCAGGAGAGCCTATCGGACACGGAGCAGGGCCTGTTCGAGCTTCTGTTCCCGACTTTTGAGGGAACCTCCGCAGCCCAGGACGCCTATCAGGAGTCGATCAAGCATCCCCTCGCCTCTCTTCTTGCGCCTCTCATCGAGATCGCGCCGGGCGAACGAAGACCGCGCCGGTATGCAGGCTTCGATCTGCCCAGAAGGCGCTACTCCGCCGTATGCCGGGACGCCAGTGGCGATGACGCCCAGACGCTCGCTCACGAACTTCGTGCGTATCGCAACCCGGTGGACCTGGGAATGGTCGAAGTCCTCGACCTGGCTAGTGGGGCGCAGCTTCAGATCCAGGACGTCACGGTGCCGCTTGCAGCGCAGCCCGCGGTCGCGGTTCTTATACACGAACCGGAACGGCTACCGCAACGGTTCCGCGCCCTGAAGTTCCAGCAAGCCCCCGGACTCAAGAAAAGCCCGCTCTTCATCTACAAGTTCCCGTATCGCGTGTCCCACACCAGGGTGAAGAGGACGATTGACCTGCGTTTCCCCGACGTCCAAGAGTGGTTCTATCGGACTTTCCGCGAGCTTCCAGACACGATCAAGCAGGGTTCTGGGGGGCTGGGGTCGTCGCCGACAATCGCCCACTCGCAGTTCCACCTCGACAACGGCGTGCCGCCGATGCCCGACAGCTTCTGGTCGATGCTACCGACACTGATGAACCCGGACATCGGCGGCGGCAACCCCGCCGACACGGGATCCACGCTCCTGGCGATCGGCCACTGGATGCGACAGAACGAGGCCGACGCCCTGGTCTATCCATCCGCGCGATGCGATGCCGCGGCGGTTATGCAGAAGAGCGACCTGAAGAACTGGCAGGGCTGGAACCTCGTGGACTATCGCGATTCTCCATTGGCCCATGGACGAGCGCACGTGTCGACGTTCGTCTTGAGCCCTTGGGCGTGGGATCGCTTGCCGCCGGGCGTGCGCTTGCACGTGGCCGAGTCGGGTTCGCCCTTCGGCGGCAGCTTCGCTGTGGAGAAGATGGTGGACTACTGGTCGGAGGACTACCGCGGCCAGCTAAAGGCCCTGGAGATCGCGCGCTCCATCCATGGCAGGGAGAGTCAAGCCGATCGACCGGGCGACCTGCCGGAAGGATTGGCGTGCCGAGCCTTCCAGATCGGGTCCCTGTCCATCAAGTGGTTGCGGATGATGGTCGAAGGTGCGCCTGCGGAACAGATCGAATCGACCGTTCTGGAGCTGCAGGGTCTGGCGTTGCCCTATGGGTTGTATTCGATAACCGGCAGGGCTCTCGAGCTCTGGTCTGAGTTCAGGAATGGGTCCACGTCGGTCGACGGGGTGATTGAGGCGCTCCTGATAACGAATTCCATGGTGTTTCAATTCTTGGGTGACCGCTACCCGGGCGAGGACCTCGACAAGCTTGCCACCATCGGCGCCGACCTGGAGTTGCTCCTGTTCTTCCTCACACTTCGGGTCAAAGCCGGCAACAAGGTAGGGTCCGCCTCCCTCGACGTATCGGGCTTCCTGGGTGAGACTGGAGCGGCGCTCGCCACGAAATGGGTTGACGACGGCCTGAAGGGCCAGGTCGCGGAATTCCACAAGGCCGCCTTACGCGAGGTGAACTCTGCGACCGGCAACGCTGCATCCTGCCTCGCAGAAGGCGTGCTGCTCCAAAGAGCCATTTATGACCGCGCCCGGGCGGCAGGCGGCTCCGCCCGCTTCGTCGACAGGGACTAACGTCCGACGCGAGTAGCTGTCAGCCGCCCAGCGGCACGGCATCGTCGGGCCAAGCTCCCGGCCGTCTTGATAAGCGCCGGTGGCGCCAGTTCGGCACAAATGCTCCCCTTGCATGAGCTGCTACTATCGTTGTGATATCACCTCGATAGTAGGAGACGGACATGATCCAGGAGCGGAAGGCGCACGCACTCAACGGGTTCCCGGTGCTCCTCGTGCTGCTCGCGGCCACCGTGGTCCCACTCGGCGCGGTCGCCTTCAACATCGCTGACATCGGGACCCAGGTGTCGAGCGGCCCGCGGTATCTCCACCTCGGGATCCTGGTATATGCCGTGCTCGTCTCCTTCGGCTGGAGAGGCCTCACGGTGGTTGATCCCAACGAGGCACGTGCGCTGGTGCTGTTCGGTCGTTACGCCGGCAGCCTCAAATCGCAGGGTCTCTGGTGGGTCAACCCGTTCACCCGCCGACCCCGCATCTCCATCAAGGTGCGCAACTTCGAGAGCCAGAAGCTCAAAGTCAACGACCACGACGGCAATCCGATCGAGATCGCGGCGGTCGTGGTGTGGCGCGTGGCGGACACCGCGGAGGCGTTGTTCGAGGTCGACGACTACTCCGAGTTCCTCAAGGTCCAGACCGAGGCGGCCATCCGCACGCTCACTACCTCATACCCGTACGAGCCCCACCGTGACGAGCTTTCGCTGCGAGGAAACCCCCACGAAGTCGGCGAGAAGCTGCAGGCGGAGATTCAAGGTCGTCTCCAGAAGGCCGGCATCGAGGTGATGGACACCCGCATCAGCCACCTCGCCTATGCCCCCGAGATCGCCAACGCGATGCTGCGTCGCCAGCAGGCCAGCGCCGTCATCGATGCCCGCACCCGGATCGTCGAAGGCGCCGTGAGCATGGTTCAAATGGCGCTCGATCAGCTCTCCGAGAAGCACATCGTGGATCTCGATGAGGAGCGCAAGGCGCAGATGGTCAGCAACCTCCTTGTCGTCCTGTGCAGCGACCATGACGCGCAACCGGTCGTGAACACGGGAACCCTGTATCAGTAGCCGACCACGGGGACATGACCATGGAACGCAAGCCCTTCCTGTTGCGACTCGATCCCGCAACGATGGCGGCCCTCCGCGGCTGGGCGGGCGACGACCTGCGCAGCCTGAACGGGCAGATCGAGTTCCTCCTTCGCCGCGCTCTTCGGGACGCGGGCCGCCTTCCCGCGGCCGGGAAGGGACGCTCGGGCGAGCCCGACAGAACCGAGCAGACCGACGTTGACTTCTTGCCACGCGAACCCGCGGTGGCCGCGCGGGAGGAAGCATGAGCTCAGATCGGCTTCTCGAGGTCAAAGGGATCTCGAAGCGCTACGGGGCAACCGTTGCGGTCCAGGACCTCACGTTCGACATCCGTGCCGGCGAGGTGTTCGGCTTCGTCGGGCGCAACGGAGCTGGCAAGACCACCACGATGCGGATCGTGCTCGGGGTGCTCGGCGCCGATACGGGCGAGGTGCGGTGGGATGGAAGGCCGCTCGACCTGGCGGCGCGCCGACGGATTGGGTACATGCCCGAGGAGCGGGGACTGTATCCGAAGATGCGACTGGCCGACCAGCTGGCATACCTGGGCGAGCTTCACGGCATGAGCGGCTCGGAGGCCCAGGTCTCGGCCCTGCGCTGGCTTGATCGGTTCGGCCTGAAGAACAGGGCCAACGACGATGTCCAGGCGCTCAGCCTCGGCAACCAGCAACGTGTCCAGCTGGCCGCCGCGCTGGTCTTCGGTCCGGACCTCCTCGTGCTCGACGAGCCGTTCGCCGGGCTCGATCCGGTAGCCGTCGACGTCATGAGCGCCGTTCTCCGCGAGCAGGCCGATGCGGGTCTGCCGGTCATCTTCTCCAGCCACGAGCTCGAGCTCGTCGAGCGACTGTGCGATCGCGTGGGAATCATCGAGCGGGGACAGATGGTCGCCTGCGGCACTGTCGCAGAGCTTCGCGCCGGGGGGCAGGAGCGCCGCTGGATCGACGTTCCCGGGGCCCCGGCCGACTGGGAAGCCGGCGTGCCGGGCGTCCGCCTCGCGCAGGTCGACGGCACCCGGCGGCTCTTCGAGCTGGATCCCGGCGTGGACGATCAGGCGTTGCTCCGCGCGGCGTTGAAGACCGGCCCGGTGCGCGAGTTCGAGCGCGTCGAGCCCACCCTCGGCGAGATCTTCCGGAGCGTAATCGAGGAGGCAGCGGCATGAGTGCCCGGTCTTCCGGTCCGGGCCGCGCGCGCCCTCTGCCGGCCACGCGCGGTCTGCCGACCGCGTTCCTCGTCGCTCGCCGCGAGGTCCGCATGCGGCTGCGCTCGCGCGTCTTCGTTGGCGGCACCATCGTAATGACCGCCCTCGTCGTGGTCGGCATCGTTGCCGCGTCGCTGCTCGCCGGCAAGACCAACCCCGTGCGCGTGGGTTTCAGCGGCGGGTCGCAGGCACTGGAGCAGACGTTCACCGCGTCGGCCGCGGCCCTGGGTGCGAACGTGACGGTCAGCGATATCGCCGACGTCACAGCCGGGAAGGCGCAGGTAACGGCGGGCACCCTCGACGTGCTCGTGATCGGGACCTCGACCGCACCGACGGCCGTGGCAAACTCTGCGGTCCCATCCAACGTCGAGTCCGCCCTATCCCTGGCTGCGGAGGCGGCACGCCTTTCCGACGCCGGCCTCTCGCCTGCGGCCGTCAAGTCGGCCATGTCCCTGGTCCCGATCCAGCTTCTGGAGCCCCCCAATCCCAAAGACACCCAGAACCTGTTCGCCAGCCTGGCCCTCGGAATAATCCTCTGGATTGCGCTCGGCCAGTACGGAAATATGGTGGCCCAGGGCGTGGTCGAGGAGAAGGCGACGCGGATCATGGAGATCCTGCTCGCCACGATCCAGCCAAGCCGCCTGCTGGCGGGCAAGGTCATCGGGATCGGCCTCGTCGGTCTCCTGCAACTCACGATCGTGGGCGCGGCGGCGCTGATCGCGGTCCACGTGACCAACGTCGCCGCGATTCCCGCCCTTGGGGTGGGCGCGATCCTGGGCGATCTCTGCTGGTTCCTGCTCGGCTTCCTCTTCTACGCCACCGCCTACTCCGGTGTCGCCGCGCTCGTCTCGCGCCAGGAGGAGATTCAGAGCGCCGTCGCCCCGATCTCGATCCTTCAGATTGCCGGGTACCTGCTCATGTACGCGATGCTGCCGAATCCGAGCGGCCCCCTGGCCACGGTTGGCTCGATGCTGCCGCCGTTCGCCCCAATCCTGATGCCGGTGCGGATGGCGGTCACCGACGTGCCGTTCTGGCAGATCGGCCTGGCTGCGGGGCTGGCCATCGCCTCGATCGGCGGCCTGACCTGGCTGGCCGGCCGCATGTACACCAACGCAGCTATGCGCATCGGGGCCCGGGTGCGGTTCATGGATGCGTTCCGTGGGTAACGCTCGTAACGGTCCAGGCAAGTACAGGCCTCATTAGGCCGACAGATCGGAGGAACAACATGCCGCCTCGTGTGAAGGCTCACCCATTTCTGACCCTGATGGCCGTGGTCTCAGCGGTCCTTATCCTGGTGGGCAGGGTCAACAAAGACATGTGGTGGGGCAATTGGGTCTTTGCCGCCGGTATCGCGTTGGTCGTGGTTGCAGGCGCTCTCTTCCTCCTCCTGACAAAGAGGTGATCGAAACGACCTCGCCTCGGGTCCGTGCCCAGTCGTCGGCAGCCCGGCGCAGGCGCTCGAGCTCGCGCCGGAGACGCTTGCCGGGCCGGCCCTCGCCGCGGATGCGCATGATCCCCGGCACCCCGGACACGGCCTCGAGGCTTGACAGTCCCGGGCCGGCGAGCCCGCGACCCTCGGCGGCAGTGCCTCGAATTGATGCCGTTGCCGGCCGTTCGGGAATGGTCCACGCAGATCGTGTTCCGCGATCCGGGCCATAGTTGGATCGGTCGCGAGATTGGGTATGTTCGTTCCTGGAGGCTCGGCATGCGCCGCATCCCGGGCCGCGCGCAGGCGCCTAACCGGAGGACATCCCGTGAAGCTGACCGGCATCCTGATCGGGTCGGATGACCCCGCTCGCTTGGTCGAGTTCTACAAGAAAGTGCTGGGTGAACCTGGCTGGGACGAGGCTCCGTACACCGGTTGGATGGTCGGTGCCGGCTATGTGATGATCGGCCCGCACGACGAGGTTCACGGCGCGAACAAGGAGCCCGGCCGAAATATCTGGAACCTCGAAGCCGAGGACGTTAAGGCCGAATTCGAGCGGATCCGCGCTGCCGGCGCGACGGTCGTCCGCGAGCCGTACAACCCGATGGGACCTAACGCAGACCAGGAGATCTACATCGCGACCTTCGCCGATCCGGACGGCAACTACTTCCAGATCGGCAGCCCGATGCAGATGTAGAGGCCGCCCAAGACACTGGCAGTGGGTAGTTCGGCTTTGCGCGGTCGAATCGGGACGCGCCCAGGGCGCAGCGGACGCCCTCGCTGAGTCGCTATGCAGTCATCACGAGACCGTCGAACTGGACGCCGAGACTCACTTCATCTGGTTCGGCCGCGCGGCCGAGCAGGTCTGGCAGCGGCGCCTGGCGTTTCTGACAGCAGCCCATCCATAGCCCAAGACGCCAGGATCCCGACTGTCCTGACTTCCGCCCCTCAACAAGCGCTCAATACGGGTGGGATATGTAGGCTCCCCGTCTCTTCGGAGGGCTACGATCTGCCGATGAGCGTGCTGCCGGGGCGATTCCCTTCGCGGCGACGGCTGGCCGAAACGACGGTCGTGGCCCTCGCGTCGCTGGCCGTGGCCACGCTCGTCATCGCGCTGCTCAGGGCGACGGTCCATGCCACCTTCCCGGCGCCGATCTACCTCCTGGCGGTCCTGGTCGTTGGGATGCGATATGCGACGTGGCCCGCAATCGCCACCTCTGTGGCGGCATTCATCCTGTACGACTTTCTCTTCGTCCAGCCGCTCTACACGCTCACCATCAAGAGCCCCGACGAGTGGATCAATCTGATCCTGCTCCTCGCGGTGTCCGTGGCGATCGGGCGCCTCGTAGCCATCCAGACGCAACGCGCCGCGGACGCGGCAGCCCGAGCCCGAGAGGCCGAAGGCCTCCATTCCGTCACGAGCGTTCTGGCGGCAACGACCACCGTCGATGATGCCGCCCCAGTGGTCGTCAAGCGGCTGTGCGAAGTCACGGCCATGGATCGGGTATGGGTCGGCCTGGGTTCCGACCCGGTCTCCGAGCGGGTCCTGGCCGACACTGCTCCCGGCGATACCCGGCCGATCGCGGGCTGGCAGGTCGTTCTCCAGCGCGGCCCTGACGGAGAGATGAACTGGCGTCGGGCGCACGTGCCGATGGTGCCCGGCCGGACGAGGGAGACGTTGCATCGTGTCCGGATCGAGGCGGCAGGACAGCCGATCGGATCGCTTTGGGCTGTGAGGGCTCATGGGGAGGCTGAGCCGGACCGGTCCGAAACCCGGATCCTGTCCGCAGCCGCGGATCAGCTCGGTCAGGCGATCGTCCGGGACCGGCTCGCGGGCGAGGCCACGGCCGCGCAGATCGCTCGCGAGAGCGAGGCCCTCAAGACGGCGCTGCTCGACTCCGTTTCGCACGATCTGCGCACGCCGCTCGCCACGATCCGGGCGGCCGCGGGCAGCATGCTCGATCGTTCGATCACCTGGAGTGGCGATGAACAGCGAGACGCCTTCGAGACCATCGACGCGGAAGCCGAACGAATGGGCCGGCTGGTCCGAAACCTGCTCGACCTGAGCCGGATCGAAGGCGGTGCGCTCAAGCCGGAGATGGAGCTGCGCGATCCAGCCGAACTGGCGCGGGAGACGGCCGCTCGGGTCGCGTCCGCCGGCAAGGAGATCAGGATCATCGCTCCGGCCGAGCCGGTGCTCCTTCGAGTTGACGAGGTGTTCTTCGGCCAGATACTCGCCAACCTGTTCGAGAACGCCGTCCGATATGGCGGCGAGCATATCGAGGTTCGACTCAGCCAGTCGAAAGCCGCAACCGTCGAGATGAGCGTGCAGGACGATGGGCGAGGCGTGCCATCGGCTTCGCTGCAGCGGCTCTTCGACAAGTTCTACCAGGTGCCGGCCGAGCGCTCGAAGTCGCGCCGAGGCATGGGAATAGGACTCACCGTTGTCGCCGGCCTCGCGCGGTCCATGGGCGCGACGGCCCGAGCCGAGAAGAGCGATCTCGGCGGACTCCGCGTCACCATCGACTTTCCGGCAGCGACGGTGGCCGCCCCGAGCGAGCCGGAGGCAGAAGTCGGATGAGTGGTCCTCGCTTGCTCCTGGTGGAAGACGAGGCGCCGGCCCGCAGGACGATCGCGGCCTACCTGCGCCGGCGTGACTTCGAGGTGGACGAGGCGGCCGATGCCGCCGAAGCCCTGCGGTCGTGGGACGGCGGCCGACCGGACGCGATCCTTCTTGACCTTGGGTTGCCCGACCTCGACGGTATCGACGTCATCCGGCGCGTCCGCCGCGAAGCCGCCACCCCGATCATCGTCCTCTCCGCCCGGGGCGAGGAGCGCGACCGAATCGCGGGACTGGAAGCCGGCGCGGACGATTACCTCTCCAAACCCTTCTCGATCGACGAACTCAACGCCCGCATCCGAGCTGTGCTCCGGCGCTCCGGCGGAGCCGCCGTCAACCCCGACGGGTGCCTCCGACTCGGTCCAATCGAGCTCGATCCACTCCAGCGTACGGTCCGTGTCGGGACGGAGCACCTGGCATTGACGCCGCGCGAATACGAGTTGCTCAAGGTGTTGCTGTCCAACCAGGGTCGATTGGTCACACGAGAGCGACTGCTGCGGGCGGTTTGGGGTCTCGCCTATACGGACGCGCGTGAGTACGTCCACGTGTACATGGGAAGGGTTCGTCGCAAGATCGCCGCGCTCGCGGGCGACGAGCTGGCCGGGCGCCTGTTCGTGACCGAGACCGGTGTCGGCTATCGCGTCGCCGACGAGGAGTCGCTGGCGGCCGGCTGAGCCTCCGTTTGGATCAATTCGTTTAGACCGTGTTTCGCCCCGATGGGCGAGAGCCCGGCCGTGCCTCTTGGGCCCCGAGGCGACGATGGGCTCATGGATACGTCCTCGATTCCAAACGACCTCGTAGCCGAGAGGCTGGCGGCCGAGATGGCCGACGTAGCGGCCTCGATCGAGCTCGTCGCGAGCGGTGTCGCGAGCGGAGTGACCCTGAGCGGGCTCCATTTCGGGCGCAAGATCGCCGAACTTCTCGAAGACTCGGCATCAAAGGCCGGCGTGGCGATTGAAACCGACTTCTGGGCTGACGACTCACTCGCCGCCGAAATCCACGTACGCGCGAGCTCCAGCGAGCTGGCGAGTCGGCCTCATGTCTGACGGGACCGCCCGCGTGTTGTTCGTGGAGGATGACGAGGGCCTCGCCGGCATCGTGGTCCGCCATCTGCGGGCACTCGGCCACGACGCTCAGTCGGTCGTATCGGCCGAGGATGCCATGGAATTCTTACGGGCCGGCTTTCGCCCCACTATCGTCCTGCTCGACATCAACCTGCCAGGGGCGTCGGGGTGGGACCTGCTCCGAGGCGGAAGCCTCAAGGCGGCAGGCAATCCTCCCGTCTTCGTCGTCACCGCCACCGCCGTTCCGCCGGCTCGCCTCCGCGAGTTCAACGTCGCGGGATTGCTGCCCAAGCCCTTCGCGATGCCGACCTTGATCGAGGTCGTGAACCGGACCTGTTGCGAGCCCGATGCCGCGTCGGCTGCGAGTGCGGTGGACCTTGGGGTCGGAGGTGGCTCGTGACCGACTGGCAGGTCGCCGCGATTCTCGCCGCCGTCGCGCTCGTGCTGCGCGCCTATCTGTGGCTCTGCGAGAAGGTGCGCTGATGAACCTGCTCGATCTCCTGGCGGGTTTGGTCGCGGCGTTCGGCTTCATCTATCTGCTTTGGACTCTGCTTCGTCCGGAGGATTTCTAGCCGTGGCCATTGGTGACTTCCTGACCCTGGCGACCATCGCGATCGCCGTTGTGGTCGCGACGCCACTGCTGGGCGGCTACATCTACCGGGTGATGGAAGGGGAGCGCGTCTTCCTGAGCCCGATCCTTCGCCCCGTCGAGCGCGCGGTCTACCGGGTTTCCGGCATCGACGAAACGGTCGAGCAGGACTGGAAACGCTATGCCATCGCCGTGCTCGCCTTCGCGCTCGTCGCCATCGTCGCGGGCTATGTGATGCTCCGACTCCAGGACGTGCTGCCAGGGAACCAGGGCGGCATTGCGCCGATGTCCCCGGATCTCGCCTTCAACACCTCGGCCAGTTTCGAGACGAACACCAACTGGCAGAACTACGCGGGCGAGAGCGGTGCCACCTACGGCATCCAAGCGGCCATGCTCGCCGTTCGCAACTTCACGTCGGCGGCAACCGGCCTCGTCATCGCGATCGCCCTATTCCGCGGCTTGACCCGCCGCAGCTCGAAGACGCTCGGCAACTACTGGGTGGACCTGACGCGCGGCATCCTCTACGTGCTGCTGCCGGTTTCGGTCCTCGGCGCGATCGTACTCGTCTGGCAGGGGGTGCCGCAGACCTGGAACCCAACGCAGCTCGCACACACGCTCCAGGGAGGAACGCAGGCCATCGCGGTCGGACCGGTTGCCTCGCAAGAGTGGATCAAGGAATTCGGCAACAACGGCGGCGGCTTCTTCAACGCCAACTCGGCCCATCCCTTCGAGAATCCGACGCCACTAACCAACTGGCTCGAAATCTGGGCCCTGCTGGTTACCCCGTTCGCCCTCACATACACGTTCGGCAAATACGCCGGCAACCAGAAGCAGGGCTGGACGATCTTCGCCGCGATGTCCGCGATCTTGCTCGTCGGGGCCGTGTTCGCCATGCACCTCGAATACCAGGGCAACCCCGAGTTCCCGGCCAGTGTTGCCCAGCAAGGCGTCGGCAACATGGAGGGCAAGGAGGTTCGCTTCGGTTCGGCGGTGGGCGGTCTATTCATGGCGTCGACCACAGGCACGAGTACGGGTGCCATCGACTCCTGGCACGACAGCGCGCAGCCGCTCGCAGGCGCGGTGCCGCTGTTCAACATGGAGCTAGGTGAGATAACGCCCGGCGGAATCGGCGCGGGCATGTATGGAATGCTCACGATCGGCGCGATCCTCGCGGTCTTCATCGCCGGGCTAATGGTGGGCCGGACGCCCGAGTACCTCGGCAAGAAGGTCGAGAGCTACGAGATCAAGATGGCCATGGTCACCGCGCTCGTGCTCGGCGCGAGCATTCTCGGCTTCACGGCCCTCGCCTCCGTTGCGCCGCCGGGGCTCGCGGGACCGCTGAACAAAGGCCCGCACGGCTTTTCCGAGATCCTGTACGCCTACTCGAGCCAGACCGGCAACAACGGCTCCGCCTTCGCCGGGCTCGGCGGCAACACACCCTTCTACAACATCACCGGCGCCATCGCCATGTTGATCGGGCGCTACGGAATGATCATCCCGATCCTCGCGCTCGCGGGTTCGATGGCCGCCAAGCGACGCCTTGCGCCGACCATGGGAACGTTCCCCACGACCGGTCCCCTCTGGACCGTGCTGCTGATCGGCGTCGTGATGATCGTCGGCGCGCTCACGTTCTTCCCCGCGCTCTCGCTGGGACCGATCGTCGAGCAGCTGCTCCAAAACGCGGGAAAGGCCTTCTAGCGATGAGCCTCACACTTCGATCCGTCGAGCTTGGTCGCGGAACGCGGCGCTTCCAGCGCTTCGTGACGCTTCGCGGCGCCAAGCCGGCCGGCGGCGCGCCCGCTCCCAAGCCGCGCGGCATCATGGATCCGGATCTGCTCCGCTCGGCCCTGCCGCACGCTTTGCGAAAGCTCGATCCGCGGCTGCTCATTCGGAACCCCGTGATGTTCGTGGTCGAGATCACCGCGGTGCTCGTGAGTCTCTACTGGATCGCGAACGTCGTTGGGCTCGAGCCCGTGAGTGGGCCTTCGGGCGCGGGCTTCCAGCTCCAGATCGGCATCTGGCTCTGGTTCACGGTCCTGTTCGCGACCTATGCCGAGGCGGTCGCCGAGGCGCGCGGTCGAGCGCAGGCGGCAACGCTGCGCAGGACGCGCTCGGAGACGATCGCCCATCGGCGCCGGGCCGATGGCACGCTCGAGGCCGTTGGTTCGGGCGAGCTTCGCCGGGACGACGTAATCGTGGTCGAAGCTGGTCAGACGATCGCGGGCGACGGCGACGTCATCGAAGGCGTGGGTCTGGTCAACGAAGCGGCGATCACAGGCGAATCGGCACCGGTGCTCAAGGAACCCGGCACGGACATCCGCAGTTCCGTCACGGGCGGCACGACCCTCGTGAGCGATCGGCTCGTGATCAGAGTGACGACGAACCCCGGCGAGACCTTCCTCGACCGAATGATCGCGCTCGTCGAAGGCGCCAAGCGTCAGCGAACGCCCAACGAGATCGCGCTCGCCATCCTGCTGTCGGGACTCACGATCGTGTTCCTGATGGCCACGGTGACGCTCCGGCCGTTCGGCCAGTACGCTGGGACGACGATCAGCACCGTCGCCCTGGTCGCGCTGCTCGTCTGCCTAATCCCGACGACGATCGGTGGGCTGCTCTCGGCGATCGGCATAGCGGGTATGGACCGCGTGGCGCGGTTCAACGTCCTCGCGATGAGCGGCCGGGCCGTCGAGGCGGCAGGCGACGTCGACGTCATCCTGCTCGACAAGACCGGGACCATCACGCACGGCAACCGCATGGCCGCGTCGATCATCGCGGCCCCAGGCGTCGATGAGCGAGAAGCGCTGACGGCGGCGCTGGTCGCCTCGATCAAGGACGAGACGCCCGAAGGCCGCTCGATTGTCGATCTGGCTCGCCGGCTGCTGTCCACCGACGACGCGGCCATGGCTCGTTTGGCTTCCGAGATCGTCGAGGAGATCCCGTTCAGCGCCGAGACGCGTTCGAGCGGCGCGCGGACCGCCACCGCCATGATCCGAAAGGGCGCCGTAGACGCGATCGCCGCCGATCTCGACGGGGCCATGCCGGTCGAACTCCTGGCCGCATCCGATCGAATTGCCGATGCCGGCGCGACGCCGCTCGTCATCCGCTCGGACTCGGACGGCCGCTGCCGGATCCTCGGGCTGATCGAGCTCAAGGACACGGTCAAGGAAGGACTGCCCGCGCGCTTTGAGCAGTTCCGCAAGATGGGCATCCGGACCGTCATGGTCACCGGCGACAACCCGCGGACCGCGGCTACGATCGCACGAGAAGCCGGCGTGGACGACTTCATCGCCGAGGCCAAGCCCGAGGACAAGATCCGCTTCATCCGCGAGCAGCAGGCGGAGGGCCACCTCGTCGCCATGACCGGCGACGGCACCAACGACGCTCCGGCGGTCGCTCAGGCCGACGTTGGCCTCGCGATGAACAGCGGCACGTCGGCGTGCAAGGAAGCGGCCAACATGGTGGATCTCGACTCGGACCCCACCAAGCTGCTCGAAGTCATCGCCATCGGCAAGCAGCTGCTCATCACGCGCGGCTCGATCACGACGTTCTCGATCTCCAACGACGTCGCCAAGTACTTCGCGATCCTGCCGGCGATGTTCGTGCCGGTCTATCCGGAGCTCAACGCGCTCAACGTGATGGGCCTCCACACCCCGCAGAGCGCGATCCTCTCGGCGGTCATCTTCAACGCGCTGATCATCGTCGCCCTGATCCCGCTGGCCCTACGGGGAGTGGCCTTCCGCGCCGCGCCCGCGGCCGTGCTCCTGCGCCGGAATCTCCTCGTCTACGGGGCCGGCGGGCTGGTCGCGCCGTTCATCGGAATCAAGGCGATCGACCTTCTGGTTACCGCGCTCCACCTGGCTTAGGAGACTCGATGCTGGCATCTGCTGTCCGCGTTCTTCGTCCAGCGATCGTGATGCTGGCCGCGATGACCCTCATCACGGGTATCTTCTATCCGGCAGCGGTGACCGCCGTCGCCCAGACCGTCTTTCCAGCGCAAGCCAACGGATCGATGATCGTCGTGGACGGCAGGACGGTTGGTTCGAGCTTGATCGGGCAGTACTTCGATCAGCCGCTTTATTTCTGGGGCCGGCCATCGGACGCGGTTTCGAGCGCGGCGCCGAGTGGCTACGACGGCGCCAACTCGGCCGGCTCGAACCTGGGCCCGACGAGCCAGCAGCTGATCGATACGATCACCGCCCGCATCGACGCCGAGCGCGCGACCAATGGCGGTGGCCCCGTACCCGTTGATCTCGTTACCTCGTCCGCGTCGGGCCTCGATCCCGACGTTTCGCCCGCCGCGGCCGAGTATCAGGTCGCGCGCGTCGCGAAGGCACGCGGCATGACAGAAGATTCGGTTCGCGTTTATGTCGCTCGCCACACCGAGCAACCGTTCCTCTGGTTCCTCGGCGAGCCGCGAGTCCACGTCCTCGAACTCAACCTCGATCTGGATGGCCTGCTGAAATGACCGCCGAAGCCGAACCCCGCCGCCCAACCGCGGAGGAAATGCTTGCCCGCCTCGATGGCGAGAAGCCGGAGCGCGGCCGGCTCCGCATATACCTCGGCATGGCTCCTGGCGTCGGCAAGACCTTCTCGATGCTCGAGGAGGCGCATCGACGCCACGACCGAGGCACGGACGTGGTCGTGGGTTTCGTCGAAACCTACGGTCGACGCCACACCGCCGCGCTGCTCGATGGTCTGGAGGTTGTGCCGCCTCGCCGGATCGAATACCGCGGCGTGGTCGTCGAGGAGATGGACCCCGACGCCGTGATCGCTCGGCACCCGGCCGTCGCCCTGATCGATGAGCTGGCGCACACGAACGTCCCGGGATCGGCGCGCGAAAAGCGTTGGCAGGACGTGGAGGCGATCTGCGACGCCGGGATCGACGTCATCAGCACGTGCAACGTTCAGCATGTCGAGTCGGTCGCGGACGCGGTCGAGACGATCCTCGGGGTGCCGGTTCGGGAGCGGGTTCCGGACGATGTTGTCCGAACCGCCGACGAGATCGAGCTCGTCGACATGAGCCCGCACGCCCTCCGCCAGCGGATGCGGCACGGCAACGTCTACCCAACCGATCGCGCCACAATCGCGCTGGACCGCTTCTTCACTGAGCCCAACCTCACGGCCCTGCGCGATCTGTCGCTGCGTTTCGTCGCCGGTCGAGTCGACGCGGCGCTCGAAGACATCGTCGCCGACCGAGGTTTGCACCTGGGGCCGGTTGCAGAGCGGGTCATGGCTCTCGTCGACGAATCGGCTGACTGCCGTCGCGCTTTGCGGCGGGCTGCTTCGCTCTCGAGTTCACTGCGAGCGCCACTCCTGGCCGTTGCCCTGGAGTCGCCGAGCATCCAGCAATCGCACGACCGCAGGGCCAACCTGCAGGCGAACGTCGACTACGCGGTCGATCTCGGCGCCGAGGTGATCCGAGGCGAAGCCCGCGATATGCCGCGGGGACTCTCGGAGGTGATCGAGGACCGTCGGGTCGAACACCTGGTGCTGGTCCGCGAACCCAGGCGTGGCCTCAGCGTCGGACCGTCGCTCGCGGA